>CABMPB010000025.1 GCA_902388365.1 uncultured Bacteroides sp. | reverse complement strand
AGGTTTGTATATGAATTGAGAGGAGGACCTGCAAAGTATCTCAAGAACTTATCCGGCTTTTCCTATTCATATACGTTCACAAAGATAAGAATATAATTGTATTTTTTGCTAATTTAAAGAGCAGAAATACAAAAATATTTCATTTACATTTCACTCATTTAACAAATCCCCCTCCTTACTCCTTTCTTATTCATGATCATTCGATAGATTATAAGTAGAAATTAAGTAGAAAAAATACGTTCTAAAGCATCAAAGAAGAACCTTCAACCCTCTCTAAAGGCTTATGAGAAGGGCGGATAAGTTCTTGAGATACTTATCCGGCTTTCTCTATTTATCACGTTATATTTAGAAGTATGATAACGAATAATTGTTTTGTATTCTTATTTACTTTGCTCCTGTTATTTTATCCATTTTGCAAAATATCTTCTTTTTCCGGGGCGGTAGGTTCTTCCCTTTGCAGAGGGTTCAACGGATTGAAATAGTAAATGCCCAAAGTATCCAGATAGTTCAGAAATAAGGGAAGACGTTGCATAAAAACACTCCATTCTTTACTTCTGCAAGGAGTCCAAGCAGCCTCGGCAAGTCCTATTAAACGGGGAAATACCATAAAGTCCAGCCTCTTTTCATCTGCTACTTTTTCTGTCCATAGGGACATTTGCATGCCCATTATCTGGTTTTCATATCCTTTGAACAAATGGGAAATGGATTCCGGGAAGTGATAAACGTTTTCTAATGGGTTGTATCCATTCCACTGGCGTCCTACATGGTGGGAAGCGTGTTGTATAAAGTCGGCATACATGGGGCGGCGGGGAGTCAATATGACACGATAACCTGATTCCAAGGCTTTGAGTAACTGATATTGGCGGTCATGCCTCCACCACATCACCACTGCTTGTTTGGGAGATACTTCGGCGTCTACTATTTCGTCCCAACCGATCATTGTTTTTCCTTTTGATGCTATCAGCCCGGCAATGCGGCGAATGAAATAATGTTCCAGCCCTTTCACATCCACCAGATTCTTTTCAGCTATAAATTGCTGAATGTCGGGGTCGGTAAACCAACTTTGATTGCCATAATGCACTTCATCACCTCCTATATGTATATAAGGAGAAGGAAACAGGGTAATCATTTCGTCTAATACATCGCTGATGAACCGGTACGTTTCTTCCTTGCAGGGGTGGAATGTGAAACCCTGCCAGCGACCTTCGCCTCCACCGGAAACTTCGGGATAGGCGCGGCAAACTGCTGTGGCATGCCCCGGCATATCAAATTCCGGAACTATCATGATATGGCGCTCTGCCGCATAGGCTACTATTTCCTTTATATCTTCCTGTGTGTAGAAAGCTGCGGCAGCCCGTGGACTGTGATAATTGCCAACAGCGCCTGTCTGTGTCAATCTGGGGTATTTCTTGATTTCTATTCTCCATCCGGGTTCGTCCGTCAAATGCCAGTGAAATACGTTTAGGCGCAGAGAGGCCATGATGTCAAGGTATTGTTTTACTTTCTCTTTGCCGAAGAAATGGCGGCTTTCATCGAGCATGAAACCGCGCCACTGATAGGTTGGCACATCATTTATAGTGCAACAACGTAATCTTCCTTTTCCGAATCGTGCCAACTGTAGCAGTGCCTCTTTTGCATGAAACAGACCACATGCCGAGGAGGAAGATAGTTGGATTGTATCGGGTTTTACTTGTAAATGGTATCCGCCGTCGGGTATTGATGAATCGGATACTAGAGAGAAAAGGATTACATTGGGAGTTTTTCTGTCGGTAAGGGGGAGGGATTGAATTGTTTGTTTGAAAGTATCTGCCAGTTTCCTTGCATATTCTTCATCACCCGATATTCGGGTGGAGGTGCTGAGGGAGAATTCACCCTGTCTGCGTTGCATATCGGCTGGTGTGGGAAATAAGGTTTGAGCATATGAAAAGGCTACTCCTTCAATGAATAATAATGTGAGGATAAAGAGTTTTTTCAGTTTGTTTTTCTTGTTCATCGTTTTGTTTGTTTTACCGGTTAACTACTTGTAAGACACAAAAATACATGAAAAACTTCTATATTACTTCTTTTTTGTATAAAAAATAAGACTGCTCTGTTTCCAAAGCAGCCTTATCTATCTAACTGTAATTTAAATCTTTAAGTAAGTATGGTTGTTACTTTACTTTGCAACCATACATTAATGCGGCATTCATTTCAATGCCTTTCACGCATTCTTTAAGAACATCTTTCATTCTTTTCATACTGTTATCCTTTCTCTCTTGGTTAAAAAAAACGGGGAAGTTTCTTACTTAATCCCTATGCCCCAGGCTCTTACTTCGTTTTCGCCCATCAGAACCAGAGCTTTCTTAAAAATACTTTTTACCTTTTTCATAATCTCGTTATCCTTTCTTTTTATGTTTTACAACACAAAATTACGCTGTTTTGTTCTAGCTTGTACTCCTATAAGGGTGAAATATACACTAAAGGGTCAAATTCTTGACCTGCATCAAGAATTTGACCCTTTTTATGAAATAGTTGTTTCAGAAGCCTAGTTTCTTGAATTCGTTCTCGAAGTTAGGCGTAAATATTTCTTTTCCTATATTGGCTCTTATCTCATCCAATGACCAAAAGCGGCCTCCGTCCAGCTCGTCGCTTGGTGTGATGGGACCGTCGTAAGTGGTTTTGTGTGAGAAAACTAACTCTTTTTCGCGGGCTGATTCAAATACATAGCTTGTCAACAGTTCGGGGGTAAAGTCGGTGATGCCCAATTCTTCCTGTACTTCACGTTTCAAGGCAATTTCTACGCTTTCGCCTAAGTCGATGTGTCCGCCTACGGCCGTATCCCACTTGCCGGGCTGGATGTCTTTCCAATCCGGACGCTTTTGCAGGTAGAGTTCACCTTTGCTGTTGAACACATGGAGATGGACCACGGGGTGAAGCTGTTTGCTTCCGCTATGGCATTCTCCCCGGGTGGCAGCTCCTATGATGTTTCCCTGTTCGTCTACGATAGGGAACATTTCTTCTTTGTTGTCGCTATTCATCTTTGCTTCTTGTTTTATGCTTCAAGATGCAAAGATATTAATAATTCACCTGATGCCGCTTTAAAAAAGCAACCGTTTTATGTATTTCCTTATACATCACAATATCTTCTTTAATGAAAGGCACCTCGTTGCGATAGACAGAGAGGAACTTTTCAATATAAGGAGAACTTTTTAGCGGGCGGCGGAAATCCACACCTTGTGCGGCGTTCATCAGTTCGATGGCAAGGATGTGTTCCAGATTGTCCATCACTTTGTATAGCTTGGTGGCGGCATTGGCGCCCATGCTCACGTGATCTTCCTGTCCGTTGCTGGACACGATGGAGTCGCTGCTGGCGGCATAACAATACATCTTGTTTTGGCTCACCATGCTGGCGGCGGCGTATTGCGGTATCATAAAACCGGAGTTCAAACCGGGATTGGCTACCAGAAACTCAGGTAGTCCGCGGAGTCCCATAATGAGTTGTGCCACGCGGCGCTCTGAGATATTTCCCAGTTCTGCCATGGCTATGGCAAGATAGTCATAGACCAGTGCCAAGGGCTGTCCGTGGAAGTTACCGCCGGAAATAATCAAGTCCTCATCCGGAAATATGGTGGGATTGTCGGTGACCGAGTTGATTTCAGTCAGCAATACGGAAGCCACATGGTTGATGGCATCTTTGGTAGCGCCATGCACCTGCGGGATGCATCGGAAGGAATAAGGATCTTGCACATGCTGTTTGTGTTGTGCTATGATTTCACTGCCTTCCAGTATTCTGCGAAAAGCGGCTCCGGTTTCTATTTGTCCTTTGTGTGGGCGCATCTGTTGGATGCAATCCATGAAAGGATCAATGAGTCCGTCAAAAGCCTCTAAGGAAATAGCGGCAATAAGGTCGGCTTTCTTGGAAAGGCGGAAGGCTTTCAGGATGGCATACACGCCGTTGGCACTCATAAACTGGGTACCATTGAGCAAGGCCAGTCCTTCCTTGCTTTTCAGTTTTACGGGTTCCCAGCCAAATTCATCGAGCACGCTGATGGCTTCGCACCGTTTACCTTTATAATATACATCGCCTACTCCGATAAGCGGAAGAAAAAGATTTGCCAATGGCGCCAGGTCGCCGGAAGCACCCAGTGAACCACGGTCATAGACAATGGGCATTACATCATTATTAAAGAAGTCGATGATGCGTTGCACGGTGATGACTTGCACGCCGCTGTGTCCCAGTGACAGGGCATGGGCTTTCAACAGGAACATCAGTTTTACAATGACGTGGGGCATTTCGGCTCCTACGCTGCAAGCATGGCTTTTCACCAGGTTTTCTTGCAGGGTACTGAGTTCATCGGGAGAGATGTTGCGGTTGCACAAGCTCCCGAATCCGGTGGTAATGCCATAAAGGGGAACGTCAGATTCTTCTATCTTTCTGTCCAGATAGTCCCGGCATTTCTGAATGCGTTCCTTGGCTTCGGGAGCCAGTTCCAGCTTCAGGTTTTCGTTGATAATACGCTCGATGATGTCGAAGGTGAGATCGCCCGAGCCTATTTGATATACGTTTTTCATGGTGTCTCTTTTTTAGGTTTTTGTTTTCGGGCGGATTCAATCCGCCCCTACGGTGTGTGCTAGAGTATTGTTTTTACGTAATCCAATATCTTTTGTTCTTCGGAGATTGTGGTCTGCTCAATCATATCGGCTTCTTCACTCATTTCTTTTACAAACTTTTCGTCTTTAATGGAAGTGAGGTTGATACGGACGTTAAGCAATGCTCCCAGAATGGCAGTACGTGCGCACATCATCGAAACACAGGCATCGGTCACGGCATTGCTGTTGCCTTTGCGTGCCACTACATCAATCATGGGCAGGATGGCATGAACGGCACGCGCTACTTCCATAGGTACCTGTGCGGCATACTTGGTTTCCCGTTGGATCGCTTCGCTGCGGATGGCTTTCTCTTCATCGGTTTCCTTGGGGAGTTTGAAGGCGGAGAATACGCGATCGTATGCATCCGAATCGCGGTCTACATCAGCTATCAGTTGTTGCGTCAGTTTCTCGAAACGGAAAGAAAGATCTTCCATTATTTCGTTTACTTCCACATATTTCTTGCGTCCGATGGTGAGGTTTGCCACCATGGCGGCCAGTGAGGTGGCGAGGGCACCATTGAGGGCTGATACACTGCCGCCACCGGGGACAGGGTCGTTGCTGATTACTTTATTGATAAATTCTTTGATCGTGAGTTCTGTTAACATGGCTATTAGTTTTTTTAATGAATAACTTGGTTATAAAATCTTTCCACCTTTAATGGTGGTTTGCACGGCATTCATACCGGTATAATAAGGTAATACGTTAGGCGTATGAGTTCCCAACATGACGAAATCTCCTTGTTTTCCCGCCTCAATACTTCCGATGCGGTCGGCACGGTTGATGGCGGCGGCACCGTTCAGGGTCAGGGCGGTGATGGCTTCGGCTACGGTCAGTTTCATATAGATGCAGACCAAGGCGAAAGTCAGTGGAATGGAACCGGAGAAACAACTGCCGGGGTTGAGGTCTGTAGCGAGGGCTACGGCGCAACCTTGGTCTATCATTTCCCTGCCGCGGGCGTATGGTTCTTTCAGGGCAAAAGCGGTGAGGGGGAGCAATGTTGCCACTACATCATTCTCTGCCATGGCGCGTATTCCTTCATCCGAGGCATGGAGAAGATGGTCGGCGCTCAGTGCTTTCAGTTCACCTGCCAGTTCGGCCCCTCCGAAACTGACTATCTCATCGGCGTGTATCTTGGCTCCGAAGCCTTTGGCTTTTGCGGCTTCCAGCAGGCGGCGGGATTGCTCTACGGTGAATATTCCCTTTTCACAGAAGATGTCACAGTTCTCTGCCAGTTGCTTTTGATGGATCATGGGCAACATTTCGTTTATCAGGAAGTCGATGTATTCGTCGCTTCTTCCTTTGTATTCGTCCGGCAGGGCATGGGCTCCTAGGAAGGTGGGGACGATGTCCACTTTCCGGTCGGGACACTGGTTGATGGCTTGCATCACTCTGAGCTGTTTCAGTTCGGTATCCCGGTCTAGTCCGTAACCGCTTTTGCCTTCTACGGTGGTGACACCCATGCGGCTCATTACATCGAGGAACCACTCCGTTTTGCTTTTCAGTTCCTCGAAGGAGGCTTCGCGGGTGGCGCGTACGGTGTTGATAATGCCGCCGCCACGCTCCATGATGCTCATGTAACTGTCGCCGTTGATCCGCCAGATAAATTCATCGGGACGGTAACCGCCGAAAACCAGATGGGTATGCGAGTCCACGAAGCCGGGAAGAAGAACGTTGCCTTTGGCGTCTATCACTTTGTAGCCGGGCTTTTCGTTACTTGTCCGGTTTTCGCCTACATAGGTGATGATGCCGTCGGTTACCCTTACTGTTCCGTTGGGGATGGTCAGGAGTTCGTTCATCTCTTTGCCCTTGCGAGCGGTTCTGCCTTGTGGGGTGATGATATGGGCGTTAATGATAATGAGATTGTTGCTCATAATAGTTGTTTTTTTATTCCATTATTTGCGCCTCCAATACCTGTTGCATGGAGAAATTCTCCAATCCCAGATAGTATGAAGCGGTATCTATAAGGGCCTCCATGGGGACAAGCCCCACTATTTCGCTACCTATGATACTTACTCCATAGCGTTTGGCTTCAAAGCGTACCATCTCAAAAGCGCGATAGATGGCGGTTTTGCTGTAGTCGGTCAGGTTCATGGATACCTGGGTGATGCCCCGGTCTTTCAGTTCCACGCCCATTGCCTTGCAATAGCGCAGTCCGCCGCCTATGAAACGGATTTTCTTGGCAATGTCATGCGCTATTTCCAGGCTGGGAGTATTGAGATTTATATTGTAGGCTACTAAGGGCATTCGTGCGCCGATAGCTACTGTGCCGGCGGTGGGGTGGCGTTCTTCGGGACCGAAGTCGGGATGCCATTCGGGCTGGTGGATTTTCTCTGCCATGCCTTCAAATTCTCCTTTACGGATAACGGCAAGATTCTCGCGATGGGGAGCGCTGGCTGATTTCTCATAGAGGAATACAGGAAGATTATATGAGGCGGCAACACGCTCGCCTACTTCTTTGGAGATGGCTATGGCATCATCCATGCTACAGCCTTTGATGGGGATGAAGGGGACTACGTCTACTGCTCCCATGCGTGGGTGTTGACCTTGGTGGTGGTTCAGGTCTATGAGGTCTACGGCTATGCCGATGGCTTCTATCACTGCTTCTTTCAGGGCATCGGGATCTCCTACTACGGTGACTACCAGGCGGTTGTGGTCTTCATCGTTGCTATAGTCCAGTAACTTTACGCCCGTGCGGGCGCGGAAAGGGGATACTATTTTGTCTATTTTCTGCAAGTCGCGGCCCTCGCTGAAGTTGGGGACGCATTCCATGATTTTTGTCCAGTTCATAATTCGTTTGTACTATTTTAATGGTTCTTGTTTTTGGGGAATCTGTTTTGCTCTCATTTTATCGTAGGGGCGGGGTTTGCCCGCCCGTATACATCCATTCGGACTATTATCGGGCGGGCAAACCCCGCCCCTACGGTAAATGTTATTTAATGCCTTTATCTTTTAATGTTTGATGGATTAATGAATCATCTGCCAAATGCGGCATCGTGATATGATAACCATCAGCATGGCTTTCATTGAATGCTGCCGAAGTCTCCATAGCATGTTGGTTCCGTGCCCATGAACGGCGTGCCACTCCTCCCATCACATCCCATAACATGGATGAACGCAGAATCTGATCCACTCGCTCACTACCGTCACATACCATTCCGAAACCTCCGTTGATTGCTTTCCCGATGCCTACACCACCGCCATTGTGCAACGCCACAAGGCTCATGCCTCGTGCACAGTTTCCGGCAAAACATTGCACTGCCATGTCTGCCATCACATTGCTGCCATCTTTTATATTGGCCGTTTCGCGAAAAGGCGAATCCGTGCCGCTTACATCGTGATGGTCGCGTCCCAGCATGATAGGGCCTACTTCGCCGCGACGTACCATTTCATTGAAACGCAAGGCGATATTCATACGTCCCAGGGCATCCTGATACAGAATCCGTGCCTGTGTACCTACCACCAAATTGTTCTTTTCGGCATCGCGGATCCAGATCCAGTTATCCATATCCTGCCCGCGTCGCTCTTTGGGAATACACTCCATGGCGGCATGGTCAGTCTTGATTAAATCTTCATGTTTACCACCGAGGCAAACCCAGCGGAATGGGCCATATCCATAATCGAATAACTGTGGCCCCATAATATCTTCTACATAAGACGGCCAGATGAAACCATCTTTCTCATCCACTCCGTTGCGGGAAATTTCCGTGACTCCGGCATCATAAATCGCTTTCATAAAGGAATTGCCATAGTCAAAGAAATAAGTGCCCCGGGCTACCAATTCCTTTATGACATGGAAATGGCGCCTTAGTGTTTCATCCACCATCTCCCGGAATGTTTCACGGTCTTCTTTCAGCAACCGGGTACGTTCCTGGAATGAGATGCCTGCCGGGCAATAACCGCCCTCGTAGACAGCATGGCAGGAAGTCTGGTCACTGAGGAGCTCGATGTGGATATTGTGGTGCAAGGCATATTCCAGCAGATTGACCACATTGCCATGATAGGCAATGGAGCAGGGGGTGCGCTTGGCCATGGCATCGGCAGCCAGTTGATAGGCTTCGGATAAATCGGAAGTGATATGTTGTACCCATCCCTGACGATGGCGGGTTTCTATACGTGAGTAATCCACTTCGGCTATGATGGCTACTGCTCCGGCTATCTCTGCCGCTTTGGGTTGGGCGCCACTCATGCCTCCCAGGCCGGAAGATACGAATAGATGTCCGTTCAGGTTGCCGTCTTGCGGGATGCCCAGTTTCATGCGTCCGGCATTTAGCAAGGTGTTGAATGTGCCGTGCACAATGCCTTGCGGACCGATATACATCCAACCTCCGGCAGTCATCTGGCCATAGTTCGCCACTCCCATTTGTGCAGCGATTTCCCAATCTTTCTGATTGTCGAACATGCCCACCATCATAGAATTGGTGATGATGACGCGTGGCGCTTCGGGTTTCGATTTGAATAAGCCTAGCGGATGCCCGCTTTCTACGACCAAGGTCTGTTCATGGGTCATTACTTCCAAATATTGCTTGATGAGGCGGTATTGCATCCAGTTTTGGCACACTTGTCCGGTTTCGCCATAAGTCACCAGCTCGTAAGGGTAGAGGGCTATATCGAAACTGAGGTTGTTGTCAATCATTACTTGAAACGCTTTTCCTTCGATGCAGTTTCCTTTGTATTCGTCTATGGATTTTGCTTTCAGGTCACCTTGCGGGCGGAAACGGTAACCGTATATCTTGCCTCGGGTGAGTAGTTCGTCCATCAATTCGGGAGCGAGTTGCTCATGGAGTTCTGCGGGAATGTAGCGTAATGCATTCCTCAATGCTGTTTCCGTCTGTGCAGGTGTCAGTCGGTAGCCACGGTCGGGAGCACGGCGGGTGCCTTCCACGAAAGTGGGGTAGGCAGGGAGTTCTTTGGGTAAAGTAATGCTCATAGTATTTAAGTGTTTTGTCACAAAGATAGCAAAACGACTTGAATACTATGAGTTTGAAGATATGTTTAGTGACATAAAGTAATTAAAAAACGATTTTATTTCTGTATGCAAAAACAACGATCTTGCAATGCAGTTTACAATTTAAAGTAAATTGTAAACCGCTAATCCTTTTACCGTTAACAAATATTTCTGTCTTGGATGCTTAGGGTTGTTAGGGTAGAGCATCACCACGAAGCCTTCTTTCATGGCAGGATTCAGATAGTTTGCCATAAAGTTCTCACGGTCTTTTAAATTCATGGCTGCAAGCATTTCTTTTATTGATAGTTGCTGTCCGGCCAATACATGAATCAATGTTTGTATTGTGGTTAAACTTGTCGGGCGCTTGTCGGGTGCTTGTCGGGTGCTTGTCGGGGCTTGTTCTTCAATCCATTCTGAGGGAGGATTTACAACCATATGCCGATTCTTCAATTCATTATGTTCTCCTATCATTAGGTTTCTGAAAAACAGAATTAAAAAACTCATATCAGGCTCAATGCCTTTACGCACATTGCGATAATTGGCACGAACCAGTGCATTGCGGAAATACCAAGAGTGTTCTGCAAATAAATCATTATTCACATCGAAGCCTATGCTTCTCAAATACTTAATTGTGAAAACGGCTGTTGTTCGGGTATTTCCTTCACCAAATGGATGTATCTGCCAAAGATTGGAAACGAATTTGGCTATATGTGACACTACCTCATCCAAAGACAGTCCTTTGTAAGAAAAGTTTTTTTCCTGTTCCAGGTCATACTCTATAGCCCTTTGTAGATCTTCTGCATTAACGTACAGTACTGTATCGCCACGAAGCACCCATTCTTTCTTTGTAATGTCATAGTCGCGGATTTTACCTGCAAATTTGAATACGCCTTCAAATAGTCTCCGATGAATAGAGGTAAAGCCTGTTACAGAATAAGCAAATGACTTCTCATTCAAGATTCGGGCAATATTGGCTGAAACCTTGTCCGCTTCTTCTGTATCTTCATCATTCGGAGTACGAACGGTCTTAGATTGGTAATATCCATTGATAAGTGCTTTCACTTCATCAATGCTAATGTCACCCTCAATATGTTTGACCGCTGTATCTTTCAGATAGTCGGAAGTTTGCAAGCCATCTACAGCTTGAAGCCCAATAGCGGTTTTCCAAGCCGAAGCCTTTTCTTTCTTGTCAGGCTCTCCATTGCGGATATATTCATCGAAATTAATCATAATACACTTATTCTAAGGCAAAAATCACGGTATCAGCAACGAACTATCCCCATAGCTCAGGAAACGGAAGTCGTGTCCCAGCGCATAGTCGTAAATCGTCCTCCAGTCTCCTTTCACAAATGCAGAAACCAGCAGCAGCAACGTACTTTGCGGTTGATGGAAATTAGTAACCATTTTCTTCACTATCTTATACTCATATCCCGGTGCAATAATGATCTGCGTGCTGGTATGCAACGCCTCCATCTCATGCCGGTTCAGATAATTCAAAATCTGTTGCAGTGCCTCCACTGCACTCAGTGCATTATTATCCTCATAGGGCATCCATTGCTGTACATGCAATTCCTCCTGTCCGGCATCGGGTTTCCGGCTGATGATAGTACCTATATAATAAAGGCTCTCCAATGTACGCACCGAAGTTGTTCCCACCGCAATAGCCTTTCCACCGTGGGCAATCAGTTTCTCAATGGTGTGTTTGCTCACCGAAATGTATTCCGTGTGCATCTCATGGCCTTCAATTTCTTCACTCTTCACCGGCTTAAAAGTACCTGCACCTACATGAAGCGTCAGTTCCTCCCGGTCAATGCCCCGTTCATCCAGTGCTGCCAATACCCGTTCCGTAAAGTGCAAACCGGCAGTAGGGGCAGCTACGGAACCTTTTATCTTTGAATAAACCGTCTGATAAGTTTCTTTGTCACTCTCCTGCGTGTCACGGTTCAAGTATGGAGGGATAGGCAACTCGCCCACCACTTCCAGTATATCGGCAAAGGTCACCGTGTCATCATCCCACGAAAAGTCTATCCAATGGCTAGTTCCCCTGCATTCTCCACGGGTGGCGCTCAGTGTCACCTGCTTTCCCTTCACATCTACGGAACGATACAGCGCACCTTCTTTCCATTTCTTCAGATTGCCTATCATGCATAGCCAACTGCATTGACGGGTCTGCTGAAAACTTAACACATAGTCGTTAGGTTGAATAGGTTCCAGACAGAACACTTCTATCAACGCTCCCGTTTCCTTACGAAAATGCAGACGTGCCTGAATCACCTTTGTATTATTGAATATCATCAGTTCGCCTGCTTCCAGGTATTGCGGCAGAGAGGTGAATGTATCCTCACTCACCTCGCCATGACGGTAAACAAGCAGTTTGGACTGGTCGCGTACGGCGAGGGGAAATTTGGCAATTCGCTCGTCGGGCAGCGGGTAATTGAACTCGCTTATTTTGATATGTTTCGTATCTTCCATTGATTTTCTTTCTTTATCTGCGCAAAAGTACCGATATTTGCGTAAACAAAAAAAGAAAAGAGTATGAAAATAGGAGATAAGGTACGCTTCCTTAGTGAAGTAGGGGGCGGTATTGTGACGGGATTCCAGGGAAAAGACAAGGTGTTGGTAGAAGATGCCGACGGATTTGATATTCCTATGCCCATTAAGGAATGTGTAGTGATTGATACTGACGATTATAATATGAAGCGTAAGCCGGTAGCTCCCGCTACAAAAAAACGGGATGAGGAAGCTGCCAAAGCCAAAGGGGCAACGGTTAAGATCCGTTCCGAAGAAGATGAGGAAGATGATCGTCCTATTACTTACCGTCCGGCGGAGCGCAAGGGGGGAGATGTGCTGAATGTGATGCTTGCTTTTATTCCTCAGGATATTAAGGCTATTTCTGCTACGGCTTTTGATGCGTATCTCATTAATGACAGCAACTTTACATTGTATTTCGCCTATCTCACTGCCGAGGGAAGTAACTGGCGTGTACGCTGTCATGGAATGGTGGAGCCGAATACCAAATTCTACATAGAAGAATTTGAAAAGAGCGTATTGAATGAATTAGAACACGTAGCCGTGCAATGCATTGCTTTCAAAGACAACAAAAGTTTCTTGTTTAAACCGGCTGTGTCGGCAGAATTGCGTATAGATACTGTAAAATTCTATAAACTGCATACGTTCCGCGAGAGCATATTCTTCGAGGAACCGTCACTTATCTATGATATAGTGCGAGATGATGCTCCGGTGAAAGAAGTATTTGTTTCGGCAGATGATATAAAGGAGGCTCTGTTGCAGAAGAAAGAGCTAGAACGTCCCGTTTCTAAACCTTCACAGCAGAAACAGATAAGGAACGACATTGTGGAGATAGACCTTCATGCCCACGAATTGCTGGATAATACCGGCGGAATGAGTAATGGAGAAATATTAAATTACCAAATGGATGTATTCCGCAAAACTCTGGAAGAATACAAGAACAAGAAAGGGCAGAAAATTGTCTTTATTCATGGCAAGGGAGATGGCGTGTTGCGCAAATCCATCTTACAGGAATTAAAATACAAATATAAGAATTATGAAAGTCAGGATGCTTCGTTCCGCGAATATGGGTTTGGAGCTACGATGGTGACTATTCACTAATGGCTTTCCTTAATTTACACAGATTGCCTTATGACAACATTAAAAGAATTTTTGAAGACCGACCGTTTTGCTACCTGCACAGGAGTGGAACTGCTCGAAATAAAGCCGGGGTATGCCCGTGCACGTATGGAGGTGACCGAACGTCATTTGAATGGTGGCGGAGTATGCCAAGGAGGTGCATTGTTCACTTTGGCAGATCTTGCCTTTGCCGCAGTGGCGAACAGTCGCCGGAAGCTGACGCTTTCCATCAATGCAAATATTACTTTTCTGCGTCCTGCCAAGTTGGGATATGTGTATGCTGATGCTACCGAGGTATTCAACCATCATCGCATTCCTTTCGTGGAAGTGAAGATTACGGATGAACAGGGAGAGCTGATTGCCGTATTTACTTCATCGGGGTATCGTAAAGAAACGGAATTGCCGGTAGATGAACTGGAATAAGATTTAGATTTTTCCATTCCTATGCAGGAAGGAAGCCGTTTGTAAGGTCTGACAGATAGACCCTTGCAAACGGTTCTTTTATTTGTAATGCATTGTATATCAATATGATATTGAATACGGTGTAGCATGGATAAAGAAGTATGTTACAGAAAAAATAAAGATGTAACCTCTCTAGAGATACGTGTATCAGAAATATAAAATGAGTAAGAAAGCGAAGCGATATATTTGTGGCGACAACAATCTGTCCTGATAGAATGAGACACTGACGGATGGAACACAATTAATAATAAAAATATATTCGAATCGCTATGAATGAAAAACAAACTTTGAAACTTTGGTCAATCACGCTTCTTTCAGCATTCTTTTCGGGCATTTTATCTACTTCGTGTAGTTCTACGAAGAAAGAGGGTGATTTACCTACTATCGGCAAGTCTGTAGCCCTTTTTGATGACTTCAATTATAAAGGAGAGGATGATTTCTATGTATCCAATCCTTTGCCCGGAGAAGATTATTTCTATAATCCTATTCTGCCGGGATGGTATTCTGATCCTAGTATCTGTACTAATGGGGAAGGTGATTATTTCTTGGCAACTTCTACATTCACTTATTTTCCTGGAGTACCTCTTTTCCATAGCAGGGATCTGGTGAACTGGAAACAGGTGGGACATATTCTGGACCGACCTTCACAGCTGGTCAATATGATGGGTCAACATGTCAGTGGAGGAATCTTTGCACCGGCTATAGCTTACAATCCTCATAATAAAACTTATTATATGATTACGACCAATGTTGGTGCCGGCAACTTTTTCGTGAAGACACAAGATCCTTTTGGTACATGGTCAGATCCTATTATGCTGCCCGAAGTGACAGGCATTGACCCTTCTTTCTTCTTTGATGAGGATGGCAAAGCATATATTGTTAATAATGATGATGCTCCGGATAATAAACCGGAATATAGCGGACACCGTACCATCCGCATACAGGAGTTCGATGTGGAGGCCGACAAGACAGTGGGAGTGCGTAAAATATTGGTGAATAAAGGCGCACGTCCCGAAGACAAACCCATTTGGATTGAAGGTCCGCACATGTATAAAATCAACGGGAAATATTTCTTGATGTCTGCCGAAGGCGGAACGGGCGGATGGCATTCGGAAGTAATCTTTGGTGGAGATGCTCCAATGGGAAAATTTACACCTTGGAAAAACAACCCTATTCTGACGCAGCGTCAATTGGATGCAGAACGCCCCAATCCTATCACTTGTGCCGGTCATGCTGATTTGATTCAGGCTAAAGAAGGTGATTGGTGGGCAGTATTTTTGGCTTGCCGTCCCATTGGCAACAAGTTTGAAAACCTGGGTCGTGAAACCTTCCTGATGCCTGTGAAATGGAGTGAAGATGGTTTCCCATATATGACGCAAGGCGAGGACTTGGTACCCATGATTACCCGCAGGGCAGGAGTAAAGCGTGATTCTGCCGTGACTTTCGGTAATTTTGAAGCGAATGATAACTTTGATGATACTACGCTCGGAATGGCTTGGATGACCTTGCGCGCTCCTGCTACGGACTTGTACTCATTGACTGAAACTCCGGGATATCTCACTTTGAAATGTACAGATGTAAGTACGACCGAGAAGAAGGTTCCCGCTTTCGTATGCCGCCGTATGCAGCACCATAAATTTGAGTGTACCACACGGATGCTTTTCAACTCGTCAGATGAAAATGAAACAGCCGGGATGCTTCTGTTCAAAGATGAAAAACATCAGTATTTTCTGTCTGTCGGCAAAACGGGGAATGATAAGTACATTGCTCTGCAACAGCTTGGCAATAGCGAAACAAAAACCATTGAAAGCCAGCCAATAGCGGATGATGTGAAAGTCATAGACTTAAAGGTCGTTTCAAAAGGTACTTACTATGATTTCTATTATGCTGTGAAAAGAGGCGAATGGAACTTGCTATGTAAAAATATTGATGCCAATTATTTGTCAACAGCTACTGCAGGCGGTTTTACAGGAACAACGATCGGCATGTATGCCACTTCAAAGAAATAAACATGGATGAAATTAACCTTAAATTTTATAGTTATATGATTCACGAATGTAATGACAGTTAACCGATAATGCTTTCCGGGAGAAAGCAAATCAAAAGTAGAGAAGAATATTAATATCTTAAACTAATGGTAATGAAAAATGTAAAGAAACAATTTCGAAAAATCCCTTACTTGTTTTTGTGCATGTTGCTGAGTTGTGTGACGGTATATGCACAAAACAAGGTTACAGTAAAGGGAGTTGTGCTCGACAGTAAGGGGGAAACCATTATTGGCGCCAACATCACACTGAAAGGTAACAATTCAATAGGTACGATTACAGATATGGATGGAAACTTTGTGATTTCCGTCCCCGACAATAACTCGGTACTTCTAGTTTCATATATCGGTATGAAGACAAAAGAAGTCCGTGTTGCCGGAAACAAATTGCTGAAGGTGGCTCTGGAAGATGATTCCGAGCAATTAGATGAAGTAGTGGTGGTAGGTTATGGCCAGCAGAAGAAGGCCAGTGTGGTAGGTGCCATTACGCAGACCTCGGGAAAGGTGCTGGAACGTGCCGGAGGTGTGGCCGACATCGGTTCTGCTTTGACAGGTAACCTGCCGGGTGTGGTAACCACTTCCAGTACCGGTATGCCGGGTGAGGAAGATCCGAAAATCGTGATTCGTGGTGTCAGCTCTTGGAATAGCAGCGATCCGTTGATCCTGGTGGACGGCATCGAGCGCCCGATGAATAGTGTGGATATTAGTTCCGTGCAATCCATATCCGTGCTGAAAGATGCTTCTGCAACTGCTGTATATGGTGTGAAAGGTGCTAATGGCGTTATCCTTATCACCACCAAACGTGGAAACGAAGGTAAGGCGCAGATAGAAGTAGGAGCGAGTATGACGGCTAAAGTAGTTTCAAAACTGCCCCGTTCGTTGAATTCTGCTGACGCACTGTATGTCCGTAACCAGGCAATTGAAAATGAGTTGGGGTTGAGTCCCGAATCATGGGGTAAAATCACTCCTGCCGATATAATGGATAAATACCGCAACCCATCAAGTTTGGAAGAAGCGGAACGCTATCCGGATGTGGACTGGCAGAAGGAATTGTTTAAAGACTACGCTATGGCGTACAATACTAATGTGAATATTTCCGGCGGAACCAAATTCGTGAAATACTTTGCTGCCATCGATTTTCAGCATGAAGGAGATTTGTTCCGCGAGTGGGACAATAACCGTGGCTACCAGGCAGGATATGGATATAACCGTATTAATGTACGTAGTAATTTGGATTTCCAGTTGACGAAAACCACCACATTGAAAGCCAACATTGCCGGTTCTCACGGATTGAAGAAATCACCCTTCAATGTGAGTGACGACTCTTTCGGTGCATCACAGTTGTGGCAGGCTGCTTATAGTGCGCCTTCCGATTGCTTCCTTCCGCAATATTCAGATGGAAGTTGGGGATATTATCCGCAGGACTCTCAAGGTGCTCCCAACTCGGTGGTGAATCTGGCATTGAGCGGCATTGAAAAGAAAACGACTACCCGCATCAATACGGACTTTACGCTAGAACAGGATTTGGGCTTTTTCCTGAAAGGGCTGAAAGCCAGTGCCACTATTTCGTGGGATAATGTGTTTGTAGAAGCCGGTCGGGGAATCGATGACCTTTATCACGATACACAGTTAAAATGGATTAATCCCGATACGGGCGAAGTCCAATACAAGCAAAGCACGGACAGTAATAATAACTTTGATTTCCAGGAAGGCATCAAGTGGACCACTTCGGGCGGCTCTATGGCAGACTGGGCTACACAGCGCAATCTTTTCTATCAGGCACAGTTGAATTGGGCAGGCAAATTCGGCGACCATTCTGTTTCGGCAATGGGTGTGTTCAATCGTACGGAACGTGCTATGGGTAGTGAATTTACCAATTATCGCGAAGACTGGGCTTTCCGTACTACTTATAATTATGCAGATCGATATTTCATAGAATATAACGGTGCTTACAATGGTTCCGAGAAATTCAGTCCGGATAACCGTTTTGCTTTCTTCAACTCAGGAGCATTGGGATGGATGATTAGTGAAGAGAAATTCTTTACGCCTGTAAAGAAGTATATAGATATGTTGAAACTGAGATATTCCTATGGTGAAATAGGGGATGACAATGTTTCTACCCGTTGGCTGTATGTCACCCAGTGGTCTTATGCCGAAGCTACAGCAAATGGAAATAATGGGGTTGGTATGATGGGACCTAATGAGGAAAACAGTCCTTATGTGTGGTTCCGTGAGAAATCGGTAGGCAATCCTGATGTGCATTGGGAAAAGGCGATAAAGCAGAATCTGGGTATTGATTATTCTTTGTTCGGTGGTTTGATAGCAGGTAGCTTGGAGTTTTTCCACGAAAAGCGTTCCGATATTCTGGTATCGGGTGGTAGTCGTTCCGTACCTTCTTATTTCGGTGCAACAGCTCCTACAGCCAACTTGGGTAAGGTACGTACAAAGGGATATGAACTGGAAATGCGTCTGAACAAGATGTTCAATAACGGTTTGCGTCTATGGGGTAACTTTAACATGACTCATGCGGAAAATAAGGTATTACAATATGATGATGCGCAGTTGCTTCCCGGTTACCAGAAGACAGCCGGTTATGCCATTGGTCAGGATCATTCTTATATAAGCAATGGTTATGCCAATACGTGGGATGAGGTAATCGGTATGACATCACATAATACCAATGATAATCAGAAACTGCCGGGACAATATGTGATTGTCGATTTTAATGGGGACGGGGTCATTGACACCAATGACAATGCACCTTATGGCTATACAGGTACTCCGCAGAATACGTACAATGCAACTTTAGGCTTCGAGTATAAAGGGTTCAGTGCTTTTGTGCAGTTCTATGGCGTGAATAATGTAAGTCGTTATGTAGCGTTCAATTCTCTGAACGGCAATTTGGATACAGTCTTTGATGAAGGTACGTATTGGACAAAGGATAATACCGGCGCAGACGCTCCCATGCCACGTTGGAATTCTACCCCTAGTTATTATGAGGGTTCACGTTTCCATTATGATGGTTCCTATATCCGCTTGAAGAATGCTGAGATAGCCTATACATTTACCGATGGATGGATTAAGAAGTTGGGACTTTCCAATTTGAAACTATATCTGAACGGTAACAACTTGTGGGTATGGTCACGTATGCCGGATGACCGCGAGTCTAACTTTGCCGGTACGGGTCTGGCTTCACAAGGAGCTTATCCTACGCTGAGACGTTTTAATTTGGGTGTTAAATTCAATCTTTAATTTTCGAACGCAATGAAGAAATATATACAGACATTAATGTTGGGCGGGTTGTTGTCAGTGCTGTGTGGCACCACTTCCTGTACCGATTATTTGGATAAATCTCCCGATTCGGATATTTCCGAGGCAGATGCTTTCAAAGACTTCACAAACTTTCAGGGATTTACGGAAGAACTTTATTACTGCATTCCCGATTTTGCGAAAGGTTATTGGACCAATTCCTTCAATTGGGGGGAAGATGAAATTATGAATGTGGGTATTGACTACCACATGTGCTATAAGATAGACCAAGGAGACTTTTGGGGCTGGCAGTCCGAGCACGATGGTTGGCAAAGTGGTTGGATGGACCGTAGGGATAATGTCACTACAGACAATGAGCGTTTTCATAAGTCACTCTGGCCGTTGGCCTGGTATGGCATCCGTAAGTGTAACATGGGTCTTGCCAATATGAACTTGATGACTGATGCTACGGAAGAAGAAAGAAACTTGGTGGAAGGCCAGCTTTATTTCTTCCGTGGATGGTTCCACTTTGAATTGATTCAGTTCTTTGGCGGTTTGCCTTATATTGATACGGTATTGCCTTCGGGTGAAACCTTGACTTTGCCTCGCCTCAGCTATCAGGAGTGTGCCGACAAGGCTGGCGAAGATTTTCGTCGGGCTGCCGATCTGCTTCCTATCGATTGGGACAAGACAACTGTAGGAAAGAATACATTGGGCAAAAACCAGTTGCGTATCAACAAGATTATGGCACTTGGCTATTTGGGTAAAAACTACTTGTGGGCAGGAAGTCCATTGATGAATAGCGAGTCTCAAGGCAGCAAAACTTATAATGCCGATTATTGCAAGAAGGCCGCCGAAGCTTTCGGGGAATTGCTGACTTTGGTGGAAAGTGGACAGACGCAATATTCATTGGTTGATTTTGCCCATTATTCCGATTTGTTCTATACCATCGGACAGAATGGTATGATGCCGGGTTCTACCGAAGCAATCTTCCGCGGTCCTTCCTATGGATGGAACAATACGAACTGGGGCGAAAGCAAGCAGTTTGGTACAGGAAAATTGAATGAGGGTGACGTAACTTCTCTGCCTACTGCCAATTATGTAAACTACTATGGTATGGCAAACGGTCTTCCGTTGACCGATGCCGATGCCGGTTTTGACAAGACTCATCCCTGGAAAGGGCGTGATCCCCGTTTCTATCACGACATTGTATATGATGGAGTGAAAGTGGTGGAAGGGAACTTGAGCGCTGAAAATGAACCGCTCCGTTATGCCAGTCTTTTTACTGGTGGACTGTTGCGTGATGCTACCCAAGGAAGCCGTACCGGTTATTTGATGTATAAATTCATTCCCATCAAGTGCAATAAGTTTGATGATGGTTATGGTTACAGTAATCACTTTAATATCCATTTAAGCTGGATGCGCCTGGCAGATATCTACCTGATGTATGCCGAAGCCGCTGCCAATGCCGGAGGTTCTGCTGCCAGCAAGGCTTCCAATTGTTCACTTTCCGCTTTGGATGCTGTCAATAAAATCCGTAAACGTGCAGGCGTGGAAAATGTGAATAGCAAGTATACCGGTTCATTGGATGGATTCTTGAGTGAATTGCGTCGTGAACGTGCTGTAGAGCTAGCCTATGAAGGTCACCGTTTCAACGATCTTCGCCGTTGGCTATTGTTGACTGAGTTTCCTTATAATATAAAGACTTCACAGGAATTTATCCGTGCCGGAGCCATCAATGAAGATGAGCCTTCTCTGAATGCGGTAAGCGGTTTTACGGAGAAAGTTATTTTGACCCGTAACTTCACCGATAAACATTATTGGTTGCCTTTGAAGAAGTCGGATACCAGCCTCTATCTGGAGTTCGGTCAGAATCCGGGTTGGTAATTCTGTTAGCGTTTAGTTTAATAAAAAAGAAAAACAATGAAACATATACATACAAAAATCGTATTGGGTGCTATGTTGGCCTTTTCGCCGATGGGACTGATGGCCCAGGATGGTATGGAGGCGGAGGATGCAGACTCTTTGGCTCGTGGTAATGATGTCAATGTGGCTTTCCGTACGCTCAATGAAAAGGATTTGATGGGTGGTGTCTCGGTAGTGGACGTGCTTAAATTGACAGACAAAAACTATTCTACTTATAGCTTGGATGATATGCAATCTATGGTAGGAGGATATAACGGTCAGTTGTGGAATCAGGGCGATTTTCTGGTGCTGGTGGATGGAGTACCCCGTGAAGCGGGCAATGTGATGCCTACCGAGATAGAGCAAATTACTTTCTTGAAAAGTGCGGCGGCAGTTGTCCTTTACGGCAGTCGTGCTTCCAAAGGTGTCATCTTGATTACCACCAAGCGGGGGCGTCAGGACGACCTGCACGTCAGTGTGCGTGGTAATACCACTTTATTCGTTCCGAAAAGCTATCCTAAATACTTAGGCTCGGCAGAATATATGACGCTTTATAATGAAGCCCGCGCTAATGACGGTTTGGATGCCACTTATAGTGCAGACCAAATCTATCATACGGCTGCCGGAACCAATCCTTATCGTTATCCGGATGTGGATTTCTATTCATCGGATTACTTAAAGAAGAGCTACACTCGTTCAGATGCTACGGCAGAGTTTTCGGGAGGTGGGAAGTATGCTCATTTCTATACCAATATTGGTTTCTACAATGTCAGTGATTTAATCAATTTCGGTGAAGGGAAGGATAACCATACCAGCCGTTTGAATGTTCGCGGTAATGTGGATTTGCGGTTGAATGACTGGGTGACAGGTTGGGTAAATGCCAATGCTACTTTCTATGATGCACGCAGTGATAACGCTTCTTACTGGTCAAAAGCGGCTACACTCCGTCCCAATCGTGTGTCTCCGTTGATACCTATCAGTTATGTGGAAGAAAGTGACAAACCATCGTGGACGCTGATCAATAACAGCAATAATCTGATTGACGGCAAATACTTGTTGGGCGGTACCCAATTAGACCAGACCAATCCGTTTGCAGATATGTATGCGGCAGGATATAACAAATGGACTTCCCGTCAGTTCCAGTTCGATACAGGTATCAATCTGGCATTGGACAAGGTATTGAAAGGACTCTCTTTCCGCACACAGTTTGCGGTGGATTATGCTACCGGTTATTCTACTTCCATCAATAATACGTATGCCACTTACTCTGCCACTTGGAATAATTATTCCGGTCAGGATTTGATTACTTCGTTGACAAGGTATAATAAGGATAGCAGCACCGGTACACAGAATGTATCGGGCAGTACGGAAACACAGACCATCATGTTCTCCGGTCAGTTCAACTACAACCGTACGTTCAACAAGGTGCACAATGTCTCGGCTATGTTGCTGGCGAACGGTTATCAGCAGACCATCTCCGGCGAATACCATCGCACAAGTAATGCCAACTTGGGCTTGCAGGCAGGTTACAATTATAATAATAAGTATTATATCGACTTCAGCGGAGCAGCCGTACACTCGGCAAAACTGGCTAAAGGACATCGTCAGGCTTTTTCGCCCACTTTGTCGGTGGCATGGCGTTTGAGTGAGGAAAATTTCCTTGCCGATTCACCGGTGGTTGATGACTTGAAACTGACAGCTTCCGCATCCAATCTGCATCAGGACTTGGATTTGCGTGTAAAGGTGGACGATGTATATAAGGAATACTATCTGTATGACAATATCTTCACTTCTACCGGAACCTGGTGGGCATGGTCGGAGTCTTTCGGTAACTCCATGCAGGCTGCCGATTCCCAGCGAAGTGCCAATGAAGATTTGACCTTTATTAAGCGTAAGGAATTTACAGTAGGGATGGACGCCTCCCTGTGGAAAGGATTGTTGAAGGTGAACGCCAATTTCTTCACGGTTACCACAGAAGGTCTGTTGACTACTCCGTCTACCATCTATCCGAGTTATTTCATGACTTATTGGCCGGTATCTTCATTCCTGCCTTATATGAATTTCAATAACAACCGTCAGACCGGTTTCGACTTTGCTGTCAATGTGAACAAGAAAATAGGTGCTGTGGATTGGAATCTGGGTGTGACGGGTATGTATTATACTTCAAAAGCTACCAAGGTGAACGAGTCTGTGGAATATGCTTATCTGAAAGCTGAAGGACAACCTATCGATGCTTTATGGGGGTTACAAAGTGATGGATTTTACAAGGATGATGCAGATATTGCCTCTTCTCCCACTTCCAGTTTCGGACAGGTGAAACCGGGTGACATTAAATATGTGGACCAGAATAACGACGGAACGATTGATAGTAAAGATCAGGTTGTTTTGGGCAAATGGGGCGCACCCTTCTCTTTGGGCGTGAACTTGACTGCCAGATGGAAAGGCTTTACTTTCTTTGCCATGTGCACCGGTAACTTTGGCGGCAATGGAATAAAGGGTAACAGCTATACATGGGTATATGGCGACCGCAAGTATTCGGAAGTGGTTCGTGACCGCTGGACGGAGGAAACCAAGAACACAGCTACTTATCCCCGCCTCACTACCCAGAGCGGTGACAATAATTTCCGTAACTCCGATTTCTGGATGTACAGTACAGATCGTTTTGATATCAGTAAAGTCCAGATAACATATGATTTACCCAAGAACCTATTGCAGAATTGCTTCATCAAAGGAGTTTCTGTATATGCCAGCGGTTCCAGCTTGCTGACCATAGCCAAAGAACGCAAGTACATGGAGATGAATATAGAAAATTCACCTCAGTGCCGCAGCTACAATCTTGGTGTGAAAGCTGAATTTTAATGCTAAAACAAAGAAGTAATTATGAAAAATATAGTAAAACTTTTAGCTCTTGCTGCATTGATGACCGGTTGCGACGACTTGTTTGAACCTGCCATCGAGAACAATCTGGGCTTTGATTATATGTACGACAATCCGGGTTATGCCGAAGGTATCCTGGGCAATGGTTATACCCGCATCCCTAGTGCCTCTTATTCTTTCAACGATGTGGCTACGGATGATGCCGTAAGTAATGACGCAACAAGCAATTATCGTAAAATGGCCGCATCGGGCGCCTGGAAATCAGATAGCAACCCTACGGAGCGTTGGCAGAACTGCCGTGCTGCCATCCAGTATCTGAATCTGTTCCTTGCCAATGCCGACAAAGTACATTGGGCGGATGATGAATTGGCTGCTCGGATGTATAATGACCGTCTGAAAGGTGAGGCTTATGGTCTGCGTGGCATGTATATGTATTATCTGCTTCAAGCGCATGGCGGCTGGACGGCAGACGGCCAATGCCTGGGCATTCCTATTGTAACGGAACCCGAAGATGCCAATTCTGACTTCAACCGTCCGCGTGCTTCTTTTGAAGATTGTATGAAAGCCATCTATGATGACCTTAAATTGGCACTTGAACTGTTGCCGGTGGAGTATGGAGATATTTCCAGTGACAGCGAAGTACCTGCCAAATACAAAAGTGAAGGTGCGAACAGGAATCAATACAACCGTGTGTTCGGTGCTAAATTCCAGGGACGTTTTTCGGGACGTATTGCGGAAGCTATTCGTTCACAAGCTGCATTGCTGGCAGCCAGCCCTGCTTTTGGTGAGGGTACAACGACTACATGGACAAACGCCGCCGATTATGCTGCCGGCGTATTGGACCGCATTGGTGGTGTCAGCGGTATGGATGCTACAGGTGGTACTTGGTATTGCAATGCGGACATTGAATCTTTGTCCAGCGGGCAGTGTCCGGCAGAAATCCTTTGGCGGGGTACCATCGCTTCCAACAATGACCTGGAAACCGATAACTATCCACCTTCCATTTATGGAAAAGGCCGTATCAATCCTACTCAGAATCTGGTAGATGCTTTCCCTATGGCAAACGGTTATCCGGTTTCTGCATCCGGTAACGGTTATGATGCCGCTAATCCTTATGCCAACAGGGATCCCCGTCTGGCGAAATATATTGTCTATAATGGAAGTACGGCAGGTTCGGCAAATGATGTGATAACGACAGCCGCTGATGGCAAGAACAATGATGCACTGAATAAGGAAGAAGGCTATTCTACCCGTACAGGTTACTATATGCGCAAGCTGTTACGCCAGGACATCAATCTGAATCCTACCGTGAACAGTACCCAGAAGCACTATACTCCGCGCATCCGCTTCACGGAAATCTTCCTGAATTATGCCGAAGCGGCCAATGAAGCTTTCGGTCCTTTGGGAAAAGGTAGTCATAACTATTCGGCATACGATGTCATTAAGGCCATTCGCAACCGTGCCGGCATCGGTACGGACAATGGTGATGCTTATCTGGAATCCATCAAAGATAATCAGGACAAGATGCGTGAGCTGATTCGTAACGAGCGCCGTTTGGAACTTTGTTTTGAAGGTTTCCGATTCTGGGATTTGCGCCGTTGGAAAGCGGACATCACCCAAACTGCAAAGGGAATGAGTATTACCGGCGAAACTACAAAGAATTATCAGCCGATAGAAGTCGATGCCCGTGAATATAAGGATTATATGTATTACGGTCCTATCCCTTATAGCGAAATACTGAAGTTTAATGCTTTGGTGCAGAATCAAGGATGGTAATGGTTTTAACAAAGAACATTTTAAATTGAAAAGAACATGAAAAAGACAATACTGGCCACAATGGCTGTTGCAGCGATATTTACTTCGTGTGAAAACGGAGATTGGGAATTTCCCGATTATGGAACGACTACCGTTTATTTTGCACAGCAAAGCCCCATCCGTACCATCACATTGGGTGATGATGTGTACGACACCACATTGGACAATGAACATAAGTGTAAAATTATGGCAGTGATGGGCGGTGTGTATGAGAATGGAACCGACCGTATCATTGATATAAAGGTAGATAATTCACTTTGCGATAACTTGTATTATGCAGATGGAAACAAAGTGGAGCCGATGCCTGCCAACTATTACAGTCTGGCATCTGACAGGATAACTATCCCATCCGGTGAGATGATGGGCGGCGTGGAAGTGCAGCTGAACGATGCTTTTTTCAACGATCCCCAATCCATAAAGACTACCTATGTGGTTCCGGTATTAATGACCAGTGTGCAGAATGCGGATGCCATCCTCGACAAGAAGAACTACACCCTTTATGCCATCAAGTACAAAAATAAATGGGATGGTTATTGGCTGAGCCGTGGCACAGATGTGATTGATGATAACGGTGCGGTGACGACTGTAGAACGGAAAGCGGAGTTTATAGAGAAAGATGAAGTGCGTACCTTGACTACAGCAGCTTATAAGCAAGTGATATATCCAGTTTCGACAGTGGTCCGTGTGTATGGTAATGACGGTGCTCTCTCAAACAAGACTTTGACCTGCAACCTGTTGCTGACTTTTAACGACAATGACCAATGCACCATAACCAGTGCCACCGAAGGGGTTACGGCCACTGGAACCGGTACGTGGACCTATCAGGGTGCCAAGAAAGCATGGGGTGACAAAGACCGTGACGAGTTGAAACTGAACTACGAAGTGACGTACAGATACCCCCAGGCAGCAGATCAGCCCGAGATGTACAAGAAGTACACTTGCGATGATACGCTGGTGGCACGTGACCGTGGCAGTAAGTTTGAAACCTTTAGTCCGGTTCAAAAATAATAATGTTGGTTCTTAAATGGAATAGTATGAAACAGTATATAAATAAAGTGGCGGTAGCAATGTTTGCCTCTGTTCTGATGTCGGGATGTGCTGATGACAGTGTGCTGGGCTTTCCGGTGGAAAAGCCGGAGAGCATCGCCGAATTGGAATATTTGAATGAATATGCTTCATTGAAATCGTATATAGACCGTAGCGCCAATCCCAACTTTAAGTTGGGAACCGGCGTAAGTGTAAGAGATTATATTTCGGGTGGTATTGTCTATCGGTTGACTAATGCCAATTTCGATGAAATGACTGCCGGCAATGCCATGAAACACAGTTCATGCGTAAAGGACGACGGTTCGATGGCTTTCTCTCAGGTTACCCGTTTTGTGGAAATGGCTCAAGAGGTGGGGCTGACCATTTATGGTCATACACTGGCATGGCACTCTCAACAGAACAATTCGTATCTCAACAGCTTGGTGGCATCCAATAAAGCATTGCACATACATACGGATGAGGCTAAAGAGAATCCGTGGGATTGGGAATTGTATTATAATCTTGACCAACCTTTGGTCGTTGGCAAAGAATACACCATTAAGATGAAGGCAAAAGGAGCTCCCGCCTTCAACAATATCTGTTTTTGGCCCGGCGATGGGACGAATACGCAGTATCTGCCTTCTTTCAATGCCGGCGAGGCTTTGGCAGAGACTTCTATTACGTTTACGGCGGATTATGCATTAAATGTCATGCGTTTCTGTTTCGGACAGTTCGCGGGCGATTTGTATTTTGATGACCTGTCGTTGAAGGAAACCGGTTCGGATGTGGAACTGATTCAGAATTCTTCCTTTGATGAGGATGATTTGGCTCATTTCAGCAAACCAAGCTGGGTGGATTATACGTATGTCATCGAGTCGGTGGCCGACGGGGCATCCGGTTCGCTGAACCCTGAAGAAAAGAAAGAAATCATTGCCGAGGCGATGGACAACTGGATTAATGGCATGATGGAAGCCTGTGGCGGATATGTCACAACCTGGGATGTGGTCAATGAAGCGTTGTCTGGCGTAGATCAGGATGGTGATGGCATTTATGATTTGCAATCTGCTACCCGGGGTACTGTTTCAAAGGAAGATGCCAAGAATAACTTCTACTGGCAGGATTATTTGGGCGATGAAGACTATGTCCGTATGGCAGTTCGCCTGGCGCGTCAGCATTTTGCAGAACACGAAGGTAATGCGGCGGACTTGAAGCTTTTTATCAACGATTACAACTTGGAATCGGACTGGGACGATAACAAGAAGCTAAAGAGTCTGATTGCTTGGATTGGCAAATGGGAAGCCGATGGTGTGACTAAATTGGATGGTATCGGAACACAGATGCACGTATCTTATTACCTGAATCAAGATATTCAAAAGAGTAAGGAAGACCATGTAGTGAAGATGCTGGAACTACTGGCGGCAAGTGGCAAGTTGGTTAAGATTTCCGAGTTGGATATGGGCATCATTGGAATGGATGGCGCATCAATCATGACAAAAGATGTCACTTTGGAACAGCGGAAAGCAATGGCGGAATATTACCAGTTCATTGTCCGGAAGTACTTTGAAATCATTCCGACTGCCCAACAGTATGGCATAACCCAATGGGCGCAGACAGATAGTCCCGAAAATTCTGGTTGGCGCAAGGGTGAACCTATCGGTCTTTGGACATTGGACTATGACCGCAATCCGTCTTATGCCGGATTTGCTGATGGCCTGGCCGGAAAATAGACTTAAAATAATTATAATTTTTTATGTGGGGAGACTTATACTGAAGCAGAATTAGGCAAATGTAGTTCTGGCATCATGATAAGTCTCTTTCTCTGTTAATTATAGGGTGATACATTTTATTTTCTTATCAGTTCCCTTATTGTGTTGGCAGATTGTTATCAGCGGGACATAAAACAGACAATATGTAACATGGGCATAGGCTTTTGATACATCCTTTTTAGGTGAACTGACGGAAGATGTTTTTCTTTGTAATAATTAAATGTTAGCACAACAGCGTATATGAAAACACTTTTATTTATCTACTTATTTTTGATTACTTGCATGGTGTCTGCGCAAGATGCAGGACATCCGCTTTCATGGACTGCCGACAATGGCAACGGTACCTATACCAATCCACTTTTTTATGATGAGTTTTCTGATCCCGACCTGATTCGTGTAGGGGATGACTTTTATCTGGCAGGGACTACGATGCACAGTATGCCCGGCCTAGTGGTGCTCCATTCCAAAGACTTGGTGAACTGGAAATTCATGAGTTATTGTTTTGACCGCCTTAATCTAGGGGATGATTTCCGCCTTGAGAATGGAAAGGAAGCATACGGTCAGGGCATCTGGGCGCCTTGCATCCGCTATCATGAAGGTAAGTTCTATATATTCTCCAATATCAATGGGCATGGCATGCAGGTCTTTATAGCCGATAATCCTGCCGGACCATGGAAACATATCCAGATGGGAGGAAATATTCATGATCTTTCTGTCCTGTTTGATGATGATGGAAAAATTTATGCTGTCTATAACTATGACGAAGTGCGCATGATAGAAATCAAACCCGATTTCAGCGGTTATGTGGAAGGCAGTGAACGGGTCATTATCCCGGCAGGTAATGCTATGGGAGAGGGACACCACTTTTATAAAATCAATGGAAAGTATTATATCCTCAGCGCCAATTATGCCCCGGTGGGACGGATGCAGTGTGCCCGTGCCGACCACCCCGAAGGACCGTATGAAACCGTGACAATCAGTGCCAAAGAAACTTTAGGAACCCAGCGTGTACATTCTGTCACCAATGTAGGTGCAGGAAAATCTGTTCTCGAAGATGGATTCAAATTCAATATTTCTAGCCCGGAGGGCAACGGTTTGGGTGTCGTTCCTCTGCATCAGGGGGGAATTGTGGATCTTCCGAATGGCGAATGGTGGGGATTCTCTATGATGGATTTCCGTGCGGTGGGACGCACCACTTGCTTGTCGCCTGTGACGTGGGTAGACGGTTGGCCTTATTTCGGATTGCCCGGCAACTTGGGGCGCTCGCCCCGCACATGGACCAAGCCCGAAGTAGGGATGGATGTGAAGCCTCATGCCCCCTATCAGCGTAGCGATGATTTCAATGGAAAGGAACTGTTGCCTGTATGGCAATGGAATCACGAGCCGGTAGAAAAGAAATGGTCGCTTACGAAAGGTAAGTTGCGCTTGCATACAATGCCGGCTAAGAATTTTCTATGGGCAAAGAATACGCTCACCCAACGGGGGATCGGTCCCGTGTCCATAGCGACGGTAGAACTGGACGGCACTCATCTGAAAGATGGTGATGTAGCAGGGCTGGGACTGCTGAATATACCCTATTCTTGGTTAGGAGTCTTGTGCGAGGGCAAGAAACTCGTATTGCGTTTCCGCAATCAGGCAACCATGGAAACCATAGATGTCGAAACAAAGACGGAACGGTATAAAGATAGAATCAAACTGAGTGGAGCTGAAAATCCTCTTGCATCCGGCAAAGTCTATCTGCGTGTGACAGGTCGGTTTGATGAGGATTTGGCACAGTTCAGCTATAGTTTTGACGGGCACTCCTTTACAGATATTGGTGGACAGGTAGTGTTACCTTATCAGTTGAAGACTTTCCAGGGAACACGCTATGCACTTTTTGCGTCGAATGCCAAAGACAGGGAGGGCGGTTATGCCGAGTTCGATAATTTCCGGGTTGATGAGCCATACGCTGACCGTTCCGCCCATTTACCGGTTGGTAAAGTCATTACATTGGTCAATATAGGCAGCGGCAATCCGGCTTGGGCAAATCCGCATGGCATGTTGCACTCCACTTGGAGAGGAAGTGAAGAATCTAAGGGGAAAGGATGCCAGTTCCGGGTACACGACAGGGGACAGGGCAGAGTTGTTTTGGAAGCCTTGAACGGGACAGGATTCGTAACGGTAGTAGGCGCAGGACTTTCTTCCGATGTCCGTCTGATGAAGAATGAATCGGCAGGCAGTCTTTTCCAATGGCAGGATATGCTGGGCGGGCAATGTATGTTGCTCTCGCTGAAAACCAACCGTTACATAGGTATCGGCCCCGATACGGGCGAACCCTATTCGGCAGACTGGCCCGGGGCTACCCCCAACCGCAAGGATGGAACGGTGTTCGAGTGGAAGATTGTCAATCCTTAAAGTAGTATGAGTAAAGAATCAATATATGCTATGGAAATGAATTTGAAAACAATAATGGCAGCAGCGTGCCTGCCTTTTTTAGCTGTGCCCGGTGTGTTGCGGGCGCAGAACCCCATTGTGCAAACCTGGTATACCACTGATCCGGCACCCTTGGTTCACGATGGAACTATGTATATTTACACCGGACATGATGAAGATAAAGCCGATTTTTTCTGGATGCAGGAATGGCGTGTCTATTCCTCCCAAGATATGGTGAACTGGACCGACCACGGTTCGCCCCTCGCCCTCGAAACCTTTGAATGGGCGGATGACCGTGCCTGGGCAGGGCAATGCATTGAGCGCAACGGCAAGTTTTACTGGTATATCTGTGCACACAGTAAATATTCTAAAGGAATGGCCATCGGCGTAGCGGTGGGAGATTCGCCTACAGGTCCCTTCAAGGATGCCATCGGCAAACCACTCTACGAGGACGGAAGTTGGGCAAACATAGACCCTACTGTCTACATTGACGATGACGGACAGGCTTATTTGTATTGGGGAAACCCCGACCTCTTTTATCTGAAACTGAATGAAGACATGATTTCGTATATGGGAAGTCTGACCAAGGTGGCACAGACGGTAGAAAGTTTTGGCGCTCCCGCGGTGGAGGCAAGAAAGAAAGGGGTGAAATACAAGGACATCTACACGGAAGGTCCATGGTTCTATAAACGTGGAGGCAAGTACTATATGCTTTACGCTGCCGGAGGAGTTCCCGAACATATCGCCTATTCCATGAGCGATACGCCGACAGGACCTTGGAAGTACATGGGTGAGATTATGCCTTTGCAGGATACCGGTTCGTTTACCAATCATTGCGGAGTGATAGATTACAAAGGCAATTCCTATTTTGCTTATCACACCGGCAAGTTGCCGGGAGGCGGAGGCTTCGGACGAAGTGTAGCCATAGAACAGTTCCGGTATAATGCAGACGGCACCTTCCCGATAATCAATGCAACGAAAGAAGGGGTGGCTCCGATAGGAAAGCTGAACCCTTACCAACGGGTGGAAGCGGAGACCATCGCTTTCTCCGAGGGAGTGAAGTCTGAATGGAACAGCAAGACGGGTGTCTATATTTCAGAGATTCACGACGGTGACTATATAAAGGTGCGTGAAGTGGATTTCGGAAATCAACCTCCCTACCGTTTCAGCGCCTCTGCGTCAAGTGCACTCCGGGGTGGTACATTGGAAGTGCACCTGGATAGTATCGGTGGAGACTTGCTGGCAAAGGCCATCGTCCCTCATACAGGTGGTTGGGAACAATGGACAACCATCGAAGCTGAAGTTGCAAAACCGGTGACCGGAGTCCGTGATATTTATTTTGTATTCAAGGGGCGTAAAGGCTGCAAGCTTTTCAACCTCGACTGGTGGAAATTCACCGGCAAGAAAGAACAGCAGGACGTGATAGCCACGACCGTTATTCCCGAAACCAATGTTCCCGGCAACGAATACCCGAGGCTGGATAAAGAGAACCGTGCCTATTTCCGTTTCTATGCTCCCCAGGCCAGTAGCGTGCAGGTGGATTGTTGCGGAAAGAAATACGATATGCAGAGAGGAGCCGATGGACACTGGACGGCAACTACCGATCCGCTAGTGGTGGGATTCCATTATTATTTCTTGGTGGTGGACGGAGTTTCGGTGGTTGATCCTGCCAGCTATACCTTCTTCGGTTGCTGCCGCATGTCCAGCGGCATAGAGGTTCCCGAGGGCGAGGAAGGGGATTATTATCGTCCCCGGCAAGGAGTGCCGCATGGGCAGGTGCGTTCTTGCACTTACTATTCGGAATCGCAAAAGGGATTCCGCCGATGCATGGTCTATACACCGGCCGAGTATGAGACAAGTTCCAAGAAACGCTATCCCGTACTTTATTTGCAACACGGTATGGGCGAGGATGAAACCGGTTGGAGTACACAGGGACGGATGAATCACATTATGGACAATCTGATAGCTTCCGGACAGTGTGTGCCGATGCTGGTAGTGATGGATAGCGGCGATGTTCAGGCTCCTTTCCGTCCGCGTCCGGGAAGATATGTGAATGAGGAGCGCGCTTTGTATGGCGCTTCGTTCTATGACGTGATACTGCAAGACTTGATACCCATGATAGACCGTACTTTCCGGACAAAGACCGACCGGGAGCATCGTGCCATGGCGGGACTTTCGTGGGGAGGACACCAGACTTTCAATACCGCTTTGCCTCATCTCGACAAATTCGCTTATATAGGCGGCTTTAGCGGAGCTATCTTCGGGCTGGATGTGAAGACTTGCTTTGACGGCGTGTTCGCTGATGCCGATAGCTTCAATAAGAAAGTGAATTATCTATTCTTGGGTTGTGGCACAGAGGAGCAGATGGGAACAAAGCAACTGACCGGTGCACTGCGGGAGCTGGGCATTAAAGTAGACTATTACGAATCGCAGGGCACCGCCCACGAGTGGCTCACCTGGAGGCGTTGCCTGAAAGAGTTTGTACCCCATTTGTTTAAGAAATAAATAATGCATAGCAAAATGAAAAGAAATTTCATCATAACTTGTCTGTTACTGATAACCATGACTGTCTCCGCTCAGGACGGGAACTTCCATATTTACCTTTGTTTCGGCCAGTCCAACATGGAAGGCAATGCAAAGATTGAAGCGCAGGATACCTGCGGAGTCAGCGACCGTTTCCGCGTGATGGCGGCAGTGGATTGTCCTGAAACAGGACGGAAAAAAGGGGAATGGTATACAGCCGTTCCTCCTTTGGTACGTTGTAACACCGGATTGACACCCGCTGATTATTTCGGAAGGGCACTGGTTGCCAATCTCCCTTCGGAGGTAAAGGTAGGTGTAATCAATGTAGCCGTAGGCGGTTGCAAGATTGATTTGTTTGATAAGGAAAACTACAAGGAATACATTGTCGCCCAGCCGGACTGGATGAAGAATATGGCTCAGGAGTATGATTTCAATCCTTATGGCCGCTTGGTGGAATTGGCAAAACTGGCACAGCAACAAGGAGTAATCAAAGGCATTCTGTTGCACCAGGGCGAATCGAATACGGGAGACAAGGAGTGGCCTCTAAAAGTAAAAAGTGTCTATCAGAACCTGCTGAAAGACTTGAATCTGAAAGCGGAAGACGTCCCTCTGCTCGCCGGTGAAACGGTGCATGCAGACCAAAAAGGGATATGTGCAAGCATGAATGCCATCATTGATACTTTGCCGCAAGTGATTCCTACGGCGCATGTCATTTCATCTTCCAGTTGTCCTGCCGCCCAAGATAACCTGCATTTTACGGCAGAAGGTTATCGGATACTGGGGAGAAGATATGCTTCGAAGATGCTTGCCTTGCTGGGTTTTCACAATGCTGAAGAACGCCGTGTGGAAAGTCCGGATGGTAAACTATGTGTCACGATAGCAGATGAAGGTGGAATTCCCACTTATAATATAATGTATGATGGAGTTGCTTTTCTACAAAAATCTCCACTGGGATTGGATACGAATATCGGAGATTTTACTTGTCAGATGTCGCTGGATTATGCCAGTCCGTTGTCTTGCATCAATGATGAATATGCTCTTTCCACCATCAAGCAGAGCAAAGTGCACTATCAGGCCAACGCGCGAACTTTCACTTTCTCAAAAGCAGGGCGGAGGATTTATGATATTATCTTTCAGGTGAGCGATAACGATGTGGCGTTCAAATACAGAATGTATCCGCAGGGCGAAACTTTGTGCTGTGTAATCAGACGGGAGGCTACTGGTTTCGTACTGCCCCAAGGAAGTACTACCTTTCTTTGTCCCCAATCAGGACCGATGAACGGATTCGCACGTACTTCGCCCAGTTATGAAACACCCTATGCGGCCGACGAAGCGATGGGAAAGAATGGCTGGGGCAACGGATATACCTTTCCCTGCCTGTTCCGCCATGCGGATAAAGGTTGGGTTCTGATTTCGGAAACGGGTGTCGGCAGCCTCTATTGCGGCAGCCGTCTGCTGGGCAAGGAAGGTGGACTTTACACCATCGGTTTCCCGCAAGAGGGCGAGTTCAATGGCAATGGCACGGTGGCTCCCGGCATCGCACTTCCGGGTGAGACTCCCTGGCGCACGGTTACGGTAGGCGAAACGTTGGCGCCGATAGTGGAAACCACTGTGCCTTATGATATGGTGAAACCGCTCTACGAAGCGTCACAGGAGTATAAATACGGTCGTGGCACCTGGAGCTGGATTATAGGTGGAGACGCAAGTATGAATGATGTCGAGCAGAAACGTTACATTGACTTTAGCGCCGATATGGGATACGAATCGGTATTGGTCGATGCCCTGTGGGATACCCAGGTGGGGCGTGAAAAGATAGCGGAACTGGCTCGTTATGCTGCCGGAAAAGGGATAGCCTTGTTCCTGTGGTATAATTCAAACGGGTATTGGAACGATGCTCCGCAAAGTCCCAGAGGAATAATGAGCAACACCATTGCCCGCCGCCGTGAAATGAAATGGATGCAAAGCATGGGTATCCGCGGCATCAAAGTGGACTTTGTAGGCAGTGACAAGCAAGTGACGATGCAGCTTTACGAAGATATAATGGCGGATGCCAATGACTACGGGCTGGAAGTTATTTTTCACGGCTGCACATTGCCGCGCGGCTGGGAAAGGATGTATCCCAATTTCGTAGCCTGCGAGGCGGTACTTGCCAGCGAGAACCTGCATTTCTCTCAAGCCAGTTGTGATGCTGAGGCGTTCAATGCCTGTTTGCATCCGTTCATGCGCAATGCGGTAGGTAGCATGGACTTTGGCGGTAGTGCGCTCAACCGCTATTATAATGCGAAGAATGAACCGGGGGGTAGCCGTCGCGTAACCTCCGATGTCTTTGCTTTGGCCACAGCCGTTCTGTTTCAAAGTCCGGTGCAACATTTCGCTTTGGTACCTAACAATCTGACGGATGCTCCGGCGTGGGCGGTGGACTTTATGAAGCGGATACCTTCCGTTTGGGATGAAGTACGTTTCATAGACGGATACCCGGGAAAGTACATTGTGCTTGCCCGCCGCCAAGGGGATCGATGGTACATTGCCGGCATTAACGCGCAACAGGAAACCTTGGAATTGACTGTAAAGTTGCCGATGCTTGTGGCAGGAGATGAAATGCGGATATACAGTGATGACAAGTCATTGACGGGTGGAGTGAAACCGGCGAAGTTGAATAAGAAAGGAGAAATGCGGTTGAGCATACCTTGCAATGGAGGAGTAGTGATTACGAATTAAAGAACGACCTGATATTTAAATCTTATGAAACACGTGCTAAAAACAATGGCGGTCTTATTGACCGGAATTTATGCGGTGTCAACCTACGCGCAGAACCCTATAGTGCAGACCAAATATACTGCCGATCCGGCTCCTATGGTCTATAATGATACGGTTTATCTTTATACCACTCATGACGAGGATGATGCGGACGGATTCAAAATGCTGGACTGGCTGCTCTACACGTCTACCGATATGGTGAACTGGACAGACCACGGTGTGGTGGCTTCTCTGAAAAGTTTTGACTGGGTGAAACGAGATAATGGAGCTTGGGCTGAACAGGTGATTGAGCGTAACGGAAAATTCTATATGTATTGTCCCATTCACGGCAACGGAATTGGTGTCTTGGTTGCCGATTCACCATACGGACCCTTCAAGGACCCTTTGAATGCTCCACTGGTATGGCAGAAAGAACATTGGTATGACATTGACCCTACTGTGTTTGTAGATGATGACGGGCAAGCCTATATGTATTGGGGAAATCCGAACAGCTACTACGTCAAGCTGAATGAAGACATGATTTCATATTCGGGCGGAATAGTCCAATTGGAAAACACGCCGGAACATTACCAGGAGGGACCTTGGTGTTACAAACGCAATGGAAAGTACTACATGGCGTTTGCTTCTACGTGCTGTCCCGAAGGTATCGGATATGCCATGAGCGACTCTCCTGAGGGTCCCTGGAGTACAAAAGGTTATATCATGAGTCCCACTGACAAGTCGCGGGGCAATCACCCGGGCATCATCGACTACAAGGGCAAGTCTTATATTTTCGGCTTGAACTATGACCTGTTGCGCCTGGAAACTCCCGATCATCATGAACGCCGTTCTGTTTCCGCCGCCGAAATGCACTACAATCCTGATGGAACCATCCGAGAAGTCCCTTATTGGACAAATACGGTATTGGAACAAATCGGAACATTGGACCCTTACCGCCGTGTGGAGGCCGAAACCATGGCATGGGGCTATGGGTTGAAAACAGATAGAAGCAAGGATGGCGGCATCTATGTAACCAGGATTGATGATAATGACTCACTGCGTGTGCACGGAGTCGATTTCGGTAAAAAAGGTGCCGGACAGTTTGTAGCTTCTGTCGCTTCCAAGGATGGAGATTGTGTGGTAGAAGTACATTTGGATAATGCCGACGGTCCGCTGGTGGGCTCATTGAATGTGACGGCAACCGGAGGTATGGACCGATATGCACGGCAGACGTGTTCTATAAAAGGAGCCAAAGGCGTGCATGACTTGGTTTTCCGTTTCAAAGGCTCCGCCCGGAAGGATTTGTTGAATTGGGATTATTGGGAGTTTGAAAGGAAATAAGCGAAGAAATTATTTCATCCATATTTCCGAGGTCTCATCAGTCTATCCAGAAACCTGTTTGTGACACAAGGTATTGGAGGATGATAAATTTATGGAAGCCTGCAATATTTTTGTTTTATATCTATATATTATTATGTATAAAAACGAAAATGTTGCAGGCTTCATTATCAGTGTTTTAACTCCTAAAAGGCACTGCTAAAGCTCACTTTCTTTGTCCTTCCCGTTTTCTTTCCTATCTAATTGTTCTTCCATATAGGCTTTAGGCGGCATTCCAAACAATTCTTTAAATGCTGTCGAAAAATTATTCGGATTGGTGAATCCGGTCAACATTGCTACTTCATTGATGGAATAGCGTTTTTCGGACAGAAGGATGGCCGCCTGTTTCAATCGGGCATTGCGGATAAAATCGCGGGTGGTCTGATTGGTCAGTTCTTTCAGTTTGCGATGCAGATGCACGCGGCTGATTCCTACTTCGGAAGTAATCATTTCTACCGTCAGATTGGGATTACTGAGATTGGCATTGATCACTTTCATGATTCGCTCCATCAGTTTGTCATCTGGCGACTGGGCTTCGATTTTTTCTAATTTGTCTTCGTGTATCTGCTGTCCGCAGAACGTATTCCGCAATCTTTCACGGCTACGGATTAGGTTGGCAACCGTCTTGCGCAGGATTTCTATGTTGAAAGGCTTGGTGATGTAGGCATCCGCACCGGTTTCCAATCCTTCTATATTGTCTTCCTCCCGCGTCTTGGCAGTGAGCAGAACGACGGGAATATGGTTCAAGTTGACGTTCTGCTTAATTTTCCGGCATAGGGTCAGACCATCCATTTCGGGCATCATTACATCGCTGATTACTAGGTCGGGAGTGCGTTTGAAGATGATTTCCAAGGCTTCTTTTCCGTTACAGCTCTCCCAAATATGAAACTCGGCGGCTAATTCCTGCTGGATGTAATGACGGATTTCTTCATCATCTTCCACTACCAGCACCCGGTATTTAGTCTTGGCGCGCGCTTTCGTTTCTTCTTTATCCACCGTTGTTTCGGGCAAGACGGCAGGGATGGATGGGGAATGGGAGGGAAGTTCGGTGACTGTGGTTTCCAGTTCTTCGGGGCGCAGGTGAGCGTTGCCCAGGGGGAGGCGGATGATGAAGCGTGAACCGCTTCCTTCCGGATTGTTCTCGGCATGGATATGGCCGTGGTGTAACTCTACCAGCGAGCGGGTGAGGTGCAATCCGATGCCTGTCCCTATATTGGAGTTGTTCAGATTGTTGTGTATCTGGTAGAAACGTTCAAAAATGTGTTCCATCTCTTTTTCGTCAATACCAATGCCGCTGTCGGCAATGATGATTTCGGCATAGCGTCGCAATGGGCTTGTGTTTTGATCATTCCTACCGGTGTGTAGGTAAATATCTACGCTACCGTTTTCAGGCGTGAATTTGAAGGCGTTGGAAAGTATGTTCAATATTATCTTGTCAAAGTTGTCGGGGTCTACCCATAAGTTCAGTTCTTTCGTCTCCTTGTGGTGGAAGGTTAGGGTGATATTCTTCTGCATAGCCTGTTGGGTGAAGGTTTCGCATATATCATCAATAAAACGGACTATTTCCGTTTCGCGGAAGATAAGCGACATCTGTCCTTTGTCTATCTTGCGAATATCCATCAATTGGTTTACCAGGCGCAGAATCCGTTCCGAATTCCGATAAATGGTACGGTAGCTTTTCTGGCGGATGGAGTCATTGTCACTTGCCATCAGCTTTTGCAGCGGACTGATGATGAGTGACATAGGCGTGCGTATCTCGTGGGAAATATTGATGAAGAATTGCAGTTTGGCTTCATTGATTTGTTCGGTATGGATGTGCTGCATCATCTCCTGTTTGGTGCGGTAGCGGTGGCGCATTTGGCAGATAAAGTAATAGATCGTTGCCAATACCAGCAGGCAGTATGCCAGTTTCGCCCATCCGGTTGCCCACCAGGCGGGAGAGATGGATATGGTGATTTCTTTGATGTCCGAATAAAGTGTATAGTCCAAGGCTTTTACGCGGAAGCGATAGGTGCCGGGGGCCAGGTTGCTGAATGATACGCGGTTGGTTCCTGTAGGCAGGCTTATCCATTTATTATCGTTCATGGCATAGAAGTAGGTGATGCGCTCGGGACTGTTCAATTCAAGCGTTGAAAATTCGATGCTGAAAGCATTGTCTTCGTGAGACAAGTGGAATTTTTCGGCTTCAAACACCGGGCGGTCTATGATTTCATGTCCGCCGGATAGCATCCCTTTCCGCACCGGGTGATTGTGCAGATAGAAATCGGTGATGCGTATATGCCATTTCTTTGCCGGATTGGTGATTTCCTGTGGATTGAAGTAGGTAATTCCATTCATGCCGCCAAACCACAGTGTGCCATTGTCATCTTTTAGTGAAGCGTTTTTGCTGAACTCATTTCCCTGCAGTCCGTCACCTACATAGTAGTTGATGAACTGATGGCTGGTGAGATGGAATTGTGAAATTCCGGCATTGGTGCTGATCCACAGAAAGTCCTGCTCATCGCCTTGGATGCTGTAAACGGCGGTACTGGGCAGTCCGTCGGCAATGGTATAAGTGGTCAATTCTTCGTTTTGGGGATTCCAGCTGGCTAATCCGTCGGAAGTACCCAGCCAAATGATTCCTTTTCTGTCTTCATAGATGGAGAAAACGATATGTTGGCCAAAAAGATGCCGGCTCTTGAACTCGTCTGTGTTGAGGTCTATGGAGGTGATTCCGTCATAGGTTCCGGCATATAGTGTGTTGTCGCTGGAATAGAACAGGCAACTGATCCAGTTGTTGATTTGCTTGTTGGCATCGGGGGAGTGGACCAATCTCTTGTCTTTCAAGTCATAATAGAACAGCCCTGCTCCCATGGTGGCAATCCAAAGGCGTTTGTTGCGGTCTTCGGCAAAGTTGTAGACGCGTTGTACAATGTTGTTGTTCTCATCCAACAGATCTTGCTGATAGGTGCATTTTCCGGTCTGTTTGTCCAGTCTGCCCATCCCTTTCGTGAAGGAGCCGAACCAAAGGGTGTGTTCCGAGTCTTCGTATAATCCGAATACTGTGGAAGGGACAGAGCAGGCATCATCCGTAGGGGCGTAATGTACTTTGGCAGTGAGCTTGTCCGTGATGCCATAGATGCCGTCATTGTCTGTACCTATCCATAAGGTGCCTTCGTGGTCGCGGCAGAATGATGTGATGCAGTTGGAGCCAATGATATTCTTGTCGATAGACTTGGAGCCTATGTATTTAAAGCTGTTGGGCTGTGCGGGAATCATCATCACGCCTTTTTGATAGATGGCAAACCAAAAATTGCCTGCATTATCCTTTAGGATGGAATGTACTTTGGCAATGTTGGAATCGAAGTAGCTGTTGTCAAAGGGATAGTCGGTAATCTGTTGCTTTTTGTTGTTGAATACTTTCAAACCTTTGCCATCCGTACCTATATAGAGTTCGTCCTGGCTGGCTGTATAGAGGGTTTTGATGGGTAAGTCCTGCTTTCCCTTGTAGGGGACGGGAAGAAAGGAATCCGATGCCTTGTCATATTTCAACAGTCCTTTCCCCATGGTTCCTACATAGAGATTATCGTTTATGTCTTTGTTAATGTCTACAATGGTGATGTCTTTCTCATGTTGCAGATAGTGTTTCACTTTATTGTCCGGGGTCAGATGGTAGATACCGTTTTCTCCTTTGCTCATCCAGATGTTCTGGTTCCGGTCTTCTATGATATAGTCGGTGCTATACATGGGGATGGGCAGGTCGAGGGCTTTTACGGTCAGTTCATTCTCTGTGATAACCAGTGAGCACAGTTGGTTGCCCGATATCCAGATTTCCCCGTTTTTCCGTTCCAGAATGGCGATGATATTACTATTGAATGCCTCGCCGTTCTCCCATTTTGCCTGAGGGCTGAAACTATCGGTAGCCGGGTCGTACATCTGTACTCCCGCGTAGGTACCTATCAACAGGTGTCCTTTGTTGTCCTCAAACAGGGTACGGACGTAGTTGTGGCATAATGATTGGGCATCATCCGGTTTATGTTTGTAGATGATGAATTTGGTGCCATCGTAACGGTTCAGTCCGTCTTCGGTGGCAATCCATATCATGCCGTTCCTGTCTTGATATATTTTGTTAATCAGACTGCTTGACAGTTCGCGGTCGGCAGTAAAGAGTTTGCACGACTGTCCGTAGCTTGTCATGGAGAATAACAAAAATAATAATATGCAGAGTGTGTTTCTCATAGGTGTGTTCAATTTGCATTTCCACTGCAAAATTACTCAAGAAAAGAATGTTTCCTAATAAATGTAGCAAAAAATTAAAGGAATAACGGGGTTGGATGACATATTGTAACATGGAGATATGTCTATGTAACGTGGAGGAAAGTGTTGGTTTTCATAAATAAAAGATGAAGGTGTGCATCTTGTATCACATCCTCATCTTTTCATGGTTATCTTGGGTGATAATGGTCTGTTATCCTTCTTTCACCTTCGCCTTTCCTATTCTTTCCGGTTCTACAAACAGATATTTGTAACCGACGCGAATACTTTCCAAATGCAAAGCTTCCAAGCGTGCACGGCGTACCAATAATGCGGTCATCTCTCGGATACGTCCCTCTGTATAACCTATCATTTCACTTTCAGTTGTACTATCCGAACCATAAGTGCCTGCTCCCTGTACCACCATGAAAGGTGATTCAGTACCTTCCTTGTCCATGCCGATGGCGGTTGCCACATATATCCACATCGGTCCGTGAGCTACGACTTTGCGTGCGGTTGCGGTGCGGCTTTCACCTTTTGCCAATGTGGGGTGACAGTTGTATTCCATGGCTTCCAATTTCTTGCCCAGGCTGTATACTGGGGCTTTGTCATCGGCAGCATCCAGTGGTTGTTCCCATAATACTTCTTCTCCTTTAGGAGGATATGTCACGTGATAGCATTCATATTCCGGTTGCAATCCGCCGGGTTCGTCATCGCCCACCGAACCTGCTATGAGTTTCACATCAAGAAATGAGCCGTTCAAGGCAGTCTCATATACCGCATCCGTCAAAGCGGCATTACTGGTTAATTCTAATTCTTTCATAAGTTTAGGTCTTTAAATTCAATTTCCTTCATAAACATTGGGTGAAAAAAAAAGTTCATTTATAATTGGTTTAGAACCAGCCTTCATGATGAACTATTTTATTTATTTCCATTTCGCAAAGAACAAAAGCACCTGTTAGTAGATAAAATAGAGCAACTGGTCGATTATTGTTGTCGAATGTTCAAAACCGGTTTATTTTTGCATTAGAATAAAGAAAGGTTGTGGAATTTAGTGTGTTTGTAAGTTGCTTGTAAAAGGACTTGAGGAGAGTTTTTATAAATACGTTAATAATAAGTTTGTTAGTAAATAAGGCCGGATCAGGTTTTGTTTATGTGGAGAACGCCCGTTGCGAAACGGGCGTTCTTTAAATTAAAAAAATCGTTCCATCCCGCAAGGAATGGAACGATTTCATATAATCTAAATAGATTATTTACTGACGGTAATTAGCCAAATCATCAGCCTGGAACTTGCGTATAAAGTCGAAATGCTTTTCTACTTCTGCCTCTGCATAATTCACATATACATGAGCTGATTTTGTAAACAATTCAGGAGCCTTAGTCGCATCTTGAATAAGAAGATGAGACATGATGCACACAGCAGCCATTTCATAAAGGCGACGTGCCACGAAATCCAATAATTCCTGATTCTGTGCTTCTTTCACTGCATTGGTGCAGGCATCAAACTTGTTGGCCATTTCCTTTACGCGATTCATCAAACCTTCCAGTTCGGGAGCGCAAGGAATAGCTTCGTAGTTGCGCAAGGTAGCAATGTAAGAACCGTTTGTTACATAACGGATAGCGGCTACAGTCTGCAACTGGGTAGTACCTTCGTAGATGCTGGTGATACGTGCATCGCGATAAATGCGCTGGCAAGCATACTCCATCATGAAACCTGAACCACCGTGAATCTGAATACAATCATAAGCATTCTGATTGGCATATTCAGAGTTCATACCTTTGGACAACGGAGTGAAGCTGTCTGCCAACTTAGCATAAGTTTTCTGTTCCTGGCGTTCTTCGGAAGTGAGTTTGCGCTCGCGGGCAATATCATCCAATGCTTTGTAAATATCTACATAGCGTGAAGTTTGGTACAGCAAGGCACGGCCTGCATCCAGTTTTGCTTTCATGATAGCAAGCATATCATATACTGCCGGGAAATCAATGATAGCTTTACCAAACTGCTTACGTTCCTTGGCGTATGCCAATCCTTCATTGTAAGCGGCTTGTGACAAACCTACCGACTGTGCGGCAATACCCAGACGGGCACCGTTCATCAATGCCATGACATATTTTATCAAGCCGAGCTTGCGGTCACCGCAAAGTTCTGCTTTCGCATTCTTGTAAACCAATTCGCAGGTAGGAGAACCGTGGATACCCAATTTGTTCTCGATGCGGCGAACATCTACACCACCTTCATTCTTGTCATAGATGAACATAGACAAACCGCGTCCGTCTTTTGTTCCTTCTTCGCTACGTGCCAATACCAAGTGAAGGTGAGCGTCACCGTTGGTGATGAAACGCTTCACACCGTTCAGGCGCCAGCAGTTGTTGGCTTCGTCGAAAGTTGCTTTCAGCATAACTGACTGGAGGTCGGAACCTGCATCGGGCTCAGTCAAGTCCATTGACATGGTTTCGCCGGCACAAATACGGGGAATGAAACGGCTGTGTTGTTCTTCGTTACCAAACTCATACAGAGTTTCGATACAGTCCTGCAAAGACCAGATGTTTCCGAAACCTGCATCGGCGGCAGCTACGATTTCTGCACACATGGTGTAGGGAGTGATGGGGAAGTTGAGGCCACCGAAACGGCGCGGCATGGTCATGCCGTTCAAGCCTGCTTTTACCATGGCATCCAGGTTCTGCTTGGTTCCCGATGCATATTCCACACGTCCGTTTCCGCAGTGAGGACCTTCTTCGTCCACGCCTTCGGCATTGGGGGCAATGGTTTCGCCGGTAATTTCGCCGGTGATTTCCAGAATCTTATCGTATGAGTCCATTGCATCAGCGTAATCCTGAGGTGCATAGTCGAACTCGTCTTTATCTCTATAGTCGCGCTCTTTCAGTTGGCAGATGCGCTCCATCATCGGATTGTTCAAGTGATACTTGAGTTCCGGTATATCGGTATAAAAGTTTGCCATAATTTATTTTTTTTGAGGTAATCTGAAATTAATAGGTAATACATATTTCACGCGTTTGGTCTCTCCGTCCTGACGTCCGGGTGACCATTTGTAAGTCTGGGCTATAGCATTGACAACACGCATTGCTTCTGCATCCAGTGCAGGATGTACTTTCTGCAGTAAGGTGGGCGAAGTCATTGTTCCATCCTTATCAATCATAATTTGTATAAGAACTCTGCCTTCTGCTTTCACTTGCTGAGCTTCCTTGGGATACTTCATTATATTTTTCAATAATAAAACGAAGGCTTCCATTCCTCCGGGAAATTCCGGCATCACCATATAAGGTTCATATTTCAACTTGCTTCCGTCTTCGGCATAGAGTTTGCCATCGATACGTCGACCATTAGCATACTCTTCGTATCTTCGCAATTTTCCGCTGGGATAATATTGCTGGAGCTTACCATTCAGTTGCCCGTTGTTATATATTTTAATGAATCGGGTAGAGCCATCGGGAAAGTAGGTTAAGCACTGGCCTTCCAACTTGTTGCCTTTGAAATGGTTTACCGCACTGTCTTGTCCATTGGCATAGAGATATCTATACACACCGTCTCTGATTCTTTTACGAGGAGTATCCTTGTATTTAGAGTATTGGCCAATCTCTTTTTTCTGTCCATCCATAGAAAAAACTTCCACTTGTGTGGACTGACCGGCTTGTGAAGTGATAATGGCGTATCTTACGGCTTTAGCCGAGTCTTCCGTCCATTCTCCCTTTTTATTCAGCCATATCTTTTCTTGTGCAACTACAGAAGTAACACAGGAAAGAAAAAGGAGTGTTAAAAACAGGCTTTTCATTATTTCATTCTTACCTGAGCGTTATTACTTACTGTTCTTTTTATAGTACTTAATCAATTTCGGAACCACTTCTTCCACAGTGCCGTTTATCACATAATCGGCAATCGTGTTGATAGGAGCGTTGGGGTCACTGTTAACAGAGATGATGATACCTGCATCCTGCATACCTGCGATATGCTGAATCTGTCCGGAGATACCGCAAGCGATATACAATTTAGGACGGACGGTTACACCGGTCTGACCGATCTGGCGGTCGTGGTCTGCATAGCCTGCATCAACGGCAGCACGGCTGGCACCTACTTCGGCATGAAGTTCTTTGGCCAGTTCAAACAGTTTGTCGAAACCTTCTTTAGAGCCCATTCCATAACCTCCGGCTATCACAATAGGAGCACCTTTCAGGTTATGTTTTGCTTTTTCTACGTGGCGGTCTATCACTTTCACTACATAGTCTGTTTCGGGAACAAACTTGGCTACATCATGGTTCACCACTTCGCCTTTGTAGTTCTCGTCTAGAATTTCTTTCTTCATCACACCTTCGCGCACGGTTGCCATCTGGGGACGGTGTTCAGGGTTTACGATGGTTGCAACGATGTTACCACCGAATGCGGGACGAATCTGGTACAACAGGTTCTCGTAAGTAATGCCTGCTTTCTTGTCTTCGTGAGCGCCGATTTCCAACTGGGTACAGTCGGCAGTCAGTCCGCTGGTCAGGGCCGAAGATACGCGCGGACCCAGGTCGCGACCGATAACGGTAGCACCCATCAGGCAGATTTGCGGTTTTTCTTCCTTGAACAAGTTTACCAAGATAGAAGTGTGGGGTAATGAAGTATAAGGGAACAAGCCCGGAGCATCGAATACATGAAGTTTGTCGACACCATAGGGCAATACTTGTTTTTCGATTCCTGCAAGGCCGTTTCCGGCAGCAATTGCTTCGAGCTGGCAGCCTAACTGGTTAGCTAATTTACGACCTTTGGTTAAAAGTTCGAGACTTACATCGGCTACTTGTGTGCCTTCAATCTCGCAATATACAAATACATTATTCATAATCGTTATCCTATTGTGTGGTTAGCTAACAGTTCTACAATCAAATCTTCTACATCCTGGTCGCTTCCTGTCATGGTCTTGCTTTCTTTTGCCTGGAAGACGATGTTCTCAATCTTCTTCACCTTGGTAGGCGAGCCCGACAGACCGCACTGCTTGGTGTCGCCTTCTACATCGGCTACGCTCCATTCAGTGATATTCAGATAAGGATACTTAGCATAGAGTTCGGCGTAAGGCAATACGGCACCGTCTTTGGTAATGGCAGCCATCTCCTGTGCGCCGAGGGCGCGTTTGTACTTCTGTAATAACTTCGCATTGCGCGGACGGCAGGGAGCTGCGCTTCCGTTCACTGTCAGTACGATGGGTAGCGGACCTTCTACTGTTTCCACACCACCGTCTATATGACGCTTTACGGTGATGCGGCGGGCAGCTTCGTCCACATTCAGCACTTCTTCCGTATAAGTGATTTGCGAGAGGCCCAGCTTTTCTGCAACCTGCGGTCCTACCTGTGCGGTGTCACCGTCGATAGCCTGGCGGCCACCGATTATCAAGTCGCATTCGCCTATCTTGCGGATGGCGGTGGCGATGGCATACGAAGTTGCCAGGGTATCGGCACCTGCAAAAGCGCGGTCAGTCAATAAATATCCATTGTCTGCTCCTCTGTATAAACCTTCACGGATGATTTCGGCAGCGCGTCCGGGGCCCATGGTCAAAATAGTAACCGTAGAGCCGGGATGTGTGTCTTTCAGTCTGAGTGCCTGTTCAAGGGCGTTCAGGTCTTCCGGGTTAAAGATAGCCGGAAGTGCCGCACGGTTGATAGTGCCGTCAGCGTTCATGGCATCTTTCCCAACGTTGCGGGTGTCGGGAACTTGTTTTGCCAGTACTACAATTTTCAAACTCATATACTTATATATTTGGTATTAGTAATTTTCCGGCGGCAAATTTACTCAAACAATTTAAGCGATGAAAGAATATAGACAGAAAAATGCACAAAAAAGCATTGTGTGAGCAATGAATTATGTATTTTTTTGTATCTTTCGACGGTTTTGGTGCATACTTATAGCGCTTTTATTTGTTATGATTTAAAATAAATTTGAGAATAATTATGAAGAAAGTATTGTTTTTGGTTGCTGTGCTGGTGATGAGTATCAGTGCGATGGCACAGAATGTGATTTATGATGAAACCAATCAGGCCGGAGTGCGGACGGTGGTGTGTTCGGGTATGAACCTGGGGATTTTCAATAACATGGATGTATATGTGGCTTTGGCAGGTTTCCAGTACAAGAGTACGGTGCGTTATTCGCTGGCGGTTACTATCGGATCGGGACACGAAGTAGAGGTTCCGGACGACAGCCGGTGCGTCCTGACTTTGGATAATGGCAAGACCTTGTCTCTGCCCACTGTTGCAGGCGGTGCTTCCATTTTGCAGAACGTGGATGTGGAAATGGATGAGGTTTATCAGAATTTCCGTCGCTTTGCCTATTACAATATAAAGGCAAAGGAATTGAAAAAGATCAGTAAGAACGGAATAACACAGATGGAGGTGCAATTGTCTCCGGGTAATTATTCCGTTGCTTTCAATCAAGATGTGCTGGGCGGTATGCTTATCGGCTCTATGGAGGTGATCAATAATATGTTTGGCAAATAAGTCCTTTTTCCATTTTATGTTTGATTTTCCTTCATCGCATTCTAGCTGTTAGGGTAAAGGCACTACCGTTTGGTAAGGAAGGCTGTGAAGGATAATCAAATATTTCCTGATTACTATCTTTTGTCATCGTTTCTTCTGGGGGTGAAAAATCTTTTTTATATTTGCAATATATGCTGACTCTAAATCGTAATAATATGAAAAAGGTAGTGATTCTATTGGTTGTCAAGGGGGTGTGCCCAAAATGTATGAATATGGGGTTTCTCTAATATTAAGCTAACTATGAAAAGGATTTTCTTCTTATTCTTAATACCTCTGCTCTGTCTTTCTTGTGGGCGGAAGACTTCTGGTTCATCTGTTGATCAAGTTTGTTTAGTACCCGCTGATACTATTTCCTTTCTTGTAGATGATTCCACATATTATGAAAGTAAAGCTATGTTTCAGTTTGAAGATGGGGGACGGGAATATTTGTTTTTCCAAAACAACAGAAACAGAGGAGTATTGAGACTTATTATTTTCGATATAGAAAAGGAATGCGTGCATAAGGCTGTCCCATTACACAAGGAAGGACCGAATGGAATTCCTTCAGTATTAGGAGGATATCCACTTGATATGGAACATTTTCTGATAACAACCAATTCTCCTTATTTTTATATGGTAAATGATTCGGGTAGTATTCTTTTCAAGTCTCAAGCATTGTATCAGGAAAATAATCTTTTCGGTGAGTTTGCTCCGACAATGCTTTACAGCTATTATGCATCTCCAGGGATTATCTGTGACTCTCTGCTTTATTTTCCACAAACACAAATTGGCTATCCTCATACAAAGAATACTTGGGCTACCTCGAACATCTTTTCTTATGTAAATTTGTCAACAGGACAGATAGGTAAGACGAAATTCTGCTATCCCTCTATTTTTAATAAAGAGGAAATAATTAGAACATTATCTTATGAAAATGGGCATAGTTATGCTGATACGGGAAAAGAAGTAGCTGTCTCTTTCCATGCTTCAGACAGTATTTATGTTTCTTCCGATTTTCAACATGTACGTGCTTATCCTGCAGGAAGTCGTTATTTTCCTCCTCTACATCCTGAACCTTATGATGCAACGATTGATTTGTTGGTCCGCTTGCGGAAAGAGGCTAATGAACCTAGTTATCATCATCTGCTTTATGATAAATATCGCAAAGTGTTTTATCGCTTTGCTTGTATGCCTTATGAGTATCCTGCTAGTCGTAGTCCTATGGAAGAAGATTCTGGGCGTGAATTCTCTATCATTATTTTGAATGACAAGTACGAAATTATCGGTGAGACCAAGTTTCCTGGTAATACATATGCCTATCGTCTCTGGTTCATTGGACGGGATGGATTATATCTGTCGTTGAACAATCTGAAGAATCCTTCATTTAATGAAGACTGCTTGATGTTCCGTCGGCTTCAACTGGAATATAAAAAATGATTGGTATGTACAAGGATAGTCTTTTCTCTATAATCCTTGCTGTGAGTTTTGTCTGTGGCAGTTGTATGTCAGAGAATGATAAGGGGCTCAGTTATTTATTCAAAGAAATTGGTTTAAAAACAGTTACTGTTGAGAATATAACCTAGTTAATCATTATTCCCGATGCAGCATATTCGCACTATTAATTGTCAGCGTTTTGCTCTTTTAAACGGTACAAGCCTCATTTTTACAATTACATTGAAAGTACCGGTTAATTCAATGTGTTGGTTTTCAGACTTTTCGATATACGGGTTGTACCGCATTTTTTCAGCCAATTTGCGGAAGTCTCAAATCAATTTCAGAGGGTTGATTTGGTGAGTGTTACCGCATTGGGGGTACAAATGGTTTGCAAAGGCAAAGATAAAAAAAATTCTTTATTACTTCTAATACTTATTGGAAATTATCTTTAATATATATACTACTTTTAATGTGGTATATACCTATTAGTTGTTGTATATCATTTTGTTGAATTGAAAATAGCCAACCCCTTTACCGTCAAAAGATACTTTTGCCGAGGATGTTTGGGATTATTAGGGTAGAGAGGAGTAACAAAGCCATTTTGAATAGTTGGTGTCAAATAGTTGGCAATAAAAGTGGGGGCGGTGAGTTGTTCGCTACTTGTTCGGTCGGCTTGTTCGATTGATTGTTGTGGGGTATTGATAATCATATATCTATTCTTTAACTCATGATTTTCTCCCATCATCAGATTTCTGAAAAACAAATTCAAAAAACTCATATCGGGTTCAACCTCTTTTCGCACATTTCTATAATTCGCACGAATCAGCGCATTGCGGAAGTACCAAAAGTTGTTGGCAAATAGATTATAGTTAATGCCAAAACCAATGCTGCGTAAATACTTTATAGTAAAGACAGCCGTAGTACGGGTGTTACCCTCACCGAATGGATGAATCTGCTAAATGCCTGATACGAACTTGGTAATATCGCCATTGCATCATCCATAGGCAAGCCCTTGTATGAGAAGTCCTTTTCTGGTTCCAAGTCGTATTCTAAAGCTCTGTGTAAATTTTCGGAGTTGACATAAAGGAGGCGAATATGTATTTACAAAGAGATGATATAGTAAGGCAAGTGGAAAATCGGGATATCAGCCGATATATTTGAATGAGTGAAATTGTCAATATTGGAAGATATTATTTAGCTGCTCACATTCTAATATAGATTTATGCGTATTGCAGGTGAAATTCTACCTTGTAAAAGTGCGTATTGCAGGTAGTAAATATGGAATTTGATTTGCGTATTGCAGAAAATATCATTAAATTTGCATATGGATGAGATGATAAATATTGAATGGTATGATATTCAAACGTAAATTATATGACAAATTGCTTGTCTGGAAACAGCAAACGGCAGGCACTAAGGCGCTTCTGATAGAAGGCGCCCGACGGATAGGCAAATCCACTCTTGTGGAAGAGTTCGCAAAGAATGAATACCGGAGCTATCTTATGATAGATTTCAACAAAGTTAGCGACTCAGTTATTTCGGCCTTTAACAATTACATGAATGATCTCGACACCTTTTTCCTTATTCTTTCTTCGGAATATGGTGTGAGGCTTTATCCAAAAGAATCCATTATCATATTTGATGAGATACAACAGTTTCCGAAAGCCCGGCAAGCGATAAAGTATCTGGTCGCAGATGGACGGTTCGACTATATAGAGACGGGCTCGCTAATCTCCATAAAGGAGAATGTAAATGATATTACCATTCCTTCTGAAGAAAGGACACTACTTATGTACCCCATGGACTTTGAGGAGTTTGCTTGGGCTATGAATGAAGAGCCATTGATGGCATATATCCGCCAATGCTTTGATAAAAAGGTACCTTTGGAGCAGGGGATTCACGCCAAGGCTATGCTGCTGTTCCGCCAATACATGATTGTGGGCGGTATGCCGAAAAGCCTGTCGGCGTATCTGGAGAACAACCGGAACTTCGAAATGGCCGATATGGAAAAAAGAGACATACTGACACTGTACCGGAATGATATAAAGAAGATAAAGTCTGGCTACAGGTCGAGTGTACTAAGCATATTTGACCAGATTCCGGCTTTTCTTTCGCGTTCCGAAAGACGTGTAGTGATGAATCGCATTGAAAAGGGGGCGAGCTTTCCAAAATATCATGATACTTTCTTTTGGCTCTCCGATTCGATGATTGCCAATGAATGCTTTAACTGCTCGGACCCTAACGTGGGACTTTCGCTGAATGAGGACAGAACATATGTGAAATGTTATATGGGGGATACGGGACTACTTATCAGTCATACATTTGATGAAAATGAGATCTCTGACGGAGAGCTTTATCGGGAAATCTTATTGGGAAAACTGTCGGTGAACGAGGGTATGTTCTACGAGAACGTAATTGCCCAGATGTTGGTGGCTGCCGGGCACAAACTGTACTTCTATACGCGATACAATCAAGAGAAGCATCGCAACGACATGGAAATAGATTTTATCCTGTCGAACCACAGCAAACTGAGATATAAAATATTTCCGATAGAGGTGAAATCGAATGATAAATATTCCATCCGTTCTCTTACCCGGTTCAACGAGAGTTTTCGTCAACGTATAGGAGGGAGCTATGTGATTCATCCTAAAAACCTGAGTGTAAAGGAAGGGGTGGTGTATCTACCTGCCTATATGACTTTCTGTTTGTAAGCATATTCATTCTTGTAGTCACCATTTCTGCACACTATCATTCCAGTTTGATTATGTGCAGAGAGGGCTTATCGTTCATTACACTTTTCATGTTGTTCATAATCAACGGACTATTCTGTTTACTCCTCAAAACAGGGATTTACTGGAAGAGCTACAGGCTTCTGTCAGGATGGTGAGGCGTGTTGGGGCTATCTGTAAAACAGAAGGATTTAGCATTGATACTTGTAAGAAGTGTCAATACTATATTGTACGTTATGTTATCGGCAATGCCAATAACCGCAGAGCTATGCTCGGAGCCAAAATGCTGGAATACTTCAAGAAACATGAAATGCTTTTGGCTGATACAAAACAGAACCATAAAATTTCTCTGACATTATTCCTTCAGGCTTTGGTCTTTACAAGGATAAGAAGTCACCTGATAAGTTATTTGGAATTAGTCCATTCATTCTTTTCATACCGTTACACTCTAAATTTATGAACGAATACGTAACTAAAACTTTTAATTTCAAAGAACGCTTATGTAATATAAAACTAAGGGACATTGATACTTTATTAGAAAAAAGCACATGTCCACTAACTGGGTTACAGTACGAACCAAAAACTTCAGAAATGTGGGTTAATTTAGAACTCTAGGTAAATCAGTGATTATCTTAAAGTGAACGGAAGGGGCAGATGAGAGTGAATTTTCCATATTACCAACTATTCCATAGATTTTTAGAAGAAAACGGTACAAATAATGGTATTTTCAAGTTCGAATGTGTATTTTTGCAAGCACGTTCACCTATATAAATAGGTCAACTAAGAGTAAAATGTTTATCATTCAACTATAACGTAGTCGAAGGGGATGAATCAAAAGGATACTCTTTCACATCTACGTCTGACTAAATCTGTTAAAGCGTTTTGTAACGAAGTTTTTAATAGTATGATAACTAAATATCACGCGAAGTATTACGCAAACTTGCTTACACAAAGAGCTGTGGGCGGTGAACTATCTTCAATCTCGCAATCACTAATGAGTGCGTCTGTTGACATTAATCCACATCAGATTGATGCAGCTCTTTTTGCATTCAAATCGCCACTATCTAAAGGTATCGTTTTAGCTGATGAAGTCGGTTTAGGAAAGACTATCGAAGCAGGTTTGGTCATTTGCCAATATTGGGCTATAGGCAAACGAAAGATTATAATTGTTTGTCCTGCTGCATTGAGAAAACAATGGAGTACAGAATTGATAGATAAATTTGGTATTGACAATATTATCCTTGACACCAAGAACTATAATGAAGCCATCAAGAACGGCAGATCTCCATATTCAAAGAATAAGGCAATTATTTGTTCCTATAATTTTGTGGCTCGTAAAAAGGATGAAATATTGATGCATGGTTTCGATATATCAATCATTGATGAAGCTCACAAACTAAGAAATGTTTATCGCCAATCAAGCAAAACATCTCATGCAGTTCGTGATGCTCTCACAACAACAAAGAAATTGTTGCTTACAGCCACACCCTTCCAAAACTCATTACTGGAGCTTTATGGCTTGACAAGCATAATTGATGATCATATTTTTGGTAGCGAGAAATCATTTAGAAGTGAATACGGTTCTGGAGAAAATAATGCCGACCTTCGTGCACGATTGTCTACGATGTATAAACGTACATTGAGACGTGATGTGAAAGAATATATCAATTATACAAATAGATTACCACTGACACAGAAGTTCGACTCAACTGATGCTGAATATGAGCTATATCGAGCTATTTCTGATTTTCTCAGAAGAAACGATATATACTCAGTTCCTGCACAGCAGAAGAAGTTGACTACAATGATAATCCGTAAGATATTGGCTTCTTCAACTTTTGCTCTTATAAGTACATTGACTAATATAAAATCACGTCTCGAAAAGATGCTCGAAACGGCATCTATGCTCTTATTTACAGCAGAGGATTTGATAGACGATGATGAAGAAATAGATTTGTATGTTGATGATAACGAAGATATATCAGCCGAGGAAGAGGATGCGATTGACATTGATAAACTAAAGGCTGAGATTGAGCTATTGCAAACATTTATCAACAAAGCCAAACAGATAAAGCAAGATTCCAAATCAGAAGCTCTTCTTCAAGCATTGGATAAATCATTTGAGATGCAAGCCAAAGAGGGTGCTTCACGAAAGGCATTGATATTTACCGAATCAACAAAGACACAGGCATATCTGAAAGAATATCTTGATGCTAATGGCTACGAAGGTAAAATCGTATTGTTCAATGGTCGGGGTTCTGACCCTAAAACAACACAAATATATAAAAACTGGTGCGAAGCTAATCCTTCAAAAGTTAGTGGCATCAAATCTGCTGACCGAAGAATGGCATTAGTAGATTATTTTAGAGAATCGGCAGATATTATGATTGCAACAGAGGCTGCTGGTGAAGGTCTTAATCTTCAGTTCTGTTCTCTTGTTGTAAACTACGATTTACCGTGGAATCCTCAAAGAATTGAACAGCGCATTGGTCGTTGCCACCGTTATGGTCAAAAACATGATGTTGTTGTTGTCAACTTCGTAAATATCAGGAATTACGCAGATGTACGTGTATTCAATATCCTTAACGAGAAATTCAATCTTTTTGATGATATATTCGGCGCTTCTGATGAAATTCTCGGTAAGGCAGACGCTATCGACTTTGAAACTCGCATTTGGGAAATCTATCAGCAATGTAGAACTGAAGAAGAAATCAATGAAGCGTTTGATCGTCTTCAAACTGATATGCAGGTTGAGATAGACGAACGTATGAAAGATATTCGCCATCAAATTTTAGAAAACTTTGATATTGATGTGCAAGAACATCTTCGTGTAGCAAAAGATGAAGCAAGTACTTTCTTAAATAGATATGAACATATTCTTTGGGAATTAACAAAGTATATGCTTGATGGTAAAGCTAAATTCGATGATAAACAACATTCTTTCGTTCTCAAAAAGTCAGTTGCGAATTGTGCGTGTGGTAAATATGATTTACTGTCACAACTGCAAGATGGTGCTCCGTATCGACTTTCTCACCCTTTAGCTCAATATGTCCTCGACAAAGCTATGGTTTTAGATACAGACAACTGCAACAGTGAAATCGTATTCAACAATAAAGACACTGGTATAAACGTAGTACTGCCTGAGTATCTTAGATGTCAATCAGGCTATTTAGTCTTATCAAAACTTCAAATTTCATCATTTGAAGACGAACAATATTGCTTGTTTACTGCATTCACTGAGAATGGCAAGTTCTTAACACAAGAAGAAGCCGAAAAACTATTCCTCTGCGGTGGAATTGAAAAGATAAATACCCCAATACCTGATACCATTATTTCTCGACTGAGTACAAATTCAAAACAACACATCATAACAACAATAAATAATGTGGATAGCAGAAACCTTTCATTCTTCAAGGAAGAAGAAGACAGAATCTATCGTTGGGAACGTGATGTGATTGATGGTATTGAGCAAGAACTTGATATAGTAAAACGTAATATACGTGAGACAGAAAGACTTGCTCGTCAAGCTGAAAATATAGAAGAACGTATCAGTCTTGAAGCTAAAGCAGAGGATCTGCGCCGTCAGAAGCGTAGAAAGCGCAATGAACTTGAAAACAGGGAAGATGAAATATCTGTTCGTAGAAAAGAACTCGTTGCTAAACTTGAGAGAAAAATGATTCAAACAACTTTGTCAGACAATCTATTTATTGTCCGCTGGAGTACTAACTAATTAATTAATAAACAACATAATGAATGAATATCAGAAGCGCTTCGTCGCATTATTGAAAACCATATTTGAGTTGGATAAGTCTGACCTTGATTTCGGTATTTACAGAATCATCAATATTCGTCAACGTGAGATTGTTGATTACTTCGAAAATCGTCTACCCAAGAAAATACAAGAGATTCTCGCCCCATTTGCAAATGAAAAGACTGATGAAATCAAACAAAAGTTGGCTAAGATAGAATCTGATGTTGAATCAATGGGTATGACTATTGATGCTCTTCAAGACAATACTCCCAAAAAGCAAGAATATATTGCTTTGCAGAAACAATTATCTCAAGGCTCAGATATGTCAGCACTTGAAAGCGACGTATATTCTGCACTATATTCATTCTTTAATCGTTACTACGACGAAGGAGATTTTATCTCTAAACGTCGTTATAAAGAAGGTGTCTATGCCATTCCATATGAAGGTGAAGAAGTAAAACTGTATTGGGCTAACCAAGACCAGTATTACATCAAGACTGCTGAAAACTTCAAGGATTATTCATTTGTTACAAAGGAAGGGATAAATGTTCATTTTCGCTTGGTTGATGCTACAATCGAGCAGAATAATAATAAGGAAACTGACGATTCTAAACGTGTGTTCATGCTGTATACAGAAAATGATGAGCGGCCTGAATTGAAGACATTCGAATGGAATGCTGAATCAAAGGAACTAATCATTCGCTTTATCTTTGACATACCTGCAGACAAAAAGAAGAACTATGTTGATGATAACTATGCAAAAATTCGTGAATATATTATTGGTGTACCTGAATTGATGATGCCATTGATGTACCAAACATCAACAGACCCAAAGAAACCTGTAACTTTGATTCAGAAACATCTTAACGGATATGTAGCAAAGAACACATTTGATTATTTCATCCATAAGGATTTAGGTGGATTCCTCACACGTGAACTTGATTTCTTTATCAAGAACGAAGTGATGCATCTCGATGACCTTGACACAGATAACGAAGTACATGCAGAAAGTTATCTTGCAAAGGTGCGTGCGGTAAAACGTATCGGTAAAGAGATAATCACATTCTTGGCACAAATAGAAAATTTCCAGCGCAAACTTTGGCTGAAGAAGAAGTTTGTGGTGGAAACGAATTGGTGCATTACACTTGACCATATTGATAAATCTTTTTATCCGGAGATTATTGCTAATAAGATACAGATTCAGGAGTGGATTGATATGTATGCTATTGATGAAATCAAAGGAGATCTAAATACAACAGCATTCACAAATCCCCCGAGCATAGAATTTTTGAAGGAGAATCAGAACTTAATTGTTGATACAAAGAATTTCCCTACCACATTTCGTGACCGTTTAATTGCATCTATAGATAATATAGACGAGAACACTAATGGTTTGATGATTAACGGAGATAACATTCAAGCAATTTCTCTTTTGCAAAAAAAGTATAATGGAAAAATTGATTGTATTCACATTGATCCCCCTTACAACACAGATACAAGCGGATTTCTTTATAAAAATAATTTCAAACATTCTTCTTGGATATCTATGATGGATAATAGAATTAATAGTTCAATTCCTCTGATGGCTGTGGATGGTACCTTTATTTGTCATATTGACGAGAATGAATATGAAAATCTCTGGAATCTTTTCAATAACACCCCCCTTTATAATCTTGGAACTTGCATTTGGAATAAACGTAATCCAATGACAGGTGGTTCAGGCATTGCAATACAACATGAATATTTTACATTTTTTAGTAGAGATAATATTACAATAAGTATAAATGGTGATAATGCTCAATCAATGCTTGCAAAGGTAGAAGAGCTTCGATTAAAATACGGATCTATTACAGATGAACTTAAAGCCGAATTTAACAACTGGATTAATTCTAATCCCGAATTAAGTGGTGGAGATAAGGCTTATAGAAATATATCAGATGATTGGCGATTATATCAAAGCGTCAGTTTACGTGCGCCAGAATACAGAACAGACCCAAAATTTCATATACCATTGATTCATCCTCAGACAGGCAGACCATGCCCAGTACCACCTAATGGATTTTCAAGAACTCCTGAAACATTAAAAGAAATGCAAGACAGAGGAGATATTATATTTGGGGCTGATGAAAGTACACAACCAAGATATAAAATGTATCTTTCGCATGGAACAAAAAAGCAACTTACTTCAATTATATCTGACGCAGTTAAAGGGACTTCGGATTTAAAAAAAATGAATCTAACTTTTCCATATTGCCATTCACTATCTTTTTATGATTCTATTTTATCATCTGCTTTATCTCATGATAGAAGTATTGTGTTAGATTATTTCGGAGGCTCTGGTACAACTGCACATGCTATAATTAATGACAATAGAAGCAGACAGCATTCTAATCAATATATTATGATCGAAATGGGAAAACATTTTGACAACGTCATGATAAAACGTGTTAAAAAAGCTGTATATGCATCCGACTGGAAGGATGGAAAACCATCAAATACATCAACTGGTATTCCACAAATAATGAAATATATGCGTCTTGAAAGCTATGAAGATGCACTTTCAAACATTACTCTTGAAGAGAAGGACTCATTTTTCGGATCCAATTTGGGAGATGAATATCTAATAGGCTATATGCTTGATATGGAAGCAAAAGGCAGTTTGCTAAATCTTGACGCTTTCATCTCTCCATTCGAGTACAACATGAAGATTACAGAGAAGAACGAATGCAAAGAAAGACGAGTTGATGTCGTTGAAACCTTCAATTACCTTATTGGTCTTTCTGTTCATAGTCAATCTTCAATCTCCTACTTCTCAACCAAAGAAGCTGTTAATCCTCCATATGAGGGTGCAGTTGATTTGCAAAAAGACCTTAATGGAGTTTATGGATTCCGTCAAATCGAAGGAACATTACCAGATGGTCGTAAGGCTTTGATTATATGGCGTAACATTAATCAAGATAATATTCTAGCGAGCAATGCTGCACTGGATGCCTATTTCTCGAAATATCGCATCAATCCTGCCGACCGTGAGTTTGATGTGATATATATCAATGGAGATAACAACCTTGAGAATCTGTGTCTTGACGATGAGCAATGGAAAGTAGTGCTTATCGAAACAGAATTCAATAAACGAATGTGGGAGGAATAACGAAATATGGCAAAAAAGAAAAGTTCACCATCAGTCAGCTTTGAAACCTATTTGGTTTTATTCCGTTACTTTCTTGGTGAGATAGGCACTACCGAACTGAAAAGTTTGGGTAACAGACTCAACAGCGTTGAATATGAAGGATTGGATGAAAATGGCAATACTCATTTTCATCATTACATAGCTCAGATAGCAAAGATGAAACATTGTAGTATCACAACCGATAAGTTGCGAGAATACGATGAGAGAATCTGTCGATATACAAAAGAAATTGGAGAGAAACGTGGTGGTATCAGTTTGAAGTATTTCCAATACATCTCGCTACTATTTACTGAGATGTATCTCGACAACTACTTTGCAGACAGATCAGCCTTCTGCAAGTCGCTTAACGAATTCATTGATAGCGAAAACGCAAGAACACTTGGTGCTCTTACGATGGAACCATATACCATTAACTCAATGAATAAGTTAGCGTATATGTGTGCTACAGGTAGTGGTAAGACACTTTTAATGCACATCAACATAAAGCAATTTATATTCTATTTAAAGCGTGCAAAACGAATAAACGGCAGTATCGCTATCAATAAAATTATTGTGCTTTCACCAAATGAAGGAATGAGTAAGCAACATTTAAGTGAACTTACTCTTTCTGGAATTAAAGCCACTATCTTCAACAAAAATGGTGGCGGTATGTTTAGCGGACAAAATGAAGGTGTTGCTATCATTGATATGAACAAGCTCAAGGAAGAAGGCAAAGTGAAAACTGTGTCGGTAGATAGCTTTGAACGTAATAACCTTGTTCTTGTGGATGAAGCCCATCGTGGAATGTCTTCAACAGATGGTGTTTGGTACGACTATCGTACACGATTAAGCGAAGAAGGTTTTGCCTTTGAGTACTCAGCTACATTTAAACAAGCACTGAATGCCACATCTTCAAAAAAGGAAGACAGGCAGATGGTAGCGGAATATGGCAAGTCTATAATAATGGACTACTCTTATAAATATTTCTATGGCGATGGCTATGGAAAAGATTATCGTATCTATAACCTCAGAGCAGGTATTGATGATAATCACCGTCATTTGTATTTGATAGGTTGTTTGCTTTCCTTCTTCCAACAAGTGAAGTACTCTATTGAAAAACGAACCGAACTGATTCCTTTCAATATAGAGAATCCATTATTAGTGTTTGTTGGAAACCGTGTAACGGCATCAACATCAAAAGATGAGTTGAGTGATGTTCAAGAAGTGCTATGCTTTATCGACAGATTTGTTCGTAACAAACAAGAAAGCATCCGTTGTATAGAGCAAGTGAAGTCAGAAGAAACTGGTCTTGCCGACAAATATGAACGTGATCTATTTTCACACGATTTCAATGCGCTAATAGATGTGTATGGCCAATTACCATCAGCGCAAGTGCTATATGAAGATATGCTTCATCTGATATTCAATACCGACACTGTTGCCGATGCTCCACGATTGCACATTGAAGCCATAAAGCAAGTGCAAGGTGAAATTGCAATGAAGATTGGCGAATATGGTGATTATTTTGGTGTGATAAACATTGGAGATACAGCTAATCTTATTAAGGCTTGTGAAGCAAAGGGAATAGTCAGCAGAAGCGAAGAATTCGTTTCTACTTCACTATTCAGTAGCATCAACGATAAAGAATCAAAGGTTAGAATACTTATCGGTTCACGAAAGTTTACCGAAGGATGGAACAGCTGGCGTGTGTCTACAATGGGATTGATAAATTTTGCCAAAGGTGAAGGTTCGCAGGCAATTCAGTTGTTTGGTCGTGGTGTTCGTTTGAAAGGATATAAAGGAATGCTAAAAAGGTCTACATGCCTTGACGATACCTCAGTAAAACCTTTGCGATATATGAATTGTGTAGAAACACTTACCATTTTTGGTGTGAAGGCGCAATATATGGAGGATTTCAAGAAATTCCTTGAACAGGAAGGCGCTCCTATCAATGATGATATTATTGAAGTGACTCTGCCAGTAGTCAATCGTTATGATGAAATAAAGACAAAGAAACTCCGTGTCATAAAAGTAAAGGACGGAAAGAATTTCAAGAAGCAAGCACAACGTATGGTGCTCGATGTACCCAAAGAAGACTTCATGCGATACCTTATTCGTAGTAAGTCGGTACTAGATTGCCGAAGCAAGATTCAATCCATTGAATCATCAGGCTCATTAAAAATGAATATTCAGGTGATTGATACAAGATTCACGATTCCAGCGTCAACACTTGCCTTGCTTGATTATTATCGCATCTTTGATGAGATTCAGCAATACAAAAATGAGAAGTCTTATTTCAATATCAGCATTGATAGGAACAAGCTGAAACCTATTCTTGAAACAGATGGTTGGTATGAACTAATTATTCCAGAAAAGCAACTTGAAATAGATTCAATTCGCAAAATTGACTATGCCACAGATTATGCGATTATGGCATTAAAGTCTTATATGGACAAATTCTGCAAATTCGAGCAAGAAAGATGGGAAGCACCATTGCTTGAATTTCAAGAAATATCGGCTACTGACAATAATTTTGTAGATGAATATACCTTCACCGTTACACCACAAAATAGCTTAGATACCACTGGTGAAGAATTGGATAAATTCATTGGAGATATAAAGTCTATTCTTGCAGATAATAATGGATTGAACGAATACGAAAAGAAGTTTGACTTCAACAAAAATCTGTGTCTGTTCGATTTCCGTTCTCACTTGTATGCGCCATTGGTATGCTTGAAAAAGGGAAATACCAATATACAGATTACCCCTGTCAGCTTGAATGAAGATGAAAAGCTGTTTGTTGATTATCTGAAGGAATTTACAGAGAATAATGGTGATGTACTTGAAAACAAATCTCTTTATCTTCTAAGAAATAAAAGTAAGGTGGGTATGGGATTCTTTGTTGCAGGTAATTTCTATCCTGATTATATCTTATGGATAGACACACCTGAAAAGCAATATATCACATTTGTCGACCCGAAAGGTTTGCTTCGTATTATGCCTGATGACCCTAAGATTGAATTTTACAAAACAATCAAGGATTTGGAAAAGCAGTTAGCACCGACAGCAGGTGATAAGCAGATTGTTCTCAATTCATTTATTATGTCTGCAACAAAATCAGCAGATTTGCATGAATGGTGGCATTGGGATAAAACCACAAGAGAGGCACACAATGTCTATACTCTTGATGATGATCAATGTGTTATCAGTATGATAAATAAAATATGCCTTTTACAAAGTTAATATATAAATAGAAAACTATGTTAGGACAAGTCACTATATCTTGTCGTAAAAGGGGGGGATATGAGGTTTTATGGGTGGAGATATGGCTGTTCGGAAGAAATGTATTATCTTCGTGGAAACCAAAGATAAATATATGCTGCGCTGATATGAAAACGAATAAGGCTGAAATATATAAAAATGCGTTCCGGCTGTTCTTATAGGACAATTACGAGAAGGTGACGGTGGTAAAACTGGAGAAAGCTATCGGATTGTCGTGCCGGGGTATCTATCATCATACGAAGGATAAACTGGGACTGTTTAAGGGGGTTGTAGATACCTATATCTTTGAACTGCACAAGGTGGAAAACAAGTTCGTGTTTGCGGAAGATATTTCATTACGGGACTTCCTGCAAACCTATATCGAAGGGGTGGAAAGGACAATGGATTATCTAAGCAATGAACTGAGTGTGGATAGAAAGGAATGTGCCAAATGCTATTTTTAGTTCTTGTTCCAAGCGTACAAGTATTATCCGAACTCTGTGGATAAAATGGATGCTATCTTTGAGAAAGACCAGCAAATGTGGCGAAAGATAATTGACTGGGCAATCGCAACGGGGGAAATCAGAAATGATATTGCCACGGAAGAGGCCGTCGATATGTTCCGAATGGCACATCTGGGAATGTTGTGCTGGCTTTTACCACGGGACTTGATACTGAACGACTGAAACGGCAATTTGACGCTGTATATAAACTGCTGAAATGATTCTTTTGAACGGATGAACGGAAATTGAATATCATTCAATCTTTTATGTGATATGTGAAGCACCTTTCGGGGTGCTTTTTTTGTATCTGCATGAAATAAAATACAGCAAACACTGTGTTTTCTGAAAGTTTGTGCTATATTTGGAAAAACAATAATAATGAAATAACATGAAACTTAAAAAGTGGATATTCCAACATAACTGCCCCTCAGTCTCCAATCTAAATTGACCCCTCTAAAAAAGTTTCCCTACTTAGATAAGCACAGCCTTTGATTGGCCTTCATTCGGTAATAAGAGTATGCGATGTTTAACTTAATGTTTATTTACGAAGATAATAAAAAGATTTAATTTCTTCCTTTTCTGAGAGACTCCCCAAAGAGTTCTATTCTTATAGCCTGATGAACAAGTATGTCCATGATTGCATCAGCGATGGTTTTATCTCCAATAACATCATACCAGTCCTTAACCGGTATTTGTGATGTGATTATTGTAGATTTTTTACCATATCTATCTTCAATGACATCCATCAGGTTCATTCTGGACTGGGCATCAAAGGTCTGCATCCCAAAGTCATCCAATATAAGCAAGTCCATCCTCTCTATCTTTTTAAGTTCCTGCAATATATTTCCTTTGGCCTTGGCGATCTTTACTGCCCCATCAGGCGATTAGTACTGGCGTATAACACTTTTAGTCCTTTCTGGCAAGCCTCATAACCAAGAGATGTGGCCAGATAACTTTTTCCGGTACCGGTACTTCCTGTAATGAACAAGTCTTTATGCTCACGTACAAAAGTCAACTCGGCCAGACGCTGGAACTGGTTTCTGTTCAATCCGCGTTCTACGTTGAAGTTGATCTCTTCCACTGATGACTTATAGCGTAACGAAGCTTGTCTGATTAGCCTTTCGATTAGACGGTTACGCCGGTCGTCCCATTCGTTGCAGACCAGCCATGAGATGAACTGGTCTGTTGTCATGCTGTCCATTCTAAAGGTTTCCAAGCTTGTTTTAAAAGCGTTGTACATTCCAAGCAAGTGCATTTGGCGCATTCGCTCAAGGGTTTCCTGATTCATTTCCATAATTGCTGTTTTTTTATTGGGTTATTGGTAATATTCTTTTCCACGTATGTTATCATGCGGAGGCATGATTGCCTCCTCTTCCCTTGAGTTTTCAAGGGGAAGCTCGTCCTGTCTGTTCTTGAGTATTTCTTCTATTGCCGGATAATTGTATAATCCACTGTTGGAAGCCCAACGGCAAGCATTTATAAGCCTTTTGCAACCGACCCTGGCTGCAAAGCTTAATATTCCCCGGCAAGACTTATAGGCTTGCTCCGGATGTTTCTTCTCTTCCATGACACGGCGTATGTATGCTTCCACATCGGGATGTATGGCGGCAGCTTCGGCAAAGAACTTATCCGGGTTCCAGTCGGTCATAAAACGGTGTTGGGAAGCCAGGTGCTCTTCACGGGTAGTATATCCGTATGACCTGAAACTGCGTACGTGGACGGCTATCTTCTCATAACGGAAGTAAACCTCCACTTCTCTGGCGGTATACAGGACATTGACTTTCTTTCCTATATATTTGCAGGGAACGCTGTAATAATGACTTTCAACGCGTATATGACCGTTCTTCATGACCGTTGCAGTATGGCGCTGCTTAAGTTCAAAACGGATTGGATTCAAGGGACGCATGCAATCCCGCTCTATTTCTTCATATTGCTCCCGACGGCTGTAGGTATGCCCGGTAAGAGGGGCATTGTTATGTAGTTCCAAAGCTACTCTGATAGCCGCGTTTAAAGACTCCAGACCATAAAACTCACGACCTTCAAGCTTGGGGTAGATGCTCCGGTATATCAGCTTTACAGCACCTTCGACAAGAGCCTTGTCACGAGGCTTGTAAGCTCTGGCAGGTATGACAGCACAACCATGATGCTCGGCAAAAGCAGCAAAATCATCATTCAACTCCGCCTCATAACGGCTGCTTTTCTTTACCGCAGCCTTTAAGTTATCGGGAACAATTGCCAGTGGAGTGCCGCCATAGAAAAGAAGGGAGTTCTCACAGGCATGGATCAGGTCTTCCTTACGCTGGCTCATAACGGCTTCAACATAGGTTAACTGGCTACAGGGGAGGATGGCAACAAAAATCTCAACAGGAAGAATTTCACCTGTATCACGGTTGATGATGGATTGTTTGTCACCGGCATAGTCTATGAACATTTTGTCACCGGCTTTATGATCCAAGTGCATGACAGGACGGGAGCAATCCAGATATTGCTGGATAAAAGTGCCAAAACGGCTACGGGCATAACCGTCAGGATGTTGGCACAGATATTCCTTGTGAAGCATCTGACGGGTGACACCCTTTTTCTTTAAACGTTTACAATGCTCGGGAAGTAATGACTGGAGAACGTCATAACGTTCGTTAGGTACAGGAGGCTTCTCTTTTTCCTGGAATAAAGAAAACAAGGAGGCATCATCCAGAGAAAGTACTTTATCTATGTCAAGCTGGCTCTTTTGATAGATTTGTAAATACTTCTTAACCGTATTACGAGATACGTTCAACATACTGCTAATTGTCTTGGTGCCTTTGCCCGAAGCGTAACAGCGCAAGACTTGGCGGATTTTGTTCATACTGAGAGATTTGTTAGGCATACTCTTATTTATCTATTTTTAACAGACAAAATACACCTTTCAAACTATAAATCAAAGCCGAATAAAATCTTTTTGGGGGTAAATTTCAATTGGCACAGAGGGAACTCTTTACTTTGGATTCAGGGGAGCAGTGTGAGGCGGATTTTCCAATAAGTATGCGCTCAATAATCTTCCGCATTAATAGTTCTTTCAGTAGTAAGCCTGCCATAATAGTTTTTCCTGCACCAGTATCGTCTGCCAGCAGAAAACGTATCTTAGGTTGGGGTAGCAAAAAATTATATACGGCCTCTACCTGGTGGGGGAGTGGATCAACAACACTACAGTTAATAGCAAACAGCGGGTCAAACTGATAAGCAGAGTTAATTCGTTCTGCTTCTGCAAATAATACAAATTTGTCTGGATCACCCTTGAAATTGAACTCTCCATCAGAAGCCAGTACTTCTAATGTGCAAAACTGTTTTTCTGTGATAACCTTGGAACTGCTTTTATTAGTATTTACTCCTGTGAACTTGAGCGAATACATTGTTCCTAATTTCTGTATTTTGTTAACAACAACGGCTTCTGTTGATATTAGATTTTTTATAATATTGCCGACTTCAATCATTGTTAGAGGATTTTATAAGATCTTTTACGTCCGTTTGAAGAACTTTCGCTATTTGAAACAGGACTTCCAAACTGGGTTGTCTTCTATTGCAAACATAAGAATTGACAATGCAAAAACTCTTTCCAAGCCTTTCTGCCAGCCAGGTTTGTTTGATACCTTTTTCTTCAAGCACTTCTTTTATCCGGTTCATGGGTTTATCCATTGCAAAATTCTTAATTATTAAACAAAGATATAAAACAATCTGCTATAAAAAGAGAAAATGGAATGATTATTTCTATTAAGGGTTTAAAAAATCACATTGTAGAGATGAAGATATTTTATTTTCTTCATCTTTGCAATGCATTGACACTCTATTTCTTCTGCTTGATACTTTCTGTCTCTTTGCGGAGCTGGTCGGCTTGTGCCTCTTTGAGGCGGGCTTCTTCGAGCTCATGGGCTCGCTGTTCTACACGTTGCTCGTGCTCTTCGACCATTCGACGCAGGGAGTGTTGCTTCTGTTTATCGGGTTCGTATTCGAAGATGGTTTCGAGTTTCAGCAGGTTTTCAGGTGTGATTTCGCCAAACGCTTTGATTAATTATAGTCGGATGAAGTTACATTCGACTATCGTTTCCCTTATATCGAACTCACGTTAAACAAAATCTCTTTCCATGTGTTTCTTTCCAGTATTAACAAGATAAACATATGAGAAAGAGATTTAAATGGAGGGTAACCCTGTTACTCTTTATCATTCCTTTGGCAGCAAATGCCCAGCAGTCGTCCGGGAAACTGCTGAATAATCCTTTACCCACCCATTGGCAGGAAGATGATGCAATGTTTCAGCAACAGCTTCCGGTGGACGATCATTGGTGGACGGTCTTCCGGGATGCTACACTCGATTCATTGATAAATGTCGCGGTGAAGCAGAACCCTTCCGTCATTACCGCATTGAACCGCATTGATATGGCAAGAGCCAACCTGCGCATTGCCCGGGGCAGATATTATCCGGCATTGTCCTTAGATGCAGGATGGAACCGCCAGCAGACCAGTGGAAACACAGGAACGGGACAACCACAATCCAGAGTGGGATATTATGATGCAACTGCCAATATGAGTTGGCAAGTAGATGTGTTTGGTAGCATTCGCCAGCGGGTGAAGGCTCAGAAAGAAAATTTTGCGACCAGTCGCGAAGAATATAACGCCGCTATGGTGAGTCTTTGTGCCGAGGTTGCTTCCGCCTATTTTAATCTTCGCGAGGTGCAGCAGGAGTTGAGTGTGCTGCAACGCAATGCCCTTTCACAAAAGGCGGTAGTGGAGATTACGGAGGTGCGCTATAACACCGGGTTGGTATCTAAGCTGGATGTGGCACAGGCAAAATCTGTTTATTATAGTACGCTGGCATCTATTCCTGCCACCGAATCGGGAATCATACAATATATGAATGCTTTGGCAGTACTGCTGGGGCTTTATCCGCAAGATGTAACGGCGGCTTTGCAGGCAGGCAAGGAGTTGCCCGATTATATAGAACCGGTAGGTGTCGGGCTTCCCGGTCAGTTATTACTTCGCCGTCCGGATGTACGTGCTGCCGAGTGTCAGGTGAATGCACAGGCGGCACTGTTGGGAGCTTCTAAGACCGACTGGCTTCCTTCTTTTTTCCTGAATGGTTCCTTTGGATATGCTTCGCATGATATGAAAGACCTGACCCGGCGCGGCAGTATGACTTGGAGTATTGCGCCTTCTATAAGTTGGACGATATTCAATGGCGGGCAACGGCTGAATAATGTGAAACTGCAACGCATACAGTTGGATGAGACAATCAATCAATTTAATAGTACGGTGCTCACTGCCGTGCAGGAGGTGGATAATGCGATGGCCAGTTATAAAAACTCCATCAAGCAGATAGTGGCTTGCCGCGAGATGCTGAATCAGGGGAAGGAGGCTTTCAATCTCTCTCTTAATCTTTATAAACAAGGCTTGACTCCTTTCCAGAATGTGCTGGATGCACAACGTTCGCTGCTCTCTTATGAGAACTCGTTGGTACAGGCACAGGGATATTCGCTCGTTTGTCTGGTTCAGATGTATCAGGCGCTGGGAGGAGGATGGTGATGAAGTCACTTTCTCAGCTTTCGCTCTTATTTTGCTGTAGGGGCGGATTGAATCCGCCCAATAACACTCCGAGAGGTGTATTTGTGGATGCACTCGGGCGGAAGCATTCCGCCCCTACAGTGAATGGAAACCTTAGTTTGACGGCTATGAGGGAAACCCTGCCCCTACGCTGAACCACGTGACAATAATATAGAACATAAAAACCTAACCCAAGATATGAAAAAAATAATGATAACCTTCGCACTGGCAACCTGTCTGCTGACTGCCTGCGATAAAAACAAGACCTCCCGCACAGGAATGGAACCACTACCCATAGAAGTAGCCAAACCTTTGGTAGAAAACGTAACCCTGACCAAAGACTACCCCGGCTACCTGGAAGCAGAATCTACCGTAGACCTGGTAGGACGAGTAAACGGAACCTTACAGGCCAAGAGCTTTACCCCCGGTACCAGAGTACACCAGGGACAAGTATTGTTCGTCATAGAACCCACCTTGTATGAAAACTCGGTGAAGCAAGCCGAAGCCGCCCTGAAAACTGCAAAAGCCAATCTGGAATATGCCAACAGCAGCTATACTCGCATGAAGGAAGCTCTGAAAAGCGATGCCGTAAGCCGCATCCAATATCTGCAAGCCGAAAGCAACGTCGCCTCCGGTGAAGCCGCCGTGAGCAATGCCGAAGCCGCCTTGAAAACCGCCCGTACCAATCTGAGTTATTGTTACGTAAAAGCCCCTTGCGACGGTGTGATAGATGTATCTCCATACTCTGTGGGCGCTTACATAGGCGGCGCCCTGCAACCGGTGAAACTGGCGACCATTTACAAGGACAATCGTATGTACTCCTACTTTAACATTGCCGACAATCAATACCTCACTTACGAATTGACCCAGGAAACCCACAGCAAGATCCCTGCCGAAACCCATTTCGTCACCTTGCGTCTGGGCACGGACGGTTCGCAGACGTGGAAAGGAAAACTCGATTATTTTTCTCCCAACGTCACCCTCACCACCGGAACCCTCCGATTGCGTGCCGAGCTGGACAACCCCGATGGTGTGCTTCGTCCCGGATTATTTGTCAGCGTCACCCTGCCCTACGGCGAAGCGCAGAATGCCCTATTGGTTCATGATGCCTCCATCGGCACAGACCAGTTGGGTAAGTACCTCTATGTGGTAAACGACAGTGATATAGTGAACTACCGCCACATTGAGACGGGCCAGTTGACAGACCATAACATGCGTGTCGTAAAAAGCGGTCTTTCACCTTCCGAGCGCTACGTCACCAAAGCCCTGCTGAAAGTGCGTCAAGGCATGAAGATAACCCCAATAACCACTAATCACTAACCCTTAACCACTAAATACATGTTTTCAAAATTCTTCATAGAACGGCCTATATTTGCCACGGTGCTTGCCTTGCTATTCGTGGTGGCCGGACTTGTAACGCTAAATATATTGCCCGTGGCGCAATATCCCGATATTACGCCTCCCACCGTACAAGTCAGTGCGGTGTATCCGGGCGCCAATGCTGAAACGGTTGCCCAAACCGTAGGTATCCCCATTGAACAGCAGGTAAACGGTGTGGACGGAATGCTCTATATGAGTTCTAATTCCTCCGCATCGGGTGCTTACTCGCTCACGGTGACTTTCGAGGTAGGAACAGACATTGATATGGCTACCGTCATGGTGCAGAACCGTGTCAGTGTGGCACTGAACTCCCTGCCCGAGGCTGTGAAAGTGCAAGGCGTCACTGTGCAAAAGCAATCGTCCAACATTGTGATGATGCTCACCATGACCGGCGACAGCATTTATGATGGCCTTTATCTGACTAATTACGCCAATCTGAATCTGGTAGACCAGTTGACCCGTGTGCCGGGCGTGGGTGGCGTTAATGTGATGGGGGCGGGAGATTACTCCATGCGCGTATGGCTCAATCCGGAGACCATGCGCATTCGTAATATTACTCCGCAACAAGTCTATGCGGCTATCCAAAGCCAGAATATGGAAGTATCCGCCGGATACGTGGGACAGCCCATCGGTGCATCGGATAATAACGACTTTCAGTACACCTTAAATGTAAAAGGACGTCTTTCCACTCCTGAAGAATTCGGGGATATTATATTAAAGGTGGAAGATCAGGGGAAGGTGCTCCGATTGAAAGATATTGCTAAAATAGAACTGGGGAGTGCGCAGTATGGAGTCGTTTCGAGGTTGAGAGGACAACCCACGGCAGGTATCGCTATTTATCAACTGCCGGGCAGCAACTCGCTGGATGTTTCAAAGGGAGTGCGTGCCCGTATGGAGGAGTTGGCGGAAACATTTCCTTCGGGCGTTCATTATCAGGTGACGCTTGATACCACCGATGTGGTGCACGATTCTATAGATGAGGTATTGAAAACCTTTCTCGAAGCAACTTTGTTAGTAGTATTGGTAATGTACTTTTTCTTGCAGAGTTGGAGAGCAGTTCTTATTCCGTGCCTTACTATTCCGGTATCGCTTATTGGTACACTGGCGGTAATGGCTGCTCTCGGCTTTTCCATTAATACCCTTACTTTATTCGGACTGATACTGGCGATTGCCATTGTGGTGGATGATGCCATAGTGGTGGTGGAGAATGCCACGCGACTGATGGATGAAGAGGTGGGGATTCCCGTCGATGCAGATCATCCGTCAGAGCAAACAGATACAACGGCAAGCCTTGTGGTACAGGAAACCGGACGTAAAGCTTCTCCCAATCCCCGCATTGCCACAGAGAAAGCGATGGAAGAAATTACCGGGCCTATTGTGGGTGTGGTTTTGGTGTTGCTGGCTGTGTTCATTCCTACAATATTAATCGGGGGAATCTCCGGTCAGCTTTATAAACAGTTTGCACTGACCATTGCCGCCTCTACTGTTTTGAGTGGATTCAATTCTCTGACGCTGACTCCGGCACTGTGTGCTCTGTTTCTGCGTCCCACTCCGCCCAAAAAGGCAATGATCTTTCAATGGTTCGACCGTTTTAATGATTGGATGCAACGCACTTATGATAATTCAGTGAAGTGGTTGCTCACCCGCCCTGTCATTGCTATCGGCTCTTATGTACTGATGTCTGTTATAGCTATTCTGTTGTTCGTTAAATGGCCTACCACCTTTATACCTGAGGAGGATGACGGTTACTTTATGATTGCCGTCCAACTTCCGGCAGCATCGTCATTAGACCGCACTCAGATGGTGGGGAAGCAGATTGATGCCATCTTGGAACAATATCCCGAAGTAAAAACATTCTTGGGTGTTAACGGTTTCAGCATTATGGGAGGCGGACAGTTGCCTAATGCTGCTACTTATTTCGTAGTCCTTAAAAACTGGAAGGAACGTGCCGGAAAGGAACATACGGTGCAGGCTGTGGTAGATCGTTTCAATCGTCAGGCATACGGCATGATACAGGAAGCGCAAGTCTTTGGTGTCATTCCTCCGGTAATTCCGGGAATGGGTAATACGGGTGGTCTGCAACTGGAACTGGAAGACCGCAAATCTCTAGGTACCGAAGAATTACAAAAAGCGGTTGAGGCTTTGCTCGCCAATTATCACACAGAACCATCGCTTGCCTCTATGAGTAGTATGTATCAGGCAGATGTTCCCCAATACTTCCTGAATATAGACCGTGATAAAGTGCAGTTGATGGGCTTGCAGTTGAACCAGGTTTTCTCTACTTTGGGCTATTACATGGGGCAGGCCTATGTGAATGACTTTGTGGAGTTCGGACGTATCTATCAGGTGAAATTGGAAGCCGGTGAGCAGTCACAGAAAGTGATAGATGATGTGTTGAAGTTGAGTGTGGTCAATGCGAAAGGGGAGATGGTGCCTTTCAGCAGTTTTACCCAGATAGAACAGAAATTGGGTATGGATCAGATCAATAGGTATAATATGTATTCGGCAGCTTCCATTACTTGTACTCCGGCAGCGAACAGTAGTTCTGGGCAGGCGATAGAAGCAGTGGGTAGTTTGATAAAGAATCAGTTGGGAAATGAATTCGGTTATGAGTGGACTTCTGTGGCTTATCAGGAGACACAGGCGGGAAATACTACAACCATTATTCTTATCATGGCATTGCTGGTGGCTTATCTGGTTCTGGCTGCGCAGTATGAAAGCTGGACTAGTCCGGTGGCAGCCGTTATGGGATTGCCTGTGGCTATTCTGGGGGCGATGATCGGTTGTTGGGTGATGGGTGTTCCGGTTAGTATTTATACTCAGATCGGTATTATTTTGTTGATTGCCCTTTCGGCAAAGAATGGTATCTTGATTGTAGAGTTTGCCCGTGACTATCGCAAAGCGGGCAATCCTATCCGTGAGGCTGCTTTTGAGGCGGGGCATGTGCGTTTGCGCCCTATCCTGATGACTTCATTTACCTTTGTGCTGGGTGTTATGCCGTTGCTGTTTGCCACCGGGGCAGGTGCCGGAAGCCGTATAGCGCTGGGTGCGGCGGTGGTGTTTGGTATGGCGGTGAATACTATCTTTGCTACGATCTATATTCCTAATTGGTATGAGGTGATGCAGACTATTCAGGAAAAGTGGTTGACAAAGAAAGGGTAGTGGTGATGATTTTATGATCGATTCATAACGGAACGGAAATGAATAGCATTGCCATCCACCGTAGGGGCAGATTGAATCTGCCCGATAACATCCGAATGGTGTATTTGTGGATGCATTCGGGCGGATTGAATCCCATAGCCGTCAGGCTAAGCCCATTAACATTGAAATAAAGTTAAAAACCTTTCGATTAGAGCTTTTTTTACCCCATTCCTTTTGGGAACGGGGTTTGATTTCG
>CABMPB010000024.1 GCA_902388365.1 uncultured Bacteroides sp. | reverse complement strand
TTACAAAGAAGACAGCGGTTTCAATCTGCTTGATAACTTACTCCAATTCGTTGCCATCTTGTAAGCTGGTAACGATTCATCGGGCACATAAATTGGATAACTGTAGCTATTCCCAAAAACTTCATCAGCTAAACTAGGAGGCGTAACTGCTCTGACAATTGCACGAGCAATATTAAATGATCCATAGAATACACCCCATTCCATTGTTTGTATTGTATCCGGTATATCTATTTCTGTTAAATTTGGGCATTCACGAAATGCTGAGTTTTTTAAGATCTTCACTTTGGCGGGTATGTTTATTTTTGCGCCACATCCTTGAAATACTTTATTCCCGATGGTTAAAACCTTATCGCTTAAAACGATACCTTCTAAAGAGCTACAGTTAAAAAAGCATCCTTCGTTGTTTAATATATCTGCATTGATTCTAATTATGCCCTTGAGTGATGCACAGCCCTCAAACCAATTTCCTCCACCCGTCCATGTTATTAGGGATAAGTCATTATTAATGGACTCTAAAGACGAACACCCTTTAAAAGCTCCCCATGGCATATAAGACAAAGAACTAGGTAATGAGATGCTTTTTAAGGCTGTGAAGTTTTGGAAAGCACCACTATCCAGCTTACTTACCCCTGTAAAGTATTTAAATTCATCGAACGAAGTAATTTCCGAGTTCCCTTGGAACTCAGATCAAAAGCTATTCAATTGGTATTTATATGCTATTTAAAGAAAGCATGGAATAAAAGTAATTATCGCTTTTCGATTTGTGTTAATGTCTGCTATTACATCGCAAAATGAATTGAAATAGCACTTCATTTCGTTTTTCGGTTTATAAGTGATCTGGGCAGTGCGATGTATCCTGCATTCGTATTCAGTAATGATTTAATTTTCTGAGTCATTTTTTTTCTTCTTTTTTGCCCTATGTTGCTTTGCTACTGAGTTTGCCTCTAAAGTGCTGCTGCGTAGAGCTTGGTTATCAATCTTTTATGGAAAAAAGTGCTACCGATTTGCTGTCGGTTTTGCTGTTTTCTACCTTATTATAAGAAACAAAGAAAGAAACAATAGAATATTTCTATCAAAATATTCTCTGTTTGAGCGCGCTTTTTGTTTCGGAAGACAAAAGTAGTGAAATGAGGGGGAGGCGGAAGTAACAGTAAGTCACAAGTGGAGGGCGTGTAAATAGTTGATATGTACGGTGGTATAAGGGGGAGTGGCGGGTATTTGCAGATAAACGTTTTTTAGGATATAAGAAATTTTTTGGAGTCTTTTTTTAGTACATGTTTGTGTTGCATATTTGTATCACTGATTGTTTACGACAATCCGTTTTAATACGTTGGGTTTCTCTTTTGAAGAAATCAATAATCCATACTTCACTGTAGGGGCGGATTGAATCCGCCCGTATGCGCAAAGCAGATTGTTATCGGGCGGATTCAATCCGCCCCTACAGTGAAGTGGTAATAAAAATAGTGTCCGTATGATATCTTTATGCATTTTAGGTGGAATTTAATCCTCCCATACGATATACCCTTAGGATTCCACAATCCATTTTTCTATATTGCGTGTCTTTGCACTAAAGTTTACACCTATTTTAAAGATTTTGCGTCCATCCGCTTCAAAAGGAAGGGCATACTGCTTTTCGTTTATTTGTTTCAGAGCTTCTTCGGCTGTACCCTCCAGTTTAAATTCCATAATGTAAATAAACTTATCAGTCTGTAGCACCATGTCGATGCGCCCGTGGCTGGTGTTATATTCTGCTTTCACGTAAAAGCCCATCAACTTTGAAAGGATGAAAAGTACATTCTGATAGTGCACTTCCTGGTCACGAATCAGTTCATAGGTGGTATCGGCAAAGAAACTTTGCAGGCGGTGGAAGAAAGAATCATAATCGCCGGAACGCACTTCACGTACAAATTTCTGAATTTCAAATGGAGATTCCACTTGGTTTACGTGAGCATAAAAAGGTAATAAGAATTTCATAAATCCTTCTTCCACTTCGCGGTTGGGAAATCCCAAGCTATAGATGCCAAATTCCTCATCATATCCCTTTATGGTGAGATACCCACTCTGATAAATCACCGGAATGGGATTGGTGGATTCGGAATCAATGCTGTTCAGCACCTGGGCATCGGTTTCCTCGTGCGCCATGCGTTCCAAGTTATAATGATGCTTTTTCAGCAGTTTCACCAGATAAGTGGGTGTCCCCGTTTCGAACCAATAACTGCCAAATTCCTTACGCTTGAAGGCGTTGAGCAGGCTGAACGGATTGTACATGCCGATGGAATTGTGCGTAAAGTGATAACCATCATAGCACTCTTTTAGTTCGGCACACAGTTTATCGTAGGTAATGCCCCGTGCGTCAGCAAATTCATACAGCTCGGCTTCCAGATTCTCATGAATTTCCCTTTCGCTGATGCCGCACAGTTCAATGTATTCATTCCACATGGAGATGTCATCCAGGTTGTTCAGGTCGCTGAATACACTTACCTTTCCAAACTTGGTAACACCTGTCAGCACACCTATCTGAATGCATCCGTCCTTGCTTTTCAGTGCTCCATAGAATGCTTTCAGGGTTTCGCGGAAACTTTTTTGCAGGGCTTCATTACCGATGGCTTGCAGCATGGGCTTGTCATATTCATCTACCAGAATTACTACGAGCTGTCCTGTTTGGTCGTAGGCGCGCTGAATGATGCTTTCGAAACGCAAAGCCAACGATTTTTTAACAGAACGAATGCCGTAAATGTCTTCCCACTCATCCAATGTAGTGCTCAATTTTTCCTCCAAGCTCTCCGGAGTATCATACTTTTGGGTATTGAGATCCAAATGCAGTATAGGATATTTTATCCAATCCTTTTCCAGCTTTTCCATTGCCAGTCCTTCAAACAACTCCCGTTTTCCTTGAAAATAGGCTTCCAAAGTAGAGATAAGCAAGCTCTTTCCAAAACGGCGCGGACGGCTCAGGAAGTAATAACTGCCTGTCTTCACCATTTTATAGATCAATGCAGTTTTATCAATATAAAAATAGCCGCCTTTGCGGATCTTTTCGAAATTCTGAATGCCGATAGGATAAATTTTATTGCTCATAATACTTCTGCTTTTTGAATATCAACACACAAAGATACTTATTTCTTGCTTTATCAGGAAAATATCCGGAAACATAAATTAGGAGGAACAAAAAATAATTTGTTTCTTTGCATATAGAAAGCAAATTAGGAATACTGGCTTGTCTTTAGAAGGAATAAATAATCTATACTTCACCGTATGGGCGGATTGAATCCGCCCTCCTCTTTACTAGATCATATCCTCTATGACGGAATTCACCAGTCTTTCCGGCACAGTGGAGTAGTCAATGTAAAAATGATGTTCCACTAAATTCTTCATTTGCTTGGCGCGGCACTCCACGGAATCTCCTCTCCACTTTATTTGTCCTTTTTCTATTAAAGACTTGTAATACAATACAGTAGAATTAATCATAGAACGCAATTCCCTTTTCTCGTTTAGCAAAATCTTTTCTTCCGGATAGATAATGGTGATAGATGTTTTTTTACGAATCTCGTTGGTTGTTACATACAACTTGTCTAGCTCTCTGACAGTCTTTTTTTTTCCCAGTCGCTGAGAATTCTTTTTTCTCTTGATTTGTTCATCTTTAAAAAATTAATTAATTTATAAATAAAAAATGCCCTTGTTTTCCATAAGGAAAGCAAGAAGGTTGTTTTAGTTTGGTTTTGAATGAATTGTTTAAGGTAAACCTCCACCGTAGGGGCGGATTGAATCCGCCCGATAACATAAACGGTGTATCTGTGGATGCATTACTCCCAAGGTCGTGACCGTTGGTTCGGGCAGATTCAATCTGCCCCTACGGTGGACGGCAATGCTATTCATTCCCATTCCCGAAATGAACGACAAATTCTAGGCACCCGCCCCTACGGCGTATTTGTCACCGCCAACCGCTGTAAGATGCGCTTCACCAGTTGGTGTATATTGAACGGTTTCTCTATATATTCTTGGGGTGAAAGCAATTTGCCTTGGAGGGTGAATACCGGGTAATCTCCCATATCTACTATGTATAGAATAGGGATATGGCGGGTTTCCTCTTCACTGTTCAAGGCTTCTGCTACTTCAAAGCCGTTCAGTCGGGGCATATGTATATCCAGTAAAACAAGATCCGGATGTGTATGCCGGGCCTGTTGAAGGGCGTCGATGCCATCGGTAGCGGTGAGCAGGCTGCAATGCGCTTGCTTTAGTAAAATATTGAGTAGTAGCATATCCGTGGGGATGCAGTCGGCTACTAGGATGGTGTATTTTGATAATGCCATAATTTCTTTATTCCTTTTGTTATTATTCCTTTTCGGTGGTATTCGGTAGATTAATAAGGCGCATCTTCATCTTGTACACAACGGATAGCCCAGCCGTAATTACGTCCAAAGTAACCGACTTGGATTCTTGCCGGGCCGATACAAAACAGACTGGATTCATAGTCGGCTGTCCAGGTATGCCCTAGTGAAGGGTTTTGTAAAGCACCGCTATTAGCTGGCTTACGTTCAGCACTTGTAGAGAACCAAAATGTATTATCTATTGTCCAAGTAGATTGATTCTCTAAATTAACCTCATCAGTTAAGGCAAATATTCTTCCTCCTCTGGGATTGTCTTGTCCTTCAGATACTGAATAGGAGTTTTTCCAATAGAATGTACCGTTAAGACAATAGGTTGAATATGTAAAATAAGCATTCTTGTCTTTTAATCTACGGTTCCCTGAGTAGTCATATTCTATATTGCCAGAATAATCAGCTAATCCATCAAAGATAGTTCCGGTTATGTAATTCCTATGGCTACTATCACCTGTATATCCGCTGTGCCCGCACATAGGAACTTTCCAGCCATAAGGGCTTGGATCATATAGACTTTTTTTGCCAGGAGAGTTTGGATACTCTGTGTTCCAACGTGTGGTTCCGGTAGGAGGATTATTGTTATCCCACCAATCGTTGTTATAGATATTGTTTTGACCATCAACCCAAGAATAAATAAAAGTCAGCGGTTTTTTTATAGTATAAGCTAATCGGTTTCCATTTTCCATAGAAACACTGCTTTTGGACATATTGGTTACTGACATAGGTTTCCCATCTCCATCAAAAATAACATTGATTTCATTCGTAGTGCCATCTGCAGAGCCAAAGAACGGATCTTTCCGTCCCCACTGATAAAACAGTCCTTGCCTGTCTACTGCATCTTTAGTAGTGTACTTGTCTTTAGTAAGTCCCGGAAAACCTCCTGCACGTGCTCCCAGTTCGCGATCCATCATTACCATGTTCTCATACATACCTCCTTTTTTCCAAAGATCGGAGCGATATTTATGCACTGTTCCATTCAGGCTACGCTTTTGCGCATCGGCGTAATCGTCATATCCACGGTCGGGATTGATACGTGCCGGTACATAGTTTGTGATCCATAAATGCCAACTCCATACTATATCGTTGGCTGAGTTATAGGCGGCAATCACGGCATTTCCTCCTTTACTGTAGGGTACACGGATGTATGCACGTGCATTTTCCGGACCGCTGTTATCTACAAAAAGCACTTGGTTGGAGTAATCGTTTTCAGATAAGCGGTATCCCATTACCAATGTACCAGTGGTTCCTGCATCTTTTGATTGCCAATACACTTTCATGCTAGTAATTTTGGTATCTTTATTATCACTGCTTATATAGGTAGGATTATCTCCTGTAAGGTCTATTAATTCATCGTTCCATCCATTTGTTCCGGCTTCGTGCTTATAAGGGTTGAAGCTGAACAAACTGTTGGGCTGAATCATAAAGCAATTGGAGGTAGGTTTAAAGTTATCATCATTTCGGGGAACTTGTGTAGTTTCCTGCCTATCAATGCGTGGGTCTTTATTATAATTAGCTCCGGTGATGTTTACAGTCCATACATAGTTGGTATTTTCGCGTACATTGAAATCGGTTGTTTCCTTTCCACCCAGATAGACGCGGTAGAACAGACGCTCTTGTACCTCATTGCTGGCAGCATCTTTCTTTACCGCCACAAATTCCAGATAACCTGCCCCGGTGGGAGCGATGTCTTTGTTGCGGTAACTGGGGGCTGTGGCTTCGGGGGCTGTTCCTTTCACATTGGCAGGCAGCCAGGTGGTGTAGACTGAGTAATCCCCTTCTGTAGACACTATGCCGCTGGCAGTGGCATCGTCTACAGTGCCTCCGGTTAGCTCATCTCCTGTAAGGCGGAAGTAGTCTATATATTCTTTTACCAGTGTGGGATAACTTTGGTCTGTCCATATATCATTCTTTTCTCTTTCCGGTAAGAAGTAGAAAACTTTAGGCATTTGGCACAGGCGTACTTCTTCTAATTCGTAATCGGTTACGTTGAAATTCCATTTCACGGTCAGTTTGGCGGCAAGGCGTTTCAAGCGGATGCGGACATCTTTTCCGTCGGGGCTTTGGATTACAAATTTATCGTTAACCTTTACAATATTGACATATTCCAGATAAAGCACATAAGGCATTTTGTTTATTTGATCCTGTGAAGCTCCCTCTGTGGGGATTCCGGAAAAAGAAGTTGTTGAAACCAAATTCTGTATATTGGATAATGCACCAGAGATACTGGGGAGAGTGATACCTTCCCCACGGACGGCAATGAAAAGTTTACAGTTGTTCATTGCACTCAGGTTTGCGGTGATATCTATATGTCCACCGGTAGCTTGGCTGGTTCCTAGAAAACAAGTATTTACGGCAGTTCCATTTTGATTCAATTGTATAATGTGTAATTGGTAAAGCCCGTTCGGCTTCATTTCACCACCCGCCCTGCTTTTTGTTTCGGGAACCAGTTGTGCATCCAGCCCGGTTGCAACATCATCACCGACACCGGTTACAGTGCGTGAGTCGTTGCCCGTGCCATATCCGTCCTCTTCATCGGCAAACCCTATGCTTAACTCTACCGGAACGGTTCCGTCCGGCATAGCCGGAGCGGGCAGGTTCAAAGTTTCATCCTGACAAGCCATCAGTGTGGCCAGTAAAAAGGATAATGTAATAAAATATGCTCTTATCTTCATCGCTCTATTATTTATGTTATGAATTGAAATCTACGGTGTTTTCTATGGTGTCACTATCATCAAACACTATTACATTGCCATCTGTAATGGTGACGCGTGCATCAACGCTGTTTGCCCCGCCTATGTTTACGGTGACGGTATAGTGCATGTTGCGGCGCACATTATAGTCGTTGGTCAGGTTGCCACCCAGATAGATTTTGTATTCCACGCCAATGCCGTCCGTGCTATATATGGGGTCTTTTGATGAAGCATCGAACCCGGTGCGATACTGATACGTTCCCCGCAAAATGAGATGGGTGCATCCCTCCAGTGAACCACCGGTGCCGGGGCCGTTGCCGCTTTGGCTTTTACCGCTGTAGGTGGTGGCGGTTCCCTGTCCCCGCAAGTTCTCACTAGTGTAGAATGTCAAGGCGTTTTTATCTGTTTCCGTGCGTTCCTGCCAAGGGTTAGCAGTCCAATCTCCATTTTTCAAGGAGACTTCTGTGGTGCTGATGTGATTCTGACTTGCTTCTACATCTGCCCCCACAGACACCGGAGGATAAGGCGTACTCTTTCCTTCGGCAGAGAACAGTGCCAAATGGGTGGGCTGATTGACCAATACGGCATCCGTAGGGGTGAACTTTCCATCCTCCGGCTTGGTATTTTGATAGCATACATCAATGCGGGCGTAGGTGCGTACCAGTGTGGCGCGGATAGGAATAGATGCTGCTCCGCCGGCATCTGTCGCATCTGTAGTGCCGGGTGTAAAGTCTATGCCTTTCTCTACGGCAAGCACTCCCGGTTCGGCAGCTATGTCGGCAGGGATGGATTGTAATAATGATTTTATGCCATCTTCCGATTTATAGTTTTCTTGTATAGTGGATAGGGTAGGAGCACTGCCATCTGCTGCCTGTTCTCCCAGAAGATTTATTCCTCCATTCACTATAATATAAAAGCGGCTCTCTTCGTTTGTGAAATAAGCGTTACTGCCTCCGTCACCTGTTGGGACAATAACGAGGTAATCAGACTGTGCTTCACCTGTTATGCTTTCTCCCGTGTAATATTTGGCGGCGGATAATGTGGTGGTATTCCCCGTCTCCACTTTGTATTGCAATACCCATACGTCATTGAAGGGAATGCCCGACAGGGATGGGACACTGCCTCCTGCCCGGCTGTCTACAGACAATTCTCCGGGCAGTTTCAGTATAAACGAGAAGCGGGCGGATTGGGGTGTATCCTCTGCTTCGTTGCTATCGGCATCCTTGTGGCAGGCGGTAATTCCCATTATCATTGTGGTGCAAACCAGTAGCCATGCCAAGGGGCTGAAAAGATAAGTGTAGTTTATTTTTTTCATTCTTCGTCTCCTCCTATATCGTCAGTGGTCAGTTCTCTTTCGTCATAGGCTTTCACGCTGAGCGAAAGCTCTCCCTCTCCCAAATTGCCAAAGAAAGTGAGTGCAAACTCAAACAGGTATTTAGTGCCCGGCAGCAGTGCTTTGGGGATGGAGACTTCATAGGTCTTGGTGTCGGTATCAGTAACGCTGGTACTTGTATTATCATTCTTGTTGTATCCTATGGATAAGTTGACTTTAAACTTCAAGCCCTCAGCCGGGCTGGCAGGCAGAAAGAGGAGGTTGTCACTGGCTACGAAATAGTAGCCGTCTGTTTCGCTGCCCGCATTGCTTCCAAAGCTTTTCCACTGGGCTTCTGAGGCATCTCCATAACTAATGTCTTCATCCTTCCATGCGGCATTTCCCCGGGTGTAGTTTCTGGCAGATGGTATATTATCCATTTGTATGCCGGTTACTGTAAGGGATAGTATCTTTTGGGGCTGGGTGGCATCCGCCTTTACGGCTACGGATACCTTGGAGCACAAGCGGGTGAAGGGGGTGGTAACAGGAATGGTGATATAGCTTGCTCCTTCTTCGGCTTGAACCACTACATTTTTCAGGGTGACGTACATAAAGTCTTTTCCGTTGCTCACAGAGAGGGTCTTGCCATCATCCTCAGAGAAGGAAGGCGCTCCGGAAGTTTCATTGTAGGAAATGAGATAAAAATTATAAGTTCCGCGGTATAGCTTTATGCTGCCGGACTGGGAGGTAGATGCGTCTGCAAATGTGCCGTTTGTTCCATCATTGTTTGCTTTGATGGTATAGACGGCACTATCTGCTGCTGTGCTTGCTTCCGTGCCGTCACTGACGGAGTAGGCATAGACACGGAACTGAACTCCGTTTTTCAGGAACTCGGTCATTGCATTACCTAGGGCGGCGCGGCTTCCGGTATTGGTTTCGGTTTGGGCATCGGCTTCGGGCATGGTGAAGCGGATGCCCAGCGGGTTGCCGTCCGTTGGGGAAATCTCCCGGTCTGTGGGGTAAGTGCCGCTACAGGCATTGAACAGGGGGAGTAATAAAAAGATGATCCATTTATTCATTGCTTTCTTGTTCTTTTTGGGGTGGATAAAAGTGGGGTTATTGTATGCCGACGGTGGTTTTGCCATCGTCGTTCCAGCCATATACTTTCATGTTTTTAAATTCGATGGTTCCTTGTCCCACGCTGATGGTGTAAACGTATTGCTTGCCTGCTTCCCATGTGCTGTGCTCCTTGCTCAGTTGGTCGGTAGTCAGTGTGCGGGTTACGGTGGTGCCTCCGGTTCCGGTTTCCGAGATGGTGAGTTCAAAGGAAAGGTCGTCTAGTGTGGTGGGGGCAACCAGGCAGACTACATTTGGGTCGGTTTGGGTTTGTGACAGTGTTGTTGTCCCCTTTAGGGTAATGGCAGGTACACCGCCCAGTTTGCTTATAGTGCCTCCGGGTATGTTCATGCTGCCGTTGCCTGTCAGCAGTTTGGCGGTTTTGCTGTTCAGTGCCAGGCCGGTCAGTGTCATGTCCTCAGTGTTTAGTTTGGTTACTTTGAAGGCTATCTTTGCCAAGGCATGTTTCAGGCCGGTGATGCTTACTTTGTGGTTGGCGCTGCGCACGGTCTGGTAGTTGCTGCTATATAGGTAGTCGGTCTGCTTGGTGGGCGCGAAACTGTCTTCTGCCTGTATTTGCACTTCTGCCTGATAGGTATAGGTGGTAGTGCCTCCACCGGTGGTGGCAGTGGCGCTGATGGTGGCATCTTCGGGATAGATGGCATAGATGCGGGCGTTACTGTTTATTTTTATTTGTTGTTTGCCGGTGGGAGTCCATTGGCCGTTTGTTCCGTTTTCGCCCTCCTGATATTGGTAGTTTCCGTAGGCAGAGCCGGAGTTTCCTATGTAGGGAGCTCCTTGGTTGGCGTCCTCGGTGGCGTATAGGCGCAGGGTTTTCAGGGTGCCGGTGGTTATGATGTCCCGGGGGGCGGGAGTGCTTCCTTCTTCTTTTTCTTCCTCCTCTAGTCGGGCGGAGAGTAGTTGCAGGATATCGCTGTCAGTCTGTGCCGATGGCGGCAGAAGGGGTGCTTCCTCGTTGCATGAAGCGGCAAGGAAGAGGAAGGTGGTGCAGTATACTAGTTCTTTTTTCATGCGGTTTATATTTTAAAAGTAATTTTGTTATCCTTTGCCGTAGGGGCAGATTGAATCTGCCCGATGACGGTTTGCTTTGTGTATACGGGCGGATTCAATCCGCCCCTACGGTTAATGGGCGCTGCCGGCGTCAATGTCTGTTGAGCTACCGCTCGGGTAGTCTTCTACGGTTGCGCCTTCCAGCTTGGGATAGTCCGAGAAGCTGAAATTATAGATATAGTTGGTGCCTGCACTCAGTTTCTTTGTGGTTTGGGTGTAGGTGCCTGTCTTTTCTGCTTCGGTGGGTGATGCATCCGTGCCGCTATCTGTCACTGTACATTTTATAGTGATGGTATAGGTTAGTTCCACTCCATCTTTTATAAGGGCGGTCCAACTCTGCTTCTTGGCTTTATCAGGAGAAGTGGCGGTGTTGCTAAAATCATAGTTCGGTTGATTCATATAGAGGCATTTTATGGTTTCGTCTGTGCTTGTATCTCCTGTATTTCCCGTCCGGATGCCTTTCCCTGTCAGGGTAACACTTACGGGAGTACGCTCTTCGGGGTAGCTCACATGAATGGTGATTCTTGCCGATGTGGGGTGCAAGGCATTTTCTCCGGTAAATGCCAGTTGGTTGGTACTGGTAGGAGCGATGGCAGGCGATACCAGTTGTTGGTAATAACGCGTTTGGAAATTGGTTAATAGGGTCTGGTCCTCCGGTATATCTTCGCTTGCTTCCAGAGTGGCGGCAGGAGGGGTATAGGTAGCCGTATAGGTGATCTTTTCTCCTGCTGTCACAGTGAAATACAGTCCGTCTGTAGAAGGAAGCCATAAGGAGGTTCCATTGTATGTATAGTTATGCGAAGTCGAAGTACTGCCACTTGCCGAGATGCTGATCACATCTCCTTCGGTAAAGGTCTTGTTGAAGATGGTCGCAGGATAATCCTCTGCCGAAGTATCGGCACGTCCGGTCGAAGTACCGGTACGCCCGCTTGAAGTGACGGAAGCTATTTCTGCTTGTACACTCAGCGGTTGTCCTTCTGTGGAAGCCTGTTCATCCGTGGTGCACGATGGCAGGCAGATGGCGATGCAATAGTAAAAACTATATATAAAGAAGGTGGTTCGTTTCATAAGCTATATTCTATTCTTAATTTTCAGTCTACGTCCAGCGTATGGTCTGTTTCTACGGTTTCACTCCGTTCTCCTATCTCTACACCGACAGGGAATAAGATGTGGTTGTTCAGTTTTAATTTGTATGTGTAGTTGTATCCTGCTTCCCACTTTGTTTTAAAGGCATCGTGGGTGACGGACAGGGTACGGTCATTGCCGGTATCGCCTTGTTTTCCAAGGGTTAATGACAGGGTGACCGCCGCGCCGGGAGCGGATATGGGGGCTACCAAGCCGTAGCCCACGGTGGTGGCGGTGCTTCCTATCTGTATGGGGGGAGCACCTGAGGTAACTGTAAAGGATAATGTTCCTACGTTTTCCAAACCGGAAAGATTGCCGTTTGAGATGCTCATGGCACTACTTGAACTACCGGTAGATGTAAGAAAAGGAGTGGCCGGAGATGCTGCTTTCAGTTCAATTTTCTTTATGTAATTATAGCCGTCCTCATTCTTTCCATCATCGTTTTGTATCTGAAACTCCACTCTTGCCAGGGCGTGGTGCATATAGATGGTTTTGGTTATCTTTTCTTCCAATTTATTCATGTTTATGGCAGCGATGACGGGGGTAATCACATCTTGTGCTGCCGAGCCGAACAGGTAATCTGTGGCGCTGCAACTCCAGCCGTTTGCAGGGTCGAAGGTCTGGGATGCCGGGATTCCTTCTGCTGCTACGGGGATGGTATGATTTCCGTCGCCGGTATCGGGGGTTACCGTGGCATCGGCAGGATGGAAAGCATTCAGGGTGGCCTGCAAGGTGGATACATAAATGGGGGTGGCAGTGCCGGAAGTATTGGTTCCGGCATAGCAAACCCATGTGGCGGTGGTTGCTGATCCGTCGGTAGCGGTGGTGGCATAGGTGTATCGTCCGCTTTGTGTTTCTGTGCCTTTATAGGGGACGTGGGCTTCTGTGCCGGTGATATATACGCCGATGGCTGAAATCTTTCCGTTGCCGCCCGTTCCCGTTCCGGTCACTGCGGAACGGGGAGTGCTGCTTACCAAAGAAATATCTGCGCCCTGCACAAAGCTGAGTTCCAAGGGGCAGGGGGGAATGTTGTTCGTATCCGTTGCCTGCAACAAGGATGCGGTATCTGTGCAGGCGCAGAGGATGAGCAGGCAGATGGGGAAAGATGTATATATCATTCGTTTCATTTGGGGTGGTCTTTAATTGGGGTTATTTGCTTCCTTCTTTGGGGACGGGGATAAGTTCGCCGCTTATTGTTTGATCTGTCCATTTATTGATTGTGACATTGGTTATGGCAAGCTCTTTACCGTTTAGTTTTACGGTATAGATATAGTTGTTGCCTGCTGCCCATGTTTGGCTACTTTCCGCCGGTATGGTGACGGGGTAATCATTTCCATCCACTGTGAAAATCGCTTTGATGGAGTTTTGAGTGATTGCAGAAGTGATGGGATATACCAGCATGCTGAATGCAGGGTTGTTATCGGGGGCGGCTGTTCCACCACTTGCAGATTGATGCAAGGTATATCCTGAACTGTCACCGCTGCCACCGCTTCCTTTTGTATAGATATATCGGGTGATTGCAGTTGGTGGTGTTGCATCATTCGCCGATGTTACAGTAACAGCTTCAATCGCCCCTGTACTGATATTCATTGTCATAGCTCCTAGTTGCAATGAAGTATTGGAGCCCTCATTAGTCAATTGGATTTTCGTTAATTTCCCCTCATGGGTATAGGTTCCATCATTGTAAACCTTGAAACTTACCATTGCCATGGCGTGGTTCATCTTTAGACTGATGCTGTTGCCAGGATTTTTACCTTCGCTGGTATCAGATGATTTGCCATTATTAGCAGTGGGCTGTGCATTTGCTGTAGCACCCTCTTTCCCGTCAGTAGCATACATATAGTCCGTTTCTCCCGGTGCTGCAAGGATGGTGGGAGTATCGGAAGTATAAGTTGCATCAGCCACAATCCGGCTATTCTCACTATCAGTATCGCTTCCTACAAAAACCTGTACCCCGGTAGCTTTTAAATTATCTCCTGCTACTCCTTCTCCGCTATCAGTCGTTACGGTCAACCCATCCGGATAAACCGCATAGATGGTAGCAACCTCTGCCGAAAGTTGAATTTTATCACTTCCATCATTATATCCCCATGTATTGCTACTGCTACTACTTGCATCAGTACACTTAAACTTTGCATGATTATTACTGGTCTTATTGGTATTGCTACTATGCGCATAAACAGCGATCACTGCATCTTTAGCAAAATATTCACCAGTAATAACCTTCGTACCTGTAGTCCCAGCCGCTCGCGTCAACGCAATACTAGACGTATTGATACATAAATCCACCAACTGATTGGCTTCATCTAGTTCCTCATTTTGAGAGCAGCCACACAATGCCGCAGCTGTGCATACCGCCCATATTCCTATCACTCTTGTTTGTTTCTTCATGTCCTTATTCATTTATATTATCAATCTACTAAATCCATTCCTCCTTCTGTGACGGAGTTCCATGCTGAGATGCTTACATTTACCTGCAAGTCACTGTCATGGATAGTCAAAGTAACCGTGTGTGCATAGCCTGCCCGGAATCCTTTCTTTTCTGTTCCTTCATCGGTCGCTTGATCTATCTTTACCACTACATCCTTAAAAAGCCCTGCGGAAGTCTCAATATCAAGAGTGAAACTTCCTGCCTCGCTGGGAGGTAGCAGCAGGTTGGCAATATCCACCGGTGAAGTGTCTTTTATTTCCGTCGCTTGGATGGCGGATGATGAAATTTCCACATCCGCCTCTCCGCTGAACACAGCTTTGCCATCAGTCAGTTCCACGGAAAGCGAAGGGGTAATTCCTTTCACTTTGATGCCTGTAATGGTGAATGCCAGTCCGCTTGCCTCCGCTTTCTTTGCCTTTATTTGCAACTGGGTAAGAAGATGGGCGAATACGAATTTCTTTTCATCATCATACTTGGTAAGCGTATTCCCTGCAAACCGGTTACTGTCCCATTTATTGCCCCGCCGGGGAGGGGCGTGCATCACGTCCGTGGTTCCGTCCAGCGTATAAGTTACTTTGCCATTGGCAAGGGCGCCTTGGGCGGGATGCGGATGCACTCCGGCAATATAAATCCATTCTCCGCGAGACGGGTAATAATGGGTATTGCTGCTGAATGTGACTGCTGCCGAACCTTTGTCTACCGAAGCGTTATCGCTCCACGCCACAGTGGTGAAATCATTCTCTGCCAGTGATGCAATAAAGGTAGGTTGGAACGCATCATCAGGAGAAATAACTCCTGCCCCCCTGCTATCTGCCGAAAGCGTGTTGCTTCCTGCCGATAGCCGGATGGGCACAAGGTTTTCCTCCTCCTCACCGGCGGAGCACCCCGCAAACACGAGTGCCGCCGTCAGGAGCAGGAGGAAAGTCCATGAGTTATTTACACTTCTTTTTGTCATATCTTAGTTTTACAGGATGATGGAACCGGAGTTTCCGTCCTCCCAATTATTGACTGTGGCGGTGGCATTTATCTTTACCGCCCCTTCGGGATCGTCATTGGGTGCGGTAAAGGTCAGTGTCACCTTGTGCCGTTTGCCTATGGTTGTCACCAGGTTGGCGCCGGGATTGGCTTCGTCTTTCAGCGTAATGCCCTGGAACAGGATAGGGGAACCGCCTACATTGAGCACAATGTCCACCACCAGTTGTGCCGATTCGTTCACCATGACGGGATTTCCGCAGTTGGTGGGCTGGTCGGTCAACCCCACGGACGGGATGCCGGGTATGCTGAGATCGGCAGGGGTGGCAAAGGTAACAGAAGGCGCGGTGAGATTTACTTCCGAAGGTACTTGAGCATTTCTTAGGGTGATGCTTTCCACGTATGCAGGTTCGCTGAACAGATCGCCATTGTCGTTGGTTCCCGCCTTTGCCACGAAATATACCTGTGCGGTCTTGTGGTCGAAGGTCAGGGTGTGGACGGTTTCTGCCGTAGGGCTGACTGCCTGATCTGCTGTCGGCGTATTGCTTGCTTTGGTTCCTGCATCTGTCCAAGCGGATAGCATCACATCCTGTTCGCCATCGCTACGGGTAAACACCACTTTGTCACCCTGCAAAGTACCTGTGGGATACACGCCCAGTATATAGGTATGTATGTCCTGGGTGTCACTGTAATATTGTTTGGGCGCGATGGCTATTTCCTGTCCCGTGGTGGCATGGGCATAGAAGGAACCGCTGGCAGTCCATGCCTGTGAGGCTTCTCCCGCAGTTTTTCCTTCGCGGCCAATAAGCATGGTGGTGAGGTATTGTCCTTCGGACACCACGCTGCGCCCCTGTTGGGGCACGGCCAGTACGTTACTGCCCAAGCGGATTTCAACCTTTGGGGTGGCAGGCGCCGGGACGGTAGATGATTCGTCACTGCTGCATCCTATCAGGGTGGCGAGGGTTGCGGCAGATAATAGGTATATGTAATGTATTCTTTTCATTGTTTTCTGTTTGGTTATTGGATTATTTCAGTTCACCGGAACCTTCTTCGCCCGGAGTCCATGCGGTAACGGTGGCTTGGGTACCGATTTCAGCACCATCAGTCGGTTCTACCGGTTCGGTCACTGTCAGGGTGATAAGGTGTGAACTGCCGATGACGGTGGTTAGTTTCTCACTTGTATTGCCGGCACTAGCTCTCATAACTTGTACATTAGCGAATGCATAATCTTTGTTGCCTACGGTGAGGGTTATATCCAGTTTGATGTCATTGGATGCATTTACCATAACGGGACGGCCTACGGATTTAGCATCCGTGGTAATGCTGTTGCCACTTACGATGCCCGGTACATCCAAATTGCTTCCCGGAGTACTGAAATTAGCTGTTCCGCTAAGGGTGACGGACTGGGGAATGCTGGCATTCTGAACGGTGATACTCTTTACCGAAACGGCTTTGTCTTTCCATGTCTTTGTGGGCTCGGCAGACAGTTTGAATGCGAATTTCAATTGGGTGGTGAGGTGCTTGAATTCCAGTGTGATTGGAGTGGAGTTGCCTTCTGATGCTGGCGTTATACTAGGTTTTTCTCCGGCATCCGCACTTGCATACATCACATCCTGCTCTCCGTCTGTAAGTGTCATGTTCACATTGTTTCCATTAATACTCCCTGCGGGGGCTATGGCGGCTACGGCAGTCTTGTTACTGGAATAATAATATAGGATGGGATTCAGGACGATTGCCTGTTCAGTGCCTGCCGTGAAAGTGGCGGCAGAAATGTTGGCAGGGGTTGTGAGCGCATCCGATTCACCTAATACATTGGAATACTGAGGTTGGAAATTGCTAAATGCGGTGCTGGCATCATAACTATCCGAATAGTTTGCCGTCAGCACAGTGGCCGTTACATCGCTTCCGCTTTCAATCACTCCACGCGCCGTTACTCCGGCCACGCTCTGCCCGATGCGTATAGGAACAGCATTCCGGGGTTTTCCCCCGTTATCCAATCCGTCCGTCTCATGGTTACTACAGGCTGCGAAGCATAGCGCAGCGGCTGCACAATACAATACATGTTTTTTCATTTTTAGTTCAAATTATATAGTTAGTAATATTTATTCTTTTTCTTCCCCCGGAACCACTACATTCCCCGTGCCGTTGTTGCCGTCTGTCCAGTGGGTGAGCAGGGCATTCAGGGAGAGGGGTGTAGGGATTTTTATTTCAATGAGGTAGGCAAGTCCGGTTTCCGAACTTCCTCCTTCAAACTTTACGGGTATGTCATTAAGTACCAGGTCGTGTTCCTTCTTATTATCTCTGGACAGAGTCATGTCTACAGTGAGGGTCGCTCCGGGTTGCACCAGCAGGTAGCCCAGGGATACGCTTTCTTCGGGTTGCAGGACATAGCCTTCCTCGTGGCTTTCTGCACGATAGAGGAAGAGGGGCGCGATATCATCTGTAAAAGAAAGTTTTCCTTGTAACAGATTCAGGCTGGCACCGGAGGAAGAGCCGTTGATGCAGACTGATCTTAGCCGGTATTCCGTAGGAAAATTCTTGTCGGATTTTAGCGATACATTTAGTTGTGCCAGCAGATGGCGGAAAGTTAATAGCCGGTCTTCGCCATCAAACGGACGTGCCAGTGAACCTGTGCAGGCATCGGCAAAGAGCAGGTCTTCGTTTCCGGTCAGAAGATAACGGGCTGTATTTCCTTCTATTTGGGTCTGTGGATAGAATCCGCGCAGGTATAGGGTGCTTCCGTCGGCCGGATAATAGCGCCGGGGACGCAGTTCTATCTGTCCGTCATTGGCAATGCCTTCCCATTGCTCGTTCAAGGCATCTTTATAATTTCCTGCAACCAAGGAAACAGGTGTTTCTTTGAACAGGTCTATTGCCGAACGAGATTGTATGGAGGTGAGAAGCCGGATTGGAACTTGTTCCTCTTCGTTGTTGGAGCGACGAGAGCAACTCATTAAAAGGAAACACCCTACTAAGAAGATGGCTCCTAAAACGAAATCGGATATGTGTTTTTTAGTCATAAGCGTGTCTTTTTGTATTCCCCGGTTTTATATATCTTATTTCGAAAATAAGGGCGATACCTGCTCCGCTCACCTGTAAAAGTCAGGTTGAAAAGTAATATTTTGTGAATGCCGCATACTTTTTCTTCAGAGAAAGCCCCCGGAAAAGGAACGAATAAAGATAAATATTTGTTAAGGGGAGAGGGAAAGGGATGATGGTCTTAGAGCCGTATATGCCTTTTTTGCCCTTTAGCTATCCGTATGCTCATAAATAGATAAAAAACGTAAAAAGTTACACAGTAATATACTCGCAGATTAGATTTTACAAAAAAACTTATCGAAATACTTGTTTATTCTTCTTATAAGTCCTAATTTTGCTCTCAATTATAGGACATCATTTTATTGTTTTATAGATTAAATGTTTGATTAACAGAGGTTTGTATATATATCGCCCTTATTTTCGAAATAAGTACTCAAGCACTCGCACAAACAATGCAATTTACGCTTTTTGTTACCTTTTCGTATGATTTATTCAACTTTTCCTGACTTAGTTCCGCCAAGTAGATCAGTGTGGTATCCTCCGACCGGTGTCCTAATGCCTGACTGATGGCAGCCAGCGGAATATCCATCTCATGTGCCTGGCTTGCCCAAGTGTGACGCGCCACATAGAAAGTGAGTTTCATGTCCAGGTTCAGTTCTTTCCCTATTTTCTTGAGGCATTCATTGACTCTGCGCTGAATCTTTTTGTAATCTTTATGTGATGCTTCCTTTTTATTGGGCAGTACAGGGAAAAGGTATAAGGCTCCTTGCCGCCTGTATCTCTCGATAAGGATTCGCATGCCGCTTGAAATGCCAATGGCAACCCGTGTGCCGGTCTTTGCCCGGTTGTAGACAAGGATGTTCCCGTGGATGTTCCTTTCCTTGAGGCGGGCAATGTCTGCCAAGGGCATGCCGCATGCCAGGAAACTGAAAAGGTAGAGGTCAATGGCCAGCCGCCTGATGGCAGAACCTTTACAGTCCAGACGAGCAATTTGCTCGATGGTCTTTAGGGAGACGGCACGTTTCAGTGTTTTCTCCCGTTTCAGTTGCAGGTGCATAAAGGGATTGGCGGGGGCGATGCGAGTCGCTGTCCCATTTTTTACGGCATCATTATACATTGCACGGAAGTTGCTCAGGTAGCTGTTCACCGTATTGGTTTGCAGTCCTGCTTCTTCCATGTGTGCCCGGAATTCATCCACTAGTTCACGGGTCACCCGGCTCCAGCGCAGCGTGTTTTTTCCCCAGAATGCCTGTAGCCTGGTCAAGGTTGCATGATACAGCTCTGCCGTACTCTCTTTTCCCAGCTTCCGCTTTTTCTTTATACACGTGTCCATGTAAGTAAATACATTGTTCGATTTCATTTCTTCGTACTATATTAATTGGTAAGAGCGAAGATACAACAGAAAGAGGGAATGAATGGTTTTTTATGGGGAGTATAAAGGGATTTGTTCATCGTTGAAACGGCGCATGGAAATCTTACCTTGACTACATAGCCGAGTGCCTGAAGCGTTACGCTTCCTAGCGCGACAAGCAGAAAGGTGAGTCTTTTGTGCATGGTTTTACATTGGCTATGACGGCTCAGAACCGTTTTTACCGTCCTATCTCTGAGGCGGATACGCAGGCAGGATATGTAGATATTTTCCTCTGCCCGCTGCTGGGAATTTATCAGGATATGGAACACAGCTACATGTATAAGGGAATGGAAATGAGGGTATGTGAAGAAGTGTAAGGATAGCAGATCTTTTCAAAGTAGTTCTGATAGATATTAAAAAACTCTCTCCACCGTTTTATTCAAACAATGGAGAGAGTTCCTTTTAGAAATTACCTTTATTATTCAGCCTGTGCATCTTTCGGCATCATATCGCCTTCGATGTAGAGACGTGTCATTTCATTTTTTCCGTTTGTGCGGATGGTGATTGATTTCTTAAAATGTCCCGGAAATTTGCCCGCGCCATTATAGATTACTGTTATCTGCCCGCTTTCACCCGGCTTGATGGGTTCTTTGGGGTACTGAGGGACGGTGCAACCACAAGAGGCTATGGCTTGATGAATGACCAAAGGACCATCTCCTGTGTTCTTGAAGTTGAATACACATGTTACTTTCGGGCTTGATTCGGGAAAAGAACCGAAATCATGTGTCGTTTTATCGAAAGTAATCTCTGCTTCTCCTTGCGATTGCCATACGGCTGCATAGGCGGTTAATCCTATAATCAACAATAAAGTTGAAAGCAAAATTTTCTTCATTCGTCTCGTTATTTTAAAATTATCGCGGCTAAAATACAACTTTTTTGGTAAACTGTCCTTAACTGTTAGCTAAATAAATGGTTAATTAACACCTTTAAAAGTAAGGAATGAAGACCATCAGCCCGATGATGGCGGCGGCAATGGCGCATATCAGTACGGCTCCTGCTGCTATATCTTTTACATCGCCTGCTATGGGGTGGCGTCCCGGCGATACGAGGTCTACCAGCCGTTCTATGGCGGTATTGAAGGCTTCGGCAGCCAGTACCAAGGCAAAGCAGAGAATGATGATGAACCATTCCGTGCGGCTGATGCCGAATGAAAAACCTGCAATGGTGACTGCCACGATGGCGGTGCAGTGTATCCAGGCATTATGCTCTTTGCGGAGAAAGCTGCCTATGCCTTTCCAGGCATAGGTGAAGCTTTTCAGTCTTTTCTGTAATTCGTTCATATTATTCATTTGCTGTAGGGGCGAATCCGTGTGTTCGCCCGAATGCTGTTTGCTTTGTGTCTTCGGGCAGACACATGGGTCTGCCCCTACGGGGGAAGATGTTCTTTATCCTCTGTTTACTTGCTTTACGCCTTTCACGGTCTTGATCTTCTTGACCAATGATTCCAGTTTGGACGTATCGTCTACCAGTACCGTCATCATGCCGCTGAATAATCCGTCGTGCGAATCAATACTGATGGAACGTAACAGGATATTCGTCTCCTTATTTATAATAGAGGTGATGTTGGTAACGATACCTATATCATCATGCCCCACAATGCGCAACGTAATGGGGTATTGCTTTCCCTGGCTCTTTCCTGCCCAACGGGCTTTTACGATGCGGTAGGGGAAGCGTGCCATCATTTCCTTGGCATTGGGACAGTCGGCACGGTGTATCTTGATGCCGCCGCTGATGGTGACAAAGCCGAATACATCATCTCCATAAATGGGGTTACAGCATTTTGCCAGCTTAAAGTCCAGTCCTTTCAGGTTCTTGTCAATCACCAATACATCGTCTTTGAATGTCTTGTCGTCGGGATCTGCCTGCATACTGAAGTTCTCGGCGCTGCGGTACACAATGTCATCGCGCACTTCCGTCTCTTTCTTTTTCAGTTCCAGGTACTTTTCAATGATGTCGTTGGCATCCCGTGTCTCGTTGGCGATGTCCTGATAGAACTCGGTTACGGTCTTGTATCCCAGTTTCTTGATAAGGCGCATCATTACCGCTTCATCATATTCCAGCTTGCGGTTCTTGAATTTACGCTCTATGGTTTCCTTGGCAAACTCCGTTTGTCGGGCTTCTATTTCCTTGATGGCCTGGCGTATCTTGGTACGTGCCTTGGAGGTGGTGACTATGTTCAGCCAGTCGCGTTTGGGCGTCTGGGTGTTCGAGGTCATTATTTCTACCTGGTCGCCGCTGTTCAGTACGTGCCTTAGCTGTACATTCTTGTTGTTTACCCTAGCGCCGATGCATTTGGAGCCCAGCTTGCTGTGGATGGCAAATGCAAAGTCGAGGACGGTTGCACCCTTCGGCATCTTGTACAGGTCGCCTTTGGGGGTGAAAACGAATACTTCATCCTCATACAGTTCCAGTTTGAACTGATCCATTACTTCCAGGTCACTGTCGGCATTCTCCAAGGTTTCGCGGATGGTGGTGAGCCATTCATCCAAGCCGCTTTCGCCCTTTACGCCCTTGTAGCGCCAGTGGGCGGCAAAACCTCTTTCGGCAACATCGTCCATGCGCTCGGTGCGTATCTGTACTTCCACCCATTTGCCTTCGGGGCCCATTACGGTGGTGTGCAGGGACTCGTATCCGTTGCTTTTGGGTACGGAAAGCCAGTCGCGCAGACGCTTGGGGTTGGGCATATACATATCCGTAACGATGGAATATACCTGCCAGCATTCCTGTTTCTCCTTGTCGATGGGGGAGTCCAGGATGATGCGGATGGCAAATAAGTCATACACTCCTTCGAAGGGGCATTTCTGCTTCTTCATCTTCTGATAAATGGAGTGGATGGACTTGGTGCGTCCCTTCATGTGGAACTTCAGTCCGGCTTCTTCCAGTTTCTGCTGGATGGGCTCAATGAAGGAGGCGATGTATTTGTCGCGGGCGCTTTTCGTTGCGTTCAGCTTATCCTTTATATGATAGTACACATCATGCTCGGTGTACTTCAACGAGAGGTCTTCCAACTCCGATTTCAGTTTGTACAAGCCCAGTTTGTGTGCCAAAGGGGCATACAGGTAGGCGGCTTCATTAGAAACCTGGGTACGCGCTTCCACGTTGGGGGTGTTCTTGATTTGCCGCATCAGGTTTACGCGGTCGGCAATCATAATTAAAATGACGCGCATATCCTCGGCAAAGGAGAGCAGCAGATTGCGGAAGTTTTCCGACTCTATGGTAGGGCTTTTGGAGTACAGTTCGTTGATTTTAACCAGTCCACGGATAATGCCTGCCACGTCCTCTCCGTATTCTTTTCGTACGGAGTCCAAAGAATACAGACGGTTCTTCACCGATTCGTGTAACATGATGCCCAGGATGGAAGCCCGTTTCATCCCGATTTCTTCAGCCACGATGACGGCTGTCTGCATATCTCTGATAACGGGATTCATCCCGAAATTATTTCGTGGCAGGTTGCCTGCGGCAACTGCTTTAATAAGGTGCGTTTTTAACTTGTGACAATCGCCTTTTAATAAGGTATCCCCGGACAATTGAAGCAGTCGTTTATAGAGGGTGAACAGTTGCTCACGCTCTTTGGCTGTGAAAAATGTTTTTTCTTCCATAACACGTGAAATCTTTTCGAGGGTAAAGGTAGTTTTTTTCTTCATTTATTAGGCAGGGTTCTCGCATTTTTTTGTATTTTTGGGCAATTAATAATGAAAAGAATAAGGTAATAATTTATTTAAACCCAATAAAATCATGTACTTATGTTAACACCTGAAGACAAAAACTTATTAGTGAAAAAAGGAATTTCGGAACAACAGATTGCCGAGCAACTGGTATGTTTTGAAAAAGGTTTCCCGTTTTTGAAGTTGGATGCTGCCGCTTCAATCGAGAAAGGTATCATGGCTCCTGCCGAAAATGAAGTAAAAACTTATTTGGAAGCATGGGATACATATAAAGAAGGTGAAAAGACCATTGTGAAGCTCGTTCCAGCATCCGGTGCTGCCAGCCGTATGTTCAAGAATTTGTTTGAATTTCTGGGGGCGGACTATCATACTCCGAAGACTGACTTTGAAAAGAAGTTCTTCGATCATATCCATAGTTTTGCATTCTTCAATGATTTGAATGCCGCTTGCATGGACAATACGGGCAAGACGATTGACGCATTGATTTCTGAAAAGAATTACAAACCCGTGGTTGCCAATTTGCTGGAAGCTGCCGGTTTAAACTATGGTGCCTTGCCTAAAGGTTTGCTGAAATTCCATCGTTATGCTGATGGCGTGCGCACTCCGCTGGAAGAACATCTGGTAGAAGGTGCATTGTATGCAGCCGGAAAGACGGGCAAGGTGAATGTGCATTTTACCGTTTCTACCGAGCATCGCGAACTGTTCACTAAGCTGGTGGAGGAGAAGGTTGCCGTTTACGCCAAGAAATACGGAGTGGAATTTAATGTATCGTTCTCTGAGCAGAAGCCTAGTACCGATACGGTTGCTGCCGATATGGAAAACAATCCTTTCCGCGATAATGGCAAGTTGCTGTTCCGTCCGGGCGGCCACGGCGCGTTGATTGAAAACCTGAATGATCTGGATGCCGATGTGATCTTTATTAAGAATATTGATAATGTGGTGCCCGATCGCTTGAAAGACGATACCGTTACTTATAAAAAACTGATTGCCGGTGTATTGGTGACTTTGCAGAAACAGGCATTCAAGTATCTGGAATTGCTGGATGGCGGTAAATATACCCATGCGCAGTTGGAAGAAATCATCCGCTTCCTGCAACAGGATTTGTGTTGCCGCAAGCCGGATCTGAAGGATTTGGAAGATGCGGAACTGGTGATTTATCTGCGCCAGAAGCTGAACCGTCCGATGCGTGTATGCGGTATGGTGAAGAATGTAGGCGAACCGGGTGGTGGCCCGTTCCTGGCCTATAATTCTGATGGTACTATCTCATTGCAGATATTGGAAAGCTCACAGATTGATATGAATGATGCTGCCAAGAAGGAGATGTTTGAAAAGGGTACTCACTTTAATCCGGTAGACTTGGTTTGTGCAGTTCGCGATTATAAAGGAAACAAGTTCGACTTGGTGAAGTATGTAGATAAGGCGACCGGTTTTATCTCTTATAAATCAAAAGGTGGCAAGGATTTGAAAGCCCTTGAGCTGCCGGGCTTGTGGAATGGTGCGATGAGTGACTGGAATACGGTCTTTGTAGAAGTGCCATTGAGTACATTCAATCCGGTAAAGACGGTGAATGATTTGTTGCGTGAACAGCATCAATAATTGCTATACATTTACTGTAGGGGCGGATTGAATCCGCCCGAAGACACAAAGTTAATTGTTATCGGGCAGATTCAATCTGCCCCTACAGTGATCACTACTTACTAATAATTAAACCTAATAAAAAAAGAATGAACCTACTAACCTTTATTGCTCCACTAGCGGTGGCGGCAACTTTTATCCTTCCGGCGAATGCAGCCAATCACAAAGAACTACCTGCCCTGGGTAATACCCACATTCAGGTATTCGATAAAACCAACGTCTATTTCTGTCCCGATTCATTCCCCAATTATACTCCGGCAAATGCTGATGGAGTAATCCGTTTGGTAAATGGACGCATCATCTTGAAAAAGATAACTTTGCCCGATTACAAACGGGATGTAAACGTAAAGCTGAAAGTAACCGTTGCTTCCAATGGTGACCGTTGGGATAAATCGGGCTCTTGCTTTGTGCTTCCTAAAGAATCGGTCATCAACCTGATGAATATAGCCGAAGGGAAGAAAGCATTTCCGGCAATAGACAGCGTGAAATACGAAAAGATGATCGGCATCCTGCCGGGTAAAGACTATGTGCCGACCATCGAACTGATGCGTTTCATGACTCCATTCGGAGTAGGCTATTATAGTTCGGACAATGATTCATTGAGCAGCAAACGCCGTCCGGTATATATCCCGAAATGGGAGAAGTGCGTTACTTGGGAACAAGACATTACCGACCTCTATCCTGCATTGGAGAAAGAAGCGTATGTAGGTATCTTTATTGATACCTGGACTGCCGAAGGATATGTGGCAAGCATGGATATTGATGTAAAAGAAAGCAAGATTACTTGTGATGCCATGCCCAAGCGCCATGTGAAATCTTTAATGAATACGGTGTATTATATAGGACAGACTTATCCTGATATTTTCTCTCGCAAAGATGTAGTTATGGATTTTGATATGCCGAAAGCTGCCAAGAATGTACGGTTGAAGTATATAGTAACCGGTCACGGCGGCCATAGTGGCGGTGATGAATTTGTGGAAAAGCGCAATATTATATCTGTTGATGGTAAGGAAGTATTGAACTTTATTCCTTGGCGTGACGATTGTGCATCTTTCCGTCGCTTCAATCCGGCTACGGGGGTGTGGTTGATTCCGCGCACTGCTGCTTATATAGGTGAGAAAGGGTATGCAACAAAAGATATTGAAGAACCGTTGGCTTCTTCTGATTTGTCACGCTCCAACTGGTGTCCGGGTAGCGATGTAGTGCCCGAAGAAGCTGTGGTAGGGGATTTATCTGCCGGTAAGCATTCTTTCAAGGTAAGTATTCCTGAGTCGCAACAAGTAGATGGCAATAAACTGAATCATTGGCTGGTATCGGCCTATTTGGTTTGGGAAGAATAATAGGTTATCCACCGTAGGGGCGGGGTTTGCCCGCCCGATAACACTCCGAATGGTGTAATCGTGTATGCATTCGGGCGGGCAAACCCCGCCCCTACGGGAAATGGAACATAAATTATTAGTTTTTCCGCTTCATACCACGAATGATTTCCTTATCTTCCTTACTTACCCGATAAGACTCCACAATCTTCTGCAACGCCTTATTATAAGTAAAATCATCCAAATGATTCTCTTTTAAAAGCACCATCGTTTTCTCCGGAAACCTTATATAGCACAAGGATAATGCCCACGCTACCGCCATCTTCACATAATATCCTTCATGACTAATCCTGTCCATCCATTGCAACACCTTATCTATATAGTCCTGATCCACATAATGCGCCATGGCTTTCACCACTCCGAAACGAATCTCATATTCTTTATCCGAAGCCATCCAGCCTTCTAGGAATTGCCATACTCTTTCCTTGTTCTTATCCACAAAACGCTGCTTGCCACAGAAATCAAAGGTATCACATACCGACCAACTATTAATCAAAGGAACGAATTTAGCCACCAATGCCAAATACGCTTCAGTATCCTTCATCTTCAAACTGCCTATCACCATGCCTTGCAGCATCCGTTCTTCCATATAAAAAGTATCGGCTGTCTGCAAATAACTTTTCCAGTCATCTTTGGCAATTTGTGTAGCCAGTTGGCGCAGGGCAGGAACCCGGATGCCCAGCACGTTATCTATCCCCGGATGCAATGACTCGGTGAATTTCTTATTTCCATCTCCCGCCAGTTGCAAGAGGTTTTCCTTTATGGTCATTCCGTTGATGCGGTATTCATTCATAGCAAACTCCCTTCCAGTCTTAATAAGAATTCTTTTTTATCTACTCCGGCAGCATATCCCACCATTTTGCCGTCGCTGCCTATCACTCTATGGCAGGGGACAACGATTATCAATGGATTCCGGTTATTAGCCATCCCCACGGCACGCACACTCTTGGGATTGCCTATAGCTTCGGCTATTTGTTTATAAGTACGCGTCTGTCCGTATGGAATTTCGCATAATGCCTGCCACACTTGTTTCTGGAACTCTGTTCCTTTGGCGGCCAAAGGCAAATCAAATGATTTCCGCTTGCCGTCCAAGTACTCCGTCAACTGCCTGTATGCTTCCCGCGTTGCTTCTGTTTCCTTTTCATCGCCAGTTTCGGGCTGATGGTGCACACTGATGGCGGTGATTTTTCCCGCTTCCTCGCAAATAGTGAGGATGCCTATTGCCGTTTGATACTTAAAATAATTCATCAATATATGTTTTTGGGGGAGAGTTAAATATGAAGTCCCATAATGTAATCATTCATATAATAGCCGTTTCCGATATGGAAATCTCCTTCGCTTACCTTTTCCATTCCCATGTGCTTATAAAACTGTAGGGCTTTGTTATTGCGATTTACATTGAGGTGCATTTCGCAAGGTTCGGGATGAATCTCCTTGATAGCCTTGACAGCTTGCTCAAACAAGACTTTCCCCAAATGGCAACCTTGGAAGTGGGGGAGTACATATATTTTCTGCAAATGAAATAAATGCTCTCCTTCGGGCTGAATGGAAACATACCCTGCGGCTTCTTCTCCCTTATAGGCTATATAATAAATGTGTCCTTCTTCCTCCATCTGCTTGTGCAGGTTTTGGGGAGAATACATCCAGTCCATCATATAGTCTAATTGTTCTTTGGACAGAATTTCCTGATAGGTAGCGGGGAAGACGATCTGTGCCATCCGGTTAATTAATGGAATATCATCGGTTGTTGCCTTTCGTATCGTAAACATGATCTTTATGTTTTTAGGGTTATAACGAGAGGCAAAGATAAACTTTTTGCCCTAAAGTGCAGTGCCACAGGTAGCCTTTTCCCTATTTTATTATTAAATAATGCAAAATTAAAGTACTATGCAATACAAGGTACTAATATAATACATATATTTGTGTCAAACAAAGTAGTATAAGTTATGAATGTAGACAATGTACGATCTCAGATGCGCAAAGGAATGTTGGAATATTGCATTCTGCTGCTGTTGCACAAAGAGCCGTCCTATGCTTCGGATATTATTCAGAAATTGAAAGAAGCCCGGCTCATTGTAGTGGAGGGAACGCTTTATCCGCTGCTCACCCGGCTGAAAAACGATAACCTGTTGTCCTACGAATGGGTGGAGTCTACGCAAGGGCCACCACGTAAATATTATAAACTCACCCCCGGTGGCGAAACCTTCCTCAATGGATTGGAAGGTGCCTGGGAGGAACTGACGGATACGGTAAATCATTTAAAGAACCATTAAAAAACAAGATACAATGAAAAAGACTTTGACCATAAATTTAGGCGGAACCGTTTATCATATAGACGAAGATGCTTACCATTTGCTGGATAATTATTTGTCCAATTTGCGCATCCACTTCCGTCGCGAGGAAGGGGCAGAAGAAATAGTGCATGATATGGAGTTACGCATCTCCGAACTGTTTACCGAGCGCCTGAAGGAAGGAAAACAGGTAATAACCATAGAAGATGTGGAGGAAATAATCGCCCAAATGGGTAAACCCGAAGAACTGTCGGGCGAGGAAACACCGAGGCAGGAGAAAAGCGGCAAGAAAACTGCGGAGCACCGCCTTTTCCGCGATCCGGACAATAAGGTATTGGGTGGCGTGGCTTCCGGGCTATCCGCTTATTTGGGATGGGATGTAACTTGGGTGCGTATCGCCCTTATCGTACTTACTTTCTTTGTACATGGGATTATTCTGGCTTATATCATAGCATGGATCATTGTTCCACAGGCACGCACTGCCACCGAGAAACTTGCCATGAAGGGAGAGGCGGTGAATGTAGAGAACATAGGCAAGACCGTGACGGATGGTTTTGATAAAGTAAATGACTATGTACATTCAGAACATCCGCGCAGCATCTTGCAGAAAATAGGTGAGGGGATTGTGGCTGTCGCCGGCTTCCTGATTAAGTTCCTGTTGATTTTCATAGCCATCTGCTGTGCACCTGTTTTGTTTGTGCTATTGATTGTGTTCTTTGCCCTACTGATGGCTGCCACAGGGCTTATCGCTGCATTGCCGGCTGTGCTTTATGAAGTATTGCCTGCCGTAAACTGGGGTGCTGTGGGAGCTTCTCCGGGAATGACCGTTGCCATGTCCGTTGCCGGTATTCTGGTCATCGGTATTCCTATTATTGGCTTGATACACATGCTGATGCGTTACTTTGGCGGTTGGCAGCCTATGTCTATGGTTACTAAAGTAATATTTATCGTATTGTGGCTCATAGCTTTGGGTGTAGGTGTTTTCTTTATGCTGAATGATCCATTTATTGCATCAATGGTATCATATAGTTTCTAAAATCACTATCTTTGCAGGCGGAAATAAAGGAATATCAAAACAATATAGATAAAAGTATGACAAAGAAGATTTTATTGCTGGGTTCAGGCGAGTTGGGTAAAGAATTCGTCATTGCGGCAAAACGTAAAGGACAATACGTCATAGCCTGTGATTCGTATGCAGGGGCTCCTGCCATGCAGGTGGCTGATGAATTTGAAGTATTCAGCATGCTGGATGGCGATGCACTGGATGCCGTTGTGGCTAAACATAAACCGGACATCATTGTGCCCGAAATTGAAGCAATCCGCACCGAGCGCCTGTATCATTTGGAACAGGAAGGCATTCAGGTAGTGCCCAGTGCCCGTGCCGTAAATTTCACCATGAACCGCAAGGCCATCCGTGATCTGGCTGCAAAAGAACTGGGACTGAAGACTGCCAAGTATTTCTATGCCAAGTCTTTGGAAGAACTGAAAGAAGCTGCCAAGGAAATAGGTTTCCCCTGCGTGGTAAAACCGCTGATGTCTTCATCCGGCAAAGGCCAGTCATTGGTAAAGGGTGCTGACGAACTGGAACAGGCATGGCACTATGGTTGCGAAGGCAGCCGCGGCGACATCAAGGAACTGATTATAGAAGAATTTATCAAGTTTGATAGCGAAATCACCTTGCTTACGGTTACACAGAAGAACGGTCCTACCTTGTTCTGTCCTCCTATCGGTCATGTGCAAAAGGGTGGTGACTATCGTGAAAGTTTCCAGCCTGCCCATATTGACCCCGAGCACCTGAAAGAAGCACAGCGCATGGCTGCCAAAGTAACGGAAGCCTTGACCGGTGCCGGCATTTGGGGAGTGGAATTCTTCCTGAGCCATGAGAACGGCGTTTACTTCTCCGAACTTTCACCCCGTCCGCATGATACCGGTATGGTGACATTGGCAGGTACTCAGAATCTGAATGAATTTGAACTTCATCTTCGTGCTGTCCTTGGGCTTCCTATTCCCGAAGTGACACAGGAACGCATAGGGGCAAGTGCCGTTATCCTTTCTCCCATAGCCAGCAAGGAGGCTCCGCGTTATAGGGGTGAAGAAGAAGTGTGCAAGGAAACAAATACATATCTTCGCATCTTTGGAAAGCCTTATACCAAGGTGAACCGCCGCATGGGGGTAGTGGTGTGCTATGCTCCTAATGGCAGTGACTTGGATGCTTTGCGTGATAAGTGCAAGGCGGCAGCTGCTAAGGTTGAGGTATATTAAATAAGTGAACAAAGTGTTTCAAGCAGTCAAACAATCTGTTTCATACCGGCAAACAAAGTGTTTCATGCGGTTGAAACACTTTGTTTGACTGCTTGAAACACTTTGTTCCACATACTGGAACACACTTTACCTTCTATATGTGCTTGTAAATATGTGCAGGCGAAGGAAAAAGAAGATCAGACCGTCTTTCTATCGTTCAAGTTTGCAATAAGCCTTGCTACTGTTACCAGTTTGGAATTGTCAATTGTTCTATGGAGTATTTCTTTGGCTTCCTTGTGTTGTGCACAGGCTCTTGCCTGTATGCTTATCATGTCTGGCTTTGCTATTTTGACGGCTGTTTCTATATCCTCTGCATTTAGTTCTCCTGCCATTATTCCCTGTTTCCCTTGTTTCTTTATATAGCGGATAATCTCTCCACAAATCATCCAGTTCATACTCTTTTCTATATTGACCATACTTAAATCAACGCTGACTGCATCAATATGATGAAGGAAAGAATCAACCTGCTTTTTTATTTTCTGCACAGGATGTTCGGGCTTGAGATAAACGGTTTGGATGAACTCTGTCTTTTGATGTTTCTCGAAAAGTCGCTTTACGGTGTCGAGGGGGATATTTTCTTCCAGCAACTGTATCGCATCCGGTTGTAGGATATTAATAAGATTATCAAGCTCTGTAAAATCAGTCTTTTTCGTCAGTATAATGGAACTCAATGGTTTATGTACTTTACTAATCAGTTGTTTAACTTCATTAAGACTTAATTTGTCAGCCTTTGCTTCCCTCTCTTTTTCATTTACTGCAAAGCTGACTGCATCTATTTTTACGATGCTGCAAATCATAATGTTGCTTTCTTTTGTTAAGCCACAGATGTTAAGCTTGACGGATTTCTCGTTTCCGTTGCGGAATATTCCCATAAACTTGTGATATTAAGATGTTTTTTACTTAAATTACTACCCTAAAAGATGTTTTGAAAAAAAAGTATGGGATAAAGGTAGCCTTTTTGTATTTCATGGCAAAGACAAAATGAAAAAAAGTGATTTGATGTATCCTCTTCTTCTGTATTTTCTTCTATATTAATATCTTCTTCATCCTTAAAAGGTTCCGGTCGTTGTGGCCCTTTATTTCTGAATAATATAGCTGCTGCAACTCCGGCAACAGCTCCTCCCAAATGCCCTTCCCACGAAGTGGAAATGGAAGCGAATTGCGGAAACATATTCCATACCAGGCTGCCATATAAAAAGGTAATGAGCAATGACAGGGCAACAAGAGGAACGTATTTGCGGAGAATGCCGCTGAAGAACAAGAAAAAGGCAAGTGCGTAGATGATGCCGCTTGCCCCGATATGCCATCCCGGCTTACCTATTATAAAGGTAAGTATTCCACTGACCAGCCATATGAAGAAAAATATGCCAAAGCCCAGATCTCTGTAAAAATAGAACAGACACCAGGACAAAAACAGCAAGGGCAGGGTATTGGCAAACAAATGTCCCCAATCGGCATGTATCAATGGCGATGTGAAAATACCCGCGATGCCTTTGATTTCCCTGGGATATATTCCCCATGTAATGAAATCCCAGTTCATGAAACTTTCCATTGTGCGCAATACATACAGAATGAAAAGAATTAGTAGCGGAATGGCAAAAGCCAATAGAATTTTTCGAATTTCATGTTTCATATTGTCATCATTATACCGATTTCTGTGCAATACTACGGATATTTAAGCGGAAAATGAAAAATATTTTGCTATTTAATTTTGCTTTATTCATTTAATTATTAATTTTGAGCGTTGCATAAAAAATAATATGTGACAGGAACTAATATGGGGAAACTATTTATAACCTTAAAATAACAACTATGAGTTACTTACGATTTGACAAGACTCTTATGACGAACCTCGAAGAATCATTACCAAGAGAAATTCTTCGCACGAACCGTTCAGGAGCTTACCATTGTACAACCATTGTTGATTGCAACACGAGAAAATATCATGGGTTGCTTGTGATTCCGGTTCCGGAATTGGATGATGAAAACCATGTATTGTTATCGTCGTTGGATGAAACAGTTGTGCAACACGGCGCTGAATTTAATTTAGGTCTTCATAAGTACCAAGGAGATAATTATAGCCCAAGAGGACATAAGTATATCCGCGAGTTTGAGTGTGAGAAGGTGCCGACCACCATTTATAGAGTAGGAGGCGTGATTCTCAAGAAAGAAAAGCTTTTCGTTCATCACGAAAATAGAATCCTGATACGCTACACGCTTTTGGAAGCACATTCCGCCACTACCTTGCGTCTTCGTCCTTTCCTGGCTTTCCGCAGTGTGCGTCAGTACACTCACGAAAATGCAATGGCAAGCCGTGATTATCAGGAAGTGGACAACGGTATCAAAACCTGTATGTATCCGGGGTATCCCGAACTGTATATGCAGTTGAACAAAAAGAATGAATTCCACTATCAGCCGGATTGGTATCGCGGCATTGAATACCCCAAAGAACAGGAAAGAGGCTATGATTTTAATGAAGACCTCTATGTTCCCGGTTATTTTGAAATAGATATTAAGAAAGGTGAGAGTGTGGTATTCTCAGGCGGCGTTTCCGAAGCCGGTACCCGTACACTGAAAAAGACCTTTGAGGAAGAAGTGGAAGAACGCACTCCGCGTGACAATTTCCAGCACTGTCTGATTAATGCAGCCCATCAGTTCTTGAACAAGCAAGTAGGAGAGTCCTATATTTTGGCAGGCTATCCTTGGTTCAAGTGCCGTGCCCGCGATATGTTCGTCTCTTTACCGGGATTGACACTGTCCATTGATGAGGTGGCTAAGTTTGAAATGGTCATGGAAACAGCCCGCAAGGCTATTCATGAATTCATTAATGACGAACCCAGCGACATCAAGATATACGAAATGGAACATCCTGATGTATTGCTTTGGGCAGTATGGTGTATTCAGCAGTATGCCAAGATGGTATCGCGTGACAAGTGCCGCGAGAAATATGGCGCATTGCTGGAAGAAATCATGGAATACCTTCGTCGTGAAAATCACCCCAACCTCTTTCTGCATTCCAACGGCTTGCTTTATGCCAATGGTACAGAAAAGGCTATCACATGGATGAATTCTACAGCAAACGGACGCCCGGTAACTCCGCGCACAGGTTACATTGTAGAGATCAATGCTTTGTGGTACAATGCTTTGCGTTTCACCGCTGAATTGTTGGGCGAAACCGGAAATACTCCTTTGACGGATGCACTGAATGAACTTACCGGAAAAGCAGGACAGTCATTTGTAGATACTTTCCTGAACGAATACGGTTATTTGCTGGACTATGTAGACGGCAATATGATGGACTGGAGCGTACGTCCGAATATGATATTTACCGTAGCATTCGATTACTCTCCACTGGACAGCCGCCAGAAGAAAGGCGTGCTGGATATTGTAACCAAGGAACTGCTCACCCCGAAAGGACTCCGTTCACTCAGCCCCAAAAGCGGTGGATATAATCCCAACTATGTAGGCCCGCAGATGCAGCGTGATTACGCTTATCATCAGGGTACGGCATGGCCATGGCTGGCAGGTTTCTACTTTGAGGCTTATCTCCGCATTTATAAGATGAGTGGAGTGGGATTTGTTGAACGCCAGTTGATTGGTTTTGAAGACGAAATGACTTCCCATTGCATTGGTTCTATGCCTGAACTGTTTGATGGCAACCCGCCATTCAAAGGTCGTGGAGCTGTGTCATTTGCTATGAATGTGGCAGAGATATTGCGAGTATTATATTTATTGAGTAAATACAACTATTGAAAGGAGGAACCTATATGAAAGTATTAATGTTTGGATGGGAATTTCCTCCCAAAATATATGGTGGTCTTGCAGTAGCATCTTATGGAATCACTAAAGGCTTGAGCCAGCAGAGTGATATGGAGACAGTTTTCTGTATGCCTAAACCTTGTGGTGAGGAAGAAGGATTTCTGAATATAATAGGTATGAATCAAGTGCCTATTGTGTGGCGCGATGTAAATTACGATTATTTGAAGTCACGCCTTACTACTTCTACGCCGGAGCAGTATTATGCTTTTCGCGATCATATCTATTCTGATTTCTCGTATATGCACGTCAATGATTTGGGGTGTATGGAGTTTGCCGGTGGTTATCCGGGAAACCTTCACGATGAAATCAATAACTTTTCTATCATAGCCGGTGTCGTTGCACGCCAACAAGAATTTGACATTATTCATGCTCATGACTGGTTGACTTATCCGGCAGGCGTACATGCCAAGATGGTGAGCGGCAAGCCACTGTGCATCCATGTACATGCCACCGACTTTGACCGTTCGCGCGGCAAAGTAAACCCCACCGTGTATGGTATGGAGAAGAACGGTATGGACCATGCAGACTGCATTATGTGTGTGTCCGAACTGACCCGCCGCACGGTTATCAACGAATACCATCAGAATCCGAATAAAGTATTTGCCATGCACAATGCGGTTTATCCGCTTTCACAGGATTTACTGGATATTCCCCGTCCTGACCATTCAAAGGAAAAAGTGGTGACCTTCCTGGGACGTATCACCATGCAGAAAGGACCGGAATACTTTGTAGAAGCAGCAGCACTGGTATTGAAACGTACCCGTAACATCCGTTTCGTTATGGCAGGTTCGGGCGATATGCTTAATGCCATGATCAATCTGGCTGCCGAACGCGGCATTGCCGATCGTTTCCACTTCCCCGGATTCCAGCGTGGACGCCAGGTTTACGAAGCCTATAAGAACAGTGACGTCTTTGTAATGCCTTCCGTATCCGAGCCTTTCGGTATTGCTCCTTTGGAAGCCATGCAGTGCGGAACTCCTTCTATTATTTCCAAACAGTCGGGTTGCGGAGAGATTCTGGATAAAGTGATCAAGACCGATTACTGGGACATCAATGCGATGGCTGATGCCATTTATTCCATCTGTACCAATCCGTCTCTTTTCCAGTATCTTCAGGAAGAAGGAAAGAAGGAAGTGGATGGCATTACTTGGGAAAAAGTCGGCTTAAGAATCCGTGCCCTCTATGAGGATGTGTTAAAAAACTATGGTAAATAATAAAACAATAATTAGATATGAAAACAATCTGTCTTTATTTTGAAATACATCAGATTATCCATCTGAAACGTTATCGCTGCTTTGATATCGGTCGTGACCACTATTACTACGATGATTATGAAAATGAACGCGGCATCAGTGATATAGCAGAACGTTCATATATTCCTGCACTGAGCGCATTGATAGAAATGGCAAAGAACAATGGCGGTGCATTCAAGGTTGCCCTGTCTATCTCGGGCGTGGCATTGGAACAATTGGAAGTTTATGCGCCTACGGTAATTGAATTGTTGCACCAGTTGAATGAAACCGGTTGTTGTGAATTCTTGTGCGAGCCTTATTCACACGGACTTTCTTCCTTGGCCAATGAAGATTGCTTCCGCGAAGAAGTGGAACGCATGAAAAAGAAAATCAAATTGGTATTTGGGCAGACTCCGAAAGTGTTCCGTAACTCCAGTTTGATTTACTCCAATGAAATAGGTTCGGCTGTGGCTGCCATGGGTTTCAAAGGTATGATAACCGAAGGAGCCAAGCACGTGCTGGGTTGGAAAAGCTCACACTATCTATACCACTGTGCACACAATCCGAACTTGAAGTTGTTGCTTCGTGATTTCAAATTGTCCGATGACATCAGCTTGCGTTTCTCTAACTCTGAGTGGAGTGAGTATCCGTTGTTTGCTGACAAGTATATTGATTGGATTGCAGCGTTGCCGGAAGAAGAACAGGTAATTAATATCTTCATGGAACTTTCTGCACTGGGCATGGCACAGCCGTTGTCTTCCAATATTCTGGAATTTATGAAAGCATTGCCTGCTTGTGCAAAAGAAAGAGGCATTACTTTTGCCACTCCGACAGAAATCGTTACCAAGCTGAAATCTGTAGACCAGGTGGATGTTCCTTATCCTATGTCTTGGACAGACGAAGAAAGAGACATCAGCCCATGGTTGGGTAATGTGATGCAGCGTGAAGCTTTCAATAAACTATATAGTGTGGCAGAACGTGTTCACTTGTGTGACGACCGCCGCATTAAGCAAGACTGGGATTATTTGCAGGCAAGTAATAATTTCCGTTTCATGACTACCAAGAATACCGGTATCTGGTTGAATCGTGGTATTTATGATTCTCCATACGATGCTTTCACTAACTACATGAATATTCTGGGTGACTTCATTAGCCGTGTAAATTCTTTGTATCCGGTAGATATGGATAACGAAGAATTGAACTCATTGCTGACTACTATCAAGAATCAAGGCGAGGAGTTGGTAGCATTGAATAAGGAAGTAGAGAAATTGCAGGCAAAACTGGAAAAGGCCGAAGGTGCGAAAGCTCCGGCAGCAAAGAAAGAGCCTGCAGCTAAGAAAGCTCCGGCGGCAGCCAAGAAACCTGCTGCTAAAGCAACTGCTGCCAAGAAGCCTGCTGCTAAAAAAGCTGCTCCCAAAAAGGAAGAATAATATTGATTTATAAAGGACTTAAGTAATTCACCGTCGTGTTTTTCTAATTTCTTTGCGGGAATTAGAAGGAGCACGGCGGTGTTTTCGTTTTAAAAAGTTTGCTCCATCCATTATTTTCTCTACCTTTGCTGCATTAAACAGAAAAAGGCATGAATAAGTTATACCAGAAAAAGCAAGGAATACGTTTCCGTCGTTGGAGCCGGAAAGCGTATGCTATGTTTTGCAGTCTGGGTAAATATGTAACGATCGGCAATTTAAAGAAAGGAATAGCCGATGTGTCTTTGGGAAAACAAGCGAATGTGTGTGCATCGTACTCTGTTTGTCAGTCTGTAGATGAAAAGGAAGAAGATGATGAAGAAAAGACGGAGGAAAGGTGGGATTCGTTTGATATTACATTGCGAACTTTTTTTTCATACAACCTCAACCAAAAGTTGTCAGGTTGGGATTTTTCCATATTAAAATATATAAAACAATTCAAGCCGGAATGGTGCGTGATGCATCTTTCCGGTTTTTTTGTGTCTAAACCCAAATGAAAAGTTATGCTGAACAAAGTTAAAAACAAAGTGCTGAACGGTGAAAAGATAACCGTGCAGGAAGCCGGATGGCTGGTAAATGAGGCGGAAAAGAACGCTTTGTATGATGCCGCCCATGAGATTACGCAGCGATTGGCATCGAAGGCTTTTGATATGTGTTCCATTATCAATGCCAAGTCCGGCAGGTGCTCTGAGAATTGCAAGTGGTGTGCACAGTCGGTGTATTATAAGACCAATGCAGAGGTCTATGGATTGGTGCCTAAAGAGGAATGTTTGCGTCATGCCTTGTATAATGAGGCTCAAGGAGTGGCACGTTTCTCGTTGGTGACTAGCGGACGGAAGCCGAATGCACGGAATATGCAGCAGCTTTGCGAAATAACGGAGTATATGCGGGAGCGTTCGGGAATCAAATTGTGCGCCTCATTGGGGTTGCTGAATGAGGAGGAGTTAAGAAGCCTGTATCAGTCGGGTATTACCCGCTATCATTGTAATTTGGAGACGGCTCCTTCTTATTTCTCCTCTTTGTGCTCTACGCATACACAGCAGGAAAAGATAGACACCTTGCAGGCAGCTCGCAGGGTGGGGATGGATGTATGCAGTGGAGGAATTATAGGAATGGGAGAGACGATGGAGCAACGCATTGAATTTGCGTTTACTCTGAGAGAACTGGAAGTACAGTCTATTCCTGTAAACTTGCTTCAGCCTATTCCCGGGACTCCGTTGGAAAAGGCGGCGCGGCTTACGGAGGAAGATATACTGACTACCATTGCTATCTTTCGTTTTATCAATCCCACCGCATTTCTCCGCTTTGCCGGAGGGCGCTCACAGATGAGTGTGGAGGCGGTGAAAAAGGCATTGTACATTGGTATCAATTCTGCCATCGTGGGGGATTTGTTGACTACGCTTGGTTCAAAAGTATCGGAAGATAAGGCGTTGATAGAGGAAGCGGGATATTCCTTATGATAAATGATTGCCATTCACCGTAGGGGCGGATTGAATCCGCCCGAATGCATATACAAATACACATTTAGAAGTGTTATCGGGCAGATTCAATCTGCCCCTACGGTGGAAGTAAATTCTTAAATAATGAAATAAAATAAATAACCATGGAAAATTTTGATAAAGAGCATTTATGGCACCCTTATACCTCTACTTCCCATCCGCTTCCCACCTACAAGGTGAAGCGTGCGGAAGGAGTATATATAGAACTGGAAGACGGTAAGAAACTAATAGAAGGAATGTCTTCCTGGTGGTGCATGGTGCACGGATACAATCATCCGGCACTGAACCGCGCAGCAAAAGAGCAAATAGACCGCATGAGCCACGTCATGTTCGGCGGATTGACACACGATCCTGCCATCGAACTGGGAAAGTTACTGCTAAAGATAGCCCCTCCGCGTATGCAGAAAATATTCTATGCCGACTCCGGCTCCGTAGCCGTAGAAGTAGCACTGAAAATGGCGGTACAATACTGGTATGCCCAAGGCAAGGAAAAGAAAAATAACTTCGTAACCATCCGTTCCGGCTATCACGGAGATACATGGAATGCCATGTCTGTTTGCGATCCGGTGACAGGGATGCATAGCATCTTTGGTTCGGCATTGCCTGTCCGCTACTTTGTTCCCACTCCCCAATCCCGTTTTGACGGAGTATGGAATGAAGCGGATATTCTGCCATTGAAGGCAATGATAGAACAGCATCATGAAGAACTGGCTGCATTGATTCTGGAACCCATCGTGCAAGGTGCAGGCGGTATGCGTTTCTATCATCCGGAGTTTCTGCGTCAGGCGGAGAAACTGTGCAAAGAGTATCATCTGCTGTTGATCTTTGATGAAATAGCAACAGGATTCGGGCGTACCGGTAAGCTGTTTGCATGGGAACATGCAGGGGTACAGCCGGACATTATGTGCATAGGCAAAGCACTGACCGGAGGGTATATGACTTTCTCGGCTGTACTTGCCAGTGACGATGTGGCTGATACTATCTCTAACGGTTATCCGGGAGCTTTTATGCACGGTCCTACTTTTATGGGAAATCCGTTGGCATGTGCGGTGGCGAAGGCTTCGCTGGATTTGTTGCTTTCTTATGGTTGGGAGGAAAAGGTGAGCAAGATTGAGGCGCAATTAAAACGTGAACTGACTCCGGCGATTGAGTTGCCGCAAGTCGCTGATGTCCGTGTGTTGGGAGCTATAGGCGTGATTGAGGTAAAGGAACCGGTAGATATGGCGTATATGCAACGGCGTTTTGTGGAAGAAGGCGTGTGGGTTCGTCCCTTTGGACGGTTGGTGTATATTATGCCTCCATTCATTATTCAGCCCGAAGAATTGAGTAAATTGACGCAGGCATTGATAAAAATAGTAGGAGAGTTGGAATATCATTCCTGACAATAGTCAAAGGTATCTTCGTCCCCTCTTGAGAGGGGATAAAGTTACCTTCGACTATTTATTAAAAATTAAAAGAACATGACCCCATTAAATAACCTGGAAAAAGAACTGAATTTGTTGGAGAGCAAGAACAACCTCCGCAAATTACCCGTCACGCATCATATAGGACGAGAGGTAGAAGTAAACGGACATCCCATGCTAAACCTCTCATCCAATGACTATTTGGGACTGGCGACCAACCTGCAACTCCGTGCAGAGTTCCTGCAAACACTTACTCCCGAAACCTTTCTACCCTCATCTTCATCTTCCCGTTTGCTAACGGGAAACTTTGATGTCTATACTCGTTTAGAAGAACTGCTAGCCGATAAGTTCCATAAAGCAAGTGCTTTAGTCTTCAATAGCGGTTACCATATGAACACCGGTATTCTGCCCGCGGTGAGTGACGCCCACACATTAATCCTTGCCGATAAACTGGTGCATGCCAGCATCATAGACGGAATCAGATTATCGGCTGCGAAGTGCATCCGCTATCGCCATAACCACTATGAACAATTGGAACAGTTACTCGCTGCCCACCATCAGGAATACGATAAAATAATCATCGTCACCGAAAGTATTTTCAGCATGGATGGTGATGAGGCGGATTTGTGCCGCTTGGTTAGCTTGAAACGGCAGTATGATAATGTATTGCTATACGTGGATGAGGCTCATGGCATAGGCGTGCGTGGAGCACATGGATTGGGTTGTGCAGAAGAACAGGGATGCATAGCCGATATAGATTTCCTGTGCGGTACTTTTGGAAAAGCATTGGCTTCGGTAGGCGGTTATATCGTTTGCTCTCAGGTAGTTCGTGATTATTTGGTAAACAAGATGCGCACTTTCATATTCACTACCGCCTTGCCCCCTGTCAATCTGATGTGGACATTGTTCATATTGGAGCGTTTGGACACCTTCACTCATGAGCGGGAGAATCTGAAACAAATCTCCCTCTTACTGAAAGAGGCCTTACGCGAAAGAGGATACGATTGCCCCTCCACCAGCCATATCCTGCCTATGACGATAGGCGATAGCGGTGCCACAGTGCTGAAAGCGGAGGACCTGCAACGCAAAGGTTTCTATGCTTTGCCCGTGCGTCCGCCTACGGTACCCGAAGGTACTTCCCGCATTCGTTTCTCGCTCACGGCAGCCATTACGGAAGATGAAATAAGAAATCTGATAAGAACTTTATGAAACACTATTTTATACACAAACAGAATCACCCTCGGCTGACACTTTTCTTTGCCGGTTGGGGAATGGACGAACATCCATTTATGGACTATTGCCCGGAAGACGGCGATTTGCTGATCTGCTATGATTATCGTTCACTGCACTTTGAATATTCCCTGTTGGAAGGATATGAGGAAATCCGTGTGGTAGGTTGGTCTATGGGCGTGTGGGCGGCAGCTCGGGTATTGCAGCATACAGAGTTTCCTATAACAGAGAGTATAGCCGTGAACGGCACAATGACTCCAAAAGATAATGAAAAAGGTATTCCCGAAATGATTTTTGAAGGAACTTTGAAGGGGCTGAATGATACCGGTTTGCAGAAATTCCGTCGGCGAATGTGCGGTTCCGGTGAAGCCATGAATGTATTTCTTGAAAACGAACCGCAACGCCCTCTTGAAGAATTGAGAGATGAACTTCGCCTGATTGGCGAGCAAGTCTCTGCTCTGCCTTTTTCTAAGTTTGAATGGAGAAAAGCAGTGATAGGAAAGAGGGATTTGATCTTTGCAGCAGCCAATCAATGGAATGCCTGGCGGGATACCGGGGCGGAGATCATAGAGCAAGACATTCCTCATTATTCCGAGGAGTTATTAAGGAATATAGTATGTAGGAGTAACTTCGTCCCCTCTTAAACAATTCTTTCTACACATCTTCACCGTAGGGGCGGGGTTTGCCCGCCCGGTAATGATCCGAATGGTGTATTCGTATATGCATTCGGGCGGGCAAACCCCGCCCCTACAGTGGATAACAACATTAGAATAATGTTAACGCAATGTTTTCATCCAAATAATAAAGAATTAGTATGATAAACAAACAATTAATAACCCGCCGCTTCTCCCGCGCCGTAGAGAGTTACAACCGTGAAGCGGTAGCACAGAAGCAAATCGCCCATCGCATGAGCGATATGTTGAACCGCCACCTGCCCCGCCCGTGCAACCGGGTATTGGAGATAGGTAGCGGCACAGGCTTCCTTACCCGAAAACTAATGGATACACTTCACCCCCAAAAGCTGATATTGAATGATATTTGCCAAGAAATGAGCACTTGCTTCACCGACTTATTAGGAAGCGGCCGTGCTACTTTCCTGTCCGGTGATGCCGAACAACTCCCTTTCCCGAAGGGACAAGATTTGATCGTTTCCTGCTCTGCATTGCAATGGTTCGTGTCTCCCGAACAGTTTTTTGAACGCTGCAACGCCTTACTGAACCAACAGGGATATTTCGCTTTCACCACTTTCGGCAAGGACAATCTGAAGGAAATCACCTCCGTGACAGGCAGCGGACTGCATTATCGCACCTTAGAGGAACTGGAGCAATCTTTGACATCCCATTACAAAATAATAAGTGCCAGCGAAGAACGCATCCGTCTTACTTTTGATACTCCCCTGAAAGTGCTCTATCACTTGAAGCACACCGGAGTAACCGCTGTGCAACAGCAAGCATGGACAAAAGGAGATTTACAATCTTTCTGTGATAAATATGCCCGGTTGTTCAGCGATGGAGATTCGGTAACATTGACCTACCATCCCATTTATATCATAGCCCAAAAGAAGTAAGGCATCTGCACCGAAACATAACCATAAATTAAAGATAAGAAATAATGAAACAGAATGTATTTTTCGTAAGCGGCATAGACACGAATATCGGTAAAAGCTATGCCACCGCCTATTTGGCTCGTCTTTGGAATGAACAAGGTCGCCGCACCATTACGCAAAAGTTTATCCAGACAGGAAATCCGGAAGGTTATTCCGAGGATATTGAACTGCACCGCCGGTTGATGGGTATGGATTATCTGCCCGAAGATGAACAGGGATTGACAAAACCCGAAATCTTTTCCTATCCGGCTTCTCCGCATCTGGCTTCGCAAATAGACCATCGTGCCATCGACTTTGATAAAATAAAACGGGCTACAGATACACTGAGTCGGGGTTATGATGCGGTCTTGGTAGAAGGAGCAGGAGGCTTGATGGTGCCATTGACGGAAGATTTTCTGACGATAGACTATGTGCAGCAGGAAGGTTATCCGCTGGTATTTGTTACTTCGGGACGTTTGGGAAGTATCAATCACACTTTGCTTAGTTTTGAGGCGATAGAGCGCAGAGGGATTAAGCTGCATACCGTGATGTATAATATGTTTCCCGAAGGAGAAGACAAAATCATTCAGGAAGATACGGAAGGTTATATTCGCCGGTATATAGATAAACATTTCCCAGGGGCGGAGTTTGTGAAAGTTCCTTGTTTGTAGGTTCTTCCTACAGGGGAGGGCTTGCCTGAAATATCAAAGGATCTAATGTATGATATGACACCGAGAAAAAAAGTTTTCTCGGTGTCATATCATTTTTCCTCGGTGTCATATTATGGAATATACAGGTAATCTGAAATCATTCACGAAACAAACGCGAATATTCGCGATGGGTAACGTGAATATTCAGATGTGCCAACGTGAATATTCGCATCGGTCTACGTGAATATTCGCGTTTTTTATGGCATTTGGTTACTACTTTGTTTCTCAATCCCATCCATAAAGAAAGGAGATCGTCATCACGACGACCTCCTTCGCAAACTTAAAACAACCAACAAAAGAAATAGATAATTGGGTAATTATCTAATAAAAAGCAATTCACGATATTTAGGTAATGTCCACATCTGATTGTCAACGATAAGTTCCAACTTGTCGATGTGATAACGTATTTCTTCCAGCATCGGAGCAATCGTGTCATGATAAGCGATAGCCTTTTCGCGTTCGCTTTCAATCTTGTTAGCCACCTTGCGGGCTTCTACCATGGCGTCCACGTGCTCGGTGATGTAGATGGTACGTTCTGCAATCTCCTCAATGAGCTTTATGTTCTCGGCAGATAGTTTAGAGGCCTTTTCGGCAGGGAACAGTTCTTTCATCTTGTAGACATTGTCAATTAGCTTGCTCTGATACTCGGTAGCCACAGGAATGATATGGTTCATTGCCAAGTCGCCCAGTACGCGGGCTTCAATCTGAATCTTCTTGGTATAAGTTTCCCATTTTACTTCGTTACGGGCTTCAAGCTCCTTCTGAGTCATAACGCCTGTTGCTTCAAACATAGCGATGCTTTCGGGTTTCAGATAGTTATCGAAGATAAGCGGACAACTGGTTTCGCAATCCAAACCGCGTCGGGCTGCTTCTTCTTTCCATTCCTCGCTATAGCCGTTGCCGTCAAAGCGGATGGGTTTACATTCTTTGATATATTTACGGATTACTTCGATGATGGCGGAAATCTTTGGTTCGCCTTTGTCTATCAAAGCGTCTACGTCTTTCTTGAATTTAGCCAGTTGTTCGGCTACCGCTGTGTTGAGGGCAATCATGGCGCTGGCGCAGTTTGCTTCAGAACCTACTGCACGGAACTCAAAACGGTTGCCGGTAAAGGCGAAAGGAGAGGTGCGGTTACGGTCTGTATTGTCTATCAGCAATTCGGGTATCTGCGGAATGTCCAGTTTCATGCCCTGTTTGCCTGCCAGGGTGATAAGGTCGTCGTTGGCACTTTCTTCCATGTGATCCAAAACCTGGGTCAACTGTTTGCCAAGGAAAGAGGAGATGATGGCGGGAGGTGCTTCGTTGGCTCCCAGGCGGTGTGCGTTGGTGGCACTCATGATAGAGGCCTTCAGCAATCCGTTGTGGCGGTAAACGGCCATCAGGGTATTTACAACGAAAGTAATGAAACGCAAATTGTCTTCGGCAGTCTTTCCCGGAGCCATCAACAAGATGCCGGTATCTGTACCCAGCGACCAGTTATTGTGTTTGCCGGAGCCGTTGACACCCTTAAACGGTTTCTCGTGTAACAACAGGCGGAAGCCGTGGCTGCGTGCTACTTTACGCATCAGCGACATGATGAGCATATTGTGGTCTACCGCCAAGTTACATTCCTCGAAGATAGGGGCCAACTCGAACTGGTTGGGGGCAACTTCGTTGTGGCGGGTCTTTACGGGGATACCTAATTCCAAAGCCTGGATTTCAAGATCTTTCATGAAAGCTGCCACGCGGGTAGGGATTGCTCCGAAGTAGTGGTCTTCCAACTGCTGGTTCTTGCTGGCTTCGTGTCCCATCAGGGTGCGGCCGGTCAACAGCAGGTCGGGACGTGCGGCATAGAGTCCTTCGTCTATCAGGAAGTATTCCTGTTCCCAACCCAGATAAGCTACTACTTTCTTTACTTCGGGATTGAAGTAGTGGCAAACGTCTACGGCAGCCTTGTTCACGGCACTCAATGCTTTCAGCAAAGGAGCTTTATAGTCAAGAGATTCACCGGTGTAGGCAATGAATACGGTGGGGATGCACAGCGTATCATCTACAATGAATACAGGAGAGGAGGGGTCCCAAGCACTGTAACCGCGTGCTTCGAAGGTGTTGCGGATACCACCGTTGGGGAAACTGGATGCATCGGGTTCCTGCTGAACCAGTAGTTTGCCGGAAAATTCTTCCATCATACCGCCCTTGCCGTCGTGTTCCACAAAGGCGTCGTGTTTTTCGGCAGTTCCTTCTGTCAGAGGCTGGAACCAGTGTGTGTAGTGGGTTACGCCCAGTTCGCTGGCCCATTTCTTCATGCCGGCTGCTACGTCGTTGGCAATGCTGCGGTCCAGTGGAGCGCCGTTGTCCATAGCATCTATCAGTTTGGCGTATACCTTGCTGGGCAGATACTTGAACATTTTCTCACGGTTGAATACATACTTGGCGAAGTATTCACTGGGTCTTTCGGCCGGTGTTTCTACTGCCGCTGCTTTCTTCTTGAAAGCTGTCTCTACTACTCGGAATCTTAATTTTGACATAAAACCTAAATTTGTTTAGTTGTTAAATATAAAATATAGTGGTTAGTGATAAGTGGTTAGTTGTTAATAGCCAATGGCTATCATACCGGAGGTATTAACCGCTAACCACTAACCGTTAACCATTAATTGTAAGCTGATTCGCCATGTTCGTAAACATCGAGTCCCTCTTCTTCAATTCTTTTGTGAACACGGAGTCCGTGTACTTTGTCCAGCCCCTTGAAGATGATGTAACCCATGCCGGCTGCCCATGCACCCACTACTGCCGCACCGAATATCTGTGCCAGCAGAAAGTGGCAACCACCGCCATAGAATAAACCTTCTTCCGTTGCAAAGAGTCCGGTGAGGATCGTTCCCAGACAACCACAAACACCGTGTACGGATGATGCACCTACAGGATCATCAATCTTTAACACATGGTCTATGAAATCTACTGAAAAGATCATTACCACACCACAAATTGCCTCGATAATTACTGCACCAAAAGGAGAAACCAAATCACATCCTGCCGTAATACCTACCAATCCTGCCAATACGCCATTCAATGTAAGTGACAAAGACGGTTTTCCATATTTCACCCAACTGACTACCAAAGCGAAGAAGCCACCGGCACAAGCCGCAAGGTTAGTCGTCAGAAATACATGCGAAATAGCTATCTGGTCACCGCTTGTCGCTGCTGCCAACTGAGAACCAGGATTGAATCCGAACCAGCCGAACCACAGAATGAATACACCCAGGCAAGCCAGTGTCAAGCTATGACCGGGAATTGCTTTGGACTTCCCGTCTTTTCCATACTTACCAATGCGCGGGCCCAGAATGGCAGCACCCACCAATGCAAGCCAACCGCCAACGGAGTGAACCACCGTAGAACCGGCAAAGTCATGGAAGGTGGTTCCGAAAGTGTTCATCATAAATGAACCTTCTTCACCGTTCATCAGCCATCCGCCTCCCCATGTCCAGTGACCCGAAACCGGATAGATCAGTACACTGATAAAAATGGTATAAACCAAATACATGGAGAACTTGGTACGTTCTGCCATTGCTCCTGATACGATAGTCGCTGCTGTGGCGCAGAATACTGTCTGGAATATCAGGAAACCTTCAATAGGCAATCCATTATCAATAATTTTGTCCATTACATCGAGGTTGAAGAAGTGCGGTGCACCTACGAATCCCCCAATGCCGAACATCAATCCGAAACCTATAAACCAGAACAGGATAGAACCGAACATGAAGTCTACCAAGTTCTTCATCAAAACATTGGCAGTATTCTTGGTGCGGATGAACCCTGCTTCTACCAATGCAAAACCGGGTTGCATAAAGAACACCAACATAGCTGCCAGTAACATCCATACGGTGTTAAGCCCTGTAGCCAGTTCGCCGATTGTTCCTGCCGCCGCATCCGTAGAGGGAATTTCGACTTTAGTAACGGTTGCCGCTACAGTTTTCGTTACGGTAACACTGTCTGTGGCTATTGTCTCTTGTGCCCAAAGGCTGACGGGGAGCATTAATAAAAGTATTAGCAGTCCCCTTATATATAATCTCTTAGTTGTATCCATAATCTTTCTCGCTTAAAATTGTAGTATTGTATTGTTTATTCGTTTGGAAAAATGACGCCCTTTGTGCATCCGGGCGGATTCAATCCGCCCCTACGGGGGCCATTATTTTTCCTGTTCTGCATTGTAGAGGGCGATGTCGCCGCGTTCACCGGTGCGGATGCGGATGGCATCTTCAATCGGAATAACGAAGATGCGTCCGTCACCTATTTCTCCGGTGTGTGCTGCCTTGATGATGGCTTGGACTGTCTTCTCTACATTCTTCTCACGAACCACAATAGAAACTAAAATTCTCTCTATGGAACTTGTATCATACACTACGCCACGATAGATACGTTCCTGACGCGTTTTGCCAATGCCTCTCACATCGTAATAAGAAAACCATTCGATGTCGGCTTCGAGTAACGCATCCTTTACGTCCTCGAATTTGGTCTTACGGATAATAGCTTCAATTTTCTTCATTGTTGTATTTGTATTTTGTATAATGTAATCTTTTTACCTCTTAAAAAAACGAATACCTCGTTGTTGTATTTTTATTGTTATGGCATCTGTATTTAGAAACTCAGTCCGAATACAAAATAAGCTCCTTCGGTGCGCGGGTTCATCGTAACCTTGGCGAAGGCGGGGACTGAGAATGTATCTGTAATCTTAATCTCTTTGGCTGCTCCCAAACTGATATCGCATACGGCGAAACCGTTGGAACCATTGCACTTCATCGATTCCGTATCGGAATAGTTGTAGAAATCGGTTGCCCATGGAGTTGCCCCCACTTCTGCTGTCCACTCCAAACCTGCCAGTTTGAACGGAACTGTGGCAGAGATGTATGAGGAGTAAGCTCTGTCGCCGTCCTTGTTCACGCCATCGGCACCTGCAAAGTTGGTGTACCAGTTCAGTGCCAACGGGCCGAAATCGTAACCTATTTGTGCTTCGAATACATGATTGGTAGAAGCTGGTCCCGATCCGTAATGAAAGTATCCGGGTCCGCCGTTAAACCAATAATCAGTAACAGAAACACTGAAACCGCCTGTGTTGTAACCCAATGTAAAATCGAGTTCTTTTGTGTCATCCTTGTCAATACCTACTGATCCCCATGCGCCCAGTGAGAATCCTTTATAAGAAACGGACAGTGAGGGCTGGATACTTACGTTGCCCAAATCCTGGCCTCGCCAGATGTATCCGCTTACCAAGTCAGCACCTACGCTGGCTTCTACCTTGTCTTGAGCAATGCTCATTGCCGGAACCGCCATTGCCATACTTGATAGCAATATTGCTTTTCTAATGCTCCTTTTCATAACTTTTTACCTTTAAATTAATAATAGTATGTGATGTTATATCTCGTGTATCTAAATAATTTTCTTTCTGTTGTTAGTATATTCGTTTTGTTTGCGTGTTTCCCTTTTGTGGGAATGTTCTAAAATTGTTTTCGCTATCGTTTGGTTGTAGGGGCGGGGTTTGCCCGCCCGATAACCTTTTGCTTATGTATCCGGGCAGGCGGACCCTGCCCCTACAGGTAAGCAATGTGGCTGTGCTATAGAATCCACTTCTTGATTCGCTTCATTGCTTCTTCGCAATCTTCGCGCTCGCCAAAGGCGGTCAATCGGATATAGCCTTCTCCGCTGGGACCGAAACCTACGCCCGGCGTGCCCACTACATTTGCTTCATACAGCATTTGTTCAAAGAATTTCCATGATCCTATTCCATTAGGAGTTTTTACCCACAGGTAAGGAGCATTCTCTCCACCAAATACTTTTAATCCGGTGCTTTCCAAGCCTTCTTTCATTATTTTGGCATTGGTCATATAATAGTTTATGGTAGCTTTTACCTGTTCCTTGCCTTCGGGGGTGTAAATAGCTTCCGCACCGCGCTGGGTAATGTATGAAGTACCGTTGAACTTGGTGCACTGGCGGCGATTCCACATCCGGTTCAATGGAATGCGTTCACCTTCCAGGGTGGCGGCTGTCAGTTCCTTGGGCACTACGGTGTATCCGCAACGTACTCCTGTAAAACCGGCGGTTTTAGAGAAACTGCGGAACTCGATGGCTACTTTCTTCGCACCCTTTATCTCATAGATTGAATGAGGAATATCAGGATCTTGGATATAGGATTCATAAGCTGCATCATAAAAGATCAGCGTATCATTTTCCAATGCATAGTTTACCCACTTCTTCAGTTCGGCTTTGCTGAGTACCGTGCCGGTAGGGTTATTGGGGTAGCAGAGATATACAATGTCTATTCTGCGATTGGGAATTTCGGGTATAAAATTGTTCTCGCTCAGGCAAGGCATGTATACCACATTGCTCCATTTGCCGTCTTCCAACACTCCGGCGCGTCCGCACATTACGTTTGAATCTATATAAACCGGATAAATAGGGTCTGTCACTCCGATACTGTTGTCGTGGCGGAGGATGTCGCCGATATTTCCCGTATCACTCTTGGCTCCATCGCTGATAAACACTTCGCTGGGTTCCAGATAAATGCCACGGGGGGCATAATCGTTTTTAATGACTGCTTCTATCAAAAAGTCATATCCTTGTTCGGGACCATAACCATGAAAGGTTTCTTTGTGTGCCAGTTCGTCAACTGCTTTGTGCATCGCTTCTATAGATGCCTTGGGCAATGGTTGCGTTACGTCTCCGATACCCAGACGGATAATGTCCGTTTTGGGGTGGGATACCTTGAATGCATTTACTTTCTTGGCAATGTCCGAAAATAAGTAATTGTTTGGTAGCTTTAAAAAATGTTCGTTTACTAATGCCATAACTGTTGTTGTTTTATAGTTTTATTAAATCTCAATATCTCCCTCAAAAACTTTCACTGCGGGACCGGTCATATATACATGTCCGTCTTCTTCGTCCCAGTGGATATGGAGATCGCCTCCATCCATTCTTACCAATGATTTCCGTCCGGCTTTGTGGTTCAGTGCAGCGGCTACTGCGGTGGCGCAAGCGCCGGTTCCGCATGCCATAGTGATGCCCGAACCTCTTTCCCAAACTCTCATCCTCAATGATCCATCCGGCAATACCTCTACGAATTCTACGTTGATTCGTTCGGGGAACAACGGATGATTTTCCAGTTTTGGACCTACCGCCGGCAAATTTACACTATTTATATCATCTACGAAAATAACTAAATGAGGATTTCCCATGCAAACGAATGTTCCTTTGTATTCTTTTCCGTCTGCAATGATTGTTTCAGCCAGCATTCCGCCGGTTTTTGTTTCTATTTGTTTGGGGTTGGTCAGCAAGGGAGCATCCATGTCTACGGTTACTTCTTCCACCAGACCGTTTTCTATGTGAAGTTTCAATATTTTGATTCCCGAAAGCGTATCCAGTGTTATCACTTCCTTATCGGTCAGCTTGTTCTCATATACATATTTACCGATGCAGCGGGATGCGTTTCCACACATCATTGCTTCCGAGCCGTCGGCATTAAATATGCGCATGCTGAAATCTGCCTTATCAGATTTGCCAATCAAGACCAAGCCGTCGGAGCCGATACCTGTATGGTAAGCACTCCATTTAATGGAGGTTCTTATCGGGTCTTCAATAGGGTAGGCTAGGGTATTTACGTAAATGTAATCGTTACCCGCTCCTTGCATCTTAGTGAATCTTATTGTAGTTGCCATTTTGCTCGTAACTTATGTCTTTGTTGTTTCCTTTTGTTTTATTTCAGTGCAAATATATTGCTTTTTGATATTTTATAAACTACAATGGTTTCTATTTTCTTATTTATTTTTATTCTGATAACAGATGTAAACCATATATTCTCTCTTTGCTTTCAAACTATTATAAAACATATCCAATATTCTTTTGAATTGTAAGTAGTGTGATATTCGTCATGTTATAAAACACATAACTATGCCATAATGTTTTCCCTGTTAGACTCCTGATTAGCATAGCATTTGCCGATAGAATATCCTTCTCGGAAATAACAAAATGACAACTTATTACTGGATTTAATTATTATTTCGTTACCTTTGTGCCCTTGTAGATTAAAAAGAGATTAGTAATGCAGAATATTATTGCGATAGAGAATGGTGTGACACGCCATCCGCTGTACCGGATGAAAGAACCGGTAAATATGACGCTTGCCGCCGGAGAACATATAGCTATAGTAGGGCGCAACGGTGCCGGAAAGAGTATTTTGGTAGATACGATAACAGGACGTTGGCCGCTGTTAATGAATGAAGTGAAATATGATTTCTCTCCATCTCCTTCTAAAATGGCTTATGAGAATATAAAGTATATAGCTTTTCGCGATTCCTATGGAGACGCTGATGGAAACTATTATTATCAGCAACGCTGGAATGCACATGATTTGGATGAAACACCCATTGTGCGCGATCTCTTGCCTCAAACTACTAATCCGGAACTGAAAAAGGCGCTCTATGATCTATTCGGGATGGAACGCTTGCTGGATAAACATATTATATTGCTTTCCAGTGGAGAGTTACGTAAGTTCCAGTTAACAAAGACCTTGCTGAGCAATCCGCGTGTGCTCATTATGGATAACCCTTTTATCGGGTTGGATGCTAAGACGCGCGACCAACTCCATGTCCTGCTTGCCGAGCTGACGAAAGTTACGAATTTGCAAGTGATTCTTATTCTTTCTAAGACAGATGATATTCCTGCATTTATCACGCATGTGATTCCAGTGGAGGATCGTGTATGTGGCAAGAAGATCACATTGAAAGAATACCTGGCTGCCTGTCCGCCTGCGCCGGAGCGTGTACTTTCTGAAGAAAAGGAAGAACGAATCCTGAACTTACCTTATAATAATGATTTGTATCACACAGAGCATGTGGTAGATTTAAATAAGGTAAGCATCCGCTATGGTGAACGGACTATTCTGAAAGACTTGGACTGGACTGTGAAGTGTGGTGAGAAATGGGCATTAAGCGGAGAGAATGGAGCAGGGAAGTCCACTCTGCTCAGTCTGGTTTGTGCCGATAATCCTCAGAGTTATGCTTGCGATATAACTCTATTTGGCAGAAAGCGCGGTTCAGGTGAAAGTATTTGGGAAATAAAGAAACACATAGGTTACGTCAGCCCCGAAATGCATCGTGCTTATTTAAAGAACCTTCCTGCCATAGATATTGTGGCAAGCGGTTTGCATGATTCTGTGGGCCTGTACAAACGTCCGCGTCCCGAACAAATGGCGGCCTGTGAGTGGTGGATGGATATTTTCGGCATTGCCGATTTGAAAGACCGTAATTTTTTGCAGTTTTCCAGCGGCGAACAACGATTGGTACTTTTGGCACGTGCTTTTGTGAAAGATCCGGAGTTGCTGATATTGGATGAACCCCTGCATGGGCTGGATTTGTACAATCGCCGTTTGGTAAAGGATGTGATAGAAGCTTTCTGTCGTCGCCGGGATAAGACAATGATTATGGTGACACACTATCAGGAGGAGTTGCCTAAATCTATTACACACTCTATTTATTTGAAACGGAACTAAAAGAATATCAATTGATAGCAGGTTCATTTTATAATAAGAAATGAACCTGTTTCGTCTTTTTTTGTTGTTTTGGCAACTTTGCAATAATAATTAAGAAATACTTCCGATAAAAATTTTCTCTTTACAGAAATTATTCTATTTTTGCTCAAGAATAAATAAGACCATGGGCAAAGGGAAGCTTAATTATAAATACATCTTAGTTTTTATCATTTTGTTGTTTGCTTTTATAAGCGGATTAAACTACAAACGATGGCATGTTACTAATCAGTTGGTGACGAAGCATATCTCCCTTATTTACTCCTTTTCTAAAGATGAAATTGGTTATGGCAATATAGAAAAACTCCTGTATAACGAATTCAGGGAAAGAGGAATAGAGCCCGTATTTGACAAGTTTTACTTAAACAGCACTGTCCTTTCTCAAGGAGGAGAAATAGAATCTGTGAGGAAATACCTTGAATTGATTAAAAGTAAGTCCATAGATTTGATTCTCCCGATAGGAGATCAAGCAACTTTTTCTTTATTATCTACCCATCACCGTTTACTTTCCTCTGTTCCCGTATTGGCTTGTAATGTTCATTTTCCTGACGAAAAACTGATAGGGGAGTATGATACGGAGAAAGTGTACATTCTACGTGATACACCGGACTTGAAACAAAATATGGATTTTATAAAGACATTACATCCCCATACCAATATGGAGGTCATTTATAATATAGATATGACTATTTTGGGACGTAGATCTTTTGATCTGTTTACCCATGTGGTAGATAGGAAAAATGTAAAGGTTCTAGGCTATCAGAAAGCATTTACACAAGAGTGCGATTATGAGAAGCTGAAAGAAATGATCGGATATTTTGATTTGATGCCCGGAGCAACAACTAACAATAAAAAAAAGAATGCATTAACCATAAGTCTTTGTCCCTTTCGCTATATAAAGGGAGCCTCTTTGCTGGTTATGTTAGAGAAATCAAAGCGGGAGCAAGAAGATCAAGCCTTCTTATTGGATAAATTTGATATGATGGCAATTCCGATAGTAAATGCTTTGAATGTTCCATCTTTCAGTTGTATTCGTGAAGGATTTGGCGAAAAGTCAAAAATAGTGGGTGGCTACATGGCAACGGAAGAAATCTCCGCCCGGACTGCCGCCGATTTGGCCAGCTGCCTTCTAAGGAAAGAAAAGATAGGTATGCCCAAGATCAGGGATTTGGAGAAAGAGTATGTGCTCGATTGGACTTATTTTTCTGAACATAGCAGCCATACTCATAATGTGCCGAAAGATGTCCGTATCATTAATTATCCGTTTTATGATCGTTATCGGGGTGAACTCTATCTGTTGGGCGGGTTATTTGTGCTTTCTTTTATAATGCTCTCTGCCGGTTTGCTGCATACACGCCGACGCTCCTTATTGGAACATAAGAATTTGCGTATGCTGGAAGAAGTGCATAAACGCCTGACTCTTTCTATGGATGGCGGACAAATTTCGCTTTGGAATATTCAGGAAGGTATTTGGGAGTTTGATGAGAATTATAGTAATCTGTTAGGACTGGAACAGCGAAAGTTTACTAGGGAAGATATACTGAAATATGCGCATCCTGATGATGTGCAGTTGCTGAGTTCCTTCTATGATACGTTACGCCAATCTCCCGGTATGCAAATACAGCGTATGCGTTTTTGCTTCGGTAAAAAGGCAAAGGATTACCAATGGTTCGAACTCAGATGTAGCAGCATAAAAGATGCCGGAGGAAAGATAATGCTGGCAGGTATTATGCAGAATATTCAGGAAGTGGTGGAGCGTGAACAGCAACTTATTCTGGCTAAACAGATAGCGGAAAAAGCTGAACTGAAACAATCGTTTCTTAATAATATGAGCCATGAAATCCGTACGCCACTCAATGCTATTGTAGGTTTTACAAATCTTCTGTTGGGTGAAGGTGCTGAAGCAATAGATCCGGAGGAAAAGGCAATGATGCTGGAGCTTGTCAACCATAATAATGAACTGCTTTTGAAACTTATTAATGATGTTTTGGAAATATCCCGCCTGGACTCCGGCAATATCTCTTTTGATGTGAAAGAATGTGACATGACAGAGATTGTAAAGGAAATATATATGACTTATGAAGGATTGATTAAACCTTCTTTGCAATTCCATCTTGAATTGGATGAAAGCATTTCTCTGCCTGTCTATATTGATAGTTTACGTTTCACTCAGGTTCTTTCCAATTTCTTGAATAATGCAAATAAGTTTACTGAGGAAGGAGCTATTACGCTGGGATGTAAAATAGACAGCGGACATCATGAAATTTGCATCTATGTAAAAGATACCGGTAAAGGAATTGATGAAAAAGACCTTATAATGATATTCGACCGTTTCTATAAAACGAATGAATTTGAACAGGGAAGCGGTCTGGGCCTGTCTATCTGTAAAGTGATTGTTGAACGTTTGGCAGGACGCATTGAGGTACAGTCGGAAGTAGGGAAGGGAAGTTGCTTTGCTGTTATTTTGCCTTTGGCAAAGACTATTTAATTATTGGAAGAAGAAAAAGAGAATGAAGAATAAATTAAAATCCTGGCAAGGATGGGTACTGTTTGCTGTTTCGATGACTATTGTTTTTGTTCTGGGAATAATCCTCTCTTCTTTGATGGAGGAATATAGGACTGAAAAGGTGAATATGGTTTCTGTAAAGAAAGTGGAGATATCCGGCATAGAGGCCCGTAGTTCTGTTTTTGCAGAAAATTATCCGCGTGAATATGATACATGGTCTGAAACTCCGCCTATCGATACTCCACAGGGATTCAATGGAGATATTTCTATAGATGTACTGGAGGAACGTCCCGAGATGGTCGTCCTGTGGGCAGGTTATGCTTTTTCTAAAGACTATAGTACACCTCGCAGCCATATGTATGGAGTGGAAGATATGTATCGTACATTGCGTACCGGTGCACCAATGAGTAACACAGAAGGTCCTCAGCCGGCTACTTGCTGGACATGCAAAAGTCCGGATGTACCCCGCATGATGGAGGAAATAGGTGTGGATTCTTTTTACAATAACAAGTGGGCTGCATTGGGTAGCGAAATTGTGAACCCTGTGGGATGTGCCGATTGTCATGAGCCGGTGAATATGGACTTGCATATCAGTCGTCCGGCATTAATTGAAGCTTTCCGGCGGCAGGGTAGGGATATTACCAAGGTAACTCCTCAAGAGATGCGTTCATTGGTGTGTGCCCAGTGTCATGCAGAATATTATTTTAAAGGAGATGGTAAATATCTCACCTTCCCTTGGGATAAAGGCTTCACAGTGGAGGATATGGAACTATATTATGATGAAATAGATTTTGCCGATTATGTCCATAAACTGAGTCGTGCGCGTATTGTGAAAGCCCAGCATCCTGACTATGAACTTTTCCAAATGGGTATTCACGGTCAGCGCGGGGTATCATGTGCCGATTGTCATATGCCTTATAGTGAGGAGGGAGGTATAAAATACAGCGATCATCATATTCAGAATCCGTTGACAGTAGTGGAACGCACTTGCCAGACTTGTCATCGAGACAATAAGGAAACATTGCGTAAAAATGTATATGACCGCCAACATAAAGCAAATGAATTGCGCGCTCTTTTGGAACAGGAATTGGCGAGAGTACATATCGAAGCTAAGTTTGCTTGGGATAAAGGCGCTACGGAACGTGAAATGCAGAAAGTACTGACGCTGATCCGTCAGGCGCAATGGAGGTGGGATTTTAGTATCGCTTCCCACGGATCTTCATTTCATGCTCCGCAGGAAACAACACGTATCCTGGCACATGGACTGAATAAAGCATTGCTGGCCCGTCTGGCCGTTTCCAAAGTCCTGGTATCACACGGATATACGGATGAAGTTCCCATGCCCGATATTTCAACCAAAGAAAAAGCGCAGCAATATATAGGCTTGGATATGCCTGCTGAAAAGGCGGCTAAAGATAAATTCATGAAAGAAGTAGTTCCGGGTTGGCTTCAAAAGGCCAAGGAAAACGGACGCATTGCAAAATTATGATAGCCGGGCTATCGGCTTGGAAAGTAATATCGGGAATAATGAAGAATAATAAATAAAACGAATAATATAATGGAAGAAAAAGAAAAGGGATCTCCCGCAACCGGAAATGCATTGTTTGAAGAAGGCATATCCGAGTTGATGCAAGAAAAAATCTTATTTTCAGAAAGTATGTATGCCCGTTTGCCGATGGGTATCGAGATTTATGATGCAGATGGTATTTTACGCAGTATCAATGACTATGCATTGCGCTTGTACGGAGTAGTTGACCGGAATAAGGTTGTGGGAACAGTAAACCTTTTCAAAAGTCCTTATGTAGATGCGGAATTACTTGCAAGGATTCAGAGGGGAGATGATATTGAGCTTGAATTTGAATATGATTTTGACCGTATAAAGGAAGATGCTTACTTTGAGAGCCATAATAAAGATGCTATTATTTACGAAGCAAAGATTGTAGCAATATGGAATAAAGAAGGTGTCATAATAGGCCATATATTGTTGACCAACGATGTGACTTCTGTCAGAGAAACAGAATTTCATACGGAAGAAAACAAGAAAAATCTGGAGATGGCAATGGAGGCGGCCAATATGTCCTCATGGGTATATGATGTACACAAAAAGACATTCAATCCCCTTTATGGAAGTCCTATTGTGGATGCTTCCATGAGTTTGGAAACCCTATTAGGTAAATTGCATCCGCAGGATCATGCGCGGGTATTGGAATGTTTTTCGCAACTTATAAATAAGGAAATTCAGTATGGGAACATCACGATACGTTGCTATAATGAAAAGGAGAATCAATACCGTCATTATGAGAGCCGGATGCGTTTGTCTACCGAGCATCGGGGAAAAGTCTTGATCGTAGGGACGGAAGTAGATGTCACCGAGAAAATACAGATGGTGAGGAAAACAGAAGAACTTATTACCAAGCGCGAATTGGCTATGAAGGTCAGCAATATTGTTCATTGGGATTTTGATGTTCGTACGCAGGAATTTGAATCCTACAACGATCCTATCAATGATTATGCCAGTGACAAGCTGATTACCATTCCCCATTTTCTGGAAGTGATACATCCTGATGACTGTTCCACATTTAATGATGCTTTGCAGTCCATGCTGTCGGGAGTAGATAGCACTGTAAGCTTTACGTGCCGCATCAAGACCCGGCATGATGAATCATGGCAATATTGCAATGTTATCGGCGTGCCTTTTGAACGCGATGAACAAGGGAATATTATCCGCTTTACAGGATTCCGTCAGAATATTTCCCAACTTCATCAGTTAGATGAGGAAATTAAGGAAAGGAATTACAAGATGGAACTGACTTTTAAAACCATTGGCATGTCATATTGGGATTTCGATGTAAAAAGCAGGAAGTTCAAAGTCTTTAATGATTCTATAAACGATTTTAACTCCGAAGTTGCTGTCACTCCCGAAGATTATTTGGCGGCTGCATATCCGGAGGATGTAGAAGTAGTCCGTGAAAATCTGGAACATATGTTTCGGGGAGTTGATAAAGATCTCAGTTTTAAATATCGTTCTATGACCCAGTGGGACAGTGAATGGCAAACGTATGTCATAACGGGCATACAGTCCGAGAGGAATAAAAAAGGGGAAGTAATCCGCTATACCGGTATCCGTTTCAATAATACGAAATGGGAGAAAGTGACTCAGGAATTGAAACAACTAAAAGAGAAAGCAGAACTTTCCGACCGCCTCAAATCAGCTTTTCTTGCCAATATGAGCCACGAAATTCGCACCCCACTCAATGCTATTGTGGGCTTTTCCGAACTGATGGTCAGTTGTGACGATCCTGCCGAAAAGGAAGAATATATGAATATCATTCAGTCCAACAATGAATTGTTGTTGAGGTTGATTAATGACATTCTGGATCTTTCAAAAATAGAATCGGGCATTTTGGAACGTAAAAGAGAAAAGTTCAATTTGGCGAAGGTCTGTGGTGAGTTATATACCATGATTCAACCTAAGATAACCAACCCCAATGTTGAATTTCGTATGGGTAATTCCGGACCGGAATGCCAGGTGTTGCTGGATAGGAACCGATTGAAACAGGTCTGGATGAATTATCTCACTAATGCTATTAAGTGCACCCAATCCGGCTACGTTAAGATGGGATATAGTCTTGAAAGAGGAGGTATCCGCATTTACGTGGAAGATACGGGAGTGGGCATACCGCTTGAAGTGCAAGATAGGGTATTCGGCCGATTCCAGAAACTTAATGAGTTTGCTCAAGGAACAGGGTTGGGGCTGGCTATCTCCAGAGCTATTGTTGAGGGGGCAGGCGGTGAGGTTGGTTTTACGTCCACTCCCGGTGTAGGTTCCACTTTTTGGGCATGGATTCCTTGTGAGATCGACATGAAAGAATGCACCGCATCGGTTGCCATACAGTCTATTAAGTATCCGCTGCTTCGAAATGGAGTAGGGAAGAAAGAGCCGAGGATTTTGCTTGCAGAGGATAATGACAGTAATCATTTATTGGTGCAGCACATCCTGCGGGATTATGATATAACCCGTGTCGTGAATGGGGTGGAAGCGGTCAATAAAGTGCGTGAGGAAAATTTTGATTTTGTTCTTATGGATATGAAAATGCCTGTTATGGGAGGATTGGAGGCTGTAAGGAAGATCAGGGAATTTAATACTGATATTGTGATTATTGCGCTGACTGCTAATGCATTTGATGCTGATAAGATGCAGGCTCTTGAAGCCGGATGCAACGAGTTTCTGGCAAAGCCTTTAAAAAGGCAGGAGTTGCTTGATATATTATCGGGAGAGTAAGAGAAAATATCAAAGGGGCTAACATTGAATATGACACCGTGAAAAAAGTTTTTCGCGGTGTCATATTGATTTTTCACGGTGTGTAATTCAGATGTGTTATCTGCGATAAAAGCCCAGCTCATTTCTCAGTGAACGTACTTCGCGTTGCAAGTGCTCAATACGTTCCAACATGTGATGAATGGCATCAATACCGGCAATATTGATAGACAAATCATAATACAAATGTGTGTAACGCTCCAATTCCGCCAGTTGGGATGTCGGGAGGTAGCGTTCCTCATCAATCACCTGGACTTCTATCAGCCCATCTTCTGCCAGTTCCACAATGAACGAAGGGTCCACGTGGCAGCGGTCGCAATAATCATTGATAATAATTAAATCGGTCTGCATAATCCTTCTGTTTTTTAGTTGCTACTATCTTTTAATTGGCGGAATAATTCTTTCTGATGTTCACTCAGATTGGTAGGGATAGCGATGTCATAGGTCACTATCAGGTCGCCAAACTTTCCTTCTTCCTTATATACCGGGAAACCCTTGCCTTTCAGGCGCACCTTGGTGCCGTTTTGCGTTTCCGGTTTCACTTTTAGTTTCACCTTGCCGTCCAGTGTATCCACCATTTCCTCACCACCCAGTACGGCGGTATAGAGGCTGAGTGGGGCGGTGACGTAAAGGTCGTTTCCCAAGCGTTTGAATACGGGGTCGTCGGGAATAATGAAAGTAATATATAAATCTCCCGCCGGACCGCCATTAACACCCGGAGCACCATGACCACGCAGTTTGATAGTCTGTCCGTTGGCAATACCCGCAGGAACGGTGATACGGATGTTCTTGCCGTTCACACTGATTATCTGCTTGTGAGTTACGGCAGCATCGCGCAGGGAGAGTTGCAATTCTGCATTATAATCCTGTCCGCGGAAACTGGCACTGCGACCTCCGCCGGCACCACCGCGATGCCCGAACAGTTCCTCGAAGAAATCAGAAAAACCGCCTGCATTGCCGCCAAAGTGTGCACCTCCTGCACCACCGAATCCTCCGTCGCCATTGCCGGAATACCAGTATGTGCCGTCACCATCCGTGCCAAATCCACCTCCGGCACCGCCGAAACCGCCGAATCCAGCTCCTGCGCTTCCGTATTGTTGTTTCTGTTTCTCAAACTCGTCAGCATGTTTCCAATGCTCGCCGTATTCATCGTATTTCTTTCGCTTTTCCGGATCGCTCAGAACCTCGTTGGCTTCGTTTATCTCCTGAAATTTATCTTTTGCCGAAGAATCATTAGGATTCAAGTCGGGATGATATTTGCGGGCCAACTTGCGGAAAGCCTTTTTAATATCATTTTGGGTGGCGTTTTTGTCCACTCCCAGTACTTTGTAATAATCGATGTAAGCCATATTGTATAATTGTTAATTTTCGTCCTCTAAAAGCAAAACAAAATACATGCCAATTGGTTGCCTTTTATTTTATTTTATTATCTTTGCCACGAAATTTTAGGGCTTATTCTAAAGAATATGAGGACATTGATCGCTACATATCGTTTTTTAATACTATTTGTCCTACTGCTTTCGGCTGTTGTCGCTTCTCCGTTGAAGGCGGAAACAACATCGGAAGGGCCTATCCTTATCGTCACCTCTTACAATTCCGAAACACGTAGCATATCTGACAATCTGTCCGCTTTTATGGATGAGTACAGACTACGTGGCGGCAAGCATACTTCCATTATAGAAAGCATGAACTGCAAAAACCTGTCCGAAGCCCATCTTTGGAAAGAACGCATGGCCGACATCCTGAATAAATATCAGGGTAAGAACAAACCATCGCTGATTATCCTGTTGGGGCAGGAAGCATGGGCGGCATACATATCGCAGGATACGGAGGTGGCGAAGAAAACGCCGTCTATTTGTGGCATGGTGAGTAGCAACGGATTGGTGTTGCCCGGCGATAGTGTGGACATGAGAACATGGGAACCAGAAAGTAAGAATATCTATACAGACTTCAAAGACTATAACATTGTTGCCGGCTATGTGTACGAATACAATGTGGACAAGAATATAGAACTGATGCGCCGTTTCTATCCCGATATGCGTCATGTGGCATTCATTTCGGACAATACCTATGGGGGACTTTCCATGCAGGCATTGGTGAAGAAAGAAATGAAAAAATATCCGGACTTGGAAACAATCTGGCTGGATGGGCGTACCGAGAGTTTTATGGAAGTGAGTGAAAGAATGCGCCATTTGCCAAAAAACACATGCGTATTGCTGGGTACATGGCGTGTGGACTGTACGGAAAGTTATGTGATAGGAAATACTACTTATATGCTTCGCGATGCTAATCCCACTTTGCCTGTGTTTACTATTGCATCCGTAGGATTGGGACACTGGGCGCTGGGCGGGTTTATACCGCAATATCACTTGGTGGGAAAAGATATAGGAATTGTGGCTTATGACTTTTTGGACAAAGGAGATGAACATGGGGTGGACTTGGTAAACATCCCCGGCAACTATACATTTGATGTGAAACGCCTGCACGAGTTCAAGCTGGACTCTTTGAACCTCCCCCAAGAGGCGGTGCTGATAAATAAAACGCCATCCTTCTATGAGCAGTACAAATATTGGGTGATAGGAGTAGTGTCAGCATTCATGTTCCTTATTGCCTGTTTCCTGATAGCTGTTTACTACATTATACGCATCAACCATTTAAAGCGTAATTTGGAAATATCCGGAGAAGAACTGCTGGTGGCAAAAGAAAAAGCGGAAGAAGCCAATCGATTGAAGACGGCTTTTCTTGCCAATATGAGCCATGAAATACGCACTCCGCTGAATGCTATTGTGGGATTCTCCAGCGTATTGGTAAGTGATGATGCCACACACGAAGAAAAAGCGCAGTATTGTGATATTATTCAGAAAAACTCGGATTTGTTGTTGCATCTTATCAATGATATTCTGGATATCTCCCGTATGGAATCCGGACGAATCAAGTTTGTGTGGGAGGAATGCAATGTGGTAGGCTTATGCCAGACAGCCCTGTCTACGGCAGAGTATGCACGCCGCACCGATGCCATGTTCCAGTTTGAAACGCCGGTAGAATCTCTAGTCATCAAGACGGATGTGCAGCGGTTGCAACAAGTATTAATCAACCTGTTATCTAATGCTGCCAAATTTACACCTGCGGGCTCTATTAAATTGTCCTTCTTCATAGACAAACAAAACAATCAGTTGCAGTTTTCGGTAACAGATACCGGTTGCGGCATTCCGGCAGATAAATGCGACAAGGTGTTTGAGCGTTTTGAAAAGCTGAATGAATACTCCCAGGGTACAGGCTTGGGACTGGCCATCAGCAGGCTGATTGTTGAAAAACTGGGTGGCAAAATATGGGTAGACAAGAATTATGCGGAAGGTGCCCGTTTTGTATTCACTCATCCTTTAAGTTAGAAATATAAAGATTAGAAACATGAAATATAGAATATGTATCAGTATCCTGTTGGTATGGGTCGGTGTGCAATTATTTGCCGCCGGAAATCAAAAAGAAAAAGAAGTGGTTATCAAGATAATAGAAACCAGTGATGTACACGGTAATTTCTTTCCTTATAACTTCATAGAACGTAAGGATTGGAGTGGGAGCCTGGCACGTGTGCATTCCTTTGTAAAGGAGCAACGCAAAATATATGGAGATAACTGCCTGTTGATAGATAATGGTGATATTTTGCAAGGACAACCCACGGCTTATTATTATAATTTTATAGACACGCTCTCTACCCATGTGGCGGCAGAGATGATGAACTATATGGGTTGTGTGGTAGGTAATATGGGTAACCATGATGTGGAGACAGGACATGATGTGTATGACCGATGGATAAAGCAATGTAATTTCCCCGTGTTGGGTGCAAACATCATAGATAATGCCACCGGGCAACCTTACTTGCAACCTTATGAAATAATAGAGCGCGAGGGAGTGAAGATTGCTGTTCTGGGCATGATTACACCGGCTATCCCTTCGTGGTTGCCCGAAAAGTTGTGGAGCGGATTGCATTTTGAAGAAATGGAACCGTGTGCACGCCGGTGGATGGAGATTATAAAGGAAAAAGAGAAACCTGATGTAATTATAGGATTGTTCCATGCGGGAAAATCAGGTAATAAGTTGGGAAGCGTTATAGAAGATGCCTCTATGAATGTGGCTAAAAACATACCGGGTTTTGATATTGTGCTGATAGGTCATGACCATACCCGCGAATGTGTAAAGGTGCTCAATACGGAAGGTAAAAGCGTGCTGGTCATTGACCCCGCAAATAATGCCAATGTGGTATCGGATGTAACCTTGAAGATTACCATGAAAGACGGAAAGGTAATAGCTAAATCCGTGGACGGCAAACTGACTGATATGAATAAGTATCCTGTAAGTGAAGAATTCATGCAGCATTTCGCTCCCCAGTACAAGGCGGTGGATGATTTTGTTTCCCGTAAGATCGGTACCATTTCCAGAACGATAAGTACAAAGGATGCCTATTTTGGTTCGTCTCCTTTCATTGATCTCATTCATAAATTGCAATTGGATATTTCGGGTGCGGAGGTCTCATTCTCGGCTCCACTGTCTTTCCGGGCAGAGATAAAAGAAGGCGATATCTGTGTGAGCGATATGTTCAATTTGTACAAGTATGAAAATATGCTGTATGTAATGAAGCTGTCGGGCAAAGAAATTAAAGGTTTCCTGGAAATGTCTTATGCCATGTGGAGCAATCAGATGAAGTCTCCGGAGGATCACTTGATGCTGTTTAATGAAGCGATAGAGAAAGGCAAGCGTGCCAACTTCAAGAATTTCAGCTTTAACTTTGATTCGGCTGCCGGCATCAATTATACGGTGGATGTGACAAAGCCCGAAGGTGAGAAGATAACAATTCTGAGCATGGCGGATGGCACTCCGTTTGATATGGACAAGATGTATAAAGTGGCCCTGAATTCCTATCGCGGAAATGGGGGTGGCGATTTACTGACAGCGGGTGCGGGCATTCCCAAGAAGGAATTGTCAAAGCGAATTATCTTTGCTACCGATAAAGATTTGCGTTACTATCTGATGCAGTATATAGAGCAGGAAAAGGTATTGCAACCACATGCTATGCACCAATGGAAATTCATTCCCGAGGAATGGACTGTTCCTGCTGCAAAAAGAGATTATCAGTTATTATTCGGTGAAGAAAAGAAATAATAAAGTTGAGCAGGAGAAGAAGGTACATACTTAGTCCGTTATTGCTGCTTGCGTTATTCTTAACGTATCAAGTAAGCATCACAGCATTTACCCACGTTCACATTGTGAATGGGGTAATGATTGTGCACTCTCATCCTTCCTCCCAAAAACACCATCAACACACCTCGGGGCAGGTTATTTCCATTGCTCATCTGAGCACCCTCCACACGTTGCCGGCCGAAGTAGGCACAACGATTACGGTAGACCGCCCTGTGTTGTATGTGCTGGAATATCAAACCGATACTTTTCGTGCCAAGGCGTCTCATACGCGTGGCGTCCACTTAAGAGCTCCTCCCTGTTACTATTGCTGAAAATAGAATGATGATTCCCGTATAGGCGGATTCGATTGAATCATCATCTCTTTTTATCCCGAAAACAAATAAAGACAAAACATTTTAGCAATAGAAAAAACAATAAATGAAACAATATATTCTATTGCTCGCACTCATAGTGATGGGGGCGGGCATGAACGTGTACGCAGAAGATGTAAATCCTGTGAAGGAAGGTAATGTAATAGCCGGTCATGTGATAGAGAAGGGCACGGAAAACAGTTTGCCCTATGCCGCAGTATTGATAGTGGAAACCGGACAGGGAACTGTGACCAATGAAGACGGAAAGTTCAAGTTTAAAAACATCCCGGCAGGAAAATATACCCTGAAAGTGCAATTACTGGGTTACGAAACCCAGCAGAAGAAGGTAACGGTGAGCAATGAATTTACCGTAGATGTCCACTTCCTGATGAGTGATGCCAGCATTATGACCGATGAAGTGGTGGTCTCTGCCAACCGTAATGAAACCAGTCGCAAAGTGGCTCCTGTAGTGGTAAATGTAATGAATGCCAAACTATTTGAATCAGTAAACTCTACCGACTTGGCAAAGTCATTGAACTACCAGTCGGGACTTCGTGTAGAGAACAACTGTCAGAATTGTGGCTTCCCGCAGGTGCGCATCAACGGTTTGGAAGGTCCTTATTCGCAGATTCTTATCAATAGCCGTCCGGTGGTCAGCGCCCTGTCGGGGGTGTATGGCCTAGAGCAGATTCCTGTGAATATGATTGAGCGTGTAGAGGTGGTGCGCGGTGGCGGATCGGCCCTGTTTGGAGCCAATGCGGTAGGTGGTACTATCAATATCATTACCAAAGACCCAATAAGTAATTCATTTCAGGTATCTTCCACTATGTCTAATATGAATGGCAAGGTGTGGGAACAATATATGGGAGCCAATGCTTCACTGGTGGCTAGCGATAATACCTACGGCATCGCCCTTTACCAGTCTTACCGTAACCGCAATCCCTATGATGCGGATGGTGACGGCTTCTCTGAACTGGGAAAACTGAATACGAATACTTTCGGACTTCGCACTTACTATCGTCCTACACAGTTCAGCCGCATCAGCCTGGAATATCATACCACGAATGAATTCCGCCGTGGCGGCAACAAGTTCGACCTGCAACCACACGAAACGGACATAACCGAGCAAACCAAGCACATCATTAATAGCGGTGGACTGAGCTATGATCTGTTTTGGAAAGAATATAAGCATAAATTGTCTTTCTATTCCTCTGTTCAGCATATCGATCGCAATAGCTATTATGGTGCCCAACAGGATGCCAACGCATACGGTAAGACTACTGATTTGACTTGGGTAGCCGGAGGTATGTATGTGGGTAACTTTGAGAAAGTATTATTCTCGCCCGCTACTTTCACTGCCGGATTGGAATATCAGGATAACTCTCTGCATGATGTCATGACGGGCTATCACCGTGATATGCAGCAGGATGTACGCATTGCCAGTGCCTTTGTGCAGAATGAATGGAAGCTGGATAAGTTCGTATTCTTGGCAGGATTCCGTTTGGATAACCATAATTTGATTGACAATCCTATCTTCAGCCCTCGTTTGAATCTGCTTTATAAGCCGAGCGACAAGTTGCAGGCACGCCTCACCTGGTCTACCGGTTTCCGTGCGCCGCAGGCTTATGATGAAGACCTGCACGTGACGGCAGTAGGAGGTGAGGGCGTATTGATCAGACTGGCGGATGGCTTGAAACCCGAGCATTCCAACAGCATTAGCGGTTCTATTGACTGGTCGGCAAATATCGGTCATTTCCAAACAAACCTGTTATTGGAAGGCTTCTACACCGGGCTGGATGATGTTTTCGTATTAGAGGACATGGGGCATGACGAGAATGGCAACAAGGTAAAAGAACGCCGCAACGGTAACGGTGCCCGTGTATATGGTGTAAACGTGGATGGAAAAATAGCTCACGGGCGTGATGCTGCTTTGCAGGTAGGCTTCACCGTGCAGCGCAGCGAATATACCGAATGGGAAGCATGGAGCGAGAACCCCGATGTGCCTTCGGTTAAACGTATGCCCCGTACTCCGGATTATTATGGCTATTTTACTTTCACTTCGGCACCGTTCCGAAACTTTGACTGGTCGCTGTCAGGGGTATATACAGGGCGTATGCGTGTCCCGCATTTTGCTCCCACGGATCTGCCCGAAGAATACGTGGGGCAGTATATCACAAAGGATGAGATGGTACATACTCCCGATTTCTTTGACTTGAATGTGAAGTTGAACTATACCTTTGTGCTGAATGACCATATCAAATTGCAACTGAATGGCGGAGTGCAGAATATATTCAATGCTTTCCAAAAAGACTTGGATAAAGGAGGGTATCGTGACTCCGGCTATTTCTATGGACCTACGCAACCCAGAACTTATTTCATAGGGGTGAAGATTACTAATTAGAAATAATATACTATCTTTGCTCGCCGGATTCCCTTTCATCAGCCTATCCACATAGCCTGATGAAAGGGATTCCGATGAATACGGCATTCTATAAATTATTCGCTAAAAAATCAATTTATGATCAAGCAAACTTTTTTCCTTATCCTGTTTTTATTTATAACGCAGTTAGGTTTCGCCAATGGAACCCATTACCAGAAATCAGACTTCTTTGCCACCATGCAACCGGGTGATAAAGCAGCATTACTGATGGTACACTTCGGAACCACTCACGATGATACCCGCGAACTGACCATCAATGCCATCAATCAAAAGGCACAAGCAATGTTCCCCAATCTGGATATGCGCGAAGCCTATACTTCACGCATCATTATCCATCGCCTGAAACAACGGGGAATGGAGAAACTGACCCCTTTGGAAATGCTGAAACAATTGTACAAGGACGGATATACACATGTCATTATTCAATCAAGCAACATCATAGACGGAATAGAAATGGAATCTCTGCGCCAAGATGTGCACGAAGTAGAAAAAGACTTTAAAGAAATCCGCATAGGAAAACCTCTGCTCTATGGCAAAGAAGACTATGAACAGGTAATTGATGCACTGATGCCGTCGCTTCCCGCACAGGGAGCCATTGTGCTGGTAGGGCACGGAACTTATACTCCCATCACGGCAGCCTATACCATGGTGGACTATATGCTGAAAGCAAAAGGATATACCCATGCACACGTGGGGACTATCGAAGGCTATCCGGCCTTTGAGGATGCTTTGCGGATGTTGAAGGCAGGGCAGGAGAAGACCGTGACATTGGTACCCTTTATGTTTGTAGCCGGAGAGCATGCCAAGAACGACATAGCCGTAGACTGGAAGAATGATTTGGAAGCAGAAGGATATACAGTAAATGTATATGCCAAGGGACTAGGAGAAAATCCTGCCATACAAGATCTCTTTATTGAACGGATAAAGTATGCCACAACGCACAAACTGCTTCCCATCAATGAAAAGAAGAAAGAATACGCCAAAGGAAAAGACAAATTCTAATCAATGCCAAAAGGTTTCCATCCACCGTAGGGGCAGATTGAATCTGCCCGATAACAGTCTGCTTTGTGTATGCGGGCGGATTCAATCCGCCCCTACGGTGGATGAGAACCTCTATTCTATCCCTTCCCCCAAATGACTATACTCCTCCGTAATCCTAAATCCCGGATCCGGATAATCATACAACGGGAAACGATGTTCAGTTTCACCTTCCACATAGCTCCACAAGCTATCATAATCCTCCTTCTTTTCTCCCATTTCCCTTAGCTGCAACATATATTGCCACAGAGATTTGTTCTCCTTAATATATATTTTCTCCATCCGATGTATAATCGGGCTATGCTTCCGCGTAGGATCATGGTCGAATTCCAGAATTCGTTTTCCCTCTTTCGTCATACCGATAGTTGCAAAAGTCATGCTTTTGCCTATCCCCGGCAGGTTCAACACACTACGATCTGTTGCCACAAAGGGAATCCGGTGCTCATTGCAGAAGTTCTGTATGGCAGCAGCACGGTCTTTGCTTGTCTTTAGCACTCCCAGAAATTCTTTCTCCATTTCGGCAGATAGTTTTCCAAAGATCTTTTCTTCATGTTGTTCCTGCAAAGAACGGCTATTGGGAGTGAACACGTCATAATTCTCCTCGAAACCTTTCACTGAGAAAGTGTAGTAACACAGCACTCCCAATCCATTTAGCACCCTGCGTAACTTTGCAGTGTGCCCCCTTCGGGATGCTGCTACATTATATACCAACTGATTGGTAATAGTCCATCCGGCAGATAATATTTTCTTTATCGCTTCCTTGGCCTCGGGCGTTACCTCCAGCGGAGTTTGGAAATGCGTCTGAATCAGAAATTGATTGACACCGATAGCCGATGCTTTTTCTTTAAATTCCCGCAGGATTTCCAGTAACTCATCATTAATACGCATGGGCAGATACACTGGTAGGCGCGTGCCCAGACGCACTCGTTGCAGTTCGGCATACTTTTCGCCTTCGGCGCGTTTCAGGTTTGCATTCCGTTTGCGTGCAGCCATTTTGTAGACAGCTTCCAATATATTGCGCAAAGTCTTGTTTTGGCTCATCAATGCATCGCCGCCTGTAATCAGAATATCTCTCAGTTGCGTATCGTTTTCAAAATATTCCATCAGCTTCCTCAGTCTCTTGTCCCAACTTTCTTTTGCTTTCAGTTCTTCAAAGTTGAAGTTCAATCGCTCGCTTTGGAAGTCGTACATGCGCTGGCAAGATGCACACAGGCCACCGCAGGCACGTCCCATGGAGTCGGGGATCAAGATAGCCACTTCGGGGTAGCGGCGATGAATATTATGTCCGTCCGGCACCAGCCATCCGGCGGCGTTGGGCTTTCCGGCTTCCACTATGTCTTCCTTTTCCCAGGCGCGGATGCTGCCATAGGCTTCTACCAAGTGGGAAGAATAAAGGATGTAGCTGCGTATGGCTGCATCGTCATACCCTTTTCCGGTGGGGTTCAGCAAGGATAGATAGTAAGGAGTAATAAAGATAGGCATTCCCTTTTTGCGTGCCTGGTGATAGAGTTGTATGGTTTCTTCGGACAATGAGTTGCCCAGCATTCGGTTCAGCTCTGTGGGGCTCTTGATAGCCAGTGCCAGATGAAAACGGGATTCGTTCCACCATTGGTTTACCAGTTGCCGTTTTTCTTCATACGTGCTGTTCTCGGGAAAGAGGTAACGGCTGGAAGGAGCATGCCTGTTTTCTATTTTCTGTATAAGCAGGGAGATGATTCGCTCTTTGTTTTGGCGGCGGATGGCGCGTACATCTTCACTTAGTCCGCTAGACCAGCGTTTCATCCATTGGTATACTTGTTTTTCATCAGGCATTCCGGCATCTTTTTGGTAGAGTCGGAGGAACTGGTGGTACAAGTCAATCCATAAATCAACGGAAATCTCTTCATTGGTGATACGATTAGCTAAAAACTTCCAGAGCAGTGAGATGGTTTCTACTTTAATCTCCTGTTCGGTAGAGGATTCGTAAATGGTTCTTCCATCATTTTCTATTAGCCTTTTAATGTGCCTTGCGGCATCGGGGTTGTTAATGTGATCTGATAATAAATAATCGTTCAGCTTCTTTTTGAAGTCTGTTTCATCTTGGCTTTCTAGGGCCAATGAAGTGAGTTGGGTTAATCGGGTTTCGAATAGTGTTTTAATGTCTTGTGAAGATAACATCTTATTCTTTTGTTTCATAAGCGTTTTTAGTGTTTAGGGGTTAATACTAGAAATAACATTTTTCTTGCTAAAATGTTGTCAAACTGTTTGCTTTATGCCGCTAAGTTAATAAAAAAGCTGTTTTTATGCAAATTAATTGGCGTTTGTCTATATTTTAATCCCTGATTAGTTTGTCAGAAACGACTATAAAGATGTTTTTCTTATTCTTTTTGTTATATTCTTAAATGAATAACTTCCTCTCTAAATCCTTGCCCATGAACATTTAAAGCATTAACTTTGTCGTATATGAAAAATGAAACCAAAGAAAGGAGCGGTGCTATGGCAGGAAACTATATTCGTTTCGATTGGGCTATGAAGCGCTTATTACGCAATAAAGCCAATTTCTCGGTACTCGAGGGGTTGCTCACAACGTTGCTGAATGAAAAGATAACCATTCAGAAATTGCTTGAAAGTGAGAGTAACCAAGAGGATGAGTTTGACAAGTATAATCGTGTGGATATGCTTGCCGAAAACTCAAAAGGAGAACTTATTTTAATTGAGGTTCAAAACAATAATGAATATGCCTACTTTCAACGTATGCTTTTCGGCACTTCCAAGTTGGTGACAGAGTACATCAATCGTGGCGAAGGATATGAAAAGGTACGCAAGGTTTATAGTGTGAACATAGTCTATTTCAGTCTGGGCAGTGGCAAGGATGTGGTGTATCATGGCAAAACGGAATTCCGTGGCATCCATCAAGGTGACATATTGGAACTGACTCCCTTCCAGCGGCAGACTTTTAAAGTTGATTCGGTCAGCCAGCTTTATCCTGAGTATTATGTGTTGAAAGTCAATGATTTTAATTCTGTGGCAAAAAGTCCATTGGAAGAATGGATTTATTATTTGAATACAGGCGATATTCCGGATACTGCATCTGCTCCCGGACTAACAGAAGCTCGTAAACAGTTGAAGTTGGATAAAATGAGTAAGGAAGAATTGAATGCCTATTATCGTCACTTGGATAATATTGTAATACTGCGTGACAATATATTTACTGAACGGGCAGAAGGACGGGCAGAGGGGCTTGCTGAAGGTCTTGAAAAAGGTAGAATTGAGGAAAAACGTAACAGTGCCCGGGGCATGAAAGCTCTAAACATTCCCATTGACAAAATCAGTGAGATAACAGGATTATCTATCAGTGAAGTAAAAGAACTATAGAGATAGTTTATAAAGAGATAAATAACAATTCCCGGTGTAGCCTTATGTACATCGGGAATTTTATTATTCCATCTGCGAGAGTCCTTTCTTAAAAAAACATTCATTCCCCCTTTCTGTTGTATCTTCGCCCCTACAATTTTAAATAGTGCGAAGCAATGAAATCAAATGATGTATTTAGCTACATGGAGATATGTATCGGTAAAAGACAAATGCTGGGGAAAGAGAGTACAGCAGAGTTGTATCATGCGGTTTTCTCTTATTCCAACAATGCCTTTCCTTTTTCCGTAAGACGGTATTTTTGTTTCGGATGTTTTGGGCTGTCCGGATAAATCGCTTCTACTAGATTCAATTCTATAGCAGGATAAATATAAGTTTCCAAGAAATTACGTTTATCTTTCAGTCCCATCAAATTCATAATTTCTTTAGCAGAAGAGGTATTATCCGCTATGGCGACCAATGCTTTTTCCAACTGTGGGGTAACTGTGGGGTAACTGTGGGGGCTTGCCCAACAGTATGTTGTGTATAATGAAATACCACCCATACGGCATTGCCGTCTGTGTGGAACTCCGGTTCTGGAATCCCGACACGGCGGCACTCGTTTATCATGAGTCCTATACCACGTCCCCAACTTTCTAGAATCTCACTTTTATATAAGACATTGGCTATAATAAGATTCTGCGGTTCAGAATTATGCCCGCTCAATAATTTTTCAATGGTCATATCCGACGGGAAAGTGCCACTATTTTCTATTTCTACACGATTATCATAGATGGCTATACCTACCGAACTTCCGGGACGGTGATAGGCACGATGGCAAAAAGCGTTGATACAACATTCGCGCAATGCTTTATAAGGAATGCTCAACTCCTCCTCCCGATATAGTCCTTCAATCTTTCCTGAGAGGGAGAGATGCTTGAAAAGAAACGCCATTGCAGCATCCAATAACGTATAAATATTACCATTAACACGTTGATTGTCGATAAATTCATCTTTTAAAATCATTATACGGAGAGATTTTATTTCGGTGGGTTGCTTTATGTTGTTATCTCATTTAATGTTGTCCATTAAAAAACTGCTTGTAGAAACAACCCTCGGGGCTCAAATAATTTTTCAAATATTCCCCCTTTCTGTTGTATCTTCGCCCCTACAATTTAAAATAGTGCGAAGCAATGA
>CABMPB010000023.1 GCA_902388365.1 uncultured Bacteroides sp. | reverse complement strand
TTTTCGTATATGTCATCGGGCGGATTCAATCCGCCCCTACGGTGGAAAGTGTGGACGTTATCGGGCGGAAAATGTTCCGCCCCTACGGGAAAAAGGTTCTCTACTTATTGCCCATCTCCCAATAATAGATTACTTTTGTCCATAACCTAAAAATAACAAATCTATGGACACTCTATTACCATTTGCATTGCTATGCTTTACCTCTTTTTTCACTCTAACAAACCCATTGGGAACAATGCCTGTGTTTTTGACAATGACTAAAGGAATGTCTGACGAAGAACGCCGCCATATCGTAAAACGCGCTACTATTATTTCCTTTATTACCCTTTTGGCATTTACTTTCTCTGGGCAGTTCCTTTTTAAATTCTTTGGTATCTCTACGAATGGATTCCGCATCGCTGCCGGCTTCATTATCTTGAAAATAGGCTATGATATGCTGCAAGCACGCTTTACCAACACTAAGTTGAAAGATGAAGAAATAAAGACTTATGCCAACGATATTTCCATTACCCCATTATCCATCCCTATGCTTTGCGGTCCGGGTGCCATTGCCAACGGAATTATGTTGATGGATGATGCCAACACCTGGACTATGAAAGGAATATTGATTGGAATGATCGGGCTTATTTATTTCATCACCTACCTTATATTAAGAGCTTCTACAAAACTAGTCTCTATTCTGGGAGAAACCGGAAATAATGTAATGATGCGCTTGATGGGACTTATCCTGATGGTAATAGCTGTAGAATGCTTTGTCAGCGGACTAAGACCTATTTTAATTGATATTATTCAATCGAGCAGGCTGTAAAAAGGTTGCAGTAATTAAAAACTTTCATAGCTGAATGGGGATGAAGTAAATCGGATGATACAATAATCGTGTCCTAGACTTCATCCCCATTGTTAATTAGAACTCTACCAATATGCGGAATACTTTTCCGGGAGCCGCTGCCCATTCCTGCATAGTCTGCAGGGCACTCTCCGGAGTAGTAACTTTGCTGATAAGTTCATCTTTGGGGCAAGTACCCTGTTCCATGTAGCGGATTACTGCCCTGAAATCGGCAGGTAGCGCATTGCGTGAACCACGGATATCCAATTCCTTTTGTACAAAGTATTTGGTCTGGAAAGATACTTCTGATTTTGCATAACCGATACATACCACCCTTCCGGTAAAACCTACTTCATTGACAGCCATGATATAGGTACTAGGACTACCCACTGCTTCAATGACTACATCCGGGCCATACCCTTCAGTGATTTCCATCAGGCGTTGGTGCACATTCTCCGTCATGGAATTGATAGTGAAATGAGCTCCTACCCGTTTGGCTAATTCCAATTTTTCATCATCCAGATCGATGGCAATAACCGTACTTCCGCGAAGGGAAGCACGGACAATAGCACCCATACCAATCATTCCGCAACCAATGACCATCACAATATCTATATCGGATACTTGTGCGCGGGAAACCGCATGGAAGCCTACGCTCATCGGCTCAATCAAAGCACAGTCACGGGGGGAAATATTGTTTGCCGGAATAATCTTATTCCAAGGTAGCACCAGGTATTCACACATGGCGCCGTTGCGCTGTACACCTAGGGTTTCATTATGCTCACAGGCATTTACCCTGCCATTACGGCAGGAAGCACATTTCCCGCAATTGGTATAGGGATTGATTGTAACGTTCATTCCCGGTTTTAATGAGTCAGGTACATTTTCACCTGTTTCCTCAATGACAGCCCCGACTTCATGTCCGGGAATAACAGGAAGTTTAACCATCGGGTTACGACCTAAGAATGTATTTAAGTCCGAACCGCAGAAACCTACATATTTAATTTTAACTAGAACCTCTCCGGATTTTACAACCGGTTTCTCAATGTCTACCACTTTCATATCAGAAGGGGCAGTGATTTGAATTGCTTTCATAAATATAGATTGAATTGTTTATTCTGACATGTTTTTAATATAGGGGAGGTCTATCAGATTTTTGAAACCGTAGAACCTTTCGGCATTTTTCCCTAAAAAGAGTTTTTTCTCCTCTTGTGTCATTTCGTTTGTTTTGAGAATAAAGTCATATGACATTTTATAGGTAATGGCTGTAATGGTTCGCGGATAATCAGATCCCCACATCAATTTTTCCATACCTACCCATTCGGCAGCTTCTCTTATAGCCTTTATTGCTCCTGCAAATGGATAAAATTCACTGTTGAACAGCCATGTGATACCTCCTGATTCTATCATAACATTTTCGTGGCGTGCCAACTTTATCTGTTCCTGCCAGTGGGGAGTGGTTACCATACCGAAATGTCCGATCGCTATTTTAAGGTGCGGGCATTCCTGAATGATTTCTTTCATTTCCTGAACCTGTGTATCACCATCTGCCAAGTCGATGGAAAGAAGGATTCCATTTTTCTCCATATATCGGAACATTTCCATCATTTCGGGACTGTTCAACATCACTCTTCCTTCTTTCAGGAAAAGGCGATGGGCAGGAATCTTTATCCCTTTAAATCCTGTTGTGATCAGCTCCTTGGCTTGTTGCAGAAATCCCGGTTTACGAAATTCGCACATACCACAGATAAAAAAACGGTCGGGATATTTACGGGCAACTTCTGACAGATACTCGTTTTGGATGCCATCAATGAATTCCTGAGTAATGACGGCTGCCGAAACCTGTGCATAGTCCATATTTGACAGGAAGATTTCCGCACTATTCCGCCCGTCAATCATGAAAGGCGGAACCATCTGGCGTTCTTCTCCCATAAACAGGGAACGCCCATTGGATAGTGTACGGATAAGCAGACCATCGACTTCCGTGTCCTGCCGAAGCCATAGGTGGGAGTGCGCATCTATTATTTTAAAATCCATATATTTTCCTCTTTATTAAGAATTAGCCCAACTAACACGCATTTGATTGCCGATGATTTCTTGTACTTCCTTTACCAGATTCCAGTCGATAGGTTCTTCGGCGTAAGCGATATTTTTTAATACATTATCCGGATTGGCAGAACTGAATAAGGTCGTGGCAATACGGGGATTGCTGACAGAGTACTGGATAGCCAGTTTTTCTATGGGATAGTGTCGGGATGTGCAGTGCTGCACGGCTTTTCGGCAAGCCTCAACTAATGCCGGGGGAGCCGGATGCCATGCAGGAACTCCGCGCTGGGACAGTAATCCCATTGAAAGCGGAGAAGCATTGATGATACCGATGTTCTTTGATTCAAAATAGTCCAGGTAATCGTTTAGTTTCTCATCATTCAGGCAGTAATGGCAGAAGTTTAATACACTTTCTATAATGCCGGGCCCAGCATGGTCTATTACCCATTTCAGGTTCTCGAGTTGTAAGTCTGTAATTCCTATATGTCCTACAATGCCTTTCTTTTTGAGCTCTGCTAATGCCGGTAGGGTTTCATTGACTACTTGGTTCATATCGGAAAATTCGACATCGTGCACATTGATTAAGTCAATGTAATCAATATGTAGTCTTTCCATACTTTCGTAAACACTTTCTGTAGCACGTTTCCCGGAATAATCCCAAGTATTGACACCGTCCACTCCGTACCGTCCCACTTTCGTCGAAAGGTAATATTTGTCGCGGGGGATTTCTTTGAGGGCTTTCCCCAGTACGGTTTCTGCCTTATAGTGTCCATAGTAAGGAGAAACATCAATGAAATTCATTCCGTTCTCTACTGCTGTAAATACAGCCTTAATCCCTTCTGCTTCCCGAATATCATGGAACACTCCTCCTAATGAAGATGCACCGAAGTTAAGATTAGAAACGTGCATACCGGTTTTTCCTATTTCATTGTAATTCATGGTTTTTATTTGTTATTTAAGTTCTGTTTATGGTGCCAAAAGTAGGTCAATAACCTATTAAAAAGTGAGGGAAGGGAGTGAAAAAAGCACGCAAACCTTTGCGTAAATAGTTTTTATAATTACATTTGCGGAACATCAAATTGATTGGTATGAAAGATCCCAAACATGTTTCTTTAAAGGATTTGGCAGAGGAGCTGGGCGTATCCGTGTCCACTGTTTCGAGGGCATTGAAAGATAGTCCGGAAATAGGGAATGAGATGCGCGAACGGGTGAAGAAACTGGCAAGGGAACGAAATTACCGTCCCAATCCTTTTGCAATGAGTTTACTAAAAAATACTCCACGGATTATTGGGATTATCGTGCCGGATATTGTGACCCATTTTTATTCTTCTATCATAAGTGGCATAAGCGATGTGGCACGTAGTAATCATTATTCTGTTATTATCACTTCTTCTTATGAGCAATACGAATTGGAGAAACAATGTGTGGAAGATCTGGTAAATATACGTGTGGAAGGAATTATTGCCTGTATTTCTCAGGAGACGACAAATTATGCGCATTTTGAGGCATTGAACAGCCAACATGTGCCGGTGGTGTTTTTTGACCGGATATGTTTGCGTAATAGTTGTTCTTGTGTGGTGGCTGATAATGTGGAGTCGGGTAGGATTGCTACGGAACATTTTTTGCAGAATGGATCAAAGCGTGTAGGGTTTATTGGTGGCGCCAATCACCTGGATATAGTAAAACAGCGGAAACATGGATATTTAGAGGCATTGAGGCAATATCATATTCCCATTGAAAAAGAATTGGTGGTTTGTGAAAAAATGACTTACGAGGAGGGGCGCGAGGCTACGCGGAAACTCCTTGCATTGCCTGAGCCTCCTGATGCCATTCTTGCTATGAATGATACTTTGGCTTTTTCTGCCATGAAAGAGATAAAGAAACAAGGTTTACGTATTCCACAAGATATAGCTTTAATAGGATATACGGATGAATTGCATTCCAATTTTGTAGAGCCCGCATTGACAGCCATGACCCATCAGACTTATGAAATGGGAACGAGTGCTTGCACACTTCTTTTGCAGCATTTGCAGAAGGAACAGAAGCCTAAACAAATAATAATCCCTACGCATCTGGTGGTAAGAGAGTCGTCTGTGAGAAAATAGTGAATTTATTTTCTGTACATTTCTCTATATTGTTGTGGCGTTATTCCTGTTGTTTTCTTAAATAATCGATTGAAATAGGAGTGGTCCTCGTAGGCTAGCAGATAGGCTATATTTTTTATAGGCATATCGTCTGTAATTAAAATTAACTGTGCTTTTTCTATTTTCTTTTGGTTGATATATTGCAACGGAGTTATATTGACTTCTTTCTTGAAAAGACGAATAAAATGGTCTTTCGACAGGCATGAAGTTTTTGCCAGAGAATCTATGTCTATTGTTTTATAGATGTTTTTGCGAATGTAAGACAGTACTTTCTGAATACGGTTGTCGTTGACTTCTATTTTGGGCTTAGCATCTTTCAGGAAACGAGATATAAGCTGATAAACTATACCCCGTGATTCTACTTTGTCACAGAAGGTGCGTTGTTTATTCTTTATTATGTTTTGAATTAATGTAGGATTGTTGTCATAACTAGTGGGATCAGATTGCGGGAGTTGCATCATTGGATTGATCTTGCATAATCTTTTTATTAGAGGTAATTCTAATTCTTCTGCATCTATTTCTATAGGGAAGTTCCAATCTTCCAAAATACTTGATTCTGATTGGTGGTCTTCATATATATGAAGATAGTAATGGGCAAAATGTGAGTTACATAAATAGCTGTGAGTTGTAAATGATGGAATAAGGTAAAGATGATTGGGCTCTAACTCATGTATTCCTGTGGGTAATATGATTTGCGCACTTCCTTCGGTTACATAATACAACCTAGTGAATGGGCTGCTTACGTTTTTCCAGTTCCAGTCTGCATTGTGGATAGCTAATCCTACATTTAATATTAATAGATGTAGTTGGTCAATTGATTGTGTCATAATTCATCTAATATTAGTATTGAAGTGAGGTACGATGCAAAGTAAATATAACTCTTTATATAATCCAATAGAAAATCGATATTTTTATATAGAGTTGTCTTGTTTTTGTTGTTTCTCGGCTTCTTGTTGATATTAGATCGATAATATCCTATCTAATAGCGTCTTTAGACAGCTTGGATGAAATTTACTTTTCTATCTTTGCATTACTAGAAAATGAAGAAATATTATAAGATACTTGCTGTAAAAAAGATGCTATGAATGCGTGAAAATGATTACTTAATATAGGCGACGATTTTATTAATTTAATTACTACATTATGAAAAACATTAGAGAAATTAATCTGTTAAATCGAGGAGTTCATTATCAACGATTTTATTGGATTTTGTTGTTATCTGTACTGTGTATAGGGCTTAAGGCTCAGAACAAAACAATTTCAGGTACCGTTGTTGATGCGGTAGGTGAATCTATTATTGGAGCTAATGTTGTTATTAAAGGAACGACTAATGGCGTTATTACTGATTTTGATGGAAATTTTACATTGACTAATGTCCCTGAGAAGGGAATTATTTCGGTTTCCTATATAGGATATAAGAACCAAGATATTCCAATAGCAGGAAAATCAGTATTTAAAATCACTCTACAAGAGGACTCGGAAACATTGGAAGAAGTTGTAGTAGTGGGTTACGGAACCGTAAAAAAATCGAATGTGGTAGGGTCCATTGCTAAAATCGGTGCTGAATCTATTGAAGACAGACCAATTGGTCGAGTAGAACAAGCCTTGCAAGGACAAATGGCAGGTGTATCTGTTAGAAGTACATCTGGAGCTCCAGGAAGCGATATTACTATCAATGTACGTGGAGCAGCTTCTATCAACGGAGAAAGTACTCCTCTTTATGTTGTTGATGGTGTACCTATTGAGAGTTTGTCTGGAATTAATCCGAATGATATTGAGTCCATAGATGTTTTAAAAGATGCCGCCTCCGCTGCAATTTATGGTTCCCGGGGTTCTAATGGTGTTGTCTTGGTTACAACTAAAAGGGGGAAGACAGGTAAACCCGTAATTTCACTGAATGCTTATGCAGCTTTTTCTTCTTTAGAAAGAAAGGTGGATGTAATGGATGGTAATGAGTGGATACAGTTTAATAAGAAATGGTATGATCGCCAATGGGTTAATGGTACAGGTCAGCCAGCAAGTGTAAGTCAAGCGGATAGGATAGCTTATGCGGAACAAGTTACGGGCAAAACTTATACAACTCGTGCTGAATTAGGAAATATAAGAAATACGTATGGAATTTATGATCCTTGGTGGGGAACAGATGAATTGGAAATCATAGACTGGCAGGATGAAATCTTCAGAACATCTCCCTCGTATGATATACAATTGAACGCTTCGGGCGCTACTGAAAAACTTAATTATTCTATTTCTGGTGGTGTTTTCTCTCAAGAAGGTATTGTTCATGGTTCCTCTTTTGATCGTTATACACTGCGAGCGAATATTGAAACTCAAGTAACGGATCGTATTAAAGTGGGACTTACTATTGCTCCTTCTTATGGATTGCAACAAGGCGCTAATGTTGATGGTAAAGACAATGCTGTTGCCAGATCACTTAGTTTTCCTGGCTGGGTGTTAGCCGGAAGTGGACGTGATGCCGGTGCTGAGCCTTATAAATTTTATGATACTTGGGGACCCGGACCTAATAATGTAAGTCCGTATATTCAAGCTACTGCGACGGAAAGGAAAAAGGCTGATACACGTATTAATACTTCCTTAAACGCAACGATAAATGTATTAAAAGGACTTAATGTCACTGGAATGGTAGCGTGGAATTATTATGGCAATAATGAGCGGATATATACTCCAACATGGTGTAATGGGAAATGGGATGTAGCTACGCATCCGGGGGAATATTCCAGTTCAAGTTATGCAACGGTTTCTTCTAATTCATTATTATTTCAAGGACTTGTCACATACAATAAGGAATGGGGAATTCACAGCATTGATGCAATGATTGGAGCATCACAAGAAACCTTTAGTCAAAATAAGTCATATCAGAAGCAATCAAACTTTCCAAATGATAAAAGTTGGGTTTTTGACAAAGATAAGGGAGCAACTATAAATAATAACGAAATAGATTACACAAAGAATGCACTTTTATCATATTTCGGACGCGTTCAATATGCTTTAATGGATCGTTATTTGATGACAGTTTCATTACGTCGTGATGGTTCTTCTAAATTTGGAGCATTGAATCGTTGGGGATTTTTTCCCTCTGTTTCCGGTGCATGGAAGATAAATGAAGAGGCATTTATGAGAGACTTGGAATGGGTTGGAACAACAAAGTTGCGTGTTAGCTGGGGACAGGCCGGTAATGACCGAATTGGTACTGCGCAATTCTTATCGAATATGGCTACTTTAAATTATCCGATAGGAGATTCACAATCTCTCAACAGTGGTTATGTAATAGGAAATATTGCAAATAATATGTTGGGATGGGAAACTACTACTTCTTATAATATAGGTATTGATTTTGGCCTTTTTAATAACAGAATTTATTTATCTGCTGACTATTATAAAAAAAGGACTAAAGATTTATTATTGAAGGCTCCTGTATCATTGATTACAGGTTTTAGTAATATGATGGATAATGTGGGAAATGTAGATAATTGGGGATTAGAGTTTGAATTGAACACAGCTAATATAACTACAAGTAGTTTTAGGTGGAACTCTTCATTAAATATTTCATTAAATCGTAATGAAATAACAAGCTTGGGTAATGATAATTCTGATATAAGGTCCGGTCAAGGTAACACTATAATTCAGCGTGTAGGAAATCCTATCAATTCATATATGTTATTACGTGTTGATAGAACTTTAAGGGCTGATGATTTTGAGGCGGACGGAGTTACCCCAAAATCTGGTATCGCAATTTATACAGGGCAAAAAGCTGGTGATACAAAATGGGTGGATATAGATCACGATGGTAAAATTACTTCTGCCGATTATGATGTTGTAGGAAGTTATCAGCCCAAATTTGAGTGGGGATTTACCAATACCTTTAAGTATAAAAACTTAGATGCCTCAATTTTACTTCAAGGGCGTGTGGGCGGTAAGCTTTTGTCTATTGGGTCTCGTGGCTGGAATCGTGCGACTAATGGTCCCGGCTGGAATTATATGAGTCGCTGGCTGTACGATGCTTATTGGTCGGAAGAAGAACCTGGAGATGGAAAAACACCCGGATTTTTTTCTACTGTTACTGGTGGTCAATATGATACAAATTGGCTTTATGATGCTGGTTATATAAGAATTAAAAATATAACTTTAGGATATAATATACCTTTCAAACCTAATAACTTTATAAGTAAAGCACGTGTGTATGTATCTTGTGATAACGTATATATGTGGGACCATTATGATCCCGGATTTTCACCTGAAGCTGCAACTCAGGATAATGCCTCTGCAGATTGGGGAGCATATCCTCAGGCAAGAACTTTTTCATGTGGTATCAATGTAACATTTTAAAAAGAAGAATATGAAAAAATATATCTTATTAGCTTCCACAGTCGCAATGCTTAGCTTATCTTCTTGTGGAGATGTTTTGGATATCTATCCAGTTGAGAATAATACAACAGACCAGTTTTATTCTAATGAATATGAAATACAACAGGCTGTAATGGGTGTCTATGCCCGTTTAGGACGGAATGGGACGAACACAGACTTTCCTACAGACTTTTATTATCAGGCGTCGGAAAGCCGTTCTGACAATTTGTATTATGCAACCCTGGCTAATGCACAACGTGATCAAGTGGATTTAAGAAACTTCCAGGTAACAGATGTTACAGGTCTGAATCAAACAATCTATGCACGTTTATATCAATTGATAAATGATGCCAATATGTTACTCTTCAAGGCACCGGAAGAATATAGCCGCTATAGGGCTGAAGCTATGTTTCTACGTGCATTGGCATATTTTGAATTGGTCAGGGCTTATGGTGCTCAACCGGTCTTTGATAGACCTATCACTAACAATGAGGCTAAGCAAATGGAACGTCAGCCTGTTGAAGATGCCTATAAATTAATCATATCAGATCTTGAATATGCTGCCGCTACTTTAGAACCTTTTTATGATGGGGAAGATGCAGGTAGGGTTGGCTCCGTTGCTGCAAAATGTTTATTGGGGCAAGTATATGTTACGATGGCCGGATATCCTTTGAAGGATACTCAAGGATATGCAAATGCTGAAAGAGTACTAAAAGATATCATGTCTGAAGTAAAGGAACGTTTTGCTCCTGATTATTCATATATCTTTGATGTCACAAAAGAAAATACCTACGATTTATTTTCAATACAATTTGCTTCCGGCAATCAAGGTTTAGGTTCTTCACTGGCTGCTTATGTAACAACTTCTGGTTCTAGTGGGACATGTTTCCCGGAATGGGCTTACCAAGGTTATAATCAACAAGGGCAGGATTTTAGAGTGGATACGTTATTGGTACAGAAAATGAAGAATGTGGAGGATAAGAGACTGGATACGGCTGTGGCTGATGGCTTTTGGGATACAACAGAGCATGGCTATACAGCACAAGATTCTCTTGAACATTATGTTGCAAGAACTGTTATGGTGAAATTTCTGACTAAAGACAATACGAACAATACAATCAAGGCTTGGAATGACTATCCATTAAATTACCCAGTATTAAGACCGGCAGATGCCTATTTGCTTTATGCTGAGGCATTAATTAACAATGGCAAAGCCAATGATGCGGTTGAATGGATTAATGCAATCCGTCGGCGTGCAGGATTATCAGAACTTGATCATACACCAACAATGGATGATATAATGTATGAACGGAGATGTGAATTCTTAGGAGAAGGGAAGCGTTATTTTGACTTAGTCAGAATGGGAAAAGATGAATTTCTAAGTACTCTTAAAGCTTTCTCAGATCACTATGGTCATGTTACTAACATGGGCTCAAGCAATCCATCTGAAAAAGATATGTTGTTGCCTATACCTTTGACGGTAATGAATATACATACCACTTGGAAAAATAATATAGGATATTAATTAGTCATTTTCTATATTTCTTTCCAATAGCTATTTATCAATAGTTACTATTGGAAAAATTGAAGAAATAGACAGATATTATACTACTGAGTTTTAAACAAAAGTTGAAAATACTATTATGGAAAAGAATTGTAAGTATATTATTTATTGTTCAAACTATGATAGTTAAAAAGAATCTGCGTGCGTGATGTATACAGATTCTTTTGAATCTTGAACATATGTGATAAACATTACTCTAAAAAATAATAGATTTAAGCGAGGTGAGTAAAACCGAATTTTATTATGTTTGAGACTGTTTTTTGTAGAATTGTGAACCCTAATGAATTTATAATAATATTAGAATAAGCAGAAAATGAAAATACAAGGATATCCACAAAAAGAATATTCTGTTCCTACTAAGCGATATTGCCAAATGCTGGAGCTGAAAAATAATCCTCGATTGATAGCTGAATATGTAAAACGACATGGCAAGATGCATCATTGGGCTGAGATCCGCGATGGGATACGTTCTGTGGGAATTCTTGAAATGGAGATTTATCGGCTGGGGACAAAGCTTGTCATGATAGTGGAGACTCCGTTGGATTTCCAATGGGATGCTGCATTTGAAAAGCTGGCTACCTTACCTCGTCAAACCGAATGGGAAGAATATATGTCGGAATTTCAGCAGGTAGAGATGAATGTGACATCCTTTGAGAAATGGCAATTGATGGACAGGTTCTTTTATTTGTATGAATGAATAATTTAAATATATATCAGAAGTGAAAAAGCTAATAACATTAATTTGGGCCTTTGTTGTAGCAACAGCAACTTTTGCCCAACAAGATCCGCCTCCGCGCAAGTTTATAGAACTCCCCGGAGGCAAAGCTGCAGATTTTCCTGCTGGACCTTTTACTAACTCATGGGAATCTGTGCGAGATAATTATAAAACTCCACAATGGTTTATTGATGGTAAATTCGGGATTTTTATACATTGGGGTGTATATTCTGTTCCTGCTGCAGGCAGTGAATGGTACCCACGCCATATGTATGGTGGATTATTGGAATACCATACGGAAAAATGGGGTAATCCAAAAGTTTTTGGCTATAAAGATTTTATTCCTCTATTCACTGCGGAGAAATTTGAACCGGATGTATGGGCAAAGCTCTTTAAAGAAGCAGGTGCTACTTATGTAATACCAACCGCTGAGCATCATGATGGTTTTGCACTATATGACAGCAAACTTACTCGTTGGGATGCAAAAGATATGGGACCGAAACGTGATCTCATTGGAGCTCTTGCTAAATCAATAAGGGCTCAGGGTATGAAGTTTGGTGTATCTAACCATCGTATGGAGCATTGGGACTTTATGTATCCGACAGCCACGGAAGAACATGATTTATACGATCCTGCGTATGCAGATTTTTATGGTCCTCCACAAAAACCGGACAAGAATAAGGCTTCCGCAATGGGACCTACAGAAGAAGAAGTGATGGAAGATAAGGAAGCTCCACAAAACCAAGGATTTTTGGAAGAATGGCTTGCACGATGTCAGGAAATAATCGATAAATACCAACCAGATATACTTTGGTTCGATAATGGTATCAATAGTCGCAGTCTTGATTCGTTAAAATTGCGCCTTGCTGCATACTATTATAATAGGGCAGCACAATGGGGGAAACCTGTTTCTTTAAGTACAAAACACGATGCTTATTTATATGGTACTATAACAGATTACGAGCGGCAGGGGAGAGCTCCCAAAGAGATAACTTCGCATTATTGGCAGGTAGACGAACCTATTGGCCATAAATTTGGTTATGTTGAGGGGTTGCAGCTCCAGTCGTCATCACAGATAATTCGTAAATTGGTTGAAAATATTTCAAAGAACGGTAATCTTTGCCTTAATATATCTCCTAAGGCGGATGGAACTATTCCTAATGACCAACAGGAGATACTTCGTGAAATTGGACGCTGGATGAAAGTCAATAGCGAGGCTGTTTACGGGACACATGCATGGATGATGTATGGTGAAGGTCCAAACGTAGAGAAGAATAAATCAGAGTTTGATTGGCGTTTTACTCAAAAAGGTAAAAGTATATTTTATGCTTATATGATGAAATGGAAAGGAGGAAAAGTACTTATAAAGTCATTTAATAACATAAATCTAGGTAAAATAAAGAGTGTGGAATTACTTGGGTATAATAGAAAAATAGATTTCATTCAGACTGGTGTAGGATTGGAGATAATACTTCCATTAGAAAATCCTAATGTTGAGCTATCAGTGATTAAAGTTGGGATTTAATTATATCCTTTGTTTGTTTTGGAGATTGATTTAAAATAATAAATGTATTGTCACCGAGAATGTCACCGAATTAACTGTTACCTTTTTTCGGGACACTGTTTGGGAAGATGCAAAAAACCCACTAAATTAGCCGATTTAGTGGGTTTTTATCTGTTTGAAATTGGAGATTAGTGCGCGTGATAGGACTCGAACCTACACGTCTCACGACACCAGATCCTAAGTCTGGCGCGGCTACCAATTACGCCACACGCGCAATGTTGCTTTTGGTAAGCGGGTGCAAAGATAAGGAATATTTCTTAAGTTCCAAAGAATTTCTAAAATTATTGTTTGTGACTATGTATATATTCGCGTGCCTTTTCTATAATTGTGTCTACATTCCGCTGCATATCCTCCGAAGTCATGTCCACTTTGATCTTTGGATCAATGCCAAATTCCAAATGTTTCATATCCGGATCATATATGGGGCTTGCCGAGAAGCGGACAGACCAACCGTTAGGAAGCTCGGAAGAGAAGGGCAGACCGGAACCACCTCCTGTTTTGTCACCGATAACAGTGACCTTGGGAAGCCGATTCACTTTGTTCACAAAATCATTGGTTGCACTGAAAGAGCGGCGGTTGGTAAGTATTACTGCCTGTTTCTGCCACCGTACGCGGTCTAGCGATGGTTCCAGATATACCGGTTTGGGAGTGGAGAACTCATTGTGACCTGGTCCGGTCTTGTGCGACATATAGCCTACCAATACTTTTTCATTGGTAAAACGTGCGGCAAGCTTTTCGGCAGTGGTGAGGTCACCCCCTGAATTGTTTCGTACATCCAGAATCAATCCGTCACAAATAGCCAGTTTATTGAGAATCTCATCCAGGTTTCCTTCACCTATGCCTGACTGGAAACTGCTGCAATAGATGTAAGCGATATTATCTTCGAATATCTGATATTTTAAGCCGGAAGCGAGTGCATAATCTTTTCCCAGATAGACACGCTGGATACTATCACTGAAATTAGCCGGATAACTGTCAAACCATTCGCGGTATTGGGAATATTCCAGTTTAGAGGATAGGTTAACGTGACCATCGCGTAGCTCATTCAGCATTTCAGCCAAAACTTCGAATAACTGTTCATTATTCATTTTCGGTGAGATCCGTTGCTTATATTGGCTGTGTATTTCATTCCAATCCAGTCCGTATTCTTGCTTTTTGTATTCCAGAAAGCAATATTGGCGGTCGATAATTTGCCATAAAGCCTCAAAGTTTCCTTCGGGCGAATCGTCATATTCATCTTCTGTAATGCATGAAGCACACAGAAGGACGGTTATCATCAGACTGATAAAATAATAAATCTTTCTTTTCATCCTATATATTAGTAAGGGCTTACCCTGCTGGGCATCGCCACCTTGTTTTTACCTTTTAATAAATAGAAATTCTTCACGAAACCTATCATGAAGGCGTGTGACCACATATGGCTTTTCAGGTTATTTACCTTTGCCTGCTGAATATCACAGATATAGCCGAAACGCATATTTACCGAGCTGATAGGGAAATCCAGCGTTAATAATTGGCGTAGGGAAGGCTGATTGTGCAAGGAGGTAAAGAGTACATTCTTACCGCCGTTTTTCAAACTGAATATTTCGTAATAGGATTGTCCATACTCCGGAGAAAACATGATGCCCATCAGTGGCAGATTGGCCTGATAACGGGCAACCATCGGATAATTCCCTATATGGAAACGATAAATAGCCATGCCGGAAGCAGCAATGTTGGCATAAGCCTTGGCTTGGGCGGGATTGTTAGAATTCCGGGTATTATATACGAAACCGCCGTTTAAATCGAGCATGGGACCTGCCAATACCTTAAAGTTCTCGGTAATCCGGAACTGATAGTGCAAGGCATAATTCCAGTTGACCATTCCTGCCATTTCATTACCGGTTTCCGCTTTATTCTCTGTCAGCGAGAAGTGGGCTTGGAACAGGCTTTGAACAGATACATTTCCGTCCATCAGCTTGGTCATACGCATACTTTCGCGGAGAATGCGGAACTCAGGGCCGGTATATTCCACCGGTGAGAGATAGGTATCCAGTATATTGGTAAAACCGGCTCCATAGAGGGTTGCCCTCATGACGTAGCGGTTGGCCTGCAAACTATCCTCTTGTGCCTGTGCTAACAGGCCAAGAGGCAGTAACAGTAATAATATGAAAAGTTTCTTCATTTCTTAAAACAGTTTCATTTGACCGGTGATTTCATCAATAATGTCTGTCTCGCTCTTGCCATGATCAGGGTCTTCTATAATGGGGGCATCTTCTTCATCAGTTCCTTCTTCTTCGTCTTCATCACCATTATCCTGGGGAGGTTCGGGTAAGCGCAAAGGTTCCAGTTCACTTACCGTTTCGATGGTATAGGTACTGATTCGTTTTCCTTTTGCCTTGTAACTCTTGACACCGATAAATTCGTCCACATCAATTTCCAGCGGATCGCGGAAACTGTCGTGACCTCCGAAGATAACCTGGATGCGCGGATAAACAATGCATGTGAGCAACATGGCGCGGCTTTCTTTGTTTTCTCCCAAGTAATTGAGCTTGCGTGATGAAGCCTCGAAGGTAAACCGTTTGAGATAAGGATAGCCTTGGTCGGCATCAAAGAGTGCGGCAGACCATACCTTGTTGGCATCAAACTTCTCGATGATGCGGATACCCGGATCATAGTGGTTATTCAAATCGAAGTTACTGGTATAGAAATCACCATTCTCATGTACCACCAAGATGAGGTCATCGCTTTGGAATTCACCCAGATACTCGCCGCGTTCATCGTAATTTAGGCGCAACACATCACGGTCGAACCATACTTTTCGTCCGCCAAGTGTGGAGCCGCCACGTTGTTTCAAGGCTATCTTGTGCACTTCATATTTGCTCAGGATATTACCCATGGATTGACGGCCTTTTATATTGATGTCGCTGAAATCCTTTTCGTACACAATCTTTTTGATGCGCGGATTAGGTTTCAAGGTAATTTTGATCACCTCCGCTTCACCATTCGGATTGGCTGTGAAGTAAACGATACGTGATCCGGGTGTTCCTTGGGTCACATCATATTCACGATCGCGCGTGATAGCAGTGATATTGAATCGTTTGATATAGTGGAAACCTTCTTTTCCGTCCCGATATACCACATTATAAATGGTACGTTTATCGTTCTTCTTGAATATATTGACATAGAGCACGTTCTTGCCGACGAACATTTTATCGGCTACACGGACTACCTTATATTTACCATCTTTATAGAAGATAATCACATCATCAATATCCGAACAATTAGATACAAATTCATCCTTTTTCAATGCCGTGCCAATGAATCCTTCTTCCCGGTTGATATACAGTTTTTCGTTGGCTTCCACCACTTTGGCTGCTTCTATGGTGTCGAAGTTGCGCAATTCGGTGCGGCGTGGATATTGTTTACCGTATTTATCTTTCAGCATTTGGTACCAGTCAATGGTATATTCCACGATGTGTGCCAGGTGGTTATTTATCTCTTCAATCTGTTCCTTGATACGTGCTATGTTTTCATCCGCTTTGTCTTTGTTGAATTTCAAGATACGTGCCATCTTGATTTCCAGCAATTTCAGGATGTCTTCCTTTGTCACCTCGCGAATAAATTGCGGATAGAAAGGAGTGAGGCGCTCATCAATGAAAGCACAAGCGGCATCCGTGTTTTCGGATTGCTCGAATTTTACTTCTTTATAGATTCGTTCTTCGATGAAGATCTTCTCTAAAGAGGCAAAATGAAGGTTTTCCAGTAATTCGCCTTTGTGTATTTCCAATTCCTTGCGGAGCAGATCCAATGTATTGTCCGCAGACTTCCGGAGAACAGCGCTGACTGTAAGGAAATGGGGCTTCTTTTCATCAATAACGCAACAGTTGGGCGAGATGCTTACTTCGCAATCAGTAAATGCATAGAGTGCATCCAGTGTCTTGTCCGAAGAAACACCCGGAGCCAGATGAACCAGGATTTCTACCTTCTCGGCGGTATTGTCATCTACCTTGCGCACCTTGATCTTTCCTTTTTCCACTGCTTTCAGTATAGAGTCGATAACGGAAGAAGTTGTTCTGCCGTAGGGAATCTCGGTGATAGCCAAAGTCTTGTTGTCTATCTTATTGATTTTAGCGCGTACCTTTACCACTCCGCCTCGTTCTCCGTCGTTGTAACGGGATACGTCGATAGAGCCTCCTGTCTGGAAATCGGGATAGAGTTTGAATTCTTCACCGCGCAGATAGGCTATGGAGGCATCACACAGTTCATTAAAGTTGTGAGGCAGAATCTTGGATGAAAGACCTACGGCAATACCTTCTACTCCCTGAGCGAGCAAGAGTGGGAATTTGACCGGCAATGTGATCGGTTCCTTGTTTCGTCCGTCGTATGAAGATTGCCATTCGGTGGTTTTGGGGTTAAACACTACATCCAGTGCGAACTTGGAAAGACGCGCTTCGATGTAACGAGGGGCGGCGGCACCGTCTCCCGTCAAGATGTTACCCCAGTTTCCCTGACAGTCTATCAATAAATCCTTTTGCCCCAGTTGTACCAAGGCATCACCAATGGAAGCGTCACCGTGAGGGTGAAACTGCATGGTGTGTCCCACAATGTTTGCTACTTTGTTATAGCGTCCGTCGTCCAGTCGCTTCATGGAGTGCAGAATACGTCGCTGTACAGGCTTTAAACCGTCGTTGAGATGCGGGACGGCACGTTCCAGGATGACATAAGATGCATAGTCCAGGAACCAATTCTGATACATACCGCTTAACTGATGCTTTACGCCGGAGTTCTTCGCGTCAGCCGGCTTGTAGTCGGAATGTTCGTTCTCCGACGCTGGTATATTTCCGTCGTTTTGTTCCTCTTTATCAATAAAATCGTCGCTCATATATATTTAAATTCCTTAATGTTCTGATGATATGCAGGCAAAAATACGATTTTTATTGAAAAAAATCATTTACTTTGCACATTATTTCGTCCTTATTAAGGGAAGAAAACAGGAAAAACAACAAAAGTGTAAGAATAAACATAGAAGAAAATGGCACAAGAAGATGTTTTTAAGAAATTAGTTTCGCACTGTAAAGAGTATGGTTTTGTATTTCCGTCAAGTGATATTTATGATGGATTGGGAGCAGTATACGATTACGGTCAGATGGGAGTTGAGTTGAAGAATAATATAAAGCAATACTGGTGGCAGAGCATGGTGCTGTTGCACGAAAACATTGTAGGTCTCGACTCAGCTATTTTTATGCACCCCACTATTTGGAAGGCTTCAGGGCACGTGGATGCATTTAATGACCCTTTGATAGACAACCGCGATTCTAAGAAACGTTATCGTGCCGATGTGTTGATTGAAGACCAGTTGGCTAAGTACGACGACAAGATAAACAAGGAAGTGGCGAAAGCTGCCAAGAAATTCGGTGATGCTTTTGATGAAGCTCAATTCCGTAGTACTAACGGACGTGTATTGGAACATCAGGCTAAGCGTGATGCTTTGCATGAACGTTTTGCAAAAGCGCTGAATGATAATAACTTGGATGAACTGCGCCAGATCATAGTAGATGAAGAAATTGTTTGTCCTATTTCAGGTACCAAGAACTGGACGGAAGTACGTCAGTTCAATTTGATGTTTTCTACCGAAATGGGTTCTACTGCGGATGGCGCCATGAAGATTTATCTTCGTCCCGAAACGGCACAGGGTATTTTTGTAAACTACCTGAATGTGCAGAAGACAGGCCGTATGAAGATTCCTTTCGGTATTGCTCAGATTGGTAAGGCTTTCCGTAACGAGATCGTGGCACGCCAGTTTATTTTCCGTATGCGTGAGTTTGAACAGATGGAGATGCAGTTCTTTGTAAAACCGGGAACAGAGCTTGAGTGGTTCCCCAAATGGAAAGAAACTCGTTTGAAATGGCATAAGGCTTTGGGATTCGGTGATGATCATTATCGTTTCCATGACCATGATAAATTGGCTCACTATGCCAATGCTGCTACAGATATTGAATTCCTGATGCCGTTTGGTTTCAAGGAAGTGGAAGGTATCCATAGCCGTACGAATTTTGACTTGAGCCAGCACGAGAAATTCTCTGGTAAGAGCATTAAATATTTTGATCCGGAACTGAACGAATCTTATACTCCGTATGTTATTGAGACATCTATCGGTGTAGACCGTATGTTCCTGAGCATCATGAGTGCTGCTTATACGGAAGAAACATTGGAAAGCGGTGAGACTCGTGTGGTTCTGAAATTGCCGGCAGCTTTGGCTCCTGTGAAATTGGCAGTTATGCCGTTGGTAAAGAAAGACGGTCTGCCCGAAAAGGCACGTGAGATTATGGATGATTTGAAATTCCATTTCCATTGCCAGTATGATGAGAAAGATAGTATTGGTAAGCGTTATCGCCGTCAGGATGCCATCGGTACTCCGTATTGTATCACCGTTGACCATCAGACGTTGGAAGACAATTGCGTGACTTTGCGTAATCGTGATACTATGCAACAGGAACGTGTGGCTATTTCGGAATTGAATAATATCATTGCCGATAAAGTAAGTATAACAAGTCTGTTGAAGACTTTGCAATAATAAGAAATGTATATGAATAAAAAATTATATAGTATATTGACTTTATGGTGTCTATTGGCGTCTCCTATATTTTTTGCTGCTTGTAGCGAAGATGATGGTACTGTGGACGAATATGCTGATTGGCAAATAAAGAATGAACGCTATATGGATTCTATAGCGGAGGTTGCTAAAACTGAGCCCGGTTGGTTGACTTTGAGGAATTACAAACTGCCTCCTACAGAATTGGGTCAGCCGTCAGATGATAAGGTCAGTGACTATGTATATGCAAAAGTGCATACTACTGGAGATGGACCTGTTGCTCTTTTTACAGATTCTGTATCGGTAGGTTATGAGCTTTCTCTGATCAATGGTAAAGTGATGCAGAAAACTTGGACTACAGATAAATATGAAAAAGAATATGATTTTCCTTATCAAACTAGAGTGAATGCATCAGGATTAAGAGAAGGATGGAAGATTGTATTACAATATATGCCGGTTGGCAGTTATTGGACTGTTTATATACCTTATCAGCTTGGTTATGGAGAAGCTGGCAATAATGACATACCTGGGTATTCTGATTTGATATTCGATATGCATTTATATGACGTTTTTCCTTTAAAGGGAATAGAAGGTAAAAGTGCTGATCGTGAAGATGATGTAACTGTTGAGTAAAAAATATTTAAACTACTATATTGAAAGAGTATTGCATAATTTGTGATACTCTTTTTGTTTTATCTCAGCTTTTTTAAAACTATCGGATGTATAAACAAGAATCTTGCTCCATCTGTATACGAAGTATCCACCATTACCTTTCCCTTCAACATATTTGCTATGAGCCGGCAGATATGAAGCCCTAGCCCTGTTCCTTGTGCAAAGTTATCCAACTTCTCGAATCTTTCAAAAATGATTTCAGCTTTGTCTTTGGGAATTCCAATCCCTGTATCGGTTACAGAGAAAATCACTTCTTGATTGCTAGTATCCACAGAATAAGACAGTACAATTTCTCCTTCATTAGTAAATTTACTAGCATTAGTCAGGAAATTGATAAGAACCTGCTCCAAGCGAGTGGCATCAGTGAGTAGCATTATATCATTAGGAGTATCAGTATGAAAATACATCTTAACGCCCGGTTTTGCTCTGTGTTCTACATTGCTGATGGCTAGGTTGCAAACAGATTGTAATGAGCAAGGCTGCAAATTCATTTTAATTTCTCCTGTTTCCATCTTGGCAATATCCAGCACATCGCCCACTAAAGTAAGAAGTAACTCGCTATTGGCGTTTATTATTTGGGAGTAATTTGCCATATCTTCTTTTCCACTATTTCCGGCGCATTCTGCCATGATATGTGAGAAACCTACAATTGCATTAAGTGGTGTACGTATTTCGTGGCTCATGTTCTGAATGAACAGAGTCTTCATTCGGTTCGCTCCCTCTGCTTGGTCACGGGCTATGGTTAATTCTTTTTGTGTTTGAAGCAAAATGTGCTGTTCTTCCTGTAGTTCTTGCTTAGATCGTTGCAGGCTTCCAGCAAGACGCTTGGTGCGGTAATAAAGCCAACAAGTAATAATAAGAAGGAAAAGAAGTACACTTATAGCAATGAACGTGATATGAATCACAGTTCTGCTAGATTCTATCTCGGCTTCTCTCTTTTCAAGTTCCAGTTGTGCGTTTTGGTTCTTCAGTTCGTTTACGTCATAGAGTATCTGTAATTCTTTATATTTCTCTGCCGCTTTCAGATGGTTGTATTCTTCCAGCATCTTGTTATATTCTGTGGTGGTCTGCAATAGGGTAGCATTGTCGCCTACAGCCGTGGCAGCTTCTGTTAGTAACTTTAAAAGCTGCATTCTAGAATGTGTATTATCAGGGACATTGATATACTTTTTCAAGTAAGTAATTGCTTCGGAATATCTTTGGGAAGCCATTAAATAATAGATAAGAGGTCTTCCTGAAGATTTGTAATTATTATCTATGGTGGTATTTCTTTTACATAGCTCCAGTATCTTGTGGTAGTAGCTTTCCACTTCATCCCGGCTTAATGCCGGATAGTTACCGAGTATGCGCCGATAGCAATTATAGTAATTAATATCAAAATTGCGGAAGATACGTCCTTGTGCCCTGTAGTCTTTGGTTAATTGTTCTATGATTTTCAGCAATTCCTTGTCGGCGGCTATGGCTTTGACATGTTCTTCGTTTTGGGTATAGAGAATGGCAGACTGGGTATAGAACATGTTGGGGAGGACATGGCGTCCCTCGGGAGGCAACTGTTTGATCAGTTTTTCCAGTTTTCCCAAATATTCGGTATATAGTTCTCCTTGGGTGGAGTTTCCCAGATAGATGCACAGAGTGTAGAGTTGCAAGATATTCTCATATATATCGGTGTTGCTTGTCTGTTTGTATTCTCCAATGAGTTTTTGCAACATCTTTTGCTTGTCAGCTTCTGAAGAGGCACGTACATTTCTGGAAATTCTATTTACTTTAATGAAAGTAAGGGTTTCTTTCTGGTCATCACTTTGGGGCAATAACTCTGCCTCTACTTGGCAAATAGCCATGGCGGAATCTGAGGCGACATAGATATTGCAGGTGTTGCGGATAATATCTAACTGTATTTTGTTGTTGTTGCAATGTTTGGCGGTATTGAATAGCAGCTTATTGTAATCCCTCTTATCTGTTCTACCAGCCAAATCATAGAGATGATAAAGTAAAGGAATACTATCTTGGGGAGTCTTTGCCAAGGAAAGTTCATGCAAAAGACTATCTTTCACGGCAGTTGGATCTGCCTTGACCATAGTCGGTAAGAAGAATATGACTATCAGAAACAATATAATCTTTATCTTGGTCAATGTTGTTAAGCTTGACGCAAAGATAAAGATTATATTAAAAAATCAAGGTGTTTTTAGTGAAAAACTATTTCACATTTCCTACTTTGATTAAGTATTCAGCAATCTGAACCGCATTCAGGGCTGCACCTTTCTTAATTTGGTCGCCTACAATCCAGAATGTCAATCCGTTTTCATTAGCCAGATCTTTGCGGATACGACCTACATATACGGGGTCTTTACCTGCAAGGAACAATGGCATGGGATATTCTTTCTTTTCGGGATTATCCATCAATACCAGTCCTTCTCCCTTAGCAAATGCTTCGCGAGCTTCTTCGGGAGAGATGGGACGTTCTGTTTCTACCCAAATGCTTTCCGAGTGGGAACGAAGAGCAGGAACACGTACGCACATGGCACTTACCTGTACGTCAGAGTGCATGATTTTGCGTGTTTCATTGAACATCTTCATTTCTTCTTTGGTATATCCGTTGTCAGTAAATACGTCAATCTGGGGGATCAGGTTGAATGCCAACTGGTAAGCGAATTTATCTACGGTAACAGGCTCGTTAGCCAATACCTGGCGATATTGTTCGTATAATTCGTCCATAGCAGCTGCACCTGCACCGCTGGCAGCCTGATAAGTAGCTACATGCACACGTTTTATGTGTGAAAGGCTTTCGATGGCTTTCAGTGCAACTACCATCTGGATAGTTGTACAGTTAGGGTTAGCTATCACGCCCCGGGGACGGTTTAATGCGTCTTCCGGATTCACTTCGGGCACTACCAAAGGTACATCGGCATCCATGCGGTATGCGCTGGAGTTGTCGATCAGTACGGCACCGTGCTTGGTGATGGTTTCACAAAATTCCTTTGTGGTACCTGCACCGGCTGATGTGAAAGCGATATCTACACCTTTAAAGTCATCGTTGTGCTGAAGGAGTTTCACTTCTATCTGTTTACCGCGGAATGTGTATTTTCGTCCTGCACTACGTGAAGAACCGAATAACAACAACTCATCCAACGGGAAGTTTCTTTCATCGAGCACACGCAGGAATTCTTGTCCTACAGCTCCGCTCGCACCAACAATTGCTACTTTCATTTTGTTTTTGTTTTATAATATAATTAGTAATACTTTGGAACCTCCATCTGGTGTGCGTGAAGGTTCCGCCTGCAAAATTAGAACATTTTGGAATATAAATCAGTAAAAAAGAAACTTTTTTCGTAATTTTGTCGATATTATGGCATAAAACAAGGAAAAGACATGGAATTATTCGACCTAAACATACATCTTCCGGTAACAGATCCCACTTGGGTGTTCTTTCTGGTACTAATTATTATTCTGTTTGCCCCTATGATTTTGGGGCGGTTGCGCATTCCCCATATCATCGGCATGATACTTGCCGGAGTGCTAGTGGGCAAGTATGGATTCAATATCTTGGAGCGCGATAGCAGCTTTGAACTCTTTGGAAAGGTAGGACTTTACTACATTATGTTCCTGGCGGGTTTGGAAATGGATATGGATGACTTCAAGAAGAACCGCACCAAAGGGTTGGTTTTCGGTATGTTCACCTTCCTTATTCCGATGGGGCTGGGTATATGGAGCAGTATGACGGTGCTGGATTATGGTTTCCTCACTTCCGTATTGCTGGCAAGTATGTATGCCAGTCACACGCTGATAGCTTATCCTGTTATCAGCCGTTACGGTTTGTCACGCCAGCGCACGGTCAGCATCACTATCGGTGGTACGGCGGTAACGGTGGTGCTTGCATTGATGGTGCTTGCGGTTATCGGCGGTATGTATAAAGGGGAAGATGTAGGCGGATTGTTTTGGGTGTTGCTGGTGGCTAAAGTCGTTGCCTTGTTCGGGTTGATTATCTATTTTATGCCTCGCATCAGTCGATGGTTCTTCCGTAAATATGAAGATGCGGTGATGCAATTTGTATTTGTATTGGCAATGGTCTTTCTAGGTGGCGGTTTGATGGAGCTGGTAGGTATGGAAGGTATCTTGGGTGCATTCCTTGCCGGACTGGTGCTGAACCGCTTTGTGCCGCATGTCTCCCCGTTGATGAACCGGCTGGAATTTGTGGGTAATGCGTTGTTTATTCCTTATTTTCTGATAGGGGTGGGAATGATTATTGATGTGCGTTGCCTGTTTACGGAAGGAGAGGCTTTGAAAGTAGCTGTTGCAATGACGGTGGTGGCAACATTCAGTAAGTGGCTGGCGGCTTGGATTACGCAAAAAATATATGGCATGAAGAAGGTGGAACGCAGTTTGATCTTCGGATTGAGTAATGCGCAGGCTGCGGCTACCTTGGCTGCCGTATTGATAGGTCATGGAATCATTATGGAGAATGGTGAACGCCTGTTGAATGATGATGTGCTGAATGGTACGGTGGTGATGATTTTGTTTACTTGCATTATCAGTTCGGTAGTGACGGAACGTGCGGCCCGCAAAATGGTGACACAGGAAAATCTGCTGGAAAGCAACGAAGACAAGGGAAAGGAGCAGGAACGTATCCTGATACCGGTTGCTAACCCTGAAACGATAGAAGGACTGGTAGGCATGGCGCTGATGATGAGGCATCCCAAACAAAAAGAATCTTTGGTAGCGCTTAGCGTGATTAATGATAATAATGCCTCGGAAACAAAAGAATTGATAGGAAAACGCAACTTGGAGCGCACGGCAATGGTCGCCGCTTCTGCCGATGCTTCCGTAAAGACCGTACTCCGTTATGACTTGAATATTGCCCAAGGCATTATCCATACGCAAAAAGAATATTCAGTAACCGATATTGTGATCGGTCTGCACCGCAAGACGAATCTGATGGATTCTTTTTTCGGTACAATGACCGAGAATTTGCTGAAAGGTACGAACCGGCAGATCATGATTGCCAAATTGCTGATGCCTGTCAATACATTGCGGCGCATTGTGGTAGCCGTGCCTGATAAGGCGGAATACGAAAAAGGATTCTTGAAATGGGTAGCACAACTTTGCCGCATGGGCAAGCAATTGGGATGTCGCGTGCACTTCTTTGCTACGGAAGAAACATTGAAACACTTGCGTGTGGTGACAGACAAGCAGGATGCAAATACCTACACAGAGTTCTCTTTGCTGGAGGAGTGGGATGACTTATTATTACTTACCGGTCAAGTGAATTACGACCATTTGTTTGTAGTGGTATCCTCTCGTAAAGGTTCTATTTCTTATCAAACTTCCTTTGAACGGTTGCCATCCCAGATCAGCAAGTATTTTGCAAACAATAGTCTGCTGATAGTATATCCCGATCAGTTGGGAGATGATCCGCAAGAAATTGTTTCTTTCTCCGATCCGCGCGGACAATCAGAAACACGTGTATATGATAATGTAGGAAAATGGTTCTACAAATGGTTTAAGAAAGGTGATGAACGAAACTAGAGATATGGAATGGCAACAACGCACCCAATTGTTGCTGGGAACGGATAAGATGCAACGCCTGCGCCATGCCCATGTGCTGGTGGTAGGACTGGGTGGAGTGGGGGCGTATGCCGCCGAAATGATTTGCCGGGCAGGGGTAGGGCGGATGACTATAGTCGATGCCGACACGGTGCAACCTAGTAATATCAACCGTCAGCTTCCGGCCTTGCACTCCACACTGGGACGGGCAAAGGCGGAGATACTGGCAGAACGCTTCCGGGATATTAATCCGGAACTGGAACTGACCGTCCTTGCGGAATACTTGAAGGATGAACGTATCCCCGAACTGCTGGATAGTGCAAAATATGACTTTATAGTGGATGCCATTGATACGGTTGCACCCAAATGCTACCTTATATATAATGCCCTTCAACGCCGTCTACCCATAGTGAGCAGCATGGGGGCGGGTGCCAAATGGGATATTACCCAAGTGCGTTTTGCCGATTTATGGGATACCTATCATTGCGGTCTGAGCAAGGCGGTGCGCAAACGTCTGCAAAAGATGGGAATGAAAAGGAAGTTGCCTGTGGTATTCAGTACAGAGCAGGCAAATCCGGATGCGGTGATCTTGGTAGATGATGAGAGGAATAAGAAATCTACCGCCGGAACGGTGAGTTATATGCCAGCGGTCTTTGGTTGCTATTTGGCGGAGTATGTGATAAGAAAATTATAATTATGATAGAATTACAAGGAATAACCAAGAGCTTTGGGGCATTGCAGGTGCTGAAAGGCATTGATCTTGCCATCGAAAAAGGAGAGGTGGTGAGCATCGTAGGTCCCAGTGGTGCGGGAAAGACTACTTTATTGCAGATAATGGGAACACTGGATAAAGCGGATGCAGGTACTATCATCTTGAACAGTACGGAAATCAGCCGTCTGAAAGAAAAAGAATTATCGGCTTTCCGTAATAAGCAGATCGGTTTTGTATTCCAGTTCCACCAGTTGCTTCCTGAATTTACGGCGTTAGAGAATGTGATGATACCTGCCTTGATTGCCGGCACTTCTTCTTCGGAGGCTAGCCGAAAGGCAAAGGAAACATTAGATTTTCTAGGGTTATCGGAACGCGCTTCGCATAAGCCTGCCGAATTGTCGGGAGGTGAGAAGCAACGTGTGGCGGTGGCGCGTGCGTTGATCAATAATCCGGCGGTGATCCTTGCGGATGAACCATCGGGTAGTTTGGATACTCGTAATAAGGAGGAGCTTCATCAGTTATTCTTTGATTTGCGGGATAAGTTGGGGCAAACTTTTGTGATTGTCACTCATGATGAGAGTTTGGCACAGCTCACGGATCGGACGATCCATATGGTGGATGGGCGAATCTCAACAGAAACCAAGGAATAGTCACAAGTAACTATATCATCTACCGTAGGGGCAGGGTCTGCCTGCCCGAATACATAAAGCGAATTGTTTTCGGGCGGGCAACCCCCGCCCCTACGGTAAATGGTAACAAATAAATAGTATTTTCTTTTAACTCAAAGGAATGCGAATACTATCATTCTGCTCCTTCCACTTATCCACCTGAAAACCGCCGGTATTCCCTTCTTCCAGTAATACGCCATCCATGCTGAGGGTAACGGTTGTCTTTGTTCCGGCACTCAGTTGTGAGCTTAATTTCTGTTGGTAACGCTTTATCGTTCCGTTATTCAACTGGACAAAGATTTGGAACATGGGATTGGGTTGAGATGGAAATACAGAGATAAACTCATTACTAAATTCTTTATGGTCTGCACTTGGCGTCAGCCCGAAGCGGATTGTTTTAAAACTTCCTTCCGGCTGGGCAGAGAAGTAGTTGAGGTCACTATAAATGCCACTGATATATACCCACATGGAGTCAATGGCACTACTGAAAGCATTTCCGTTTGTCTCGCTTGCCACTACGCCCAGTGCCGCCGAAACACGTTTCAGGTGTGCTTGCAAATCTTCCTCACCTATATTAATGTTTTGAGTGCCATATACCAGATCGTGTACCGGGTAATATACTGTATCCGATCCTACTTGGCGCAATCCAAGGCTTGTTCCGTGCAACTCCTCACCTATAATCAGCCTGGGGTCTGCAAGATAGGCGTCGGATGTGTTATAAAACTCGGGATAACCCCAATATATTACATCGTATGTGCCGATGGGAAGCCTTAAAGGATAATTCTTGGATTGTCCTGTTCCGTTTTTAATGGCATAATAGGCGGGAGCGGGAGTTTGTTGTCCGGCAGGCGTGTAGTTTCCTACATATGCGCCATTCGTTTCGCAAGGAAGTACTTCCAGGGGTCCGGTATAAGGATCCGTGGTGGTCTGTTGGAGTGTTGCATACAGGGCAGGTGATACCAAATCTTCGGGATTGGTGATGTTGCAATCCTCATCTTTGTCACACGAGGCAAGCAGGGCAAGTAAAGGTAAAAATAAAAACTTTCTCATATACATCTTGGGTTTAGGTTTTAATAATCCCTATAACAAGGTGCAGATGAGAAAGTTTGAGGGGTGCAAAGAAAGTTATTCTTCTACTTTCTCCGGAAAACTGGTTTTCAGTATTTCCAATGCGCGGTCATAATCATTTTCAAAGACTAACACTTGTATGTCCATTCCCGGAATATACGCTAATACTTGTGCCGTATATTCTCCCTGAAGCATAGATTCTATGCCTTCATTTTTGAGAAGATCCTGCAACATATGTGCACGGACATCACTTTTAAAAGTAGTAAGAATAACTGTTTTCATAATTATGCCTCCTATTAATTAAATGGATACACTAGATATATTATTTGCAATTCTGTAATATCTGGCGGGCTACCTCTCCGGTTACATCGCCATCTTCACCAAATGCCGAGCCACGTTCATTGAAGCGGCGTGCTATTTCTTCGATGGTGTCATCGCCAATGCCGACTTCACTCAGGCGGGTTTTCAGCCCGAGTTTCTTAAAGAAGTCTTCGGTCTTGTCAATCGTCAATGCCACACGTACACTGGGCACGCCCGACGTAACTCCCCAAATGCGTTCGCCATATTGCAAGATCTTGTCCCGCTTCTTGTCGGCAAGGGTGCGCAGGGTTCCGGGGAATACGATAGCCAGCGTCTGACCATGCGTCATTCCATGCAAGGCGGTCAGTTCGTGCCCAATCATGTGGGTAGCCCAGTCTTCGGATACGCCCATGGCTATGAATCCGTTCAGCGCCATGGTGGCAGACATCATAAATTCACTCATCAGGTGATAATCCTGCTTGTTCTCTTTTATTTGCGGGGCTATTTGTACCAGGGTGCGGAGGATGCTTTCACTCCAACGGTCCATCAGGTAAGATTCATTGGGCTTGGTCATGTATTGTTCCATGACGTGCACAAAGGTGTCTGCCAGTCCGCAAGCTATCTGATAATCGGGCAATGAGAAAGTCACCTCCGGGTCCAGGATAGAGAAGACCGGATGATGGGCAAAGAACGGATATTTTTCGTGAGTCTCGCGACATGAAATTACGGCCCCGTTGTTCATCTCCGAGCCTGTAGCCGGAATGGTCAGTACGGTTCCCAAAGGAATGGTGTTCTGTGCGCCTCCTTTTTTAACCAACTCCCAGGCGTCCCCATCATAAAGGATACCGGCAGAAATCAGCTTTGTCCCGTCTATCACCGAACCGCCGCCTACTGCCAGCAGGAAGTCAATCTTCTTTTCTTTACCCAGCTCTATTGCTTTTTTCAGGGTAGATATATCAGGATTCGATTCTATTCCCCAGAATTCCGTATAATCACGTCCTTCAAGGGCTTGGATTACTTGTTCATAGACTCCATTTGTCTTTACACTGCCGCCGCCGAAAGTAATCATAATACGCTTGTCGGCCGGTATCTGTTGGGCTAGCTGGGCTATCATGCCCTTGCCAAAGATAAGGCGCGTAGGGTTGTAAAAGATAAAATTATCCATAACTATTTGTGGTTTTCTTTGTTAATACCGAGTAAAGATAATGCTTTTTCTATATCTTTGAGAAAAAATTTAGCTAATGAACGTAAAACTGGGAAAATACAACCAACTGACGGTTGTGAAAGAAGTAGACTTTGGAGTCTATCTGGATGGAGACGATGATGGAGAAATCTTGTTGCCCACGCGCTATGTGCCCGAAGGTTGCAAGCCCGGCGACGTGCTGAACGTCTTTATCTATCTGGATAATGAGGAGCGATTGATAGCCACCACTCTGCAACCCTTGGTGCAAGTGGGCGAGTTTGCCTGCCTGGAAGTGGCATGGATCAATGAGTTTGGCGCATTCCTGGACTGGGGATTGATGAAAGACCTTTTTGTGCCTTTCCGCGAACAGAAGATGAAGATGCAGAAGGGGCGCAAATATATAGTACACGCGCACGTAGATGAAGATAGCTACCGCATCATGGGGTCTGCCAAGGTGGAGCGCTACTTGTCTAAAGACATGCCTCAATATGAGCCCGGAGAGGAAGTGAACATTCTGATTTGGCAGAAAACCGATTTGGGCTTTAAGGCTATTGTAGAGAACAAGTTCAGTGGATTGCTTTATCAGAATGAAATTTTCCAGCCTCTTGAAACGGGTATGCAACTGAAGGCGTATGTGAAGCAGGTGCGCCAGGAGGATGGCAAGATAGACCTGGTGTTGCAGAAGTTGGGCGCAAAGAAAGTAGATGATTTTTCGGATGTGCTTTTGCAACATATAAAGGACAATGACGGGTTCACTTCTTTAAACGACAAGAGTGCCGCCGAGGATATTTATGATGCCTTTGGCGTGAGCAAGAAAACCTTTAAAAAGGCGGTGGGCGATTTATATAAAAAGCACTTGATTGTACTGGAAGAGGGAGGAATACGCCTGGCATAGCGGGGTCTTTCCCTATCAATTATAGGAAAAGCCCTATTGACTTATGGGGGAAATCAATTGCGGGGGAAAGTTATTTCCCCTATTTTTGTGCCATAAGAATTAACAAACTAAAAACGTAACAGTTATGAAAAGATGGACTACACTCCTGATGATTGTTTGCATGCTAGGCATCACAATCCCCGCAATGGGTGCAATGAGTATAAGCAAGATGAGACAAAATACACGTTTCCTTACCGACCGTATGGCTTATGAATTGCAACTCACTCCGCAACAATATGATGATGTATATGAGGTGAATTATGATTTTATCAACAATGTCCGTTACCTGATGGATGATGTGGTAAGAGGTTATGACTATGCCTTGGATCGTTATTATGATTTCTTGGATGTGCGCAATGATGATCTCCGCTGGATACTTTCCAGTGCCCAGTACCGGCGTTTTATGGGTGCGGAGCATTTCTATCGTCCCATTTATGCGAATAATAGCAAGTGGCAATTCCGTATCTATACGGTTTATACCAATATAAACTTCTTCTATTATGGCAAGCCGCACCACTATACCACTTATTGTGGCGGGCATTATCGCACTCATTTTAATAACGTCAGTTATTATCAGACTCACTATCGCAACCGTTATCGCCATGAAGTGTATAAGGGGAACTATCGTATCCGCCATGACAGGGTGACGTATGACAATCATCGCCGTCGTGATTTCAATGTAGCGGTTCGTCCTCCTAAAAAGGATAATCATCGTCCGGCTACTCCGCCGCAGACGCGTCCTAATCGTCCGCAGGCTAGACCGGAGAGACCGCAGGCAACACCTAATCGTCCGCAGACACGTCCGGAACGTCCGCAAACTAAACCGAGCCGTCCGCAAACGCGTCCGGAACGTCCTTCTTCTCAGCACAATGCACCTACAAAGCGGGAGGTGAAGCGCAATACTGATAGGAAAGAAAAAGACTCGAAGAAAACGAGAGAAAAGAGCAAAGATAATTCTCGCGAAAGAAGTGCAACACGTATGCGTACCGTTTAGGATTATATCCATTGTAGAGGCCGTGTCAAAACAAAAATTGGCTATCATTTTGCTGTAGGGGCAGACCCATGTGTCTGCCCGAGAACAGTTCACTTTATGCTTTCGGGCGGACACACGGGTCCGCCCCTACAGAAAAGGATTATTATGCATTAGTCTATCTGTTTTTAAAGTCTTACTTCACAACCTTGTCTCATCTTTTTAACCCTAACATCATCCCAATGTAACTTAATTGTAACGCATATCCTCTAATTTTGCGCCAGGAAAAGATCAAATTTTTAAATCATTGAGAGATATGTTAAAGTTAAGAAAAGTATTAATTACTTGTCTGCTCGTGTTGCCATTGGTGGCGCATGCCCAGCTGGCAGACAGTTTATCGAGAGTTGTAAAGATGGAGGGGGCAGTTAACTTCAGAGACGTTGGCGGATATAAAACCAAAGACGGGAGAGAAGTTGTAAAGAACCGAGTATTCCGATCGGCAGACATCAGCCGCCTGACGGACAATGACATGAAAAAGATGGAAGAAAAACACATCCATACCGTTATTGACTTCCGGGGAACAAAAGAATCGGCTATGGCTCCCGACCGATTATTACCACGCACGGATTACTTGTTGTGTCCAGCAGGTAGCGACAATATCCCTACTTCAAAGGACCTGGCAACAATGCTGAAGGATGAAAATTTCTTGCTATCCATGTATAACACACAAAGCGTAAAATACTATGGCGACCGCTACAAACCCTTGTTTCAAAAACTATTAGCCTTACCCGATAAAGAGGCCTTGCTATATCATTGCACAGGCGGACGCGACCGTACAGGAATGGCCACAGCACTATTTTTATACACACTAGGAGTTCCCATGAATGTGATAGAAGCCGATTTTGTGGCATCCAATGTCTATCTTGCTCCTGCCAACAAGCGAATGTATCAATCCATGGTTGAATTATCCGGCCTTAGCGAAAAAGAAATAGTAGACCGCATGAAACTTCGTCCCGAATTACTTCGTAGTTTCTTCAGTAGCCTGGAAGAACGCTATGGAAGTATCGAAAACTTTATGGAAAAAGAATTGGGAGTAGGTGCCAAAGAAAGAGAGCTATTAATACAGAAATTCACTAAATAAAATCCGGTAAATTACATGAAATTATTTAATATGTTACGGAAGTCGCTCCGACTTCTGCTGCTACCTTTATGCCTTTTTGCTTCTATTGCCAATGCGCAGATGATAAAAGGAACTGTGATATGCGATGATGGCCCGTTGCCCGGTGTAACCATCTATATGGAAGCCCTGAACATAGGGGCGGCTACCGACTTGGACGGTCAGTTCACCCTACAGACTCAAACGGAGGGGAGTCAAAAGCTGAAGATTTCTTATATCGGATACCAAGATAAGATAATTGATGTCAATGTAAAAAAAGGAATCAATGACTTGGGTACCATCACCTTGGTGGCGGATGACTTGATGCTGGGCGAAGTGGTGGTAAGCGGAACCATGGCACCCTCTCAGGCAAAAGCCTATAATGTGAAAAAGAGTTCGATGACCCTGCTGGACGTCGTAGCCTCGGATGCCGTAGGAAAACTTCCCGACCGAAATGCGGCTGAGGCGGTTCAGCGCATTCAGGGAGTGGCGGTAGCCCGCTATCATGGTGAGGCAGACCAGGCTACGGTGCGTGGTACTCCGTTTGCATGGACTTCGACGATGTTCAATGGAAGCCGTTTGCCCAGTTCCAATGTCATAGGTAACCGTTCGTCGGTGCTGGATGCCGTTCCTTCCGAATTGATTCAGTATGTGCAGGTAGCCAAAGCGTTGACTCCCGATTGGGAAGGCGATGCCATTGGCGGTTCGGTAAACTTCATTACCCGCACGGCACCTATGAGCCGCAAGTTGGGTGCCAGCTTGGCAGGCGGATATAATGCTTTCTCCGAAAACGGTACATACAATGGTTCTATCGTGTACGGTGACCGTTTCTTTAACGATAAGCTGGGGGTGATTCTGGTAGGTGCTATATGGGATCGCCAGTGGGGATCGGATAGTTATGATGTGAAATATAACACGGCATCCGCCGATCCGGATAATCGCAATGCCATCAATACTGTGATGCTGAAACGCTATATGGGTAAACGTAAAACCTATGGTGTGAACTTGGGATTGGAATATAAGTTCAGTAACAATCATAAGGTTACTTTCCGTGGACTATACGATAAATTTCACGACATCCGCCCCGTATATGAATCTTATGTGGATTATGAAAAATCGCGTTATCAATACAACTACCGTTACTCGCACTATCAGACTAAGCTGACCGGCGGCGAACTGGGTGGTGAGCATCAATTTTCTTCCATGATCGGTTTGGACTGGACGGTGAGTGACTATACATCGAATTACTATCTGGACACTCCGTCGGGCTCCGATAGGAAAGGTCTTCCTATCGCCACTTTCCGCCAAAACATTAAAGGTGGATTTAATAACCTTTCTTCCGACGGATTGCGCTATTGGGGATTTGATTCGCCTAACGGTGTAGGTGGAAATCCATTGGATTTTGAAGCCGGGCTGAACGATCCCGGCGAAGTAATGGATGCCGACAAGCTGACATTGCAACAATTAGTCATTTCCCAGTTGGACAACAAAGAGCACGACCGCACTTTCCAGTTTAATCTGAAGATAGAGCCCAGTTCGAAGCTGAAGTTTAAAATGGGAGGTAAATATCGTACCAAATCCAGAGATAGTTATTACGGATCGAACTTTGTATACATTCCCGGTGCCGCATTGGGCATTCCCGGATCGCCCGGTTTGCTGACTCTGAGCAGCTTGCAACGTGAAAGCTTCCCTATGGGACACGGGTACTTTACGGAAATGAATGGGAATCATAACCAGTACATCCTGGACCCGTTGACCAAAGACCAGTTATACCAACTTTATACGCCCCAATCCCTTCAGGCAAACGGATTTGGCGATTATACCTCTGCGGCCAATGAAACAAATATTTATAAGGCCGATGAAAACGTGATTGCCGCCTATGTAATGGCAGAGGTAGAATTGGCAGACCACCTTCGCTTTGTGGGTGGATTCCGTAATGAATACACTAAAACCACTTTGAAAGGTTCTCAGGCAGTCATTACCAAAGCAACCGATATACGGCCTGCAACGGTGAAGAACAACTATAATGCTTTCTTGCCCATGGCCCACCTGAAGTATGAGCTGAGTGATAAAGCCAATCTAAGATTTGCCTATACCCGCACCTTTGTCCGTCCCAACTTTGGAGATATGACCCCGGGGCAATCTACCGACCAGACGGCTAATCCCATCGTTATCACTAAAGGTAATCAGGACCTGAATCCCACCTTTGCCAATAACTTCGACCTGATGGGTGAATACTATTTCGACAATGTGGGACTTATTTCGGGTGGTTTCTTCTACAAAGACATTCAGAATATGATCTTTAAAGACGTGTCTTACTCTGTAGAGAATGGTCAGAATTACATTACCACTCAATCAAAGAACCTGAAGAATGCACGCCTGTTTGGTTTTGAAGCCGGAATAAACAAGCGTTTCGATTTCCTACCCGGATTTTGGAGTGGATTTGGAATGGAAGTGAACTATACCTTTATTGATAGTGAAATGAAAGTGCCTCGCCAGGTGGGTAGCGGCGATGCAATGACCACGGTTTATGACAAGAGCAGTTTGCCCGACCAGTCCAAGCACATGGCAAACATCATTGTATTCTATGAAAAAGACCGTCTGATGGTGAGACTGGCAGGCAACTATCGCGGCAACTCGGTCAACACCATCAACCAGCAGTTAGGTCCTGATTTCTATGTATGGACCGACAAGAATTTTACCGTAGATGCTTCTGCCACCTATAACATAACCAAAGGCGTGAAAGCCTTTGTGGAAATGAATAACCTGCTGGACGAACCATTGAAGCAATATATGGGCGATAGCCGTCGCTTGGTTAATGCCGAGTGGTATGGTGTTCGCGGACAGATTGGTATCCGTTGGGACTTATTCTAAAAAAACTGAAAGATATAACTTCAAAACCAAATTGAAATGAAGAAACAAATTCTATTACTTCTGTTCGCTTTTTTTGCCTTGTTTGCATATGCACAGCAGAACACCAAAGTATTTTACATAGACGGTCTTTACTATGCCGATAAGCAACAAAAGGAAATATATACCGGTGATTATAGAGAATACTATCCGGACGGAACTCTGAAGATGGAGATCTTTATCCAAAAAGGCAAGCCCGAAGGAACGTATGCCATATACTTTCCGTCAGGAAAGATACAGGAAATCCGCTCCTACAAAGGAGGACGCTTTCATGGCACCTGGCGCACGTATTCCGAAAATGGCGTAATGCTTTCTCATGCCCAATATGTAAATGATAAGAAAGACGGCGAATGGATTATCTGGAATGAAAAGGGGGTGAAACTATACGAAATGCACTATGACAACGGCAAGCGTGTAGGCACATGGAAGATGTGGGACGAAGACGGTCACCTTGTTTCCGAGAAGCCATATTAATTTATTGATATTGTAAACTCATTGTATCCTTATTGTAATGCCGATAGCCGATATTTGCATCACAATGAGGGAACATTAAAAATGAAAATAAAATGAAGAAGATTACATTACTGATTGCTTTGGCTTTTGCCGTTATCTGTAGCGCTAATGCAGATAATAAGAAGAACGAAAAGAAAATGTCTAAAGCATTGACCGAGAAAGCGGTTGCAATTTATTCTTTGAGTGGTAAGGTGTACGACTCGAATGACAACGAGGCACTATCCGGTGCCAGTATTACCGTGGATGGCAGGAAATACTACTCGGATTTGTCGGGGAACTTCAACATTCCTCAGCTTACAAAAGGTAAGCATACAATTGCGGTAGACTTTATTTCTTATCAATCTCAAACTATGGAAATAGATTTGGATAAGAACGAAAATGTGAATATTGCTATAAAGCAGCTTTAGGGGAACAGTTAATACTAAGGCAGAGGCTATTCGTGAAGAATAGCCTCTGCTATTTTTTTAGATGGGGCTCCAGAGGGGGAGAGTAGCTTATCGACATAGAATAATTTCTTTTTCCTTTTATTTTTGGAGGATAACTAAATGCTATTCACAAATATTTCTATATTTTTGAGGCTTTAAATACGACATTACTAATCGATAAAAGGAAAAAAGATATGAATTTAAGAGAAAACGGGCTTTATGTTCCTCCTTCAGAATCAAAGAACATACGGGGATGGCTGGCATTTTTTTTATTCCAAATAGCCTGCGGCGGTATTATTTCATTTATTTTTATTTTTCTCAATCTGGATATAGACAACTATAATGGAGTTTCTGAACTTTATGCCTATATGGGTATGGCTTGTGATATGCTTTCTGCATTAGGTTTGTTGGGAGCTGCCGCCTATACCATATATGCATTCAAGAAACGTAAACCTAATGCTGTATGTTTGGGAAAAATAGTGGTTACGGTGGTAATGCTTACCAATATTGTAATTTTATTGATAGGAGATTTAGATGAAAGTGGATTGGGCAGTGCACAACGAATTTGCCAGACTTTGATTTGGAATGTCATTTGGCTGATATATCTTTCCAAGTCCGAGCAGGTAGAACGGTTATTTCCGCGCGAAGAGCGTAAAGTGTACAAGCGGGATTTCTTGCTATTCTTTATTTTCTTGTTGCCTATTATTTTGCTGGGGGTGGCTTTTCTTGCCGTTTAGGCTGAGATTGCCTATTATATAAGAACCGGTAAAAGGTCTTGGGAATTTTTCTTTGGATGCTCCACACTATTGCGTTGTAATGATGCGTAGTGTGGAGCATTTATAGATAGAAACCATTCCCATGAATCATTTTTTTATAAATTGCATTCGACCGGAAACGTTTTCTGACGTACCATATAATAAACGAATGATAGCATGAGGAATCAAGAACAAATACAGGAACTTATAGACCGGAGCAAGCAGAACGACACGGCTGCTTTTGCACAATTGGTTTCAGAATTCCAGATGATGGTGTTCAGGCTCGCTTTCCGTTTGCTTTGTGATGAAGATGAAACACGGGATATGGTACAAGACGTTTTCGTAAAGATTTGGTTGTCCATAGATAAGTATGACGGTTCGTGCCGTTTCTCCACCTGGATCTATAAAATAGCCTGTAACACTTGCTATGATCGCCTCCGCACTTTGCACCGTTCACCATCGGCTTACTCATCAGATGCTATTTCCATGCACGGCCAAATGGCATCGGAAGAAAATATAGAGGAAGTGATGACGAATCGAGAATTGAAGGACTTGATCCTGCGTTTTACAGAGCAACTCAGTCCCAAGCAAAAACTTGTATTTACATTGCGAGATATTGAAGGACTGGAAGTATCGGAAGTAGTGATCATAACAGGCATGACTGCCGAAAAAGTGAAGCATAACCTCTATCAAGCCCGAAAACAAATCAGAACCAAAATCCACCAAATAGACCCAGACTTATGAAACGAGAACAAGAACAATATGAACAATGGTTGGAAAAGGTGAGGAAGACCTCGCCTTTGTTGGATAATCCGGAAGAATTGTCCGCAGAGATTATGCAAAAAATTTCCCGTATCCCCCGTAGGCAAAGAAGCCCGAAAGATTTCGTGAGATGGTTCTCTGCCGTGGCAGCCGGGTTCTTGCTTTGTGCCATGATGTACGAAATATTTTCTTATTCCGCCACTCCGCCTCTCCATCAAGGGACTGTTGCATTTAGCGTATCTCCGCCGGCAGGCCTCAGTCAGGAATCTTCTTTAGAACAGATGTCCGATATGACTATACGGGAAAAGGGCATGTATCTGTCTCGTTTATGGAAAGAACGTAAAGAAATGCAACGCAAGCGGGAGGACTTTATAAATAAATTGATAGACCGTAACCATTAAAAAAAGTGTGCCATGAAAAGAATAATGAATAAAATAAGTATGTCGGTTCTAATGTTGGCATTGGCATCCTGTTCCACCAATTACCGAATGGTCACCCGTATATCCGAGGATGGCAAGATGCACAGGGAAGTGTATGCGCAGGCCGATTCCGCCTTTATGGCAGGAAACAGAAGTAATAATCCTTTCCTGTTCCAACTGGACAACGAGTGGACGGTGCAGACACTGGATTCTTGTATCAAGGTTGATTTTTTTGGAAAGAAAGAGGACTTGAATGTAAAGGCGGCGCGAACCGTAGATGCGTTGGGCAATATTTCTTTCTTTTCTCCTAAGGAAAAATGGATGCTTCCTTTGGCTGTACCTCAGGAGAGGCTTGAGAAGCATTTCCGTTGGTTTTATACATATTACACTTATACTTGTGACTTCCCCGAGATTAAAGATAAAGGCCCGATCCCCATGGACAAATATCTGAGCAAGCATGAACAGGCTTTTCTGTTTCAAGGAGATATGAGCGCCTGTCAGGGGATGAATGGCATGGAACTGAAAGAAGAACTGGAAGATGTAGAGGGAAAGTTTATGGCATGGCTTTACCATACACAATTTGAATTAAGCTATCACGTTGTGGAGCATTTTTTACAAAAAAACGGAGATACCACTTATCTGCCCCGGGTGAGAGATGAAAAGGGAGAAATCTTTGAAACAGATAAAAAGCGGAGGGAAGATTGGGAATGTTCACCCGAATATGTGTGTGGCTTATTGGATAAGCATTATGACACAACGGATTTTAGTGCTTTATATAAAGCGAATGAAAAAGAGATGCAACAATCGTATGATGAAGCATGTATCACGATGGAATTATTTGGTTATCAAATTAAATTTGAATTGGCTATGCCCGGCAAATTGCTTTCTGCCAATACGGTTTTAAAAGAAAATGATAGGCTGCTATGGAAGGTGGATGCTTATCGGTTGCTGGGTGAAAAGTATGTTTTGGAGGCTGAATCAAGAACAATGAATGTCTGGGCATTTGTTGTGACAGGATTCTTAATCGTGTTGGCAGGCTATGGATTTATGCGGAAGAATAGACCCTGAGTACGATTTATACTAAAAAAGTTTAAGGGAAAGAAGAACGGGAGGATAAAAAGAGTATTATTACTTTTTATATCAACAAACACATTAATTTATGAAAAACATTATTTGTATCATCCTGCTATGCATGGGTTGCCTTTCGGCACAAGCGCAGAACGAATTTACTATTCAGGGGAAAGTCAAAGGATTGAAAGACGGCGTGATAGTTACGCTTTTCCGCATGGACGGGCGTACGGGAAGAAGCATTGCCAATGATACCGTGAAAAATGAATCATTCTCTTTCAAGGAAAAGACGGCGGCAGATGAATTGGATAGACTCTCCATCGGTTGCCGTGGAGAGGGCTTTCCAAGCATGGGGCTGGACCTGTGGGTTGCCCCCGGAAGCAATATCCGCATCAGTGGAGATAATAATTATCTCTATACATGGAAAGTAAAAAGCCCCATAGAACAACAGAAGGTAAGAAGCGAATTTGTAGAGGATTCGCGGGAGCTATGGGACGAATATCAAAAGTTGGGAGTAGAGGATTATAGCCTGGTTATGAAACTATATGCCGGTAAGCCCGGTGAGGACGAAAAGAAGGAATTGCGTGCCCGACGGGCTGAGCTACAGAAAGCGCAAGATGAATTGAACCTGAAAATAGCTGCGCGTGAAATAGAACGTCTAAAGAAAACTCCGGTCACCGAAGTATGGATGGATAAGTTGCGCGGCCTGGCAATGGAATCTACTTATCTGAAAGATTTCCCTTACAAAGAAGAAGCAATAGCCCTCTATGAAGGACTGAGCGCAGAGGAGAAAAACTCAGAGGAAGGCAAGACCATCCACACAGCCCTTTTCCCCCCTGTGGTGGTAAATGAAGGCGATGATATGGCAGATGCCGACTTGTTCGACCTGGAGGGCAAGGTGCATCATCTGGCCGATTATAAAGGAAAATATATGCTGGTAGACATTTGGAGTTCCGGATGCGGTCCGTGCATCATGGCTTTGCCCGAAATGAAAGAAATATCAGAAAAATATAAAGATAAGCTGACGATAATCAGCCTGAGCTGCGATACAAAGAAAACGTGGGAGCGGGCATCCAAAGAACATAATATGACTTGGGAGAACCTGAACGACCTGCAGGGAACGAACGGATTGTATGCCAGATATGGTGTACGGGGAATTCCCAGTTATATCTTTATTTCGCCCGAAGGAAAAGTGCTGCAGAAATGGACCGGTTATGGTGAGGGCAGCCTGAAACTAAAGATGCGGCGCCTGATAGACGCAGGTCATCACGTAATGAGTATGGTGGCATCTCCAACCACCATGATAGTCAATTATCCTACCATCCGCGCAAGCAATACCGATGTTCATGAAATAAAGCAAGTGGAACTGAGTGATACGGCCACCATCGTGCGTGTGCATGGTTACTACACTCCTAAATATTGGATACAGGTGAGCAGCACCATTGCCCTGATAGCCGATAACGGCACGGTTTGCCCCTTGAAGCGTGCCGAAGGCATAACGCTAGATCAACATTTCTTTATGCCCGAAAGCGGAGAAGCGGATTATACTTTCATTTTTGACCCTTTGCCCCACGGCACGAAGACCTTTGACATGATAGAAAGGAATGTGGAAAGACCCGATAAATTGGAGGGAATTTCACTGACGATGCCACATACTTATTCCATCACAGGCCATCTGGAAGGTGTGGAAGACGGAGTATCCATAGGGCTTTGGAGTTTCAATGGAAATATGTATAACAGGCTGGTCACTATGCCGTTGAAAGATGGAAAGTTCTCGTTCCGGGGAAGTTGCGAGGAAGGAAAATGTTCCGAGGTACTGATTAACGGCAACGCTCCCGGCTTTCCTAACAGCTTTTTATCTGTCTGGGTGGAGGCTGATGCCAAAATAGCCATTGAGGGAACAGGACGATTGTACACCGATTGGCAAGTAGAAAGTGCTGTCAAAGAGCAACTAGCGACGGAGCGTTTCAGGAAAGCCATACGGCAATGGGAAGAACAGAACCTGAAACTGAGCATCCAAACTTCACAATTACTAAATGGCACGTCTTCTTCTCAACTATCAGAGCAAGAGGAAAAGAAAGTTTGGGATAAAGTCTATAAGATATATGCCAAGCAAGAAGCTCTTAATTTAAAGAAAGCGCCTGTCCTGATTGGCATTATGCAGGACACAGAAGTTAGTCCGGTGTGGATAAAGCACTTGAATGAATTGAGCTATTTGTATAAATCCGGTGCCGGTTTCCGGCAAAAGGAAGAAGTCGTTGGGCTTTACAACCGTTTAAGTGAGAAGGATAAAGAGTTGGATATGGTAAAGGACTTGACCGTCCGTATATTTCCCCCTGTGGTAGTGAAAGAAGGCGATGATATGGCTGATGCGGATTTGTATGATACACAGGGTGGAGTGCACCATTTGTCCGACTTTAAAGGAAAATACATTCTGTTGGATTTTTGGAGCAGCGGATGCGGACCTTGTATACAATCCATCCCGGAACTGAAAGAAATAACGGAGTCTTATAAAGACCGGCTGAATGTAGTGAGCATTACCGAGGACGCCGAAAGTGTATGGAAAGAATTCTCATCTGCCAAGCAATTGACCGGCAATAACTTTAATGATCTGCAAAAAAGACATGGGCTCTATGCCAAATATGGTGTGAAGGGTATTCCGCATTATGTATTCATCTCTCCCGAAGGTAAAATCCTCACTACCTGGGGTGGCTATGGAAAGGGTAGCTTAAAGGCAAAGATGGCAAAATTGCTGGAATAATAGGTTTTGTGTCTTGTTTATAGCAGAAATACAGAGAGTACTCGATAATTCGCTCTTTCGTAACTGTTTTTTCTCCGTTCGATATACCATTCACAACCTGTCGAATTTGCTTAGTCACAGCTGTGACTAACTCTAACCACGGCTGTGACTAAATCTAATCACAATTGTGACTAACGTTAATCACGGCTGTGACTAAGCAAACTTGAAGTGAGCTCATACCTTATATCACTGTATTATAGGGCATTAGTGAAGAGAAGCTGTGCAATATCTTAACAATAAGAAACTTAGCTTGACAGCTATGAAGAAAACTCCGCCCCTACGGGAGATGTATTCTATCCGTAGGGGCGGAGTTATGTCGTAGGGGCAGGATGAAAATCCTTACTCCAATGCTAAGGGAACCCCCTTGTAGAAATCCAATATCTTGGTGCGGAACAGATAGTCGTATTTGGCTTGTATCATGTCCGAAGTGGCTTTCATCCAGTTGGTGCGTGCTTCGTTGTACTCGGTGGCGTTGGCTTTGCCGTTGGCATATTTCTCACTCATCAGGCGGAACGACGCTTCGGATGCATCGGTTGCTGTGCGGCTGCTTTCAAACTTGCTTTCGGCGGCTACGGCATTATAGTAAGCCTGTTGAATTTCTTTAAAAAGCGTTTTCTTGCTTTCTTCCAGCCTCCAAGATAATGCGGTGCGCTGGATGCGGGCATTCTTCACCCTGTTCCGTGTATCAAAACGGTTGAACAGGGGGATGCTGAGTGAGAACTGAAGGTACTTGTTGAAATTTTGATGCCATTGGCTGCTGAATGAAGAATTTTCCACACCCGAAATATTGTAATAATTCGTGCCTACTCCGGCTCCGAAATTCAACTGGGGATACCAGGCGCTTTGTGCAATGCGTATGCTCTTTGTTGCGCCTTCCAAGCGGTATTGTGCTGCCTTGATGCCCGGTTTGCTCAGTACGGCTTCCGCATAGATGTCTTCGGGCAATGAAAGCAGGCCGAAGTTGTCTTCTACTTGGGGAGATACGATCCCGAATCCGTCGGGAGTGGGGAGCTCCAGCAGTTGGCTCAGGTCAAGCAATGCCAGTTGATAATTATTATCGGCTTGCACGGCCGACATTTCATCTTGGGCTACGCGCGAACGGGCTTCGTAGACTTCGGCTTCGGAGGCTTTTCCGTTGCGGAAGAAGGCCTCTTTCAGTTTCAGTTGCTCGCGGCTCAGTTCTACTTGGTTGTGGGCTACTTTGGCCAGTTCTTCGTTGAATAAAATCTGAAGATAGGAGGAAGTAACCTGAATGCTGATGTCTTCTTTGGCTTTGTTCAGGTCTTCGATGGCTGCCTTCAGGTTCAGCTTGCTGAGGGCGATATTGTTGGGTATTCTCAGACCGGTGAACAAGGGCACGTTGGTGCTCAATGAGAAGTTGGTATTCTTGGTATTGCGGTCGCCATACGTGTTATCGGCCTGCAATGCGCGGCCAAAGTTGAAGGATTGTCCTACGTTTCCGTTCAGGTTGGGCAAGCGGCTATACTGGGCGGTGTTCAGTTCTACGGCGCTTTGGTCGCGTGTGGCTTCCTGTTGCTTGATGCTCAGGTTGTGCTCTATGGCGTAGTCAATGCATTTGCGCAGGTCCCATTGCTCTTGGGCAAGGACGGGCAGGGCGGCAAGGGCGGCCAGGGCTATGATGATTTGTCTTTTCATAATCTTTTTTCTTTTTTATTTCTGTTGTGCTCCACGTACTATGTCGCTGGTGTTCAGTCCGTTCTTTACTTCAATCTTGATGCCGTCACTCATGCCGGTGGCAATGGCGCGGCGGCTGAACTTCTGTTCGGGAACGCTATCGGTCAATACATATACAAAGGTGGAATCGTCTTTAAATTCTACGGCGCTTTCGGGGATGGCCAATACTTTGTCGGCGCGCGCCAGCGTGATTTCCGCGTTTGCGCTATAGCCTGACCGGATGGTTACGCTATCGGGAACGGTGATGGCGGCTTTTATTTCAAATTGGTTGGCGCCGTTTTCCTCTACGCCCTTGGGGGAGATATATTCCAGTTTGGCGTCAAATTCCATGTTTTGCAGGGCTCCCAAGGTGATTTTTACGGGCATGCCTTCGTGTATGCGGCCCACTTCGGTTTCGTCTATGTTGCCGCGGAAAATGAGGTCGTTCATGTTGGCTACCGTGGCAATGGTGGTACCGTCGTTGAAGGTGTTGCTCATGATGACCGAGTTACCGGCTTTTACGGGTACGTCCAGGATGAGTCCGTCTATGGTGGAGCGAATGAGGGTGCTGCTGAATGATGCGCTGTTCTTGGTGATACCTTCTTTTACGATCTCCAGATTATCTTTAGCGGTCTGCAATTCTTCGCGTGCCTGCTTTACAGATACTTCGCTTTTTTCGTAGTCTTCGCTACTGATCAGTTTGTCTTCAAATAGTTTCTGCATACGGGCAAAGTCGGTTTCTCCTTGCTTGGCGTTGATTTCTGCCAGGCGCACACGGCTTTCTGCCGAGTTCAGTTGTCCCAGTTCGGGGATTACCTTTACTTTGGCTATTACTTCATTTTTCTTGATCGTTTGTCCGGCTTCTTTGTATACTTCATCTATGATGCCCGAGATCTGCGGCTTGATCAGGATTTCATCACGGGGCTCTATCTTGCCGGTGGCTACGGTATTCTTTTCCAAGTCGGCCACTTCTACTTTCAGGGTGTCATACTTGGTTGCCTGGGGCTTTGATTTCTGATAAAGGAAAACGAAGGTGCCTAAAAATATCAATCCTACGATGACCAATAATGCAATCTTTACATACTTTTTCATATCTGTTTTGTTTTATGTTTTTTACTTTTTTCTGATTCTTAATAATATGCCAGCTGGCGCTCCGGCCCGAATGGAAACTTCGTCCAGCGCGTGGGCTGGTTATTCGTCGCGAATGGCTTCTATCGGTTTGATAGCCATGGCTCGATAGGCGGGTGCCAGTCCTGCCAGCATGCCCAGTATCATGAGGATGATGCACGCCCCGATAGCCATCCAGAAACTAATCTGAAAATGAGCCGGAGTATCGGTATGCGCCGTTCCCGTCTCTACCGCTTGCAGAATCAGCACCCCGAATGAGATGCCCGCCAATCCGGCAATGGTGGTCAGCACCATACTTTCGGAAAGGATCTGATTCAGGATATCATTGGGCTTGGCGCCGATGGCACGGCGTATTCCTATTTCTACCGTGCGTTCTTTCACGGTGACCATCATGATATTGCTTACGCCGATGGCTCCTGCCAGCAAGGTTCCCAGTCCCACCATCCATGCCAGGATGTGAATGCCGACAAACAGGTTGTCTATCATGCTGAACATGGCTTCGGCATTCAGCATAATAACGGCTTGCTTGTCATCGGGGTGGATATAGTGGGCTTTCTTGATAATCTGCTCTACTTTATCGGTGATGCTGCTTACAGGCACTCCGCTTTTGACGGTGATGCATAGCAGGTCAATCTTGTTTCCCCGGTTGTAAGCCTGTTGCATGGTGCTGAAAGGCAGGGTGACGCTATCTTCGCTACCGGCATTGATATTGATATTACTTGTTGACAAGCTTACGCCTACGATTTGGTAATAAATGCCGTCAACTCGCAGGTATTGTCCCCATGGATTTCCTCCCTTGGGGAATAGCTCCTCGTACACGCGCTTTCCGATGGTGCATACTTTTCTTTTTTCGCGAATGTCCACTTCGTTGATGAAACGCCCCATAGCCATGTCCTGTGCCTCGATGTGCACGTAGTCGGGACGCAATCCGCGCACGGCGCATGAACTTTTCTTGTCGGCATATACGGCGGTAGATCCCCAACGGCTGGCATTGGGCGTAATCACTTCAATCTCGGGCACTTGCTGGCGGATGCGTTCTATGTCTTCCACTTCCAGGCTCCAGTAACGTCCTTTGCGGAAACCCTTATAGGCCTCACTGGTCTTGTTGGTCCCGAAAAAGGCGGAGTTGGTGGCAAATCCTTTAAAGTTGGCCGACATCATGTCTTGCAATCCCTGTCCGCCGCCCATCAGGGCTACTAGCATGAAGATGCCCCAAAAGACTCCGAATGCCGTAAGCAGGCTTCGTGTCTTGTTTCGTGTGATGGTGATGAATATTTCTTCCCATCTGTCTAAATCTATTCTCATACTCTTTCTTAATCTGCTCTAAGTGCTTCAATGGGTCGTATCATCACGGCTTTGCGGGCAGGGAAGAAACCTGCCAGTGTGCCGGCTATTACTAATGTCAGAGTTGCCTGGATGGCAATGCTGATATCTACGGTAGGGTTCATGAATACGGTTTCCTGAAACATGCCGGTATCCATGGTTTGGTTTCCGGCCACTTTGTTCATGTATTCGGTGGCGGCAATGCCTGCTACCATGCCTATGTATCCAAAGAAGGTGGTGATGGCCACGCTCTCCGTTATAATCAGCCATAGGATGGAAATGGGCTTGGCTCCCAATGCTTTTCGTATTCCAAATTCGCGGGTTCGTTCCTTTACGGTAATCAGCATGATGTTGCTCACGCCAACTATGCCGCTCAGCAGGGTGAAAATGCCGATAATCCAGATGGCGGTGGTGAGTATGCCCATTCCTTTCTGTTGTTGCAGGTATTGGGTGAAGCGGTTCCATATCCAAAGTGCTCCTTTGTCATCGGCGGTAAAGCGGTGGTGCGCTCCGATGGTTTTCCGGTATTCCTGTTCAAAGGCTTTGTTCTTTTCTTCCGTATCCAGCCCCCGGGTGGTGAATATCAGGTTGTTCAGTTTATCACCTTTATTATATATAATCTGCAAGGTGGAAAAAGGGATGAAGGCATCGGGCTGGAAACTTCCTTTGTCGGTGAAAAGTCCCACTACCTGATAGGCTACTCCGCTGGCGTTCACAAATTTGCCCACTACTTTGTCCGGGTCTGTGCTCTTGAATAGCATATCGGCGGTTTTGGTGTGGATCACGATTACTTTGCGGCGCTCGCGGATGTCTATGTCATTGATAAACCTTCCTCCGGCGGGGGTGACACGTTCCACTTCCTTGTGGTTGGGATAGACGCCCAATAGCGAGATTGAAACGTAGTCTTGTCCATAGCTCACGGTAACGTTGCTTTGCCTCACGGTGGCTCCGGTGCTGATTACGTTGTCGGCAAACATCTTGTCGGTCAGATTGAAGTCTTTGTTGTCCAGTTGGATGCGTCGCCCTTCTTTCAGTCCGTCGTGCGCTTTGGATGTCCATCCCGGAGAAACCCTGATGGAGTTCATAGCCATTTCGCTGGCAGAGCTCTCAAATGCGTGTATCAGCCCGTTTCCGGCGCCCAATAGTACTATCAGCATAAAGATGCCCCAGGCTACGGCAAAGCCTGTAAGGAACGTGCGCATTTTGTTGCGCTTTATCGTTCCGTATATTTCTTGAATAATATCTACCATACTCTGTATATATTATTATTTCATGAAACCATTCTTTCCGAAAGGGGAAGCATCGTGGTCTATATTATCTTCTATGCGCTCAATGATACCGTCTTTGATGTGTATAATTTTATTGGTCTGATTGGCTACACCGCTTTCATGGGTTACCACCACGATGGTCATGCCTTCTTTCTGGTTCAGTTCCTTCAAGATCTCCATTACTTCCACCGATGTCTTGCTATCCAGTGCTCCGGTGGGTTCATCTGCCAGGATGATTTGAGGTTTTGAAATCAAGGCGCGCGCTATGGCCACGCGTTGTTTCTGTCCGCCTGATAGTTCGTTGGGCATGTGGTGCGCCCATTCCTTCAATCCCAGCTTGTCCAGGTACTCCAGTGCCAGTTGGTTTCTTTTCTTGCGGCTCACTCCCTGATAGAATAGGGGGAGAGCTACATTTTCGATGGCATTCTTGAAAGAAATGAGGTTGAAGGACTGGAAAATGAAGCCTATCATCCGGTTGCGGTATTCGGCGGAACGGGTTTCACTCAGGTTCTTTATCAGCACGTCATTCAAGTAATATTCTCCCGAATCGTAGTTATCCAATATACCCAGTATATTTAATAAGGTGGATTTTCCGGAACCGGAAGCTCCCATGATGGAAACAAACTCCCCTCGCTCTATATCGAGGTTGATGCCTTTCAAAACATGGAGCGGAGCACCGTTGTGATAGGTCTTATTGATATTGTCTAAATGTATCATAACCGATGAAATTAAATTGTGTTTGTCTAGTTAGACGTGCCGAAGATACAAAAAGTTGCAACCTTTTATGAAATAATTGAGAAAAAATTTGCTCCCTTTTTTCTCATTGTGTACATTTGCTAAAAATAACTAACCCTAAATTATAACATATCATGGTAACAGGCATGGAAAAACCCTACGTAGTAGGTATGGACATTGGCGGAACTAATACAGTTTTTGGTATCGTAGATTCGCGTGGTAACGTATTGGCTACCGATTCAGTTAAAACACAATCATATTCAAAGATAGAGGATTATGTGGAGGCTGTGTGCGCTAAATTGCGTCCGTTGATTGAATCATTTGGCGGTGTAGAGAAAATAAAAGGTATGGGTGTAGGCGCTCCCAACGGGAACTACTATAACGGTACCATTGAGTTTGCTCCCAACCTTCCCTGGAAAGGCGTAATTCCTTTGGCTGCCTTGTTTGAAGAAAGCATTGGCGTTCCTACCGCATTGACTAATGATGCAAATGCTGCCGCTATCGGTGAAATGACTTATGGTGCGGCTCGCGGTTTGAAAGATTTTATAATGATTACCCTCGGAACAGGTGTGGGTAGCGGTATCGTTGTAAATGGCCAGCTGGTGTATGGACACGATGGCTTTGCCGGAGAATTGGGTCACGTGATTGTTCGTCGTGACGGACGTCCATGTGGTTGCGGCCGTAAAGGTTGCTTGGAGACATATTGCTCGGCTACGGGTGTGGCACGCACGGCACGCGAGTTCTTGGTGGCTCGTCCCGAACCAAGTTTGCTGAGAGAGATCCCTGCCGAAAACATTGCATCTAAGGATGTATATGATGCCGCCGTGAGAGGTGACAAACTGGCGCAGGATATCTTTGAATACACAGGACGCATCTTGGGTGAAGCATTGGCAGATTTCATTGCTTTCTCCAGCCCCGAGGCTATCGTCTTGTTTGGCGGACTGGCAAAATCAGGAGATTATATCATGAAGCCTATCCAGAAAGCGATTGATGATAATATTCTGAAAATTTACGAAGGCAAGACCAAATTATTGCTCTCCGAATTGAAAGATGCTGATGCAGCCGTATTGGGTGCCAGTGCATTAGGCTGGGAAGTAAGAGAATAATGGAAGACAAGAAGCAAGGATATAGAGTTCAGGAATATCATGGACCGGTGAAGCGTTATTGCCAGATGCTGAGTCTGAAAGACGACCCCGCCTTGATTGACGAATATCGCAAGCGCCATTCGGAAGGTTCGGTTTGGGCGGAAACGCTGGCGGCCATCCGCGAAGTAGGTATTTTGGAAATGGAAATCTATATCCTTGGTACTAACTTATTTATGATTGTAGAGACGCCTCTCGATTTTGATTGGGATACGGCAATGGCCCGAATGGCTACCTTGCCCCGTCAGGCAGAATGGGAGGAATATATGTCTGTCTTCCAGCAGGCAGCCCCCGGGGCTTCTTCGGCTGAAAAGTGGCAATTGATGGACAGGATGTTCCATCTGTATAAATAAGGAGTATTTCTTGGAAGCCTATAAAAACAAAAAAGGATATGATAACGCATCATATCCTTTTTCTATTATTAGGTTATAAACTTGTGTTCTTAATGGTAAAGCCGCTTAGGCATTAGCCTGTTGGCTCATTAATTTCTGAAGCTTGAATTGCAAAGATTGGCAAGCAGCTCCTTTTCTCATTGCTTTGTATCTTCTTAATTGATACTGCAACATCTCGATTGTGTCGTTTGTTCTTTTCATAATTACATCTTTTTTATGTCCTCCCGTTTGGAGAACTGGTTATTCCTAAAAACCTTTTGTTTTCTCTTTAGTACTGCAAAGATAACACCAAAACTTCTAATTATGTTGTAGAACATTGTTTTTATCTTCTCTTTTTAACTATTTATGTGTATTTCATCTCTTATTTTAATCTTGGTTAAGAAATATGGATGTAATAATGAAACCTATAATCTGACACAGAAATATTCCTTAACAAAAGTGGCAGTACCTCTTAAATCATGTTAGAAAACATACTTTTTTAATTGTTTTATTTGCAAATTTAATTAGACTTCGTACCTTTGCATTGTGTTTTTCATAGTATTAGATTTAAGGTTAACAAAGGTTGGAGCAAGGCGTTGCTCCTTTTTTTGCTCTATACCTCAATAAAAGTCATTCATTCCTTTCCTTTTTATAGATAGTTTGGTTACATTCGCAGAGTTAACTATTAGATATAAACTACTATTATTATGAAACACTTATTAATCGCTATTTTATTGTTATTGCCATTGTGCCGTGTGATGGCGCAGGAGAGAGACTACGTGATTGTTGTTCATGGTGGTGCCGGTGCTATGGGTGGCTTGGACAAAGATCAGGAAAAGGCTGCCCGGTATTATGCCGCATTAGATTCGGCTTTAAGCATTGGTGATGCCATTTTGTCAGCCGGGGGAGAAGGGCCTCAGGCGGTGATGGCGGTCATTAATTATTTTGAGAATAATCCATTATTTAATGCAGGCATAGGGGCTACTTGCACTAATGCAGGGACTTTTGAGTTGGATGCCGCCATTATGGAAGGCAAGGATCTGACGGCAGGAGCCGTTGCCGGTGTGAAGACGGTGAAGCATCCCATCAATGCGGCTTATGCGGTAAAGACCCGGACGCCTCATGTGATGCTGGCAGGAGAGGGGGCCGACTTGTTTGCCAAGGCGCAAGGGCTGGAAATAGTGGATGATAATATGTATTTTGCCACCCCCAAGACTATGAAGTGGATAGATGAGTTGAAGAAGGAGAGCAAGAAGAATGGCACGGTGGGGTGCGTGGTGCTGGACCGGCAAGGCAATCTGACGGCAGGCACCAGTACCGGCGGTATGTTTAAGAAACAATGGGGACGTGTAGGAGATTCTCCGGTGATTGGTGCGGGGACGTATGCTGATAACGAGGGGTGCGCCGTATCATGTACGGGGCATGGCGAGTATTTCATTCGTCACGTGGTGGCTTATAATCTTTCTACACGGGTGAAGTTGCTACACCAGCCTATTGCAGAAGCTGCTGATTATATTATCCATACAGAGCTGAATACGGATGCCGGTAACGGAGGACTTATAGCCGTGGATAAGAAAGGTAACTTTGCTATGCCGTTTAATAGTGGTGGTATGTTCCGTGGCTATCTATATAAGGAAAAAGGCAAGGATAAAGTTTCCAAAGCGGTGGGAATTGGAAAAGATATGAAGGTGTTATAGGGAGTATATTATCAAGATCATAAGTCTAAAGTAACTATCAAATCGTTAACTGTGGGGGCGGAATGCTTCCGCCCGAATACGTAAAGCAATTCATTTTCGGGCGGATTCAATCCGCCCCTACGGCTAAAGGGTAATAAAATTACTTTGGCATACCCTTACATTATTATTTAGACCTATTTGTAATTCACCGGTATCAACCTCACCCCACCATTCAGTCCCGACGGAAGTGGTTGCCAATTATCATAAGGTACCGCTTTATATTGCAAATTCACTACATTAATTTCATTGAAGATACGCCATTTCTCACCACGGCGGTCCATATCGGCAATGCGGTTGGCGGGCAGATTGGTTACTTTAATTTCTATCTTGTTCTCTCCCGGTTTCAGCCATTTCCCTACTTTTAACTGATAAGGTACGGCCCATGCGGTGCCTGCATCTTGCCCGTTGATACGCACACGTGCGCTTTCGCGTACATCGCCCAAATCCAGAATCCAATCATCGGCGGGGATATTAGGGAGAGTAATTTGATTACTATAAACACCTGTTGCCATGGTTATAGCCGCGTTGGGATGATTGAGTTCCGTCCAGGAAGAAGGGGTGTCGATGTTGAACTCTCCCTCTACGGCCGGAATACTTTTTGCAAAATGAAGCTTCCATCCATGATCCAGGCTGAGGCTGACGGATTGTTCTTGCAGATAATTCCAATCAGCTACCTCCGCCAGAGCATGATTGAATGTTTGCAAGATAATGCTTTCACCGGAATGAAGCTGGAGACGCACTTGTGTCTTTCCCGCTTGTGTACGGGTTTGTGCTTTACCTCTTTCTCCGGTCATCGGATTGAATAGCATGACGGTTTCCGCGGGAACGGCTAGTGTAATCCAGTCATTCACACCTTTATCCTGCAATGACGAGATGAAGTAATGATGTCCGTTTGCATGGGAACGGCGGATACATTGCAATCCGTAACGGGTCTTCATATCTTCAGGAATCACGCCACTCTTTTCTAATACGGATTGATAATCGTCTCCGGTGATAATCGTCCCTTTCCGGTACGGGGTAGCTATGGTTTCATTGAAAGAGGACACACCTGGAAGTTGCTTTTGTAACTGGGCAAATCCTTTTCTGCGTGCATCCAGTCTACCATATCCGGGTACATCTTGCGGATAATTCTCAGTAAAGATTACCGTAGCTCCGGCTTGCGCCAGTTTCAACAGATGAGCAAGAACTTCGGCGGGCATCAGCTTAACGGCAGGGATGATGATTGCTTTGTAGGCCGTTCCCCCTTGGGTCATTAACTTGCCGTCCACGCAACGGGTGCTTTTTACGAAATTATCCGAGATATAGTCCATATCATAACCACAATTGCTGATGGTATGCACGGTTTCTATAAACTTAGGAGCCCGCTTTGCCATATCGTGTATGCTAAAGAGCAACAGACGTCCCGGTTGCTCTTGCCACATATCATATACAGGCAGGTAAACAAGGAAATCATTATCCGGTTTTCCCATCTGAAGGAAGGACTGGCAACGGGTGATATATTCAAAGAATGCAGGGGCATCTTGCCAAATACTATTGGTGGGCGACATATCAATGGACGCATAGAATTTCCATCCGGGCCATTTAGCTTCTTGTGGAGAATAGGCGGTGCCGTGAAAGAACATGTGGTTCACGCCCGATACGAACATCAAATCCATATCCGGCTTGCATTGAGAGAGTGAAGTACGGAAATGCTCCGTTAACCAAGTGAATGTTTCTGAGGAAGTATAAGGCTTTCCGGCGATGTGGGCGGCAGATGAGGAATACTTCAACATAGAGAGGTCCGAATCATTCTTACGGGTCAATGAGTCTTGGCGCAATCCTTTGATATGGAATTGGGACAGGCCGAAACCTTCGCATTCGGGAATGTCTACGGCGGCATAAGTATCTATCAGGTTGGCGGGTGACCCGTGTGCCTGGTTGCGCGTAATGCTTCCGTGGGAGTGTGCCCATCCGGTCCATTGGTTGGTGAAGTTCTCAATCAGCAGGTCGGAGATGGTTTCACGATAGTCGCTTACGATGCGGGCGGTTGCATCGGTGCGATCCTTTGCCAGGAATTCGGGGAAGTGTTCTTCCAACTTGTAACCGCGTCGGCGGGCAAATTGCTCCAGGAAATCGGGAGTCCAGTCCGCACCATACACTTCATAAGAGTCGTTGAAGAAGGTGTGGGGATAGGCGGTCTTGTTTTCGCTAAACGCTTTGTCAAAATTGGTGAGATAGCGTTTAACGGCTCCTTTATCCAAGTGGTTCATTACATAACCTTCTCCGCCGGGGGCGGCGCGTTTTACCTTTTGCAAGGTCTTACCTATATATAAGGTAATGATATCCCAGTTTCCTGACGGAGCTTTCCATTGCAATTGCCCGTCTTTTACTTTGGAGGTGAGGTTGATGCACTGGGTATTGTCTTCATTATATGCCATTACCCGGCTCAATGTGGCTACGGGGCGTTGCTTTTCATCTTGCACTTGCAGGTTGAGGCTGATGTCTTTCCCGCCTTCTACCCGGGTGGATTGGAAGATGGCTTGGGTGGCGGCATCGTCTATACTTACGGCAGGGCCGCCGAAGGGCCAGCCTGTACCGGTGTTCATGTCTATTTCAAGTCCGATGCGTTTTCCTTCCGCTTGTATGTGTTGCAACATCTGCATCCATTCGGGGCTGAGGAAAGGCAGATTGTTTTTATCATTTCCTTGTACGCCGTAGATGGGGGTGATCTCTACGCCTCCCAGTCCGGCTTTGGCATATTCTTCCATGTTGTAGGTCAGGTTGGGAGCATCGACGGCACTTCCCAGCCACCACCAACGGGTTGCGGGACGGGCTTCGGGTTGTGCCACTGGCCAGTCTTGTGCGCTTAGGGCGCTACTGGCTAGCAATAGGCTGAAAAATAAGTGTTTTCTTTTCATGGGGTATCTTTGTTTTGTTATTTACATTTGACTATTGTTTCCATCTATCGTTATATTCCGATAAACAACATTTGTTGCATCATCCGTGACAAACAAGGGGCGTCCATCCGCTTTCTCATAATGGAAATTCACATTATCCAAAGTAATATTGCGTGCATGGCGAATGTAAAATCCTTTAGCGGGAATTGTTCCGAACATCCAAGGTTCCGGATACACCTTCTCTTGTTCGGGAGGAACAAGTTTACCGTCTTCCTCCGTGTAGCCTCCCTGATGATAAATGTGAATATTACTTAGTGTCACATCTTCAATAATGCCTCCCGGTACGCCACTGATAATGGATGAATAGCGCGAATCGGCATTGAAAACATTCACATTACTGATAAGGATGCGCTTCATGCTACCCACGGGTGTCCCCTCCGGGCTACGCATACGTGCGCCCAACCGCAAGAAGATAGGAGCATTGACAATATCGCGCATCGTAATATTGCTGATTACAATATCTTCTAATTTGCCACCATCTACGCTTTCCAGTGCCAAACCCCGGCAACGTTCAAAAATGCAGTTGGTGATGGCTATGTTTTTAAATCCGCCGCTTGATTCCGTTCCCAGCTTGATCCGTCCGGTTACAAAACCATGATCAGGAGCTTGCGGCTCATCGCGTTGCCAGGTACAATCCAGCACCGTGCCGCGATCATATCCGCTCACGTAGCAATCGGAGATAGTTACATTTTCCGTATCCTTGAAATAGCCTAGTCCGTAGGATGCTTTCAGCACAATGGCATCATCCCACGGGGCATTGACGGTGCAATTACTGATACGCACATTCTTGCAACAATCTATATCAAAACCGTCCCGATTGGTATCAACCTTTACGTTTAGGATGCTAAGGTTATCCACACCCGTTGCCAAGACTCCGAAATGGCCGCAATGTAGCATAGAGAAGTTTTTCAGCGTAACATTCTTGCAGAGTTTCAGGCTGATGGCTTTATTGCCTACACCGGGCAGGCGGCTTTCTTCACGCGTCAACCCTTTTCCGTAAATCAATCCGGGACCGCTGATGGTAATATCTTCCAGTCCGATACCCCATATGAGCGAGTTCTTCCAATGGCTATGGCCGAAGTCTTGGAATTTGTTGTGTTCATTAGGCTCTGCCTCATCATATCCCTCGGTTGCCGATGGGAAAGCGGCGATAATCTTGGCTCCCTGCTCTATATATAAATGTATATGGCTTGCCAGGCGAATGGAGTAACAAGCATACTCACCGGCAGGGAAGTAGATGGTTCCGCCACCCTGAGAGGCGGCTTCTTCTATGGCGCGGTTGATGGCGGGAGTGTCGATGGTTGTTCCATCGGCTTTCGCTCCATACTCTTGTACATTATATATCTTTGCCTGTACAACGAATGTACAGAGGCAGAATAGCAAAAGTGTGAGTTGTTTCATGGCATACGTTTTATTGAATAGGCATTAATTTGAATTTACGCAGATAGGATGCATTTCCATACATGGTGTGCTCGTCGGACAGATTCCAGAAACCGTCTTTTGATTTCGGATTGGCATCCCAGTCTATAACAGCCCAGCAAAGCCCTATTTCATTTCCTTCTTTTAAAACGGTGGGGCGAGAACATTCGGGACCGTCGGCATCGGCATGGTCAAATGGGGTGATATAAAATTCCAACACCAGTTTGCCGGCTTCTCCTTCCTTGAAATTATATTGATAAGCATAGTCTGCATAGGGTTTTTGTTTCAGCCATACTTGCGGACCCCATAACATACACCAGTCTTTTCCGTGGGCGGGAGTAAAAATGTGGTAGTTCTGTGCATGGCATCCGTGAAAGTTGAACCAAGCCTGCCATATATCTTTGGGAGCTGTGGGATGAAACCGGTCTATAAACGGGCCGCCGGAACAATCTCCGTCTACCACCACTTCAAATATATCCGTATTCAGGGAGTTTTCGTTGAAACGCCAATAATTATCATAGGCTTCATACAGGAAGTATAGCTTTTGGGTTTCTGCACACCAGCCTACCTTTACACTGACTTTTAGCGTTGTGGGGTCGGGGTGGGCATGTTTGCCTTCATCTTCCTTCAGTGCGGCTTCCGTCAATGCATAGTCGGCTGGCACGCAATCCCAATCACGCGTGTTGCCGTCTATCGTGGGAACTTTGCTTGCCGGAAACTGGTAGACCTTGAACTCCTGTGCATGCGCGGGCAGGTACAGGAAGAATAATAACAGGTATGGATATAAATGTTTCATCTTTTCTGTTCTTTCTGAAATAATGCGGGTAGCATGAACTCGTTATAATCTGCCTGGGCATTCTGCTTATAGAGGCAGAAATAAGTTTTCTCTAGCGGTTCCCATGGGCATAAGGCAGAGATTACCGGAGCATCTGTCTGCTTTCCTGAGTGGAACAGACTGAGAGGCGTTTCCTGCTTATAAGCATCACACAAGCGGATATCCGAGGCAGGAGGCACTACTCCATGTACGGTTCTCAGTTTCATCACCTCACCATAATATACGGTAAAAGCGTTGCCCTCTACATTGAATACATTATCGTGGCAAGCGGCGGAAGGGATGCTACCATCTGTAGCAGGATCTTTCCGGGTATCATCACAAGCGCCGAAAGCCCAGCATAATTGGGCATTCTCCGGCATTTTATCACCTGAAACTTCCATTATAAAGCCTTCGCTATCGCTCAATGGGCAGATGGTAAGTTTTATTTCTCCGTCTTTCCACAACTTGTCTTTTATGGTATAGGTTTGCCCTTTTCCTTTTATCCGGCACTCATCCAGCCAGCGGCTTTCATCGCCGCAAACCACTCCTAAGCGGAAAGTTCCCGATCCTTTGGATAACCGGAAGGGGAGTGTTTGTGCATTGCCGGTGAAAACGGACAATAGTGTGAAAAGCACTATCGGAAGCATTGCCCGGCTATAACTCCATATTGTTTTCATAGTGTACTTTTATTTGTGCGTTCTTATTGTCTTTATCTTCCACACGGCTACCGTCTTTTACTTGCAGGTGAATATCTTTCAGGCGGAAGTTTTCGGTAAAGATAATGTTTCCGGCTTTATTCACCTTAGCTTTTATATGGGAAATGTGGAAGTTTTGCAACGGCAATTCTTCATTCCAACCTGTGGCGGTGATGAATGTTTGCACATTCGTTGCTTTTACATCGCTGAGCCATACATTGCGGAAATGGGGATATCCTTTTTCCTTTGGAGTGACCGGAGTCAGCATTACTTTCCAGTGTTCGGGAATCTCTTTTCCCTCGTATTCCGGTGGCAGAGTGGAGTAGCTATAACTGGGATTCCAGTTCAAATCCGCCGCTAGTACATGGCGCACATTGTCGGCTACGACTTGCGTCATATAGATATTCTCTACCGTTCCCCCTCTGTTCATGGCAGATTTCAGGCGCAGGGCGGATGAAGTGCCATAGGCTTGCAGGTTATAACCCAATACATTGCGGATGCAACCGGAGGTTTCGCTTCCGCAGGTAATGAGTCCTGCTCCTTTGCGGGCAATGCAACCCCGCACAATGATGTTTTCGGTAGGACGGTTCACGCGTAAGCCATCTGCATCCCTGCCTGCTTTCAGACAAATGTTATCGTCATTGCAATCTACTTCACAATTCTCAACCAGGATGTTGGTGCTGGAGTCTATGTCTATGCCATCGGTGCTGGGACCGTGACCGCCTACATTATTATTAATGGTGAGCCCGTTCAGTGTGCATTGGTTAGAGTAGAGAACCTGGCATGCCCAGAAACCGGTACGCATCAAGGTAAAATCCTTTAAGGTAATGTTATGGCTGTTCGAGATAAGCATTCCGCGCACCCGTGTGCAATCGTAGTCTATGATCCAGCGTAATTTCCGCTTTTCATAGTCTTTGCGCATTGTCCAGTATTTGTCCCAAAACACTTTGCCTCGGCAATCTATAGTCCCGGCTCCGCTGATGGCGGCATTCTCGGCATCAAGGATGTTGATAACGGCAGAAGGCCATACCATCTCTATGCCGGCAATGCGGGAGCGCATTTCGGGATAATCATCTATATTTTCGCTGGCTATCAAGGTAGTACCTTGGTTGAGGTGGAGGTGCACATTACTTTTCAGGTAGATGGCGCCGATGCGGTAGTATCCCGGAGCTATTTCTATGGTTCCTCCTCCGGAACGGTGGCATTCATCTATTGCTTTTTGCAAGGCGGCGGTGCTCAGTCGGGTGGTGTCGTTCTTTAGTCCGTAGGCGGATGCTTGGAAGGTTTTGCCTTGGGGGTATGACTTTGCACCCACATCTGCCGTCCATGACAGGTCGGGGACTTCTGTTCCTTCTCCCCATTGGAAGGTGGGGAGGGATTGCGCATCTACCAGCAATGTGCTGAGTGCCAGGGAGAGGGTTAATAATAATTTTCGGTTGTTCATCTATAGTTGATCTTTTATATTATAGTTGGCTATCTTGCTTATCGGGAGTATGCCAAAACTAAATTGGCCTATCCTTTAGCTGTAGGGGCAGATTGAATCTGCCCGATAACAGTTTGCTTTGTGTATCCGGGCGGATTCAATCCGCCCCTACGGTAAACTATTTGATAGTTACTTTGGAGTCTTGACGCAGCCTCCTATGGTGTGATTAGTTGCCATCCGGCTTTTCAATCTCTGTAAACGGACTATCATTCCATTTAAACTCCTCCCGTGCATCGGGATGTGCCGGATCATAGCCCGGATAGTCGCTACGCAAATATTTCACGATAGGCAATCCGGCTTTCTTCATCCCTTCAATGATGCATTTTGAGATCTGATAAGCACCGTATGGATTAAAATGAGTATTGTCCGCAAAGTCTTTCGTCTGTCCGGGATAAGTTCCTGCCGGATAGTGTACGAATGCTTTCTTTGACGGTTCCACACCCATTGCCTCGTATAGCGTTCGTGTCATTTCATTCAGATCAATCAAAGGAATATTCTCTTTGGCGGCTAGCCAGCGCATTGCTTCCGGATAATCTTCGTGAGTATCTTTAATCTTTCCATTCTCGTCAAAGCTACGGCGTTGGGTGGGAGTAACCAGTACAGGTTGGGCGCCACGTGCACGGGCTTCGTCTATGAATGTTTTCAGGCTGGTCATAAAGGAATAATACGCTCCTTTGCCCGGTCCTTTCTGCTTTTGGTCGTTGTGCCCGAACTCCATGAAGATATAATCTCCCGGCTTCATTTGTGTCAATGCTTTTTTCAATCGGCCTGCGGCAATAAAGGTATTGGCGCTTTCACCGGATTCGGCATAGTTGGCAATACAAATTTGGTCATTAAAGAATCGGGGAATCATTTGTCCCCAACTAGCCCAAGGTTCGTTATCCTGATCTACCACGGTAGAGTTTCCGCAAAGGAAGATGGTAGGCACATTATTTACTTTTTCTATAATGAGTTCGGACAACTGGGGCGCATCACCATTAAATTCCAAAGTCAGTTTATCATCCCAGTTCAGTTTCTGGCGTTCACGGGGTTTGATCCGCACGTCTTCTTTGTCTGAAATGTGGGTGTCACGTTTGTTTATAACGAAAGAGCAAGTCATCAGCTCCCCTTTCTTTGTCTTTACATTCTCGAAGAAAAGGCGGCGTGACTCTCCGCGCACACTCGTTTCTCCGGCGGAGCGTTTGCTACCTATGAGGGCGGTGACATGATAGTTGCCATCGGGTACGCTGACCGAGAAGAAGAAAGGAGTGGTGCTTTTGCTTTCCGGTGAGGGTTGCAAATCATATCCGTATCCCTTTTCTGCCGAGTATCTGTCGGCAGGAGTCACTTTGGTATAACCGTCTTTTACCTTTTTATTGGTGGTAAAATCGAATTTATAAATTTGCGCTTCGGCCACATTCCATGTTGCCAGAAGTCCGAGGGCTAATATCGCTATATGCTTCATAAGAGTTATATATAATTAAGGTGTTTAATTAATCTTTGGTTTCAATTCGTCCGGAGATTCATTGGTGTATGATTTTACGGCACCGGCTACTTTGGTAAACAAGTCGCTGATTTGTTGTGGTGTCACGGTGAATTGCGGGCGGAACTGGTCTGAATTCATGTAGTCCAGGATTGCTTTATGCATCTGGCGGGCTACAATGCGTTTGTCCGGTTGGGAAGTAATGTCCATGCTGGTCATTATTACTTTTCCGTTCAGCACGTTGGCTTCAAACAACATACCTATTTTCCGGCTCACAAACCAGGTATCTATACTTTGAACGGTGGGCTGGAATCCGGCGGGGAAGTCGGTGAATTGCATCACTTGTGCACGGTTCAGCAATTCCCACCATTGCAGGTTGCTATGATACTCTGTGGGGAAATGGCGGAACAAAGGATGCTTGGGATTCACCAGGATACCTGTGGTATGAGGCGGACGCATCTTGAACCAGGAAGTATTCCAGAATACAGGGGTAAATTGTTGTACCACTTCTTTTCCATAACTCACTTTGCCTGCGGCGGTAATCAACACATTTCCACCGTTTTGCAAAACCTCTAATGCTTTTTCATCCAGTGTGTCAGTGGTATAGACGTTTCCTTCTACCGGTGTTGTTGTGGCAGGATATACCCAGAAATCCCAATCGTTCACCGCCTCGGTACCTTCAATGCGGACTTCCAGATTCAACTTTCGTGCACTATCTATTGCATGAAGCGGAAACTCTACGCTACCCATCCGGTTCATGTTGCCGATGGGAATATCTTTACCCGCCCATGTGCCATGAGCATATACTTTTCCCCATTCATCTTTTATGGTATATAGCACTTTGGCCTGTTTCAAGGCTTCACGACCGAAGTGTGCCACTTCAATATCGGCTTTAAATGTCTCATTGCTGGCATATACAAACTTCCCGGTGCGCATCAATGGCACGGTGGGAGAGCAGAAACGTCTCCATTCTGCCGCGTTAATGTATCCTTTTTCTTCAAAGAATACATCCAATACGCCTACCAAGGCAGTACCTTGTCCCGAATAGTCATTCAGAGCCAGCAACTGGAATCCTGCATAGTCGGGGGTGCGGAGAGTCTTCTCTATCTCATATTTATAACAGAGTGCCTGCAATTTGCCACTAGCCATCATAAACTGGTAAGCCTGGTCACTCATATCATTATCTGCCAGGAAGTCGCGGAATATTTCAAAGTTCTTTGCCTTGTTTACTCCGGTATATTTGCGTATCTCATTAAAGTTAGGAAATGCACACCATTGTCCTGTCTCGTGCGATACATAAGGTTGCTTCACGGTATCCAGATGACTTTGGAAACGGTAGTCGTCATTGGTAGATGGCGCCATCTTAGACCATGTCAGTCCGCGGGCACCGGCTTTCACATGGTATTGGTTACGGGGTTGCCATTGCCAGCCGTTGCCTACGGATGCTCCGGTGTACACGTGTCTGGGGTCGGTCTTTTCCCAATATTCTACAAACTTGGTGACCCATTCCACCCAACGTCCGCTAGGCTCGTTGCCGCATGCCAACATACAATAGGAAGCATAGTTGCCATATTTCTTGGTAAGGGCGATGGTTTCGTCCATCAAGTATTTATCAATAGGTTGTCCCAATCCCAATTTCGGACCATGGTTGGGCCAGCTTGGTCCTTCGGGTTGCAGGTAGAAACCTACTAAGTCGGCAGCTATAAAGGCGGCTTCGGGCGGGCAATATGAGTGGAAACGCATATGGTTCAGCCCGTGGTTACGGCAAATGCGGAATACTCTTTCCCAACTTTCCACATCCATCGGGGCATATCCGGTTAAGGGGAAGTCGCAATTCTCTACGGTTCCGCGGAGCATGGTTTTGCGCCCGTTTACATAGAACCATTTCCCTTTTATCTCGAACCGGCGCATACCGAATTGCACCTCTTTTACATCCGTTTTCTTTCCGGTGGTTACCTCTGCCGTCAGTCGGTAAAGGGCGGGATCAAACTCATCCCACAACAACATATCCTTTCCCATGGGGAGCATGATTTCTGCTTCTGCCTTGCCGTTCTTAAACTTTATTTCCTGTTTCACGGCAGGCACTATATGTTTCTTATCCGTATTGAAACTCTGTGCAGATAGCTTTACTTCGGCATTTCCTGAACCTTTTACCACGATTCTTACGCGTGCCATGTTCTGCTCCGGTTCCGGATAAACCTGAATATCATCGAAATAGGTGCGGGGAGTGGTTTGCAGGCATATGCGGCCTACTATTCCGTTCCAGTTACCTTGCGTCTGGTCGGTGATGCTATGGGAGTCCGCGCCTACATTGATGTCTTTAATGCGATTGTCTACGCGGATTGCCAGTTTGCATTTCCCGGAATGGAGGTAACGGGTGATGTCATACTCATGGGGTACGCACAGGCTGTTCTGCATTCCCACTTTTTGCCCGTCCACCCATACGGTTGTTTCTATGTGCGGACGCTCCAGGAACAGGACGATGCGTTCCCCTTTCCAGTCAGCAGGTATGTTTACTTCCTTCTGATACCAGGCTACACCCACATAGTGCCTGTCCGGGGTGAGGAAGAAAGGAAATTTTATATTACCTTCCTTGCGGTATTTTTCCATGTATGGATTATAATAGTAGGAGCTATCATAAAGGCTGCCTGTCCATTGGGTTTTTGCGGTCACTTCATCACCCTTCAACTTTTCGGGCATGGAGCCGGGGAGGTTAATGGTGTCGTCCAGTGAACGGTTGAACCATTTTTCTATTTCTCCTTTATCCTGACGGTCTACGCTGAACGACCATCGCCCGGACAAGTCAATACTTTTCTGCGCACTTAGTGAGAAGCATATCAGCAAAAAGCAGGCGGTGAGTAATGTTTTCTTCATAGTATATTTTTCTTAAAATTTGATGATGCTAAGTTAAGGGCTTTTCGTATATATGTAAATAGAAAGAAGTACATATAGATGGAAATTCGTATAAAAAGAACTGTATATGTGATGAAGTTGTACAAAATTCCATGGATAAGCCTTATATGTGCAGAGAAAAAACGGATACTCTTTTTATCTTTGTGCATTAACAATTAAATCGATTCATACATGAAGAAACTACTTACCAGTTTGCTCTGTTTTTTATTATCAGTCCCCGCCTTGTTTGCCGGTGATACTGCTTATTTGTTCTCTTATTTTATTGATAATAGCCGTGACGGGCTTCATTTGGCATATAGTTATGATGGCTTGACGTGGACTGCGCTGAAGGATGGAAACTCCTTTCTGGCTCCCTCCGTCGGAAAAGATAAGTTAATGCGTGATCCCAGCATTTGCCGAGCGCCGGATGGAACTTTCCATATGGTGTGGACTTCCAGTTGGACAGACCGGATCATTGGTTACGCATCTTCTCCCGACTTGATTCATTGGAGTGAACAAAAAGCCATTCCGGTAATGATGCATGAACCCGAAGCACATAATTGCTGGGCGCCTGAGTTGTTTTATGACGAACCTTCGCAAACTTACTATATCTTTTGGGCGACTACCATTCCCGGCCGTCACAAGGAAGTTCCTGTTATTGATAGTGAGAAGGGATTGAATCACCGCATTTACTATGTAACCACAAAAGATTTCCGGACTTTCTCGGATACAAAGATGTTCTTTAATCCCGATTTCAGTGTAATTGATGCGGCTATCGTCCGTGATCCGGTAGTGAAAGACTTGATTATGGTGGTGAAGAATGAAAACTCACTTCCGGCAGAGAAGAACCTAAGGATCACACGCACGGCAAAGATAGAAGATGGTTTTCCCGTAGAAGTTTCTCCCTCCATCACGGGAGATTATTGGTGTGAAGGTCCTGCACCTCTTTTTGTAGGCACTGATCTTTATATCTACTTCGACAAATATCGTAATCACACCTATGGAGCCGTTCGTAGCCGCGACCATGGCAAGACTTGGGAAGATGTATCCCATCAGATCTCTTTCCCGAAAGGCACACGGCACGGAACAGCTTTTGCCGTGGATAAGGCAGTGCTTGATAACTTGCTAAAAGAAGAATAAAGAACCCATAATTCAGAAACAACCCATGAAAAAACGAATGATGACCTTCCTCTGCGCCTGTGCACTGGCAGGAGGAATCTTTGCACAACAACCTTGGTTCAAGGACAAAGACCTGACCATAACCGGTGCTTATTATTACCCCGAACATTGGGATGAAAGCCAATGGGAGAGGGACTTCAAGCAAATGCACGACTTAGGATTTGAATTTACCCATTTTGCCGAATTTGCCTGGGCACAACTGGAACCGGAAGAAGGCAGATACGACTTTGCCTGGTTGGACAAAGCAGTTGCTTTAGCCGCCAAATACGATTTGAAAGTCATCATGTGCACCTCAACGGCCACTCCTCCGGTATGGTTGAGCCGCAAGTATCCCGAAATCTTGCTAAAACAGGAAGACGGCACAGTACTGGACCACGGAGCCCGTCAGCATGCCTCTTTCGCTTCCCCGCTTTACAGGGAACTGGCATATAAGATGATTGAGAAACTGGCACAACACTATGGCAACGACCCGCGCATCATAGGTTGGCAACTGGATAATGAACCTGCCGTCCAGTTTGATTACAACCCAAAGGCAGAACTCGCCTTCCGCGACTTCCTGCGTGCAAAGTATAACAATGACATCAACGCCTTGAATGACGCTTGGGGAACCGCTTTCTGGAGTGAAGTCTATTCATCTTTTGATGAAATAACCCTCCCTAAAACCGCCCAAATGTTTATGAACCATCATCAGATTCTGGACTACCGCCGCTTTGCCGCCGGACAGACGAATGACTTCCTGAACGAACAATGCCTGTTGATAAAGAAATACGCCCGTAACCAGTGGGTAACCACCAATTACATTCCTAATTATGAAGAAGGACACATAGGCGGAAGCCCCGATCTTGACTTCCAAAGCTATACCCGCTACATGGTGTATGGCGATAATGAAGGCATCGGCCGTCGCGGTTACCGGGTAGGAAATCCCTTGCGCATTGCCTTTGCCAATGACTTTTTCCGCCCCATCCAGGGAACTTACGGAGTGATGGAACTACAACCGGGACAGGTGAACTGGGGACAGATCAATCCGCAACCGCTTCCCGGAGCAGTCCGTTTGTGGATGTGGAGCGTATTTGCCGGAGGCAGTGATTTTATTTGCACGTATCGTTATCGCCAGCCCCTTTATGGCACAGAGCAATATCACTATGGCATTGTGGGCACGGATGGCGTAACCGTAACTCCCGGCGGACGTGAGTATGAACAGTTTATGAAAGAAATAAAGCAACTCCGCGGCAAGGTGTCTGCCCGTGAAGTGAAGCCTGCCGAATACGTAGCCCGCCGCACCGCTATCCTCTTTAATCATGAAAACTCATGGAGCATAGAGCGTCAAAAGCAGAACCGCACCTGGAATACATTGGGACATATCGAGAAATACTATCGTGTCCTGAAATCCTTTGGCGCACCTGTCGATTTTATCAATGAAAGCAAAGACTTGTCGCCCTATCCGGTAGTCATCGCCCCTGCCTATCAACTGGCTGACCGGGAACTGGTGAACCGATGGACGGACTATGTGAAGAATGGTGGTAACTTGGTTCTTACCTGTCGCACCGCCCAGAAAGACCGCTATGGACGTTTGCCCGAAACTCCATTCGGCGCCATGATTAATGAACTGACCGGCAATGAAATGGAATTTTATGACTTGTTACTTCCCGAAGAACCGGGTAAGCTGTTGATGAATGGTAAGGAATATACCTGGAATACGTGGGGAGAAATCTTAAAACCGGGCAAGGATTCGCAAGTATGGGCTACCTATACGCAGGAGTTTTATGAAGGAAAACCTGCCATCACTACCCGCCGACTGGGAAAAGGTACAATCACCTATGTGGGAGTAGATAGCACAGACGGCACATTGGAAAAGGATATGCTAAAGAAGCTCTATGCACAACTGAATATTCCCGTAATGGATTTGCCTTATGGCGTCACCATAGAGTATCGCAATGGCATGGGCATCGTGTTGAATTATAGTGATAAACCCTATACTTTTGCCTTTCCGGCAGGAGCCAAGGCATTGATCGGAGAGCCTACTATCCCAACTGCCGGGGTATTGGTCTTCTCTACGAAAAAGTGATTCTGATCTCTCATTCGTATTACTAAAAAACGATGCATAAAGCGTTTTGGTGAGAACAAGTGTGAGGGGGATGTGTCAAAACAAAAAATAGCTATCATTTTGCTGTAGGGGCAGATTGAATCTGCCCGATGACAGTTTACTTTGTGTATTACTCCCAAGGTCGTGACCGCTGGTTCGGGCGGATTCAATCCGCCCCTACGGTGCACAATTTGATAGTTGTTTTAGAGTTTTGACACATCCCCCTTTTATCTAAAAGATTTAGTTCATTTCGAGACAGTAATGAACAAAACCATTTTAAAGAAACCTTCCACCCCTACCATCTGCTAAACTTTCCACCCTAAAATCCCCCATTTCCCCCGTAAACACTAACTTTTTTTCATTCTTTTCATAAATAATTGGCATTTTATTTGCTAGTTGAAAACTTTATCATCATCTTTGCACCTAAATAGGGCATCCATAGCCATTCGGCTAAATCACCCCACCCCGCAGGTTTCCCCCTTTTGAAGGGGGATTTAAGGGGGATGTTCCCTCTTGCATAGTACTGGTGGAGAGGTTAGAAAGTGAAGCCCCTACTAACATTTTTGTTTGAAACGTGTGAAAGATTATTTTGTATGATAGGAAAGTTCTTTTTTGTTTGTCTACTGGCATCATTTCTATTTGCCGGATGCAGTCACGGTTCTGATGATCCGCCATTGCCTCCTGTGCCCGATAATCCCGATCATCCGGATGAACCCGATGAACCTGATAATCCCGATCCGGAGCCTGTACTTGTTCCTATCGAACTTTATACCTCCCTGCTCAGTCGTTCGGCAGTCGATCAGTTTGATGGTACACCCGTGGGGCTTGCCGTGGGCAGTAATTCCGAAAGCATAGATGAACAATGGGACGCCATAGCCGGAGAACAGCAACTCAACCTTTCATCCGTACATTATTATCCCACGGACAGTTCCGCCGTCTACTTGTGGGGCTTCTATCCCCGCACCCTGCTTTCTATGGGCAAGGCGCATTATGAACTGACGGGCAACGAAGATATTCTCTATGCCGAAGTCCAATCGGGCTCTTTGCGGCTACCGTTTTCAGAGCAGGACAAGAAAATCACCTTCCGCCATCTGCTGGCACAGTTGAATATCTCCGTGGAAACAGGAGAAGACTTTCAAGGCAGTTACCGTTTAAAATACTTGTCGCTGGATGGCTCTGCCACCAGTGCCTCTTTGGATTTGCTGAAAGGTGAAATGTCTTTTGGCAGTGAGCCCATGCAGGTAGTGGTTTACGAAGCACCCGGTACAAGCGGTCTTCCCGTGGAGGCGGGTGTGGAGATTCCTTTGGGCAATATCCTGGTTCAGCCGGGAGCGGAAATGATTATGAACATGGTGCTGGCAAGAGACGGGGATTCTACCCATGATATTGCTTTCGAAGATATTCCCGTGGACTTTGAAGGCGGAGGCTCTGAGTCCGGTTTGTCTTATGACTTGTCGGTAAAGTTGCCGGATAAGTTAGAGCCGGATAAACCCGATAAACCGGAAGAACCGGACGAGTCTGACGAACCCGATAAGCCCGATGTCCCCGATATTCCTGTTCCTCCGCCTTCCAAGGAAATACAGATCACGGTAACCATCACTAAATGGGTGGAAACTACTTGGCAAGGTGGTGATTTGGATATCTTTTACAAGGATGGGAAACAATGAACTAGCATATTAAACAATTAACATAACGAATATGAAAAAGACAAGACAATTAGTTACAATCGGGTTGCTGGCAACAGGTTTGGTAGCCCTTTATGGATGTTCTTCGGATGCTATGCAAGAAGAAGATGGTGGTAATAATAATGGTAATATTCAGCCTGTGGAGTTAAAGATACAGACTTCGGTGGAGATGGCTAGGACGGCAACCGAGGGCGTTGTGAAAGGAGATGCGTTTGCTGATGGGGATACGATTGCTGTGTATGCTCATAGCGAGCATTATAATAATACAAGTAATAATTATGCGTTATATCAATTAAGTGGTAGTAGTTGGGCGGCAATGGGAACCACTAATAAGATTTATCTTTCTACAGAAGACGCCACCATTTATGGCGTTTATCCGCCTAAATTAGAGGTGACACATAATTCTGCTATAAGTGAAAGCACAACTGCCGCTATAGCAGGTTTATTTACAGGGAAGGCAGATTCTGCGGATGATGGTAATAAAATAACCATATCTTCCGCCAGCTCTACTGATGCCATCAATGCTGCTAAAGGAGAAAAGGATTGTATGTGGGCTACTGCTTCCAGTGTAAATGCCACAAGCTCTACTGCTACATTAGCCATGGCACACGCCTTGGCATTGGTCAGCTTCAAGTTTTATAAAGATAATACTTTTCAAGGTACAGGCAGCCTGACAAAGATAGAATTGACGAAAGCAGATACTAGTGGGGAGTTCAAGACAGGTGCAGCTACTATGAATATTAGTAATGGTACGATAAGTACAACAGGTAATGATCAAGGAACATTAACCCGTTTCCCTTATACAGATACCACGCCAGGATATACATTAACCACCAATAGTAGTGACCTTCCCGGTTTCAGTTTCATGGTATATCCCAATACATCATTAGCCGATAATAAAGTAAAAGCTATATTCACCATAGACGGAGTGGCATATCCTATAAATATACCGGCAGTAACTAGTAACAGTAATGAATGGAAAGCTGCCTACAATACCATTTACACTGTGAAAATGACCGGTAAAGAGCCTACTTTGAGTGTTTCTGTAACCAAGTGGCAAGACGCTACAGTTAGCAGCGACCTTACCCCTATAAACTAACCGAATCAAGAACTTGAATGAAACGAACCCTATACATACCATTTACCGTCTGTATCCTCCTATTCTCTGCCTGTTCGGGTGACCTGCCCGAACAGCAGGCAGGGGAATCCCGTGTCTTGCAATTAAACTTTCAACAAGAAGGGGAGGCTACCCTTGTCCGAACTTCCAACGCATTAACTACGGAAAATGGTGAGATTGAAGAAATAGGACTATGTATCACCCAAGGCAAAGAATACGCCTCGTACCCCGGCAGAAACGGCACTCGTTATACATTCAAGACAAACGACAAAAAATTATATGAAGGAGAAGGAAAAGAAGAAGGAGATGGAAGCAGCTCAACTTCCACCACCTTCTACTTGACAGGAGAAAACGCCCATATACAAGCATTCTATCCCAACTCTGCCGTTACCAAAACCAATAGCGACAATGGCTACACCATCCCCGTAGAAATTCCTGCCGAGCAAACATTCACCACCACCGATGGCACAAGCACCCCAAGTACCCCAAGTTGTAATGCCATCGACTACCTGTACGGTTCTGCAAAAGAAAATGCAGGAGATATCACCTCCATCACCACCAACGCCATGCAGGCAAGTCCTACCAACATCTACCTGCACCACGCCCTGGCAAAAGTAATGTTCACCTTGCAATGCGATGCAAACCGCACTCCCAATACCGAATACGACTGCGTAAAAAACATTGAAATATCCGCATCCTCCAATAACCCTTTCCTAGTCGGAAACAACGGAACTATGCAAATAAACAACGGAGCCTTGGATAATCTTACAGAAGCAAACAAAATAACATTAAAACCACAAGGAGATCCCATAACCATAGGAACATACAATACCCCCGCCACCGTAGCCTGCGGACTGGTAGCCCCACTTAATGGCACCCCCGGAACTGTTACCCTAACCATCACATTGGGAAAGAAAGACGATACCGACCACGACCGCACCTACACTGCCACCTCCAATGCATTCAATGTGCAGTGGCAGGCAGGTTACTGCTACACCTACAACCTGGTGCTGGGTAGCAAACTCACCACCACCTCCGATGCCGTAACTTGGAAAAACATAACTCCCTCTACCGGCATAGAAGCCAAAGAAAGAGGGATAAGCATCGCTAAAGAACTGACAGACTTTCGAAACAAATGGAATAGTGATGGTCTAAAATTCAAAGAAGGATCAACCACCGAATACGACTATACCCCCTACGAACCCTACGGCTGGTACGATCAAAGTAACGATGGTCAATTCACCATCAAACTGACCGCGGACATCGTTTTTAACGAAGCATCCGATTCATGGATACCCATAGGAATTGAAGACAAGCCACTCACCATCCCCTTTGACGGGCAAGGCTGGAAAGTCATTCTCCAGCTACAAAACAACGCCATGGAGATTAAGAACCAAACATATTCCGGTTTCATAGGCTATGCCAAAACCGATATAAAAAACTTATCTGTAGTGACCGATCCACAGTCAGGTGTAATCTCTGATGCAGGCAAAAATAAAATAGAATCTACCGGCGCTACCTATGCCGGTGGATTGGCAGGCTATGTGGAAGGCAACATCATCAACTGCTCCATAGACCTGAGAGGAACGGATGTATCCAATTCAGCCCCTTCATCTCCCACAGGAACAGCTTGCTACATAGGCGGACTGGTGGGATATTGCAAAGGAAATATTTACAATTCTGCTGCCTACACCACCCCTACAACAGGCAACTCCGCCTCCGTAACCCTTATTGGTGGTGCAAGCGGAAGCTGCATAGGCGGATTGGCAGGAAAAGTAGAAGGAACTTCCGGTGCAAGCGGTACAGACAATGCAGATATGAATGTAAATAACTGTTATGCCCATTTGGATGGATTGGGATATTCCACTACCGGCGGAGACGTTAGCGGACTCACTAGTGGAGATGCTAGCGGAACTACAAACGAAGCCCCTAGCGGAATCAAAGCCGGATGGCTGGTAGGAGATAACACAGCGGCAACTTTTGGCAATACCTATTATATGGCTGGAACTGCCACCACTGTAACTACCAATGATAGCCAAACAGGAATCAACGCTTTCACTGATTGGAGCGCCCTATGCACCTCCCTCAACGAAACCGCCACCACCCATAAATGGGCATCTTGGCAGGAAGAAAAGAATACATCATCAGACACAACAGAAAAAGTAACCTTAATATTAAGAAAAGGAAAATGAACAAACACCGAATATATGCAATTTTAGGACTGGTTGCCCTCACCACAGCCTGCCGACAAGAGCAAGAGGAACTGGAAGCTCCGGCATCCCCTGCCGCCCACAGTGTCACTGCCTCCATTGTAGAAGTAAGCCCCATCTCCCCCCGAATGACGGATAGTGATAAACAAACCACTTTTGAGGTTGGAGATGCCATCCGCATAGGCTGGTCAGGGATGAGTGGCTCTCCTTACCAATATACTTACACCGGAGAGAACAGCCTCTTTGCCCCCAAGACGGATGCAGACAAGGGATTATGGGCAGCCTTGATGGCGAATACCAATGCAAATGTAGACGTATATGGCTGGTATGGATCACTTCTGAATGGCGATGCAATGCCTGCCGCCAACGCGGAGATCACCCTCCCCACCGATCAAAACACAGAAAATAACTATACAAAAAGCCTTTTCCTATCTGCCCACCAACAAGTATCGCGTACAACGGATAATCTGAATTTCAGTTTCAAGCATTTGGTAGGATACTTACGAATCAATCTGGAAAGTAAGGATGGAACGATTACCCAAGAAGACATCTTGTCATCTACCATAGACATAGAGAAGATACACCATCAGGCAACCATTAGTACAGGAGCTACTGCCAGCGAATGGGTACTGACGCCAAAGGAAACTGCCACCGCCACCCAAAGAATGATGCGGTTAACTTCTTCATGGTCTGTAGAAAATCCTTTTGATATTTCACATCAATGTTACTTGATTCCTCAAACGCTGACCTCCGACAATAAAATTGTCATTACTCTAGGTAATGGGAGAGTTTTTACATGCGCTTTGTCTACTGGTTTGGAGTTAAAAGCAGGAGAACGGAATGAACTGACCATTACATTGAAATCGGGAGATGGTTATGAAATAGTTCCTACCATTTCTATCTTTAATAATGCTTATCTAAGCTCTTATTCCGGTAATCGCGTTTTTGCAGCAATGAAGAACGGAACGGAAGCAGGATTGAGTAAAAATTATCTCCAAGTCTATGACAAGCAGGCAGATGGTTCATGGCGCGCTTCTTATGTTTATGAGGACGAAGATGGAGGAACTATATTTCCTAATGGACAACAAGTAGATTATTACAGAAATCGGGGTATAGGAGCTATTGATATGTATGGTGATTATGGAGTAGTGGGTTATGGAGGTAGTGGTGCAGCGGATAGTCCGGAACCTCCGGATCAAAAAGGAACATTCTTCATAAAGAAAAGCAAAAACACAGGAAATTGGTATGTAGTTTGCGGTCCCCTAAAATCAACAGGATATGCTGTCGCTATAAATCAAAACATGGTATTATCCGGTAGCTGGTCTAGTACTACTTATGCGTATATCATTAATGATAACGGAGAAATAACCAATACGGAAGGGAAACAGATAACAAATGTAGCGGGATTTAAATTGAATATGGCAGAAAATGGTATTTTGGTTACACATACAGGGGTGTATAAAATGTCGATAAAAAATGGAGTGCCGGATGCAGAAGATCTAAAGGTGACAGAACTACCACGTAATAAAATGGCAACGGACGGATATAAGGTCATAGCAATGATAGATAATACTACTAGTGGCAATTATAATACACGTATCTATAACTTGAGTTCGAGACAGTTGGAAACATTTACAGAACCAATGGTAGCCGGCAACGGACGTCCTGTGGGTATTTATGACAGGTATGCTCTAATAGGAAGAGAATCTGAAGCGTTAGTGCTTTACTATTTTAACGATGAAGGTAAGTGGCAACCAATAGGTGATAAATTAAATGGAAAAACAGACCCTCAGAGTTTCTTAAAGCTGGCAAAGAAATATAACAAGGAACTAGAGAATGTTGATAAATTAAACGGAAGCAACGTCTTCCTGAAAGGAACTCGCGCACTGGTTTCCTCAGACGGTGTTACTTATTTCATAGAATATATAGATCAAATGGTAGCAGATTGGTTAGCAACGCAATCCCCTACTACCACTACAGAATAAAAAAACAAAATTATGGCATTATCAAAATACACCATCCTGGTAGCCGACTATATCCCCACGGATATGCTACTATTCAAGATATTACTGGCACAAGCCCATTGCCGGTTGCTCACCGCCACCGATGGGCAAGATGCCCTGCGCCAAGCCGCAGAGCAACATC
>CABMPB010000022.1 GCA_902388365.1 uncultured Bacteroides sp. | reverse complement strand
CTTTGTGGATAGCGAGTTACAGAGATTGTTAACGGTTTTTAGTGGACACGTGTGGATTGAATCCGCCCGAAAATGAATTACTTCATGCATTCGGGCGGAATCATTCCGCCCCTACAGTTAATTATTGGGAGATTATTGAAACCTTATCGCCACCATACAACCCTATTTTATCTTATCATACTGATCATTCGCACTGATCTCAGTATATTTAGGCGCATCAATCATTTCCACCAATGCACGTAGCACAGGTCCTTCGCCCATCGGATCATTCTCCTGAGTGGGACGATTATAATAGAAAACAGTAGAAGGCATGATTCCCGTACCGACACAGATAGCTGTAACATCTCCATTCGCAGAAATCTTTGACAACATACCTTTCAGTCCTTGCCAGGCTACATAAATAAAGTCGGGATGCAACCAACCTTCCTTCACACCTTTAGCAATGCCAAATACAAACATGGATGTTCCTGTGATTTCTTCATAAGAATCTTCCTTATCCAGCAACTGATGCCACAATCCATTCTTACCTTGATAACGGGCTACACCACTTGCCTGCATCCGGAAGTTCTTTATCACATCTTCGCGCATCGGATGGTCTTTGGGCATTCTTGCCAGTAAATCTGCCGTTGCCATAAAGATCCAACCATTGGCACGTGACCAATGCGCCACTCCGTGCTCTCTATTGTCTGTATGATAACAATGATAATAGATTTGCTTTTCCGGACACCACAGGTAGCGTGTATAGTTCAGTATCTGATTGGCAGCATCATCAAAGTACTTTTTATCGCCGGTCTCCTCTCCCATTCTGGAAATAAACGATACGGCCATAAAAGCATCATCTGCCCAAATAGTGCTCACATGAGGCCACAAGCGGGCAATCGTCCCATCAGCCAAACGAGGTTCTGAAACTGTGATATGATGATTGGTGGTTTCAATGTATTGCCGGAAAGCCTCCTCAGGATGGCGATGATTCAATGCAATCAGGCTTGCCCCCATCGGCCCGTTATCATCCAGGCGTTTGTTTCTATAAATCATGTGCCAACTAAGGCGGGGAACGGCTCTCCAACCTCCCTCGCGGAAAGTTTTATCATATAAACGATGGAAATAGGACTGGTTTTCTTTATCGAAGATGAACTTCATATTCTTTAAAACATAGTCTTCGTATTTCCGGTTCTGCAATTTATCTCCCAGTTCCATCAGTGCGATGTTTGTCACTCCATTGGTATAGTGCCAATCCAGGTATTTGCTGTTTACACGTATGTCGGGATTCAAAGGCACTCCCTTCAGCGAGGTATAAATCTTACCGGTCTTAGCGTCTTTAAATTCATAAGACGTAGATGCAACAATGCGGTCGGCTATCTTTATAGCCATCTCTCTGGCTGCTGCATTGTCTTGAGCCATAAGAGGGAACAAAGCCATTGCAAACAATAGAATGCCTGCACAATAATAACGTTTAACCATAAACCTAAACTTTAAATTTCTTACTCTAAATATACTAACCTTTCTATAAAACTCTCATAGTGAGTTCTTTCAACATTTCTCAAAGATAAAGCCACAGCCCGTTACAAACAAATTTTTATCACACTTTTTATTGTAAGGTTTCCATATTTCAACTGATCAATCTCTTTTAAAGAAAAACAGGACTCAGATCACTTTTTGTATCCGAGTCCTGTTTCACTCTCTATCCCACTCCACAATATGGGAATCGCATACTATATAAACACCTATTTACTATATTTGAATGCCTTATATGAATGAGGCAACAAAGATAGTCTGAATACATTTTGGCGAATGGAAGGATTTCTCTTATCGGGAGATACGGTAGTGATATAGTTCAGAACTTCACCACCCAATAAATCCGTCAATTTAGAAGCCATCTTTTCATCGGCTACAACGTGAATCTCTACAGGTTCATCATTGAAGTTTTCCACAACCAAAGTCTGATTATCATATAAGAATAATCCCACTTTGGACGGACCTTCTATATATATACCCAGATCTTTGCTCATGATGCGGCGGATCTCATTCAGTGCACTTGCCGGATAGTCATACAGATTACCCATATCATCGGGAATAGTAAGTACATACATATTGCCTGTAGAGAAAGGAGCACGCAGAACAATAGGATAACCGGATACGCCACCGGTCAATGGGCGACCTGCACTTACTATTTCCCAACAGTCGTTTGTTTGATAAAGTACCTGCGGAATCAGGAACTCACGCTTGGACTGTCCGTATTTGCCAAAGTCATTGACAATGGCTTTTAGGTCTGTACATCTCAGTTCGGATACTTCGGCTATTTTTTCCGGAATACTCTTTAGGAGTCCGCTTGTGATAACCACATCACGACCGCTTTGCAACTGCTTCTTGATTTTATCTACAACCGTAGGATCTTTAGCAGCCTGGGCAGTAAGCAGAACCACCTTTTGATCGGTAGGGAAAGCCGGATACATATCCATAGGCAAGCCTATCATTCCTAAATAATTTTGCAGGAAGTCTTCACCCAATGCATGGAAAGGCTTATAAGATTTTATACCGACAGGATTTCCTAGTTTCTTGGTCAGTTCATCGGTTTGCCTCAAGGTAACTCCGGCAATGCGAGCCATAGTGGTAGGCACTACTATAGATCCGTCCTTCTGCTTGAAAGGAGCAACCATCTCGTCATAATTGAAACTGGTTCCTTGTCCCTGCCAAGGGGTGCGGAAATCCGGACGCAAGTCAACACCGATCAACTGATTGTAAGCAAACAGAATAATTTCGGGAGTCTTGGACAACATGGTCAGATGAAGCTGTTCGGCATAGCGGTCCATACCCATCTGGATGCCACCTGAGTCTACCCATCCGCCTCCATTATGTCCCGGACGCAAATTGTGGAAGTAACGGATCACGTTGTAACTCAGGTAATTCTGTAGATGCTGATTGCTTCCGGGATCTCTAGTCTCGGTTCCGGTCCAAATGCCATCAAACAATTGCGGGCCTTGTTCCAGGTTGAAGCCTAAGCCTTGGAAATGATCATACCAGTTGGGGTATTTGATAATGACTTTCACCTTCGGATTCACCTTCTTTGCAGGATTCAACACTAGATTCCTACCGGCTTCGGTCATCAACTTCAAGCGATAGTCTGTCCAGCTCTGCGTACCTTTTGTCTTTATTTCAATATCCGATTTACAACTGGTGAAGAAAAAGTCATCCAGAATAAACTCATCAAAGTGCTTGGCAGTATGCTCTGCTATCTTCTGAACCATTTTGCGATGCTCGGGATCAGAGTAGCAGAAAGTTTCAAAGCTATTGGATTCATCTATGGTATAGGTAATACCACCGGCGGTTTCAATCCCTTTGGATTGGAAGAATTTCTTAGCCTGATCCAGTGTGGCATCGTCCACAATCAGCAAGTCGCGATGGGTTTCCAGATAGATTTTGTCGACATCCAGCTGACGGGAGATAACATTCCAGGTTGAATCCAGCCAATGCATATCCTTCATTTTATCTACTTCATATGCACGGACATAGATAGACACCTTAAAGCTGTCATATTTCCCTTTTGAGGGTGCTGATTGAGAAGTCTCATTTGTACGTGGTGAAGGCAACGTCTCATTTCCACCGGATATTTTCTGTCCGGCATTGGCTACCATTGCAGCAGCCAATAAAAGGATGGATAAAAGTTTTCTTTTCATAACCTAATAGATTTAATTTAAACGTTTATATAATACTTAAAAGTTGATTTTCGCACCTACTTCTACTGTGAAAGGACGGATATAGCCGCCTGCCATCAGTGTACCGGCATATTTGGAACCGTCTGTTATCAGTTCGGAACCGGATATGCTGCCTTTCGCTCCTTTTTGATTCAAGAAGTTAACCGTATTTGCATTCAGGGTGAGGAACTTGTTTACTTTATAATTGACTCCTGCAAAGGTTTCCCATCGCCCGTTGAAGTACACTGAGTTACCTACATTAACATATTGCTTGCTGAAGTAACGGAAATTGGCCCACACATTAAAGCGTTTATACGTGTAACTGGGGTCTATTTCTATCAGGACTTTGGATTGCTGGGTAGCCGTCTTGTCACTAAAATCGTATTGCTTGCCAAATGCTTCGAAGTTGTAACCTGTATATTTAGGCGACTGCAAAGTAAGCATAAAGTGCAACTGGAAACCGGTGAACGGATAAATCATGGCATCCGTAGTCCATCCGATGGTTTCTATACCACTGGAAGCACCTACCATTGCAGTGTTCTGACCCACATCATCGCTCATTACCGTGAGGCGTGCATAGTCATTCGTGCGCCGGCCATACGTAAAGGCGGAAACCACATTGATAAACGGATTATTGTAGAAGATACCTGCACGACCCAGTGTAAAAGGACGATAGGAATAATAAGGAAGTTCAGTGCCGGAATATCCTTCCAAGTGGCGATACTGGCGTAAGAAATGAATCTCACCGGTGAGGCCGAAATTAGGGGTGATGTTCCACGTAGGCACTAATGTGAAGTCATAATTCAAACCATTCTTTACATGGTTAGTAGTGGCAACCGTCTGCTGTTTTCCATCTTCATCCGTATAGGTAGTACCTAGATAGAAATCGGAGAAACGGCGATTGGGTATATAGTTCACATCCAGATGGAAATATTCCAAGCGCACACCATAGTCCACCTTGAAGCCGAATCCTATTTTCCATGTATCCATCAGGTAAAGGGCAAGCCTGTTTTCAAATCCTTTATCATACTCCGTGCTGCTGTTAAAGTCAGAGTAAACCTTTCCATCATAAACCACTTTCTTGGGATTAGGAGCTATCTCATGGTAATACTGCGTAGTGCTGCGTGCATAGTCCACATGGGAATAAGTTTCATTTAAACCCAATTTCCAGTCGTGACTGCCTGTCCTTCCTTTCAGCACGGCTGCAAAGAAGAAATCGTTTACTTTGGATAAATCGATTTGTGACAAGCGGCGTTGTACGTTCCCGGTATAGCTTCCGCTTCCATCCGCATACTGGGTGGTGACATCCTTCAGAACTCCCATAGTCAACTGATTGGTAACTCCATTATCTGCCGTCGAGAATCTGGTTTTTAATGAAAGTTGCATTTTATCGTTCAGAGGATGATCAAAAAACGCCGAAACTTCGTGCACACGGGTTTTTACCACATCATACAGATTTCTGTCTTTCATCTCGCCGGTACGCGCATCCCGATAAGTCATTCTGCCATCGACAGGGAAATAAGAATCCCGACCGATGCGGAAATTATCTAATTCCGAAACTGAACCGTCGCCATTATAAATAAATGGAGCATAATTGGATGCCGTGGTCAGCGGATGCAGGTTGTTGTATTTATAGTACACGGAGAAACTGCTGCGATCATTGTTGAACAAGTGAGTCAGACCGGCAGTATAGAACTGTGCACGGTCGGCAAAGTTCGTGAATTTGAGATCAAAACTTCCCGGATCGAAGTTTTGATAAGCACTTAAAGTATAATACCATTTCCGGGCTAAAGGACCGGACAAGTTAAGATCGAAGTTTTGAGCTCCGAAATTATTGCCTATATACTTTATCTTACCTTTAAATATATCTCCTCCTGTTTCCATATATGAATCCACTCCATAACCTATCTCTCCCAAACTCACGGCAACGGTAGGGATAGTCATCAAATTAGTGTGGCTCAGCAACATCTCGCTACGCCAATGGTTACTGGTAGAATTGGGCCATCCGCATCCTATGACGGGAAGTCCGTTCAATAATACGCTCGGACTTCCTATAGGCAGTCCAATTTCCACAGTTCTTACTTCGGTAGCATTAGCCGCATTCAACAATATCCCTCTATCATTCTTTCCTTTATCAGATAAAGAATCATTTTCTATCGTTTCCGATATTCTGTTCTTCGCAGCAACATTTAATGACAGTGACAATGCCATTATTGAAAAGCATAATCCAAATTTTAAGTTTTTCATAATAAATCAATTTAAGTAACCGACATTTATCTGCTTTATCTTAAGATGCTGATAAAATTATGCATCCTCCGTTAAGATCGCAAAGAATAAACCGTATATAGGCGGTATAACTTAAATTAATCAGTGATTATCAATGGATTACATTCTGTGACACAAACATAAAATATACGCTTGTTCAGGAGACTTCATTAAACGTTATTTGCATTAAACGGGCATAAAACTCATCATTAGTCAAGGAAGAGGCATTCATTATTTTTGATTTATAGCATTTCACCGTACTGACTGAGTAATTCAAACATTTGGCAATATCATCGTTCTTGCTTATCCCCAGCCTGATTAAAGCAAAGATGCGGACTTCGGGAACCAATGAATCTTTTGATTTCAGCACAATGCGGCATTCCTCTTTCAGTAAAGAATTAAAGCCGTCTATGAAATTGGGGAAAATGGATAGTATCACGTTATCAATATTAGAAAAAAACGCTCTATCCGCATCAACGGGCTTCTCAAAGGCTGCTTTTATCCCTTCATAATCTTTTATTTTCAACTTTCTGCAAATATCTTTTCTTATTTTCTCTGCATAGATTATGCTATTGGCATTGCCGGCTATCAATTGTCCCAAGACTATATCCTTTATATGATGGGCTTCCAACAAAGCCTGGTTCGTATCTTCTATGCATTTAGTTTTATCTGTCAATACCTGATTCTGTTTCTCAATAACGGTATTTTGAAAAGCCAGTTTCCGTTTCTGCTTGAATACAAAAAGAATGGCAACAACCAATAGCAGGGCTATAATCAACAATAAGGTAATAAAAATGCTCTTTTGCCTTTGCTGCTTCTGAATGGACTGATAGAGTATTTTTTCTATCTGCGGATAGCTCTTTGTCAGTTCAAAGAGGCGGTATTTTGAATTATAATCAAATGAGTTACGGGTATAAACATTGATAAACTTGTAAGCATTATCTATATCGCCCAGGATATACATCAATTCGGCTATCTTCCGCATTGCCGGATATTCTTTGGAACCTCTTTTTATTTCCTGTATGGCAGATTCGGTCATGTATTTGGCAGCCTCCACATAGTCCCCCTTCCCCATATAGTTATATCCCAGATTTCCCATAGCATAGGCATACTCATGGCTATCGGCAGGTAGCTTGCTCAGTAACAGGTAAGAATACCGGATACCTTCATCATATTTGCTCATGTGGAAGGCTATCTTGGCGCGCGCTTCATATAGAATTTGAGAATCGGAAGGGACTAGATGTGCCATCTCATCATAAATCTTCTCCATTTTATGGGAAAATGTTTTTTCGCGAAGGATGGTAAGCGGAAAGAAGAAACCATCTTCAAACTCCAGATTCAGGCAAGTCATTAAGTAACGAAGGCGGGTGGAGAGTTCGCAACCGGTGGTGTCTATGGTCGCCAGACAAGCATCTGCCTCCCTGAAAAACCCTCCTTTGATATAGGTTTGCGCTTCACTCAGTTTGGAGCTAGTAATCAAGTGCTTATCTCCCAGTTCCTCCGCCAAATCATTACATTCCAAAGCATAGGCGCACATCTTGTCAAAGCTCAGATCTCCGTATTCCAGAAACAGGCGATAGCAATAATCATATTGTTCACGCGTATCATTGGTCTTTAGCAGCTGCTTTTCTAAGCTATCTATCAAGTTCAGCTTCTTTTTACTGTATATGGAATCCTCGTCTATCCATTTTCCCAAATTAGAGATATAGACAGAGACTTTATTTAAAATATCTTTTCTATCGGGATTCTCCTGAAACTCCGAGCGCATTTCATCCAAGGTCTTCGTCGTTATATTTTCATTACTTGCACATACTATATTGAATATCAAGAAGAAAAAGAGAAAGCATACGACTCTTTCTCTTTTCTTAAATACATAAGAAAAGACAGGCGTGTTTGGCATAGTGATAAATATACGATCCATGCTCAAATATACAGTTTTTTTCGGAATAAAGTAGATTTATCATTATTTTTTAATATTATCGGAGTTTAGCCGACAGAAATTTCTACTATCTTCCCCCGGATCGACATATTTTGCTTGTAAGGTTCACTCAATCATTTAGTATGAATCCAATCAGACGGCTTTTGTCCGGCAAGGCAATTCCACTGTGAATGTGCTTCCTGTACCTACTACCGAATCCACTTTAATCACTCCGTTCATTTTTTCGACAATAGATTTACAAATAGACAATCCTAATCCCGCACCCTGGGAAAAAGAATCCACTTTCTCAAAACGCTCGAATATTACATGCAATTTGTCTTGAGGAATGCCACATCCCGTATCAGAGACACTGATTTTTAGACCGGACTCACATACTTCATGGGATACTTTTACATACCCCTGTGTTGTATTTTTCAATGCATTTGAAATAAAATTGTTCAATATTTGCTTGATACGCATCAAGTCATGCTCAACCAAATAGGAAGCTGCCGAATGTTTGGCAAGGAGTGTTACTCCTACCGGAACATTCCGTTCATGCTCGGCAATACTTTCCTCAATAAGTTCGGACGGATTGAACCATTCGGAATGAAGTTCGCTATACCCGACTTCTATTTTTGAAAGGTCCAAAACATCATTGATAAGATTCAGCAATAACTGATTATTATGATTTATCAGAGAAACATACTGTTCTCTTTCCTCGTCATTATCCACATAATGTAGTAAACTAGAGAAACCAATAATCGCATTCAGTGGCGTACGGATTTCGTGACTCATATTAGCAAGGAAAGCAGATTTCAACCGGTCTGCTTCTTCTGCTTTTTCTTTAGCTTGTATCAACATTGATTCCGTATTCTTCAGTTTAGTGATGTCGTAATTGATACAGATGAGTTCTATGATATTTCTTTCCGGAATATAGCGCTTCACAATAAGATTGACATAAGTCCATGTAATGGAGCCACCTTCCCTAAGGATACGCACTTCCCGACTAAGCTTATTTGCCGTTCCTTCTTTTGCTTTTTGCAGAAAATCAAGTATGATGTTACGGTCTTCAGGATAAATATGATTATAGATTCCGACTATCTCGGGCAATGGTGTTTCTTTATTCTCACCTAAATTCTCGTACCAGCTATGCTGGGCATAACCTTGCTCACCAAGAATATCATAGCTGGCATATCCCACTTTGGCATAATCACACACTAGCTTAAAGTGGCTTTCCAACTCTTGTACCTTGTTGTAAGCCACAGTTGTTTCTGTCTTATCTGCATTAATCAGCAAATAGTTGGATGGATTACTATTCTCATCGTAAAGTGTTGTTACCTTTGTTACAAGGTCTATGGTACCCGTCCTTTTCTGAGTTTCATAATATTTGCCTATTTTTGAAAAATCATATCGGAAGGTAAAGTCAGCATCTTTATGTTCTCTCAATTTTGCTTTCATTTCTTCGGGGAAAACAGGATTCTCGAAGATATTGACACCAAGCAAATCTTCCTTTTGCCTTAAATGGAACATCTCCAACTCCTTGTCATTCATATCAACCAATATTCCTTGCTGATTGTAGAGTTCGATTCCTACCGGAAGATGTTTGTAAATGTTATGAAGAGTCTGTTCTCTTTGTTGTAAAGCCTGCGATGCCAATGACATATTGGGACCATCTTGAACTTCAGCAATACCATAAACCTTAGCATGACCATTCTCATCACTTTTTTGCAAACAAACCTTACTTCGCACCCAAGTTGCTCCTTTAACAGTATCAAGTAAATATACAACTTCCGGCATTTGCTGGATATTATCAAAGGAGTGTGATGTCACATGTCGTTGTTCTTCTTTCAGAATACGTTTATTAAAGTCATCAAAACTGATAATTCCGTCTGCATCTAGTCCTAATAATTGAGAAATGTACTCGGAACAGGTATAACTTTTAGTCGTTAAGTCAGCTTCCCACCATCCCATATTGGCATTGGTCATCATTGCTGATAATAAATTGTATTCAAATTTAGGGTCCATACTAAAACTATATAGCGATGTATTACTGTCTTATAACAAGATGAGATTTACAAAAATACATCATTTTCGAATCATACATAAAAAAACAAGAAACAAAATCAAGATCTACATATAAAAAGAGACTTATAAGAAGCAATTCAATGACGATTATATTTGTTGCGGTGTGCTAGCTATATTTAAAGTAGTCAACTAGTAGTCAACAAATGGCTAAAAAACGGGTAAATGTGCCAGAGCAATAGATTTATATCCGGAGGAATTACAACCTTTTAGTTTGTGGACCAGCCTGGGCAATTTTTTGAGATATTAAGGGAATGAACTGGGATCATATAGTATTGGTTTCTAATTATTTATAGAAATATGGGTCTTATGAGATTTCTTTGAGTTTCAATAGAAATGCTTTGCGTTGACAGAAATAAGCGCTTTTTGTCAACCAAACCAAGTAGGGGAAAATAGCCCTTCTTTTTGTATTTTTATCCCCTAAACAGTTTCTTTATTCAGCCTTACTTTTGCAACATAAAAAACAAAAAAGTATGGCGACAATTAGAATGTATTTATCAAGTAAGCAACAGAAAAGTAGTGGCAAGCATGAAATCTGTTTACGAATGTCAGTGGCTCGTAATAAAGTATTTCGAGCTAAATCTAATTTGTATGTATTGCAGAAGCTTTGGGATTCCAAAAAAGAAAAAATTATCGTCCCACGTGTTCATGTAAGAGAACAAGGTGAGCTGATAGCTTTGCAGAAACAACTTGATGCTCTTACTAATTTAATTTTAGACAGAAGTATTACCGAGCCTGTTGAAAAACTTAGTAAAAGCTGGTTAGAACGTATTATTTACGAGTTTCATTTTGGAGAAGATGAAAATGATAACAGTGCTGGTAAAGCTGATTTCTTTGAACTTTTAAAGTTGTTTATATCTGTTCGAGTAAAATCAGGGAACCGCGAAGCACAGTTTGGCACATTGATCCGAATGTTGAAAAGATTCGAGCTATATCGTGGTAAAGGTTATCATCTTGAACTTGACAAATTAGAGGATCTAGATCTTATAAAGTTTGAAGAGTTCTTACGTATTGAACATACGTTTTTTGACCATACTGGAGTCTGTATTAAACATGCAAATATATACAACGTATATCCAGAAGCAAGAACCCCGAAAGCTAGAGGCACAAATGGGGTACACTACATTATGAAACGTTTTCGGACTTTTTATAATTGGGCGGTTAATACCGGTAGAACAATAAATAACCCTTTTGCAAAGTATCATTTACCGACATGCGTTTATGGAACACCATTCTTCATTACGACCGAAGAAAGAAACAAGTTGTTTGAATATGATTTTTCAAACAATCCACAACTAGCAGTGCAGCGTGATATTTTTGTATTCCAATCTTGCATTGGCATTCGGTCTGGTGACTTATATAAACTAACAAGAGATAATATAGTCGGCGATTCGATTGAATATATAGCAAGTAAGACCGTAGATGAGTGCGCCAATACCGTGAGTGTACCTCTAATATCACAGGCCAAGACTATTCTTGCTCGATATGGAGATAAGAATCGTAAATCACTTCTCCCGTTCATATCAATGCAACATTATAATAAGGCCATTAAGACAATGCTAAAAAAGGCTGGAATATCAAGGATTGTAACCGTTATCAATCCGATAACGAGGCAAGATGAACAGCATCCAATCTATGAAGTTGCTACCTCATATATGGCACGAAGAAACTTTATAGGAAATCTATATAAAGAAGTACACGATGCTAACTTGATAGGTAGCATGACGGGACATGTAGATGGTAGTAAAGCCTTTTCTAGATACCGGACAATAGATAATGAGATCAAAAAATCAGTTATCAGTAAGCTGGAATAAGGAATTTAATTCTAGGGGAAACTCTTGATTTTTTTCAAAGATTATCCCCCAAAGACTCCCAAACGAAACAGATAACTTTGTCGCATAAAATTTAAAAATAAAAATTAATGGAAGAGATTTTAAAAGAACTAGTAGAAACGATTGTTGACAAAGTCGCCAATCAAATATTAAACGGGTTTAAACAACCAGTAAAATGTGCCGAGGAGCAGAGTAGTAGTATGAAGCTGTACACGATAAAGCAATTGTGTGAGATGCTACATATATCTAAGTCGAAACTGTATCGACACCAAAAACAAGGGTATATAGTTCCTGCTAAATATGTGGGACGTACCCCTTTGTATAATCAGCAATCTATTGATAATTATTTAAATAATTTTTCATATTAAAATTATGAATGAAAAAAGTCAAAGTCCTGTGACTATAACAGAGCAGGCAACCGTTCAAGCGACGGTAGAGAATGTGAATAACCGTGTGAAGTCTCTGGAAATTGACAAGGAGACCAAACCAAAAGAATCAAAAATTAATAGTAAAACGATTATGGAAAAGATTGCATTGAAAGAAGGAGTGGTTTACCGCATGAGTGAGATTGGAATTGAAAATCTGGTGCTGAACAACATCACTTCAAACCGGAAGGACAAGAAGCAGATTGAAAACAAGCTAAAGAGTTGTGAGATCACCGGAATGCAAGTCCCTGCCATTATTACAGACTCAAGTATCGTAATGGAAGCGGGATATTCACAAACAAATTTTCTGACAGGAGATGAAGTAAAAACTCCCGAAAAAGCTTCCTTGGGTTACACTATATCCGAAGGTAACAATCGTTTTCGGGCATATCTCATCTCACTGGATAAAGCAAAAAAGAATCCGGGATACACTCCTATCGATTATATCTTTATCTATAGAAAGTATAAGGATGCGGAAACCTTCCGTCAGGCATATCGTAATATGAACATGTATAATGTTCCTACGAAAACAAAGGAGTTTGCTAGTGATGTCCTTGAAACAACTACACTACCGGTACTCGTGGAATACAAGAAAAAGATAACGGCTGGGCTTAGTGCCAAAGCCGCCGGATATGCGACTATTGGAAGAGAGATTGTAAAACGTGATATGGTAAACATATTTAATGGGAAAACGCCTTCCGAAATCAGTGACACCGGAATATTGACTATAACAGATCCAATTTATAATGCGATCATGCAAGCATTTAGTTCCGAAAAGAAAGCAAAACAGATTGTTAAAGGTACCCCTATCTGGAATTATAATGCAAGAAAGATCTCTGCCAGCGAGGATAAAAAGAATGAATCAGAGAAACTGGTAAGGTTGTATTCTGGTTTGGGTTCACGTGAGTGCAGTGAACTAATGGATGTTAAAGGGGAAAGTGGCCGAACAAAGGAGCAAATCATTCACGATATTCTGGAAAAGCGTTACATAACATTGTAGAACATCACAGTCTTCCCGCCATGTGAGAGGAGGCGGGGAGATATAAAACGATCAGTTATGAAAAGTTTGAAACAACTCAGAGAAGACGGTTATTCAATCTGCGTCCCTCAAAAACCTAAAATTGATACCGGGATCATTAACAAGTTACAATGTCAGCTAATGTGCCATACCGGTAGTGTCGTAGTGCATGTAATCCGAGCTTGTGATTGTCTGGCCCGTGGAATATTTATCGTTGACAAAAGCGGTGATATAGTGACTTCTCTAGATTATGATTTGGAAAAGAAGTTCGTTGTAACAGGAAATGACTTGAACCTTTGGTATGCCCTCTTACAATCCGCAACTAATGATGGAGAAATTGGAATTGAAGTTTTGAATTCCATTTCCAATAGATACCTACGATTCTAATAAACAGAAAGAAGATGTAAGCATAGGCGCCTGCTTACTTCCTCTATAATAAATTTATAGTATGAGCAAGATTGACTTCAAAGATGGAAAGATGCAGTTTATAAATTGCAGCATACCTTTTCCTACAAAAAATGGGCTCCATATAGTCTCGTCCGGTTGTGGCTCGGGCAAAACAACAATGATTCAAGAGATTATCAAGGAAAAGTGGAGCGATGGTATTCTTGTAGTAACTGCAACGATGAATGCGGCAGATGAGATAAATGAGAGGCTGAAAATATGGAGAGACGGAACGCATATCTTTGGCCGCTGCAACCTCAAGGTTCTTCATTCAGGGGAGAACAGAATAACTGAAATGGAGAATTATAAATCAAATCCTCTTTCTCTAGCTGATGCTGATGTACTAATCATTACGTCTGCAAGGCTCATTATAGATCCATACGAGCTTTTTCTTTCTTATAAGAGTGGAACGAGGGGACTAATACTGATAGATGAAATGATCAACTTCTATCCGCAACCATTTAATATACCGGAAGAGATGAAGAGCATACTATCTTTCGTAGATCAACATAAAACACATAACGGAAAAGCTGGGATTGAGTTTAAGGATAGCTCAGGAAAAATATGGCAGCAACATTGTTATCAGGATATGGAAACGATGAATGCCGCATATCTAAAAAGTGGTTACAAATTATTCAAAACAAGGAATGAATTGAGCCGATATAAAACCGAATACATTTTCAAACATATTCTTAAGAACGGGTTGTCGCCGATTTTGGGAAGATTGAAAGACTTTGCAGATCAGACTTGCGTCATTCTTTTCGATGGAACAGCAGATTGCCTTTTCAAGGAGTCAGACCCAAGACTTATTCCGATAACAGGTAAACGTTATAAAAGTGATATCCAATTTCTACAGTTTGACATGCCGTTCAAGAGAAAGAACAAAGAGGAGTGGAAAAAAGAAACGTTTATGAGTGTTGGAAGTTCTGTATTGGATATGCTGAAAGGGCTTTGCTATTCTGAGAAAACATTAATCGTTACATGGAAATCTCTCGATGTATTCAAAGAAATAAAGAATGGAGGAAACGCAGATCTGTATGAAGAAGCAACGGGAGATAAGGTACAGTATAATTTTCCAAAGCTTCTTGGCGAATGCCTGATTGAGTTCGGAGTAAATCCTAATAGCTTCGCCGTCATTTATCGTGGTAGCGGGCAGGACAGAGGCTCCAATGAATACAAGGACTTTCAGAATATTGTGTTTCTTGGGGAATGGCATATCCTTGACAACATAGTAGCAGATATAAATAAAATGTTTGATTGCAAATGTGGCTTTAAGGACTACATGAAATCACTCGTTATCCAAACCATATGCAGAATTCAAATCAGGGAGCATGCTGGACTGCCTATTAAAGTCTATTTCTCCTCTGATATTGATTATAATCTAATGGCCGATGTGCAGAAGTATTTTATTGAAAATTCACCAGATGCACGCAGAATAAAAGGCATAAAGAAGCCATGTAAGATATATAGCAAACCAGAGAAGAAACAGATGATTGATTTGGTCTTGCTTTATTCCCATGATCCGCATATCAGGAACAGTATAGAGAATGAGGCTAGTTGTTCATTCAATATTACTTTGGATGAACTATATAATATTATTCCCAAATCAAGGAAAGCTAAAGATAAGTATAATAATTTGGTGAAATTTCTAAATAACAGGAAGATATATATGAATATTACCTAGTACCTAAAATTTCTAATATTCTATATATAAACATATAAGGAAAAAGAAAAAAAAGGTAACTATGATTGTCTGATCCAAAATACATATAAATATGGCACTGAAAGATATTATGGTTTCCTGCTTTCCAAACGTAAAGGCAAAGATTAACCCTGAACACCTCCCCCTGCTTGAAGTCTTGGAGAGCATAAAGAAGGGAAATCTTAAAAGCAGGATCGAAAGGGTGAGAAAAGAGAAAGACCCTGCGCGGAGAAATGAGTTGAAAGTAAAATTATTACCCGCTATCTGTCCTTCAGGCGTATTTGAAAGGATGGAAGACGTAGCGATTATAAAAACGTCTGGAGTTATCTGTATAGATCTTGACGATGTGACCGATCTGGAAAAAGAAAGGGAACGGTTAAAAGCCGATCCTCATGTATTGTCTGTTTTCAGGTCTCCGACAAAAGGGCTGAAAGTTTTGTTACTTCATGACCTTGCAGATTTATCCCGTCATAAAGATTTGTATCATCATATCAGTACATTACTGGGACTGGCCGGAAGAAGTGATTTGAAGTTCGATATGTCTTGCTCCAATATCTCACACCCCTGCCTTTGGTCTTATGATCCGGGACTGTATCTGAACAAGGATGCTGCTACATTACATATAGAGCTGGATAAACTTCCGGTTTATACACTACCTTCCAAAGATAAAAAGGTAAGTGGAAAAACTGTTCCAGAGAATGATGCAGTTGTTCCTCTGACTGAGCCGAAGATAATCAGAAAGAAAATTTTGGAATCGCATACTTTGTTTGAGAAATATTATAACATGTACCCTAATATCAGGAACAATAATCTGTTTATCCTGGCCAATTTCTTCTATAATGATAGCGTTCCCGAAGATTTTGCTACAGACTATCTGGTAGCTTATTACAGTGATTCAAGAAATGATTTTCCCGCTTCGGAAATAATGGGTATTGTTCGTTCCGCTTATCACTAAGGGAGCATGTCTCAAGAATAAAACATAAAAATGAATTACAGAGATTTATTAGGGGATATTATCAAGACTATTTCCCAAAGAACCACTTCAAGCACGAAGGAAACAAATGTTGAAATTTGTTACGAGATACAGCAGGCAGCAATAAGCATCAAGCATCCTTTTCTAACTTTTGAAGACTAGTATGTCTATTGCTATGCCGAATCCCATTGGATAAAGATTGAGGATTTTGATCAGAAAGTCTTTCTAAGGTATACTTATGAAAAGATGCGTGGAGATACGATCAAACGTATCGCAAATAGAGAGCCTATTAATACAAGACAGTTATACAAGGATCTGATGGCACTGACTGATTACGCCAAGATAATTTTCTGTCTGAACGAGTTTCCAAAGACCAACGACAAGTCCAACGGATATTTCAGAAGGTTTCTTATCGTTCCCTTCAAAGTTCAGATTCCAAAGTCAAAAGTTGATCCGAAACAGGCCGAAAAAATTATTTCCACTGAACTTCCGGGGATTATGAACTGGGTACTTGAAGGAAGGAAATATCTTATTACTCAATCCGGTTTTACCGAATCACTCCTATGCCAAAAACAGCTGGAGGAGTATCGTTATGGTAATGGAGTACGAAAGAAAATAGAACTATTCCTGCCTGATGGATTCAAATTACAAAAAATAAAGAAGGAGACTGAACATTATCATTCGGTCTCCCTATTCTTAAAAATCTATCATAATTTTTTCTGTCTAAATTGATTTAGTGCTTTTGTCAATTCGGGTTGTAGAACAAACTCATTTGCATTCACTTTCATATAAACAAATTGTTTTTTTTCTAAATCATATATAGGATAAGGAAAAGTTTCATACTTTAATAAAGGTCGTCCATAATAAGATAAAACTTTCCCTTCTTTATTCGTATGTAAAAATCCTACTGGCAACAATTTCATGAAAGGATATATCTTTAACATTTGCGGACGACCACCAATACTTCTTTTCTGGGGATTAGTGATGTATTCCATTAACACCTCTAAAGGTTGCATATCAAAATCACCGCCCTGAGGTACTAAATCATGCTCTAATAAATCAAAGATTTTCTTTCTAACAGCATTTATTTCATTAGAATCACCAATAACCGCAACAGGTTTTCCTTTTATTGTTTGCGTATCTTTCGCATACATCTGTTTGGAGTTCTTATCGTATGAAATAATTTTAAAATATGGTCTTTTTAATTTCCAAGAATATCCAGCTACTATCATACTGAATTCAGGACTACCATCCTCCGTCAATTGTATATCTTGCTCCTCATACAAGCATTTGTTCGCAATGTCCACAATAGTATGTATCATATCTGAAATATCAGACGCTCTATCCCTCAATTTCTGGTTTATTTCTATAGAACGCATTATGTGCTCCACAATTGGAAACGAATAACCAGTGTAACCAGCACATGCAATAGCACAGTCATTACGATTAAGTGGAAATAACTTAGGGGCAGCAAGAAATTGTTGTCCTCCACTAAAACAACTATCAGCGATAAGACAAACCTCTTCTGATTGTCCAACAGATCTAATCCAACCTATACAAAGTGTCATAATAAGAAATTAATATGATTGAGTCCAATCAGGTTCCGCCCCTGAATCTCTCCTAAAATCTTCTTTAATCCCACAGTACATATAATATGAAAAGGAGTGTTTTAACATATCTTTCGACTTAAACTACTGGACAAATTTATACCACAAACATACGGAAAATCTTATTCATTTACAAACAAACATATAATAGAATATATTCAATTTATTTGCTGTCAACAAATTCAAAATTTCTTCCAAAATAAGAGGGCTGAAAAAAAAGCCGTCATACCTTTAACAGTATAACGACTTTGATAAAATTAGTGATATTAAAATATTCACCACAAAGCTCATCCCTTCTAGTTCTCAATGCTGCTATTTTTCCGCTCCACTGATTAGCCATTGCATTTGCTATCCTCGGAAATATCTTACTTTTTTAGTTTTCTCCTTTCCTCTGCTGGTACACCCGAGAAGAATATATCAATAAACCATTTTAGAACCTTGTTATTACTCTTTGAAATATACATCTCTCCTTTTCCAACTATATTTGTCAGTTCCAGAATAGGCAGATTGTTTAACCACAGACAAGCCTTCTTACTCGCTTCATGTCCAAGCATCCTCTCCAAATATTCTTTTCATGACTAATCCTCCTCTTTTTTAGATTTTTGAGATTTGATTATAAGGCTAATATTCCATTCTTTCTTTAGGTACGATATTAACCTTGATATGAATCTCTTCTTTTCCGTTTTCTAGGTATGATAGATAAAGCCTTTTGCAGCGACATATAAATACTGAATCTAACTAAAGCAGAAATCGACTCGCCGACTTTTTTTCCAATGCTTCAATATCTTCCTTAAATCTCTTGGGAATTGACATACTACTTTTTTCTTCGATAACATCAGGCGTAGTAATCTCTTTCTCCTGACGATTAATAACAAACTCTCGTTCACGTTCTAATATTCTACTAATAAAATCCGCAAACATATTGACATGCTTTTATTTCAGATATTAGGATTTGGGGAACTTATAAATGGCGTTCTTATAATTTGGAGAAAAAAAACGTACCAAGCATTTACACCTGATACGCTTAATTAAAATTTAAATATTACACGAAATACTTCAACTAAAAAATTTCGACCTCTTTAGAAGTATTCTTCATTTCTGAGATGTTTCAATATTGCATTCTTTACTATTTCTTTAGTAAAATTTTTCTTTACGTATGTGAGTAAGTATTGCGCCGTAAACATTTTTACAATGCTCATGATCCATCTTTACCACACACTTAAAATTATCGCATACTATCGAAATTGTTATGTTATTATTATTTAATAAACCGATAAACTCTCCAATCGAATTTACATCAGTTATTATCGCATAATTATTAAGATTTTGACTGACACTCTCAAAAGGAATATCATAAATCTCACCAGTGTCTTCATTTCGGATGGTAATTTTATCTATACCACCTGAATATCCAAAAGTAGACTCACTATTATTTGGAAATAGATAAATACAATGTTTATCTATTTTAATATCTAGACTACTTTTTCCTGTTCTATTATCGCCTAAATAAATATAAGGTTCGTTCAAATCGTTTTCATCGAAATCATTTTTATAATATCTCGTTTCCCACGAACCTTTTTCATAAGTACCATCATGATTAATACCAATACCGTTTATCACTAAAGTTAGAAATAAACCGTGCCAGCTTTCGTCATAATAAATTTTTGCATATGAATCATAATTGCTTCTCTCATAATCTACATCAGAATGGTCATCCTTTGATATTACAAAATATTCCATAGGAAACTCTTCTTGTGAGAGCTCAATTAACTTGTTATAGCATTCTTCTCCATATTGCTTAATGAGGCCTTTTTTAATAGCCGCAATTTTTATAAATTCATACGAAGGACATCTTCCATTTTCTGCATCTCTGAAAATTTTAATTAGCTCCTTCTCTTTTGCCTGTTCTTTTAATCTTTCAGGCTCTTTTTCAAGATTTATTTGAGCATCTATTTTTTCATTTAGCTCTCTCAATCTTGTTTCTTCACTCTTTCCTAAATTACCGCAGCTTCCTAATACCATCATTAGAATTACTGCTAAACTCATAATCTTTTTCATTACCAATATATTTTAAAATGCAAGTGAATATATAAAACAATATATTATTAAAACTGAGATTCTATTTTTACGTATTGAGAGTTTTCGCTAATGCTACAATGAATTAAGCCAACTAGTGGGTCATTATCATATCTAAATCCCGGCTTTATATAATTAGGCAAAACCAGCTCCCACATTTCATCAAAGCTAGAATCATATCCTTTGGGAGTTAAAACTATCCCCTTTCTAATATTCTTTTTCTCTGATTCAATCAGATTTCCTATACTGTATAATTGTCGCAAGACTATATCCCCTTTTCTTAAGAATACTTCTCCATTCAAATTCCCTTCACTATCATAAGATGTTCTTCTTTCTGTATTATTTATTTTATCATAGAAGTAGTACTTTGAATTATTTCTTTCCCATTTTCCATTATTGAAATTTGCCTCGTTCCTGTATACTAAAGTACCAGCAGAATCATAGCTTTCTAAAGAAAGAATCCCAGTTATTTTGTCATTACGGTAATTAACTTTTAAACACCTCTTTGAGCCACGGCAAGATTCTTCAAAAATCCAAATTCCATCCTTTTGGCCGTACTTAAATTTTCCCTGAACAGAATATTTAGCAGGTCGAAACTCTTCCCAATAAGTGCCATTCCATATATGAAACTCACCATGTAATACACTACCACGTTCCGTTGTAGCATACTGATATTCCACATCATCGAATACATACAAGTAATATTGTTTGTGATATGGTCCTATAAAACTGCCAAATTTATAGTCCTCATTCCTATAAGTCTTTAAATTTTGGACGTTTATCTTTTGCAAAAGAGCCTCTTCTTTTGCCTCTCTTGATTTCTCTTCTATTTCTTTATAAACAGAACCAACCCAGTTGCATAGGCTAGAATATGTTATAAAGTGTCCGTATTCTATCACAGCGTCCTGTCCATCTGGATATTTAATAGTCCCTTGAATAATATTATTTACTATTTTTATAGAAAGTGTATCTTTGATGGAATAGGAACTTACAACACCTCTGTCTACAGGCTTTCCATCCTTAAAATAACCTTCCCAAGATATAGAACCAAAAAGTAGTTTCCCTTTCCCTTCTGGAAGAAAATTCGTCATTTGGCCTATATAAAATAAATCACTATCTATATCTATAGTGCCCAAACCATTTCTTTTCCCCTTTATATACTCAACTTTACACTTTCCTAACTTAGTCACTCTAATTTCAGAACCTTCATACAAATAACCATCTTTCCAGAGTCCTTCTTTGATTGTCTTGTCAGAGAAATAAGCCATTCGCCCTTTCCCTTCTGGAAGAAAATTCTGCCAGTCCCCATCGAATTTATCACCATTTTTATAGATTATATTTCCACATCCATCGCTTCTATTATTCCATTCTCCCTGATAAAGATCTCCCCGAATTAAAGTTAATGTTCCATTTTTTTCTTTGTCATCAAACCATTCTCCTTTAAAGCTATCGCCATTCGAATATTCTAACACTCCATATCCGTTTTTTAAATCATCCAGCCAGCCACCTTCATAAACATCATGAGTATCATAAATCATCTTCCCCGTTCCTGTACGTTTGCCATTTATCCAGCTTCCTATATATGTACTACCATTGGCATACACCATTTTCCCTATACCATTAGGCTGACCTTTTCCCCATTCCCCCTCATAATAATCATTGTTTGGGTACTTTTTCTTCTTTGCATCTGCGGTGTTTGATGCGATTAAAACGAGAAATAGTGATACTAAAAATAAATATTTGCTCATAGCTCATATTCCTTACACGCTTATAAGTCTCCGAATTCAGCTGTGTGTTTGATCTGAAGTTACTATATAAGAAAGGCATGAGACTTGTCGCTACTTATCTAATACCGGGCATCTGGAAAAGCCTTGTGAAGATAAATGAAGAAACAATAACCCATGCCTGTGATGTATGTAGAGATACAACATTAGCAGTATCAAAACAAACAAGACAGAATGAGCGTCATATTGTCTCTACCCCTTCACTTTTGAAATTTTCCAGATTTCGGTATTCAGGATAAAGCAAAAACGCTTTCTATATATCTGACCATTTCTCTAGTCAGACATTGCAAATATACGTTTTTGTTCAATATGACGCTCTTTTTTATGAGTATTATTTCTTCAAAGATAAGGGAGTTAACCTTTTTCAGACGTAAATATATAGGGAAAAGAAAGAAAAGAGGGATTTTCACCCTCTTTATTTTTCAAAATCCGAAACTTCTTTCTTGATAAGTATCAGCATTCATCCATAAGCAATCTTTCAATTTAAAATCATACTCTTCTTCCAATGTTCCCAAGTATTCTCCAAAATCATCGTACTGCTCTGATTCTAATTTCTGCTTCTTGCTTAATTTAATCTTGATAACTTCTCCTGCCGAATAGTTTAAGATAATGATATAGTTCGTTTCCATAATCAATAATCCTCCTTTCTTATAAATTATACCGTTTTAATAATATACTAACTTGCGATGCCTTGAACTGACATCCTTTGGAGGTTACAAATCCTTCCTTATTTAAGATTCTAGCCATTTCTGATAAGCTTCTCTCTTCTTTTACTAAGTTTTTCAGTAATGCAATGGCTCTCTTATTATTGGGATTATCAAGAGCTTTTTTCCTGTTCGTATTATTACTGTTCTCTACCGCTTGCTCTAGTTTAGCCAATAAATTCTCTGATTTGCCAAGTTTATATCCTCTTGCTTTCTTAGCCTGTAATGATTGCTTGGTCCTTTGTGATATTAGCCCAGCCTCATATTCTGCTATACTGGAAATAATATGTAATACCAGTTTGTTAGCCTCAGGAAAATCGCAGAAAACTATTTCAACATCAGACTCCAGAAGTTTACTGGTAAAAGCTACATTCCGACTTAATCTATCCAGTTTAGCCACAATTAGAGTAGCTCCGGTTTTTCTACATAGTTCCAAAGCCTCTATAAGTTTAGGTCTATTAGATTTACGTCCGCTTTCTGTCTCTATATATTCAGCAATCGGTTTTCTGTCTTTTAAGTAATTCTGTATTATACCTCTTTGAGCCTCTACACCAAGTCCTGAGATTTCCTGTTTCACCGTGGACTGTCGTAAATAGGCTATATAATTTTTTCGTTCCATAATTAACATGTATTTAACGCTCTTCTCGGTTACTAAACGTCCGTTCAATAACCTTTAAGCTGATTCATAAAAAAGGCTTTCCATGAGATTTCGAGTTCTTCCAAGTTCTACTCTCCCACAGAAAGCCTGTTATCGCATATTCCGATTTCTCAGAGATCCGCTGATACCTTATATATTATATATATCAGAAACCCTCTTTTCATAATCGTCCGTTTTCTCCACTTTTGAATCTATCAGGTCAACAAGTTCGTCAAAAGCAACACCTTCATAAACCTGGGTTTCCTCAGGAGATTCATCCTTATGCAAAGTCACATCAAAATAGTCTGTTTCTTCATTATAGACTATCACTACATTTCCGATCAGGACAAAACCTTGCACATGGAATTGTAGTCCTCCGTTTATCACTTTCATAGTATCAAGATCCACTCCCCAAGACATAAGGACAGGGAGTTTGGATTTTAAGATGCTCCAGATATATCTGGCCATCTTTACTGATTCTTCGCGTGTCATAATCTGTTTCTATTTTCTATATTATACAATGTTTCTTCCTCATCTTCACCCCACAACAAATGGTAATCTTCACATATCCTCTCATAATCATCTAGTCCCAAGTGTGGAAAATTAGTAGAATACATATCGTAAAGGTTTTCGGCTGTAAGGCTCGGATCATTGTTCAGTATACCGTAGAGTTCATCCTCAAATTCATAAGGACTGCAACAAGAATCCGTTTGAACATGCGGATATACATTGGTACACTTCTCTATGATATGTTCCACAAAAAGCAGGCATTTCATCAAGTCTTTCTTTACTGTTATTTCTTCATCCGAGTGGGCATTGTAATAACCGCAACTCAGATTGATGCAGGAAACTTCAAGTCCTTTTTCTTTTAAAGTTAGAATATCGGTCATTAATCCATTTTCCTCCTTGTATCCCCACTTCTCAAGTTCTACCGCTCCAATGAACTCTTCTGAACATAACTCTGAATATCCTATACTTGTAATTAGATCGGAATTACCTTTTCTATCAGGTTGGATAACGAATCTCACATCATCAAAGAAAGACATCACTGCTTCCGAACTTCCCTTGCACCCTGTTTCTTCCTCCCTGAAAAAGACGAGTTTGATATTATCGTATTTTTTCAGGCATTCAAGACAAATGAATACTCCATTTTTATCATCCGCACCAAGATTTTCAAACCTTCTATTTTTTGGTGAATAGCCGAATATGATTTCCCTTGTCTCTATTGCTTTGAAATCTTTTGAGTGATTACAATGCGATATTTGATCAATATGGCTTATTAGGCAGGAATAGGTTTCAGCCTTTCCCTTTAGCACATACACATTTCCGTACTTGTCTTGTGACACTGATATGTTTCCGGGCAGTTGTTTTATATAGGAACAAAGAAATTTTATCATCTTTTGTTCCTTTCCACTCGGGCTGTAAATACTATACAGCTTCTTCAATAAACTGATATTCATGATTCACTTCTTCTTTAAATTTATAACCATACGGGAGATTGGTACTCGGATTTACTTTATCAAATACATCCTCACCAAGCTGCCATACATCCTCATTCTCAATCAAACCGTTCAAAGTGTCTATACAAATGGATTTCTCTTCATATACTCCTTCCGACTCATTCCAGATATGAATCCGGGTTATATCATTCAGATTTTCATACCATGCTTCATCATATTCGGACCAATACCAATTCTTCCGCTTGAATTCATCCTCTGCTTTCTTCATGCATTCCTCACAGCAATAGTATTTTTCGGTTATCTCTGAACACATGGCATCATCTTCCAGAATATTTGTTTGGCATTCCTCGCAGCAAACACAGTCGTTTTCGTGGTGGTATTCTTCTTTCGATTCAACCCATACGAAATCATCTAAGTTGTCAGTATCCACCCAAATTTCTCTTCCATTCCGGTAACAGGGTCTTGTTTCCGAGCAGTAATATTGGTGATAATCATCCCATTCTCCATCGTCTTCATCATCCTCATTGTCACCATAAAGATTCAAGTCTGTAGTGTCAAGTTCGTAGGAGCAATTGAAGTTCTTATAATTATAAGCTTTATTAAGGCTGTAACTATACCACTTAAAAGAGTCTTGATAAGAAAGTGTACCTTCTTCTTCCAGATCGCAATTAATTTCAAACTTCTTATCAGATAGTGAATTGCCATATATGTCTACAAAGGCATCCGCTGCGCTACATGATGCACCTACAATCTTATAGCCGTCTATATGGTTTCCCTGAATCAGTTTGTCAACAAGCAGACGTTTCAGGACATCGTCACCTTCTGAAGAGTATTGCCTTTCAAGCAACCTCCATTTCTTACCATCCTGATCTGTAACGTCAGTAAACAAGATGGCTCTTGCTACAATCAATCCCGTTTTATCCGTTATATAAGCAGCTTTGGCTTTTACCGAATCATGATAGAATGAGGTCCGGTTCTTATCCACCATGCATGAGTCAAAATTACCTTTGCAATAGGTACTGCCATAGATTCTCCAAAACTCATCGTTGACATGTAATTCTATGTCAGGAGTATAACCACAGGCATAGGTACACCATTTTTGAGTAAAAATATCTCCTGAAATCCAGTTTACGACACAAGGTGAGAGTAGTTTTCCTATCTCTGTCTCAAGAATGAGCTCTCTCATGAACTTTCCGGCTCTCATCTTGAAAATTCGGTTACGTTCAATATTAATATAACGAACCGAGTGTTTGTCCAAATCCTCACACAGTCCTTCGGTCTCGTCTGTCTGATATTTGGCAGACCAATAGGTTACTCCTATCAATTCCACCTCATACGGTAATCTTTCATCATTCTTGCCTGACTCAATAATGGATTCAACCACTTCTTTCTGTAGGTCAGCCATATCATATATATGCAGCAAGGTATAATCACCATGTTCCTTGCAATACTTTAGTAGTGCAGGATTTTTCAGGTGGGCCAGCAATATCTTGTTTTTTCTTACCGCCACACCATTATCTCTCTTTTCAAGTCCGAAACGAATCTTGAATCCCTCATAACCATTAAAATTATAGTATAACATAGTTCTTTGATTTTTTAATTGTTAGTAAATAAAAAAGGAGAGATACTCCCTTGTAACTGGGAATATCCCTCCTCGGAATATTGTTTCGGTATGTTCCAACCGCTTTAGATAAATGGCACCGCTGTATTTTCAAGTACTCCCGATTCCATTATCTTTTTGCATGCCTCATGTGAAGCCTTGTTTCTCAGGTCATACCTGTAGTCCTCACTTCCCATGGTTTTAATCACTTCAACCATACTTCTGAATAAAGTCTGTTGTAAGGTTCTATGGAATGTTGTCGCTGCAAGTGCGAATCTTTTTTCATTCCAACCATAATCGTTCAAGGCGTGTTCCAATTCTTTTGCAGCCTTGAACTCTCTGCTGTTTTCTAGTTCGTATCTTTCCATAATGTTATTTGTCTGATCGTTTTTTAATGTTTCAATAATTTGTTCTATCCGATTGTATTCGTCTCTTCCTGCTTTATAGGATTGGACGACAGAATTCCAGTCGTTTTATCTGTTGTTCCGGTGTTTCATCCATAATTTTATCCGCTAAGGGATTCAATAAAAAAGGGAGAAAGACCATGTTTTTATTTTTAGTTCTTTCTCCCTTTATAGAATTGTTATATGCTCCGGTTAACTCAAAAACCACCTATAGTTTTCACTGTCTTCGCCATTTAATGCTTTCTGAATGCCTACAGCAAAATCTGTTGCATTCTGATTTCTCTCCAAAAATCTGTCAATATAGGATTGCTTTGAAGCCTCATTCAGGAGTTGCATCAAATCCCAGCAAGAAATATTTGCTCGACCTCGTAACCCAAAATTAGGGTTCTCGATATAGCCTTTAGTTGCTGCATTGACATTTGAATCACCCAGGATAACCTTTGGTAACTCTTTTAGCTGGGACGCTGGTAATGCCTGATAAAGTCTCAACCTTCCTATTATTTGACAGAATTGCTCTTGTGAAATCATCGTTCTTCCCAAGTTTTCAAGAAGTCTCAGATTTTGTTCGGGATTAAAGTCTTGAAACAGCCTGAGTGCCGATCCATAAATATCCGCATCGCTCATTACTTCCAGTCTCCCGGTTAAGCCATCATTAGTCAGCATTAAGTTTGAACATACACGCACTCTCCATCCAATAAATATCTTGAATTTTTCAGGAGACTTTCTAGCATATAAGTTTTCCTCGTTTAAACTTCTTACACCTCCGATACAGAGATGTACTTCTTCGCCATTCATCACTCGACTCATGGATCTGATATGAAAACAGAAAGCCATTCTTTGATAATATATGGTCTCGTCTTCTGGTTTAAGTTCTTCCTTCTTTTTTTGTAGGGCAGAAGGAACGCGCCCTAAGATTTTATGTGAGACACGGATTTCTGTTTCTCCAAAGTTCTCTCCCATAAAATGTATTCCAGCCGCTTCTTCAATACAATGTATGAAAGTCTGGTGGCTGATGGTCAGTTGATTGTCACCAAAGCTGGGAACAATACAATTTTTCTCAAGTTCTTCAAGCGTAATACCCGAAGTGTTTGATTCAATAAAGTTGGGATGTTCTTCTTTTAGTTCCTTTTCCGATACGATTACTGCATCTTCGATAAACTCAGTATTAATGACACCCATTCCTGCTATTATCCCTATTTGCGGAACGATAGCCAATTCATTTGTTGTTCTCATTTTCTTATTCATTTTGAGTTGATAAATACTAAACGAAAAAAGCCAAGAGGCCTGTCACTTTTTCTTTGTCAGACTTCTTAGCTTCTTGATTGTTTTTAGAAGGCTTAATATCCCTTCCAAAACAGCTACGATAACGTCATAATTCTTTTCATTCACGTATTAACGTTATTTTGTGTTCTCCGTTGATGCTATTTCTGCTTCAACATCACTTGCGACAGGCTTATTATATAACTTGCCGCCATATTTACCTACCAAATCCCCGATAATGGAGATGGCTAGTATAACTTCTGCGATTTTACTCGCAATTTTGATTTCTTTCATTAAATTTCCCATTGTTCTTTCAATTTCAATTGTTAATATTATTTTTCTAATTCTCTTTTCTCTTATATATTCTTCTCATATATAAGGCTTTCAGGTTCTACGTAAGCATGGGAAAAGAAAAAAATGAAAGAGCCGTTATCAAAGCTCCTCGCTTCAACTTGGCTCTTCGATAGGCTGACATATTTTCATTATTCAAACTAAAGTTGCAATAATTACTAATATCGTTTCTATCCCTCGAATTGAATACCTCAATCATCTTCTGGAATTGAGTTCAACCCGGTAATTGTTTTTATTATAATACTTGAAGCAAGCGCATTAAAATGCTAATCTATGCTTCAAGTTCTTATCATATATAAGGCTTTAGAGGGTCTGAGGAGTAGAGAAAATTTATTTATTGTGTATTCCTTTGTTTTTTCTATAAATTGAGCTAATTTTGAATCATTAAAATTAAATACTATGATTTTACATTCTCAAAATTTAGTAAACACGTTGAGACATAAATGCGATACTGCTCAACACCGGATTTGGATAGCGTCACCATTTATTGGCTCTATTAATGAAGTAAAAAAGATCATTGGAGGTTCATGGATGAAGACTTCAATTGATTTTAAAGTATTAACAGATATAGACGCTGGATTTATAAAGAAAGATACGTATAAAGAGTTCAAACAATACGCTGCCGATATTCGCTCTCTAAAAAGTTTACATGCTAAAATTTATATCATTGACGACTGCTGTTTATTAACATCTGCTAATCTAACAGGAACTGCGTTCTCTCGGAGATATGAAATTGGAACAATTATCAATGATAGCAACGATTTTAAAGATATAGAATTACTATTTACAACATTGTGGAATAAGGCAACAATTGTCCGAGCTGTAAAAGCTATAACTCATTCTAGTCAGCATGAATATGAGGATGGAGTATTATTTTCTAAGCATTGCAATTTACCTCCTTATACAAAAGCACATTATCTTAGTGATCAATATGAGGATAATTGCAAACTTTATAATGATTTTGCCAAGGATTATCAAAAAATAACAGGAAGAAATCAAGAAATGGTAAATGATGGATATAGCTTGTTGCAAGAGATAGATTATTTCCTCAATTATTTATACCATGACCATGAAGATACTCCTTCTTTGAATGTTAATATCCTGCAAATACTATCTGCTACTCAGAAAGAAAAACAATTAAAAAAATATTTTTCAGATTTGTGTCGATATTATCCTGAACATAAACAGGTTTGGAGGTTAGAAAGAACAGAATTAGTGCAAAAATATTTAGCCCCTAATGCTATTAGAATATTAGATTGGGACAAAGTAAAAGAGGTTACAAAATGTTTGCATTGTTTGTCAAGTTATCCATTGAATCGTTCCAAGTTTTGGGATTCTAAAAATAATAGCTTAAACTCAATTATTGATAGTTGGGAGCTTTTATTACATACAGGTGATGTTACATATCCAAAAATAGAAAAGGTAGTAAATTCTCTAAAGTTCTTTGGCTTATCATCTGCTCAGGAGCTTGTGGGGTGGTATTATCCTGATAAATATCCAATAATAAATGGTAATTCAAATTGTGGAATGAGATTTTTGGGATATAACGTCAGGTAAATTACCTGCTGTTAAAAGAACTGGCTTAATAGCACAAGACAATCTTTTCTCCATTCCTTTCTTCTTTAAAATCTATTTAGGGTTTCTCAGCAGGGGGTACTATATGAGATTTCATATTTCACTTTCAAGTACGTCAACAGCTCAACTAGCTGATTTTTTATGCGGTATCGTGCTTATGGAGAATGCTAAAACAAATATGAGCCTTCTCCTTTGAATTTGCAAAATCAGAGTTCTAATTTAGTAGTTGCCAGCATAAAAACTATCATTTTTCTCTATTGCTTATCAACATTTTATAGTTTCTTCCATTTGGAAATCCACATGATTTAGCACACGATTATGTTTCATCGTTTTGCTCGCTATAAGAACGATTCTTTATTCAAATATTTCATTGTTTATATATCGCTTGGAATTCTCCTTGAAGAGTTACCGCAATGATATTTAATACTTTATATTTTCTACTTCAAGCATATTCCAGACAACTCCTAAATCATTTAATGATATATGGTTCAGATCAGTTACTTATAGCAGTGGAAAGTTTGTCACAGCAGCATTATATGGCTATGTAACTACATCTACAGATGGAATAAATTGGACTACGCCCGAACAAATAAAAGATGAATCGGGCAAAGTAGTTACCGCAAATCTCTATGGCATTTGCGCTATGCCATAGCTATCGAATTACTTATCAAAGTATTATTAGGGCATGCTGGGAAACTGGCATGCCCTATTATTGTTTTTCAAAAAGATTTTCATAATGTCTAGAAACGAGAAAGCTATACTCCTCTTACTTCATTCTGTAATCAAGGAAATAATCAAAGGAATTATTCACTAATTTCTTTGATATCCTTGGAAGAGAGTTCTCCTCTCATGCCCGAGGATCAAATGCTAACGCCTAAGAAGAAAAAAAGAAACAGTGTAAAATGTATTTTTTACTTCTAATGCTATTGCGATGATGTAATAATATTTGCGATGATAGAAGCGGCTATACCTAACAAAAAGCCTATAATGCCACCACCTGCAGCATATTTAATTTTCATTTTGTTATTTCCCTTCATATTAGGGGAGTTATTTCCAGTTGATACTTGATTTCCACTCCCACTAACGTTCGGTGAATGATTACCTACAGATATTTGTGTCATATTTTCTATTTATTTACAGTGTTATAGTTTCCATTAATATTAGGAGAATTGGCTCCCATCGATATTTGTATGTTTCGCATATTTAATATTGCTTTAGCTTGATACCCATCTAAGAGCTGTATTTTTGAGTCTGACAACAACTCTATTAGTTCATTGTAAGACTGCTTTTCGGCAACTATTATTCTTTTCATTTCACTGCATGAATTGTTGCAAATTTCAATATAAATTTGTTTGCCATTGGAGTATGTTCGTCTATTAATTGTTATATAATCAATATACTTTCTACTCTGCCTACTCTCAAACAAGCAGTGAAACCAAAATCGAATAGCCTCACTATTTAGAGAAATATCTAGATATTTTTGAAATGCAATATCTGAAGAATCCAAACATAACCTAAACTCATTGTCTTGTGTAAAAACCATTAATACGTCAAGAAGTAAGTCTGCATTATCATCCAACCCTGCTAGAGATATAAAATCTGCATCAATAGTAAATCTGTTCATTTCTTCTTACTTTTTTTTGCCAGGTTTTGGAAATAAGTCATATCATCTTCAAATTCGGTGATATAAAAATCTTTTGGCCATTCAAAAGAACCATCTTTTGATATTTCTATCTTTTTAATTAAAGCAGAATCTCTATTGTCTTTATCTCTAGGTTCAATAAAATATATTGCAATATCTTTACTGCTTAGTTTTCCTTCTGAGATTCTTCTTCGCAAACGTTTTAATAAGTATTCACTATGCGTCTCTATTAGTAAACTTTTTTTGATTTTCCCTTTTTTGTCCATAGCTAATTTAACTATATCAATAAATAAGTCGGCCAAATCAGCTTGCATTTTCGGATGTAAATGGATTTCTGGTTGTTCTATTAGAGTTAATGATCTATTATTTGACATAAAACCTTGCACAAGAATGGGCAGTACTTGTGAAATACCAAATCCAACATCTGTAATGTCTAAGTCCAAATCATTTTGATGTATTTTTATATTGTGGATAATATCTTTAAATTCTTTTACTGTTACCTTTAAACCAAATTTCTTAAGCCAAGTATTTACTCTTGAGTTTATTTGAGTGTTTTTTTTAAGTATTTCAGCTAAACTTGTTCCGCTTTGAGTATTTAAAGAGGTATTTATGTTTGCTTCATCTAATAAGTAATATCTTTGAGGATGAGCTCTTAAAGGGCTAACATAATTTATGTTTTTATTCTCAAAATTATCGGCAACAATACTATATGCTTCATTTAAAAGGAAAAATATATACCTAGAAACTGGATTTTTAGACTTTTCATCTAGTTTTAATGCATCATATTCAAAATAATTTACTGTATAGTCCAAATGCTTTTTCAATAATTCAAAATTCAAAATGTCACTAAAAATATCTTTTGATGTGAATCGTATTAAGCTTTTATTGTTAATTTCAACATACTGCTCTTCTACTTCTATTTTTCGCGTTTGTGGGTTATATTTTAAGTTATATCCTAACACACCAGATTCGGAGTATAGATTTTTCAAAGGTTCTAAGAATTTAAAAATATCCTTGTATATTAAAAGCCTTTGATTTATACTAATTTTGTTATCAGCAAATTCCTCAAATAAGAAATTATGATGAGAAATTATATAATCAAAAAAAAGTGATTTATCTCTAGAAGTCTCTGATTCAATAGATTGATGTGAATATTCTATATCTTGAACTTCATTTATCAATTTTTCGTATTGTTTGTTGAGAATTGTATATTCTAAAATATCCAGTTGATTACTCTCTTTATTTTTAATACGTTCAATCATTCTTCCTATCTGAATCAATTGATGATCCACCGTTTTAAGAAGTAATTGTAATTTTTGAATATAGGGTAATGCTTTGAAAGAAAACTCAATATTCAAGGTTTTACTTAAATCTTTATCTTTGATAAGATTTTCATCTTCTCCTAAATTTATAAATCGCCCATTGAGTTTTAATGCTGATTCATAAGGCTCTGGATTATTCATTGTCTGCTCAATTAAAAGAAACAGTTGTAACAAACTACTTTTTCCAGAGCTATTAGAACCTAAAAGGATTGTTATAGGTTTCAACTCTAAACTTCCACTTGAAAAAGCTTTGTAATTTTTGAATGAAATAGAATTTATCATAGATGTTCTAAATAAGTTGTTTCACATTTAAATTAAAAACATATAGTTGTGGCATATGATATATCTCTTTTAGGGCAAAGATATGAAACCAAAATTGATATTTCAAATTTTTTATTTCTTTATTTATACACAGGCGACATATCAATCGCTATTAATTTATTTCTTACTGTGCCAATTCCATTATTTTAGAGATTGGCATATTAAAGTCCAACCAGTCATTATACACAATCGTTGGTACAATAAAGTATATAGTTGCGATATTAGATATGCATATCTATTGAAATATAATTAGATATTATTTTGTTTGCCAAATAATAATATATGAATGTGATATTATCTTTTAAGATATTCAAACGGGGTAACCAGTTTTCCATTTCTTTTGGATTAAAAGTGAAATTATGACTACTCTTCTCACATAAATCATCACTTGGATAAAACATAGGAAAAGTTTCTAATAAGAAATTATAAAAGTCTAGTCTAATCATATCGCTTTCAAAAGAAATTTCCCCATCATTACATTTACCAACTTGTAGAGTAAAGATATCCAAGCATTTTTGCAGTTTTTCTTGAAATAGCCGACCATTTTTTTGTATGTAACTTAATGCCACGTCAGCTCCCATATCATCTGATTCAATATCTTTAAACTGTATCAGATTATAGCCTAAAAGATATAATATTGATGCAGAAGTAAACATTTCCTGTAAATCTTTTAGTTCACTTAATAAAAAATCCCATTTATCTATTCTGTATAATTCTATAATACAAGACGGAATATCGTCTGGTATAAAATTGAAAGCTTCTAATTCACTACTACTTTTCTCATATAAATTGTATGATTTGAATTTATAATATTTCCCTTGAAGAGATTTGCCATGTACCAAAGGAATTAGGCAAAAAACAGGAAAATTAGAGTTTACAATTAATGCTCTTAAAGACGTATGTTCAGGTTGTCCTAGCGCGCTATATATGCTATCATAAATGATATTAATTAATTCAATAGATTTCAGCGCATCAGCAAAATCTGCAATTATATAGCACGATCTATGTTCATAATTGAAATCTATTCTAAAATTTATCATATGTTTTTTTTCTAATTTTTTCAATTTGTCACTTATTTTTTTCTGAATAGTGCATTTTGTGTTTTCTAATCGACTTCCCCCCGTTTGTATTATATTACTAGGTATATATGCTTTTGTATAGATAAAGTGTCGATATAAAGAGCATATTCCTGAAATATAGGCATTTTCTTCTTTTTCTATTAGAGAAAGGGTTTCATTATTTACATATTTGGAAAAATGATTCTTGAATGCCAATTGGATCCCCCTTAAAGATTCATGTACTTCAAATAGGTTTATAATGCTAACTCTTTCATTATTAGGGATTTTTATGTAATCTTGATTAAGAGCTTGACTTATTCTACGAATGATTACTAAAACACTTTGTTGCAAAAAGTTATCCAACGAAGAATTGTATAATTGGATACTCTGCAGAAAATTTCGATATTTACTTATTGAAACTATATTCCTTGCTAGTCTATCCCCTGTTGATTGGCGTTCTATACTCTCTGCAAATAAGTTATCTTGATTCTCTCCAATATATCCCCATTCATCAACAATAATCTTAGGCAATTGAGGTAACCGGGATTCGAGACTCTTCAATTTCAATTCATAATCAGAAGTATACTTTTCTGAATATAAATATAAAGGAGAATAATTGTGTAACTTATGATATTTGATAATATCAGAATAAAATGACTTTAGTATCTCTACATAAAGTTTACGTCTTGAGATAATTTTATCCACGTATTCTATCCAATTATTGGGACGTTTCTTATAATTAAATAGATTTACTAATATGGAGTTTATTTCAACAAGTGGTTGTAGTGGCAGATTTTCAATAGAAATTTCTTTTCTTGAAGAATCATAATAATCTGATACGAAAGGAGTTTTATGCCCAATACCCCTAATCTTATACAAATTCATATTTGGGTAAGCGAACCGTAATAGCTCGATTATTTGCATCGACTTTTCGTGAATTATATCTGTCTTGTTTGTCTCAATCACTTCATCTATAATATCATAGAAGTACAAACAATCAACTGTATCTTCATCCCTTTTTAAGTAAATAATATTGTATTTGAAATATAATCTTTGTAGAAATATTAGTTCTACTTCTGCCAGATATTTTTGTGACTCTTGACTATATAGCGATACTGAATACATAACATGAGACAAAATAGACAAGGACGTTTTACATAAATATTCATGAAAATTGAATAGGGTATAATCTATCTTTATTTTCTTGATTTTAAAATAATTCGCCCACAAAACAAACAATGCAAAAGAATCCCATTCTTTTTCCGATTTGGGGCTAATATCTATTTGTGATATTGTCCTTAACCATTCCTCTGCATATTTGAAAACCTGTTTTTTATTGCCCAATTTTTCATTAATTAATTTCGAATAATTACGCATTTCTTCTGAAAATAGATCTGAACTTAGGATTGGGTTATTCCAGTCAAAAGCAAAGTTGAAGTTTATTATCACAACCCAAGCTGAACTATATTTCTGATATACATCATCTAAAAGGAGCATATTGTCATTTACATAATCGTCGATACCTTTCCAAATTAAACTTTTCAATATTAAATAATATGCTTGCCACGATTGTGGATGGTAATTCTTGATTCTTTCTAAAAGTTCTTGAATGGATAAATTTCCTTTCCTAAAAGCATTTAAATAAAAATTCAAAATAGAATCAGCGGATATAATATCAAGTGCATTTAATGAGTAATCGGATTTTCTAAAGAATTCCTCATCAAAAAGAATTTCAACAATTATTTTGGAGCGAATAGGATGTAGCCCTTTAATATAAAGCCCCTCTTGAACTATTTTAACAAGGTATTCTTTTTCCAATAACTCCATAGCTCTAAGAAAAGAGTCTCGATCTAATTGTAAAAAAGAAACCAAATGTGATGCTTCTACTTCAGAATCGAAGAAATCAATTAAAGTAACATAGCGTAATATTTCAATTTGTGTTTTTGAAAACTGGTTGTCTGTATCTCTAATTCTATTTATTTGTTGTTTCAATTTTGAAGGAAGACTATCTTTTTGTGTTATCAAATACACAAATTCCATAAGAGGGCCCGCTTCTCCAAAAGTTCTCCAAGCTTCTTCAAAATTAGCAAAGTGTAAATCTTGGGATATTCCATTCATATATTGGTAAATCAGGTTTGCCTCCTCCTTATCGAAATTTAATTCAATTTCCTCGAAGTCAAATTTTCCTCCAATTCCTATTGCATTCCAATCTTCTGACCGTATTGTTACTATAAACTTAAAACTTTTCTTTGATGCTAGTTCCTCAATAATATTAATCCACTCTTTATGACCTGGAATTATATCTAAATATAGTGTTATTGGAAAACTTATACCCTTTGATATTCCTTCTAAAGAATTGATTAATTCATATAGTCTCGTTATTTCTGTTGGAATTCCTCGTAATTCAAAAACAGTGGTATTTCCGCAATAATCAAATAAATATCTATAAGCTAATGTACTTTTACCTTGCCCTGAAGCTCCATGGATGAAAACAATATCGGACTCTTGAAACTTAGAATTAATATCCTCCAATTTTTCATACCGTACTACATCTGCATTTGCAATTATGTGATTATATTCTGCTGAGATACCTTTATAGAAGTCTTGTTTCAATTTGATTTGAGCTTTTGTATCTATATCTTCATTTAATAAAGGTCTTATTAATGAACCAAAATGCTTTATAAAATTACTTCTTTCACTTTGATACTTCCCAATATTTAGTAGCTCATTTGATAATATGTATTTACTCAATTTTAGTTGATTTCTTGCCGCATTGTAAATCCAATAAACAAATAAATCTAAGGTAATATTTAAATCTGAAAATAGTCCAATTTTTTCTATTTCATAAAAAATATCAGAGTAAATTTTCTTTTCAGACACAACTTCATATTCAAAATTGTTCTTAAGAATATCTATTTCTGCACTTTTTAATCCATTAGATTTTAGCTTTGTAATGAGCTGTGGAGAATATACTTTACCTGCAAGATTTATAATATCGTCATTAACTTCTCCAAATGAGAGTAGTTTGATCTTGGGGGATGCTGCATTTGTACAAATAGATAAGGATCTTTTGATGAAGGAATTATTTTTTGCATTTAAAATATCTGATAGCGTTAATATATCTTTTAGTGATTTTATTTGGATAATTTCTATGATATTACCCTCTGAATCATAAATGTCTAAATCTTCAAATTTCCCTTCTGGGAAAAAACCTTCTTCCTGTTCTGTTCCTCTTAAAATTCTTAAAAGAGAATATATGAATTGATGATGATATCCTTTAAGTGCATGAACCGCACCAAGATTATTATTATAGTATTGATTTTTACTCATAGATTATACCTTTAATTTAATTGACGAATATACTCAAAAAAACTAAGAAAAACGATTTTGGTGTTTTTTTTGCATATTCGAGATGGTTTTTCATTGTATTACAATTTGTTTAATTATGTATTTTGGATCTCAAAAGATAGATGTAGACTTTATTTTTCTGATGAAAGAGATATAGAGATGGATATTGATATATATGAAATGAAAGGGATAATAAACTGTACAGAAAAAGTTAAAAGCACAGATAATATGAGCTAACCATTTAAAATAGCTTCTTTTTCCTTCTTCTACAATCATATCAAATCCAAATCTTTATTCTATTTATAAGAATAGCCGAATTTTTTCAAATCCACTTTGACTATCTCATTCTTGGAATTCTTATATCCACAAACTATGATAGCTTTTTTTTACTCGACTAATCTGTTCCGGCTACAATCCAATAATAGTGTGCATTTTACTCATTATCAGAATAAGTATTGTTAAAATAAACTTACCATCCCACAATATATTATTTCCATAAACTATCCCATTGATTCTCAAATGGAAGCAAATCTTTTAATGAAATACCTATTGGATAATCCTTTAATTGTTTAAGGCGAGGTTTATTGTAGTATGTATCATCCGTTCTTTCAATAAGCTCAATAATTTCTTCTCTTGATAATATAAAATATCGAATTTTTTCATCTTTGTCAATATGAACGAAGACATAAGCTGCTTTGATCTTATCCCTAATAATACATCTCTGGCTTCTCAATAAGCCAACCTGATAGTTTAATTTATCCTTAGTTGTCTTTACCTGAATATTTATTGTTTGATCTGTTTCTGGATTTAAGCCAAAAATGTCAACTGCTGGATAATTTTTTAGAGTTAAGCTGGCAACCCAGCCCTTCATATTCATCATTCCAGCAACGAAGTACTCGCCAGCTAAACCTATTAGAAGTTTATTATTTTGAATCATAGCCTTTTATTATTATATTTTATATTCCACGATATGCAATTGAAGGCTCCACCCAGTTTTAATATTGGGGTTATATCTATCTGAATAATCTTTTCTTTATACTCAGGAAAGAGTGCCTTAAACTGAATCATTGCCTGCTCATCCTCCTCTATGCCGAGTTTAGGGATAATTATAATATTGTCAGTCTGTAAGAAGTTAATATATGCCCAAGTATTATTATGAAACAGAGTAGAAGTATAATTCAATTCCACAACATCAAAGCATTGGTTCAATCTTCTTATGATTTCATCTGCTATCTTGCTATCAAAATCTCTGTAATTGGTCAGGAGAACTCTATCACCGGAGATGTAACGCACTATACCGTCAGAATGGCCGTATTTCTCTTTTTTATCCCAAGGCAAAAATATGAAATTTGCCTGAAAAATGCCTTCAAGCTTTGATGTAAGTTGCTTTTGGGTATATTGAGGGTTTTCTTTAAAAACCTTTTCTGTCATAACAATGGTATCTTTACATTTCACTATATTACCACCATCAATAATCAGATCTGTTTTATCTGTTTTTATTCCTAGGCTTTCACAGATTCTGCTTGGTTCAGAAATATAATAGGCATCCTTATTACTTGAAAGATAGTCGGGATAATAACGATATTGAATAAACCGATTTTCTTCTATCTGGATTGGCATATAATCACGACACCAATAGTCTTTTGTATGACAAAGAAGCTCATGAGATATATTATACCTATCCAGTATAGTATGAATTTCGTTATACTGGATAGGGAAATCTTTTTGTAACCACTCCGAGAAATAAACTTTATTTGTCTGGTTATCTGTTATCATCTTGTTTATCCAAATAGAATCTCCACTTACGCATACACTGGCAATATACTTTTCTCCCAATCCTAACAGGAAGCTGATTTACTCCGTCTTGATATTCTATCCTATTACCTTCTTCATCATATTGACATACGTTTTTTCGATACGTCTGTTTTATTTGTTCCAATTTAATAGGCAGTTCTGCGTCAACCCATTTAATATTAATACCACTATCAAATAGCGATTTCCCCATAAGAAGATATTCGTAAACATAGGTAGGTCTTGATTCAAATGTGACTTCCCCATTGTCATCTACAATTTTTATACCTCTGATAAGGATAGAAGCCCTATACTGCTTATCTCTATTCTCAAAAGTAAAGTCAACTCCTGATACATGTGCGTTAAACGAGCCTAAAGGAAAATAATCGACTATTTTCTTCTCATGATCATTGGTGTGGTACATGATGAAATCTTTCATCTTATTCCTTGTCCCTTCTTCATGATAGTAAAATTCAATATCAGCAAGATAGATTTTTCTATTATTTACTTGAAAGTAACCTCCAAAGAAAAAAAGAGTATTCAAAACTTGTATCTTCTTTAGCAACTGGATTTCATCACCATTCACTCCTTGGAAAATATCAAGAACTTCTTTTAATGTTTTCCTCATATCAGTTTGTTATTGGTTTCGACAAAACTATAAAAATATTTCTGGAATATCCCTATTTTTCTGATCTACTAATCATGTAAAGCACATAAAGATAATAGATTAAAAAAGAATATTTATATGCTCTCCACTGCAGACAAATGCTAACAGAGAGTAATTCTCTCATTGGAGGAATCAACATGGCATTCCCTGTTAGATACTGCTAGATAAAAGGATGCTTGCACATTACAAGATATATCCTTGATAGTCTGTAAATATGCTCTTAAAATCTATGTTGATAGTTGCACTTGCTTTTAATCTGTCTTTAACGTAGTTTCTTTTCTCGTCGTTATCGTCAGGCATTTGATAGCCTTCTTCATTACTCTGATTTTCTATAGCTTTACGTCCTTTAAAAAAAGGCTCAAAGCCTAATACTTTTACGATATTATATATTTTGATGGCTATCTCATTACTCAGTGAGATAAATTCCCCATTCTTATTTTTTAGATTATAGGAGTTACCACTAGATGACGTTTTAATTAGCACGCCCTCTGAAACCAATGATTTTGCGACTTCGCGAATAGCCAAACTTATTAAATGTTTCTTTTGGACCTTTAACTGCTCAATTTCTTTTTTGAGTTCTTCTTTATCTTTATATTGAAAATGCCTACTCTGTATATATTCAAAGAATTCATTCTGCAACAAATTAATAATAGTTTTTGATGCTATTTTTTCTTTGACTGTTGGACATATCAAATCTATTTGTTGTATTGATTGAGAGGTAACGGACATTAAGCTAATCTTATCATTTAGGATGGCTATTTGTTCATCCATAATAGGTTTAATCATTCTTAGCTCACAAATATTTTCTGCAATGGAAAAAGCCAAATCAGTTTGTTGTTTTTCAAGAAGGTCCTTAAAGTCATCTTGCATCTGAGACCGCACTATATCTAGACATTCTTGAAAGTTTCTCATTTTAGTGGCTTCCCAATCGTTTTGTCGTTCAAGAATCGCATTTTTATATTGTAAAAGCAGTAAGTCTTTACTTAAGTTAAACTTGAACTCTAAATAGCTATAATTGCTATTCTGAAATAGAGTATAAAGAGACTTGTAGTTTTCGTTTAGAATTCCTTCCTGCATATATTTCTCCATAGTAGTACACACAACTTCTATGTCTACTTTTTCATTAGCAGATAAATGTTGCTCTAACAATTGGAAAAGTTCTTTTTTATAGTTTATCATGATCGTGTAATTTAGATATCAAATAAAAAAATCCGAGAATAGAATGAAAACAATGCTATTTTTGTATTTTTGCTCTTGATTATTGTTAACTATTGCAAGAGTAAGACGAAAGAGGAAAAACAAAGTCGGTTGACATCCTGTTGACATAAATAAAAAAGATTCTCAATAAACCGTTGAAAAACAATCTATTAAGAATCTCTTTTGTGGACCAGCCTGGGCTTGAACCAGGGACCTCCAGATTATGAGAACGACAAAGTGATATTCTGCGATGGTCAGTTTTCTCAATATTTACTGTGTATCAAACAATTACGAATTTAGCTATCTCCTATGAAACTCACTAAATCCCCCTAACTGAAACCGTTTGTTTACGCATTGTTTACGCAGGTTTGAAAAGAACTGTTGTAATTATTCTCGTTTATATCTGTTTGTATAGGCTATATTTTGTCGCAAAACAGTTTTTTTGCGACAAACCTATACTAAAATGTCATCTTTAGCTTCCTGTCTTTAAATCATAGACTTAGCAATTACAACTTTTACAAAATCTACTTTTGTCTCTTTCGAATTCTTCTTTAATTCTATAAACTTGGGGCGAGTTAGGATAAACAATTAACGTTTCTTGTATCTTTTCTTTTATTTCTTCCTTAGTGTGGTTTCTAGATTTAATAAAGTATTCTAATTGCATTGATGCTAAAAGTTCATCCTTACGTTTACTAAAATTCTCTTCCATCTCCTTAAGGAGGCGATTAAGTGTATCTTCAGTTTCTGTATTCCAAGGATAATGATTTAATAAACAACGAAAATATGCTTCTATATGATAAGAATTGGTCGATTTACGATTATAATTCTCTTTTGCCAAAGGAAGGGCTTTAGTATATTTTTCTTGATTCAGATAAACATTCACTAACTCTCGTCTTGCAATTTGCATATTAGAATTAAAATCTAAAGCCTTAAGGAGATACTCCTCGGCCTTGGAATAGTCCTCTTTATAGCGATAGTAAAATCCATACAGAAAATCTTTACTACCTTTATCTTTAATTTTGTCAATGTATGTAAAGAAAATTCTATCTTTCATACGAGCTAAAACTTGGCACAACCTATAGTACAATTCTTGCAGAGGTTCCTCTGTATAACTTGAACAATGTTCCAAAGCATGCAAACAAATATCTTTTACTGAATCATAGCTACCCTGATTATAAAGATCAATGACTGTACTTATAACGATAGACGGCATGACATACGCAAAACCTTTGCCAGACAGCAACTGCTTCCGCAAGTCATGTAAAAATATTGATAATTCTCCTAGATCATCTTCTGCCGTATCTATTTTATTGAAGATTATTTCTTCAATACGGGTTTTCATTATAGGATCTAAATCTAATTTACTTCTACGTATATAATCTGAAACGCCACCGTCCAAACTAATATTATTGCCTCCAGGACCGTAAAAATCTAAAATAGACAAAGATTCAAAATTATTTACGAGCTGTTCTATTTTAGGATAATCTTCCTCATATAATTGTTCGAGTAAATCGAAACTGATCATATCAACTTCAGCAAGCACTTTTGCTAAAGTAAGAGCAGTCTCATCTCCTTTAAACCAACTAATAACTCTGGAAAAGACTTCATCTCCTATTGCAATCAGGTTTTTAATGTCTTTCTTAGCAAATCTTACGTTCTTATCTTTAATTTCTCGAACTGCCTGTTCTAGTTGTTGGGGAGAGGACTGAAGACGATCCACAAAAAAATCGACATCACTATCATTTAGTTGAACATTATAATAACGACAGCAATTTACAAAAAGACGTTTGCGTTCATCTTTTGTAAACCCAGAAAGATTTATATGAATTATCTGGGGATATGCTCTCAACTCAGAATATCTAGGCTTAACCCTACTACTTATAAATATCTTTAACGAGTCTATCATGGCAGGATGGGATATAATTTCTTTACCCCATTCAGAAATAGTTCCGTCATATGATACAAAACTCATCTCATCTTCAATTAGTAAGAATGAATGAGCGTTGATTATCTGATTAATATAAGATACACATTTAGTAATTTGATGTTCATGATCTAATTTAAGAATATCCTCATATGATGCTTTACTAAAGCCCAAGCCTTCGTGCAATTGAAGTATAAAGTTGTCTAAATATGTTTTTTGAGGTAGTTTTATCTGAAATCCTTCAGGGATAAATGATAGTCCGCTACTGTCCTGAATACATTTTTGGATAAATCTAGTACGCCCACTTCCCGGTTTTCCCGAGACAATTAAAGAACGATGAGGCATATACACACTGTCGTACATCGCTCTTTGAAACTCATCTAATTCATTACTACGGCCAATAAACGTATTTATCCAATTGCCATATGCATTATTCCCGACACAACGAATTTTTCGTTGTGTTTCAATAATAAACTGACCTATAATTTTGGGGGATGTTATTGTTTTTATATTTAAACTCCAGTCACGAGTCATCCATGAAGGTAACTCTTCTAACTTTACTCCTTCTTCAATTATAAAAGGCATAAACTCTCTAATAACACCTGTGTCATAAAGTTGTCGAGCTTTTGACATTTCTAATTTAATCCAATCAGACTCAAGGGCATCTTTAGAAATTAGTAATACAAAAATCGGCGCAAAGTTTAGATTTCTAACTATTTCATTTACCGTTTTTGTCGCTGGATAAAAATCGAACTCGTCAACAATGCAATTGTCTCGTTTTACTGTGTCAACTATTTTTCTAACAAAATCCTTATGAGTACTTCTATGAGATATGAATGCTACGGTTGATTGCATATTACTGGTGTATTAAAATCATTATTAATGCTGCAAATATAATAAAACAAACTGGTTTGTTGAATATAATTCACTATATTTGCGCAATAAAATTACATTAAAGAATGAAGTTGAATAGAATTAAGGCTGTTTTATCCGAAAAAGGTATTTCTCAAACATGGCTGGCAAAGAGACTTGATAAAAGTTTTAGTATGGTCAATGCCTATGCTTGTAATCGGATTCAGCCTAATTTAGATACTTTGCAACTGATCGCTGAGATATTACAAGTAGACCTTAAGTATTTGATAACCGACAAAAAGGATAGGTGAGATGAAGCAGTTTTCAGAAGCAAAACTGTGTGGCTTTTCCTGTACTTGTCGAAGAACAAAAAAGTAGTAAGTGGCTGGCAGAACAATTAGGAAAAGACAGGGCTACTGTCTCCAAATGGGTGACGAACACTATGCAGCCAGACGCAAGAAACCTCCTACGTATAGCAGAGGCTTTGAATATTGATGCAGGTAGACTGCTCAACCAAAAACATTTGAACAATGAAGGAAATAGATATTATCCAACAGATAAAACTTGGCGAGGTCAGTAAGGTGCAGTTCAAAGAACGGCTCCTTGACAACTATGACATCGGTTGCGAACTGGTGGCTTTCAGTAATGCACGTGGTGGCACGTTGGTTGTTGGTGCGGTAGATAAAACCGGAAACATCAATCCTTTGTCCTATTTGGAAGTACAGGAAACCACCAATACACTTAGCAATATCGCATCTGAGAATGTTGTTCCTGCCATCCTTGTTGATGTGGAAACAATTTCTGTGGATGGCGGAAGCCTTGTTGTGGCTCATATTAAGGAAGGATTGAATAAGCCCTACCATGACAATCGGGGAATTGTGTGGGTGAAGAACGGTGCTGACAAGCGCAAAGTGTTCGACAATGCCGAGCTTGCCGAGATGATGACTGACTGTGGCAGCTTTTCGCCAGATGAAGCAGGAGTAAGAGATGCTACCATCAAAGATTTAGACGAGGGTACCATCAAAACCTTCCTTAGTAACAAGTTTGATAAGGTGTTAGCAAGAAAAGGCTTGGTGGGCGACGCATTTCGCGAAGCCTCTTTAGATACCGTCTGTTCTGCTATTGCCAGTGGGCACAATGGAGAGAAACTGTTACGTAACCTGCGTTTTATTCGTCCCGATGGTAAAATCACAGTGGCCGCGATGTTATTGTTTGGCAAGTACACCCAACGTTGGCTTCCAATGATGACTGCAAAATGTATTTGCTTTGTAGGCAACAATCTTGGCGGTACTCAATTTCGCGACAAGGTGAACGATGCCGATATTGAGGGTAATCTGCTTCATCAGTTTGAGACTATTATGGATTTCTTCACCCGGAACTTGCGTCATATACAGGTTGGGAATGAGTTTAACTCGCAAGGCGTGTTGGAGATTCCTTACACCAGCCTTGTTGAGTTCACCGTAAATGCTTTAGTGCATCGATCGCTGAATGCGACAGCCCCAATCCGCATATTCATTTTTGATGACAGGGTGGAGATACACAGCCCCGGAATTCTCCCTAATGGACTTACCGTAGATGATATTGTTATAGGCACATCCATGCCACGCAATATGTTCCTATTCACAAATGCCATCCACCTGCTTCCCTACACAGGAGCAGGTAGTGGTATGCTTCGTGCCTTGTCGGAGGACGTGAATGTCTCGTTCACCAATAATGACAGGACTAATGAGTTCGTGATTACTATAAATAGGCAGATAAGTAATCAACCCAATGCAGACTCTGACACCGACTTAGATACCGACTCTGACACTTTTAATGCGGACTCTGACACCAAACTTAGATACTCTGACACCGACTTAGATACCGACTCTGACACTTTCAATGCAGACTCTGACACTATACGTCCTAAAATAACAAATAAGCAGAGGGATATAGTAAACTTCTGCAGTGTGCCACGTAGCAGCAAAGAAATTCTTGAAAGGGTAGGTGTGACATACCATAGTAAGAATATTCAGACATACATCATGTCACTAATCGAGGCTGGCTATCTCGAAATGACCAATCCAGAGCATCCCAATGCCAGTAATCAAAAATATAGGAGAAGTAAAAAATGAACTCACATATATTCACTAACAAGAACGGCAACATACTGATGCGCGAATTTGAAAGAGTTCTTGATTTCATTATAAACAAAGACAAACTGTACAATAGTCTCTAAAAAAACAACGATATGGAATACGGAATAGTTTATCTTCTGACAAACCCTGTGATGCCAGGACTTGTAAAAATAGGCATGACCACACAGGAAGGCATTGATAAACGGATGAAGGAACTATATACCACAGGAGTTCCCATTCCGTTTGAGTGTAAATTTGCGTGCAAGGTCAAAAAAAGTGATTGTCTCAAAATTGAAAAAGCCCTTCATAAAGCCTTTGACCCTCAGCGCATCAACCAGAACCGTGAGTTCTTCCGTATCAACGTGGAGCAGGCACAAGCCATCCTCGAGCTTTTTCATCATGAAGATGTGACGGAAGAAGTGACGGATGAGATACAGAATGACCTCACCGATGAGGATAAAGCTGCCAGCACAAAAGCACAAGCCAAACGTCCACCACTCAACTTCTATGAGATGGGGTTGCAGAAAGGCGATATTCTCATATGGAAAGATGACCCATCAATTTCTGTTACCGTTCTTTCAGAGCGTAAAGTGTGTTATGAAGGAGAAGAAACTTCTATTAGTGCGCTTTCTGCTAAGCTAAAAGGATATAAGGTCAAGCATATACAGCCCACACCGCACTGGTTTTTCAACGACCGTTCTCTAAGTGAAATCTACGACGAAACGTATCCATTTGAAGAGTGAAGGCATATATAGGCTGCCTCTAAGTTTACTCATGAGTGTGGCAAGGATATGCCAAGAGCAGGAGAAAAACGAAACAAAAAAGATAAACGAAATATTCAAAAGATTCTAATGTATTATGGCAACGTGGCAACATACAGACATCATCGTTGTGAAAAAATATAGCATTAGTGCGACTATTGGGTAAGTTTGTTCAATCGCATTACGATTGAAGTTTGACTTCTGCCCATTTTGGCAGCGATGTATTTTACGCTCTTACCTTCATTATGCAGTTCTAATAAAAACTGGTCTGCACGCCTTGTCCATCTTTTATTAGCATTGGGGTGTTTTACATAGCTTTCTTCTGATACCTTTTCAGGATGCAAAAACTCATCTACAAATACAGATGGGAAACGCTTGTCGTATAGCACAAGTGTTTTCAACTTTGCTCTCGTTATTGCAACATAAAACAACCTCCTTTCTTCACCATATGGGAACTGATCACTTTTAGTCAGGACATAATTAAGCACAGGGTCATCGCTTACAAGTGATGGAAAGCCATAGGTATCTTTATTACATTGTAAAAGTATCACATAATCTGCTTCAAGACCTTTTGATTTATGTACTGTCAAGAACTCAATTTTTCTTCCTCCTATTACATAGTAAAATCTATTACCTTCTTTTATCCCTTGATACATAAATGACAAGTAATAATCATCAAAAGAATAGCGTCCCAATAAAAATATAGATTTATCCAATGGAATAGAATCTATAAGTTCTCCTATTGTTTTGCAGTAATCACGTCTGTCGTAAGAACAAAACTCCAATTCTGTTTTCATATCAGAACTGAATGAATGTATATCTTTTTTTATTTGTGCGTTATTACGTTGAATAAAACGAGATGATAAAGAGACCAAAGGCTCTCCAAATCTATATGTGGTTTCTATCTTATTTATCTCTGTTGTACCAAAATATTCTGGAAATTGATTAAAAAGAGCCATATCACTTCCCGAAAAACGATATATGGACTGCCAATCATCACCTACACAATACAACTTTGCAGGCGGATTTCCCTCTCTCAATACTTTTAAGAAGTTGTAACGGTCAACCGATATGTCTTGAAACTCATCCACAATGATGTAATCATACTCAACAAGATGTGTAGTACGACATATCTCTGTGGCTTGAAGAATCGCATCAGTAAAATCGATTTGGTTACTATCGCTTAATGCACTTTTATAACGTTCATATACAGGTTGAAATATGTTTTTGATGATAAAAACACTTCGTTCATCACCTGCATTCTTTGCTTGCTTCAGAACTTCTTTAACTGATTTACAACTTGATTTTACCAATGTTACGAAAGTAACTACAAGCCGTATAAACGCTTTTTCTTGCTTACTACCTTTGGGCAAAACCAAATCATATAATTCTTCGTCTGTTTTCTCTTGAATTGGTACGCCCACATCTGTTAATATTTTTTTGAGTTTATCTTTTATGTCAGAATAATGGAAATCTGCGCTTGATGTCACTAAAAGCTGAGTGCCAAATTTCTCATGAGCAGTTTTCTTCCAAGTTATACCATCATTATATTTTTGATTGGCTTCTTCGTATGTTATATTCTTGTCTTTTGCAAACCAAGCTGGGACAAGACCGTGTTCATCAACTCCGAAATGTTCCAAATAGATTCGTTTGGGTACTCCCTTTTGCTCGAAGTATATAGAAAAATCAGGGCGATATTGAGAGTGCATTTCATCTGCCAATTGATGTTCGTATGGCTCTTCATATCTGAATTGCACTCCAAGAGATGATAAAACAAAACATATCTTTTGTTCCTGTTCACTTCTCACATATATGGTTCTACCGTCCATATCGGGAAACATCGCTTTTAGCTGTACATTCTTTTGCTCTGACAATTTTTCTCGCCTTTCATTCTTGCGTTGTTCCCAATCTGCTTCATTGGTTTGGTAGTCGATGAAGTATTCTACTACACTTTTCTTAAAATCCTCATTCCCTAATAGAGTGTGATAAATATCTATAAATAAGGCATCAGTATTATCGCATATAGAAGGCTTAACACCAGTTTCTTTTTCGATAATATCAATGGCTAATTTATGAAATGTATAGCCTTTCAAACCGTTGGTAGCCATTCTCTCCGTTAGTTCGGCTGCTGCTTTGTTCGTGTAACTAATCAGTAAGATTCTATGAGGGGCAATGTCTTTGATTTCTGTTAGATACTTGACTTTTCCAACAATAGAAGAGGTCTTTCCACTACCTGCACTACTAACCACTAAACAATTATCTTCCTCTGAAACAATTGAACGTCTTTGCTGTTTATCCAATGGATATTTCAAACAATGGTCGAAAAAATCCTTGTGTGTATCAAGTAAGGAATTTATTACCGTATCATTATGTTGTTTGACAAGCCTCTTGATATTACCAAAGTCACGAATTAGGTTTGAGATTGTTACAGATGGCGTGATATTGAAAGTTTCAAGTTTCTTAACAAGTGAATATGCTTCTTGAAAATATGATATATAATGATTTGTGAAATCCTTTTCTTGCGCTGCCGATATTATCTTACCATAAAAAACATTGTTTAAGTCTGCCGGAATATCAATAAATACAGCATCGTTAAGTTTAGACAGCCTCTCTTGGGCTTGCTCGTAGCTGGACTTCTCACTATAAGCGGATATTTGAAGCAATTTTTCTGTTAATTCTTTGGATTTGTTTTTGAGGTGCATTCGTATTGCTACTATTATAAAAAGAGCAACAAAACAAATCAAAGCTATGAATAAAACTAACTGCATATCCGAGAATAATAGCTATTTAAATTTCTCAATCCACCTATAATCATCCCCTTTGGTACTCCATTGGAATTTCCACATATCTCCTGTATTATCATTTATGAGATAGTATTGATACATACTTGTCAATGGTTGAATGGAGAATATACATTTTTCGTTATCAGAAACTAACTCATATTTATTTATTGGTATGCAAAATAGATTATCCAAATCTTGTGTACTATATTGGACTTGCCATAATCGCCCATTATACGAATCTAATAGTATAAAAGTCCACATATTTTGAGTTCTGAACATCTGAAACCTATTACTCCAATTTGAAGTTGTTTCAGGATATGCAAGAGAGAAAATGTTTATCGGTGCAGCAAACATATAATCTTCGCCTTTTACACTAAATTGGACTTGCCAATTTTTACCTGTATATGTGTCAAGCATTATAAAAGTCCACATATTCTGTGTCTCATAAAGGCAAAATCTTCCTACTTTATCCCCTGAAGCTTCTCTCGCACTGCAAATTTCCCAAGATTGACCATCATCTTGAATTTGTTGTACTTCACCTGTCATCGTATTTAAACGGAGTTGGTTATGGTAATTTCTCGTAGAATACATTTTATAGGTTTGGGCATACGATACCAATGTAATAACCATTAATGCACATGATACAATAAGTTTTTTCATAAATTGTTGTATTATTTGATTATTAATTGGTTTTATTTCTTTGGGAATAAAGTTGATAATGCTCTTCTAATGGCTTGACGAATATCATCGGCTTCTGTTTCACCTTGTCCTTCTGCCGTACAAGAGCATATCATTTCATTGGTTTTTGCAGAATTAAATTGTATGGTTACTTCTATGGTATATCCTAAGCCTCTATTACGCCTACCACTCTCACCATAATTAACGATTAAAGTTTCATTAGCTAATTCTGGTTTAAGTTCGGGTAATATAACATATCCCTCTTTTATTAGTATTCCGGCTATTACATCACTCGGATTAACACTTTTGGTGGTTGAAGAACCATAGATGCCATATTGTCCTCCATATGTACCTCCTGTACTTGATGTTAATTCCTTTGTCGGAGAAATGTATGCGTATTTATACATTTCAACAGGGGCATTCCTGACGATTACAGGCATTCGAAGTGGTGCACATCCATTCATCAATAGAATGGCGCAAATGGCTAACAACCAATTTTTAATTATGTTCATACACTACACATTTAATCTCCAGTCCCATAGAGGAATTTAACCTACATAAAAGCGTGGAACTGTATGCCACACTCTTACTTGAAGGTCGTAGGAAACCTTGGATACGGATGTAACAATAGCAGCCCACGCTATAGCGTGAGAACCACTATGCTATCCTTGTATCCAATTTGAAAATTTCCTACGTTTTCAAGTACAAGATAAGCATAACGCTTCTTCTTTTTCTAATATGTCTTGGATAGAGTTTCCTCCAATCCAATTGCAAAGGTACGAAAAGTATTTGATATTCGATGGTTTATACAGGATTAAACTTATCTCGTGATATGTATTGTTTGCTATTATTGATACAGGTCTATTAATATTATGCTTTACAGACGAGTTTTCAAGTAATAAGAAATAAATATAAGCAGAAAACACACTAAAATAACCCAGCAAAACACTTTCGCCCAAAAATCGGAAACCCAAAAGCCTTGGTTTCGGCTGAGAATGGATGAAATTCTTCGCTCGTGGGCTTCCATTGCCTGAGCTTGCTTCTCAAAATGGCGTTTCATCACAATCTCGTCCGTGGTTAAAACAGCTTGTGAGTTTTTCATCAACAGTTCCACATCTTCCTGTGCAATACTAACTTTGAACTTTGTATTTTCTTGCGCATTGACAATGGCGTTGTTAATCCCGGTCACGATATTGGCGGAACTATCAGTAGCGGATTTAAGGGCTGCAATGGCTTCATTCAAAGTCATTGTAGCCTTTTCCAATGCTTCGGTCGCTTGCCGTAAGTCCCTTTGAGCAACTCGCAATTCCTCAATGCGCTTATCAACGGCATCCGATTCCACGGTTATCCGATGGTCGTTCTCTATCTCGTTCATCAGACCGTTCAGGTCTATGGGTTCATTCTTTGGTTTTCCTATGCTCATGTCCTTTGATATTGGGTTGAAAAATTATCTGTGAAGCCCTTTCCTGCGCTTGCACATTCGGTTCGCCATTCTCGCACAACGGCGTGCCCATTCAAGTTCGTCCTCGTCTTTGTCCCGTCCCCAGCCACCTGTATCAGAACCACCGCCACCGCTTGAAGCCGCCATGCTCGTGGCTGCATCCAAATATCCGGCAAACAACAGAAGAGCCGTGTGCTGTATCTCTTCCAGCTTAGCCAATGGATGTGCTTCCTCCAAAGAACACTCCTGACGGATGATGCAGTCTGCGGCTTCCGATAGGGAAACGGCAAATGTCCTGTTGTCATCCGTGCCAATGGAATAGTGCTTCATTACAGGTTGCGGTGTAGTCTGTGGCTTGGAAATGGCAGTCGGTGTGGCTGTCCTTGTTTGCTTGTCTTCCGCTTGCGGTTGGTTGATTTTACCCTCCTGCGGATGCAATTTCTGCCATGTCTTCATAATCTTTGAGGGGACAAGGTTGCGACCGATACCCAACTTGGATGACCTATAACTTGAGTTCCCTCGCTTGATGGAATAGCCGTAAACCGTGCCGTCCTCATTTTTCTGTATGTGTACCCCATAGCCATGCCTCACCAGTTCCGCTTCGTAGCGTTCCCAACTGAACTCATCCATCTTGCGCAGTATCTCCATGCAACAGTCTGAAACCTCCTGCCTGTGCCGTATGCCTATTTCTTCGGACTGCACCCAGCCGTAACGCTCGTTGATGATATTCGCAGCCATTACAGCCCTCATGCCGGACAGGTGTCCGTCATTTATCTTGCCCTCCATATCTACACGGTTGGCATCAATGTGCAGATGGAGAATGCCACTCTTGGCATCTCGATGTAGGGCAACAACGTATTGCGAACCTTTGAGGTTGGTCTGCTTTGAAGAAGCGCGTTTGGTCTTTTTAGACAGGTCTATGGAATCAAACGCTTGGATGAACTCGTCTGCCAAACGTGCCCAGTCATCCATCGTCCAACCCTTGCTCTCTTCTGCGGATGGGGAAATTTCAATTCTTATCACATTGTCGGTAAACGGTCTGCCTCTCTTCCTCTCGTTGGTAAACATCTTCTGCACAAGCATCATTCGTTTGAACATCGCTTCGGGCGATATGTCATCGGGCAGAAGATTGGTCTTGACTATATCTGCCCGATCTTTATTGACGGAGTATCTGATGGCATTTGAGCCATGCGAAATGGTAGCTGCTTTTGCAATCATAACAGGTGGGGAAATTTATTCGTTAAGGTAGGCTTCAATTTGATTCCAACGGTTGATGAGCTTTGTGGCAGCTTTCATCCATTGCTCCACAAATCGGGTATCGCTGAAATAGATGGCTCGTTTGTCCGCTTGGATGGACTTCACGGCAGCAACGACACGGATAAGGTCGCCCCTCGCATCCGAAAGGCTACACAGGGCTTCCACTTCACGCTCAGTTAGCCGCAGGTGCGGACGATGCCCTAAAGCCGTCCTGCGCACATAGTCACTCATGGTCAAACCACAGGATTGGGCGAGTTCCGCAGCTTTGGCATATTCGTCTTCCGTAACTCTGGCTTCAAGGCGCAGGATTCGTCTTGTGTCTTTTTTATCCTTTTCCTCTTCCTTGTTCCCGTCAATCTGTTTGACATTATCTTTATTCTTCATTCTTTTCTGTATTATAACAGGTGAAACATCTTATCTAAAAAAGTACAGCACGGTGGGAGCTTGCGACTGCCGGAATACGCTTATGTGGTACTGGCAAGCGAAGCGAGCCTGTGCGACATAGGCACTTCTTGTAACACTACATACTATAACATAGTACATTTTACTGTATCTGAAAGATTTATAATTGCCAGTCATTCCCTTGGTCATTAGTTGGTTCTTCCTCTGCCAAAGGCTGTGGAGAAGCCAATGTCGTAGTCGGATATGCCGAAGTGGAATTTACCTGTGCAGCATCGTTGTCGCTTCCATTGCCTGCAATCTCATAGCCTGATGTGGTTGTAGGGGTGTGGAGAAGCTCATGGTTATTTGTTTCGGCTTTCAATTCATCGTAACCATTTCTATTTTTGTCATCGTAAGCTGTAACAGGAGTTTCGCTTGATGTTGGTGAAGTCGATAAATCAGGGGAGTAAGTTTCATCCGATACGGCTGTGTTGTCTGTTTGCGTTTGGGTAGGGCAATTTGCTTCTGCGTTGCTCTCCAAAATATGCTGTTGTTTCATTGGAAGAATACTGTTGTTGTATGGACGATTAGCCGTTTTTTCGTTGCCGTCCTTGCGGTTTTTCATTCGGACATAAAAAGGGTTGTCGATACGCTTGCCGTCCAGCATCCAAGCCGATACGCATTTCTGCGTGTGAATACTCGTGCGGTTACTTTGAACGGATGCGACAATGCCAAGCTGATTCATCTTGTCTATCACACGTGAGATGGTCTTCTTGTCATAGCCCAATTTGCAGGACAATTCCACTTCTGACAAGGCAGCCTGTCCGACTTGCAATGTCATGGCAAAGCCTTTCTTGGAATACTCCGTTTGTTCCAACACGGTCGCTTCGATAAGCCGGTTCAAAATCTTCATTCGGTCAATGCCGTACTTGCTTCCTGCCAAATAGGAAAGCTGTTCCGATGATAATACGATACAATAGCTCAAATCTTTATTCATCATTCGTCTGTTTATGGATAATCTAAAACTGGTACAGCCAAAAGAAAAGTCAGTAGCGCATACCTTGCCCTCTCTCCGGCATATAATACTCCTTGTCGTATGCAATATGGTCAAGTATGTCCTGAAGCCTGTCCTGTTGTTCGGTGTCAAGTATACGGATGGCAGCGATAGTGATTCGCTGTGAGGCAATCCTGCGATGCTCGCAATTAGCTTCCGACATACTGCCGTCACCGTCCGCATGAACACTATGCAGGTATTCGTTTACCGCCATAGTCTGCTCCTTGCTCGGAAACGTGGAGGGATAACGGTCTTGAACATACGCAACCATGTGGCTGACTGCTTTTGCCAATAAAGGCTCATGTTTGCTGATGCGTTCTATCAGTTCTTCAGTTCTCATATTTTCAACTCTTTTTGTCCCATGTCCCAAGCATATTTTGTAACTTTTTCTTTTCACTGCTTTATGTTTCTATTCTTTTTTCAAAGGAAATAGGGACAAAGGGACATTATGTTTTTCTTTTCCCTTATTTTGAAAATTAGAATGGTAATTCCGGTTCACTTGGTAATGTGGCGCAGACTTCTTCGCTCGGTGTACCCACCCTCACCCAAGGATGCTTTGACCTCCCCGTCTTGTCACAATAAGCAGGATGCAAACCCTTGACCTTCTCCTGTTTGCTCCGTTTCCAATTAGGAATCATGGACATCAAGCGGTTGATATATTGTGAGGTGTATTTGGACGTATTGCGTCTTACCAAGTCATTGGGTAACTCCTCTATAATCTGTCGGGCACAAACCATATTGAGTGAGGTCATTGTGGAATTGGGTTCTGAGTATGCTCCTTTCTGATAAGCCAGTCGTGTCGGAATCATCCAACTTGCATACTGCACGGGAACTTCACGCTCCAGATACATTTCAATATCCTCCATGATTGGGTCAACAAGGATATTGGAATGCTGCATTTGTATTTCGTTGGCCTCGATTTCCATGTCTGGGGACAAGTAGAGTTTCATTCCTTGTCTATAATAGGTGTATGCCTCTGCCCAAAGTTGAGGAACGGAATGCTGCAAACAATCCAACCAATCTGATACATGACCGTTGCCTTTGACTGGGATAATCCACCATCGACGGTTCCCATTGTCCCCTTGCAAAAAGTTTGTCTCATTGGTAGTGGCCGCAAAGACATTGTGGCGCATAAACTCCACTACCTTATGTCCGTATGCAGGACGCATATAGTCGCTACAACGACTCAAGAAAGCCTTGGCCGCTTCTACATCATTCGCCCGTTTCAAACCATTTAACTCACTGATTTCAATAATCCAACCATTGGTAATAGTTTCTACTTTTTCCTTATCGCCACTGGCGAAAGAGAAAGAATCGTTGAACCACTTTCCGCTGATAGTCTTGAAGAATGTACTTTTTCCGATACCTTGTGGTCCCGGCAAAGTCAGTACATTATCAAACTTACAACCGGGACTAAACACACGCGCAACCGCTGCCACAAACCAGAGTTTAGTCTGTTCCCTGACGAGAGGCATGTCCTCCGCCCCCAGATAATCAATGATAGCCGTGGCTATACGGGGCTGTCCGTCCCATGTCTCTTGAGTTATGAATTCCTGCACAGGATTGAAACTCCGTTCCGATGAGGTCGTTTTTAGTATTTCAAATACTTTGTTCTGTGTCAAGCGTAGTCTGTACGTTCTTTCCAGATAGTCCTGTATCTTTCCCACCGACTCCTCATCAATCTTATTGCCATTGACATTGCGGAACAAAGGATTGAAACACACATCATCCTGACAAAAAGTATCGTACCTTATCTGACTGAGGTTCTCATCTAAGGTAAAAATGAGTCGGAGATTACTGATGGAACGAACCGGATTTCCATAACTGTCTGTTGCCAGTTGTTGTTTCCAATTTTCATCCATACGCTCACTCCTTGATGTGAATGCTACCAGCTTCCTTTGCCAAAGACAGTGCGAGGTCTGCATCCACCACTATCTTACGTCCTATCTGCGTGATGGCTTTGTCTATAACACCACTTTTTTTAATACGGTTGGCTGTGGGTACACTGCAACCGAACACACGGGCAATGCCCTCAATGCCATAATAGTTGCCTTTGGAGGTTGCCTGCGATGTGGGTTTTTCTATACTCTCCACACTCTTGCCGATAAGAAAACAAAGTTCTTCGCCCGTCATCATAGCGATGGGCTTTTGAAGTAATTGGGTAAAATTGAATTTTTCTTCCATACCTTTACTTGTTTGGTAATTAAACATTTTAAGTCTCGGTTCAACTCTGTGAAACCGATTTCACAAGCAAAGGTAGAGGATGAAACTCTGTGTATTGGTCGGTTTATTTATACCTTAAACTTACCGACCAATATTCTATATGTATTAACTGAAAAAGAGGGAAGAATAAAGATTTGGATAGAAAAATAAGAGGAATGTGTTATTTACACTCCTCAAAACAGATTGTCCACCTATCTATGATTTTCTTGGCTTTCTTATAACTGGCACTCTGCATAGAACACTTGAAATTAAACTCCTTCATCTCTCCATATCGCTTTTGGGGAACATCATATCCGTAGTGTCGTTGGGTAAGTTGTTCGATGGCGCGGTGAAAAGTCATATACTTCACTGAGGATTTAATATGTTCGGTTTTAACAAGAACAACGAGCAGATAGGCAAGGCAGATGTCTTCAGTGTTTGTTTCCAGAAATTCCATAATGCACTGTTTTACCTCGGCTTTGTTCCCGACAATCAAGTCATCAATGGTCATTACCTGTTTCTTATTTCCTCGTCTGCCTTTCATACTACGAAGAAGAAACGCAACCTCTTTCCAGATGTCAGCTCCACATTCATCAGCAGTCTTTTCCCATGATGCTTTTGTTTCAGTTCCCATATCAAGACTGTGCAGAACTAGGGCATTGATACAATCTTTCACCATTAGCATACTTCCCTGATCAATGTTCTCTGATAGTAGAAACTGATTTAGCAGCATCGCCATCTTTGTCAGTCCGTGGTCAAAGACAACATAATAATACATGCAATAAGGAAGATTGTCTTTACGCTCAATGACAAGGTCGTAGAGGTTAGCGAGGAAATGTCCTGTTGCCGATGCATATGTAAGGAATATAAGTCTTGCAAAGAAAGTTATGGCCTGATATATCATCTTTCTTTCAAGGTTGCTGAACATCCAGCATCCTTTGCTGTTCTTCATCAATGCCTCAGTCTGGCTGACGATATAGACTCTTTTATCTACAGACATACGATTCCATATCTCTATCGGTGTTCCCGAACGAACCATCAGGTAGCCGTTTACTTTCTTGGAGGTCACTTTTACCTCTCCGGTCTTCATATCTATGGCCATCCACTGTTCTTTATAGACAAGGCATTTTGCTATCATGTGGATATGCTCAATGGATAACCCCTGAATGCTTTGGGTAATATCTGCCATCTTCACTTTCCCATTCAAGACATCTCCTAACCAGTTATGGAATACCCGTACTTCTTCTGGAACACAGTTCTTAGCGACATCCATCATTTCGGTAATAATGCTCATATCACCTTTTTTGACTGCTTCTATCCGTCTTACAAAATCCGAATAAACTTTTTTGTTCTCAGTCTTCCATGCGCGAATAAGCATATCCGTATGCTCCTTCCTCAAATTGAAATCTTTTATCCGTTCTATGAAATCAAACATACTCTAAACTCTATAAAAGGTTATGCGAATAGTTTAGCCAATTCTTCTGTGGACATATTTGCCAGCTTAGCCAACAAGGCATCCCTTTCTGAAGTTTCTCCCAAGTTTAGCAGCTTTGAGTTGTTCTGCATCTGTATATCGAGAGGGTAATGCTCAATGTATATTTGAGTGATTGCATGGTCTGATGAAGCATGCCCCATGCTTTCAGAGATATAGTCCATATCTACTCCGGCATTATGCAGGTTGGTGGCAAACGAGTGACGGCACCATGTACCGGACGGGCAGATGGACTTGTCCCAATGCAGTGCCTCGTGGCAAATCTTGATGACACGGTCTTTCACATTTGAATTCTCCTGCACGGTGTACTTACGGCGCAGCTCTTCCGTTTCCGCACCTTTTAATATATCGGGAAACACAAAACCATCCCGGGTGGGTGGTGCCGCTATCTCGTCTAATACATATTGTAAGGGAGGGATGATAGGAACAATTACTTCCGAACCGTCAGCACTCCTACGGGAGGTTTTCTTTCGGTTGAAGCGGAAAGCCTTGCCATCTGTCTTGTAATAGTAGTTGTCGTATGTCAATCGCCCTGCGTCAGCCATATTGAAGCCGTTGCAAAGGTATTGGGCAAGGAATAGTCCCAATGAGTAGTGGGCACGTTGCGTATATTCTTCCGTCCAGTGTTCTGGATATTCCTTTGAAACAAAAAGGTTATAGAGTTCTGTCATTTGAGCGACATTCAAGAAGTTCTGTTTGCGCTTCGCACTTTTGGGTATGCTTACAAGACCTTTCTCTTTCTTGTTGGAAAAAGGATAAGGAATATCTTTGAGGAATCCTTCGTGTACACACCGATTCCATACGGCACGGCAACAACGTAGATAAATGCCTACTGTGGTGTCGCTGATTTTTCCAACGACTGCACCATTCTCGTCTTTAACCCCATTGTGCATCCCATCTTTCCATTTCTGGATTTCTGCTGCACTGATACAAAAGCCCTTAATTGTATTTGCTCCAAGTATCTTCCTGAATGATTTGAGCGCACACTCGTAACTTTCGGCCGTGGTAAAACGTGCTCCACCATCATCTGTTTTGAAACCATTGATAACTTGCTCCCATATACTGATAAACGATTGTGACTTGGTTGTTTCCTCTTCAGATAGTACCACATCCTCACCTATAATACATTGGCGCACCATCTCAAATGTCAGGATGCCACCCTTGTTCAGATTACTCAAAACTTTCTTGTATTTAGGGACAAAGGTATCTTTCCACTCTTTTTGAAGTTTGTAGTTCTCACTCTTGCATTTGGTTGCATTGCAGATGTCTGAGAACTTTTTCTCGCTAAAAGAACTTCCGACTGTAAGATAAAAGAACTTGCGGTCAATCGTGAAGCGAAGGGATAATGGGAACTCATACGCATTTTTCCTGCGAGTACGTGAATCCAACACGATAGAGACAGAACAATTACGTTCTTTGAAAAGGGGCATGGATTTCGTTAATTTTTCCATTGCATTCATTAGTTTATGTTCAACATAACCTCTGAATACAGACGCTTTGCAACGTGAGGCATACATATACAAAACGCTGCATATAACTACAGAGTCCCTATCCTTAAACGGATAAAAACATTGTCGTTATATGCAGCGGTGCAATCTCGTTGTCTTCTGTCGCTGACTGGTAACCGGGCTTATGCTAATCGGTCTCAACCCCTGAAGCAACTCCCGCGTTTCGTTTGTCATAGAGTGCCCTCCGACTAACACTCCCTTTACGCTTCGATTCATCGGAATGGGATGACCCTCCCACGAAGGTTAGGCAAACTCACTTTTCTTTTTCAAGAAAGAGCACCATTGAAGTCATGGCTTACCATAAATGTGTTGCATCTACAAAATTACAACATTTTTTCTTGCAAATATGCAAATGGAATATATTTGAGCTTATTTAACAGGCAAATGAGTGGAAAACAACGCAATCTTATGCTATTACCCCGTATATAGAGAAATTAGGATTGTATGGAGTTTCATAGAAATTCTATGCGTAAACATAATCAACTCAAACAGTTTGTTTACGCATTGTTTACGCAAGAGCAAGAAAAAAGCAGCTACGAAATTCGTAACTGCTTGATTTCCTTTGTGGACCAGCCTGGGCTTGAACCAGGGACCTCCAGATTATGAGTCTGTTGCTCTAACCAACTGAGCTACAAGTCCGTGCTCACAATTCCTTGTTAGCAGGTGCAAAAGTAGTACATTTCTGCGAAACTTGCAAGATTTACCGCCCAAAATTTAATAAAAAGATTTAATTCACTCATTCGTAAGGATATAAATTGTATTTTTGTGCTCCATTAATTAATTCTGCAAAAGCCGTATGGCACATACAAAACAGGAAACCGCCCTAACAGGGCTTTCGGACCAAGAAGTCCTAACCAACAGGGAGAAATATGGGATGAACCTCCTCACGCCTCCCAAGCGTCCATCGATGTGGAAACTTTATCTAGAAAAGTTCCGCGACCCGGTTATACGCATTCTTCTAGTGGCTGCTTTCTTCTCCTTGGTAATTTCTGTTATAGAAGGAGAATATGCCGAAACCATCGGAATTTTCTTTGCCATCTTTCTCGCTACCGGCATCGGATTCTACTTTGAATATGATGCCAACAAGAAATTTGATTTGCTGAATGCCGTGGGCGAAGAGACTCCTGTCACCGTAATCAGAAATGGAAGGGTACGGGAAATTCCCCGCAAAGATATTGTGGTGGGCGACATCGTAGTACTGAATACAGGCGATGAAATCCCTGCTGACGGCACATTGCTGGAAGCTATCTCCCTGCAAGTGAATGAATCGAACCTGACGGGAGAGTTAATGGTGAACAAAACCATCAACGAAGAATTATTTGATGAGGAAGCTACCTACCCCAGCAACGAGGTGATGCGCGGAACCACTGTAGTAGATGGCCACGGCATGATGAAAGTGGAACACGTGGGCGACGCTACCGAAATAGGAAAGGTAGCGCGTCAAGCCACTGAACAGAGCAATGAACAGACTCCACTGAATATACAATTGACTAAATTGGCCGATTTCATCGGGAAAATCGGCTTTACGATTGCTGCACTTACTTTCATTGTCTTTACTGCCAAAGATCTATATGGATACCTCAATGTCCATGAAGTTACCGACTGGCATGGATGGATGGATATTGCCCGCATCGTATTGAAATACTTTATGATGGCAGTAACTTTGATTGTAGTTGCCGTGCCGGAAGGTTTACCGATGAGCGTCACGCTGAGCCTTGCACTGAATATGCGCCGTATGCTGAAAACTAATAATCTGGTACGCAAGATGCACGCTTGTGAGACAATGGGGGCTATCACCGTGATCTGTACGGATAAAACGGGAACGCTGACACAAAACTTGATGCAGGTGTACGAAGCCAAGTTGGACACTGCCAAAGCGGACTTGATAGCCGAAGGGATCAGTGCCAACTCTACCGCCTTTTTGGAAGAAACGGGAGAGGGCAAAAAGCCATCCGGTGTGGGTAATCCTACGGAAATTGCCTTGCTGCTTTGGTTGAACGAACAAGGAAAGAATTACTTAGAATTGCGCGAAAGTGCAAAAGTCATCGACCAGCTTACTTTCTCAACAGAGCGTAAGTACATGGCTACGTTGGTCAATTCACCCATTCAGCAAAAGAAAGTACTATATATAAAAGGTGCACCCGAAATCGTAATGGGAAAATGTACCCTCTCGCCCGAAGCAATAGCCAACTACAACGCAGATTTGCTGGCTTATCAGAACAAAGCAATGCGTACCTTGGGACTGGCTTATAAGTTCATCCCCGAAGGAGCAAGCAATGACTGTGCCGAACTGGTGAATAAAGGCGGCATGACTTTCCTAGGCATTGTAGCCATCAGCGACCCTATTCGCCCCGATGTGCCGGAGGCTGTGCAGAAATGCCAATCCGCAGGTATCGGCGTAAAGATAGTAACAGGGGACACACCCGGAACGGCTACCGAAATAGCCCGTCAGATAGGACTATGGAAACCCGATGACACGGAACACAACCGAATTACAGGTGTAGAATTTGCCGCCTTGAGCGATGAAGAAGCGCTAGAGCGCGTACTCGATTTAAAAGTAATGAGCCGTGCCCGCCCTATGGACAAGCAACGACTTGTACAACTGCTGCAACAAAAAGGCGCCGTGGTGGCAGTGACCGGAGACGGTACAAATGATGCTCCCGCCTTGAACCATGCGCAGGTAGGCCTTTCCATGGGAACAGGAACTTCCGTTGCCAAGGAAGCCAGCGACATCACTTTGCTGGATGACTCCTTCCACAGCATTGCCACTGCCGTAATGTGGGGACGTTCCCTCTACAAAAATATACAGCGCTTCATCGTATTCCAACTGACTATCAACGTAGTAGCTTTGGCAAGTGTGCTACTGGGAGCCTTCTTCGGCACAGAATTGCCACTGACCGTTACGCAAATGCTATGGGTAAACCTCATCATGGATACCTTTGCCGCAATGGCACTGGCATCCATACCACCCAGTGCGGACGTAATGAACGAAAAACCGCGTAAGACCGATGATTTCATTATCACCAAGGCCATGCGCAAAAATATATTGGGAGTAGGTCTCTGCTTCCTTGCCATACTAATGACGCTGATTGTCTTTATCAAACAGATGCCGGCAGACATAGTGGGACAGGCTTTGACGCAGTTCTTCACCATATTTGTGATGCTGCAATTCTGGAACTTGTTCAATGCCAGCGTATTCGGGACAAATCATTCCATATTTAAGGATGCCCGTCATGCATTGGGCATGGTCAGCGTTGCCATTATCATATTGATAGGACAAATTCTGATTGTAGAATTCGGAGGAAAAGTATTCCGCACCGAGCCCATGCCCCTTATGACTTGGATTTATATCATTGCAGGAACGTCATTGGTACTGTGGATTGGTGAGATCTACCGTTGGATAAAACGAATGAGCAAGAAAAGTTGAGAAGATATATAATAAAGAACATAAAGAGTTATGGATAGTAAGATTAAGAACGTTATTTTTGATTTAGGGGGAGTACTAATAAACCTGGACTTTGACAATTGCCTGAATGCTTTCCGCAAAGCCGGATTTCAAGACATTGAGCAACAGGCATGCCAGTTCAGAGGAAAAGGTTGGTTCTCACAATTTGAATTGGGAGAGATCAGCCCGGAAGAGTTCCGGAACGCTATCCGCAAAGAGACCAGTGAATCACTGAGCGACCGCAAAATAGACGACATGTGGAATCTGATGCTGCTGGACATTCCCCGCCAAAAGCTGGACTTACTGTTGGAATTGCGCGGACACTACATGGTTTATCTGCTCAGCAATACCAACCAGATACACTGGGACTATGCTTGCGAACAGATGTTCAGTTACCGGGGCTTCCGTGTAAATGATTTCTTCGAGGATACCTTCCTCTCTTTCCAAATGCATAAAGCCAAGCCCGATGAAGCGATCTATGAGCAGATGATGAAAGAGGCAAACATCCTGCCCGAAGAAACGTTCTTTATAGATGACTCGGAAGCCAATTGCCGGTCGGCCGCAACATTGGGCATACAGTCTTATCACTATCACATCGGAGAAGATTTAAGTGTATTATTTGAATAAATGAAAGTTATACAAGACATAAACCATCCCCCTCTCCTCCCCTCAGTTGCCACTATCGGCTTCTTTGACGGAGTACATCGCGGTCATCGCTTCCTTATCAATCAAGTAAAGGAAGTGGCTGCCCAAGATGGATTATGCTCTTCACTGATTACTTTTCCCGTACACCCCAGGCAGGTGATGCAGACTACATATCGCCCACAGCTACTTTCCTCCCCACAGGAAAAGCTGGAATTGCTGGAAACAACAAAAGTGGATTATTGCATACTGCTTCCTTTTACACATGAGCTGTCTCTACTCTCAGCCAAGGAATTTATGCGGATGCTACGCGATCAGTTCAATATCCGCACATTGGTAATAGGCTACGACCACCGTTTCGGGCACAATCGCAGTGAAGGCTTTGAAGATTATTGCCGCTATGGTGAAGAACTGGATATATATATAGTACGCGCACGCGCGTATACAGATGGAGAAGACAAGATCAGTTCTTCCGTCATCCGCCAACTGCTGAAAGAAGGCAACGTAAGTCGTGCCGCGCAATTCCTGGGATATAATTATTATCTGGACGGAACTGTGGTAGACGGTTACAAAGTAGGACGGAAAATAGGTTTTCCCACCGCCAACCTGAAAGTGGATTGCCCCGACAAGCTGATCCCCTCCGAAGGGGTCTATGCCGTATATGTATATGTAGAAGGCCGCAAATGGGCAGGAATGCTGAATATAGGGCATCGGCCTACCATCAATAATGGTACGGATTTAAGTATTGAAGTGAATATTCTCAATTTCTCAGATAACATCTATCACAAAGAAATGCGCATGGAGTTTGTAAAATACCTCCGCCCGGAAGAAAAGTACGATACCGTGGAAGCGCTTATTGCCCAAATGCATAAAGATAGAGAAGAAGCAGCCCAAATACTTCTATAATCCATCTCTATTTTGCATAAAAGCCGTTTCTTCATTCATTTTCACCCTTAAAAACTGAGAAAAGATATATTTTTATCGTTTTTCGATAAATTTTTCTCGTTTTTCTTTTGTAGTATCAAAATAAGATGTACATTTGCATATCGATAAACGATAAATGAATATCGAATAACAAGAAAGAACAAACACGAATACAAACATTAAAACACAAAGTAAAATGAAAAAGTCAGTATTTAAATCAGGTTTAGTAGCTGCAATTGCAGTAGTAATGATGAGTTGTACAACAGTAGCAAACGCACAAACAACAGGAAACACGAAGTACATTTACGGTCAAGACGGCACAAACACAACCGTGTACACATTGAATGAAGACGGCAAAACATTGACACGCAAACTGAAGTATGAGTACAAACACGACGAGAATGGTCAGGTAATTGAGAAGAAAGCCTATCGCTGGGATGCTTACCGCGAGCTGTGGAAGCCGGCTTACCTACTCACGGTAACTCCCGGAGCATATGAAACGAAACTCAATTACGCAGAATGGAACGCCAAAGAAAGCGCTTTCAACAATAATAAACAAGAAAGTATTTACCCTGCTGGCAGCAACGAAAACTTGCTTGCCAACACATTAGACAAAAAGTAATAACCATTTCAATAAACCAATAAACAGACTATTATGGGACGCTCAATTAAATTAATACTTTATTACTTCGCCTACCAGCTCGCCTTCATGTTTATAGTAATGATTCCGGCAAGTATCATGGAAGCCATTAAGGAAGGTTCAACAACTGAAAGTCTGGCCTATGCGACAGGTAAGGCTACCGCACAGATGACAGGTATCACCATGGTATTGGCAGGAATAGCCATGACCTGGCATCTGATCCACTTCAAGTATGTGAAGTTCAACAAAGCAAGCTGGACCGAAGTACCGATAAAGACCATTTTATTGAGCATCCCTTTCATTATCGCCACCATGTTCACCTTCAATATCGCCAGTGAATTTATAGAATTGCCTAATTTGATGGAAAATACCTTTATAGGTATGAGCCGTAATATATTCGGCATCCTTGCCATTGCCGTCATGGCGCCGCTGGTAGAAGAATTACTGTTCCGGGGCGCCATCGAAGGACACCTTTTACAAACAGGGAAAACACCTAAAATGGCTATCTTTCTGTCCGCACTGATATTTGGCATCATCCACGTCAATCCGGCACAAGTACCTTTTGCATTCTGCATCGGACTGGTATTCGGCTGGCTCTACTATCGCACAGGAAGCGTTATTCCTGGAATGATCGGACACTTTCTAAATAACTCGATAGCCACTCTTATCATGGCTACATCTACTAAAGAAGAAATGAGCCAGAAGACAGTTGACATGATCGGCACGACACCCACTTACGCACTCCTGCTGCTTGCTATAGTTGTCTCTATAGGTATGTATTTCTATTTGAACAAACACCTGCCACTGCCCAAGAAAGAAGTTGAAACCATCAATGAACAAGCATAAGCATAAAGAAATATGGAAAGCCCCAAATCATTAAAAGTCACAACAGGAATTTTCATCTTTTTCCTAACGGTAAGTGGACTAGACCATGTGGATAAAATCTATATTCCACTAAAACAAAGCATCGCCGGCCAGCACATACCCGAAGTATGCATTTATTCCGCCGAGCTGATTGCATTCATCCTCTTTGGTCTGTCATTGATAAAGGTGGTAAGCAATATCGGCAAACAGAAGTTCTTCATCAAGCAGAATGTGAATTGTTTCCGTTTCATGGGCCTCTCAATGATGCTTCCTCCGGTGGCAAAGACTTTGGGGCGCATCTTCGACAATACCCACGACTGGGCAGCATATCCGATGTACATTGAACTTTGGTTTGCCGTTGCCATCTTCATGGCAATCATGAGTAATATCTTTGAATACGGAATGAAACTGAAAGAAGAACAAGATTTAACCATTTAACAGACAAATACGACAATGAAAAAGAAACTCAACTTATTCTGCATTTGCATCATCGTTGCCTTAGCATTATCCACTTCAATGATTGTAGGCATGTCTTACCAGATGGCATCTACAGGATTCAAAATAGGATACGAATCGGCAATGAAAGGAACACCTATAGAAATACCTAACTACCAGGTGGCCTTAACCATCCCATCGGACATGCTGGCAGAAACAGGAACTGTGACCAACATAAAAGACTCAAGTACAGTCGCTATTAAACCTATCATGAGCATGATAGCTATGCCTGCTGCAAAAGAAACTAGCACATTGTCCTATATTGGAGGATTCTTGTCATGGATCATGATTATTGCCGCCATCTATGCCTTGATACAGTTCTTCAAGCTGATACGTACCATCAACCGCGGAGTCATTTTTGACTGGAAAAATGTCAGAATCCTGCGCAAACAGGGCTGGGCACTAATTATCGCTTTCATCGGCTACTTCATCAGCTTGTCGATAGCTAACCATGAAATAGCACAATCCATCGCCCTGAACGGCTGCGAGTTTTCCATGTCCGTAATCTTCTCTGACCCTACCCTGATACTGGGATTTGTATCCTTATTGGTGGCTGAAATATTTGCCATCGGACTGAAAATGAAAGAAGAACAAGATCTGACCATTTAAAAACAAAAGATAAATAAAACAACGCGCCATAACCCGTAAAAACAATAATTTAACATGATAACAACTATATCACACCTATTCAACATGAAGAAACGTAGTCTCCTGAAAGCCTGCGAGGGTATCTGTATATTTACAGTAATGTGTGCCGTTTATTCTTTTACCTCCATATATACCTTGTGTTACGACTTAGGCAAGGACACCACAGATACTTTCATCTGGACAGTCACTATAGAAGCCATTCGCCTGTATGCCATGGTTTTTATCAGTATCCTATTTTGCGTCATGGCCTACAATGCCAAGAAAGGAATTGTATTTGACCGCCGAAATGCCAAGATACTGAATGCCACCGGATGGTCCACCCTAATAGCAGCGTCAGCGACAGCCATTGTCTACCGTTTTTCACCGCTCCCCTTCTCACTGGCTGATATTATGCTATTAGTACTACTGGGGCTCTTTATGAATTTCATTGCTATGCTGTTCGAAATCGGCATTCGCATGAAAGAAGAACAAGATTTGACAATATAAAAATCACATACCATGAAGAAATTCAGAATATTAGGTATCATAGCCATTATCGCCATCATTGCAAATTTCATTGTAGGATTGGATGAAGGATGGAGGGGGTTCAAGGAAGGAATGGAAGAAGGACGAAACAATGCCCTAGAAATGCTTGAACCCGGACGCCACATTATACCTCACAACGCAGTCAGTGTCAAGCTGAATGTAGAACCGTTACCCGAAACTACCATTGACTCGCTGAACAATAATCGTGTGGATTGGCCGATCCCCTATAAAGTGAGCAAAATCGAAACATATGCAAAGCCATCTCCTTGGTATATTCTCTTTATGGGATTAAGCATACCGGCACTGTTTTGTTTTCTAGTCGGCTTCTACTTCTTAATCCGATTACTCATTTCGATCTCCCGCCGCGATGTCTTCACATCCACCAATGTGCTACGCCTTCGTTGGTTTGCATACTCTAGTGCAAGCATAGAGATTCTAATATCCATCACAGCATGGTTCGAAGGAAGTGCAGCAATGAATCAAATCAGCCTCCCGGGCTATGAAATCATCAGTTATGGCGGTTATTCTACTGACTGGGTGTCTATAATTATTCCGATACTCTTTGCCGAGATATTTGCTATCGGAGTTAAGATGAAAGAAGAACAAGACCTAACCATCTAAAGAAAGGAAAAAAGGAATGGCAATTATAGTAAATTTAGATGTAATGATGGCGAAACGAAAGATTTCGCTGGGAGACCTGGCAGAGAAGATTGATCTCACCCCTGCCAACCTCTCTATTTTGAAAACCGGAAAGGCAAAAGCAATCCGGTTCTCCACGCTGGAAGCCATTTGCAAGGAACTGGACTGCCAGCCCGGAGACATATTGGAGTATAAAGATGAAGATGGGTAATGCCTGACAAAACAGTCACACACAAACACTCTAACACATAAATTCTCTCTCATTTTCATCTGAATGCCATAGATAGACCATACAGTCCGTCTATGGCATTAATTTACAGATGCTATTTAGCCAATATTCCCTAAAATCTATCACGTAATAAAACAAAAAACTCATATATACCGTATAATCCCGTGATTATACGTATCTTTGTAACGAATTAGATATTTAGAAAATTAATGAAGACATTTGAAGAGTTAGGCGTTTCCCCGGAAATACTGAAAGCTATTAAAGAAATGGGATATGAAAATCCCATGCCGGTACAAGAAGAAGTGATACCGTATTTATTGGGAAATGGAAACGACGTAGTAGCCCTGGCACAAACAGGGACTGGAAAAACAGCCGCATTTGGTCTGCCGCTTATCCAAAAAATAGACGTAAAGAAGCGTGTGCCACAAGCACTTATCCTCTGTCCCACACGTGAATTATGCTTGCAGATTGCAGGCGACTTGAACGATTACTCCAAGTACATAGACGGACTGAAAGTCCTTCCCGTATACGGTGGTTCGTCCATCGAAAGCCAGATACGCATGTTGAAAAACGGCGTACACATCATTGTTGCCACTCCGGGACGACTCATCGACCTGATGGAAAGAAAAGTAGCCAAACTGGAAACCATCGGTGATGTAGTAATGGATGAAGCCGATGAAATGCTGAACATGGGATTTACCGACAGTATCAACTCCATCCTCGAGAAAGTTCCCGAAGACCGCAACACCTTAATGTTCTCGGCAACCATGAGTCCCGAAATCTCCCGCATCGCCAAGAAATACCTGCACGATGCAAAGGAAATCACCATCGGAACCAAGAACGAAGGAAGCAAGAATGTGAACCACATTGCCTATGTGGTTCATGCAAAAGATAAATATGCTGCATTGAAGCGCATTGCCGATTACTATCCGCAGATTTATGGTATCATTTTCTGCCGCACCCGTAAAGAAACACAGGAAATTGCCGACAAGTTGATTCAAGACGGTTATAATGCAGACTCCCTGCACGGTGAATTGTCACAGGCACAGCGTGACTTGGTGATGCAGAAGTTCCGCCAGCGTCATTTGCAACTGTTGGTTGCTACGGACGTAGCTGCCCGCGGTCTGGATGTAAACGACCTGACACACGTTATCAACTATGGCTTGCCCGATGATATAGAAAGTTATACTCACCGTAGCGGACGTACAGGCCGTGCCGGAAAAACCGGTATTTCTATCGCCATCATCAACCTGCGCGAGAAAGGAAAGATGCGCGAGATAGAACGTATCATCAATAAGAAATTTATCATAGGCGAAATGCCTACCGGCAAGCAAATCTGCGAACAACAGTTGATAAAGGTAATTGATGATATAGAAAAGGTGAAGGTAAACGAGGAGGAAATTGAATCATTCCTGCCGGGTATCTATCGCAAACTGGAATGGCTTTCTAAAGAGGACTTGATAAAGCGTGTAGTTTCCATGGAATTCAACCGCTTCCTGGATTATTATAGCAATGCCCCCGAAATAGAAACTCCCAGCACCAGCGACCGCCGCGGAGAACGCGAACCCAAAGAACGCAAGGAATATGGAAGCGCCCGCGAAAAGACGGAACGCAAAGCAGAAAAGGGATATACCCGTTTGTTCCTGAACTTGGGCAAGACGGATGGCTTCTATGCCAATCAGATTATCGAGCTGATTAACCGCAACATGAAGAAGCAGCGTACTACCATTGGCCGTATCGACTTGATGCAGAACTTCTCTTTCTTTGAGATAGCAGAAAAACAAGCCCCGGATGTGATCAAGGCATTAAATAACGTAACCTTGAACGGCGGACGCAAAGTAATAGTGGAGGTTGCCGGTGAAAACAGTGGCAAGAGCGATAATGGCGGACGGAAAAGAAGTGGCGGAAAAGGCGCATCATTCGAAAAGGGTGAAGGCAAACCCGCCAAGAAAGCTGCCAAAGAAGGAAAAGCCAGTCGTGCAGAACGTGGATATTCCGAAGCTCGCGGTCCCAAAGGACAAGATGACTGGAAGCAATTCTTTAATCACGATAATAAGAAACTAAAAGGTGATGAACCGGACTTCAAGGAAGAAGGATGGGCACGTCGCAAAAAGAAGTAACTGAGATAAAGCATTGCGCAGCATCTCCGTTAACATCCACGTAGGGGCGGATTGAATCCGCCCGAACCAGCGGTCACGACCTTGGGAGTAATGCATAAAGCAAATCGTTTTCGGACAGATTCAATCTGCCCCTACAGCGGGTGTTATCTTCAACTCATCCACCAATCGCGAAGCCTTGCCATACTTCTCTATCATATAAAGAACATAACGAATATCTACCCCGATACAACGCTGCAAATTAGGTTCAAAAACAATATCCCCACTCATTGCCTCCCAGTTTCCATCAAAAGCAAGGCCGATAAGCTCGCCTTCCCCATTAAACATTCCACTGCCCGAATTACCCCCCGTAATATCATTATCCGAGATAAAACAAACATTCATATCGCCATCCTTGGCAGCATAACGACCAAAATCTTTTCTTTTCAGAAGATCTACTACAGACGGAAGGACATCAAAATCACTATCCCCCTTATACTGCCTTATTTTATCAAAAATACCTTTCGTTGTTGTATAATAAGTATATTCTACGGCATCCTTCGGCGAATAACCACCCACCATACCAAAGCTGAGACGCATCGTGGAATTAGCATCCGGATAAAAGTCCTTATCTGCCTCCATTTCACGCACAGCCTCATTCAGCAACCGTTCATTCTGTTGAATTTTCATGCTCGCATCTTCTACACTATTATTAAACTCATAGAATTTCACCAGCATGTCAATGGCAAAAGAAGCGGCAGGGTCTTCAAACAGCACATACGTACTATCTCCCTTCACCACCTGTTCAAAGCCACGGGGTGTTTTCAAGGCTGAACGTTCATACAGATCATCTACAAAAGCCTGATAATTACCTTTAAACTTCTTGTCTATCAACGAATAGATTTCAGGGAGATATTCTTTTTCTACTTCTGCGGCATATTCTTTCAGCATTGCAACAAAAACCTGCTTGTCCACATCCAAATCCATATTAGCATAAACCTCCAACAACTGCCGCATATTACGCTCCAATTCCGTTTCTTCAGCTTCAAAATCAAAGTTCAGCACAGCCAAGGCTGCTGTGATCAGCTCCGGTCCATTAGCAAATGATTCACCAAAATAAGCCATTGCCCGCGCAGCACTTCTGCGGTTACGGTAATTCAACTCCAATTCGGTTAAGACTTGTGCATATTTGCCACGTTCATCCGGTTTCCGGCGAATCCATTCCTGTAACTGCTTCTCCAAAGCTTGTTTCTTCTCTATCACCTTCAGTTCTTTTACCGCTTGGTTCATACCGATACTATTCTTCCAATAGTTAGAACTCTGTGCATACTTAGAAGCATACTTTATCCGAATATCGTCACTTTTCTCCATTGCATCTTTCCAAATAGCTTGCTTGATGGTACGAACATCTATCATAGCAGCATTATCCGTATTTACTCTCTCTTCTATACCAAATGAAGACAGATAGCGGCTGGTAGAACCGGGATAACCCATTGTCATACAGAAAGAGCCTTGTTCATATCCCCCCAAAGAAACCGGAGCAAAATAATCAGGATGATAAGGAACATTCTCCGGTGAATAGGCTGCCGGCCGGTTATCCTTATCGGCATAGATGCGGAATACGGAGAAGTCTCCCGTATGGCGCGGCCATACCCAGTTGTCCGTGTCACCGCCAAACTTGCCTACCGAGGAAGGCGGAGCAAATACCAAACGGACATCGTAATAATCCTTATATACAGACAAATAATACTCATTTCCGGCATAGAAAGGAGTGATTTCAGCACGCAATAACGTATCATTCGCAATAGCTTCCTGAGTAATCAAAGTAGAAATAGAATCAACAATCAATTCACGTTCTCCTTCTTCTACGCCTGCCGGAAGCGCTTTCAATACACGCTCTGTTACATCTTCCGTACGCACCAAAAAGCTCACGAATAAATCCGGATTGGGAAGTTCTTTATTCAAAGAATCGGCCACAAAGCCGTCACGCAAATAGTCATGCTCCACAGAGCTATGTTGCTGAATGGCATCAAACCCGCAATGATGATTGGTAAACACCAGTCCGTCGGGAGAAACAACCACGCCGGAACAAAAACCGCCAAAGCTGACCACAGCATTAGTCAATGCTCCCCCTACGGGGTTATATAATTGATCGGGCGAAAGTTTCAAACCCATTTCCTTCATCACTTGTTGCGTCTGTTTGCTCAGGCAGCAAGGTAACCACATGCCTTCACTTCCCCAAACATATAAAGGCAGAAAGATCAGCAACAATAGCAGTTTTTTCATAGCTTATTCTACAATTAATTTTAATTTCTTTGCACCGACACGTGCTTTCAGCCACTCAGAAATTTTCTCCTGCTCACGCTCATTGGGGCGTTTGCTGAATTTCATCAAGACCAATGTCAAAGTATCTGTTCTAGCCGAGTCTACTTGTTGTTCTACGGTTTTTGCCATTGCAATCGCCTCAGCCGAAGGATAAAGCACCTTCAATTCGGGGATAATCTTCTTATCCACAGCATTATAAGCAGCATACACCTTCAACTCATTTTCCAACGATTTTATTTTCTCCTGTTGTTCTACCAAACGTTTCTCACTATTCTTATAGAAGTCTTCCATCACCTGGGCTTTGATAGTACCAATGTCCATAGCCTCATTATTCATTCCCTGAAGTACAACCAGCTTGGTATCAGCCAGATTAAAATGTTTCAGATTATCCCTTGCCGTTGCAATCTCCGTTTCAGGCACTTCATTGCCAATCAAGACTACACGGATTTCTTTGTTATCATAAGAGATCTTCCGGTCTATGACCTGTGTATTATCAAAATCCAATTCTTCATTGATAAAGTTATTGGCAGAAGCTTCATAGATAGTACTCTTTACAATGCCATAAGTCAGATAGATAGCCGGGCACATGGTTGCCAGAGTAATGATGACAATATATTTTTTCACCAGCTTTTCACGCTCCTTATCTACAAACGCCTTGCGCTGGAAATGCATGACACGTACTCCGATAAAGGTAGCCAGGCTGATAAACACCGAGTTGATGAAATATAGATAGAATGCACCCAGAAAATAAAGCAAATTTCCCGTAGCGAGTCCGAAACCAGCCGTACACAGAGGAGGCATCAATGCAGTAGCGATAGCCACACCCGGAATTACATTTCCTTTTTCCTTGGTAGACAAAGCAATAATACCCGCCAAACCACCACACAAGGCAATAAGCACATCATAAATGGTAGGAGAAGTACGCGCCAGCAATTCCGACTGCACCTCATCCAATGGAGTCAGTGAGAAATAAAGCGTAGAAGTAATGACACTGAATACCGTGGCTACTAAATAACTCTTCAAAGAGCGTTTCAACAATTCAAAATTATTCTGCCCGATGGCAAGGCCTATTCCCATGATCGGCCCCATTAGCGGAGAGATCAACATAGCACCGATAATTACCGCCGTGGAATTGACATTCAAACCCAATGAGGCAATAAAGACAGCAAAGATCAGAATCCACAGGTTAGTTCCTTTGAACTCCACACCATTGCAAATGCTTTCTACCGTCAAGGCTTCGTTATCCTTATCCTTGCGCAAATCTAGATATTCACTAAAGAATTGCTTTATATAAGGCACATTCCTCCAATTATTCTTCAAATCGCTCATATCTATTTCTTTATGTATCGGTTAATAACAGGTATCTGATGTAAAGGGAAATCGGTTTTTATAATGTAAGCTACAAACAGTAACAACAGCAATGTGCGAACCCCAAGCAACAGAAAGATATTCTGAAATGGCAAATAAGTAGAAATAACATAAAGCACCAAAGCCAAAGCAACATATTTGCCGATTGCCTTCAAATCATAATTGATAGGATATTTCTTCTGTCCCACAAAATAAGAAAGAAGCATTGCCACACCATAGCCTGCAAAGCCTGCCCAGGCACAAGCCATATAGCTATATACCGGAATCAGGAAAATATTTACCAAAATAATAATACCACATCCCACCAACGAGAAATAAGCGCCCCATTTCGTTTCATCAATCAGCTTGTACCAAAACGAAAGATTGAAATAGATTCCCATAAACATCTCAGCAGCCATCACGATAGGCACTACTTTTAATCCTACCCAGTAATCACGTCCCAAAATATATCTGAGTACATCCAGATAGAACATCACCCCCAGGAAAGCCAGCAACGTAAAGATAATAAAGAACTTCATCGCCTTGGCATACATCTCCCGGCTGTCCTTCTCCTTACTCTTACTAAACACAAACGGCTCGTATGCAAAACGGAAAGCCTGTGTAAGCATAGCCATAATCATGGCAATCTTGCTCGCCGCCCCATAAATACCCAATTGAACAGTAGCTTCCGCCTTATCCGGATAAACAAACGGGAAAATAATTTTATCGGCAACCTGATTCAAGATGCCTGCAATACCTAAAATCAAAATAGGAAAAGAATAACGGAACATACGTCTCAGCAATTCTCTATCGAGCACATATTTAAATCCGAACAATTCTTTCCACATACAAATCATCACCACAGAGGTACAGATCAAATTGATGCCAAAAGCCACTCCGACATTTTCTCCTTTCATCCCCACGAAATAAATAATATTCAGAGCAATGCTTGAAAAGATAAACAGCAGCTTCAAAGCAGCAAACTTGATAGGACGTTTCTTATATCGCAGAAAAGCAAAAGGAATCGCTTGAAAAGCATCCATTGCCACCACAATCATCATCATCCCCATATACCACGGATGCTCTCCATATCCCAGAAAGCCCGCAATGGGATTCAAGAAAGAAAGGCAAAACACCAGAAAGATAGCTGCCGTAAGCCCCACCGAAAGCAAGGTAGTGGAATAAACACGCATCGAATCATCTTCCCCCTTATTGGCAAAACGGAAGAACCCCGTTTCCATGCCATAGGTAAGAAGCACCATCAGCAAAGCAGTGATAGCATACATATTGGTGATTACACCATAACCGCCCGATTCCACGGGCAGCGCATTGGTATATATCGGCACTAACAGATAATTCAGAAATCGCCCTATGATGCTACTCATCCCATAGATGGCTGTTTCTTTGGCTAATGATTTTAATCCGGCCATTGTTTTGTGTTATTATTCCATTTGCGAGAACCTAGCCCTGACGTATAAGCAGATCACTCATCAAACAGCGTCTTTTGACTATTATAGATACTCCGTCCCAAATGCATATAAGCCAGTTCCGTCACTTCACGCCCTCTCGGAGTACGCTTTAAGAAACCTTCTTTGATCAAAAAAGGTTCATAGACTTCCTCTATCGTTCCAGCATCTTCCCCTAAAGCCGTTGCGATAGTAGTCAATCCTACCGGACCGCCCTTGAACTTATCTATAATGGTACATAAAATCTTGTTATCTATCTCATCCAGCCCGTATCGGTCTATATTCAAAGCCTCCAACGCAAAACGGGCAATCTCCACATCTATCTTGCCGGAGCCTTTTACTTGGGCAAAGTCACGTACGCGCCTCAGCAAAGCATTGGCAATACGGGGAGTACCGCGACTGCGCGATGCAATCTCTCCTGCCGCCTTCACATCACAGGGCACATCTAAGATCTGCGCCGAACGACGGATAATACCTACCAGCACCTCGTCATCATAATATTCCAGATGGAGATTGATTCCGAAGCGGGCACGAAGAGGCGCAGTCAGCAAACCGCTGCGTGTTGTCGCCCCCACCAAAGTAAATGGACTTAGTTCCAACTGTATGCTACGTGCCGACGGCCCTTTGTCTATCATAATATCGATACGATAATCCTCCATGGCAGAATACAGATATTCTTCCACCACGGGACTCAAGCGATGTATTTCATCAATGAACAACACATCATTCGGCTCCAGACTAGTCAACACTCCTGCCAAATCTCCGGGTTTATCAAGCACAGGCCCCGAGGTTACTTTAAAACCCACTCCCAGTTCATTAGCTATAATATTACTTAAAGTTGTTTTCCCCAATCCGGGAGGTCCATGTAAAAGTACATGATCCAACGCCTCGGCACGCAACCGGGCTGCTTTAACAAATATGCGCAAATTATCAACCACCTTGTCCTGTCCGTTGAAGTCTTCAAAACTCAACGGACGCAAGGCATTTTCAAAATCACGCTCCTTGTTTGTTAGCTGATTCTTGCGTATATTAAAATTTTCTTCCATTTTTTTGTTTATACTACAAAGGTACAAAAGAAATTATTATAAATAAAAGAAAGACCGAGGAATTCATTTTCAGTCCCTCAATGGTCTTTCACAGAGGGATTATTATTGTATTAATTATTGATCATTATGGGAATTACTTTAGGTAAGAAACAACTAAACAAAGGACGAGTCTCATTATTTCTGAACTACAGTTATAACGGACGACGTCGCAAAGAGTATCTGGGGATTATATTAGATGCCCCAACGAGTGCGTTCAACAGAGCGGAGAACCGGAACAAGATCCTAATAGCCAAACAGATAAAGGCTAAAAAGGAGCTTGAGTTCCTCTCTGTTGAATATCATCTGAACGATGTGCAAAACACGTTTGATGACATACTTCCGGCCAGCAAGAGCAACATTCCGGATTTCTATATGCTGATGGAAAGATTCTTGGACAGCTATCATGGCAAGGACAGAAAAATGGTAAAAGCTTGTATCATGCACTTACGCCTGTTTACAAAGAAAAGAAATTTGCCTGTCAACCTCCTTACAAAGGACTTTTGCGTGAGCTTTCTAGAGTATCTTCGTGACCGCCTCAGAGGCAATACACCCATCGGATATTTCAAGAAATTCAGGATGTGCATAGCTAAATGTGTGGAAAATAAGTTAATGTCTTCTAACCCGACCGATGGAATCCGGCTCATGCAGTTCGATGAAGTTACGAAAGCCATACTTAGCGTAAAAGAGATTCAAAAATTAGCGGTTACTTCCTGTTCAAATAACGAAGTAAAACGCGCCTTTCTATTTTCATGTTATTGCGGGCTTCGTTGGTGCGATATTTACGATTTGCGATACAAAGATATTGACTTTCCATCTCAACGGCTCACCGTCATTCAGCAGAAAGTACAAGCACATTCCAAGAGCGCTATACTGCACTTGAACCTAAATCAGACAGCCCTCAAGTTGTTGCAAAAGAAGAAAGGATTAGCAGATGAACAGGTGTTCGACCTCCCCTCCTACTCCTATACCCTCAGGGTTTTGAATAAATGGGTAAAACAGGCCAATATCCAAAAGCACATCACTTTCCATTGCGCCCGCCACTCATTTATCACCAATATCATGGCAAACGGCGCCAATATCAAGACCGCAGCCAACCTGGCAGGGCACTCCACAACAAGGCACACAGAAAAATATGTTCATATCATAGACGAACTTAAACAAAAGGCCGTAGATAGTTTACCGGACATCATTGTCAATTATTAATTTCTACGTCCCCCAACTGTCCCCCGCTCTATTAGAACGCAGAACTACTATTCTGATAGACAAGCACTTAAAGCTCAAATATAGTATCCGGCACGAATACTACCTACTTATCCAACACGATCAACAAGTATTTTGGTTGCA
>CABMPB010000021.1 GCA_902388365.1 uncultured Bacteroides sp. | reverse complement strand
TTTCCAATACACCACCTGGATGCGTCCGTCCCTGAAAGGCCATGTTCCCCTTCAGGCAGGAATGTATATGACGGACGGTTACAAAATCCGCCCCTCCATGATTCGCAAGGACAATCATAAACTGGATAACCAAGGCTGGCTGGGACGTCCGGCGTCCGCCGTTACCGTAAAGGCCGCCCGGCATATAGATTTCGAGGGCTGCCGTTTCCGGCATCTCGGCTCTACGGGCATCGACTATGAATGGGCAACGGAAGGCGGAAACATTCGCGGTTGCCTTTTCAGCGATATTGCCGGAAATGGTATTCTGACAGGAAGTTTCAGCCCTGCCGCACACGAAACCCATCTGCCATACGATCCCGCAGACCGTCGCGAAGTATGTACCCGCCTCACTATCTCAAACAATTACATTACCGATGTAACTAATGAGGATTGGGGCACACTCGGCATCTGTGCCGGTTATGTGAGTGATATCAATATAGAACATAATGAAATATGCAACGTGTCTTATTCGGGCATCAGCTTGGGCTGGGGGTGGACCCGTACCGTGAACTGTATGCGCAACAATCGCGTGCATGCCAACCGGATTCATCAGTATGCCCGGCATATGTATGATGTGGCAGGCATCTATACCCTCGGCTCACAGCCTCATAGTTGGGTAACGGAAAATTGTGTTTATGATATTTTTTCACCCGGATATGCGCATGATCCCCATCATTGGTTCTATCTTTATACCGACGAAGGTTCTTCATTCATAACCGTGAAAGATAACTGGACGGAAGGAGAGAAGTTCCTGAAGAATGCGAATGGTCCGGGGAATACTTGGGAAAATAATGGCCCTATGGTAAATGATAGCATCAAAACGAATGCGGGACTTACAAAAGAATATGTATATCTAAAAGAAGAATAATATGAAAAACAGACTTGCAACCTTGGTCGGCGCCCTTGCCCTGAGCGCTACTGCCGCCGCCCAAACCTGGATATGGTATCCGGGAGATTATGAAATATGGCTGGGTAACCAAATGAACAACCGCCGCACCGAGCGTGGCGCATTCTTCCCTCCGTTCTGGAAAACAGATTCCCACTACGTCGTGGTAGAATTCAGCAAACAACTGAACCTTTCGGAACCCGAAGAAATATTCATTGCCGCCGAAGGCAAGTACAATGTGAAGCTGGACGGCAAATTGCAATTCGGTATGCCATCCACCCTACAACTTCCAGCAGGCAAGCATAGCCTGAATATAAAGGTATGGAATCAGTCTACGCCTCCCACCATCTATGTGAAAGGCAAGACCGTAAACACCGACAACACCTGGAAAGTAACCTACGAAGACAAAGAATGGATAGACGAAAGCGGCAAAGCAAGTGATACCTCTGCCACCATCTACATGGATGCCGGTTGTTGGAACTTTGATGGGGCTACCCAACTTCCTTCCCAATTCTCATTAACGCGGAAACCGATGAAATCCGTTTCCTCCACTCCCCGGAAAGAAGGTGTGCTGTATGATTTCGGTAAGGAAACCTTCGGATATATTACCCTAAAAAATATAAAGGGAAAAGGCAATATCAACATCTATTACGGAGAAAGTCCCGAAGAAGCATTGGATACGGAATATTGTGAAACATTGGATAAACTGTATGCAGAATCCGGACAAGTAACCGATCTTGCCATCCGCAGCACCCGGAAACTCTATGATGAATATACCTTGGAGAACAGCAAAGCATTCCGCTATGTCTACGTTGCGTGCGATCCGGGTGTAAGCATACAGGAGGTATCCATGCAATATGAATACCTGCCCGAAGAATATCGTGGCTCCTTTAAATGCAACGACGAAGAACTGAACCGCATTTGGGAAGTAGGGGCATACACCATGCACCTCACCACCCGGGAGTTCTTTATAGACGGCATAAAGCGCGACCGCTGGGTATGGAGTGGAGATGCCATTCAGAGTTACCTGATGAACTATTACCTCTTTTTCGACAGCGAATCAGTGAAACGCACCATCTGGCTGCTTCGCGGCAAAGATCCCGTGACCAGCCATAGCAATACCATTATGGACTATACCTTCTATTGGTTCCTCAGCGTCTATGATTACTATATGTACACGGGCGACCGTCATTTCGTAACCCAACTCTATCCCCGTATGCAGACCATGATGGACTATGTACTGGGGCGTACCAATGCCAACGGCATGGTAGAAGGCATGACCGGCGACTGGGTATTTGTGGACTGGGCAGACGGTTATTTGGACAAGAAAGGTGAGCTCTCCTTTGAGCAAGTCCTGTTCTGCAAAAGTCTGGAAACCATGGCGCTATGTGCGGCGCTCACCCATAATGAGGCAGATAAGACCAAGTACGAGAAACTGGCTTCCGCCTTGCGTTCCAAACTGGAACCTGCCTTCTGGAATGACCGGAAGCAAGCCTTGGTGCACAATCGCATCAACGGCGGGCAAAGCGAATCCGTAACCCGCTACGCCAATATGTTCTCCGTCTTTTTCAATTATCTGAATGACGACAAACAGCAAGCCATCAAGCACTCTGTATTGCAGAATGACAGCGTTTTGAAAATCACTACCCCTTATATGCGTTTCTATGAACTGGAAGCACTGTGCGCCCTTGGCGAACAAGAGTCGGTAATGAAAGAAATGAAAGCCTACTGGGGAGGAATGCTGAAAGAAGGAGCTACCAGCTTTTGGGAGAAATACAATCCCGCAGAAACAGGCACTCAGCACCTTGCCATGTATGGCCGCCCTTACGGCAAAAGCCTTTGCCATGCCTGGGGAGCCAGCCCTATCTATCTGCTGGGTAAATATTATCTGGGAGTGAAACCCACCAAGCCGGGCTACGAAGAATTTTCTATTACCCCTTGCCTGGGCGGATTGAAATGGATGGAAGGTACTGTGCCTACCCCTCAGGGGAATATTCATATTTATATGGATAAAAAGGTAATCCGTGTAAAGGCGGATGGTGGAAGGGGAATTGTGAACATTCCCACTAAGAAGGGTATTAAGACAATGACGGTAGAGGCAGGAAAGGAGCAAGTCTTCAAGTATTGATCTTTCGTAGTCACATAAAAAAAGTGATACCTACCTTCACAGGCAAGTATCACAAACACTACTTTGTAGGGGTCCGTTATCCGCTGATAGCGGACCCTACTTCTGATCTAACATTAGTTCTCTTATGAGAGCTTCCCATTGTATCACTACAATAAAAGAAACTATTGGGGATCAACATTTTGGAAAAATCTTTTTCCAAACACTCCGTTTTTTATTCTTTTCCGTATTATTCAATCGTTTGAATATCTCTTCATAGCTAAGTTGTTCGTGTACCATCTGATAAATCATTCCCCATTCGGGCAGTCCTCCCAGATTTCTGTCGTCTATAAACAAATCTGCTTTCAACTTTCTGGAGTAATGGGTACTTTCTAAAGTCTCTTCAGCATAATTACTGTTTACCGCATAAAACTCCAGTCCGCGCTCACGACAGAACTCTATGGCATCTTGCAATAATTTACCTTCGCGCACACTCCATAGGATAATGCGATGCCGTTCTTCCTGCAACTTCTTCAACGTTTCTATGGCAAAGGGAAGTTCTTTTCCCATTTCGGGATATTTATGTTCCACTATTGTGCCGTCAAAATCAACAGCTATGATCATTCTTTATACTTTTGAAAATTCCTTAATGCGTTGTTCTTCAGCCAGTCGGCAGATCAGCAACGTATTGTTTTTCTCTGCGATGATATATCCATCCAATCCTTGTACCACTATATGTTTTAATTGTGGAGCATGAACAATGCAGTTGCTGGATTCGTACATCCGGATGCTTTCTCCCACTTTGGCATTATTATGTTCGTCCTTGGGCAATAGGGAATGCAATGATCCCCAGCTACCCAAATCGGACCAGCCGAATTCTGCCGGAAGCACATAGATCCGTTCCGCTTTTTCCATCACTGCATAGTCTATCGAGATACTTTCACAGGTGGGGAATAATGTATTAATTGTTTCCTGTTCTTTTTCGGTATATAGTTCCGGATAAATCTTATCAAATACCCCGGCTATGCCTGGAGCATACCGCCGTATGGCATTCTCTATCGTTTTCACATTCCACACAAATATACCTGCATTCCAAAAGTAGTTGCCTGCATCCAGATATTGCTGTGCTGTCTTTGAGTCCGGTTTCTCCTTGAACTCGTCCACTTGCAGAATTTCATTATCCAGTGCTTCTCCGGCTGCTATGTATCCATATCCGGTTTCCGGGCGACAGGGTTTGATGCCGATTGTGACGATGGAACCACTACGGTCTGTCACCAGCATAGCCTTTGCCACTACCCGTCGGAACTCATCTGTATGGATTACCAGTGCATCGGCAGGAGTTACTACGATGTTAGCATTGGGATGACGCTTCTTTATTTTCCAGCAGGCATAGGTAATGCAGGGAGCTGTGTTGCGTGCCACCGGTTCCGCCAGGATATTTTGTGGCGGCACTGACGGCAGTTGCTTTCTTACGATGTCTATGTACTTTTCGGAAGTTACTATCCATATATTGTCTGACGGGCATAGTCCTTGAAATCGTTCTGCTGTCAGTTGTATCAGGCTTTTCCCGCATCCCATCACGTCTATGAATTGCTTGGGACATTCCGGTGTACTCATGGGCCAGAAGCGGCTTCCTATGCCACCGGCCATAATGACGATATGAGTTTCCATATTATTTCTTTTTATATTCCAGATACCATTGAAACATCTTGTGAATTCCTTCTTCTATGTCTATTTTATGATGCCAACCCAGTTCATGCAGTTTGGTAACGTCGGTTAGCTTGCGCATGGTTCCGTCCGGTTTTTCCGCATTGAATTTTATCATGCCGTTATAACCTACTTCTTTACCTATCAGCCCGGCTAACTCTTGTATGCTGATTTCTTTACCGGTTCCTATATTGATATGGCAGTTACGTATATCTGTATCCTGCGGTTTAAAGGTATCATTGAAATTTATTCTTTCCATAATGTACACACTGGCGTCTGCCATGTCTTCGCTCCATAAAAACTCGCGTAGCGGTTTGCCGGTGCCCCATAACCTTACTTCATATTTAGTAATTCCATAGCTTTCCAGGGTTTGCAGTATGTCCAGCTCATGGCTGCATCCGTTTATTCCTTCTATCGGACGCACATTCAGGTCTTGGCATATGGCTTGCCAATTCTCTTCGTTCAGACATTTGGCAAGGTATATCTTTCTGATCATGGCCGGCAGTACATGGCTGCGTTCCAGGTCGAAGTTGTCATTGGGTCCGTAGAGGTTGGTTGGCATTACGGCTATGTAGTTGGTACCATATTGCAGATTGAAACTTTCGCACATCTTCAGTCCGGCTATTTTGGCGATGGCATATGGTTCATTGGTATATTCCAGGGGCGAGGTGAGGAGTGCATCCTCTTTCATAGGCTGTTCCGCATTTTTCGGATAGATGCAGGTACTGCCCAGGAAAAGTAATTTCTCTACTCCGTGACGAAAACTTTCTCCTATTACATTTTGCTGTATTTGTAAATTCTTGTAGATAAAGTCTGCTCTATATGTGCTGTTTGCCATAATCCCTCCCACATGGGCGGCAGCAAGGATTACATATTCCGGTGTTTCTTCATCAAAGAACTTTTTTACGGCTGTCCCATCCAGCAAATCCAGTTCCTTGTGGCTTTTACCTATTAGATTGGTGTAGCCTTTTTCTTGCAGGTTACGCCATATAGCAGAGCCCACGAGACCGTGGTGCCCTGCTACATATATTTTGGCTGATTTTTCCATTCCTGTTATCTTTACTAATTTAAAGGCTTTCTTTTACATGAATCTTTTTCACAAATTTCATGTCGTGCGCCACCATTATTTTTACCAGATCTTCAAATGAAGTCTTACGTGGATTCCATCCCAGTACAGTTTTCGCTTTGATGGGATCTCCCAGCAGTTGTTCCACTTCAGATGGACGGAAATATTTGGGATCTACTTCTACCAGCACTTTTCCGGTAGCTGTGTCAATACCCTTTTCGTTCACATCTTTCCCTTCCCAACGCAATTCTATACCCACTTCCTTAAAAGCCAGTGTGCAGAACTCACGTACCGTGTGATATTCGCCGGTGGCTATCACAAAGTCTTGGGGAGTGTCATGCTGAAGAATCAGCCACATACATTCCACATAATCTTTGGCGTATCCCCAGTCTCTCAGAGAGTCCAGGTTTCCCAAGTATAACTTATCCTGAAAACCTTGTGCAATGCGTGCGGCTGCCAGAGTAATCTTTCGGGTTACGAAAGTCTCGCCACGGCGTTCACTCTCGTGATTGAACAAGATGCCGTTCACTGCAAACATACCATAACTTTCGCGATAGTTTTTGGTAATCCAGAAGCCGTATTGCTTTGCCACTCCATACGGAGAACGGGGGTAGAAGGGAGTAGTTTCCTTCTGCGGTACTTCCTGTACCAGTCCGAACAATTCGGAAGTGGAAGCCTGATATATTTTAGTCTTCTTCTCTAATCCCAGTATGCGCACGGCTTCCAGCATGCGCAGCGTACCTATTGCATCTGCTTCCGCTGTGTACTCGGGCACATCAAAACTCACTTTCACATGGCTTTGTGCAGCCAGGTTATAAATCTCGTCGGGTTGCACGGACTGTATGATGCGGATCAGTGAACTGCTATCCGTCATATCCCCCCAATGCAGGTTTACCTGTCGGCTCTGCTTCATGTCTCGCACCCATTCGTCCAGATACAGATGTTCTATACGTGCGGTGTTGAACGAAGAAGAACGTCTCAAGATGCCGTGTACTTCGTATCCTTTTTCAATCAGGAATTCGGCCAGGAACGAACCGTCCTGACCTGTAATTCCTGATATTAATGCTACTTTTTTAGTCATTTTCGTATTTGTTTTAATGAGATTATCAGCTTATAGTGCCGCCACTGTGTACTGTTGAAGGTTCATTCTTGTATATAAGTTCCATTCCGATGTAATGTTGCACCTTTACTGTAACAGCACTTCCATTTACTTTGAATGTATATTCCTTTTCCACATATACAGACTTACTTGAGTAATAGAAAATATGGTCACCGCTGATATTGGTGGTTTCTGTTTTAGAGATGGTGTAGAATCCGGACATACCACCTTCTTGTGCGGCAATTGTCGATCTGATCATTTCAGCCATTCCTTCGTTTATGTCGGCAGAGATAGAACCCACGTAGTCCCAACCTCCTTTAGCTTCGTAAGTAAAACTATAATTCATGATGGCATCCATGTTTCCGGCATTGCTTTTGATGCCTCCGTCGGTAGTCACTTCGCTTTTGCTGGCACTGACAGTCTTGGAACTTGCTACACGGATAGAGTATTCACCGTTCAGTGTGCTATTGGCAGGTATTATAGCTTGATAGCTGTTAGTAATTGGGTCATATACGGCGTTGCCTATTGAAGTCCAGTCGCCTGCGGCACGTCCGGGTGCTTTTTTATACACTTCCACTTCATCAAAATGGGAAGAGTCTGTAGCCTTACTTGTGAAAGCAAGTGTCACATCTTTTGCCGTTGTTATTTCTTTTGATGATTCAATGGCAATGTTTGACATGGCGATGGCTTCATTGGTTGTTCCTGCATTCGTATTGCTTGTTGTTGCCGGCACATACGGGGTAACTGTGATTTCTGCTTCTTCCGATAATGTTCCTTCGGGAATCACTACAGCAACGGTAGATTCTCCTACGCCGCTTTCACCGTTTTCTGTTGCTATGGTTTCTTTGTTCGGATCTACGTTGGTAGTCTGACCTTTCGGACTCATGGTAACATTTAGTGTCACTATGCTTCGGTTTGTAGCGCTGCCTGTCACTTCTGCTGTGGCATCCGTAATGTCCATATAGCCTTCTTTTGTAAAACTTACCGCATAGGTCTTTTTATCCTTTACGGTTACTGTGTACAGTCCTTCGGCATCTGTGGTGGCTGTGGCATCGCCTGTTGTTACAGTGACTCCGCTAAGCGGGGCATTCTCTGTTACTACTTTACCTGAGATATAATACTCAATGGCTTCTTCTATTGGATCCGGTACCAGTTCAGGTTCTTTTTCATCATCTTTGCCGCAACTTGTGAAAATTAAGTTTGCCGCTATCAGCAACAGACTTACCTTAAAAACATTTACAATTCTCATTTTACTTTACTTTTAATGTTAATTAATCAGTTACTTTCTTTTATAAGGAAATAGCGTATATAGTCCGGTTGGAAGAATCTGTTACTTCGGTTTTCGTCCGGACGTGTCTTATACGTCTTTCCCATGTTTCTATCTGCATATTTTCCCCATGTCGTCATACTGTACTCCATGGCAAAATAATCAGCTTGCCTTATGCGCACACCTCGGTTTTTAGCCCATTTCTGTCCGGGTAGAGGGATTGCGAAATGGAATCCGCCGTTCAGTTCCCCATCGACATACATACCATACACTCCGATGGCATATTCGCCGAAATGGCGTGTACAGTCGCCTCTCAGTCCATAGTCTCCATACAGGTACCGGCTTGCCTGCACATCAAATTGCAGATTGAAGCGGGGTTCATATACAGAGGCTTTGACGGCGGCATTCATTCTTTTCTTCCGGCTGAGGTACCATCCTTCATTATTGGTGATTATAGATTGTATGGTTCCTCCTGCCACGGCTCCCAGCTCCACCCTTCCGTTGGAGGCACGCCATTTCATTTCGGCTTGCACCCCCATGCGGTTGTTGGTAAAGTTTCCGGCAACCAATCGCCCGGTGAAAGTCTTTCCCCAATAAAACTCCTGTGACAGCGTCATCACTCCCGGACGTATCTTTTTATATTGTCCGTTCAGGTTGGTGGCTATGGGGAATATCACTTGCGCGGTCAGTTCAGCCCCTTTCCATAGTGGCATTTCTACGGCGGGAGCCAGATTTACATAGTAAGTATAGAGTGCATCCCAACCGGAGTTTTCCAATTTTACTTCCGGATAAATCACTATATCCACTTTCCCGAAAGACGAATTGGTCACTTTGTGATTACTTTTCAGTATCTCCATTGCCTGTCTGGTGTCACAACTGATACCCATTTGGCGGTAAACTTCCCTTATGTCCGCTTTCCCGCTTTTATATTCGGCAGCCAGCTCTTGAGAGATGCTGATGCAAAGTTGAGGAATGTTGTTGTCCGTTACTACCATTTCCAGTCCGCCATTATTCAGGACATCCAGTGCAGCGATGATAGCCTTGCCTATTCCCCGGTATGTACCTCTATATACATTATCTTCAAATGCCACTACGGTTTTGCTGTCCGTGTGTGACGTTCGTATGTTTTCCATGCCCAGTTGCTGCAATTTCTCTGCTACCTGTGCATGTGCGTGGATGCCGGTTATCAGCAATATCACTATCAATAATAAACTATTTTTCATTGGCTAGTGTATCAATGTACATTCATAACGTATACCGCCGGATACACAGTTGAATCCGTGTGTAAAAGCGTGTATGGACAAGTGTTTCCAAAATCTGGCAGCAGCGCCTATATTAATTCCGTCCGAATCATATTCCGCCATCATTTTTAACTCTTTGCAGAATACGGGCGTGTAACAGATACCACCGAATATTCCTTTGTATTTATTGCCATACCATTTAGTATCCTTATTCTTCTTTCCTTCCAGATAATAACCCAATGAGGCAGAAAGATGCCCTCCGCCAAAATACAATCCTTTGGTTATCACTCCGTAATAAGATTGGAACGTGTTTGCGCCTTTGTCCGCTATCGGGTCGTTGGCGCCTAAGGCGAGTGCCGGAAGATATTTTCCTTCTTTCAGTACACACAGGCGTATGGAGTAGGAGCGGTCTTGCTGATTATACTTCGGCTTTGAGGACATATAATTGCCCTTTATTAATGTTTCCCTATAGGTAAGTTCCAGAAATGAAAAGAAGTTTACGGTGGCAAAATAATTTGCGGTGTTATAATCAAATCGGGAAGGCATTACCTGTTTGGGCAGGTAGTTTGCTCCCAGCATTACTGTTCCGGCCTTTTGCCTGTCGGCGGTAGGGATATTCATCATTCCTGTGCTACCCAGCATATATTGGGCACGTATCGGAAAGCATATTCCCATTATCAGTAAAAACATCAAAAAGATTTGTTTTCTCATTATTCGCCGTTTAATGCATATGTGCGTATCAGGCTTTCTTGTTCGGCCTCAGGCACTTCGCTCCAGGGTAATCTGGCTTTTATAAATTGCGGAATTTTTGAGAGTACTTTTCCTTTCAGCGCCCAGTAAGGGTTAATTCCGTGGCTTCTATACATTCTCAGGTCTTCCCCCCATTTCTGTTTGGTTTTTCCACTGTCGGTGGAGAGTCCTCCCATTCTCATTTTTACTATATAGTTGTTCAGGTAGAACACTTTCAGGTCGGCTTCATACAGATAGCGCACCAGCAGATCCGAGTCTGCGGCTATCTTGTAGCTTTCGTCGTAATATCCCCATCGCTCCATGCATTCTTTTTTTATGTACACAGTGGGGTGTAGGGGTAACCATCCTTCTTTGATGTTCTTTTTGTCATATTCTCCACTTTTCCAGTCGCGTACCATCTTATTGGTGTTGTCATAGTTCACAAATACTCCGTTGCCATATACCAGGTCGGCGTTGTGCTTTTTGAATGATTCTACTATTTCAGAAATGGTATGTGATGAGAACAGAAAATCATCTGAGTGAATCAATCCGATAATATCTCCTGTTGCTGCACGAATCCCTTTATTGATGGCTTCGTACATTCCCTTATCCGGTTCTGAGATAATTTTGTCTATTCCGTTCTTATATTCATTGATCACAGCCAATGAATTGTCTTTTGATGCCCCATCCACAACGATATACTCTATGTAGGGATAGTCTTGTTCCAGTACACTCTCTATTGCACCACGCAGGGTTGCTTCTCTGTTGTAACAGGTGGTAATGATTGAAACTTTCATAGTGCTTTATTTTTAAATTAGTAAGATGTTTTGCTATAAGATTCAGGAGTAATATCTCTGTTCTATTTTTCCAGATAAGTCTCTATTATATATTCTTTTATTTTTTCCTTATTCCACCCAAAATGTTTCTTGATCTCATAAATTTTAGCATCGACTAAGAAGCGATACCAAAATCCTTGTAAGAAATGCCAGATAAAACCTTCTTTTCCATCCAGGAAGCCTCCTTTCAGGATATAACGGATATTGAAGTTAATGAATGGACGCAGGAATAGGGGGGCTTTGATGTATCTTGTTTTTAGCCAACGCTTGCGTTCTGCTCCTGTCCCAAATAGTTTCGGTTGAACTTCTTTATCCTGTTCTTCCATATTATATTCCATCATTAGCATATTGATAGCTTCCCGGATAGCATAATAGTTATGCTTATCTGTCCACCAAGTCAAATCATTTAGATTCTCATCTGTTTGGTCACCGTCTATTGAAATCGTTTTCCCTGAAAAAATAATCAAGTGTTCGTCCATCCATTTGTTTTCACTGGCTCCGAATCCCTTACGGATAATCTTGATTTGTTGTGCCGGATACCATCCTCCATGTAATAGTGGGCGACCTTGAAATACAATTTTCTTATTTACATAAATGCCGTTTACGTCATTAGGAATTTCTTCTAATACTTTTTGGGCTTTTTGTGCCAAGGGCTTTTCTATATATTCATCAGCATCTACTCGCCATATCCATTCGGAGTGAATGGGACAGTTTTCTATAGCCCAATTAAATTGCTGTGCTTGGTTGATAAATGGATGTTGATAAACTTCTGCTCCCAACTCTTTTGCAATTTCTATTGTTCGGTCTTTGCTGAAAGAATCGATGACGAATATTTCTTCACAAATGTTTTTAAGCGAGTTGATACAACGGGATATGTGTTTTTCCTCGTTGTAGGTGAGGATGATGGCAGCTATAGCATTATTCATTTTTCAAAATTCTTTTTTTTATATATTTAGCTGGATTTCCTGCATAAACTCCCCATGGTTCTGCATCTTTCATCATTACTGTACCCGCACCTATTATAGCTCCTTCACCAATTTTTGTATTTGGCCCGATAAATGCATTGGCGCAAATCCATGTTTGATTGCCAATATAGATTTCAGGACGCAGCAAGGGAAGGGTAGAATCTGTATAATCATGCGTACCTGCACATACATGAGCCCGGTGGCTGATAGTCGCCTTTTCTCCTATTGTCACTTTCCCCAAATTATAGATTAGGCTTTCTTCTCCTATGGCACTCCAATCACCTATTTCCAGATTCCATGGAAACCAGATAACAGTAGAAGAGTAAATATGGACATGCTTCCCTATTTTGGCCCCGAATAAGCGTAATATCGTATTTCTGTACCCGAAAGCTATACGAGGGGAATTACGGAAAAAGAACTTTCCGAATGTCCACAATATACGTTTTATATAAATCCATTTGGAGTAGTTCGGATGATTGCGGTTTTCTGCTATGTTCAGCTCTGTTTTACTATTCATATACAAAATCGGGTTTTTCTCCTTGATTAGTTAACCATTTATATATCATTATCATTTTTTGGGCTGATGCATCCCATGTGAAGTTTTCACTTACTAATTTATATCCTTTATTTCCCATGCTAATACGTTCTTTGTCACTCATATTAAAAAGCGTTTGAAGTCCCTGTTTAATAGATGATACATTATCTTCTATTCTGATGGCTGCATTTGCTTCAAAACCTTCAGGTATATTGCATTGTGGAGTCATTACTACAGGAAGTTTCCATGACCATGCTTCAAGTATAGTCATAGGAAGCCCTTCTCCATGTGAAGGCAATATGTACGCATTTGCGTTTGCGTACATTTTTATTTTATCTTCTCCAAACAATCCTCCATGAAATATTACAATCCCTTTTAAATTGTTGGAATGAACTATATGCTCTAGTTTTGTTTGGCAATTTTCATGGTCCCAACCTACTATATCAATGATCCAATTATTAAAGATATTAGGATTCTCTTTTTTTAAGGTGGCTATTGCTTGTAGTAAAATATCGATTCCTTTTTTAGGGTGTAATCTTCCTAAATATAGTAAATGATACTTTGAGTCTGGCTTTACGTATTTCTTTGTGGTTTTAGGAAGATTTATTCCATTAGGTATAATAGCTATGGGTTGTTTTAAGCCATAAGCACGAATATCTTCTAATTCTTTTTGGCATAAAGCATGATAACAATCGACTGATTCTAGACCCTTCTGGAAAAATAGATGAGAAATAATCCTTTTGATTTTTCCTTGGGTAGATATGATATAAGGGTCTAGCATTCCGTGAGGAGAGCAGATTATAGGGGCTTTATGATATTTGCTCCATATTCCCATTAATATATGCGGATAACGCCAAAGTGCTTCCATGTGCAAGATATCAGCATTGGTTGCTATCATATAACGTTTCATTTGACGTGAATATAGCAAAGGACCAGCTTTAAATAATTGTATGGGAATATTTTTCCATGATGAAATGTCTTCATCAATGTGTTTATCAGAAAAAGATATTATTTTTAAGTTGTGTTTATGAAATGTTTTGTTCGTAAATAAATCTTTTACAGCATCAAACACCCCTCCAGCTGCCCGAGTTATAGAATATGTACAAATTAAAATGTTCATTTATTAATTAGATTGTGAAGCTAAAACATTACTTATATATTTATACGATTGTTGTTTCATAGATTCAATAAGTGGTGTAACTTTATTATAGTCTATTTCTGTGGCATTATTGATGTCTTCTATACTTATTACAAATCTATTTCTAATCTCTAATGAGGACAGTAAGTTTTCCATTCTTGAGTTTACTTTTTGATGCGTTCTAGGTACTACATAGAATTGTCGGTTCATAATTATTGAGAATGCTGAGCAGTGGAAAGAGTTTGTTATTACAATGTCTGCTTTAGCTATAAGTCCGATAAATTCAGTAGGACCTGCGTATTTTTCTTGGAAATCGGCATAAGTCCTGGGGTATAAGTCTTTAAAAGCAACAATTTTTTTTCCACTTTTTTTAGAAAGATATAATGCTATTTTTTTTATTGTTGCATTGTTTTCTTGGTCATAAACCAAAATATAGTTGTTATAAGTAGGTAAAGTGGCAAGTTGCATCCATTGATTTGGCGATAGGAGAAAAACTGGATCAACGACATGTACTCCTTTTTTGATACCTAAATTATATAATATTTTTAATCCACTGTTTTCTCTTACTGAAATATACTTCAACTTATTAATTTGTGATTTAACAAATGATTCATGTGCTTTAGGAATTTGAGAAATAGAAAAACTGGCAGCGTATGATGCACGTGTTGCTTTCATGGGAGCAAAATCGCAATAAAAAGCTGGATCTAATCCATTTTTTATTTGTGTATTCCAAATTTGGTCACTACCACAAAAATATATGTCAGCTTCTGGTGGATCGTTTAAAAGTTCTTGAAAGGAATTGTACCGTTGTGTTAGATGTAAATATTTACGTGTGTAATTGTTGAATTTTTTACGACTCTTTGATTGCATAATTCTTATAGGAATGACATAACAATAAAAAGCACATTTTATAAATATATTACGATTCCATTTTGGACTGATTGCCCAAAGACTAAGATTCTTTCTGATATAATCAGGCATATAATCTATAATTTCTACTTGGTGTCCTTGAGATGTAAGATATGTCATTAAAGCATATGCTTGTAGTGAAGCGCCGAAATTATAGACATTATGACAAGTAATTGTTTTGATTTTCATTATTTGTTATGTTTGAAGTAATGTTTAATTTTCATTGCTAATATTTTATCAGGTAAAGCAAAAAATAAAGAATATTTGTATCCTAAATGCGGATATAATGTCCTAAATACATTATATCTTACACTCTTTTTTATAGGATGATTTAGTGGTTCATTAGCATCAAGTGCTTCTTTATAAGGGCGTTCTTCTGCATATAGAGAATCGGAACATAAATTAAAAAGTGTATTACCTGCATTTGTATTGATTAATACCAATGACACCCCTTTATTTATATCTGTAATTTTAGTTGATTTTAACCCCCAAAAATCTCCTATGGTTATATCTGCATTTCTTTCTTTTCTTGCAAAATGGCAAGAAAGACAAGAAGGTCGGTACGTAATTCCATTAAAAAAACCCTTCATATAAAGATCATTACTAAGAGGACGCTGATAGCTGGGTAATGTTGGGTTGTCTTCTATTAGTGAGAAATTGTATTGTGAATTGCTACGAAATTTAATTTGTTTTATGTGTTTTTTGAGGATATTTGAAGGAATACTTTCCTTTAAAAATTTGCATGAAGGAACCCCATGGCATATTAACTCTACAGTAAATAAATTAGGATGTTTGGAAAAACGTGCTTTTATGCCAGCTATTTGGCAAGGAGTGCCAATAAAAAGTACACTCTTTTGAGCTTTTAAATCTTCATTTATTTTGGTATATGTTTCATGAATTTCGCTTTGAACATATTTGGACCCTCTTAAACGAAGAATATTTTCAATAGTTGTACATCTAATGTGGCAGATGTTGAAAGGTGGAGTAAAAGCACATCCGTAAATTATACCATTGTTTTTAATAAATTCTTGGGCTAATAAAGTACCTACTCCACCGGAAGTGCTTTCTAGTCGTTTTTTTTCATCTTTCCAATAGCAGGCTATTATTTTTTCAGGAATTTTGTATTTCTGTTTATGTAGTAGAGGACATCTTTTTTCACATAGATTGCATTCAATGCACTTATTATGATTTATTTGTGGATATAGAAATCCATATATATCTTTTTCCATTGTAATTGCATGCTGTGGACATACAGAAAAACAAGAAGCACATCCTGTACACTCTTTATGGGAACATAATGTTGGCATAGAAATACTTAGATAGATTTAAAAATAGAAATTAAGCGTTTTTCATATGTTTCAGGTGTTAATGCTTGAGAGTATTGAAAAGTTCTTAGTGAAAGTTGATCTCTGTATTTGCTGTTTTCCAAAATAGAGGTTACACTATCCACAATGGCATTAACATTTTGTATTGGTATGTATATAGCTGGGAAAGCTTCCAAATCAGTTCCGGCGCATTTTGTTGTAATAATGGGGCAACCGCAACTTGCAGCTTCAATGACAGTTCCTGCAAAACCTTCTGAAAGTGTAGGAAATACATAGGCTTCCGCTGTTCTATATTCTTCTTTTAATTCAGAACTTGTGAGAGTACCTATAAAGTTTAAATCTTTGAAAACTGCTATGTTTTTGTATTTGTTATCAATAGAACCTATAATTCTAAAATCTAAATCTGTATATTTTTGCTTTAATATTGTCGCTGCTTTTGCACAATATATTAATCCTTTCCTTACGGGATCATTACCAACCCAAATAATTTTATGTTTTATAGGCCGATAATTATAATTTGTTTCTTGGATACTGGTAGGATAGGGTAATAAGAATGCTTTTTTAGGATTAAATTCAGGATATGCCATCATTGCATTTAATACGTATTTTGATGGAACTGTATAATAATCAGCGATTTGTAACATTTGGCTTACATATTTCTTTCTTATGGCAATACGATCCTCATATTGCTTCTTTATTCCATGTATGCAAGAGTATTCTGGGTATTTGTTTACTTCATTTAATAGGAAATTGAAAGAAATAGGATTCTCATATATGTCCACAACAACTGTTTTTCCTTGTTCTTTGGCATATTTTATAAATCCTAGATTTTCATAATACATATTATAAATACAATCAGCATCAGCTATTATTTTTTTTTCCTTACGAAAAAAGTTATCTAATGTAAAATATAAGATTTCATTTAATAATTTTGTGTCTATATCCTTTTTGAATAATAATTTTAATATAGGTCTATCTGATGCTTTTATGTATGATTTAGGAATTTCTGGTAATCTTTGACATAATCGCTTAAAAGTTATTCTAGAACTACCTAATTTTAGAAAAATATGAGAAATCTTACCTAGAATCGTATATCTATATGAATCTGTGAATAAAGATTTTAGCATTCCATTTTTGTGTAGAATTTTAGGTATCGCATATCGATGTCTAGCTCCTATTTGTGAGACGATTATATTTTTTGCCATAAATATTATATTTTGTGATTATAATGTTTGAAACTATTACAGTTTATTTTAGCTCTATTTAATGAGATTGTTTTTTTGTGAAATATATGAGTGAATTTATTATGACTACTTTATGTGAATATTCATTTTTTGTGTGAATCTTTTTAATAGATCAATGAACAAAGAGTCCTTTATAAAGAGCAAGGAGGAAATATATATGAACGCTCCTCCTATAATCTGTATAAGTGTAGTAATATAGGTTGGAGAGGCATACATTCCATAAATAAAAATACTGCATCCCATAGGAATTGATAATATGAGATACTTTAAAATATAATATAAGTATGGCTTTATTTCTAATTGCTTACTAAAAAAATAATATTGAATAATAAGGGAGGTAAAACTTGTTGCTGTTGTAGCATATGCTGCTCCTATAAACCCCATAGCCTTTATTAATGTATAATTAAGTATTATGTTTACAACAAGCGCAGAACAATAGGAGCATGTTAGTATCTTTATTTGATTTGTAGCTGTGAAATATTGATTGCCAGAAATGCCAATTAGGGAGTTGGTAATTATTATGGGTGACATAATGATTATTGCTGATATACTAGGAGAAAAATCTATTCCTAAATACCACGGAATTAGGTTATGAGCACAAATTGCTATTCCAAAGCACATAGGAATAGCAAACATTAATGAAACATGTCCTGCTTTTTCTAATAAAAGTTTGATGTCGCTTTTATTGTTATTTATATAACTATTAGCGATTCTTGGCATCATAACAGTACTTAACACTGTTATGAAAGTAAGTGGTATGGTTATTATTTTTTCTCCCATATCATAAAATGCCACCTGTTTTATCTCATGCGTTATTGTTTCAATTAAAATTTTTCCTGTCTGTAGATATAATAAAATTGCTACTTGAGGAAAAAAAAGCACGATAGATCCTTTTATATGTTGAATTTGATTTTTTAATGTCAGGACAATTTTTTTTATATATTTTTTTATTTGGAATAATAAGATAGAAGTTGATACAAACATAGTCATAGACATAATGAGAATGTAAATATATAAATCTTCTTCTCGTTTCACGGCTATGAAAATTAAAATGATGCTGCTAATTTTTACTAGGAAATTTTTTAAAATAGTAGGTTTCATATCTTCCATTCCTATAAAAAACCAAGATGTGTCAATAATGCCTGCTATTAGCCAACCCGAAAAAAGAATGAAATATATAAAGTAGTCAGATGTATATGCAATAATAAAATAAATAATTAGACTTATACATCCCAAAATTAATCTTAACCAAAAAAGTTCCCAAAAGAAAGAGGTGAATTGTTTTATGTTATCTCTATAATAAGCAATTTGTCTTATTCCAAAATTGTAACTTCCTATGAGGCTAATTGTTGATATAATATTACAAATAGAGTATATATATCCATATATCCCTAGATTCTTGGGACCTAGAGTTTGAGCTAAATATGGAGATAAGAAAATGGGTATGAGTAATACTACAATTTGATATATAAAATTGTAGACATAGTTTTGCGTAATTGATTTCATTTAGCTCTTTCTCTTTTTATTCTTAAAATTTTTAAGTAAATAGAAAAAGGTAATATTTTGAATATATTTCGAAGTACTTTAATTTTTAAAGTAAGATGGCCAAGTGGAAGAGGAATTTCTTTCCAAGGTGATAAATTATAATATTTCTTGAATAAATGGGCATAGGGGTGTTTTGAATTTGAGTACCATACTCTAATATGCCAACCTGCTGTAAAATGTAAAATATGTGGGTGAGAAATTGCTGCTTTGATTTCTATGTCATTATAGTAATCTTTTAAGTCGAAAATTTCCTTAATTTGTAAACTTGATAGATAGAAGAAAGGAGTCATGACATTATAGGTGCAAGAAATAGTCTTTATCTTATTTTTGCATACATGGTTAATTATACCTTGATCATGACACGAAATTTTTCCATTCATTTTTTTTATATAAGCAATGAATTGTGATTCTATTTTATTTTTTTTCCACTCTTGAATATTGATTAGCAGAATTCCTGAATTGATATAAATATCCGAAGGTAATAATTGGATATCTTGTTTGAGTTGTGGAGCGATTATATCTTTTACTCCAGCAACATAATATCCTTCAAGATTTGTATTCCATAGATCAAAAAGTGAATAGTTGATGAGTGTGTCGCAATCTAAATATAGAATTTTGTTTTCTTTTACAATTTGAGCTAAGAATAACCTTGCATATGCTGTTTTCCCATTCTGGAAAGTACAAGCATTGTCAAGTCCATAGGCTAAAGAATCAAATTCAATGAAGTATATTTTTCCTTTATAGCTTGAAATGAGGTTGCTTAATCTATCTTTCGATGAATTCGATAGATTATCACTGATGATATATGCTTTTACAGTGAAGAAATTAGCATTGTTTTCTAGTAAACTTTTTAAGGAGCACCATACTAGTTTGGCATAGTTTTCATCGGTGGCGTAAGCAATTGTTAGAGTTTCCATTTTTATTTAAATATCTATTTGTTTTTATTATGCATAATATTGGAATGGTCATAAAAAATAAGGCCCAAAAATTGATAGGTAAATACCCTCGGATAACTAATTGCATCAACATGGGAAACATGAATGATGCAATGACTAAGTCATGATATGTTCTAGGAACGATAGCTTTCTTTTTTAACCATGAACATAATTTTGCAAATAATCCAAACAAAAATAACGTTCCTATTATTCCAAATTCAATGTAGAATTCTGTTAACTGAGCATATGCCCAAGCTCCATCTATAGAGCCTTGTCCCATGAATTGACTTTTTAATTGCTCAAAAATACTAATGGGTTTTTCTGGCCATAAACTTCGTGGAACGCAAGTTACAGCGGTTAGATAAATCATTTGTTCCCCTAAAGTATGGGGGTGATAGTGTGGAAAATATAGAACTGCCGCATATAATGTTTTATATAGGTCAAAATTGCCACTGATACCTTTCCATAATTCTGAAAAATTTAGTCCAGACCAATCAACATATAATATAGAGGTTGTGGCATAATATCGCATGTATTGCATAGCTCCATTAAAAAAAAACAGAATACAACCTAATATGCTAGTAAGCCATATGGGTGGGGATTTTTTGTTTCTTAAATAGTAAAGAACTATTGGTGAAAGAATCACGATTATAATTAACCATCTTTTATTTGTCATAAAAAGACATGCTATTGCAATAAGCCTTAGTATCCAGTTGAAATATTTTTCTTTTTTCTGTGTCGATAATAAATCTATATATAAGAAGCAAGGAATCATTAAATATCGTAGATTTATGATTGCACCTGCTTGATCTTCTGTCTTTTCTAAATAGCCTTGGGTTCCTAAAGTTAGTATATAGTTTAATGAAAACCCTTTCTGTAATAAGTCAAGTAGACAAACACTAATAGATAAAAGTGAAAATCCAAATGCTATTATTATGATTTTCTTTCGTATTTGTTTTTTGGGCAAATAAAATCGTTTTTTTCTTATGGAATTAAAGCTTATTTGTGTCTTGGAGTTATAATATATAAATAAAAACAGACAATATGCTAGTATGTAAATAATAGTAGCTTCTATACAACCACCAAAGACATAGAATCCATTTATTGTTAAGTCGTTTGTATTGATTGAAATTAAAGGAGCGATTGTATAGGTTATGAGGGTTAATCCTAAAACAATAGTTACTGGCTCAAATATATAAATATTTTTTTTGTATATGCAAAGTCCCCAAGCTCCTCCTGTTATAAAATATGCTGTAAGGATAAAGTTGTATTCTGTAGATAAGTGTTGAGTGTTTTTGGTTAGAGATAATAAAATGCCGATGAGTAGATAAATGGTAAAAAATAATATATTGAATGTGGAGTGAAATTTTGGATTCATGAAATTAAAATGTTTTGTTAGTACTAAATTGGAGTGTTTTCTTTTTATATAAAATACAATAGTCAGTGTCTTGAGAATTATTTAATTTAGTATATTGCCAATTGTATCTTTGAGCGTGTTAGAGGAGAAATTTCTACAATTTCAAATTTCTATTAGCGTCCAACTTTGACGTATCGTATAAGGAAAGCCTGTTTTTGAGGTTTCCTCTTAAATAAATCAAAAAATGGGGCTGATTTTTAATATTGTTAGTACTAATTTCGATAGTCAGCGGATGACACGCTCCGCTATTGAGTTGCGATCTCATAGCGGCCATCTTTCAAGTAGGTAAACCCCTCTTCCAGAAAGTTCTTAAATAATTAATACTCTTTTTATATCCATTTTTCATTTTTAGCTAATGGGCGATGAGTGCGCTTGATTTGTCGATATTGTTCATCGTTCAGTTCTGTATATTTTCACTCATCAAAAGAACTCTCATTTTTTAGTGCCATATCCAGTTGCTCATTGGCCATCCGGAAATGATGGCATTCCTTTTCGGATACTAAAATAGTTTCAGGAGAATTAGTCAACTCTTTCACGAATCCTTTTATTTTGGCGAGAATTTCACCTTCTCCACAAACCCCACCGGCATATCCACCCCGGCACATCCCAGCAGCTCCAACCTTACCATCACCTTAGTCTTCCCATCCACTTCCACCAGTTCACCTTCCATTCCCGTCAGCGGACCTTTCACCACCTTCACCCATTCTCCGGCTTCAAGTGGGGCAGCACATATTTCCACCGCCTCCTCACTATAATCCAGCATAAACTTGAACCGTTCCATCTGCTCATCCGGAATAACGGCAGGAGTATGCTCCCCGCGCAACACCATGTACCGGCTTACGGCCGACAGTGTCAACACCTGTGAGCGCTCCGCCGTGTCTACATGAACAAAAATCATCATGGGGATTACCACACGCTGTATTTTCTTCTTCCGATAAGTCCATTGGTGGATTTCTTCTTGTATAGGTAGAAAATTCTCGATGCCCATAGCGGTCAGTCGTTCCGCCGTTTTCTTTTCGTGGTGAAGGCGGACGTATGCCACCAGCCATTTTTTCATATTTTGTAAGAAAATGATGTTAGTTGTTGTATTTTTAGAGGGGAAATGTGCTCTCTGAGCACGCTACGCTGTTACCTGTGTCATAACCGGGTAAGCTTTCTATTTGATTTCGATGCAAAGATAGACATTTTTTTACTATTACAAACTATTTGTTTGCAAAAAATGAAAAATAATTCAGAGATTTGGTATTTGTTTCTAATTTTGCAACTTTTTGAAATTAAGTATAGTTAACGTTATGGAAAAATTAAGCTTTATGAGAAAAATCATGGCAGATTGAAATTCTTTCAGCAACTGAAGGAAGCCATGGAGTATTATTGCATGTCCGAGGACAAGTTTACGGACGAGGAACGAAGGGTTTTAAAGTCTGCCTGCAAGGAAACGTTGAGGTGCATACACCGGCAGGAGGACGCTCGTCTGAAAAAACGTTAATTATCAGACAATGATTTTCTGTACACTTATAGATTTATAATGCGCATATTTACAGCGAATTATATTTTTATAAGTGTACAAAAATGACATTTGCATGGTAATTGTTTTATCTGTTCCTTTGCCGTAAATATGAGAGGAAAAGCCTCCCATGAAGTAACTAAAAGAAAAAACAGATGATTTTTACTGATCGATGCTCTTTCTATTTCTCACTGTTTGAGGACAGACCCGTTGAGATGGCTTTGGAAGAGTTCGTAGGATACATACGCGATGTGCGTTGGAAGACGCAAATCGAAGAGTATCAACGCCTGATGGCCGCAGGTGAGACAAAAACGGCCAAGAAGTTGAAGAACAAATTGCCGGGCATGGTGATAGCCGGGCGCTGCGAGGGAACTCATGCTGAAGAACACCTGGCGCAACTGAGTGGGGATGCCATGTTTGATGCGGACCACAGCCGCGGGCGCGCACTGGAATTTCTGCAGGTATTGAAGCAACTCTCTTGGGTAAAAGCCGGATGGAGAAGTGTATCTTACGACGGAATAAAAATAGTGGTGCGCCTGGAGGCGGAAACCAAGGAGGAATATGCCCTGGCGTATGCCATCGTGGCATGGCACATCACTCAAGCCATTGATTTTCCTTGTGATATGGCTTGCAAGAATATTACCCGCGCTTGCTATGCATCACATGATACGGAGGCGTTTTTCAAATCCGATGCCGAAGTGTTTCCTTGGCGCGCGTTTGTCCGTGAGCATCCCGAACAGGTGAAACAGATATTGGCGGAACTGAACGTGAAACAGCCCGGTGAAGAAAAAAAGACCGGCGAATGTCCGGCTCTCGCATCAGGCATTCTGCGCACGTTTTTCAATGAGTTCCTTGCCCACAATCCCTTTATGGACGGCAAAAAGAATGATTTTCTGCTGAAACTGGGACGTGCCGCCCGCTACAAGGGGGTGACCGATGAGGAGTTGAACCAGTTGAAAGCCTTGGCGGTGGAAAGACTGGCAGGTGCCGATTGTTCTGCCGAAGATATTCCTCCGCGCATAGACTCCGGATACCGCTATGCGGATGTGAACGGGATGCCTCAAAACCCTTTTGTCGGGGACCACAAGGACCAGGGACCATCTTTACGAAATCCGGGAACCGGAAAAGGGGATGAGGACGCTGATAATGAGAAGCTTGAGAGCGACAAACTGCGTAGGGAGGTTTCCTGCTTCCCCGATGAGCTGTTTGACAGGTTGCCCGATTTCCTGAAACGCGGCTTGCGCTCCGTGCGCAACAAGCGCGAGAGGGATATTTTGCTGATGTCCATGATAACCAACATCAGCGGTTGCCTGCCGGGGGTGAGGATGCTTTACGGCCAGATTCATTATTCCGCCGATCTTTACTTTGTGGCGCTTGCCGGGGCGGGCAGGGGAAAAGGAGTGATGCAGCTGGCGGCCATTCTGCCCAATGCCATACAGAATTATTATAATGAGCTGAATAAAAAGGAGGAACGCGAGTATGAGAAAAAGAAGTTGGAATGGGACTTGGAGGAACGTCTTGCCGCACAGGGAAAACGGGTGCCCGACCTGAACAAGCGTCCCGAACCCTTGGTAAAGCATATTCTGAAGGTATCTCCCAATATATCCAAGAGCCAGTTGATTATAGCCTTGGAGGAGAGCGGCCCTATCGGCGTAGTGATGAATGCTTCCGAGCTGGATGCGGTCAGTTCTGCCATGAGCCGGGATTATGGCAAGCACGATGATGTGTTGCGTGCCGTGTTTCATCACGAGGAAGTGTCTTCTTACTTCAAGACTGACAAGCGTCTTATTGTAGCCACCGAACCCCACATGGCCCTGTGTGCATCGGGTACTCCGGGTCAGCTCCGCAAGTTTGTGTCTTCGCTGGAAGATGGTATGTATACCCGTATCGGGTTCTATATAGGACAGGCGCCTTGGGTCTATAAATCGGCGGCTCCCGGCAAGGACAGGGTGGATTCCCGTGTCTTGTTTGGAGAGTTGGGAGAAGAATTGCTTCGCAAGTTTATTTTCCTGTCGCATTCTCCCACCGAGGTATGTTTCACCGAAAAGCAATGGCGGGAACATACGGAGCGTTTTCGGACTTACCTTCGGGAAGTGATTTCGGAAGATGATGATTCTCCGGGTGCCATAGTGTTGCGCCACGGGCTGATTGCGGCACGCATTGCCATGGTGCTCACTACGCTGCGCAAGTGTGAGCCGGAGTGGAATATAAAGGAATGGATTTGTACGGACGAGGATTTCCATACGGCTATGCAGATAGTGGATATATTACTGGAACACAGTCTGTTGCTATCTACTTCTATGGGAGAGAGTCCGAAGGAGGCAAGATTTATCAAGCCTTTCTTCCGCATTCGTCCGGTGTTGGGCAAAATGCCGGAAGTGTTTTCTTATTCGGAGTTTCTGAATGCTGCCCGGGAGGCGGGGATACCCTCTACGTCGGCAAAACGCTATTTGCTGCGTTTGCAGGAATACCAAATTCTTGTAAAAGAGGAGGATAAGTATAAAAAGACAGGGTTGGAATGGCCTGGAAAACCGTAAAGGTGGTCCTTGGTCCTTGTGGGCCTTAGGGGGATGGGGAAAGACCTAATTGTTTTCTAAAAACAATTAGGTCTTTTTTTAAAAGAAGGAAGTCTTTTGTAGGAATAACCAGGTGTTTTTTATCCATCCACCGTAGGGGTGGGGATTATGGCTCTCCCAGATGTCTTATGATGACGGCTACTTCTTGCTTCAGAAAGCTGTGGCGATATTTGTTGTAGCCTATTTTATTCAGTTCTTCTTTCAGTGTTATGTTCTTTTGTATCCAGCGATACAAGGTTTGCAGGGCGGCTGCGGTGTTTCGTTTGGGGCTGTATAGTTCTGCCAGTTCCGCTTTGTCATATGCCCGGATTATGAATACTTTTTCTTCTTTGCTCATGTTCTTTATTTATTTGATTACAAGTGTAAAGATACGAAAAAAGCACCTGTTATCCTAACTATAAAGTAACTAATTCTCGACATTTTTCTACAATATTCTACTGCTCCCGTCATCTCTCTACATTGGGGGTAATCGCTCATTGTATCTTTGCAATGTGATCACAAAGTAGTTGAATATTAACGGTTTAAAAACAAAAAAAGAATTATGGGTAAATCAGTTTCTTATTCGGTTGTAGAGCGTAGAAACCCGTCTGACAAAGATGCCATATCTAAGTTTTATGCTCAGGCGCAGGCCAGTGGTGATGTAACGATTCGTGAAATGTCTGATCGTATTCAGAAGACCTGCACGGTGACGCGTGCGGATGTGGCGGCAGTGCTCACAGCGTTGGAGGATGTGATAGTGGATGCATTGGAAGGCGGTGAGATTGTGAGGCTTGCCGATCTGGGTACTTTCCAGATAGGATTGAGTGGTGAAGGAGCTAATGCGGAGGATCAGTATGATGCTTCCCTGATTAGAAAAGCAAAGATCAATTTCCGTCCGGGTGTTGCTTTAAGTGGTATGCTGCTGGGATTGAAATATACCAAGGTGGATAAGTTGCCGGTGAAGAAAGATAATGTTGAACTTTAAAATTAAAAAATGATGTCTGGAATGAAAAGTAAAGGTACTTGGGGAATGATCCTGAAAGTGATTATTGCGATAGCAACGTCTATCGCGGGTGTGGTAGGAATCAGTTCATGCGTAGGCTGATGAGAGCGATTCATTTGATTGTAGTCCACTGTTCCGCCACAAGGGCGGACAGGGATTTTACCGAGCACGACTTGGATGTGTGCCATCGCCGCCGCATGATGAACGGACCGGGGTATCATTTCTATATCCGCAAGAATGGTGATATAAAGACTACCCGTCCGCTGGAGAAAATAGGTGCCCATGCCCGTGGGTACAACAAGGGGAGCATAGGCATTTGCTATGAAGGGGGAGTGAGTGAACGGGGCCGGCCTGCGGATACCCGCACAGTGTGGCAGAAGCATTCGCTGCGTGTGCTCATCAGGACTTTGCTGGTGGATTATCCTGATTGCCGGGTGTGCGGGCATCGGGATTTGAGCCCGGATCTGAATGGAAATGGAGAGATAGAGCCGGAGGAATGGATTAAGCAATGCCCCTGTTTTGATGTATCAAAAGAAATGTATGATAAATAATATTTATATTATATAGCGTAATAAGACTAATTCCTTTCTTTGAAAGTTAAAATATTAACATTCGGGAAAGGGATTAGTCTTTTGTTTTATATGTAATAATTTATATAATCGCTATTTCTTTACATTACTGTCGCCATATCCATAGCCGTAACCATATTTCTTTCCATAGCCATAATACTTTCCATATTTGCCATATCCATAATAATAACTGTTCTTCTTTTTCTTCATATCCAGCCCATTGATAACGGTACAAAGATTGGGTAGTTTTTTCTGTTCGTTCAATTCATTGATCAGCGTATAGTCAGCCTTGTGGGTATAGTCTGCCCGACACACGTAGATACTGGCATCTGCCACACGGGCTATCAGTTGGGTATCGGTCACCATGCCGATGGGAGCCGTGTCCATTATGATATAGTCAAAGTGTTCTTTCAGTAGCTTAATAGCTTTCGGCAAAGATTCGCGGGCTAACAACTCCGTGGGGTTGGGAGGAATAGGACCTCCGGGCAAAATATATAAATGGGAATTGATGGCTGATGCCTGTACCAATGATATCAGGTTGGTGTGCTCCGGGTCGGCAAGAAACTGGGTGATGCCGCCTTCTTTGTGTGACATCTTGAAGGCTTTGTTCAGTCCCGGCTTGCGGATATCCAGTCCCATAATGAGCACCCGTTTGCCTAGCAAGGAAAGGCTGACGGCAAGATTGGAGGCTATGAATGTTTTTCCTTCGCCCGTGGTGGTAGAGGTGACCAAGATTACTTTGTCGCTGCTTTTCATCATATAGAGAACATTGGTGCGCACGTTGCGGAATGTTTCTGCCATCAGGTCATTCTGATTCTCGCGCACCACCACTGCTCCCGCTACAGGTTGTTTTTCTGCAATAGGAACATCACCGATAATGGGTAAAGAGGTAATTTTCTCAACGTCATTCCTACTCTCTATTTTGTATTTGAAGAGTTCGGTAACATAGATGACGAGTACCGGAATAGCAATACCCAGTATGAGTGACACTAAGTAAATCATTTTCCCTTTGGGGGATACGGGAATGGCATCTGCAATGGCTTCATCTACAATCCGGGCATTATTGGCAGTAGATGCCAGAGTGATGGCATTCTCTTCACGTTTTTGGAGAAGCATCAGGTACAATCCTGCTTTTATCTCTTGCTGGCGGGAGATGCTTACCAGTTGACGTTCCTGTCCGGGGGCATTGACTATGCGGCCTGCATATTTTCCTGCCTGGCGTTCCAGGTCTGCTTGGGTAATTGCCAATCCTCTTTGTACGCTGTTTATGGTTGTCAATACATTGCTGCGCATGGCGCGGATGCTGGCATCCAGGTTTACCACTACCGGATTGTTCTCGGAAGAGGTGCGGAGCAAGCGTTTGCGTTCCAACAACATTTCGTTGTAGCGGTTTATCAATTCGGTCAGTCCGGTGTCGGTCAGTCCCACGTTGACGGGGAGTACTTCGTAGGCATGATCCGGATTGTTGGCATAGCCGGCAAGGAATTGTACCAAGCGGAGCTGGGTGCTGTTTTCCGCCCGTTTCTTCTCGTATTCGGAGTTTTCGCTTAGGGCGAGTTGGGCATCACTTTTCAGGTCGGTCAGTCCGGCGTCCCGTTTAAAGCTCTCCAGTGCTTGTTCGGTAGTTCCCAGTTCTCCGTTAATAATCTCGATGCGGGCATTAATGAATTGGGCTGTTTTGGTGGCAACTTCGTTTTTATCGTCGTTGGCATCACGGTTGTATATTTCTACCAGTTTGTTCACAAAGTCGGCTCCGCGTTGTTTGTTGGTGTCTTTTAATGAAATCTGGGCAATGGTGGTAGTCTTTGAGGTGGGTTCAATGCTCAAAGCTCCACTATAGTTACTCGCCACTCCACGTGGTGAGGATACCGTTGCCATAATTGTCTGTTGCCCTTTTATATCCGTGGAGTCTGTACGGGTGAAGCTGAATGTGCCCGACGGGGTTGTGAGCAAGGCAGGCAGTTTGTCAAACTGCTTCGTGTATTCTTGTTCTCCTATCCATATTTTTACATTCAGTTTGTTTCCTGTCAGCAGGGTTAGTTCCAGTTTTGCCGCACCGGGCAGCTTTTCAGCTTCTTCGGGGGTAATCCACACTTTAACAGGAGAGGTTTTGTAAAGCTCTATTTTATGGAAACTGCCTTTGGCAGTATAGTTGATATATAGGTCCAGCTCTTCCACTACCTTTTTTATCAATGTACGCGAATGCAGAATTTCCACTTCATTGTCGAAATTGCTGATAGAGGAATAGAAGCCCAGGTCTTCCAAATCTGCCACTCCTGTTCCGGACTTGCTGTTTTTGTCATTGTCTTTGATGATGACAGAGGAGGATATGTTGTACACCGGAGCCGTATAGCGCAGGTATAGCCATCCGCCCGTCAGACATAGCAGGATACATGCCACAAACCATGGCCAGTGAATGATGTATCTGAACAGGACTGCTTTGAAATCTGTTTTTTCTTCTTTTTCTTCCAGGTATAAATCGTCGTATAAATCTTCTTTCATAATGTGGGTTTATTTGGCTATGGTTACTATCAGGCTTACCAGTGAAACAAGCGTTCCTACTACGGAGAACCAGATGGTGGTGCTGTTGCTGATTCCTGCATTCTTGGCTTTTGTTTTATTGGGAGTGACGTATATCACGTCATTCTGCTGTAAATAATAGTAAGGCGATACTACGATTCCGGCATCATTCATATCCAACGGAATAATTTCACGGCGTCCCTGTGCGTTTTCGCGGATCAGTTTCACATTGTCACGCTGTCCATATACGGTCATGTCTCCTGCCATGGCCAGCGCTTCCATTATGTTTACCTTTTCGTTGGTGATGGTGAAGGTTCCCGGAGATGCCACTTCTCCTATGACTGAAATCTTGTAATTGGTCATGCGCACATTTACAATCGGGTCTTCTTTGAGGTAGGTTTTTAGTTTCTCTTTGATCAGGTTTTCTGCCTGTCCTTTGGTCAATCCTCCGATGTGGAGTGTTCCCAATACGGGGAAATCAACGTTCCCGTTATTGTCTACCAGATATTGTTGCAATGTCGGTTGACTAGTGAGGTTTTTGTTGTTTACTGTTATGGGGGTAGCCACAGTCAGGTTGAACGGAATGGCTGCCTCGGGGTCGGTGGTGTTGATTGTGATGGTCAACAGGTCTTTGGGCATAATGCGGGCGTCATATAGAGGTGTCTCTATTTTTGCCGTGTTTATATACTCGGAACCTTGCAGGTAAGGAACCTTTTTGTAGGCAGTGCAACTGGTCAACATCAGTAATGCAAGTACAAATAGTGAAAAGTTCAGTCGTTTCATCTTTTTTCAGATTCTCTATTTATTAAATTTATTCTCGTAGAAAATGTCAGTCTTAATAAGCCTTTTTATCCTTGCGGATGGTGTTTGCTATCGTTCGGTATATAATGTATAAATCGAGCAGGAATGACCAATGCTCTATATACCAAATGTCCGCTTTGACGCGTCCCTCCATATCTTCCACTTCGCGGGTTTCTCCACGGAATCCGGTGACTTGTGCCCAGCCCGTGATGCCTGGCTTAACGAAATGGCGCACCATATATTTGTTGATGATACAGGAGTATTCTTCGGTGTGTTTCAGCATATGGGGGCGCGGCCCTACAATAGACATATCGCCCAGCAACACATTAATGAACTGCGGGAGTTCATCAATATTGGTGCGGCGTATGAAATCACCAAATTTGGTTTTTCTGGGATCATTGGCTGTGGCTTGCAGGATATCCGATTCCTTGTTTACCTTCATGGAACGAAATTTATAACACCAAAATTCTTTGTTGTTCAGTCCGTTACGTTTCTGCTTAAAGATAATAGGTCCCGGAGAAGTGATTTTGATGCCGATACCTACTATAATGAATATAATAGGGAAGAGTGTGCATAAGAAGATTAATGCACATATCACATCAAATGTACGTTTTGCCAGTCTGTTTTCTATTTTTTCCAGCGGCTCCTTGCGTATGCAGAGGATGGGGACGCTGCCTATCATTTCAAAATGCATACGGTGGCGCAAGTAGTTTCGTACATTGGGAACACTATAGAAATGTATCAGATGGTTTTCACAATGATTAATTACGGGTACAATGCATTCACTCATACTGGAGGGTAGACAGCAATAAAGCTGATTAACAGTGTGATGTGATAGGTAATCAATTACATCTTTCAGTTCTCCCAGATAGGTACAGCTTGCCGGGAATTTAGCATTTGGAGCTGTGTCAAAGTATCCTAGGACTCGATATCCACTTGTCTTATCCGAGGACATTTCATGATAAAGTGCTGCTATATTTTCAGTACTTCCCAGGTAAAGGACTGTACGGAAATTGCCTCCACGACATCTGTAGAACTGTATGCAAAATCTAAAGAATAACCGATAGAAAGTGAGGCAGATGGTGAGCAGAATGAGATAATAGATAAAGAATCGTTTGGGGAGTATATAAAACTCGGATAATGCAATCATGCAAATGGATAATAATGAGAAATAAAAGATATTTCGGAGCACCCTTAGTACGATTTGGTCGGCACGAACTCCCCGTCGATGCAATATGACGCCACCGGAAATGGTGCAGGCAAAATAGCATACACTGAGTAGAGTCAAGATTTGGGGTAAAGTTCCACCAAGGAAACTTTCCCCAAACAACTCTTTCCATATTAAATAAAATGAGATGAATAGTGTATTTAGAATAATAATATCTCCTAATATAACTGCTCCTTTTAGAACTTTATTAAATCTTTGAATTTGTATCATATGTCTATTCTTTTAGATGTCAAACAAATAATATACTCGTAGAATCCCTGTTTTACAGATGTTACTTAATTTCATTCTATAAGTTTTCCGTTAATTCATAATTAACGGAAAAATAGAAAATAATCACTTGTATAATATTATTCTATAAACAAGACATAGGATAATTATGTAAATCTCTAGAAGTAACTTGCATTGTATTTGTGGATGTAAATATGATGTGTGTCTTTATTTTTTATAAGCTACCATATCTTTTTACAATGTTCATTTTATTATAGGATTTTGTCTATCTTAAACAGTCTTTTTACTAAAATCAAGAAAAAAAACCGGTTTTACTTGTTTGATATCTGTTTTATATCTAATTTTGAGCCGAAAATTATTCCCGTTAATTATGAATTAACGGAAGCTCAAATTCCTAATACCTAGCTTATTATCCAATTAAGCGGTCTTCTTCCCACTATTTCTTACGTATGAATTTATTACGTTGTTAGCTCTCTTTAGCTCTTCATTTTTGAAACTTTTCATGTATCCTTCTGTAACTTTTACCGATGAATGCCCGAAAGCGTCACTGATTAATTGATCTGAAAAATTGCAATATTTGGCGAGAGTAGCCCATGTATGCCGGGTGGTGTATGAACTGACTTTTGCAGCAACGCCACATCGCACAGCCAGACGCCTCAGATTATAATTCAAGGTGCGTAGTGCCTGTTGATACTCCGTATATAAATCCTCTCCCTCTTTTTTTCCGCTGAGAATAGGGAAGAGATAAGGTGAGTCAGCATCCGTAGTTTGATATTTACGGATCAGTTCCATGGCAGCAGGTGGCACTTCCACTTCTATTCTAGTACCCGTCTTGCGTCTGAGGTAGGAGATCATATTCCCATTCAAGTCGCTTTTATGAAGATGAGCCAAATCTACAAAAGGCATACCGCGTAGTTGGAACATCAGGTTGGCCCATACCCTGCATTCCTGCAAATCAGCAGGTAGTTCTTTGGTGAGTTCTACGTTCAGCAGTTTATTCATATCCTCTGCTTCCAGCGCACGCTTAGTGTCATTTTTGATTCCTGTACGCACGTGTTTGAACAAGTAGGGATTATGCTGCACAAGGTTGGCCTCCACCGCCTTGTTGTAGGCGCCTCGCAATATGCGCATATAGGTGGAAACGGTGCACCAGCTCAACTGCTTGTTGCGAAGGTGGTTTTCATATTGTTTCAATATTACCTTATTCAGTTGGTGAAAATAAATGGTTTTTGTTTTTAGAAACTCACTGAATGAATTTAAGGTACTTTGATAAATATGTGCCGTACCGTAACGGTCTTCTGCTTTCAGTTCTTCAATAGTGTTATCCATAAACTCATTGAACTTTTTTTTCTTTCTCATAACTTTGGTTTTTTAATGATACATAGTCTTAACTTAAATCGAATATAGCTGTAAAAGTTCAATTTAGAAAAGTTATTTGTCTAATTCTGTATTATATTATTCTATCTATTTATTCCCGGCTTGTGAGTACGCCTTTTCATTATCTTCGTCTCACCGTAAATGATTTATATGAAAATAATGAAAAATATCAGGCTAGGAACACTTGTTGCGTGTATGTGCGTGTTGTGGGGTTGCGGAAAACCCAGTGTAAATATTGTGATGCCACAGGAGGCTTCGAACCGGGTTCAGTTTGCGGGCGAGCACCTGAAGAAAGCATTGGAAGGTGCAGGTTATTCATCCGTTGTACGGACAGACACGGCGGGGATAGATCCCGATGCGGTCTGTATCCGGCTGACGCAGGCGGCGGATACCACGGGACTGAAAAAGGAAGGTTTTTCCATCTCTACAAATGGCAATGTAACCACGGTGACCGGTAATGACGGCACCGGTGTGATTTATGGTTGCCGTGAATTGATAGACCATGTGGAGGAATACAATGACCTGCAATTTCCGGCGGAACTGAAGGATGCACCCGAAATGGTGTTGCGCGGCAGTTGCGTGGGTATTCAGAAAATGGAATATCTGCCGGGACGCGGGGTGTATGAGTATCCTTATACTCCCGAAAGTTTCCCTTGGTTTTATGATAAAGAGCAATGGATAAAATATCTGGATATGCTGGTAGAGAACCGCATGAACTCGCTTTACTTATGGAACGGGCATCCGTTTGCCTCACTGGTGAAGCTGAAAGATTATCCGTTTGCGCTGGAGGTAGACGAGGAAACATTCAAGAAGAATGAGGAAATGTTCTCCTTCCTTACCACCGAGGCGGACAAACGTGGTATCTTTGTGATTCAGATGTTTTATAATATTATCCTGAGCAAGCCCTTTGCAGAGCATTACGGGCTGAAGACACAGGATAGAAACCGTCCTATCACTCCGCTGATCAGTGACTATACCCGTAAATCGGTGGCTGCATTTATAGAGAAGTATCCCAATGTGGGGCTGCTGGTGTGCCTGGGCGAAGCAATGGATACCTATGAGGATGATGTGGAATGGTTTACCAAGACAATCATCCCCGGTGTGAAGGATGGATTGCAGGCATTGGGACGCACGGATGAACCGCCCTTGCTGCTGCGTGCGCATGATACGGATTGCAAAATGGTGATGGATGCGGCTTTGCCTCTGTATAAGAATCTGTACACCATGCATAAATACAACGGAGAGTCACTGACTACTTATGAACCGCGCGGACCGTGGTCCAAGATACACCAGGATTTGAGCGCACTGGGAAGCATACATATAAGTAATGTGCACATCTTGGCCAACTTGGAACCGTGGCGCTGGGGATCTCCGGACTTTGTGCAGAAGGCGGTGACTGCCATGCACAAGGTACATGGGGCGAATGCGTTGCATCTGTATCCGCAGGCTTCGTATTGGGACTGGCCCTATACGGCGGACAGACTGCCGGACGGCGGACGTGAATTTCAGTTGGACCGCGACTGGATATGGTACAAGACCTGGGGACGCTATGCATGGAATTGCCACCGGGACCGTGATGCCGAGGTGCGTTATTGGGACAAGCAGTTGGGAGATTTCTATGGCACAGCTCCTTCGGAGGCAGGGAATATTCTGGAGGCTTATGAGCAGAGTGGCGAGATTGCGCCGAAGCTGCTTCGCCGTTTCGGCATAACGGAAGGCAACAGGCAGACGTTGCTGCTGGGAATGTTTATGAGCCAGTTGGTGAATCCTTATAAATACACCATTTACCCGGGATTCTATGAAAGCTGCGGACCGGAAGGGGAGAAGCTGATAGAATACGTGGAGAAGGAATGGAAGAAACAGCCGCATGTGGGCGAATTGCCTTTGGACATTGTGGCACAGGTGGCGGAACATGGCGACAAGGCGGTGGCGGCTATCAACAAAGCGGCTGCATCGGTAACCCGTAATAAGGATGAATTCGGACGCCTGCAGAATGATATGCATTGCTATCGCGAGTTTGCTTATGCTTTTAACCTGAAGGTGAAGGCGGCGCAACATGTGCTGAATTATCAGTGGGGAAAGGATTTGGCGGAATTGGATGCGGCTATTCCATTGATGGAACAGAGCCTGGAGCATTACAGAAAGCTGGTTTCGCTGACTGACAGTACTTATTATTATGCCAACAGCATGCAGACGGCGCAACGCCGTATTCCCATCGGTGGTGATGGCGGCAAGAATAAGACTTGGAAAGAGCTGCTGGTGCATTATGAAAATGAGTTGGCAAATTACAAGGCAAACTTGCAGTTGCTGAAAGATAAGGCTGCCGGAAAGGTAACGGAAAACACGGTTGAGGTAAAACCGCTATCGGCCGGCAATGTAAAGATATTGAATGGTTTGACTCCGGTGAAGTTAGGGGTAGGCGCCAGCCTGTTCGCCAATGTTCCCGGCAAGGTAGAGGCATTGGCTCCCGAATTATCGGGATTGACGGCTTACCGTATGAATGGGGATGTGCAACGCAAAGAGGGTACTACGATTGAGTTTGAAGCGGCGGCTCCGGTGAATTTGCTAGTGGGTTATTTTCGCGATGACCAAAAGAAGTATGCAAAAGCTCCGAAGCTGGAAACGGATGCATCGGCCAATGATTACGGTCAGGCTGAACCGAAGTTGACGAATGCGGTTCGCATTGCGGGAATGCCGTTGGCAAATGTGCACGCTTATCATTTTGAGGCAGGGAAACATACGCTGTTGCTGCCGAAAGGATATACGATGGTACTGGGATTTACGGATGCACAGGTCACTCCGCGGAATGCAGGGCTGGCGGGGGCTGAGGAAACGATGGATTGGATGTTTTATTGATTGATATGAAGAAAATATTAATACTGGCATTTTCCTTCTTCACATTGGGCGTAAATGCCCAGCGTGAAGTCCCGCAATCGCGTATGGAACAAATCTATGAGGAAGCAAAGACTCCTTATAAATACGGACTGGCAGTAGCCCCTGCGGATAACTACCACAAGATAGACTGCCCCACTGTGTTTCGTGAAGGCGATAAATGGTACATGACTTATGTGGTATACAACGGTAAAAGCGGACTGGACGGACGCGGTTATGAGACCTGGATAGCAGAAAGCGACAACCTGCTGGAATGGAATACCTTGGGACGCCTGCTGTCTTACCGGGACGGCTACTGGGACTGCAACCAGCGCGGAGGTTTCCCCTCACTGCCGGATATGGAGTGGGGAGGGAGTTATGCCCTGCAAACCTATAAAGGAAAGCACTGGATGACCTACATAGGTGGCGAGGGAACTGGCTATGAGTCGGTAAACAAACCACTGTATATCGGTCTGGCATGGACGGACCTGCCACTGGGCATTGCCCATGAATGGCAGGCACAAGACCGGCCTGTGATGAGCATCCATGATAAAGACGCGCAATGGTGGGAGAAACTGACCCAATATAAGAGTGTGGTTTATTGGGATAAAATCCAGACTCTGGGTGCTCCCTTCGTGATGTTCTATAATGCGGCAGGCCGCCATCCGGAAACGGATTTGAAAGCGGAACGCGTAGGCATCGCTCTCTCTAAAGACATGAAACACTGGAAACGCTACGCAGGAAATCCGGTCTTTGCACATGAAGCGGATGGGACGATTACGGGTGATGCGCATATCCAGAAAATGGGGGATGTGTATGTGATGTTTTATTTCTCGGCTTTTGAACCGAGCCGCAAATATAAGGCGTTCAATACCTTTGCCGCCAGCTATGACTTGGTGCACTGGACGGACTGGAAAGGAGAGGACTTGATCATTCCTTCCAAGAATTATGATGAACTGTTTGCCCATAAGAGTTATGTGGTGAAGCATGACGGAGTGGTTTATCATTTTTATTGTGCAGTGAACAATGCCGAGCAGCGGGGGATAGCTGTGGCTACCAGTAAACCGATGGGACGTTCACAGGTGCGTTTCCCGGAACCGGAGGTGAAGAATCGCCGCATGGTGATGGAGCTGGGTAAAGGATGGAAAACATGGCTAACTCGTAGGGGCGGGGTTTGCCCGCCCGATAATGGTCCGAATGGTGTATACGGGCAGGCAGACCCTGCCCCTACAGCGGCGGTTGTCAATCTTCCCCACAACTGGGATGATTATTACGGTTATCGCCAACTAACCCATGGAAACCTGCATGGCACAGCCATGTATGAAAAGACTTTTACACTGGATAATTCTCAATTTTTAATTCTCAATTCTCAATTTAAGAAGCGTTATTTCCTCCGTTTCGAAGGAGTAGGCACCTATGCCACCATCACCCTGAATGGCAAGGATTATGGCCGCCATCCGGTAGGTCGCACCACCTTGACCCTGGACGTAACCGATGCCTTGAAACAAGGAACGAATAATCTGACCGTAAAAGCAGAGCATCCCGAAATGATAGCCGATATGCCTTGGGTGTGCGGCGGCTGTTCATCGGAATGGGGATTCAGTGAAGGTTCCCAACCTTTGGGAATATTCCGCCCCGTGGTATTGGAAGCCACGGATGAAATCCGCATAGAACCTTTCGGTGTGCACATTTGGAACGATGACAAGGCAGAAAATGTGTATGTGGAAACCGAAGTAAAGAATTATGGTAAGACCACTGAAACAATAGAAGTAGTGAACAAATTCAGTAATGCCGATGGAAAGCAAATATTCCGTTTGACAGAAAAAGTCACTTTGCAACCGGGAGAAACAAAAGTAATCAAACAACAGTCTCCGGTACGGAATCCTATTCTTTGGAGCACGGAGAATCCTTATCTGTACAAACTGGCAAGCATGATAAAACGTGGAAAGAATACGGCGGACGAAATAAGCACTTCATTCGGCATCCGCACCATCAGTTGGCCGGTGAAGCGGCAGGATGGCGACGGGCGTTTCTACTTGAACGGTCAGCCTACCTTTATCAATGGCGTATGTGAATATGAACATCAGTTCGGGCAAAGCCATGCTTTCAGTCCCGAACAGGTGGCGGCACGTGTGAAGCAGATGCGTGCGGCAGGTTTCAATGCTTTCCGCGATGCACATCAGCCTCACCATTTGGATTATCAGAAGTATTGGGATAAGGAAGGTGTGTTGTGGTGGACTCAATTCTCGGCACACGTGTGGTATGATACGCCGGAGTTTCGCGAGAACTTTAAGCATTTGCTGCGCCAATGGGTTAAGGAGCGCCGTAATTCGCCCAGTGTGGTGATGTGGGGATTGCAGAATGAGAGTACATTGCCTCGCGAGTTTGCGGAAGAATGCAGTGAAATAATCCGTGAGATGGACCCGACTGCCCGCGCCATGCGCGTCATTACGACTTGCAACGGAGGTGAGGGTACGGATTGGAATGTGATTCAGAACTGGAGTGGCACGTATGGCGGCGATGTGAATAATTACGGTCGTGAATTGTCACAAGGGAATCAGCTGTTGAATGGGGAATATGGCGCATGGCGCAGCATCGGGCTTCATACGGAACCGGCGGATTTTGATGCGAATGGCGTATGGAGCGAAGAACGTATGTGCCGGTTGATGGAAACCAAAATCCGGCTGGCCGAACAGGCAAAGGATAGTGTGTGCGGGCAATTCCAGTGGATATTCAGCAGTCATGACAACCCGGGACGTCGTCAGCCGGACGAAGCCTATCGCAAGATAGATAAGGTGGGGCCGTTTAATTATAAAGGACTGGTTACTCCATGGGAAGAACCGCTGGATGTATATTATATGTATCGTGCCAACTATGTGCCGGCGGCGAAAGATCCGATGGTGTACCTGGCAGGGCATACATGGGCGGATCGTTTTGCAACGGGACGCAGGCGTGCCACTATCGAGGCATATAGTAATTGTGATAGTGTGTTGCTGTATAATGATGCGGTGAATGCACAGTTCCTGGGACGAAAGGTGAATCAGGGTGTGGGCACTCATTTTATGTGGGAGAACCGGGATATTCGCTACAATGTGCTTCGCGCGGTAGGTTATTATAAAGGACAGGCTGTGGCGGAAGATATATTGGTGCTGGAAGGTTTGGAGAAAGCTCCTCATTTTGATGCTTTGTATCAGGCTTCTGCGGTTGTGCCTCAGTATGACAGGAAAACCGAATTGCTGAAAGGTGCCGAGGGATATACATATCTCTATCGTCTGAATTGCGGAGGTGATGATTATACAGATACTTATGGTCAGCAGTGGGTACAGGATAACACAAATTATTCTCATTCGTGGGCGGAGGATTTTATACAGTCCGCGGATAGCGTGCAGTTACTCAGCCCGTATCAGGCAAGCCAGCGTACTACCCCTGATCCGATTCATGGAACGCGGGATTGGAAGCTTTTCCAGAGTTTCCGTTTCGGTCGCCACAAGTTGAATTTCCGGTTCCCGGTGCCCGATGGCGAGTATCGTGTAGAGCTTTATTTCACAGAACCTTGGCATGGTACAGGGGGAAGTGCTCAGACTGATTGTGAAGGCCTTCGTATTTTTGATGTGGCAGTGAATGACCGCGTGGTGTTGGATGATGTGGATGTATGGGCGGAAGCTGGACATGATGGAGCTTGCAAAAAAGTAGTAGATGCTACTGTGACGGGTGGAGTTTTGAAGATTGATTTTCCGGAGGTGAAAGCGGGACAGGCTTTGATTTGTGGGATCGCGATAGCGTCTTCTTCCTCTGTCAATACTTCTTCTTCTGTCATTCTGAACAAAGTGAAGAATCTGAATCCATCCACCGATACCTTCAGTTGGGCAGCGCAAGAAAAGGAAGTGATGGAAAAGACTCCCAAAGAATTATTGCCGGAAGATAAGAATGCCCGTGCCAACGTGACTTATGAGGCGGAGGATGCTATATTAAAAGGTAAATACATTCGGAAAGAATATAAGAAACAGACAGGTGTATTCTTTGGAAAAGGAGCTAAGAACAGTATTACCTGGAATGTCTCTACGGGCTTGGCACAGGTGTATGCACTTCGTTTTAAATATATGAATTCTACTGGTAAACCGATGAAAGTACGCATGCAGTTTATTGATTCCAAGGGGGTAGTGCTGAAAGAAGATGATCTGACCTTTGCCGAAACTCCCGGAAAGTGGCGTATGCTGAGTACTACCACGGGGACTTATATCAATGCCGGATATTACAAAGTGGCGCTTTCTGCACCGGATATGGAGGGGCTGGCGCTGGATGCGCTGGATGTGCAGTAAACAATGTAACTATCTTATTGTTCACCGTAGGGGCAGGGTTCGCCTGCCCGAATACATAATGCAAACTGTTTTCGGGCGGGCAAACCCCGCCCCTACGGTAAATGATAACGAGAATTCCTTTTAACTCGCCCTCTTATGGTAAAATGAATTCTACAAATATTAAGAAGAAAGTTTCAGAGATTAACTTTTTTACCTAACTTTGCACTCCGAAACTAACCTCTTAAAAATATGTTAATCGATTTACTACATTCTTCTTATTTTTCGCTCTTCCTCATTGTAGCGTTGGGCTTTATGTTGGGAAGGATTAAGATAAAGGGTTTGTCACTGGATGTGTCGGCCGTTATCTTTATAGCCTTACTCTTCGGTCATTTCGGGGTGATTATCCCTAAAGAACTGGGAAACTTCGGTTTGGTACTGTTTATCTTTACCATCGGTATTCAGGCAGGTCCCGGTTTCTTCGATTCCTTTCGGAGCAAAGGAAAGACCTTGATTCTTATTACCATGCTCATTATTTCTTCGGCTTGTTTGACGGCGGTGGGCTTGAAGTATGCTTTCGATATTGATACGCCCAGCGTGGTGGGACTGATAGCGGGAGCGCTGACCAGTACGCCCGGTCTTGCTGTGGCTATTGACAGTACAAACTCCCCATTGGCATCTATCGCCTACGGTATCGCTTATCCGTTTGGTGTAATCGGCGTTATCCTGTTTGTGAAGCTGTTGCCTAAGATTATGCGCGTGGATTTGGATAAAGAAGCCCGCAGACTGGAACTGGAACGACGCAGCAGTTTCCCCGAATTGACAACTTGTATCTTTAAAGTCTCTAATCAGGCAGTTTTCGGACGCACCTTGGCACAGATCAATGCACGTGCCATGACGGGAGCCGTGGTTTCGAGAGTGAAGCATGAAGATACCATATTGATGCCGAAAGCAAGCACTCTGTTGCAAGAGGGTGACTATGTGCAGGCAGTGGGTAGTGAGGATTCATTGAACCAGTTTGCTGTGCTGGTGGGTGAACGCGAAGAAGGTGAACTGCCTCTGGACCAGACACAGGAAATAGAGTCACTGTTGCTGACTAAGAAGGATATGATTAATAAACAGTTGGGGGATTTAAACCTGCAACGCAACTTTGGCTGTACGGTTACCCGTGTAAGACGAAGCGGTATCGACCTGTCCCCGTCTCCGGATCTGGCTTTGAAATTTGGTGATAAGTTGATGGTGGTAGGTGAGCGCGAAGGTATCAGGGGAGTAGCCCGCCTGTTAGGAAATAATGCCAAACAATTATCGGATACTGATTTCTTCCCGATTGCAATGGGTATCGTGTTGGGTGTTTTGTTCGGCAAGATCAATATCTCTTTCTCAGATACCATGTCTTTCTCTCCGGGATTGACCGGCGGGGTGCTGATGGTGGCTTTGCTGCTGAGTGCAGTGGGTAAGACGGGACCTATTATTTGGTCTATGTCCGGTCCTGCCAATCAGTTATTGCGCCAGTTGGGATTGTTGTTGTTCCTGGCGGAAGTGGGAACTTCGGCAGGTAAGAACCTAGTGGCAACTTTCCAGGAAAGCGGTTTGCTGATGTTCGGAGTAGGGGCGGCCATTACGTTGGTTCCTATGCTGGTGGCAACGCTGGTGGGGCGCTTGGCATTTAAGATCAGCCTGTTGGATCTTTTGGGAACCATTACGGGTGGTATGACCAGTACACCCGGTCTTGCTGCTGCCGATTCGATGGTAGACAGTAATATCCCAAGTGTAGCGTATGCTACGGTTTATCCTATTGCAATGGTATTCTTGATTCTGTTTATACAGGTGATTGCTTCGGCGGTTTATTGATATAGGATAAATAAGGAAGCGGGGGGTGTCAAAACTCTAAAGTAATTATCAAATTGTTCACCGTAGGGGCGGATTGAATCCGCCCGAACCAATGGTCACGACCTTGGGAGTAATATACAAAGCAAATTATTATCGGGCAGATTCAATCTGCCCCTACGGTAAAATGATAGCCAATTTTTGTTTTGACACATCCTCTTCTTTTTTTCTGATTCTTACAGTACAGAACACTCCATTATCCGTCCTCACTTGAAACGGAAAGAATAAAAATATGAAAATATATGGATTGTTACTGTGCAGCCTGATAGCCGGATCATTGCAGGCCCAACAGATAAACGACTGGGAGAATCATCATGTACTTCAGATAAACCGCGAACCGGCAAGGGCGGCATTTATACCTTTTGCTTTGCAAAAAGGAGATTGCTCCATGAGCTTGGACGGGATATGGAAATTCCGTTGGACTGCTGTGCCTTCCCAGCGTATTCTTGATTTCTATCACACTGATTTTAATGATAAGGACTGGATGGATTTTCCGGTTCCTGCCAATTGGGAAATAAACGGATATGGCACACCTATCTATGTATCGGCAGGCTATCCGTTCAAGATAGATCCTCCGCGTGTAATGGGAGAACCCAAGGCTTCATATACCACCTACAAAGAGCGTAACCCGGTGGGGCAATACCGCCGTGACTTTACCTTGCCCGCCGGATGGGAAGCAAACGGACAGACTTTCCTCCGCTTTGAAGGAGTGATGAGCGCTTTCTACGTTTGGGTGAACGGTGAACGGGTGGGGTATAGCCAGGGCAGCATGGAACCCAGTGAATTTAATATAACCCATTGGCTGAAGCCGGGTAAAAATAAAATAGCTTTAGAAGTATATCGCTATAGTGACGGTTCTTATCTGGAGGATCAGGACTTTTGGCGTTTCGGAGGTATCCACCGCAGCATTCACCTGGTGCATACCCCGAATATCCGCATTCGTGATTATGCAGTGCGCACACTTCCCGCAACCTTGGGAAACGATAACGATTTCTTATTGCAGATAGATCCTCAATTCAGTGTGTATGAGGGGATGACGGGAAAAGAGTGTACCTTGCAAGCCACTCTGAAGGATGCAGAAGGAACAGAAATACTGATCCTGAAAGGGAATGTAGAAGAAATACTAGATCTGGAGCATAAGGCAGCCCGTATGAACGAGTGGTATCCGCAACGGGGATCTCGCAAAATGGGGCGTATGTCCGCAGTGGTACAATCTCCGAAACGATGGACGGCCGAAACTCCTTACCTATATAAACTGGAACTGAGATTGCAAAATGCCGATGGTAAGACCATAGAGCAAGTGGAGCAGCCGGTAGGTTTCCGCAGCATCCGGATAAAGGACGGACAGATGTTAGTCAACGGCAAACCCATTCGCTTTCGTGGAGTGAACCGCCATGAACACGATCCGCAGACAGCACGCGTAATGAGTGAGGAACGAATGTTGCAAGATGTATTGTTGATGAAGCAGGCAAATGTAAATGCAGTGCGCACCAGCCACTATCCCAATGTGAGCCGTTGGTATGAGCTTTGCGATAGTTTGGGACTCTATGTGATGGATGAAGCGGATATAGAAGAACACGGATTACGTGGCACATTGGCAAGCACTCCCGATTGGCATGCGGCTTTCCTGGACCGTGCGGTGCGTATGGCGGAACGCGATAAAAACCATCCTTGCGTAGTGATGTGGAGCATGGGAAATGAGAGTGGCTACGGACCTAACTTTGCAGCCGTATCGGCATGGTTGCATGATTTTGATCCTACCCGTCCCGTGCATTACGAAGGGGCACAGGGGGTAAATGGTGAACCCGATCCGAAGACGGTAGATGTGATCAGCCGTTTCTACACCCGTGTGAAACAGGAGTATCTGAATCCCGGTATTCCCGAAGGGGAGGACAAGGAACGTGCCGAAAATGCACGCTGGGAACGCTTGTTGGAAATAGCGGAGCGCACCAATGACAATCGTCCGGTAATGACTAGTGAATATGCGCATTGTATGGGTAATGCATTGGGTAATTTCAAGGAATATTGGGATGAGATTTATAGCAATCCCCGTATGTTGGGAGGCTTTATTTGGGATTGGGTGGATCAGGGCATCTACAAGACTTTGCCGGATGGGCGCCGGATGGTGGCTTACGGGGGAGACTTTGGGGATCAGCCTAATTTGAAGGCTTTCTGCTTTAATGGAGTGGTGATGAGTGGTCGTGAAACGACTCCGAAGTACTGGGAAGTGAAGAAGGTGTATGCGCCTGTGAAGTTGGAAATGGATGATTTAGGAAAGGAGATAATCGTAACGAATCGTAATCATCATATTGGTTTGGAGGAGTATCGTTGTCTGTGGACTTTATTGGAAAATGGGAAGGCAGTGAAGAAAGGTGAATGGATACTTCCCCAAGTTGCACCGGGGGAGACGGGAACGATTATGCTGCCGAAACTGAATATAAACAAACAGGCTGATGTACGATTGAATATCAGTATGGTATTGAAAGAAGATGCTCTTTGGGCAAAAGCCGGGCATGAGGTGGCTTGGGAACAATTTGCATTAAATGATAATTTGATGGCGGTAGTGAAGAACGTCCACCGTAGGGGCGGGGTTTGCCCGCCCGATAACAGTTCGCTTGATACTTCCGGGCAGGTAGATCCTGCCCCTACAGGTAAGCGATCGGATAGTAGTATTCATTTATGGAAAGACACTTACTTCCAAGCTTTTCGTGCCCCTACGGATAATGACAAGAGCTTTGGCAACTGGCTTGCCAAGGATTGGAAAAATCAGAAATTGGATGCGCCGGAGGTAGTCGTACTCTCTCCCGAAACAGAACGTACGGAAGCGGATGGAATCCTCATAAAGCAATCTGTGACAGAATATCGCTATGCCAATGGAAGCATTCGTGTTTCCTCTTATTATAAAATTTACTCTGACGGAACGGTGGACTTGGAACAGACTTACCTGCCACAAGGCGAACTGCCCGAATTGCCACGCCTTGGAAGTGCCTTTGTACTGAGTGAAGAATATGAATATCTTTCCTGGTACGGACGTGGACCGTGGGAGAACTATCCCGACCGTAAGACTTCGTGCCTGATAGGCAGATGGAATAGTAATGTCAGTGATCAATATACTCATTATCCGCGTCCTCAGGATAGTGGGAACCATGAGGACGTGACGGAAGTGACGCTGACCGATAAGAAAGGTAAAGGCATCCGTGTAACGGCACTGGATAAACCATTCTCGTTCTCGGCTTTGCATTACACAGTGAATGATCTTTATACAACGACTCACGATTGTGATTTGAAACCACGCAAGGAAGTAATTCTGAGCATTGATACAGCCGTATTGGGATTAGGAAACAGCAGTTGCGGGCCGGGAGTATTGAAGAAGTATGCTATTGATAAAAACAAAGAACATACTTTGCGCATACGGTTTAGCCGTATTAAATAAGAATATAGCATATTCCCAATGATAAAGCTGTACCCATCCAACCGTAGGGGCAGATTGAATCTGCCCGATAACATCCAAAAGGTGTATTTGTGTATGCATTACTCCCAAGGTCGTGACCGTTGGTTCGGGCGGATTCAATCCGCCCCTACAGTGAACGGAACCATGCGGATTACAAATCTGCCGAAACGTAAGTTGCCACCTCGTAGGGGCAGGGTTTGCCTGCCCGTATGCATAAAGTAAATTATCACCGGGCGGGCAAACCCCGCCCCTACAGCGAAAGAATAGCGAAATAAATAACTAAAATATATCTATTATGATGAAAAGAACAACAACCCTCTTCTCCCTCCTTGCCCTGTCGGCAGGCCTGTGGGCGCAATCTTCCATAAAGACCGAGCGCCAATACCTCTCAGGTCATGGCTGTGACGACATGGTACAATGGGACTTTATGTGCACCGGTGGCAACAACTCTGGCAAATGGACAAAGATAGGAGTACCTTCCTGCTGGGAACTGCAAGGCTTCGGCACCTATCAGTATGGCATGAAATTCTATGGCAAAGCCTTCCCCGAAGGTGTTGCCGATGAAAAAGGCATGTACAAATATGAATTCGAACTGCCCGCCGAATGGAACGGCAAGCAAATAGAACTCATCTTTGAAGCCTCCATGACCGATACGCAAGTAAAAATCAACGGCCGCAAAGCCGGTTCCATGCACCAAGGCGCCTTCTATCGCTTCATCTACAACGTGAGCGACCGTGTATTCTTCGGCCCTCAAAAGAAGAACCTGCTGGAAGTAACCGTGAGCAAAGAGAGCGAAAACGCCGGAGTAAACCTGGCAGAACGCCGTGCCGACTACTGGAATTTCGGAGGAATCTTCCGCCCCGTATTCATCGTGGCAAAACCTGCACAAAACATCGACCGTCTAGCTATTGATGCCAAAGCAGATGGAAACTTCTACGCCGATTGCTTCCTGAATATGGCAATGGAAGGTGCAAAAGTGCGTACCGTCATCACCGACGACAAGGGAAAGAAAGTAGCCGAAACCACTTCCGATGTACGCACCGGAAGCGACCGTGCGGCAGTGAACATAGCAGTGAAATCACCCAACCTGTGGACTGCCGAGACTCCCCATATGTACACCGCAACCTTCTCCCTGCTGGACAACACAGGAAAGACCCTCCACGAAGAACATCAGAAATTCGGCTTCCGCACCATCGAAACGCGCGAGAGCGACGGACTCTATATCAACGGGCAGCGAGTAATGATAAAAGGAGTGAACCGCCACAGTTTCCGCCCCGAAAGCGGCCGTACACTGAGCAAGGCGAAGAACATAGAAGATGTATTGCTCATCAAGAGCATGAATATGAACGCCGTTCGCCTGAGCCATTATCCGGCCGATCCCGAATTCTTTGAAGCGTGCGATTCACTGGGACTTTACGTGATGGATGAACTGAGCGGATGGCATGGCCATCACGAAACCATCGTAGGGCAGAAGCTGGTGAAAGAAATGATTACCCGCGATGTGAACCATCCCTGCATCATCTGGTGGAGCAACGGCAACGAAAAGGGTTGGAACACCGAACTGGACGGCGAGTTTCACAAATACGACCCGCAAAAGCGCCCCGTGCTCCATCCGCAGGGCAACTTTAGCGGTTATGAAACCATGCACTACCGTTCCTATGGCGAGAGCCAGAACTATATGCGCCTGCCCGAAATCTTTATGCCCACCGAGTTCCTGCACGGACTATATGACGGCGGCCACGGAGCCGGACTGCATGACTATTGGGAAATGATGCGCAAGCATCCCCGTTGCGCCGGCGGTTTTCTCTGGGTGCTGGCAGATGAAGGAGTAAAGCGTGTGGATATGAACGGCTTTATAGATAATTGCGGCAACTATGGAGCAGATGGCATCGTAGGCCCTCACCACGAGAAAGAAGGCAGTTATTATACCATCAAGCAAGTGTGGTGTCCCGTGCAAATCATGCTGGATAGCCTTGACGCATCTTTCAATGGTGTTTTACCATTGGAGAACCGTTACGATTTCCTCCCTCTGAACACTTGCCGCTTTACATATAAATACGTGCAACTGCCTTCTGCCACCGATAAAGGCAGCATGAAGGTAATGAAGCAGGGCGAAGTGACCGCTCCCGATATTCCGCCTCATGGCGCAGGTACGCTAACCATCCCCGCCGCAGTAAAAGGTGCCAACGCCCTGATGCTGACCGCCACGGATCTGTATGGCAACGAACTCTTTACCTGGAGCTATAAACTGGAAACGGTAGCCCCCATTCAACAGGCAAGCACCGGCACAAAACCTTCCTATCGGGAAATTGCCGAAGCCTTGACCGTAGAAGCCGGAGGACGTACCTTTACCTTCTCCCCCAAAGACGGTCAACTGAAAGGCGTGCGCCTGGGCAACCGCACCATCAGCCTGAGCAACGGCCCGCGTTTCATCGCTGCCAAGCGTGCCGACCGTTCCATGGATCAATTCTATAATCACGACGACAAGGAGGCCGAAAAGAAGAAAACTCAATATACCACCTTCGACGATGCAGGTCGCTTTACCGGCTTCTCTGTTCGCGAAGAAGACAATAAGGTGGTGGTTACTGCCAACTACAAATTAGGTTCTTTGGATCGGGCAGTCTGGACTATCGCTTCCGATGGAACGGCTGCTATCGACTTTGCATACAACTTTAGCGGTGTGGTAGACTTGATGGGAGTGATGTTCGATTATCCCGAGGATAAAGTACTGAGCAAGCGTTGGGTAGGAGATGGGCCTTACCGTGTGTGGCAGAATCGTCTGCATGGCCCGCAACTGGGTGTTTGGGAAAATGACTACAATGACCCTATTCCTGCCGAAAGTTTCACTTATCCGGAGTTCAAGGGGTATTTTGCCAATGTGCAGTGGATGAGTTTGCGCACTCAGGAAGGAACGATCAGCATTTGTAACCGCACTCCTCAGAATTATGTCGGTGTATATCAGCCCCGCGATGGTCGGGACGGATTGCTTTATACCTTCCCTGCTACGGGAATCAGTCTGATGAAAGTAATCCCTCCGGTTCGGAACAAGGTGAATACTACCGACCTGATCGGCCCGTCCTCACAGCCTTTCTGGGCAGATGGGGAATACGGGGGAAGCATCGTTCTGCGCTTTGAATGATAATTGATTTTTGCGGTATCTAATCACTAATATGACACCGCGAAAAAACGATATGACACCGCGAAAAAAGTTTTTCTCGGTGTCATATTTGTGTTTAGCATAAGCTCTATATAAAAAAGTCATAGTCGAAAGTAACTTCATCCCCTCTTGAGCTACTCTTTCTACGCATCTCGTTAACATCCACCGTAGGGGCGGATTGAATCCGCCCGAATGCATAAAGTAAATCGTTTTCGGGCAGATTCAATCTGCCCCTACGGTGGATGAAAGCATTACTGAAAATGTTAACGGAGATATGTAGAAAGAGTAGCTCAAGAGGGGATGAAGTTACTTTCGACTATAATTAAACTTACATTATTATTAAATCCTCGTCTACCATCCAATCATTTTGCGAATAATAGTTATCTTTACACCTCCGAGTACAAATCACACTTGGGTTCGTCTTTTGTTTTACAAAGAAAGATTTAGCTTATGAAGATAAAAAAACTGTTTTTCTCTGTCTTGCTTGCAGCCGGATTACATTCTGCCACAGCACACCCCGCCTTGCAGCAACAGTTTATAACTCCTCCGCAGGAAGCCCGTCCTTGGACATTCTGGTACTGGATGTTTGGCGCCGTAAGTCCCGAAGGCATTACAGCCGATTTGGAAGCCATGCACCGCGTGGGCTTGGGAGGTGCTTACCTGATGCCCATCAAAGGAGTGGAACAAGCACCCCAATATGAAGGAACAGCCCAACAACTTTCCCCCGAATGGTGGCGCATGGTGCACCACAGCCTGAAAGAAGCCGACCGATTGGGAATGCAACTGGGCATGCACATCTGTGACGGTTTCGCCTTGGCGGGCGGCCCGTGGATCACCCCCCGGGAATCCATGCAGAAAGTAGTATGGAGCGACACCATCGTGAACGGAGGGAATATCCGTAACCTCACCTTGCCCATGCCCGAAGCATTCCAAGGTTATTACGAGGACATTGCCACCTATGCCATCCCCTTGGAACGTCAACCCGAAGATACCGGATTAAAGCCGAAAGTAACTTTTGGAAATCTGAAATCAGCCGTCATAGAAGACGAAGCGAAAGCGATCAGCCGTGACGAAAAAGGAGTGTTCCGTTCTTCCTATCCCTGCTGGATTCAGTATGAATATACTGCCCCTGTGACGTGCAGCAATGTAGAAATCATCTTGGGTGGCAACAACTATCAGGCACACCGCTTGAAGGTGCTTGCCAGCGATGACGGGCGCAATTTCCGCACCGTGAAGCAACTGGTTCCCGCCCGTCAGGGATGGCAGAATACAGACTTCCAGTCCACCCACGCCCTGCCGCCCACCACTGCCCGTTACTTCCGTTTCGAGTGGACTCCAGAGGGCAGTGAACCGGGCAGCGAAGACCTAGATGCAGCCAAATGGAAACCGAATTTGAAAATCAATGATATTGTATTGCATACAGCCCCCCGCATCCATCAATGGGAGGGAAAAGCCGGATTGGTGTGGCGTGTGGCTTCCGCTACCACCTCTGCCGAAGTATCTGATGCCGCCTGTGTGCAACCGGATGAACTGATGAATCTTCCCTTGTACCAAGGACGCCTGACAGCCCGCCTTCCCGAAGGCAAATGGCGCATCCTGCGCATGGGGCATACCGCCACCGGACACGTCAACGCCACGGCCGGAGGCGGCAAGGGATTGGAGTGCGACAAGTTCAGTGCCACCGCCGTGCAAAAACAATTCTCCAACTGGTTTGCACAAGTCTTTCAGAAGACGGACGAAGCCTTGGCGCGCCGTGTATTGAAATACATGCACGTAGATAGTTGGGAGTGCGGCAGCCAGAACTGGAGCGATAACTTTGCTTCCGAGTTCCGCAAACGTCGCGGCTACGACCTGATGCCTTATCTTCCTTTGCTGGCAGGCATTCCGATGGAAAGTGCCGCCCGCAGCGAGCAGGTCTTGCGGGATGTCCGCACCACTATCGGCGAATTGGTGACCGATGTATTCTATACCGTATTGGCAGACTGCGCCCGCCGGTACGACTGTCAATTCTCAGCCGAATGCGTAGCACCCACTATGGTGAGTGACGGTCTGATGCATTATCAGAAAGTGGATCGCCCGATGGGAGAGTTTTGGTTGAACAGTCCCACACACGACAAGCCGAATGATATGCTAGATGCCGTCAGCGGTGCCCATATCTATGGAAAGAACATCATACAGGCAGAAGGCTTTACCGAAATACGAGGCGTATGGGATGAAGACCCTGCCATGCTGAAACCTTTGCTGGATCGCAATTATGCGTTGGGCATCAACAAACTGTTTTTCCATGTCTATACCCACAATCCGTGGATGGACCGCCGCCCCGGCATGACGCTGGATGGTATCGGCCTATTCTTCCAGCGCGACCAGACTTGGTGGGAGGAAGGAAAAGCATTTGTCAATTACATCACCCGTTGCCAGACTTTGCTGCAATACGGTCACCCCGTGGCAGACATCGCTGTCTTTACCGGCGAAGAAATGCCTCGCCGCGCTATTCTGCCGGAGCGTTTGGTATCCATGCTCCCCGGCATCTATGGAGCTGAGCGAGTGGAAAGCGAACGCGTAAGATTGGCAAATGTAGGTCAACCTACCCGTGTACGTCCCGTTGGCGTCACCCATTCGGCAAATATGGCCGATCCCGAGGATTGGGTGAATCCGATGCGTGGTTATGCATACGATTCCTTTAATAAAGATGCCTTGCTGCGTTTGGCAAAGGCGGAAAATGGCAGAATGGTATTGCCCGGAGGGGCTTCTTATAAGGTATTGGTACTCCCCGGGGCGCGTCCCATGAATCCCGATAACCTGCCACTCTCTGCCGAGGCACAGGCAAAAGTGGATGAGCTTCGTGCAGCCGGTGTGGTTATTCCGCAGTTGCCATACACGGCAGATGATTTCTCTGCCTTCGGATTGGAACGCGATGTAGTCCTTCCTGCCGATGTGGCATATACTCATCGTAGCGGAGAGGAATACGAGATTTATTTTATAGCCAATCAGGCAGACAGCCTGCGCACCATTACCGCCTCATTCCGTGTCAATGGTCGTACTCCCCAGCTTTGGGATGCTGTAACGGGAAGCATTGCCCGTCCGGCACAATGGAAGGAAGTGGAAGGGAGAACGGAAGTCACCTTGTCTCTGCCCGCCCAAGGTTCTATCTTCGTAGTGTTCCCCAAGGAAGCCTCCGAAATACCTTTGGAGCAAACGGAACGGGAACCGGTTGCCTTGTCTGTCAGCGAATGGACAGTTACTTTCCCCTCTGTTCGTAAGTCAGTAACCCGCCCTCTCTTGTTTGATTGGAGTCAGGAAGAAGATGAGAAAATCCGTTATTATTCCGGTCACGCTATATATAAAGGTGTGTTCAGATGGAAAAATGAGAAGAAGGGAAGGATCATTCTCCGTCTGGGTAAGGTGGCAAATGTGGCTACCGTGCGTGTCAACAGCATTACTTGTGGCACGGCATGGACAGCGCCATACGAGGTGGACATAACCGATGCCCTTCGCAACGGAAGCAACGTGATAGAAGTAGATGTAGTAAATACCTGGGCAAACGCACTCCGCGGAGCCGATCAGGATAAAGCGCCTTTCGAGGGAATAGGAACCAATGCCAAATTCCGTTTGCCGGGTGACGAACTGTTGCCTGCCGGATGGTTAGGCCCAATGGAAGTATACAGATTAAAGTAAAAATACAATGAAAAATAAGAAATCAATTCTTACCGTTGCCCTTGTCTTACTGACTTGGGCAGCGGCAAATGCCGAGGTAAAGCTGCCTGCTTTCTTCTCGGACGGCATGGTAATGCAACAACAAACCCGTGCCAATTTATGGGGGACAGCCACTCCGAACACTCCGGTAAAAATCACGGCAAGCTGGGATAACCGGCTTCATACTACGACTTCCGATGCAAAAGGAAATTGGAAACTTTCGTTGTCCACCCCCTCTGCCGGAGGTCCATACGCCATCACTTTCAATGATGGCAAGCAGACTGAGATCCGTGATATTCTGATTGGTGAACTATGGCTCTGCTCCGGTCAAAGCAATATGGAAATGCCCATGAAAGGTTTCAAGAACCAACCCGTGGAGAATGCCAATACAGACGTGATGAACAGCCGTAACCCGCAACTGCGCTTGTTTACAGTGAAACGAACTTCTTCCTTTACTCCTCAAACAGATGTTACGGGTATTTGGCAAGAAGCATCTCCTGTTTCCGTGCGCGATTTCAGTGCCACTGCCTATTACTTCGGACGCATGATGCAACAGCAACTAAATATCCCCGTCGGCCTTATTGTAGCAGCCTGGGGAGGTTCAGCCTGTGAAGCCTGGATGCATTCCGACTGGCTGAAAGCATTCCCCGATGCCAAGATCCCCCAGTCGGAAGCTGATATAAAATCAAAGAATCGTACTCCCACCGTGCTTTATAACGGTATGCTCCATCCCCTCATCGGGCTGACGATGCGTGGTGTTATCTGGTATCAGGGAGAAGACAACTATAACCGCGCCCATACCTATGCCGATATGTTCACGGCACTGATCCGTGGCTGGCGTAAAGATTGGCAACAAGGTGATTTTCCCTTCTATTATTGCCAAATTGCACCCTACGACTATGGAATTATTACCGAACCTGGCAAGAATGTGATAAATTCTGCTTATCTTCGCGAGCAACAAGCTATGGTAGAACACCGGGTTGGAAATAGCGGTATGGCTGTATTGTTGGACGCAGGAATGAAAGCAGGGATTCATCCGGGCAAGAAGCGTGTGGCGGGAGAACGCTTGGCGCGCTTGGCTCTGGTAAAGACCTACGGAATGAAGGGAGTTACAGCCGAGAGTCCCTATTATGCCGGAATGGAAGTGAAGAATGATACGGTAATTGTCAGTTTTGAACGCGCCCCGATGTGGGTAAACTGCAAAGACCGTTTTGAATCGCATAACTTTCAGGTAGCAGGCAAGGATCGTATTTTCCACCCCGCCAAAGCATGGATTGAAAGAAGTAAGGTACACGTGAAAAGCGAAGAAGTGCCCCATCCGGTAGCGGTTCGTTATGGCTTCCAGAATTATGTGGAGGGAGACTTGTATGGTGAAGACCTGCCGGTTTCGTCTTTCCGTTCTGATGATTGGTAAAAAATACGAGAATATGAAGAATCTTTTTTTGTTTCTATTAATGGTATTCATTGGCGGGCAGTCCTTATGGGGACAGCCTGCCAATTTGGTTTGGGAAACCCAGAGCCGGAATGCTTCAGAATCCATGCCTTGCGGAGGCGGTGATATTGGTATGAATGTGTGGGTGGAAAATGATGATGTGCTTTTCTACCTCAGTCGCAGCGGTTCGTTTGACGAGAATAATTGTTTGCTGAAACAAGGGCGTTTCCGTGTCCGTCTTACTCCGAATCCTTTTGCAGGAATGTCTTCCTTTCGCCAGACTTTGCACTTGAATGACGGATATGTCAGCATTAGTAGCGACAATGCCACGGTTATCATTTGGGCAGATGTATTCCGCCCTGTGGTGCATATAGAAGTAGAGACAAAAGAATTGACTTCCATGCGTATCAACTATGAAAGTTGGCGATACGAAGACCGTCCCGTGGTTAGTGGGGAAGGGCAGCAATGCTCTTACAAATGGGCTATCCCTAAAGGTTTGATGACCACTCGTGACTCTATCCGGGTAGGTGAAGAAGCCTTAACTTTTTTCCATCAAAACCCCAATCAGACTGTCTTTGATGTAGCGGTGGACCAGCAGGGAATGAACAGCGTAAAAGATGAGCTTTACAATCCTATTAAAAACTTGATATTCGGCGGTCGTTTGTCCAGCGACAATCTGCTGTTTACCGGTACACGCCGGGGACATTATGCCGGTACTGAATATATGGCATGGATATACAAAAGCAAGAAGCCCACTTACAAACAATCGGCACGTATCGTACTGAATGCGGAACAAGCCACGGTTTCCGCTTGGGAAACGACCTTGGCGCGTACGGAAAAAGAAATTAACCTGGCGAAAGACAAGCAAGCCACTCGCCGTTGGTGGAATGAATTTTGGCAGCGCAGTTATATTGAGGGCGAGGGGGAAGCAGGAGATGCTATCCGTAACTATACCCTGTTCCGCTATATGCTGGGATGCAATGCCCATAGCCAGTGGCCTACAAAATTCAATGGAGGACTGTTTACTTTCGATCCTGTCTATGTGGATCAGAAGATAGAATTTACTCCCGACTTCCGCAAATGGGGAGGGGGAACGATGACTGCCCAAAACCAACGTCTGGTTTATTGGCCGATGCTGAAAAGCGGTGACTTTGACCTGATGAAACCGCAATTCGATTTCTATCAACGATTGTTGCCTACTGCCGAGGCGCGTACTCGTACCTATTGGGGACATTCCGGTGCTTGTTTTACAGAACAAATGGAAAACTTCGGTCTGCCCAATCCGGCGGAATATGGCTTTAAACGCCCTGCGAACTTCGACAAGGGATTGGAATATAATGCCTGGCTGGAATATGAATGGGATACCGCACTGGAATTTTGCCAAATGATACTGGAGACTGTTCGTTATGATAGTTTGGACATCAGCCGATACATACCTCTGATTGAAAGTACATTGAATTTCTTTGATGAACATTATCGTCAGCTAGCATCACAACGCGGCCGTAAGGATCTGGATGGTAACGGCAAATTGGTTATCTATCCCGGCTCTGCCTGCGAGACTTACAAAATGGCATACAATCCATCCTCTACCATTGCCGCCCTTCGCACTGTATTGCAAACGTATGGGCGTAAACCGGATATGCTGGCTCGTATCCCCGAGATTCCTTTGCGCATGATAGATGGCAAAGAGGTGATTGCCCCGGCACAGGTATGGGAACGTGTGAATAATATAGAAACGCCACAGCTTTATCCCGTATTTCCCTGGCGCATCTACGGTGTAGGGAAGGAGGGCTTGGAAACAGCCCGCAACACTTATCTATATGACTTTGATGCACAGAAATTCCGTTCGCATATCGGTTGGAAACAAGATAATATCTGGGCTGCCTGCCTAGGTATGACGGACGAAGCTGCCCGGCTTACTTTGCAGAAAATGGCAAACGGCCCCCATCGTTTCCCCGCCTTTTGGGGACCGGGCTATGACTGGACTCCCGACCATAATTGGGGTGGAAGCGGAATGATAGGTATGCAGGAGATGCTGTTGCAGGAAGCTAATGGAAAGATTCTATTGTTCCCGGCATGGCCAAAAAGTTGGGATGTACATTTCAAACTACACGCCACAGGAAAGACTACCGTGGAGGCAACCTTGAAAGATGGTGCGGTGGTTAGTTTGATAGTGCTACCTAAGGAACGGGAGAAGGATGTGGTGAACTGTTTGATGGATGAGGAATAGTCCTTAATGGTCACGCTTCATTTATTTGAGACGTGGCCATTGTTCTTATATAATAAGAATTTTATAAATATGATGACCGGGAAATAGATTAGCTGATTAAAATAAATTATGGATCAAGTGAGAATTTATGAAGTAAGTGAAGTATTAGACACTTCTACTAGTGCAGAACAGCAACAGGCAATTGTTGCTTTGATTGCGGAAAACAAAAATATAGCATTAGATCTAAGTCATTGCGTGTATGTTTCCAGTGCAGGATTACGTGTTATGCTGTATTCTTATAAGCTGGTAAAGGCTAAAGAGGGGCGTCTGGATATAATCGGGGTTTCCGATGATATTCGGGAAGTGATGGCTATGACTGGTTTCGACAAGTTTTTTAAATTCTACAAAACTGTAGAAGAGTGTATAAATCAGTAATACTACAGGTATGAGCCACGCTTTATTCCAACCGATTACCGGATTGGTGGAGAGACTGGCTAAAAATGCGGATTTCAAGAAATTGAAATCCATTTCCCAACTGGATGATGATGAATCTGTAGAAGATTTCGTAATGAAATAAACGCTGACCCACTATGGAAGAAAAAAGTATAAAAACAAGCAGCAGCCAGGTAAGACAGGCGGATGTCCCTGCGGGACTGTCCAACTTGCTTCATCTGGCAGCCGGTAATGTGCAGGTAGAAGATGCCGATGCTGTAGAAATTTAAATTACAGAATCTTAAAAGAAGGAAACAGAAATGAGCAAAGTTGACGAGCACGCCCGCGAGCAGAAGACCGGATTGAGATGTCCGCAGTGTGGTACATTTATTGAGACCACTATCTATCAGTTGTTGACGGAACAGGGATTGACATGTCCCAGTTGCCACCTGAGGTTGAACATAGATCACACGAAGTCGCGCCCGGCTTTTGAAGCATTGCGCAAGGTGCAGCAAGCTCAGAAGAACCTGGAAGAGAAAAGTAAGTTTAATAAATAGGGTTGGAGGTTATGTCGGGAAGTTGGATAGGAAGAATCAGGAATTTCTTCAAAAGAATGTTTCGATGGAAGACCGGGAATGCCGTTCCTCTTCCTGATGTAACTTTTTTGGAAAGAATACGCTGTAAGGTTCTGGACGGATCATTGAAAATCTATAGCGGCAGGCATCCGGATATCCGGGTGGTTGCGGTCGACAGTTTTGTCGATGCTTACAGACACTTTATAAGTATGAGCGACCAAAAGCAACTTACTTATCGCTATGGTGCCGGACACTATTATTACACAGTAACGTTGCCTCAGGATTATGGTCGGTTGATATTGACCGATAATGTGGATTTCCGCAGAGACGGGACTGTTGCCGTGTTAAAGATACAAGTAGCAGGAATCATGCCGCTTGTAAAGGAGATAAGATATCAATTAACAGAATAAAAAAAGAATTTATGGAAACACTGAAATTAAGAGATTCGGGAAAGGAAGTGCAGTCACTTCAGGAGTTGTTACAACGTCAGGGGCTGAGTGCTCCGATGAATGGAATATTTGATGAGGCTACCAAGTCGTCAGTTATTGCTTTTCAGAAGGCAAACGGGCTGGATGCCGATGGCATTGTAGGATACAAAAGTTGGGAAATCCTGTTCACGGCGAGTTATACTCCCGGTGAGCGTTTGTCGGAAGCCGATTTTGCATTGGTAGCTGATTTGCTTGATGTGGAGATTGCTGCATTGAAGGCTGTTCAGCAAGTGGAAACAGGTGGTAAGGGTGGCTTTTTTGCTCCGGGGAAACCGGCTATTTTGTTCGAAGGACACATCTTTTGGGGACAATTGAAAAAGCGAGGCATCAATCCGGAGAGCCATCAGAAAGGGAATGAGAATATTCTTTATCCGAAGTGGAAGAAGGGTTGTTATCTAGGTGGCATTCGCGAGTATGAGCGTTTGGAGCAGGCGCGTAAAATTCATAAGGAGGCTGCCGATGCTTCTGCCAGTTGGGGAATGTTCCAGTTGATGGGATTTAATCATGCTGCCTGCGGAGAAAGGAGTGTGGAGAGTTTTGTGAATTCGATGGTGAAGAGTGAGTTTAATCAGTTGTTGCTTGCGGGACGTTTCATCAGGCAGTCTAGGCAGATGCATGAGGCTTTGAAGAATAAGGATTGGGCTACATTTGCGAAATGCTATAATGGGGTGTGCTATGCTGAGAATCGGTATGATGAGAAGTTGGAGGAGGCGTATCGTAAGTTTGTGAGATAAATGAATTAAAAATACTTTATTATGAGAGAAGTATATGAGGTAGATCTATTAATAATATTCTTACTATCACAAATGGGGGCTTGAAATAAAAATTCAGCCCCCATTTATTTATATCCAGTTGAATAACACTAAAACCTATTATTCCCCCATCATCCTTTTCCCAGCCTCACGACGCGTCTGTCGTGCCGCCAGCGTAGCATGTGCCTGATCTATCACAACATTCACATGATCAATAAAAGCGGCATACTCGGCTTCCCCATTAATAAGGGCAAGCGCATTGACACGTGTCACCAGTGTACGATAAGCAAGATCAGCCTCCGTGCGTGCCTGCTTCACAATGCCGGTGACGCGGAGAGATTCCTCGGCAGTACGGGCAGCACTGGCTGCCATAAATTCATCATAGCGTTTTTGAAGCTCCTTTACCCAGGCATCAATGTAGATTTGCTTCTGCTTTTCTACACCCAAGGCGGCGAGGTCTTGCAACAAGTTGTGCAGACGGCCATATTCCTCGTTGTAGGGCATGGAGGTAATGTTGCCGTATTTCTGAATCAGCGCGTGGGCTTCGGTCGCAATGGCGCGGCATGCCTCGTTGGGATAGTTCAGCATTACTTTGGTTTGCGCGTTAAGTCCACTCCATGCGGCATCTGCCAGTTCGTCGGCACGGGTGACGGCAGCGGACTGGGAGTTGCTCACATTGCCTTTCAATGCATCGTCAAAGGCGGTTAGGGATGCTTTGTAAGCATCAATCATAGGTTTGTCGGCTTCCACGGTGAGTAGGGCTGTTTCAGCTTCGATGCGCTTCTGGAAACCGAAGTCTTCTTCGGTGCGGAGGCGGGTAATGTCGAAATTACGAATACTTTTCATTTCATTCTTTTTTGGTTCTGTAATTCTCGTTATTTATCTCTCATCTTTTTTTGAGAGCGTTTTTTCGCAGTTTTCTTGTTGTCGGACTTCCCGATAGCAGGACTTTGTGCAGATAAGTGTTGCCGGAAATTCCGACGGTGTAAAGTTACGCAATTTTGCGTTGCCGGGAGTTCCGACAACGCATTTTTTTGCTATTTTGTAGTGTCGGGATTCCCGACACTACAACTTTTTATGATTTTGGGCTGTCGGAGATCCCGACGATATGTTTTTTAATTATTTTATATCGTCGGGAATCCTAAAGACTTCATCTACCGGCATCGGCTTGCCTACTCCGCCATAAAACTCTGTCATGGATTTCAGCGTATAGGTGTAGGTATGTACTGCCGAACGCTTCTTGTCCTTTTCCAGTTGTGCCATCACAGATTGCATATAGGATGCCAAATCGGACATCATTATGACTTCTGCATTTCTTTCTTTTTTATCCATAATATTCTATTTTTTGTTTCCGCATTGCGCGTATCATTTGCAAACAGATATGCTAAGGGAAGGTTTATTACTATGCATAGTAAGCGGAAATTGGATGAAAGTAAATAAGTAAAGTAAGGAAAAGATGCGGTGCGAAACAAAAAAGAAAGTGTGTTTGTTTGGGAAGTAGCGGAAAGAGCGTATCTTTGTTTACACTTATTCAAAGTGAACTCATAAAAAGGCATAAGTTATGGAATATGTATTATCAGACAGGAAGAGACTCCCTTACGGCATGATGAATTTTGAGGACATCCGCCTCGACAATTATTATTATGTGGATAAAACCTCATATATCCCCTGGATAGAACAATCGGATCGGTTTTTCTTCTTTATTCGTCCGCGCAGGTTTGGCAAGAGCTTGACGTTGAATATGCTGCAGCATTATTATGATGTGCATGCCAAAGATAAATTTGATGCCCTATTTGGTGACCTTTATATAGGGAAACATCCCACGGCAGACCGCAACAGTTATCTGGTGCTATATCTCAACTTCTCGGGTATTGATGGCGAGTTGCATAACTATCGTAAAGGTCTGGATGCACATTGCAGCATTACTTTCGAGAACTTTATCAAGATATATGCTGACTATCTGCCACAAGACACCTTAGAAGGATTGCGTGAGGCAAAAGGAGCAGTAGAACAAATTGATTTTCTCTACCAACAATGCGCCCGTGCCGGGCAGAAGATTTATCTCTTTATAGACGAATACGATCACTTTACCAATGCTATACTTTCGAATGCCGAAAGCCTGAAACGTTATACTGACGAAACGCACGGAGAAGGTTATCTGCGTGCATTCTTCAATAAGGTGAAAGCCGGTACCTATTCCAGCATCAAGCGTTGCTTCATTACCGGCGTAAGCCCCGTGACGATGGATGACCTGACCAGTGGATTCAACATTGGTACCAACTACTCACTTTCACCGGAGTTTAATGAAATGATGGGTTTCACTGAGGAAGAAGTACGCGAAATGCTGACCTATTATTCTACCAGAAGCCCTTTCCATCACACCATTGACGAGTTGATAGAGATGATGAAACCGTGGTATGATAACTATTGCTTTGCACAGAAAAGTTATGGTCGCACTACGATGTACAACTCCAATATGGTGCTCTATTTTGTTAAGAATTACATCCTGTATGGCGAAGTGCCGGAAGACATGATAGAAGATAACATTCGCATTGACTACGAAAAGTTGCGTATGCTTATCCGTAAAGATAAGGAATTTGTGCATGATGCTTCCGTTATACAGAGATTGGTAAGCCAGGGATACATTACCGGAAAGCTAAAGAAAGGTTTCCCTGCCAGTAACATTGTTGATCCTGATAATTTCGTGAGTTTGCTTTATTATTTTGGCATGCTTACTATCAGTGGCATATACGAAGATGAATCAAAGTTGACCATTCCCAACCAAGTAGTTCGCGAGCAAATTTATACCTATTTACTAAATACATATAATGAAATCGACCTCAGTTTTGACAGCTATGAAAAAGACCAATTGTCCAAGTCCATAGCTTACCAAGGTGAATGGCGTGCCTACTTCGACTACATAGCCGAATGCCTGAAACGTTACGCCTCACAACGCGATAAGCAGAAAGGGGAGTTCTTTGTACATGGTTTCACATTAGCCATGACAGCACAGAACCGGTTTTACCGTCCCATCTCTGAGGCAGACACACAGGCAGGATATGCTGATATTTTCCTATGTCCATTGCTTGATATTTATCCTAATATGGAGCATAGCTACATCATCGAATTAAAATATGCCAAATACAAAGATCCCGAAAGCCGCGTAGAAGAACTGCGCCTGGAAGGCATCGCCCAAGCAAACCGATATGCTGATACCGATACAGTGAGAAATGCCATCGGCACCACCCGGCTGCACAAAATTGTAGTAGTATATAAAGGAATGGAAATGAGGGTATGTGAAGAAGTACACTCATAAATTAAGCAATAACCATCTTAAAAAAACGGACGTCTGATTTCAGAATTCAGGCGTCCGTTTTCTAAATTCGGACGTCTGTTTTTCTAAAATAGACGTTCATTTTCAAGGATAATATATACCTTTCCTTTGTTTTTCTTCATATTTTCCTGCCCCCCGAAAATACGGTTTAAAGAACCAACTGCAACATTCAGCAACTGTTTTGCACAATCTAAAAATAATAATTTTTTCTTCATAAACTAATCCCCAACTTTGCAACCGTAAGCTAGCAACAAGCTTCACGGCAGATTCTGAAAAGCCGGTAACAGAGTAAGAGAAATGAAACAAGATACCGATATGGTTATAATACAAGACATTTTGACATATTATGCAGCCCGGCTGGATGAATATCTGCTAAAGAAATATCATCAGCCTGAAGGCATTGCAGAAGTGGGTTTCATAGGAAACGGCGCGGAGGAAAAGTCCTGCAAGCTGATTGTCTCTCTACTGAACATAGAGCGGGAGACATCCGGAGGCATCAGCGCTCCCATACAGAAAAAGGCAGACGGGTATGTTCGTTTGACACCACCCTTATTGATGAACCTTAACCTGATGCTTGCTGCTATATATGATGAGAAAAGATATGTCGAATCGCTCTTTGTATTGTCGGACACTTTAAAGTTTATACAAACGGTTTCAAATTTCTAGTTTGAGAGACAAGTTTATACCATAGAAATCGTAACTTTGTCTTCTCAGGACATCAATAATGTGTGGACTACATTGGGTGGGCAGTATTACCCCTCGGTAGTGTGCAAACTGAGACGTCTGGTCATTGACTCGGAGGAAATGACAGGAGCAGGACAAATATCAAAACAGCCGGATATAAAACTATAAAAAAAGAGACTATGGAACAGTTCATTACATTCATTCGTGTACAGTTGGAGCATCCTTACTATACCACACCCGTCAACAAGCATATCAACTTGACCCCTACATTAGAGACCGAAAAACTGATGCACCGCAGAGGTCTCCTCTTTATAGAAAGTGTAGGAGGCTGGGAGTGGCTGTTGCGCAAGGACTGCCCCGGTTTTGAAGCCGATGATGTGCTGGAACTATCCATGCAAACCTTTGATGCTGATTTCTTCAGAGTGACAAAACTGGAGGAATATCATCCCCAAACTTTTTATCAACTAAAGTTGGGTGCTACTGAACGAATAAATGTAGCTACTTCTTTAGAAGCCACCGACGAGAAAAAATGGGGCGCGGAATTTTGCAGAATAAGAGTGAAACCGACTCATGAGCTACTGCAAAGAGCACAAAAAGATACACCAATGAGCTATGTCATCGGGTTTCAACCCTTGGCTTTCCGGTGGGAGTACCTGTTCATTATCCGCGACAATAAAACAGAAAACCTTGGAAACCTTCTGCTGGAAGAAACCAAGAACCGTATCATATTTGAAAAAGCCGAACGGCTGGAAAACAGCCCATTCGGTAACAATGTGTGGCGGACCGTCTCTACGGTTCCCGTCAGTGCCCTCGAATTTCTTGATTATAAATTGATTCTTTCTACTGTGATTCAGGAAAACCCTCTCAAGAAACGGACTGTGAGCAGGTTTATAGAATGTCCCCAGCCCGGGAAATACATTTCGGATGATCCGGACATAATCCGGAAAGTCTGCTATCTTTAAATTGTTTCATTAATCAAAAAATATCATCTATGGGAAGTATGAAAAACCCCGGTGTTTACATCGTTGAAAAAAACGCTTTTCCGAATTCGGTAGTGGAAGCCGCAACTGCAATTCCTGTTTTTATAGGTATTACGGAAAAGGCAGTGAATGGAAAAGATGAATTGAAAGGTAAACCATGGAAGATATCCTCAATGACGGAATATCTGAAGTTTTTCGGTGGAGGACCGGAAGAAAAGTTTATCCTGAGTATTAACAAGACAGACGGCGCTGCTCCGGATGATTGTCTTTTCTCTCACACGGTAGAGTATAAAGAGACAATTGCTGCCGAAGGAGAAAACGGCGAAAATGAAGTTACTGAAGTCTCTACCAAGTATGCATTCACAGCCAAGAGGCAGGAGAAGAATCGTTTCACGCTCTATTACCAGATGAGAATGTTCTTTGCCAATGGAGGCGGTACTTGTTACATTGTTTCCGTAGGAACGTATGCTGAAAATCAGCTGCTGAACAAAGATATGGTAAGCAGTGCAATGGCAGCCTTGGAAAAAGAACAGGAAATAACAATGGTGGTGATTCCGGAAGCGGTATATTCTCCAAGTTGCTGGGATCTTCAGGTAATGGCATTGAACCATTGCGGCAAAATGCAAAATCGTTTCTCTATCCTGGATGTACAGGCTAAAACTGCTGAAAATCAGACCATGGAAGAGCAGATCAAAGACTTCCAAACTTACATTGGAAATAATGATTTGTCCTATGGAGCCGCTTATTATCCGTGGCTTGAAACATCTCTATTGGCCGATAATGATATCTCGGCAGATATGTTTTCATGGGATGCCAACACAGAACGCGATTTCAAAGCTTTCTTTGCAGCCGGTTCCAACCTGCTGAATTATGCAAATGAAGCAATCAACGAGATTTTGGATGCTAATGTGGCAAGCCATAAAAAAGCAGAGTTCCACGGAGCCTTGTTACAGAACTGGAGCACGTATCAATTGATGATTAAGCAGGTGAAAAATTATCTGAATCTGTTGCCTCCTTCGGCTTCTATGGCAGGTCTTTATACCATGGTGGACAATTCACGCGGAGTATGGAAAGCTCCTGCCAATGTATCGGTGAACTTTGTCCTGAGACCGGAAGTGAATCTGACTAACAGAGAACAAGAAGATTTGAATGTTCCTACCAACGGAAAGGCTATCAATGCGATCCGTTCATTCGTTGGCGAAGGCATTAAAGTATGGGGCGCACGCACCTTGGACGGAAACTCTTTGGACTGGCGCTATATCAATGTTCGCCGTACCATGTTGTTCCTGGAAGAATCTGTAAAGAATGCCGCCCGTGCTTATGTATTCGAACCAAACGATGCGAATACCTGGCTGAATATGAAATGTATGATTGAAAACTTCCTTCGCGGTATATGGAAGCGAGGTGGCTTGGTAGGTGCTGTTCCCGAAGACGCTTTCAGTGTACACGTAGGATTGGGTGACACAATGACTCCGGAGGATATCTTGGAAGGTATCATGCGCATTACCGTATTGGTTGCTATTTCACATCCGGCTGAATTCATTGAAATCACATTCCAGCAACAGATGCAGAAGAGCTGATGAATCTAAATTAAAATTATGAACAATAGTATAAATCATTTAAAAATAAAAAATTATGGCAGGTGAAGCACAAGACCCCAAAATATGGCCGTTGACCGAGTTTTATTTTAAAGTTACAATTACCGATGTAGGCGAAATGTCTTTTAAAGAGGTATCGGGCCTGGATAGAGAACATGATGTAATAGAGTATCGCGCCGGAAATGACAAGAGTCTGACAAAAGTAAAAATGCCCGGACTGGTGAAGAGTGGTGACGTAACGCTGAAAAAAGGTATTTTTGTTTCCGACAAGAATTTCTGGGACTGGATTGGAGAGATCAAACTGAACACTGTAAAACGACGCACAGTTACTATCAGTTTATTGGACGAAGGCGGAAATCCGGCTCAGACCTGGGAACTGGCTAATGCATGGCCGAAGAAGATTACTGTCGAAGGATTCAAGGCAGACGGTAATGGCGTTGCTATGGAAACATTAGTATTGGTACACGAAGGTATTACCATTAAATAAATGTTTGCCTGATGCCTGACAGTAACAATAACAATTGGATTCCCCCTGTGAGTTTCTACTTCAATGTAGTATTCCAGTGGGGAAGCCAACAAGCCACAGCTCCCTTTCCTTATGGAAAGGAATAGCTTGGGATTATTAATTACTAAAACAGAAAAAGAAATGGCAGAAAAATTATCAAGCAATGCTCCGGAATACATATCCGTTAGTAATGCCGGAGTTGTTTTGTTAACTCCTTGGTTTGTACGTTTATTCAGTATGTTGGAATTGCTGAATGAAGATAAAAAGGACTTCAAAAATATGGAATCACGGATACGTGCCATATTTATTATCCAACGTCTTGTCACGTTTGAAGATCGGGTATATGAGGAAAAAGAACTGGTTTTCAACCGGATTCTTGTAGACTGTCCGTTCTCTGAACCTTTACCGGCAAAAATGGAGCTGACAGAAAAAGAACTTGAAACTGTTGAATCTATGCTGAATGGTGTAAAAGGCAATTGGGATAAAATGAGGAATACTTCCATAAAAGGATTCCAACTTAATTTTATTGAGCGAAGCGGGCATATTGAACAACAAGAAGACAAGTGGCATCTTTCGGTAGATGCTCGTTCTTATGATATACTTCTGGATTCCCTGCCATGGCCTTATAGCCTGGTCAGGTTACCATGGGTGAAGAAACAGATTCATGTGTCTTGGCGGACAAGATCTGAATTTTGATATTAAAAGTGCATCAGTAAAAAGTTGTCTTATGTTTTCTGACGAATATAATAACTATAAAGAATTAATTAATCATTTACCCCTGTTATGAACATTTTTTTGCCAATAGTGTTTGTAACATAAATTCCCGCCCACCTATATAGGTTGACGGGAATTTAATTAACTATAACTAAAAAATATCCCTCAATGATTCGTCCTGTTTACAGGGAGATTTGTTATGATTCCTCATTTACAAAACAGGGTGATAATTAGCAATTAGATATGTATGATAGAATTTAGTTCTCTGTATAAAAAGAGAGAATTTTAATTGATATGTACCTATTGAAAACAGTGATAAAAGAAGATATTAATAAAATATTAAAATGGAAATTATGAATATAGTATTGAAGCATGAGCATAATGATGCACTTATAAAGAATATCGGTGAGAAATTAAAGCGTTACTGGGCGAAAGAAACGAATCCCGGTGAACCTTTAAATTCTTGTGGAAATAAACCGGATTCGTCAAGATAATACCGGCTTGCCTTCCGTTTTCGGGTATTCTGTCTGTTAGATTGATAATAGTCCTAAAGTAATGATCTTTTTTTGAATGTTCCGACATTTATATTTTGTATATTTACAAAGTGAAAAAAGAGGGAATAAATAGGATAATGACAAGGATAAATTATTAATAACGACAGAATAAATATGAAACATGTAAAGTATCTGGCTTTTGCACTATGCATGGGAGGAATGCTGCCTGCCATGGCGCAAACGGCAAAGAAAAGCCTTACGGTAGACAATTTAGTTACCTGGCAACGCATTAGCGGGCAAGCTATTTCCAATAATGGGAAATGGATAAGTTGTAAAATGGAACCTTGGGAAGGCGATGCTACTGTCTTCTTGTATGATGCGCAGGGTAAAGAATTGACTTCCTTTCCACAAGCTGATAGTTTTGCTTTCTCCAATTCATCCGACTATCTGGTGATTACTCAAAAACCGGAAAAGGCAACGCTTGATTCTCTGAAAGTGCTGAAAACAAAGAAGGATAAGATGCCGATGAATACATTGGTGATCTATTCCCTTTCGGGTAAACAGGAAATCATTGATTCATTGAAGAACTTTAAGTTAGCACGGAAAGCTGACTGGATTGCCTATCAGAGAGGTCGCAAAGACTCCACTTTGTATGTCCGTTCACTGGACGGAAGCAGCGTACTTCAATTCCCGGCAGTAAAGAATTATGAGTTTGCAAAGGAAAGCGCTATGTTATACTATACCAGTGCAGGAGATAAGGAAGCAAACAAGTCCGGTATCTTTACACTGAATCCTGAAAAGAAAACTCCCACATTGGTGAAAGAGGGTAAAGGCGTATTTAAACAAATTTCATGGGATGAAAAAGGGGAGTATTTGGCTTTTCTGTATGGTGAGGAAAAAGATTCCTGCTACAAGGCAATGAGCCTGTGGCTATCAGAACATGAAGCTCCTGCCAAAGAAATTGCAACTCGTGGAAATTCGGCTTTTCCCGCCGGATGGGTGATTAACGAGAACGGCAAGTTACATTTCTCCCAAAGCGCCTCACGGCTTTTCTTCGGCACATCGCCGGAACCACGGCAGAAAGACACATTACAGTTGGCAGAGAATCGCCCCAACGTACAGGTGTGGAGCTGGGATGAACCAGTGCAATACACGGTACAGAACTATAACAAAGAGAAGGATTTAAAGAAAAGTTACCAGGCGGTTTATAACATAAGCACCGGAACTATCTTCCAGTTGGCAAATGATGAATTGCCTAATATCCAACTGGGTAATGAAGGAGACGCACCGCTGGCATTGCTTTCTACCACACGGCCTTATTCATTGTCTTCCATGTGGGAAGGGCGAACACGCAGTGATTATTATACGGTTTCTTTAGAGAATGGTGAACGTAAGCCGCTGGCTACGGCGGATTATAGCAGATACCGCCTTTCTCCGCAAGGAAAATATGCTTACTGGTATGCCGAAACAGATAGTTGCTGGTACACGCTTTCCCTGGCAGATGGCAAGAAAGTGCAACTGACGACTCCCCGCACATTTACTGCTTGGGATGAAGATAATGATGTACCCGATTACCCCGGCGCCCACGGTGCTGCCGGATGGACGGAAAACGACGGAAACCTTTTGATCTATGACCGTTATGATATTTGGAAATTTGATCCTGCCGTTGCCCAAGAGCCTATAAATCTGACAGTCAATGGACGGAAGAACCGTATTTCCTACCGTTTGGTAAATCTGGATAGGGAAGAACGCTTCATCGACCTCAGCAAGCCGCAATTACTGAAAGGTTTTAATGAGGCAAGCAAAGGAAACGGATATTACAGCGCCCGTCTTTCTGCTTCCTCGGCTCCAAAGGAGTTGCTGGCAGGCAACTATATGCTGCGCAATATCAGTAAAGCAAAGAATACGGATCATGTAATTTATACGATGGAAACATTCCAACAATATCCTGATATTCATTACTCTACGCTGGCATTTAAGAAGTCGGTCCAACTGACGCATGGAGTGGATCAGCAGAAGGATTTTCTGTGGGGAACAGCCGAATTGGTTTCATGGATTTCTTTAGATGGCCGCAAGCTGGAAGGCGTGGTGTACAAACCTGCTAACTTTGATCCGAACAAGAAGTATCCGATGATGGTAAATTTCTACGAGCGCAATTCTGAAACGCTTCATAATTACCGTATGCCGGAACCGCATCGCTCTACCATAGACTATCATCTTTATAATAGCAACGAATATATTATTTTCAATCCCGACATCCGGTATGTGGACGGCTATCCGGGTGAGAGTTGCTATAATTGCCTGATGCCGGGCATCGCCATGTTGATTGGTAAAGGGTATATTGATGAAAAAGCGATTGGTGCACAGGGGCACAGTTGGGGAGGTTATCAGGTAGCCTATTTGGCTACGCGTACCGATTTGTTTGCAGCTATTGAATCCGGTGCTCCGGTGGTAAATATGTTTAGCGCTTATGGCGGTATCCGTTGGGGATCGGGATTGGCACGCTCTTTCCAGTATGAGCATACGCAGAGCCGCTTGGCAGGTACGCCGTGGAGTACCCCGTTGCGTTATTTGGAGAACTCCGCTTTATTTACCATGGACAAGGTACAGACTCCTATTCTGATTATGCATAATGATGCCGACGGGCATGTGCCTTGGTATCAGGGAATAGAATACTTTGTTGCCATGAAGCGCCTGGGTAAGCCTTGCTGGATGCTGAACTATACGGGAGAACCGCACTGGCCTACCAAAATAGCCAATAGAATAGATTTCCAGAAACGTATGTTCCAGTTCTTCAATCATTATCTGAAGAAAGAGGAAATGCCGAAATGGATGGCAGAAGGGGTAACGGCGGTGGAACAACCGTTTGAATTGGGGTACTAAAAAGAAAGCATTTGTAATAAGTATATCCGTTGGGCGGAATTAATTTTTTCCTATTGAGAGTGTCATCGCGCAGCCTCCCCCTTGGAAAGGGGGATTTAAGGGGGATGTTCTCTTTAGTATGATAGAAGTATCGTAGTAGGGTTGTGTAATCTTTCCAAGAGAACATCCCCCTTGCCCCCTTTCCAAGGGGGAGGCTGCGCGATGACACTCTTAATGGAAAAAAATAATTCCACCAACGATTAAGTATCTTTAAAAGAAATCCTGAATATTCACGATGCACAACGTGAATATTCAGGATGGTTAGTGTGAATATTCACGATAGACAACGTGAATATTCACATTTTTAATGCAATCAGCTATTACTCAAACTTACCATAACGAGTGGGCAGCAACTTGCGGTCCCCCAGTGTATTATCCACTCTCGCCACATTGATCCAGAACTTATTATCGCGTACGGATTCAATAGGATAAGCAGCTTTTTCACGGCTATAGCTATGGTTCCATTCATTGGCTACCACTTCATATTCGGGGTGCGGAGCATTTACCAATACATTGTCTTCCTTATCAGCCTTGCCCTCTTTCACTTCCTGAATTTCCTGCCAGATAGTCTGCATTACCGTTACAAAATTATCAAGCTCCCACAAACTTTCGCTCTCGGTCGGCTCTATCATCAAAGTGCCGTGAACAGGGAAGGAGAGGGTAGGTGCATGATAGCCATAGTCCATCAAGCGCTTGGCAATATCATTTTCGCTGATACCGGCTTCATCATGCAGATAGCGGCAGTCCAAAATCATTTCGTGACCCACAAAACCTGTGGCGCCCGTATAAACAATGCCATATGAATCCTTGAAGCAAGCTGCCAAATAGTTTGCGCTCAGAATGGCAGTCTTGGTAGCATTGGTCAATCCCTCGGCACCCATCATGCAGATGTAACCGTAAGTGATAGGCAAAATACCCGCACTGCCATAAGGAGCAGCAGCAACTTCATTGGTGCTGTCGCCAAACATAGGATGTCCCGGAAGGAACGGAACCAGATGTTCTGCCACGCAAACCGGACCTACGCCGGGACCGCCGCCACCGTGAGGGCTGGCAAAAGTCTTATGCAGATTCAAGTGGCATACATCGGCGCCAATCGTGCCCGGGTTGGTCAGCCCCACCTGTGCATTCATGTTCGCACCATCCATGTAAACCTGTGCTCCGCACTTATGAATAATTTTACAAATCTCTGCTATCTCCACCTCAAAGATGCCGTGGGTAGAAGGATAAGTAATCATCAATGCAGCCAAATCATCTTTGTTGGCTTCCGCCTTGGCACGCAGGTCTTCTACGTCAACATTACCCTTTTCGTCGCAAGCACAAGTCACGGTGGTATATCCGCACTGAATAGCAGATGCCGGATTCGTGCCATGTGCAGATGCCGGAATCAAGATCTTGTTGCGGTGTCCCTGACCGATGCTTTCCAGGTATGCACGGATCACACGAAGACCTGCATATTCACCTGCCGCACCCGAATTGGGTTGCAAAGTAACGCCTGCAAATCCGGTGATTACCTTTAATTGTTCACTCAAGTTATGAATTAATGCTTGATAGCCTTTTGCTTGATCTTCAGGAACTAATGGATGAATAGCCATCCATCCCAGATTGCTGAGGGGAAGCATTTCGGAAGCAGCATTCAGCTTCATGGTGCAAGAGCCTAGTGAGATCATGGAGTGTGCCAAGGAAATATCTTTGCGCTCCAGGCGTTTGATATAACGCATCATTTCTGTCTCTGTGTGATACTTGTTGAACACCTCATGAGTAAGGAATGAAGTGCGGCGGCGCAACTCGCGGCTCATAGAAGACGCTTCGGCAATATCTGTTATTTCCACTATGGTTTCTTCGGCTGCAATGGAGAAGATGGAAAGAAGCAGATTAATATCTTTCAGGTCGGTTGTTTCGTCAATGCTGAAACCTACATCGCCGTTGTCATAGTAACGCAAGTTTACTTCCTTGCTCAGTGCAATGGTGCGCAGCTTCTGTGCAGACACATGGTCGGGCAGACTGAAACGCAACGTATCGAAGAAGATTTCATTGTGCTGCACATAGCCCAGTCTTGCCATAGCCTTGTTCAGGCAGGTAGCGATGCTGTGAATGCGTTTGGCTATGTTCTTAATGCCTTCCTGTCCGTGATACACGGCATAGAATCCTGCCATGGTGGCAAGCAACGCCTGTGAAGTACAGATATTTGAAGTCGCTTTTTCGCGTTTGATATGCTGTTCGCGGGTCTGCAACGCCATGCGGTAACATAACTTTCCGTATTTGTCTTTAGACCATCCGATGATACGTCCCGGAATATTGCGCTTATATTCATCGCGGGTAGCGAAGTAAGCTGCCGAAGGACCGCCATAGAACATGGGGATACCCAAGCGTTGTGTACTTCCGAATACGATATCGGCTCCCCATTCGCCGGGAGGAACCAGTAATGCCAAACTCAAAATGTCGGCATCCACAGCCACTTTGCAATTAGCGGCATGGGCTTTTTCCACAAATTCACGATAGTCTTCCACGCTGCCGCTGGCATTAGGATATTGCAGGATGCAGGCAAAAATATTCGGAGTAAATTCCAATTCTTTATAATTGCCTACACGTATTTCCATTCCCTGAGGGATGGCGCGTGTCTGGATTACTGCCAGGTTTTGCGGGAATATCTCTTCGTCAATGAATAACACGTTTGCCCCGCTCTTTTGTTGGTCGCGGGTGCGGAGGGCATACATCATGGTTGCCGCTTCGGCTGCCGCTGTGGCTTCGTCCAGCAAGGAGCAGTTGGCAAGAGGCATGGCGGTGAGGTCGCATACTGCTGTCTGGAAATTGATCAATGCTTCCAGGCGTCCCTGTGAAACTTCGGTCTGATAGGGAGTATAAGAGGTATACCAAGCCGGATTCTCGAATACATTGCGCTGAATCACCGCCGGGGTAATCGTATCATACCAGCCTGTACCTATATAAGAGGTATAAACTTTGTTTTGTGCTGCCAATCCTGCAATGTGTTCTGCAAACTCACGCTCTGTCATGGGAGCAGCCAGTGCCAAAGGCTCTTTCAGGCGGATTTTAGACGGGATAGTCTTGTTAATTAATTCGTCCAGGCTCTTTACGCCGATTTTTTCCAACATAACGGGAAGGTCTTCTTCCTGTATACCGATATGTCGGTCTGCTAGTAAATCTGTTTTCATGGTTTAGTAGATTTATTTTAAAATAGGATTATTATCTAAAGAACGGATTGTTCGCTTTCTCTGCCCCGATGGTGGTGGGATCTCCGTGACCGGGATACACCACTGTTTCGGGAGGAAGGACAAACAAACGGCTGCAAATGTGTTCGCGCAATTCGTCAAAGTCTCCGCCTGTGAGGTCGGCACGGCCTATGCTCCCTTGGAACAGCACGTCGCCACTGAACATACAATGCTCTTCTTTGCAGTAATACACTATGCTGCCCGGTGAATGTCCCGGCACATGGATTGCTTCCAACTTAGTGTTGCCAAAGGCTATTATATCGCCGTCACAAATGTATTTTCCCAGTGCTACGGGGGCTTCGGTCAGTTGAAAACCAAACATACGCGCCTGCACGGGAGCCTGCTCCAACCAAAACTCGTCCGCCTGATTGGCCTCTGCTTTCAGTCCGTATTCCTGCAACAGGAAAGGATTACCGAATATGTGATCCAAATGCAGGTGTGTGTTCAATAAATGCTTCACGGTCAGCCCATTACTGTCTATGTATTTTTTGAGTGCCTGCTTCTCTTCTTCATAAAAGCACCCTGCATCAATAATGACGGCCTCTTTCGTTTCGTCCGATAAGACGTAGCAGTTTACCGGAAACATATTGAATTCAAATTTCTTTATCTTCATAACGCTTTATCTATAGTTATTAGCCATTGATGGTAACGTAAACCACCTTTTTGGTTTCAAAAAAATCTTCTGTAAACTCGTCCTTCAAGTCATAAATCACGGTCTTGTGTTTTACAGGCATTGTTTCCTGCTCCAACTCGCCGCCTTTCAGGCAAATCAGTCCGTTGGGGAGGGCGTTATGCTGTTCCGTGCCTATGTTCTTGCGGATTATCTTTATCAGGTCTGCCAGCGGCATCACGGCACGGCTCACTACGAAATCGAATTTAGTCTTTTCCTCTTCGGCGCGGCAATGGCGGAAAGTAACGTTCTTCAGTCCGATGGCATTTGCCACTTCGGTGGCTACTTTCACCTTTTTCCCGATGCTGTCCACCAGGTGGAACTTTACTTCGGGAAACAGGATGGCAAGGGGGATGCCCGGAAATCCGCCGCCGGTGCCCAGATCCATGACGGTGGTTCCGGGGGTAAAGTTGATCACCTTGGCTATACCCAGTGAGTGCAGCACATGATGTTCGTACAGGTTCGTAATATCTTTGCGCGAAATCACATTGATTTTACTGTTCCAGTCCGTATATAAATCATACAAGGCGGCAAATTGTTCTTTCTGCGTATCGCTGAGGTTGGGTAAATATTTCAGTATTAATTCCATTCTTTCTTAATCTGTATTTTTTTAGTGTATCATATATTTCTCTACCGATTCATAGGGCAGGGAGAGGGTGATGACTCCTACCGAGTAGGGGGCAATATCATATTTGTTGTACAGGAAAGATACTTCTTCTTTCTCCAGCAGGAAGTTTTCGGGTACATACATAGGAGTGGAATCCAAGATACCTGCATCTTGAAGGTCTTTTAAAGACTTGATATTGCTATCCTCCAGCCGGTCGGCCATTTCTTCAATCAGTTCTTTCAGCAGCATTTCGCTCATCGGCTTTTCAGAGCCCGCCATGAATACATCTTTCAGCGTCAGCAGCCTGCCGTTACTTTTATCAAAGTTCAGCCATATGTTCCACGAGTTGGGGTGTGCTCCGCCTGTATATTCAAAGGTGTCGGAGGTAAAGTTCAGAATACCTTCTTTACCGTCACTGAAATGGGTAGTCAATCCATATTCATAGTTATACCATGTGGGGAGATCGTCTTTGGAAGTGGCATTCTTGAGGTCTTCCAGATAAAACTCGCCTACTTCTTTGCGATAGGTGGCTATGTAAGCGTTTTTAAAAGAGTCTACGGCAGCCTCCGGAGCCATTCCCGCATATTCCCGCCCCAAAGTATGGGCTATTATTGCCTCATTGATACGCTGTGTTATGGTATCCGTGGCATTGGACTCTGCTAAATAACTATAATCTATAGTGATTTTGCAGGCGGGCGAGGCAGTGTCATCTTGTAAATGCGCCTCTTCTTCTACCTTCACTGTCTTTACTGTGTCACTATCAATTTGTTTTTGTCCGTTACATCCCGGCAATAAAAAGCAGGATACCAGGCAACTTGCCATAACAGACATCGCTAGATTTCTTTTTTTCATAACTTTTTGTTCTTTTGTGCGGATTACTTATCCCGACTTTCTCCACAAATATAGAATAACTTCGTGAAATGTCCATCTAAAAATCGAAAATATATTTGTCTTTCCGCAACTAGGTTGCATGAACTTTTTGCTAAATTTGTCCGTTGATAGATTAGAATAAAACAAGTAAGGGAAGGAATATGAGTAATATGACAAAGAAACTATACCCCGTTACGGGAATGCATTGTGCGGCGTGTGCCGGCAATGTGGAGAAAATTGTAAAGAAGCAAGAAGGAGTGGAGAGTGCGTCGGTCAATTTGGCATCAGCCACCCTCACCGTATCTTATAACCCGGATATCGTTTCTCCGGAACAACTGAAAGAGGCAGTGATGAAGATAGGCTTCGACCTGATTATAGATGAAGACAACCCGGTGCAGGAGAAAGAAGAAGCAGAACAATCTTATTATGAGCAATTAAAGCGTAAGACCATCATAGCATGGGTTTTTGCATTGCCTGTGGCGTTTATGGGTATGTTCTTTATGAACATTCCGGGCATAAACTGGTGGATGCTGGCGCTTTCGTTGCCGGTTATTTTTTATTCCGGACGTTCCTTTTATATAAATGCGTGGAAGCAGGCACGTCAGCGCACCAGTAATATGGATACGCTGGTGGCACTGAGCACCTCTATTGCGTTTTTGTTTAGTTTGTTCAATACCCTGTACCCTGAGTTTTGGTATCATCGCGGATTGGAGCCCCATGTCTATTATGAAGCGGCAACGGTCATTATCGCTTTCGTGCTGGTGGGCAAGTTGATGGAAGAGAAAGCAAAAGGAAAGACTTCCGTCGCCATCCGCAAACTGATGGGGTTGCAACCCAAAACGGCACGCGTGCTGAAAGAGGGCAAGGAAAAAGATATCCTGATAGCCGAACTCCAAATAGGAGATGCGGTGAGTGTCCGTCCGGGCGAACAGATTCCGGTGGACGGAATCATTGCGGAGGGCAATACCTTTATAGACGAGAGCATGATCAGCGGCGAACCTATTCCGGTAGACAAGAAGCAGGGTGACAAGGTGCTGGCAGGCACGATCAACCAAAACGGCGCATTTATAATGACTGCCGAAAAGGTGGGCAAAGACACGGTACTGGCACAGATCATCCGCATGGTGCAGGAAGCGCAAGGTTCCAAGGCGCCCGTGCAGCGCATTGTAGATAAGGTGACGGCAGTCTTTGTCCCCACGGTGCTAGCCATTGCGGTGCTTACTTTCGTCATTTGGATGATAGTAGGCGGAGTGGACGATTTCTCGTATGCCATGCTGTCGGCAGTGTCCGTGTTGGTCATTGCTTGTCCGTGTGCATTGGGACTGGCTACGCCTACTGCCTTGATGGTGGGAATAGGAAAAGGTGCGGAAGCGCATATCCTTATTAAGGATGCAGTGGCCTTGGAGCAAATGCGGAAAGTGGACACTGTGGTGCTGGATAAGACAGGAACAGTGACCGAAGGGCGTCCGGTAGTATCCGGCTGGCTGCATGATGCGGGATGGCTGAATGAGCATAAAGGAATTTTGTATGCTGCCGAAATGAAGTCGGAGCACCCCTTGGCGCTGGCTATCATCGAAGCCTTGAAGAAGGATGGGGAACACCCTGCCATCATCGACTCTTTCGAGAGCCGCACAGGACGCGGCGTTGTGGTTACCCGCAAAGGCAAGACCTATTGGGCGGGCAGCCGTCGCCTGTTGAAAGATTTTGGAGCCGAAGTCTCCGATCTGCTGAAAGGCATGGTAGGGGAGTATGAAAAGGATGGCAAGAGCCTGGTTTACTTTGGAGAGGGAAATACATTGCTGGCAGTAATCGCTATCAGTGACAAGATAAAGGATACTTCCGTGCAAGCCATCAAGCAATTAAAAGAAAGCGGTAAATATATTGTATTGCTGACGGGTGACGGACATCTCACCGCGCAGAATGTGGCAGGGGAGATAGGGGCCGACCGCTTTATTGCGGAAGCACTACCCACTGATAAGGAAAATGTGATTAAAGAATTACAGAATGAAGGAAGGGTAGTGGCGATGGTAGGCGATGGTATCAATGATTCCCAAGCCTTGGCGCGTGCCGATGTAAGTATTGCAATGGGGAAAGGAACGGATATTGCAATGGATGTAGCGATGGTTACGTTGATGACTTCGGATTTGTTGCTATTGCCTAAAGCCTTCAAGCTATCTCATAAGACGGTGCGCCTGATTCATCAGAATTTATTCTGGGCATTTATTTATAATTTGATCGGTATTCCGGTGGCGGCAGGTATTCTGTTCCCGTTCTATGGCATACTGTTGAATCCGATGATTGCCAGTGCGGCAATGGCGTGCAGCTCGGTCAGTGTGGTGCTGAATAGTTTGAGTTTGAATTGGAGAAAGTTATAAAAAAAATCGCGGTGTGAAACAATGGATTTGACACCGCGATAATTCGATTTGACACCGCGAAAACTTTTTTCCCCGGTGTCAAAAATGTAATTCCACCGTAGGGGCAGACCCGTGTGTCTGCCCGAAAACAGTTCACTTTATGTTTCCCAAGATCGTGACCGTTGATTCGGGCGGACCCATGTGTCCGCCCCTACGGTGGATACATATCTAATTAAGGAGCATTCCTCCCCCTCTGCACCTCTATCCTGATCCCGAAATTCCCATTCTCCGATTTCATCTCAAAAGCCCCGTTGAAATTATTCCTTTCCCAAGGCAATGCACCCGGATTCCTCACCTTATTTCCATCCGCATCATATTCTCCGTAAGTAGTAATCCTCAATCCGTTTTTCAATTTAAACGTTGCACTTTGCAGTGTGGGAGAAGATCCCAACCCATACATCCCCACTCCCGGATACATAGGAGTGAACATACCATAATAACTCCCCCTGTCATAAGTAACATTCCGTCCGGGGCGAAATATCTCATTATAATTCTTTACAGTGCCATTACTGCCATAAGGCTGATAAGTATAAGTGAGCTGCGGAGCAATCAATGGCGGTGGCGCAATCATCACCGGTCCCATATCCAGCACAAACCCATCCAAAGATTTATACCGGGAACCATCCAGCGAAATGGGTGGAAGCGGAATACTATCTGCTACCACTTCCGACTGTGCAAATGCAACACCGGTAACCAGAAACATAGAAATAGATAGAATCAGCTTTTTCATATTCCGTATTTATTTAGTGCAAGCAAATATAGGGATATTTTCTTAATACTGCATCGCCCCCGCCTCCTGCGAATAGATATTTTCAAATACTTTATGAAGTTCCTCCTTATGGGCTATCAGTTGGCGGAGTTCCTCCAGCCGTTGCGCGTTGGAAGATTGCGGAATCCATAGTTTCAGGTATCCGCCTTCGGCATATTTCTCACTCAGGTGATCCAGAAAGCGGGCATATTGCTGCTCCTTGTCCATTTCGGGATAGTGGGACAATCCATATTGCACGGTGCGCGTAAGGGTGACAAGAGGGTCAATGATACGATCCGCCTCTGCTACTATCTTTCCATAAATGCTGCGGGGAACCTGCTTATTGGAGGCGCGGTGATCTTCCACCGCCTCCTTCATCGTCACCAGTTGCCCCGTGGTAAACCAATGCTGCAAGGTTGCATCCGCCAGCAGGATCTTTCCCGAAACCAAGTGATGGAACTCGCGCCCCTCACACAATCCCAAGTCATGATAGGCGGCAATGACATAAACCATCCTGCGGTCTACTTCATAATGCTGCGCCAGTTTCAGGCTTTCTTCTATTACTTTCAGGGCATGGTCCACGCGGTGCGCCTTGTCAAAACCGGCATATTGCGGAATAATCTCCTGTTCCACATACCTGCGCAGTTCCATTGGAAAATCATTAGTAGCTGATGGCATATTCTTTCTTTTTATTTGGGTTGCAAATATACAATAAATATCCTTTCTTTGCAGGAAATTAAAAAAATACGATGAATCATATCACTCAACCTACACCCGATGATTTTGACGAACTGGCCGAACTGTGGGAAGCGTCAGTGCGTGCCACCCATCATTTTATTCCCGAAGCGTATATCTTGAAACTGAAACCATTGGTATGGAGTGTCTATCTGCGGAGCATGCCCCTCTATATAATAAGAGGTGGGGAAGGGATAGACGGTTTTATGGGCGTTAATGACGGAATGCTGGAAATGCTTTTCGTGCATCCCCGTGCCATTGGGACGGGAGTGGGGAAGCAGTTGCTGAACTATGCCATAAGCGCTTGCCATGTGCGGCGCGTGGATGTGAATGAGCAGAATGAGAAAGCAACCGGTTTCTATCGGCATTTCGGATTCCGGACGGTGGGCAGGGACGAGAGGGATGCATCGGGGGAACCTTATCCCATCTTACATTTAAAATTAGGAGGTATCATGAAAATAGAAAATTGGGGAACAGTCCCTTATTCCGAGGCTTGGGACAGGCAGACAGCATGGTTTGATGCACTGGTGGAAGCCAAGCAGGCGGGACAACCGTATGAGAATAGAATCATCTTTGTAGAGCATCCGCATGTCTATACCTTGGGAAAAAGCGGGAAAGATGCAAATATGTTGCTGGGCGAAGCGCAATTAAAGGCGATTGGCGCCACCCTTTACCATATAGACCGGGGTGGAGACATTACTTATCATGGCCCGGGCCAACTGGTTTGTTACCCTATCCTGAATCTGGAGGATTATCATTTGGGATTGAAAGAATATATCCATGTGCTGGAAGAAGCCGTGATCCGGGTATGCGCTTCCTATGGCATTGAGGCAGGCAGAGTGAAAGGGGCTACGGGCGTGTGGCTTTCCATAGGGACGCCGCAGGAACGGAAGATTTGTGCAATGGGGGTGCGCAGCAGTCATTTTGTGACGATGCATGGACTGGCCCTGAATGTAAATACGGATTTGCGGTATTTCAGCTATATCCATCCTTGCGGATTTATGGATAAGGGGGTGACTTCTTTACAGAAAGAATTAGGCAGGGAAGTGCCGATGGAAGAGGTAATAGGGCGTTTGCAGAAGGAGTTGCTGGAATTGCTGTAAAAACTCTTGCTAGGAAAATATGGGCACCCGTTTGGTTTTCAATTCGTCTCGGGTCGTTGGTGCACCTTTGAAAAGTTGAAGCCGGATGGGTTAGTGAAGAATCTGAATACACTTACTTTGTGTTTACAGATTCTTTGCAAGGCTCAGAATGATAGACTATATGATAACAGTATCAGAGTTTTAACACATTTTGTGCACCGTAGGGGCGGGTTACGAATACCTTTTAGGATAGCGCAAGAAGATACTCAGCAAGGCAAATACCCCGATAGTCACCGGATAATACAAGTATCCAATGATGCTGAGAGGGGAGAGTGAAGCCAGTTTTGCCGCGATCAACATTTGCGCCCCATAAAATGATTCCTTGCACCACACAAGAGAATGTATCCAGAATACTGGCACTTTTCCGCTTATCCACCTTGTAGCGAGTGGCAATATCATTTGCCAACGGGCCTACCGTAATGATGGCAATCGTATTATTCGCCGTGCAGAAATTGGCAATGCCCACCAGTGCTGCAATGCAAAGTTCAGCTCCGCGCTTGCTGTTCACATGCTTAGTCAGTTTTTGGATAATATAGTCCACTCCGCCATTGAAACGGATCAGTTCCAGCATGCCGCCTGCCATCAGGGTAATGATGATCAATTCTCCCATGCCTGTGATGCCTGTGCCCATGGAGCCGAGCCAGTCAAACACTCCGATACTTCCGGTGAGCAGTCCGATGATGCCTGTGGTGGCGATGCCCAGTATCAAGACCAGTGCCACATTCATGCCTGCAATGGCGGTACCCAGTACCACCAGATAGGGGATCACTTTGATCCATTCCACAGACTGCACCTCGTGCACCGTTGTCACGTCCAGACCTCTGAATATATAGTAGCCAAATACGACTAATGCCGCCGGAAGGGCGATCATGAAGTTCACCCGGAACTTGTCGCGCATGGCACATCCCTGGGTGCGCGTTGCGGCAATGGTGGTGTCCGAGATAAACGAAAGGTTGTCTCCAAAGAATGCGCCTCCTACCACAATTCCAACCATAAAGGCGAGGTTCATTTCCGTTTTGTCCGCAATGCCTGCCACCACGGGGACTAATGCTACAATGGTTCCCACTGAGGTGCCGATGGAGAGGGAGATAAAACAGGCGGCAAGGAAGATGCCTGCCAGTAACAGATTGTCCGGCAGCAACGTCAGCGTGAGGTTTACCGTGGCATCAATGGCGCCGATGTCTTTGGCGCTTTGGGCAAAGGCGCCTGCCAGGACGAATATCCATATCATCAGCATGATGTTCTTGTTGGCGGCACCGATGGAGTATTGCAACATGCGTTCGTTCAGGCTCAAGCCTTTGGTGATGCAGACCGCATAGACCGATGATACCATAAAGGCAACCGTGATGGGGACTTTATAGAAATCGTCTACAATAATGGAGGTTACCAGGTATAGACATAGGAATACTAATAAAGGACTGAGTGCCCATAGGCTGGGCTTATTCGTTATTGGAGTTAATTTTTCACCGCTCATGAATTTGTATTTTTATAAAATGAGGTGCAAAGTTACAAAAAGACTTGCTGTATAACAAGGTATGAGGGGAAAAGGTTGGGGGAGGGGGAGGATAATGTTGGGGAATAATTGTAGGATGCTTTCTTGTTTACATTCACTGTAGGGGCAGGGTTTGCCCACACGTGTCCACTAAAAACCGTTAACAATCTCTGTAACTCGCTATCCACAAAG
>CABMPB010000020.1 GCA_902388365.1 uncultured Bacteroides sp. | reverse complement strand
GTCACAGTTGTCTTCCACCAGCCATAATCCGTGTTTGTCACAGAATGCCTTGACCGCTTCAATATTAAAAGGATTACCCAATGAATGAGCAATCATCACTGCTTTTGTCTTTTCGGAATAAGCTTCTTCCAGCCGGGTGACATCCATATCATACTCCGGAATCGTAATATCCACAAAAACAGGAACCGCACCATACTGTATGATAGGGGTAACTGTGGTAGGGAAACCACAGGCAACCGTGATTACTTCATCGCCTTTTTTGATTCTCCGCTCTCCCAGTTTGGGAGAAGTAAGCGCATAGAACGCCAGCAGATTGGCACTGGAACCGGAGTTGGTAAGCGCACAATGTTTCACCCCCAGCCATTTTGCCAGACGGGTTTCGAACTTATGCGCCCAAGGACCGGCGGTGAGCCAGAAATCGAGGGATGAGTCGACAAGGTTTACCATCTCTTCATCATTGAAATAACGACCGCCATAATTAACAAAGCTCTTTCCCGGTTCAAATACGCTGGAAACCTTGTGGACTTCATTATAATATTCACGAGTCAACTGAAGTATCTGCTGCTTCAGGTCTTCTTTCTTACTCATATTTATTATGTGGATTTATTGTAAACACTCTATTATTGAAAGCAAAAGATGGATTTATTAAAATCAATCAATCTTCTCAAAAGGAAACGCATGAAGATAACTGATAGCAACCGTCATATTCCCAAAAGCAAACACAAGTTTGGTATTCCGGTGCAAACGCATGATGCAACCCTCTTTCCCCTTGAAGATGCCACTCGTAATGCGGATCTTCTGCTTCTTCTGAATGTAGTCCTCCAAAGGACGCTCCATCAACTCGATATTGTAAGGCATGGATTCATACAGATAGATAAATTCTTCCATCTGTCTGTGAGGGATCACTGCTGCACTATAAGACTTATAATTAGTTGCAAGATATTGCCGGGGAGTCATATTGACCAGGATAAGGTTCAACTCTTCCAAAGGAGCACAGACAAACAGATAGCCGTCGCCTATGATTTCTTTTTCATTCGTCAAAGCATTCAACTTCTGTGTAGAACCTGTTGCGAAAGCTTCCCTCACGGCAAGGGCAGATTCACGACGTTCGGCATATGCCTCCTTATTATAAGGGCATTGCTCAAAGCGTTTCTTATGATCGGCAGTGGTGTAGGAGAATACCTTAAAACAAAAACGCCTCTCTTCTTCGACTCCCGACCGGTTTTTAACTATGACAGTTTTCTTACCGGTAAAGATCTCAATATAGCGTTTAAGTTCTTTGTTATGCAGGAACAGATAATACCACTTGCCGACAGAATATTCTTTTCCTTCCCCCATCAACGACGCGACTCCTTGATTTGACCCCGGGTCTGAGCTGAAAGCGATTGAACTGCTTAGCAGTAACTTAGGCGCCTTGCTCGTTATGTTTTGATCTTTTAGAGGGAGCAGCTGAGTTCCAAGCTCCACATTACTATTTATTTCCATCAAAACATTACAATTAACGATTCATTCCCCTGAAAGATGAGACTCTGATAAGCCACCAAATTTCATTTCTTTTTGGGGTTCTCTTTAGAAGAGATCCCCAATCCTACGTAAACAACTGATACTGTGTTATATACAATTACATCTCATACAATCTCTGCAAACAATTACCACTAATTAGCCACTTAGGAGTACTTTTTTACAGTAAAAATTTTCAGATTACAGAATTATAGCTATATTTGCAGCGCAAATGGGGATCTCTTCTAAAGAGACCCCCATTTTTATTTAGCCTTTAAAGTAGATAAGGCTCTAGTTTCTAGGTTATTATGCAATACACTCACAAATGAATATGCTCATGTCATTCACACACCCCTACTCCTCTCAAGAGGGGATGAAGATGCATTCTACTATGGAATTGCTTATATTGAATTCCTTACATTAATTCTTTAATTCCCTATATTACAATCCTTTTAGAATTCTTTGATTGGCTTTATCTATTTGTGAAGTATATATGGATGATAAGTAGATATGAGTAGTCTTTTCGTCGTCGTGCCCAAGTCCTTCCCGAATGATGTCTGTAGGTATATTCATCTCTTGTGCTATACTGGCCCAACTATGGCGGGCTACGTGGAAGGTTAATGGTACTTTTAATCCTATTCGTTCAGCTATTTTATTCAGACTGCGCCCAATCTGTTTAGCTCTCAACTTATATTGCCTGCGTTCATCTACCCCGTTGCTCTGCAGGATGGGCAACAAATATCCGGAAGTGTTATCTTTGTATTTATCTACAATCTCTTGCATCAGTGCCTCCCAAAGAATACTTAGTTTTTGTCCGGTCTTCTTTCTATTATAAGTAAGTATTCCATTTTGGAGATCGCTCTTTTTCAGATACGCCATATCTATAAACGACATCCCTCTGGTATAGAAACTGAACAGGAAAATATCTCTTGCCAAATCATGCTTGGGCTCTAAAGTTAAATCAAGATCTTTTATGGTTTTGATGATTTTAAAGGGAATAGCCCGCTTGATGGTCTTATCTATGCCGGTATAAACATGCCTGAAAGGTTTCTTATCGCTGGCATAACCTTGCTCTATAGCAAGATTATAAACCGTCCGCCAAATTCTCATATAATAGGAAGTGCTGTTCTTCACCAAACCTTTTTCTTTCAGATAGGCTTCATACATTTCCATCAGTTCCGAATCAAAGGCCTCAAAACTCAGGTCCTGGTCTTTCCTGAATTGAACAAAACTGTTTATCGCTGAGGTATAGCCTTCTGCCGTTCGTGCCTTCTTCTGTTGTTTCAGCTTGTTGATGCGTCGGTACATGAAGCTGAACACACTCTCGGCAGGGGGTATTTTCTGAAAAGAGGCTACGATGTCATCAGTGGTATATTCTCCTCCCGTCTGCTCCAGTCCATTGATAACTCCCTGTAATTGAGCCATCTCCCATTTGGTTTTATCACGTATCAACTCGAGATGCGCTTTACATTCTGTTTGATTTGCAATAAACAGGCTACCGGTGGATTCATCCCACTCAGCGGGTAGTATCCGATAGGAAGTTTTGATGAGTCGTGCTAATCTCTGATGAATTATCTGATAACTCAAGATACCCTTTTTACCGTCCATACTCGAAGGACGGAACTTTAATTTAATAGATGTCATATTGTTTATATTATGATTTTGAAATTACAAATCTAATATAACAATATGACATCAGTCATTACCTTTATATTTCAGGTTATTCTATCCTTCTATCTCACTTAATTCCAACCAACGCATGGTTTTTTCATCAATGGAGTCATTGAGTTCCGGCAACCGCTTGGACTTTTCCGTCAGTTCATCCACCCCCAGCGTACCACTGCAAAGAGCCGCTTCAATATCTGCTTTCTCCTGTTCCAGTTTGGCTATCTCCTTCTCTAATTGCTCAAATTCCTTGCGTTCCTTGAAAGACATCTTCCGCTTATCATTCAGGCGTACACGGGCGGTTTTTTCTTCTTTCGGCTTTTGTTCTTCCTTTTCTTTCTGCTCCTTGGCTTCACGCCAATCGCGATAATCGGAATAATTACCGGGAAAATCACGAATGTCACCCTGTCCCTTGAATACCAACAGATGATCTACCACCTTGTCCATAAAGTAGCGGTCATGGCTCACCACAATCACGCAACCTTTAAAGTTCTGCAAATATTCTTCCAGCACTTGAAGTGTGATAATATCAAGGTCATTGGTAGGTTCGTCCAGCACCAGGAAGTTGGGATTGCGCATCAGCACTGTACACAGATATAAACGGCGGCGTTCTCCCCCACTCAATTTATATACATAGCTATGCTGAGTCTCCGGGGTAAACAAGAAATGTTGCAAGAATTGGGAGGCAGTGAGTTTCTTTCCATTGCCCAGTTCTATCACTTCGGCAATGTCCTGCACCACATCAATTACTTTCATTTGCTCGTCAAACTTCAATCCGTCCTGCGAGTAATAGCCGAAACGCACCGTTTCGCCTACATCTACCGTGCCGCTATCCGGTTTCTGTTCTCCCATCAGTATTTTGATGAAAGTAGACTTTCCCGTACCGTTGTTTCCCACGATACCCATCTTTTCATAACGGGCAAAGATATACGAGAAATCATCCAATATTTTCAAATCGCCGAAACTCTTGTACAGATGATCTGCTTCAAAGATCTTGGAGCCGATATATGAAGCCTTCATGTCCAGCTTTACATTTCCATCGTTGAAGCGTTGTTTGGCCACTTTTTCCAGTTCATAGAAAGCTTCTTCACGGTAACGCGCCTTGTGTCCGCGTGCCTGGGGCATACGGCGCATCCATTCCAGTTCCGTGCGATAAAGGTTATTGGCACGGGCTATCTCGGCATTGGTCGCCTCGATGCGTTCCTGGCGTTTTTCCAGATAATAGCTATAATTTCCTTTGTATGAATAAACTTGCTGATTGTCTATTTCAATAATCTCGGAGCAAACACGATCCAGGAAATAGCGGTCGTGCGTCACCATCAGCAGACTGATAGTGCCACGGCTCAGATAGCCTTCCAACCATTCCGTCATATCCAGATCCAAGTGGTTGGTGGGCTCGTCCAAAATCAGAAAATCGGGCTCGGTTATCAGCACATTTGCCAAGGCTACACGCTTTAATTGTCCGCCGGAAAGATGTTTGACGGGTTGGTTAAAGTCGCGTATCTTCAGTTGGGACAGGATTTGTTTTGCTTTTCGCTCATAGTCCCATGCCTTTTCGTGCTCCATGCGTGCCAGCAGGTCTTCCAGTCCGGGATTACCTTCCGTTTCCATGCACCTCTCATATTCCTTGATCAGTTCCACGGTGCTGTTGCCATGATAGAAGCACGCTTCCAGCACGGTCAGTTCTTCAGGATAATGAGGGTCTTGCTCCAAATAACCTACACGCAGGTCGCGACGGAATACGATGCTTCCGGCATCATATCCTTCCTTGCCTGATATAATATTAAGTAAGGTGGTCTTTCCCGTACCGTTCTTGGCTATCAAGCCAATACGCTGCCCTTCGGCTACTCCAAATGAAATTTCACGAAACAATACCAAGTCGCCAAATGACTTGGTAAGTCCGTCTACTTGCATGTATGGGGTCATGTTATTTACTATTTAAATCATCCAGCACGGCCTCTGCTTCGCGCTTTATTCTTCTAAACTCAGATTTCAAATCGCAAGGAAGTTTCTTCCTGGCTTTCTCCCACACCAATGCGGCGGGATCTATGACCATATCCGAGTGTGCAAACTGCAAAGCAGGATATTCATTCTGTCCGTCAACCACTGTCACCCATTCCATTCCGTCCATCTCATTCACCAGGATGGTTCCGAATGCAATGCCGAAGTTCTCCCACGCCATGCGTTGTTGTGGTTGAAAACGTCCGCTATCCATTACTTGCTGCATGCTTTCCAAATCTTCTTCGGATGAAGTAAAGTCCTTGGTCATCAGTTTTTTGACAGTAGTCGAAGCCCACTCAAAAGAAGTATTCACTCCTCCTATTTCCATCACACGGATGGGAATGATTTCCTTAGGCTGCACCACACCCTCCTTGCGTACCTGCAAAGATTTGATAATTTCTTCGGCTTCCTGCTTACAGCCCCCTTTAGGCACGGTGAAAGAACATTCGAATGAAATATTCCCTTTGCCGGTCACCCAGATATGGGTGGTGTACCAAGTGCCTTCTTCTTGAAAAGTTTCTGCACTGTAGGCGCATTCCCATGTGCCAACCTTTACCAATGAGGATGAAGGATTTTCCTTCAATTCATAGTCGATACATTGCTGACCGTAATCGTCCGCCTCGTCTTTGTAGGCCGAGATTCGGAAATTGCCCGTCCACTCATCGGGGTTATAAAACAAAAAACTTTCTTCTGTATCTTCAAATTCATGCCAGGTTATGGGATATTCCAACGAAAACCAACCGCCGGGAGAAATGTATTTCATAGTCTCTATCTTTTTTATTTTATTCAATTATTTCACGGGCAATATTTCAATCCAGTAATCATCCGGATCATTGATAAAATACAGTCCCATTTCAGTATTCTCAAAACATACGCATCCCATTTCTTTATGGAACTTGCGCACTTCGTCATAATCTCCTTCTACACGGAGGCACAAGTGACTTTCATTCTCGCCCAGTTCGTATGCCTCGGTATGGTCGCGAAGCCAAGTGAGTTCCAGTAAGAAATTGCTATGGTCGTCTGCCATATATACCAGCACAAATGAGCCGTCGGCAGCCGCTTTGCGATGAGATTCGTGCAATCCCAAGGCGGTTTCATAGAACTTGATACTTTTATCCAGGTCAGTCACATTAATATTAAAATGATCAAATCTTCCTTTTACTTTCATATTGTTTCTCCTTAATTTTTATTCAAATGTCTATTCTCTGTCCATTATGCGTCAATGCCACAAAATGCACCCCGTGCGCTTCTGCAAATGCGCGGAAAGCATTAGCCTTCTCATACTCCGGCGTGAAATGCATCGGTACAAAGGTATGAGTTTTTATCTTTTTTACAAACTGTTCTGCGCCCCGCATATATTCTTTGCCCAAACGCGGGTCTACGGGGAACATTGCCACATCTACCTCATGCGTATATTCATAAATGTAGTCCAGTTCATGCAGGAAATTCTTCTCGGATCCTTTCCACTCCGCTTCTGTACTTTCGTCCATCCAGTGCCAGTTATTCAAATCGCCGGCATGGAAAATCTTCTTACCTTCCACTTCCAGCAGAAACGATACTCCTACATCCGTAGAACCGAAAGCACGCACTTTCAGGGTTTCATCTTCATATTCCTCACCCTTCTTCAACCAGATGGCATCTTCTTTCTGTGCCCTGCGATGGCGCAATATATCTTTTGAGAGGATATAAATAATGTCCGGTCGCTGCTGGCGCCACTCCAAGACTTCCTTACTGAAATGATCCGGATGGAAATGGCTTGCCAGCACATACAGTTTACCCGGTCTATGCAACAGTTCATCGTGCACCACCCCTACAGGCAATGCCTCGCTCTCCTTTGTGGGCAGCAGTCCCTTGATCAACCGGCACAGGCCGGTCTGCGCATGTTCATCCGCCGAATCACGATAATAGTCCATGATGACGGTGAACCCATCGCCCAACAAGGCGAATCCACTATGATATATATAAATAAGTTCCATATTCATATAACAAGTTTATTTACCGATAGGTTGCACTTGGGCACGAGTCTTTTTGTCTATCTCCAAAAACATATAGTTCACTTTGCCGGAATGGATCAATTCCTCATTCTCCATATATTTCTTGGTAGCATACTCTTTTGATTTCTGGAAAGTGAGATTGGACATTTGGTTTTGTGACTTGCCCACCATGGTAGAGTCCAGTTTCTCGTCCGGGAAGAAGTCGTCCAGGTTCACATCCCCTATCATGGTTGTTTCCAGAAAGTTCATATTCTTATGAGACTTATCTGTGTAATATCCCACAAACATATGCCCCGGTATGCGCACCAGTATCGGATTGATATTGATAGCCTTCATCAGCGATGCCATCAGCACACTGCCATCCACACAGTTTATCTGCGAAGATTCCAATGCATCATCCAACGTGCGGACGCGTTGCGTATAAACCACATTGGAGGACAAGCTGGTGTTGGTGGTAGAACTGTATTTAAAATTACGCTTTTGCAGCACATTCCACAGCGCATATACCTGCTTATCCACATTCTCCGCCTGTTTTGCATTTCCCTGATAGCCCAGGAAGCGATTCACAATACGCGTATCCAGCGCCTCACGCAATAACTTGTCTATTTGCGGATGCTCCTCGTTTACATAGGCTGCAAAGAACTCACCCGTATCATGAAACTTCATTCTATAGTCCACATATCCCAACGGACATTCATTGATGCTACGCATAGAAATCGTCTTCAACCGTTGTGGCAATTCTTTTCCGTTCAGTTCCGCCTTTACGGAAATGCTAACGGGCACTGCCTGATTATTATCACGCAAAGCCTGATAGTTCCATATAATATCCGGAAAAACCAGATATTCTTTTCCCGCTTTAGGCAAAATAAATTCGGAAACCGACTGGGAGAAGAAAGGCGTCTCAGCCACCTCGATACGCAGCTTGCTATTCGTATACGTATTCTTGATGCGGATGGCGATGCAAGACTTCGCATTGCCCACATAGTCCGTGTCAGCCGGTACAATCAGATTAGCATCTGTGGTAGCAGTAGAAAGTATGGTAGCCGGAAAAACATTTCCTCCTAGCTGGTCTGTTATCTCAAATCCCGATTTAAAAGGCTCATACCTATAAACAAAGACAGAAAATGCCATTACCAATATAGCAGATAATATTAATGTAGACCATTGCCACCTGTTCAGTTGTTTTATATTCAATTTCTCCATGATGCCTTCTTTTATTTGGGGCTTGTCAAAATATCACTTTGCCGTAGGGGCAGATTGAATCTGCCCGATGGCAGTTTGCTTTGTGTATTCGGGCGGATTCAATCCGCCCCTACGGTAATGCTTTCTTTACATTATCTCACTGCAATACTCTCAATCTCCACCAGCGCACCTTTAGGCAAAGCCTTTACAGCCACGGCAGAGCGAGCAGGGAAATCGCCCTCAAAATATTTAGCATACACTGCATTCATTTCAGCAAACAAAGACATATCTGCCAGGAACACGGTAGTCTTTACAATATTTGCAGTAGTCAGTCCTGCCTCAGCCAATACATTCTTTATATTCTCGAATACTTGAGTAGTCTGTTCAGTAACCCCACCCGGCACAAACTCACCGGTAGCAGGATCTACCGGAATCTGACCGGAAAGAAATACCATACCATTTACTTCAATTGCCTGACTATAAGGTCCTATAGCAGCAGGAGCCTTTTCTGTAAAAATCACTTTTTTCATCTTTTTTCTATTTGTAATTAAGTTAAAACCAAATTTGACGGGCTAAATTAGCACTTTTTTCGTTATTCCATGCAGACTTCACTGAACAATCTCATTTCTTTTTACGTTCATTTAACATCAGGCTTTTAGCAGGCAGAAATGACATTTCCGGTCGTGAGATTTTTTATTAATTTCATTAAATTCGGAAAAAAAACTTTCGTTATATGCGTTAGATATAAAAAAAATGTCTACTTTTGTCCACCGTAAATACGTCATGTCCCTATCCGGGAAAGTCTATTTACTTTCTGATAACAATCAAAAAAACAAAATTCAAATCCCATAATCATAATTATGAGCGCAATTATAAAGCACCTCCGTGTGTAGATTGTGGCCTTAATTATCATATTAAAACGAATATATTACTAATAACTATACTCTATGTATAACATCATTCAATTAAACGACAAAGACTTGTCGGAATTACAATCTATTGCCAAAGAGTTGGGTATCACCAAAACAGACTCACTGAAAAAAGAAGAATTGGTCTATAAAATTCTGGACGAGCAAGCCATAGTCGGGGCAACAAAAAGAGTAGCTGCTGAAAAAGATAAAGAAGGTCAGCCACGCAAAAGATCACGTATTAACGTTAAAAAGGACGGTGACAAAGTCTACACAGCAACCAAAGACAAAGCGCAAAAGCTGGAAGCAAATGCTCAGCAAGCCGGAGTAGAAGAAACTCAGGAAGCTGCACCCGCAACAGCGCCACAGGCAGAAAAAGCAGCCGAAGAAAACGCTGAAGACAAAGCGCCTAAGAAAAGAGGACGCAAACCGGCCGTAAAGAAAACAGCAGAACAGCCCGAAGCACAACCGGCAACTGTAGCAGAAGAAACGAAAAAAGAAGTAGCCGCACCTGCAAAACCGGCACCGAAGAAAGTGAAAAAGGAAGAAACACCTGCTCCCCCCAAAGAAAAAGAAGCAATTCTTCCCGAACTCGAATTCGCCAGCGAAGCAGATGACTTTATACCTATCGAAGATCTTCCTTCAGAAAAAGTAGAACTTCCCACAGAGTTGTTCGGCAAGTTTGAAGCGACCAAAGTAGAAACTCCGGCTCCCACCCCGGCAGCCCCAAGATTCCAACCCCGCCCTCAGCGCGAGCAGAATCAGAAATACAACAACCCACGCAACAACAATTACAATAACCCGCGCCAGGCAAACAATAATAATATGCCCGAAGGAGAAACAGCGCCGGTACAGGCGGCTCCCGAACGCAGACAAATAGAAAAGCCTTACGAATTTGAAGGTATTCTGACCGGTACAGGCGTATTGGAAATTATGCCCGACGGATATGGTTTCCTCCGTTCATCAGATTATAACTACCTTTCTTCTCCGGATGATATCTATGTATCACAGTCACAAATCAAACTGTTTGGTTTGAAGACCGGTGACGTGGTAGAAGGTTCTATCCGTCCACCCAAAGAAGGTGAAAAATACTTCCCGCTGGTAAAAGTAGAAAAGATCAACGGTCTGGATCCCGGACTAGTTCGTGACCGCGTTCCTTTCGATCACCTCACTCCGTTGTTCCCGGACGAAAAGTTCAGACTCTGCCGCGGTGGTTACAGCGACAACTTCTCTGCCCGCGTGGTAGATATGTTCTCGCCCATCGGTAAAGGACAGCGTGCACTGATTGTGGCACAGCCCAAGACCGGTAAGACTATCCTGATGAAAGACATTGCCAACGCTATTGCGGCCAATCATCCGGAAGTATATATGATTATGCTGCTCATTGACGAACGTCCCGAAGAAGTAACGGACATGGCACGCAGCGTAAACGCCGAAGTGATCGCTTCTACTTTTGACGAACCGGCAGAACGCCACGTGAAGATTGCAGGTATCGTATTGGAAAAAGCAAAACGTATGGTAGAATGCGGTCATGATGTAGTGATCTTCCTGGATTCTATCACCCGATTGGCACGTGCATACAACACAGTTTCTCCGGCATCCGGCAAGGTATTGTCCGGTGGTGTGGACGCTAATGCACTGCACAAGCCGAAACGTTTCTTTGGTGCTGCACGTAACATTGAAGGCGGCGGTTCACTGACCATTATTGCAACCGCATTGATTGATACCGGTTCTAAGATGGATGAAGTGATCTTCGAAGAATTCAAGGGTACAGGTAACATGGAGCTTCAGTTGGATCGCAACCTGAGCAACAAGCGTATCTTCCCAGCAGTGAACATCGTTGCATCAAGCACTCGTCGCGACGACTTGTTGCTGGACAAGACTACACTGGACCGTATGTGGATTCTGCGTAAGTATCTGGCGGATATGAATCCTATCGAAGCAATGGATTTCGTAAAGAGCCGCTTGGAAAACACCAAGGACAACGAAGAATTCCTGATGAGCATGAACTCGTAAAAAAGCCTTTAGGTTTCTATATAAAAAAGAAAGGTATCCGTCGAAAGACAGATACCTTTTCTTATTTTATCACATTAATACCACCATTACATCTTTGGCTCCATGTGCCCCTATCACCAATGCCTGTTCAATATCAGCCGTCTTTGAAGGGCCGGAGATAAATGTACCGAAACCATATTCACCAGTATCAATCTGTTTGTATGCCTCGTGCATATTATTCACAAGATTATTTTTATCAAGCAAAATAACCAGCTTCTCCGAAATAAAATAAACGGCACGCTGTTTCACATTCTGTTCTATCCATACGGCACCATTCTCTGCAACCCCTATCTTACCATCTATAATTGCCAGATCCGTACCATTCAGTTCTGCCGGATCTTCTATATCATCAGGATCGAATGTCGCACAAGTTATTTCCTTCAGGTTGGAAGCAATACGTTTAGCGTCAGGATATGCTTTCATTATTATTTCATTCAGGTCGTCACCTGCTTTCAGAATGACTGCTTCCCCTCCTACCTGCTGCATAATGGCGCAAAACTGTTCCACTTTGTCCGGATAGGTCATGGCATGATCTTCCAATGGTTTTAAGTCCGGCTTCTCATTTTTTACATGCGTGGCACGCCGGATGCTTTGCAATATATCTTCTCTGCTGCTCATAGTTACTTCACTTTACCTTTTTTCCACATCTCATTAAAGCTCTCTTTGGCAAATTGGGGCATCTCACGTCCTTTACCCCAGCCGTTCATTCCATTATAAATAAGGAAACGGGGCATTCTGTTTGCCAGTGGCGCCCACTTCAATGCCAAATTGAATATGGAGGGACGTTTCATTATAAACTCCATGCCTCCGGACATCAACTTCTTCATCCGGTCTGCTTTGCCCAATTTATCCAAATCCTGCCGCCACAAATAAATCTGTTCCGCCAAATCCACCTTGGCCGGACAAACCAATGAACAGGAATAGCAAAGCGAACAAGCCGATACATTATCATAATAATGCAAGGGCGCTTTCAGCATACCCAGATTGATGCCGATAGGTCCGGGTATAAAATAAGTATAGGAATAACCACCACTTCGACGATACACGGGACAAGTATTCATACAAGCTCCGCAACGGATACAATTCAGGGCCTTGATATGTTTCTGATCGGCAAGTATCTTGCTACGCCCATTATCCACTATAATGATGTGAAACTCCCCACCCTCACGCGGTTTGCTATAATGAGAAGTATAAGTAGTAACAGGCTGGCCGGTAGCGGAACGCGCCAACAACCGGGTAAATACGCCCAATGATTCACGATCCGGTACTATTTTCTCCATGCCGAAAGCGGCAATCTGCAACTTGGGTTGGGAAGTACCCATATCGGCATTCCCTTCGTTGGTGCATACCACAACTTCACCCGTAGATGCTACCGCAAAGTTGGCTCCTGTCATGGCTGCCTCAGCATGAATGAATTTATCACGCAGGTTCTTTCGGGCGGCATGGGTCAGATATGTAGGATCTGAATTACCTTTCTCCGTGCCCATCTCCTTCTCGAATAACTCTCCCACCTGTTCACGTTTCAGATGGATGGCAGGCATCACAATGTGACTGGGCTTCTCGCCCATCAGTTGCAGGATTCGCTCACCCAAATCACTTTCTACAACTTCAATGCCTTTCTTTTCGAGAAACGGGTTCAGTTCACATTCTTCTGCCAGCATGGACTTGCTCTTGATGAAATGCTTCACTCCGTGCTGGTTCAGTATATTATAAATAATGTTGCAATATTCATCGGCATCCTTTGCCCAATACACATAGGCACCATTGGCACGGGCATTGGTTTCAAATTCTACCAACAATTCGTCCAGGTGGCTATTGCTATATAATTTAGTGGCACATGCCATTTCGCGCAACTCCTCCCATTCGGGTACTTCCTTGCTCAGTTTGTCACGCTTTGCTCTTACCAGCCAAAGCGTTTCATCATGCCATGCAGCTTGTTTCTTATTTTCCAGAAACTCCGCAGCTGCTTTTGAATGTTTCGTACTCATAATCCTGCTGCTAAGATTTCAACGATGTGTAATGTTTTGATGGGTAACTTATGGCGGGCTATAATGCCACCTTGATGCATCAGGCAAGAACTGTCTGCCCCTACAATGTATTCTGCACCCGTAGCAATGTGGCGCATCACCTTATCATGCCCCATTTGCACGGATACCGCATCCTCTTCTACGGCAAACATACCGCCAAAGCCGCAACACTCGTCTTTGCGTTCAGGTTCCACGACTTCCACCCCTTCTACCAAGGAAAGCAAATCGCGCAGTTTGCTGAAATAAGGAATATTGAGTTCGCTGGGGGATGATAACTTCATAAGCCGCAGTCCGTGGCAACTGTTTTGCAAACTCACTTTATGAGGGAATTTTGCTTTCAGTGAGGTAGGTTTGATAATATCGTGAATAAACTCACAGATATCATATATTCTGCCTTCGCTGGCACAGCGGTGCCCATCTTCTTTCAATAACCGTCCGTAGTTATCACGTACAAAAACCACACAACTGGCTGATGGACCTACGATGTAATCGTAATCTTTGAACTGTTCGTCAAAACGGCGTGCCAAGTCAACCGCTTCATTCTCAAAACCTGCATTCGCCATCGGTTGCCCACAGCAAGTCTGGTCCAGCGGATAGTCCACGTCTACGCCCAGGCTTCTCAACAGTTTATACGAGGCTACCCCCACCTGCGGATACACCGCATTGATGTAACAGGGAATAAATAAACCTACTTTCATGCTATTAGTTTATATGTGTACTACATAGATAACAAATTTAAATGAAAATAGTTAAACGAACAAGCATTTCCTTATAAAAAAGTACTCCCCGCGAATCACTTCGCAGGGAGTACTTTTAACTAATAACTAACTTTGTGGTTTACGTAATTTCTATATGACTAACTTATAATGCAAAGATAGAGGTTTGATGCGACATGCACAATCACCCGATATAGGTATTCTACCTTTGCCCAATCACCATTTGTAGGTATTATAAGTTCATCTTAATCTCGCTCAGTTCTACCAGTTTATTCACAATCGCATAAATCGTCAGTCCGGCAGGCGAATGTATTTGCAGCTTGCGCGCTATATTGCGTCGATGGGTTATCACTGTATGGATGGAGAGGAACAACTTTTCTGCCGTTTCCTTGTTTGTCATTCCACGCACCACGCAGCAAATAATCTCTTTTTCACGCTGGCTCAATGCTTCCTGCTCTCCGTCAGCATCGTCCTCGCCTATATTCATTAATGCTACCAATTTCTTATTCAGTGTCTCTACATCATCATACAAGGTGATACTGTCATCATATCCTTTCAGCAAATTGGTATCCGTCACCGAGCAAAGCACAGAGATACACTTGGTAGGTGCCTGCGGATAATTCGATTTAAACTCTTCTACATTAAACCACCCTCCGAAAGTGGGATTGATGATTAATATATCCGGTTGATGCCCCTGCATGCAGTTCTGCAATCCTTCCGGCGAGGTTATCTCTACCGGCTGTACTGTGAGATCGGGCACGCGTTTCAGTACAGACACAAGTCCACTACGCACAATGACGGATGTTTCGGCCACTGCTACGTGTATAGGTTCTATTCGTTTCATTTCACCTCCTTTTCTAGCCTAAGTACAGCAGGCACAAACAGGTAATCTTCTACGCGGCAATGAGATGCCAGGTCTTGTTCACAACTGAATATGTCGAATAACACGGCGTTCAGCAAATGATTGTTGCCTTTAGCCGGATAATACTTGATAATGATGTTCTTTAACTCTGTCAATGTAGCATCAATCTGATCGTGCCGACGGGCAAACTTAGAGATACAGAACCCCTTGGTATCACGTCCTTCCATCAGATTCTCCACATAGGTGAACACGTTCATGTCTTCATAATCCATGTGTTTACGCACTTCGCCGGCATACTGGTCGAAGAATTTCAAGATGAGGAAAGCGACTTCATTCTCTGTAGAGCAGTCTATGGCATCTATCAGTTTCCGGCGTATGGTAGGCAGGCAGAAATCCAGGAAATAATGGTGTGCCTGTTTCAGGTAATTCATTAATGAAGGCATTGAGATGTCTTTCACATCATCTTCCATGCGGTCACTCTCTTCAATCATAAAGTTCACCACCGCCAGGAAAGTGCGACAGTCCACCCCATTCTCAAGGCATACCTCCTGTACTGTCTTATCTCCAAAACCCAACGAGAGATCAAAACGGCTCATTACCTGCAACAATGTATAGTTGTCGCAAATGAGGTAGCTCATTTTGTCTGTTGGAGTGTATTTACTTGTTTTATACATAGTTCTGTTTATTGTTTCTCTGTAATTGGAGGGCAAAGTTACGGAAAAATGCAAGGGGGGACAATCACTATAAGTAGGTATTTAATTTATATTAGATATAAATAAGGAAAGGAATCTCACACTGGTGAACGTGTGAAATCCCTTTCCTTTTTTGTCTGTCAATGCTTTTATAGGTTCAAGCGACTATTCCCAAAAGCTCCATCTGCTGAAGCCATAATGCCGCTCGGATGTTTCAAGTTGTGCCCTGGTTGAGATGAAATAGAGATTGTATCCGGCACTTTCCGGACCCGTATTACCTACCGGCGTATTGGTCCAATAATACCCTGCCGTGCCTACGTTCTCTTCATAACCACCACTGGCACGAGTAAGCCTACCCGAAGCCGGAAGGAACATGTATTGACCGGAGGTTCTCACCTCAGTGGTTGCAGCGGGCACAGAGTTTACATAGTCTACTCCTGTTTCCACCCAGTACTTCTTTTTCTTCACCCATAAACCTGTTTTAAATTTCCGGGGGGTGGGAAAGTCCACTCTCCATTCCCATTCCGGACCGTTATTATCCCAAAAGATACCGGAAGCGAGCATCCTGCGGACATCATCGATAGAAGGGCAGTTCTTGCACAAATAGTTGGCAAGGCTTGTCGCCTCATTAAAATAATCTGCGCTTCCCGATGATGGCACAAATCCCCATCTATAGTAAGACTTTGCATCCCACTGAGTGTATGCGCTAGCCCAGTCCCAAATAATCTCATTCTTTGTGACATGAAGATTCAGCGTGTAGCTACTTCCCGCCTCAAACTTCTTTGTAAAATTCGTATCTAATAACCCCAGCATTTCCCTATCATTAATGCGGGAAACCGACAACTTATTTACTGACTCTACCCCTAGTGGAATAAAGTATCTGTACGCCGATGATAAATTTGTGGTTGCCGCAGAGCCTGTGGAAGAATTTTCAAACTGAAGTATTTCATCCGAAAAACCGCTTGTGACTGTTCCCGGAATGATTCTGACGTATGCATCTTTATATGAAGCATTTTCCAGATAGATCCGGAAGGAAGTAAGCGCCGGATAATAGAGAATTACCTTGAGCCTTGCAAACAAATGTTTAAATTTTATCTGACCTAAATTCGTGTCTGTAGGTCTGATTACACCGGTTGTAGCCCATAACACATCATTACCCACCTCTACAAGAACATCCTTGGAATCTATTGTAACAGGGTCTCCCTCTGCCAAATTTGTTTCCGGAATTTTGGATATACTGTTATAGGAATAAAACACAACCCGCACGTCATAATCGGGGACTTCGCATGTTAACTTGCCATTGATATCTACCGTTAATTGTTGTATTCGGTAAACCTTGTTAGTACTATTGTTTATGACGACTGCCAACACTTTGGTGTTATAAGCAACCTGTTCTGCTACACGGGAAGCTTCCGCTTTATCCCGCTCCAAAACAGCGTCAACCCTCATACCATCATTGAAACCCCGATAAACAGTATCAGGCTTTTCGGAAAGGGCACGGGAGTCTGCATTAGATTCTTCATTGAAACCCGCATTGATATTGAAACTCAGGGTACGGGAGCCTGATTTAGGAGTTTCCGTTATATCATCATTGTTGCAGGACACCATAAAAGTGCCTGCAAACAATATACTACTGAATAATACATTAAATAATTTCCGTCTTTTCATCTTAGTTTATATAATGAACTGTTTTAATATGCTCCGGTTATTCCCAGAATGCCCATCGGCTGAAAGCAAAACTACGTTCATAAGATTCAGCCCTAGCTACATATCTATCAAAATACAAATTATATCCTGAAGGGACGGAATAAGGTTCTACCTCACTAGCCCAATAAAATCCGGCAGTACCAATTTCAGAAATAGTATAGTTAGAATGAGAATATAAACGGCCTGCTGCCGGAAGGAACATATAATCGGAAGAATTTCTTATAGCATTAGTTGCGGTCTGTGGAATCGCATTTTTATCTCTCCCTGTTCCCCAAAACTTCTTTTTCAAGACCCATAGCCCCGACCGATATTTGTTTCCATCCGCTCCTGTCCATTCAGGACCACTGGTATCCCAGTAAACACCGGAGGCAAGCATTCGTTGCATATCATCATAAGTAGGACACTCCTTGCACGAATATGCAGCTGCGCCATCGCTCGTGTTATAATTTTCATCACTCGATGCAGATGGTGTAACACCTACTTTATTCTCAATTTTTGCATCCCACTGGTAATACTTTTCCGACCATCCCCATATAATGGGATCTTTTTCCAGATTAATACGGAGGGTATAGCTGCTGCCGGATTCAAACTTCTTCGAGAATGTTGCCTTCTTATCTATTGCATACCAATTAAGCGTACCGAGCAATAAGGTATACTGGTTTTGAGTAGTCGATGGAATAAACATTTGATAATCCGACTCCAATAAAGTTGTTGTCGTTTCACTATCTTTGAAGAAGCTAAGCTCACCATTCGATCCACTAACACTTGAAATTGTACCCGGTATTATTCTAACCTTAGCGCTGGAAGGTTCAACTCCATTAGAGCTCAAATACACCTTAAATACTGTAAGATAGGGATAACTGATAGATACCCTTATCCTTGAGAATAAATGTTTGAATTTTACTACTCCCATATATTCGCTGCTGGGATTGGTTTCTTCAATTTGTGCCCACATCACATCATTTGAGAAATATTCAGTCTTATCCCTGGTTGTGGACGAAACAGGGTCGCCTACTTGCAGGCTGGTTGCCGGCATGGTGGTATTATTGTAAGAATAGAACACAATGCGTACCTTATAATCGGGAACATCGCACTGAATTTTATAGCTGTTATCCACCTCCAACTCGTGCATTTTATAGACCCGCTGTGTTTCCAAATTAATAATAATTGCCAATATCTTTGTTCCGGGTTTAAGGTTACTCACGGAACGGGAACCCATGGTCTTGTCTTTTTCCAGAATAGCCTCGATTTTCATTCCGTCACTGAAACCTTGATAAACAGTATCCTGTTCTTCAATCAGGGCACGGGAGTCTTCATTGGATTCTTCATTAAATTCGTCACTAACACTAAATGTCAACGTACGGGTTTTCCCAGATGGGATATTTTCTTTTTCGTCTTCACCGATACACGATGGCAGAAAAGCACCAACAAGTAACAATGTTCCAAACAGTATGCTAAAAAAGGATTGTCTTTTCATTTTCTTTTCAAGTAAATTAGTTGATACACTTTATTATTCAGAACAAATTAAAATATGATTGTAACATCCTCGGTATCTTCGTTCCATTCATGAGTTACCGTCCCATCAGAAGTTTTCCGAGTGGATCCGGCAGCAATTACCTGTTCCAATATTACTTGCTGTCTCATTATAACCGGAGATTCATAAACCGTCTCTTCTATCTTTTTCTTATCCATGATTCTTTTTCCATTTAATTTTGAATATATTCCTCTATTGATTTATCATATGGCATAACAGAGGATTCCACACGGAGTTATAATCAATCTATGTGAAATCCTCTAGATATTGTTAATCCGCTGTTATTTGTTCAGCCTTATGCTTTGGTTATTCCCAAAAAGCCCATAAGCTACAGCCCTTACTCCGGTTGCTATGTTGAAGACTTACAAGACCTTGGCTAAAATACAAATGATATGCTTCGGAATCACCATATTTACTCCTAGTCCAATAATATCCTCTTTCTCCTAAATAATTAAATCCTTGACTATAACTAGCGTCCAGCATACCTGATGCCGGAAGGAACATATATTCACCGGAAGTCTTCACTGAATTTGGCGTAGGGGATATGGGGACTGTGGAACTACCCATTGTAGTCCAATATTTCTTTTTCTTCACCCATATTCCTGTTTTGTATACTGTAGAACCAATGGAAGGTTTCCATTCCGGACCATTATCATCCCAGTAAATATTACCGGCACCAATCATATATAGAACTTCATCGGCAGTAGGGCAATACTTACACAGATTTTCAGCAACACTCCCTTTATTATAATATGAGCCTTCTCCTTCCACCGGGGGGACTCCAGGAGTATAATAAACTGAAGCATCCCACTGAGTATACTTATTTGTCCAGCGCCATATAATATCACTTTTAGTCACCGTAAAATGAATGGCATAACTCTTACCCGCTTCAAACTTCTTATAAATATCCATAGTATGTTCAAAGACCGGATTTCCATTGATATTAGCGATAGTCAGCGAGCACTTTTCTTCTTCACCAGATGGAACCATGAGATAAAAAGGTGAAGATATTGCAGTTGTCGGACCAACAGTCGATGTTCCCTCAAATACAATGATTCCGCCCAATGACTTAGGGATCATCATTCCCGGAATAATTCTGACGCTAGAATACTGGCGTATACTGGAACCTTGCAAAGACACTTTATAGTATTGAAGGCTGTACTCGGGATAATAATAGAGAATCAACATTATCCTAGTATGCAAATGCTTAAATGTAACTCCCCCCAGATTATTAGAACTAGGTTTAATAACGTTGGTTTTAGCCCACATCACATCCTCTTTGTATGTTTCGTTATTATCCTTAGTATCTATTGTAGCAGGATCCCCCGGTGTCAGGGTGGTTGTAGGCATTTTAGTCGTACTATTATAGGAATAGAATACAATTCGCACATCATAGTCGGGTACTTCACACTCTAATGCTCCATCTTTTACTTCCAGTTGCTGTATCCTATATACTTTATTTGTGTTATTATTGATAACAATAGCCAATACTTTTACGCCATTATTAATCGGATAGAGAAAACGGGAGTTCGCTGACTTATCCTGCTCTACCACTACTTCAGCTTCCATACCATCATCAAATCTTTGACGGATAGTATCAGGCTTTTCAGCAAGGGCACGAGCTTCCTCATCCACTTCATCCTGATAACCTTCTGTAAGATCAAATTTCACAATACGGGTTCCGCCGGATGTAGAGTTTTCTTCTGAATCATCATTACTGCAGGATACCAGAAAAACACCTGCAAGTAACAATCCTCCGAATAATATATTAAAAAAATTTCGTTTCTTCATCTTATTCCATCATTAATAAGTTTATTCAAAAAAAAGATTACATAGTATAAGTATAATTTTCATCATTTGCTATATCATCATCCCATTCATGATATATCGTACCCGTAGTCTTTTTCTTTGTGGAAACAGCAATAACCTGCTCTAATATCACCTGCTGCATCTTTACAACAGGCGATTCATAAATTTCTTTTTCCATTTTTGGGGTATTTGCGATTATTCACTACGCGTTATCACCGCACGGCTCAAGCGTGGATCATCATAAAACATATTATCCACTCCACCTTTGTGGTCTATTCGAAGCTGAGAAGAAGAAATGCCGTATTCATTCACCAAACAGTCATACACTGCCTGTGCACGCTCCCGGCTCAGACGAGTGTTGACAGCATCGGTTCCTGTTCCCGCATCGGCATAACCGGTAATGGTATAAACAGCATTCGGGTCTGTAGTTTTGATTACTTTGGCAAGGAAACCAAGATTTACACGGCTTTCACGACTTAATTGGCTCTTACCGATACTGAATGTTACCAGATTGGGAGCAGCCACTTCCATTTTGCGAACAATAGTCTCAACCTCAGATTTGTTTCCTTCGGCAATAGCCTGCTGAAGACGGGCATTCTCTGCACTCATTGCATTTACCTTTTCCCGCAATTCATTCAGAGAGGCATTGTCATACATCACTACTGTATGACTGCGGTTCCAGTTACGCTTGGGGAATTTGTAGGTCACACCCACGGTAGCTGCAAAAAGGCCTTCTTCCTTGCGTCCACCCAATTCACCATCGAAACGGTCGTTCACCAACGTACCGCGAATATCCAGATTAATATCCAGAGCCGAAGAAAGACGGAAAGAGTTTAATATACCTACATTAGCACTTACCTCATTGGCGCTGGGGCTTTCCCACGCCCTCATCCATCCCAGCCCTATATACGGACTGCAATTCCAAAAGCGGGTTTCACTGTAACCACAAAATAAATTGGAAAGATTAAACAACACATCACCATGAAGGTTGAAGAAGTCGATCTCCTGTTCTTTCAGCCAATACCCTTCCCATGGTTTGCCACTGATGGGCTTGCCGTTAGAGTGAACACCACTCTGAGTAGCACCTTTAACAGAAAGACCGCTATACATCATGCGAACACCGATACCCGGTGTAAACCATTTACCAACGGCTATATCTAAAGCAGGAGAAAGACGGTCACCAAAAGACATTTGCCTATTGTGATCGCCAAAATACATTTGGGCGCCTCCGCCCACGCTTATAAACCAGTTATCCCAGAACCGGTTTGTCTCTACTTTGTGCTTGTCGCTACTACTTTCATTGTTTCCAATGCCCGTAGACTGTGCACGCGCACTACCGGCAACCAATATAAATAAGGCTGCACACAGAAATGTTTTCTTCATTTTTTCTTTTCTATTTTAGATTCAAATTATGTTCTCTACTCTACGAAATGGTAGCAAGTAGCGAACCAGCTTATATAGTTTTTCTTTTCTTTAAATCGTGCAATTATTGCATATTTCCTTTCTATGGATTTTGAAAAATAAGTATCCCTTATCTTCACAGACTAAGATCCTTTTTATTCATAAAAGTTTTTTTTATCATACTGTCCGGTTAAAGGACAGTTAATACTAAATAGGCTCCATATCTTCACAGACACGTTATTTAAAATAAACTGAATTAGAAATATCCCTCTCTTATCTGCATAAACAGAAATGCCACCGGAAAACGGGCTCTGAGAGAGAATATATCCATGGGTAAAGAGAGAATATTAAACACACGGTACTATAATACAGCTGTTTTTTTGAAGAAAACGAAAAGAGGAATTAAATTCTGTGGTGGTGATGATATTTTAATATGGAATCAGGAAAATACATGGTCTTAATTATTCAGTAGAATATAGCCGTTGAGATACGTTGCAAAATAAATCCAAACGATATAGGGTATAAATAATAATGAGCTGACTTTCTTTACAGAATAGCTCCTGATGGCATACAATGACACACAGATATCAAGAATAAGAATATCAATGAACCCTAATAAGGGGTTTCGCCAATAGAAGAAGAGGATGCTCCACGCAAAATTAAAAATTAGTTGGATGCTGAACAGCTTGATGAGTTCTTGCTTCTTTATTGAGTCCGAGAGAAAAATGATTCCGATGGATATTCCCATGCAAAGATAAATTATGCTCCACGCTATTGGAAACACAATGTTGGGAGGCGTTAATTCCGGCTTGTTGAGATATGGATACCATGATTTAATGGCATCCGCCTGAAAATAACTTGCGGTCAATCCGACAAAGAAACATATCAATACCGGAATAATTATTGCTACGGCTTTTCTCATGTTTTTATTTGGATTATATCATTTAACTTCATTGTTATAACAAGGGGAAAGCTATTCTTGTTTAAGATTCCACTTTTTATTTATTCCTTGTATCGCCAAAGACATAGTGATAGCGCATACTGCTATAAAAACGGTACTCCCTAACCGTTCTCTAACGGAGGGAGTACCTTACAACACAAAAACTAAACTAGACTTAACTAAACTATTCTATTAAGAAGTTTCACAACTTCCTTGTCTATGCTGCAAATATAAAAAGATTATTTCTTTTAAGCAAAAAGTTATCGACTAAATATCTATTTTTGTCGTCCAAATGCTACAATCTTTAAACTGAATGGTCATTAAGATATGTTTGTAACTCCTGCTTGTAACTATCCGAAACAGGAATGTACTCCTTGCCAAACACAATCCGTCCCCGGTCTATCACTTTGATTTTGCTCTTTTGCACTATAAATGAGCGATGTACGCGAATAAATCTGCTGGACGGCAGCTTCTCTTCCATCGCTTTCATACTGATTAAGGACAGGATCGCTTTCTGCTCATCCTCCACATGTATCTTGATGTAATCTTTCAATCCTTCTATATAGAGTATGCGGTCCAGAGCTATCTGTATCAGCTTATAATCACTCTTTACATAAATGCAATCATCCGCCTCGCTGTCCTCCATGCCGTTATCCGCTTTTTGTTTCAGTTCATACCATTGCACGGCTTTGTTTACCGATTGCAGAAAGTCGGCATAACTGATAGGTTTCAGCAGATAATCCAAAGCATTCACCTTATAACTGTCCAAGGCATACTGGCCAAAAGCGGTGGTGAAAATAATGCGCGTTTCGGGACTCACCATACGCGAAAATTCCAGACCGTTCAACTCCGGCATCTGTATATCCAGAAACAGCACATGCACTTCCTCGTGCAAGAGGATTTCGGACATAGCCTGCACGGCACTGGAGTATTTACCTACCAGGCGCAGAAAAGAAGTTTTCTCTACATAGCTCTGCAATAGTTCCAAAGCCAGCGGTTCATCATCAACAATAGCACAATTCAGTATCATAAGCCTTTGGTTTGTATGGTTAATATAGAAGAATATACTTGCCCGTTTTCACTGGTTCCCTTTATCCATTCATAGTGTCCGGGGTAAATCAGTTCCAAACGTTTGCTCACTTGTTCCAGTCCCACACCACTGCCACTTTTGTCCTGCCCGCTTTTGGGATGGTTGCTATTCAGGATTTCACATTTCACGGTTCCATCTGCATGGCCGGTGATGGAGATGCTGATAAAGCTGTTTGCCGTAGGACTGATGCCGTGCTTAAATGCATTTTCTATCAGTGAGATAAATAGGAGCGGAGCAATCTGCAAAGCGCCGCCCGCATCTGCCTCCAGGTTTACGCTGACTTCCACTTGTTGGGAAAGGCGGATACGCATCAAGGATACATAGTTGCGTATAAAGTCCAACTCTTTCTCGAGAGGGACAAACGTTTCCTGATTATCATAGAGCACATGGCGCAAGAGTTTGCTCAGTTCCTGAACAGCTTCTTGTGCCCGGTCGCTGTTGAAAGCAATCAAGGCATAGATATTATTCAGCGTATTGAGCAGGAAATGCGGATTTAGCTGATTCTTTAGATTCTTCAGTTCCGCTTCCGTTTTTTGTTTCTCTGATTCTATCAAGAGTTCTTCTGCCTGGCGCCAACGCAGACTGGTGCGGATAGCGGCTCCCAGTCCGGCAACGAATATCATCATCCCGATGTCTCGCACAACGAATATCCAACGGGGAGGAACCCGTCTTACAAATTCGGGAGGAGGAGGCGCACTCATGCTTTCTAAAAAGACCTGAAGAAGCACCCCCATGCAAAATATCAACACTACATTGCTCAGGATGTATTTCCGTATTTCGTCTGTAAACAGGAAACGAGGAACCAGCCACAGGTAATTTATATAAAAGATAAAGAAGTAACACAAGGGCACACAACTATGCCGCAGGAATTGCGGCAGGCTGAAACCGCTTCCCCTGTCCATAAATACAAGCGGGAAACCGAATATAAGTAACCAACTGACAATGTGAATGGTCAGTTCCAATGGACGTCGGTGTGAGATTAATTGTTTCATACAGGCAAATATAAGAAAAGTTACTCATAACGCAATGCATCTATCGGATCAAGATCGGCAGCTTTCTTTGCCGGATACCAGCCGAAGAAAACTCCGGTCACAGTACAAACGGCAAAGGACAGCAACACACTCCAAGGCTGGATAAATACAGGCCAATGGGCAATGGACTTTATCAGGAAGCTGGCGCCGCATCCAATGATTACTCCGATTAATCCACCGGTGATACTAATCATAATCGCCTCTATCAGGAACTGGCTCAAAATATCCATGCCACGCGCGCCGACTGACATACGCAAGCCAATCTCGCGGGTACGCTCAGTGACGGATACATACATGATGTTCATGATGCCGATACCTCCTACCACCAACGAAATGCCGGCAATACAAGCAAGCAAAGTGGTCATCAGGTCGGTAGTGGTATTGAGCATACTGCTCAACTCCTGCTGGGTACGGATGGTAAAGTCATCCGCATCCGTATCTTTCAGTTTATGTTCACGGCGCAGGATGGTGGTTATTTCATCCACGGCATCCTCGGTCATATCTTCGGTCAGGGCGGAAGCGAAGATGCCACTCAGGTAAGTTTGTGCCAGCAGGCGCTTCATGACGGTGCTATAGGGAGCCAGCACTACATCGTCCTGATCCATACCCATGGAGTTATAGCCTTTTGATTTCAGTACGCCAATGACGCGGAAAGGAATCTGGTTGCAACGGATTACCTTGCCCACAGGATCGGAGCCGTCGGGGAAAAGGTTGTCTACGATGGTTTTACCGATGATGCAGACTTTGGCTGCTGTACGGATGTCGTTTTCGGTAAACATTTCTCCCTGCTCCACGCTGAGTTGGCGGATAGTGAGGTAGTCGATGCTCACTCCGCTGACGGAAGACGGGTAGTTATTGGAGCCTGCAACGAGTTGTCCGGAGGAAGATACGTTGGGGCTGATGCCGGAGAGGTAACTGCATTCCTCCCGCAGTTTTTCATAGTTCTCCAGTTTCAGCGTTTGCATGGCTGAGGGATCTTGACGGACACCTCCACGCATTTCGGCGCCGGGATGTATCATGATCATATTCGAGCCCATTTCCGAGATTTGTTGCTGGATGCTTTTCTTCGAGCCTTGACCGATGGCAAGCATGGCGATGACCGAGGCTACACCGATAATGATGCCCAGCATGGTGAGGAAAGCACGCAACTTGTTGTTGGCAAGGGCGCGGAGGGCGATTTTAAATAGGTTTGTTCCGTTCATAATGGTTCTTATTTATTTCGCGGGCGGATTCAATCCGCCCCCACGAGTGGGTTATTTTCGTTTCAGTCTTCATCATTCTTGGGTAAGGCAACCAGTGCTTCGGATGCCGAGAGGATATGGGGGTTGACGGTATCCTCTACCACATGCCCGTCGCGCAAGCGGATATTCCGGCTGCTATATTGCGCAATTTCGGGGTTGTGGGTGACAAAGATAATGGTACGTCCTTCGGCATGCAGCTTTTGGAAGAGTACCAATATTTCGAAAGAGGTACGTGTATCCAGGTTACCGGTGGCCTCATCGGCAAGGATTACGGCAGGATTGTTTACCAATGCACGGGCTATCGCCACACGTTGCATCTGGCCGCCGGACATTTGGTTGGATTTGTGTTCCAATCGGTCACCCAGTCCTACGGCTATCAGGGATTCAATGGCTCGCTTCCGCCTTTCGGCGGCGGAAACGGAAGAATTGTACATCAAGGGGAGTTCCACATTTTCTACGGCTGTTGTCTTGGGCAACAGGTTGTAGTTTTGGAAGACGAAGCCGATTTTGCGGTTGCGAAGTACGGCACGTTGGGGCTTGCTCATGGTGCGTACTGATACGCCATCCAGCAGGTATTCTCCGCTGGTCGGGGTGTCCAGGCAGCCCAAGGTGTTCAGTAACGTGGATTTACCTGAGCCGGAGGTGCCCATGATGGTAACGAATTCTCCCTCGTGGATGGTAAACGAGATGCCGCGCAGGGCGTGGACGGTTTCGTCTCCCACTTGGAAGTTTCGTTTTATGTTTTGTAGTTCGATAATCTTTTTCATATCTGTTGTTGGGTTATAGTAAATGATGTTTTCCCATAGGGGCGGACCCGTGTGTCCGCCCGAAAGCATACAGCGAACTGTTTTCGGGCAGACACACGGGTCTGCCCCTACGGGAATCGAAAAGACCAATGAAGGAAATGGTAAACGCCAAAGAGAAAGGATTATCTACTCTTCTTCTTATTACTTCCCGGAGGCCCCGGCATGAAAGGACTTCTCTCACCTTCTTCGGTAGAAGCCTCCCCTACCTCCGGAGTGCCACCTTTTACCACTGTTTCTGTTACCACAGGCGTATTCTCATTCACTCCACTCAGAATTTCGGTCTTACTGCCATCAGTGATACCTATCTTTACAGGATGTGCCGTGAAAGTATTATTTTCTAATGTCCATACTTTGTGGCTGCCTTGGCAATCATTTACTTTACGTCCGCCTATAATGTCTTTGTTCGGAGTAAAACGAAGGGCTTTATTGGGGACAGTCAGCACATTGCTTTTGGTCAGCGTATAGATGGTAGCATTGGCTGTGAGGCGCGGTTTCAACTTTAAGTCGGGGTTATCGGCAGTGATTACCACTTCGTAAGTCACCACCGTAGTGCTGCTTGTGGTAGAAGAACTGCTACTGCTATTGGTACTTCCCAAGCGGATTTGTTTCACTGTTCCTTCGAATACATCATCGGGATAAGCATCTACTGTAAAGGTAACACGTGCACCCTCTCCCACTCCGGCAATATCGGCTTCGTCCACATCGGCTACTACCTGCATCTTAGTCAGGTCGGCGGCGATGGTGAACAGGGTCGGGGTTTCAAAACCGGAGGCTACGGTCTGTCCTTCTTCTACGTCACGACTGGTTACCACTCCATCTATAGGAGAAGTAATGGTAGCGTAGGAAAGATTACGTTCCGCTTTTGCCAATGCTGCCTTGCTGGCGTCATACGAGCTTTGGGCACGTTGGTAATTGTAGACGGTTTCTTCGTAGTCGGTATCGCTTATCAGTTGCTTTTCGTGCAGTTTCTGGTTGCGCTCGTATAGTTTCTTTTGATAGTCATACTCGGCTTTGCTGCCGTCATAGGTGGCCTTTGCCGATTGAAACTCACTTTGCAGGGTCACTTTATCCATCTCGGCTATCAGTTCGCCTTTCTTTACGATGGAGTTATAGTCCACGTAAATTTTGTCTATGATGCCCGATACCTGTGTACCTACTTCTACTTCCGTTACCGGTTCTATGGTTCCGGTTGCGGTGATGGAGTTACTGATGTCGCCTTTCTGAACATTTACGGTGGCGAAGTCTACTGTGCTCTTTGCTTTCGATCCGCCGAATATCCACAAGCTGCCTGCTACAACTACTACGGCTACCGTAGTGAAGAGGATTATTTTTTTCTTTTCCATAATATATATGTATATACGTTTATTGTCTTCATTTGATAATGCTTCCGCCCATGCCGGGAATTACAACTTTATCTCCTGCCCTGCATAGAAATTCAATAAGGTACGATCCAGTATCGCCATATATTTGGCTTGGATACGTTGTTGCTGTGCACTGAGCAGATTATTCTTCTCAGTAAGCAATTCTACGGTATTCTTCATTCCCAGATTGAACTGCTCGCTCACCATTTCATAGCTTGCCCGGCTACTTTTCAGTTTACTTTCGGCAGCAGCATACTGTTGTTGCGCATTGGTGGCATCCAGCCAAAGGCTTTCTATATTCTTATATAATTCCTTCTGCTTGTTTATCAAGTCCAACTGACTGCTATCATATTGCAGGCGTGCCTTTTGCACGGCACTCTTGTTCTGGCGGTTATCAAAGATAGGAATGCTTACATTCAGCCCTATCATGTTATTCCAGCCGTATTTCATTTGCTTGCCCCAACTGTTATCGCTCGAACTGTTCGTCATACTGGCGGAAGATGCACTCAGGCTGATAGTGGGAAGATACCCCGCTTTTGCCACCGCAATATCCAGTTTAGAGTTTTCAATGCTCAGTTTGCCGCTTTGTATCTCCGGGCGCGATGCCAATGCCTGATGATAAATATCCGCCTGTGCCGGCAAAGGTTGCAACACATGCTCATCCTCCAATGCAGGAAGCATCAAGTCCATTTCCTCCGTCCCGTCCAGTTCCAGAAGTTGCTTCAACTGCAATTTATAATCGCGCAGGGAACTCCGGGCAGTCACCAACTGGTATTTGTCACTGCTCACTTGCGATTCCAACTGTGCCAAGTCCGCCTTCGAAATGCTTCCTTCCTTAAAAAGCTCCTTGCCCCGTTCGTAGGTGGCCTCGCTCACTTGCAATGTATTCTCATTGATCTTTACCGACTCATCCGCATAGAGTATCTGAATGAATATCTGCGCAATCTGCTCTTGCAGGGAATTTTCCGTTTCCGCCACGGCAAGTCCGGCTATCTGCTGACTGGTTTTCTTTTGTTTAATGTTATTCAGACGTTTATTGCCGTTCCACACCGTCCACTGGGCATTCAGACCATAGCTTCCGTTATAGGTCGTTTTACTGTCACTGCTGATAATCTCCGTGCCACTCACCATATTACTGGTTTCCTGGTAAGGACGGTTCGTCACATTCTGCCCCGTACTGAAAGACAGGCTTGGGAAGAGGGCGGCTTGGGCGGTCTTTACGTCTACCGAACTTTCCTCCAATGAAATTTTGTTCTGCTGCAATTGGATATTCTTCTCCAATGCATAGTCTATGCAATCGTCCAACGTCCACTTTTTGGCTTCCTGGGCGGAGACCGAAGTGGCGATTGCCAAAGCCATTGCGAAATATAATACTCGTTGTCTCATCCTTTTTAGTGTTTAATTTGTTAATACAAAAATAGGGAGCTATGAATCTTTTAGCAATAAATATAGATTTGTGGAATAATTCTATGGACAAAAACTTGCTTTTTACCGATAAAGTGTTTTTCTTTGTAATTGTTACAACTTTAAGATAAATTTTATGAAAGCATCATTGTTAACCCGAATCTGGATCTTCTATCGAGACGGTTTCCGCGAGATGACCACAGGGCGCACGCTCTGGGCCCTCATCCTTATCAAGCTGTTCATCATGTTCTTCATATTGAAACTCTTTTTCTTCCCCTCATTCCTGGGAGGGAAAAGCACAGAGGAGAAACAACAATATGTGGGTGAAGAATTAATAGACCGAGCAAATCCATAAACATTTAAATAAATCTGAAAGTTATGTTTGAAAACATTGACACCTCTTTAATTGACTGGTCGAGAGCGCAATTCGCCCTCACTGCCATGTATCACTGGTTATTTGTTCCCCTTACGCTGGGATTGGCTGTGATTATGGGAATCATGGAAACCATGTATGTAGTGACAGGAAAAGAATTCTGGAAAAACACAGCCAAGTTCTGGATGAAACTATTTGGTATTAACTTTGCCGTGGGAGTTGCCACCGGCTTGATTCTGGAGTTTGAGTTCGGAACCAACTGGAGCAACTACTCTTGGTTTGTAGGCGATATTTTCGGTGCTCCGCTGGCTATCGAAGGTATTCTGGCTTTCTTTATGGAGGCTACGTTCATCGCAGTCATGTTCTTTGGTTGGAACAAGGTGAGCAAGCGTTTTCATCTCACCTCCACCTGGCTCACAGGACTCGGCGCCACGATTTCCGCCTGGTGGATTCTGGTGGCTAATGCGTGGATGCAATACCCCGTGGGGATGGCGTTCAATCCGGAAACTGTGAGAAATGAGATGGTGGACTTTGCGGCTGTCGCCCTCTCCCCCATGGCTGTTGCCAAGTTCTTCCATACCGTATTGAGCAGTTGGATACTGGGAGCCGTCTTTGTGGTAGGTGTCAGTTGTTGGTATCTGCTTCGCAACCGTCAGAAAGAGTTTGCCATGCGCAGCATCAAGATAGCTGCCGCCGTGGGACTGTTTGCCTCGCTGGTTACTGCATGGACGGGAGATATTTCCGGCGTTCAGGTAGCCAAGGTGCAACCCATGAAACTGGCGGCTGCCGAAGGGCTTCGGGATGGTGGAAACGGAGTGGGCTTTACGATTGTGGGCGACTTAAAGATTCCCAAGATGCTTTCCATTCTGGCTACTCACGATATAGACGGCTACGTGCCGGGCATCAATAATCTGCTGGAAGGCGGGTATCAGATGCCGGACGGCACTACAGCCCTGTCTGCCGAAGAAAAGATACAGCGCGGACAGATAGCAATTACCGCCCTCGATTCTTTCCGCAAAGCCCAAAAGGCGGGAGACAAGGAAGCGGCCGCCGTGGCACGCAAGACGCTGGACGAGAATGTGAAATACTTTGGCTACGGATACATTAAAGATCCTACGCATCTCATTCCCAATGTAGGACTTACGTTCTGGTCATTCCGCATCATGGTGGGACTGGGCGGTTACTTCATCCTGTTCTTTATCCTGGTGCTGGTGGTTACGCAGAAAGACAAACTCAGCAAGATGAAATGGCTTCAATGGGTGGCATTGTGGAGCATTCCGTTGGCATACATCTGCAGCCAGGCAGGTTGGGTGGTAGCCGAGGTAGGTCGCCAACCTTGGGCCATTCAGGATATGTTGCCGGTTGGGGCGGCTATCTCCAAGTTGCAGACGGGATCTGTGCAGCTCACTTTCTTTATCTTCCTGATATTGTTTACAGTGCTGCTTGTTGCAGAAATCGGCATTTTGCTGAAGGCTATCAAGAAAGGGCCGGAAGGAGTTGATAAATAAGTATGAATTCTTAATAAAACACTTATGGATTATATATTTCTACAGAATTATTGGTGGTTCCTGGTATCATTGCTGGGCGCCTTATTGGTATTCCTGCTCTTTGTACAGGGTGGTAATTCCTTATTGTTCACCCTTGGTCGCAATGACGAAGAGCGCACCTTGCTGGTCAACTCCACCGGTCGCAAATGGGAGTTCACATTTACCACGCTGGTTACTTTCGGTGGTGCTTTCTTTGCCTCTTTTCCTTTATTCTATAGCACCAGTTTCGGTGGAGCCTATTGGTTGTGGATGATTATCCTGTTCAGTTTTGTGTTGCAGGCCGTATCTTATGAGTTCCAGTCCAAGCTGGGCAACCTGTTGGGCAAACGCACGTATCAGTGGTTTCTGGTGATAAACGGTGTGGTAGGCCCGTTGCTGCTGGGCGGAGCTGTGGCTACCTTCTTTACCGGTTCCAATTTCTTGGTAAACAAAGGGAATATGGGCAATGAGCTGATGCCCGTCATCAGCACTTGGGCAAACGGATGGCATGGACTGGATGCGTTGACTAATCCGTGGAATCTTGTTTTAGGCTTGGCGGTATTCTTCCTGGCGCGCATCCTGGGTAATCTTTATTTCATTAATAATATCCGGGACAGCGAGTTGATTCCCCGCTGCCGCCGTCAGCTTATCACAGATACGGTTCCTTTCCTTATATTATTCCTGGCATTCGTCATTCGCACCTTGCTGGCAGATGGATTTGCTGTGAATCCCGAGACTCAGGAGATTTACATGGAGCCTTATAAGTATTTCATCAATTTCATGGATATGCCCGTCCTGCTTATTATCTTCCTGGTGGGTGTGGTTGGCGTGCTTTACGGCATCGGCAAGGCCATACTCAGCAAGACGGCTACCAATGGCATTTGGTTTGCAGGTATCGGTGTGGTATTGACGGTGTTGGCACTGTTGCTTTGTGCAGGATATAATCATACAGCCTACTACCCTTCTACGGCCGATTTGCAAAGTTCGCTGACGCTGGCAAACAGTTGTTCCAGTGAGTTCACTTTGCGCACTATGGCGTATGTTTCTATCTTGGTTCCTTTCGTGCTGGCATACATTATTTATGCTTGGCGTGCTATAGACCGCAAGCCTATCACGGCGAAAGAACTTGACGAGGACGGTCACGCTTATTAAAGAGTCTTAATAGAAAACAGATAAGGCATCCTGATTTGCAAATTGCTGTAAACAGGATGCCTTTCTATGTTAAAGAACATTGTTTTAATGTATAAAAAGAGGGTGATCTCTTGCAGGTTTCAAGAAAAGCCGTACCTTTGCATTGTGTTTTTCATAGTATTAGATTTAAGGTTAACAAAGGTTGGAGTACAGCGGTGCTCCTTTTTTTTGCCCATACTTTTCTAAAACTTTCTACAACAGAGTTTTTAGTTTCTACCGCCACTACTACCACGATTTACCATAAAGTACCGATGTATAAAGGGTTTGAGCGTGTGGTGGTAGTAGAATTTAGAAGATAGAAAAAAGGGCTTCTACCACCACTTTGGTGTTATTTATTATATTGATATTAAAATATTCCCGGTTACTTTTACCCTATACATTAGGTGGGACAAGGCTAAAGATAAGGAGTTTCAATCAGTTTCAAATAGTCGGAACTACAGTTTCACCCTGTTGGAACTAGAGTTTCATCCTGTCGCAACTTTAGTTTCAACCCGTTGGAACTAAAGTTCCAACGGGTTGAAACTCGTTGAAACTCCTTATCTTTCGGTTTGCTCGTCCTAATCTGTGGGGCAAAACGACTGGACGGATGTACTTTATGAAGGATAATGAACTTAACTTCATCAGCCAAATAAGTTAACTTCATTGGACAAGTAAGTTAACTTACTTTGTTGTTTAAGTCAACTTACCCATTTTAATGTAGCACTGACCTCACCGCACCTATATGCCACTTATGATAATACCCGGCAGGTAACGATTTAGCAACCAACACTTTATAGTCAGACCCGTCGCGGAAAACTATATGCTTGTGATAACATTCATCAGCCTCATCACTAGTGACAGAAGCCATCACCACATAATCCGGACGATCCGGGACACGGAACAAGGTAAGCTCGCACCGTGAAAATAGAGTTTCCAAACGGCAGGCGGACTGCTCAAAAGCCACCCAATATGTACCTATACTATAAAGATGAAGAAACTTATCATTATTTTTTTCTCTGCTGAGTATTTCGGCATGATGATTCTGTATCAGATTCTTTAAACGAATGCCGGGAGGTAATGTCGTTTCAATCATTATTTTTGAGGTTCTTTGATTATTTCTATCAAATCCGGTGAAATAGTTGCCATAGCCATGGCGATAAGCCCCTGAATACAGATAACCACACGACGATCTCGCGCCCCTTTCACCTTAATGAATATCCCTTCACGTCCTACGAATTTGCCCCCGATGATACGGACAGGTGTACCCTTTGCCAGATTAATTTCTTCGGGTTTGAAAAAGAGCAAATGCTCATCATAAGTACCTGCCACCGCAATAAAGTCCTTCATCTGCTCGTCGGGCACAATGATTTTTTGTCCGCTTCGGGAATCGGTTATATATTGAAGATAGGAAATTCCACTTTTGACCTCTTGCAGCTCAGAACAAGTGGAATGGACGAATATCAAATTATGGATAACCGGAACCAGTTGGTGTTTTTTATGTCTTCCTACCATACGGATTTCATAACGCATGGGGATAAAACTACCAATTCCTTTTTCATCCAATTTATTCTTAACTTCAAGTTCTCTGCTATAGGTGGCTCGCATGGCAAACCATTGTGTTTTTTCGTTAATAGACATACCTTTGGGGCTTTGAAATACATATATATCACTGTATTTCAATTAATTAAGCTACCTTTATAGATAAATACAAAGAGGATATCCCCTTTTGTAAAGGTTGACCAAATAGCTATATCAGAATAGGAGATATGGAATCTGCACTAATAATTGATGCAGCATATCGGGTCAACTTGACCTTCCGCAGATTCCCGAACCGGATGGTTCTTATGTTTGAAATTGTAATGCGATACCTATATATAGAAAAAAGCGCGGGAATCTGTACATGTCACTCGTCCCGCGTGTAGAGGCCTTCACATTGCCCACTCTGTCAGAACAAGCAACGCAGAAGCCCACGCCAATATGTATAATAACTTAATATACTTTTTGTTCAAAAGCACATTAAAGATATAAACATACCACGTAGACACCTACTGTTGCTTTGTTTTTGACAGAGTTTAAAGTTGTGAAGTTTCTACACGCCAAGAACAAAACGTCAAGTAAACGTCTTTTCTATATATATGTACTTCCATCTCCTCATCACTTCCTTACGGAAGCATCGGCATGGAAAATGTGACAAAGGTACGATATTATTGCTAATACCGAAAAGATAAACTATATTTTTTCGGCTTTTGAAGAAAAACAAGTTAATGTATATGATGGAAAGAATGGATAATCCTTAAAATTGGAACGGGAAATGAATATCCTTGCCGTCCGCCACTACAGTGGATGTTTACCTTAAACAATTCATTCAGAACCACCCCGTAAAGGAGATATGCACTATATAGTATAAAAAACTTCCGAGAATTACCTGTTTTTTCGTTTAATTCCAAGCGGTAGAGGATATACAAGCTATTTGTTTTCGGAAAGGAGGATGTATTGCATGATGATAATCTTATATCACGGTTCGAATGTTGAAATAGAGCAGATAGACTTGACGCTATCAAAGCAAGGGAAAGACTTTGGATGTGGATTTTACTTGAATGCTAATATGCAACAGGCTTCAGATATGGCTGTACGTACCTTCAGGCGAATGATGAGTGGTAGTCCCATTGTTAATGCATATACCTTTGACGACTCCATCTTAAGGGAAGCAAGTGACTTAAAACCTGCATTAATATAGAAAATACAAACTTTCTTTTGAGGTTAACTAATTTATGATTTAGATAATTTCATTTCGGTTGCCAAGGTTTATGAAGTATTTGTCCTATATAAATAATAGCAACCGTTAATGTCCTGATTTGAGTTGATTTACCAATTATTATTAGAATTACAGCTATTAGTATCATCATAATGCCAACAGCCAACCGTAGAGTGAATATTTCATTGAATATAGTAATACCGATAACCACAGCAGTGAGTGGTTCCAATGCACCCATGATGGCAGTAGGTGTTGAACCTATTTGGCGTATTGCAATTACCATAAATACTAAGGATATAACAGTAGGAACCAATGCAAGCATTATAGCAAACATCCACATAGAAAAGGTTGTAAGCAACTGTAAATGGTTGTTGCTGTCAAGAAATGATTGAACCATGATAGTTAATGTGCAAAATAGCAGAACATAAAACGTTAACTTTATAGATGACATTCTTAAAGAGGATTTATTTACAGCAACGATATAAAGTGCATAAGAAAGGGAGGATAGCATAACAAGCAATACTCCCGTTGCATTTAATACGTTACCATTATTCCCCTTGTATAACAGTCCTATGCCCCCAATAGCCAAAAGAATAGATAAAGCCGTAATTAAAGAGACTTTTTCTTTAAAGAAAATAGCCATGATGACAGTTACAATGACAGGATATACGAACAGAATTGTAGACGCTATTCCTGCATCCATGTAGTGGAAACTTAGAAACAGGGTCAGCGAAGATGCCGCAAACAAAATTCCTAACCCTGCCAAAATCCCTAATTCTTTTCGTGTAACCCTGAACGATTTATTTTGTATAAACATTAACCCACCGAGAAAAAAAGCCGCAAGTAAGAAGCGGTAAAATAATACAGAGTTAGCGTTTATTCCAGCTTCATAAAGAGATAATGCCCCAAGTGGATTTGTCCCATAGCTGATTGCTGCAATAATCCCATAAATTGAACCTTTGAATTTTGCATCCATTTTATTATGTAATTTATCTATAAAATTAAAGCCAGCGCAGGGATTAATATACCTGCTAATAATTCAACTCCCCCTATTCCGAACAAACCTCGTTTACCTTTATTCATTAGAATACCGCTTATACATATCAATATAAGGCATACCGCAAATAGGTCTGAGAAATAGGTCCACCATGTTCCCGGGTTATAATGGAGAAATGAGAGTTGATAAAAAACCGGTCTTTTCTTTATTCCTTCATAAGCAACGTTTCCTGTTTGAGTATCAAGAACATAGGATGAACCACTTTTCAAGAAAACTTTCACCGTTGAGCTATTCGGATAAAAATGTTTGATATAATTATCCTGCTCGCCTACCTCTTTTAACAACTGTATTATTTCATTTTTATTAAATTTATGGGAGGTAGGGAATGTCCCTTTCACTGTATAATTATTTACAGTTATATAGTATTTCGGATTAAAATCCTTTAAATGATTCATCGTTATGCCCGATACAGCATAAATAAGAATCACTCCCACAAAGAAAAAAGACAGGTGGGTGTGAACCGTCCTGCAATACCGTCGGAACAAATTCCCTATCCGTAATCTGCTTGTTATTTCTTTATCCATATATTGGTTATTTCTGAAATAAAGAGTTGGTGTTTAGAAGGCTCGTGGTTATAAGATTCTTCCATAATTTTCTCTTTATAAGGTTGAGTCAAATTTGCATAGTCCATCTCTTGAACGAACATTTTCTTACATTCTATAATCATTCGAGCCTCTTCAAAACTCATTAGTCCGGAAGGGGTTTCCAATGGGGTCAACCCTGCTTCTGACACTTTATCAGTATCTCGTCCCGATTTTGTTCCACAAATTCTAAGTGCTCCCCGATATTCTTCTGTAAAAAAACTTAGTGTATAACTTTCTTCTCGTTGCAAAAATTGATAAGTATGCCTTGAATCACGAACTACAATAAAAGTAGATGGTCTGCTCCACATATAGCCAACCGCTCCCCACGCTGCTGTCATTGTGTTATAAGAACTTTTATTCCCTGCTGTCACCAGCATCCATTGCTTACCTATTAAGTCTATTACGTTATCAGGAAGGTCGGTTGCTTCCATCCGGTCGTAATGAGATTGCCAACCTGTGGTACTCGTGCTGTCTTCATTCTGAGTGAAGACTACTTTGTCTGATTTTTTACTGTTTTCCATACATGAAGTAATTAAAAAGGTACCTAAAATCATTGAAATTAATGTTATCTTTTTCATTTTCTGTTATTTAGTTAATGATTATTTGGCAAAGGTAGGCAGAAATAGGATTGAAACACTTGTATCCACATTACATTATTTTGTATATTTGCGCTATGAGAAAGTGCAGCCAGTTTGAATCTTTAAAAATTATAGATGTAATTGAGGAAGAATATTCTTGCGAATTACATGCCCAAGACCATTTTGAAATCATCTATATTCATTATGGGTGTGGGGTGCATGTCTTTAATGACGTTACAATTCCATATGGAAAAGGGGATTTATTTCTGCTTGCACCCGGTGACCGCCATTATTTCACAGTAAAAACTGTAACGCGCTTCACCTATATTAAATTTACTTCAAGCTATTTTGAAACTTATGACCGCTCCCATAAGTCCTTTTCACGAGAAATAACTCCAACTTCCATCATGGAAATTCAATGGCTGAAAGAGGATAAGATAACGGTGAGTGAACCTTGCCAGACTATATTGAAGAATATTTTTGAGAATATTATCCTATATAATTCAACGATTAACGTACTTCGTTCGTCTATTGTGTATTATCATATTCTTTCCATTTTCGGAATGATAAAAGAATACATTGAGAATCGGAATATTGAATTAAAGAAGAAAACTCCAACTAACGCTCATATAGCAGCATACATTCAAGAGAATATATCTAACCGTGACTGTATTTCCATCCATATGATTGCTAATAATTTTAATATTTCGCCATCTTATTTCAGTACTTATTTCAAGCGGAATTTCGAGATAAGTTATAAAGAATATATCGAAAAGATGCAATTACAACTCATCAAGCGCAGATTAGAAACCGGAGAAATCAAGTTGAAAGAAATTGCGGATGAATTTGGTTTTACAGATGTAAGTCATCTATCCAAATTCTTTAAAAGGCATGAAGGTATTAATCCTTCTGCTTATAAAAACATAGAAAAATAGGAGATTGTATTCTAGATAAAAAGTATAATATTCCATACTTTTATCGTTTATATCGTATAAAGTTATTATCTTTGCATTGAAAAGTATATTATATAATACTTATGGAAATAGGAAAATCGATTTCGGACAGAAGACGTCAACTGGGCATTACTCAACAGGATTTAGCTGAGATGGCAGAAGTGGGTATCGCTACGATCAAAGACATTGAGCGCGGCAAGGGTAATCCATCTTTAAAGACACTGGAGAAAATATGTACCGTGTTGGGACTTGTGATTCATCTTGATCTGAAAAAAATCATTATTTAATTGATTTGAATCACATATAACGATTAAATAATATACAATGAGAAGTATTAAGGTTTACAACAACGATGTGTTGGCGGGTGTGCTTCAAGAACTGTCGCCAACTGAATATGTGTTCCGTTATGAAGATGACTATTTTCGCAATCCATCAATGGGCAGCATCTCCCTTACTTTGCCCAAAAACCAACAGGAGTACCGTGATTCCCATATCTTTCCATTCTTTACCAATATGCTGCCCGAAGGGGGAAACCGCCGTGTTTGGTGTAGGAAGCACAGAGTGGATGAGAATGATTTCTTCGGTATGCTCATGATGGTTCGCGGTGCCGATTTTATTGGAGCGATTAATTTGAAATGAGTATGACAACACTAACGGTTTGTCCCGGTACATTACAAAGTGATTATGACACCTATAGCAGAATGCTAATAATGGTATGAGATTTTGATTCACCACAAATTGGGGTGGGAATGAATAGCATTACCACCCACCGTAGGGGCAGATTGAATCTGCCCGATAACATCCGAATGGCGTAATCAGTGGATGCATTACTCCCAAGGTCGTGACCGCTGTTCGGGCGGATTCAATCCGCCCCTACGGTGGAGGTTTACCTTAAACAATTGATTCATAATCGCTTATAAAGACGCATACAACTGCGGATTACGTGCATGATGCCAAACATAAGATGCCGGATACACCCCTTCCTCCTTCTTATCAAGAACACGATTCAGAATCTCACATTTATTTTTACCCGTCACCAAGAAACAAGTATGCTTTGCCTGAATCATGGGATGCCCCGTCATGCAAATACGAGTGGTCTTGTTATAAGGATTAACAGACACACAATAAGGTTCTTCCACTGTGAGCAAGTCCATATGGTTGGGGAAGATAGACGATGTATGTCCGTCCTCTCCTATCCCTAATAATACAAAATCAAAGACAGGCACACCATCCTTCATGGGGACAGTTGTTTTTACTATGGCTGAATAAGCCCGGGCCTCCTCTTCGGGTGCCCCTTCGCCCACAATACGGTAATAATGCGAGGGAGATATACCGACTTTACTCAACAATAAACGATTGGCAAGGCCAAAGTTACTTTGTCCATCGGTAGGCGGCACACAGCGTTCATCTACCCAATAAAAATAAATACGATTCCAAGGGGTATATGCTGCATAGTCCCTCTCCCATACTTCAAAAAGTACCGCCGGAGTAGTTCCCCCGGAGAGTGCAATGGTGAAGGGACGCTCAGAGTCCCTGTCCATTGCCTCCAAAATGTGGGTTATTAAGGTCTGCGACGCCTGTACGGGCGATGCATATAGGTTATCATTGATCATAAATTTGTCCAACTTTAGGCTATTGCCGGTTATAAATTGCAATACAGATTAGAATGCGTCAGGTTCTTGCACGGGTTAGTCCATTCGGCATGGCTGCGTTCTATCAGCACATCGGCTTCCTTGGGTCCCCATGTGCCTGCCGGATAACCATACAAAGGAGCATCGGGATGATTCTTCCAATAATCCAGTATTTTGTCAAAGTAAGTCCAACTTTCTTCCACTGCATCAGAACGGGTGAAGAGTGTAGGATCTCCTGCCAAACTATCTTCCAACAAGCGCACATAGGCATCACCGGTTTCCTGGGCATGCTGGTCATAACTGAAATCCATTTCCATTGTCCCCATATAGAAGCCTGCACCGGGTTCCTTCATGGCTATGCGTTGCAGGATTCCCTCATCGGGCTGGATGCGGATAATCAATTCCTCACCCTTGTACAGTCCTTCTCTCATTTTAAACATCTGCATGGGGGCGGGTTTGAAATGAACGACTATTTCCGTTACCTTGGTGGGCATCTGCTTTCCGGTGCGGATATAGAAGGGAACTCCCTGCCAACGCCAGTTGTCCACCTGCAGGCACATGGCTACATAGGTGTCTGTACGCGATTCGGGATTCACATTCTTTTCTTCGCGATAACCCGGGCGGTCGTCACTTGCTATGTATTGTCCGCGGACTACATTATCGCGGATATATTCATCGGTAAGGGGATGAAGAGATTGATAGACTTTGATTACTTCGTTACGGAAACCGTCCTTGTCAAACTTGGCAGGAGGTTCCATGGCCGTGATAGCCAGTAATTGCATCAGATGGTTTTGCACCATATCGCGCAAAGCTCCTGCTCCGTCATAATATCCTCCGCGGGTGCCGATGCCCATGTTTTCTACGGCGGTTATCTCTACATAATCTATATAGTTACGGTTCCAAATGGGTTCGTAGATGGTACTTCCAAAACGGGTGACCATGATGTTCTGCACGGTTTCTTTGCCCAGGAAATGGTCTATACGGTAAATATCTTCTTCCTTGAAGTAAGTAGAGTATATCTTGTTCAGCTTGCGGGCGGAAGCCAAGTCGTAACCGAAAGGTTTCTCTACGATGATGCGTTTCAGTCCCGGTTTCTTCAGGAGGCCGGCATCATGCAGGTACCGGGGTATCAGTTCGTACAGCAAAGGCGGAGTGGCCAGGTAAAACAGGTAGTTTCCATTGTTCTCATATTGGGGTGAGAGCGCTTTCAGGCGGTCGTTCAATAGAGAATACGTGGATTCATCGGCAGGATCCATGGCTTGATAGTGCACCGTGGAGAGGAAATCGTCCAAGGTTTCCAATTCTTCTTTGGTGAGGGATTGGGCTTTTATCAGTTCTTCTTTCAGGTATGCACGATAGGTTTCGTCTGTGTAGGCGGTGCGGGCACAGCCGATGATGGCAAAATGTTCCGGGAAACGTTTCCCGTTGTGTATCTTTATTAATGCGGGCATCAGTTTGCGGCGGGTAAGGTCGCCCGATGCGCCAAAGATAACTAAAAACAGGCTATGTGGTAAACTCATGATGTTCTCTCTTTTTATGAATTGTTTTACTCGTAGGGGCGAACCCATGTGTTCGCCCGAATGCATACGGTTGTACCATGTTGTCGGGCAGACACATGGGTCTGCCCCTACGGTGGATGTTAGTTATAGGTAGGGCTTGCCTGCCTATATGGGATTATTTATATTTGGCTTCCCAATGTTCATGGAAAAATTCTCCCCTCGGGCTGTCTACTCTTTCAAAAGTGTGCGCTCCGAAATAGTCACGCATCGCCTGTATCATATTGGCAGGAGAATGATTGGTAGTCAACCCTAGGAAATAATTCAATGCGGCAGACAGCACAGGTACTGCCAAACCTTCTTTCAGCATCACACCTATGTACTTCTTCCATGCAGGCAAAGCCTCTGTTACTTCCAACCCGAAATGTTCGTCCAGCAACAAATGAGACAAGCCCGGCGCACGGCGATAAGCCTCTGCAATATCATTCAGGAATGCGGAACGGATAATGCATCCCGCACGCCACAACAATGCAATACTAGACAGATTCAAGTTCCAGCCATACTGTTCACTGGCAGTGCGCATCAAGGCAAACCCTTGTGCATACCCCACCAGCCGGGCGGCATACAACGTACTTTCCAATCCTGCCACCGTATCCTGATAATTATACACCGGGTGATTCTCGGCATGTATATAATGTTTAGCCATCAACACGCGCAAATTCTTCTCTGCCGAAAGATTACGGGCAAATACAGCCTCAGCAATCACATCCAGCGGGGTATTGAGTTGCAAGGAATTAATGACGCTCCATCGTCCCGTTCCTTTCTGTCCGGCAGCATCCAGAATGCTGTCCAGCAAATAACCGCCGCCACATTCCTTGTGACGCAGGATAGCTGCTGTGATCTCAATCAAATAGCTTTGCAAACGGCCCTTATTCCATTGGTCGAATACATCCGCCATCTGTTCATTCTTCAATGCCAGCAGGTTCTTTAGGGCAAAATAGGTTTCGGCTATCAACTGCATATCTCCATACTCTATGCCATTGTGCACCATCTTTACATAGTGGCCGGCTCCACCCGGTCCTACCCATTCGCAACAGGGAGTTCCGTCTTCGGCTTTTGCCGCAATGCTTTTCAGCATAGGCTGAACCACAGGCCATGCCTCCGGCGCACCACCGGGCATGATGGACGCTCCGTGCAATGCACCTTCCTCTCCGCCGGAGATGCCACAACCCACAAAGTACATTCCTTTGCCATAGAGTTCTTTCACACGGCGTTCCGTATCTTCGTAATACGAGTTTCCTCCATCGATGATGATATCCCCTTTATCCAGTAAAGGAGTCAGTTTGCCTACCAGTTCGTCTACTGCCGCACCTGCCTGCACCATGAGCAGAATGACGCGCGGAGTCTTCAAGGCTTCCACAAAATCGGTCAGTTCATTACTTCCTATAATGCCTTTGCCTTTGGCACGGTTTGCTATAAAGTTATCTACTACATGTTCTTCTTTTCCGGGGACGGTACGGTTCCACACTACTACTTTCCACCCCTTGTCGGCGAGATTCAGAGCCAAATTCTGACCCATCACGCCTAGTCCTATTAATCCAATATCTGCCTTTTCCATAATTTGTTCTTTTTATATTTAACAATTTGGTAGGTTATTTGTTCAATAATTCTATCTTTGCAGCATTGACCAATAGCACTATAACATGAAAAAGTTAAAAATCGGGCTATTAGCCCGTATTATCATTGCCATCGCGCTGGGTATAGGGTTCGGAAATCTCCTTCCCGGCGAACTAGTCAGAGTCTTTGTGACTTTCAACGGAATCTTTAGCGAGTTCCTGGGTTTCATCATTCCTTTGATCATCCTTGGGCTGGTCACTCCCGCCATAGCCGATATAGGCAAGGAGGCGGGAAAGATGTTGGTTGTAACTACACTGGTGGCTTATAGTGCGACTTTGTTTTCGGGTTTTCTCTCTTATTTCACGGGAGTCACCTTCTTTCCGTCTATGATTACTCCGGGCGCACCGATAGAACAAATCAGTGAGGCGCATGATATAGTACCTTTCTTCACGGTAGCCATTCCACCGGCAATGAATGTGATGACTTCGCTGATCCTTGCCTTTACGCTGGGATTGGGCATTGCGCATCTCAGCAGTAATGCGCTGAAGAATGTATGCAATGATTTTAAAGATATTATAGTTAAAACCATTCAGGTGGTAATTCTACCTTTACTACCTATTTATATATTCGGTATTTTCCTGAATATGACTCACTCGGGACAGGTATATAGCATTTTGATGGTATTTATAAAGATCATCGGGGTGATTTTCCTGATGCATATATTCTTGTTGGTTTTCCAGTATTGTGTTGCGGCTTTGTTTGTGCATCGCAATCCGTTCAGGTTGTTGGGGCGTATGTTGCCTGCTTATTTCACGGCATTGGGAACCCAATCTTCTGCCGCCACTATTCCGGTGACACTGCGACAGAGCATAAAGAATGGGGTGAACGAAGATATAGCGGGATTTGTGATTCCGCTATGTGCCACGATTCATCTTTCGGGAAGTACATTGAAGATTGTAGCGTGTGCACTGGCGCTGATGATGATGCAGGGAATGCCTTTTGATTTTCCTATGTTTGCCGGGTTTATCTTTATGCTGGGCATCACGATGGTGGCTGCACCGGGAGTACCGGGCGGAGCTATCATGGCTGCATTGGGAATATTGGCATCCATGCTGGGATTTGGTGAGAGTGAACAGGCATTGATGATTGCGCTGTACATTGCAATGGATAGTTTCGGAACAGCTTGCAATGTGACGGGGGACGGAGCGATAGCTTTGATTATTGACAGGTTCTTCGGGAAGAAAAAGCCGGAGCCAAGTAGTAGTGAAACGATTGTATTCAAGTAATCATATGCGGGTGTGTCAAAACAAAAGTTGGCTATCATTTTGCTGTAGGGGCAGATTGAATCTGCCCGATAATAGTTTGCTTTGTGCATTACTCCCAAGGTCGTGACCGCTGGTTCGGGCGGATTCAATCCGCCCCTACGGTGAACTATTTGATAGTTGCTTTAGAGTTTTAACACACCCGCAACTGCATATAAATATCTTTAGAACACCGGCATCTGCCAAATGAATCCTACCGATACGCGATTAGTCGAAAAATTATCTTCTCCCAACGCTTTTGCCCGATCCGTATATTTATAAGAGCGACCGACATAAGCCAGGAAGAAATGCAAATTCGTCTTCATCGGATAGTATTCCAGTCCTCCTGCATACCCCCATGAAGTGCGATACTTTCCTTTCTCCACTCCTTCACTTGCCTTGTAAACAGAAGCCGTTTCATACATTCCCTTAGCAAAAAGATTCCATTTGGGTGCAAAACGATAGTTAATGTGCAACACATAAGACATATATTCCGCATCAAAAGCATTATGCTCCTGACTGCCATCACCTACAATATTAGTAATAATTCCCTTACGGTCTACTCCCTCACGGGAATACATCCAGTCAAAGTAAGCATGCCACTTGGGACTGAAATTAAATTCATTACCCAAAGCGTAGTAATACATCTTCTCTCCTTTTGTCTCATTCATGATGGAGGCAGACCAACGTGTCTTAAAAACATCCATGAAATTACCATTCCAATTCAATGTATAAACCAACGGCAACTTAGTCCGTTCCAGGTTTCCATACATATCTTCTGACGGGCCATTCAGGCTGTTCAGCACTTGGAACTGGATTTGCTGGTAGGGATTATAGTTGTAGGCTACATTCAATCCAGTCATAAAATTGTTCATATTCTCTATCATATCACTGTATTCATAGATTTCAATCGGATTCAAATCGAACTCTATACCCCCATAGGAAGCACATTGCTTTCCGGCAAAGAGGGCGAATTTATCCAGCTTGATGCCGATGCCTGCGTAGTCTATACTGGTGGGGACGTTATCAATATTTCCCGAACCGTCATTCCCCCGGTTCAGGCGCTGGCGGTAACGGTAACTCAACCAGTCATTGATGTTTCCTTTCATCTCAATGCGGAGTTGCTTCATTTGGAATGCGCCTTGATCGAAGCCGGAGTCATTCCATCGCATATCAAAGTCGCCATGCATATTGAGGTAGAGGTTGAACTTATCGGTTTTCTTTTGAATGCCGGTTACTTCTTCGAACAGGCTTTTATTGTCTGCCATAAAATCACTCTTTGAGGATTGGGCGTATAGAGAGTGAGTGCCGGACATAGCAATGGCCGTCAGGCATAAAAACATTATCCTTTTCATTTATTAATGGTTTTGGGTTAGAAAAACAGTGTATATACCCACTGTAGGGGCGCATTGAATGCGCCCGATAACATTCCGAATGGTGTATTTGTGGATGCATTCGGGCGGATTCAATCCGCCCCTACGGTGGTAGATGGGAAAATGCGCAGAAAGATTAATACTCGTTGAAGTATTCCTGAATCTTTTTCCAGTCTTGGGTCTTTGTCAATGCCAGCATCAACAATACACGCGCTTTCTGCGGATTCAGTTCTTGTGATGCTACGAATTGATATTTATTATCATCCACTTCAGCATCCAGTGTGGTAGGCCCTGTGGGGACACGGCTGGAACGCACTACCAAGATTCCTTGTTTACGTGCTTTCTCCAACATAGGGAACAGGTTTTGGTGAATGTTACCATTACCTACACCTGCATGGATAATACCTTGATAACCGTTACTGAGGAATGGAGTCATCACATCCGCTTCCACATTGGAATAGCTGTAAACGATACCTACTTTGGGCAATTTATTCAGATGGGTTACATCGAAATCAGACTTAGTAGTATGGCGCTTCAAGGTTTCCATATTATAAAATACTTTGCCATTCAGCACATAACCCAGTGCTCCGGAGTTGGGGGACTGGAAAGTCTGTACATCTACCGTGTTGGTCTTCATAGCGCCATGGGCACCCAGTATCAATCCGTTCATGGCTATCACAACACCTTTGCCACGCGATTCTTTGGCAGCAGCAGTTACCACGGCATTATACAGATTCAGCGGACCATCGGCACTCATTGCTGTAGAGGGACGCATGGCTCCTACCAGTACTACGGGTTTGTCACTCTTCACGGTAAGATTCAGGAAAAAGGCGGTTTCTTCCATAGTGTCGGTTCCGTGGGTTATCACGATACCATCCACATCGCCACGGCTGAAAAGCTCGTTAATGCGCTTTGCCAATGTCAGCCATACGGCATCGTTCATGTCCTGCGAACCGATCTTTACGATCTGTTCACCGGTCACATTGGCTATGTTGTTCACTTCGGGCACGGCATCCAGCAATGTGCTGATGGCTACCTGTCCGGCAGTATAATTGGTGTTGGTAGCCGAAGCACCTGTTCCGGCAATAGTACCTCCCGTAGCCAATATATGAATATTAGGCTTTTGGGCGATAGCAGCAAATGCGGTACATGCCAGCATGGCTGCCATAAGGGTAAGTTTTCTTAATCCGTTCATAATTCTTTCAAGTTTAGGTTTATATTATAATAGATATTTAGAAATTTTGTTCAAATGGAAAGGGAGTTTATGTTCAATATGGAACGGTTATGAATAGCATTGCCGTCCACCGTAGGGGCAGATTGAATCTGCCCGATAACACCCGAATGGTGTATCTATGAATGCATTCGGGCGGATTCAATCCGCCCCTACGGTGGATAATTTGGTTCATGTCCGTTCCAATCTGTGTAAATCCGTATAATATGTGGTGAACCAAAACCGATTAGAATATCTGTATCAACAACAGCCCCACCGCAATAGAAACCACCGTCGCCACCAATCCCGGCATCATAAACGAATGGTTTAAAATCCATTTTCCAATTCCTGTTGTCCCGGTACGGTCAAAGTTGATAGCCGCTACCACCGTAGGATAATTGGGAATAAAGAAATATCCGTTTACAGCAGGAAACAAAGCGATCAGCATCATAGGCGAAATGCCCAACGCTATTCCCAACGGCACAATGGCACGCACCGTAGCCGCCTGACTATAAAGCAAAATAGACATTACAAACAACGCCACTCCAAACAACCAAGGCATCTCACGAACCACTCCTTCAATAGAACCGGTCAGCTCCGCAATATTTCCATTAATAAAGGTATCACCCATCCACGCTATACCAAAGATGGCAATCACCGCCTGCATACCGGCAGGAAACACACTGCCCTGAGTAGCCTTAATGCCATCCGTATGCGAAATAAGCAAAATGATAGCCGCCGCACACAGCATCAATATTTCAATAATAGAAGGCATATCCAGCGCCGTACCATTAAAGACCGGACGCATAGCCGGAATAGAACCGAACAATACGATAAGCAAAGTAGCAGCAATAAAGATAATCACCGAAATACGTGCATGAAACATATTCTTTACATCATTCAACTCCACGTGCTTGGTATCCAACATTCCTGATTCCAGACGACGCAAATATTCAGGATCTTCCATCAATTCCTTACCTACCTTTTTAGAAAGGAAAGCACCCACCAACACACCAATCAGCGTAGCAGGAATGGTAATCTTCAAAATATCAAACAGCGTTATGTCAAATCCCGTCAACAGCCCGAGCAATGCCACCGTGGCAGCCGAAATAGGACTGGCTGTGATAGCCTGCTGCGAGGCAATAACAGCAATGCCCAGCGGACGCTCAGGACGGATCTTTGTCTCGGTCGCCACTTCGGCAATTACCGGAAGTACCGAGTAAGCCACGTGCCCTGTACCGGCAACGAAAGTAAACAGATAAGTAACCAACGGGCTGAGAATAGTGACCTGTGAAGGATTCCGGCGCAACAACCGTTCCGCCAGTTTCACCATGTAGTCCAGTCCTCCTGCTGCCTGCATGCACGATGCAGCAGAGATAACGGCAACAATCATCAACATCACATCAATAGGGGGCGCCGTGGGTTGAAGTCCAAAAACAAAAGTCAAGATAGCAAGGCCCACACCTCCCATCACTCCCAATCCGATACCTCCCAAACGGGCACCTACAATAATAGCAGCAAGTACAAATAGCAGTTGTAATAACATGGTTTTTATCTGTTTATAAATATACAATTTTAATTCTGATAACAAAGATAGGCCATTTCGGTTCTATAATCCTTAAAATTTCTAAGATTTTTTCCTTTTTTCACTACCCATTCCGCAAAACATTCAATAAAAGTTCGTTGTTTTGTATTTAGGAAGGATAGAAAATGCGTCACCTCCGATTAAAAGGTAACATCCACTGTAGGGGCAGGGTCTGCCTGCCCAAATGCACAAAGCAAACTGTTTTCGGGCGACCAAACGTCGCCCCTACGGTAGATGCTAAGCACCAAAACAGAAAAAAGTGATTTATATTAAGAACTAATATATAACAACAATGAACAGAATTTGCAGTCTTTTTGGGATAAAATATCCCATTATCCAGGGAGGAATGGTATGGTGCAGCGGTTGGCGTCTGGCATCCGCAGTAAGTAATGCCGGAGGACTGGGTCTGATAGGCGCAGGCTCCATGCATCCCGAAACCTTACGCGAACACATACAAAAATGCAAAGCGGCAACTGATAAACCTTTCGGGGTAAACATCCCGCTGATGTATCCCGAAATAGATACAATCATCAATATCGTCATAGAAGAAGGTGTGAAGATTGTCTTCACCTCCGCCGGAAATCCTAAAACATGGACAGAGCATCTGCACGCACACGGCATCCTGGTGGCGCATGTAGTGGCAAGTACCAAGTTTGCCGCCAAGTGCGAGGAAGCCGGAGTAGATGCCATCGTAGCCGAAGGCTTTGAAGCCGGAGGACACAACGGACGCGAAGAAACGACCACCCTATGCCTGATACCCGCCGTAAAACGAATCACTACCGTTCCACTGATGGCAGCAGGCGGCATCGGCTCGGGAGAAAGCATACTGGCAGCTATGGCATTGGGAGCAGACGGAGTGCAGATAGGAACCCGTTTCGCTTTGACAGAAGAAAGTTCTGCCCATTTCACGTTTAAAGACCGGTGCCTGAGATTGAATGAAGGAGATACACTGTTGACGCTGAAGCAACTCTCTCCCACCCGCCTGGTGAAGAATGATTTCTTTAAACAGATAGAAGAAGCCGAAGCACGCGGAGCTTCCAAAGATGAAATGCGCGAAATATTAGGAAAAGGACGCGCCAAGAAAGGAATCTTTGAAGGAGATTTATTTGAAGGAGAACTGGAGATCGGGCAGGTAGCATCTTCCTTCCACAAGTTGCAGACGGTAGATGAAGTGATGAAAGAATTGGTAGAGGATTTCAATGTGGCATTAAGCAGAATAAATAATTTACCTAAATTCATCTAACGACTCACTTCGCCAAACAATTTACCGTAGGGGCGGAATATTTTCCGCCCGATAACATTCACGATAACATTCCGAATGGTGTATTTGTGGATGCATTCGGGCGGATTCAATCCGCCCCTACGGTGAATTGTTTGGTAAAGTGAGTCGTTACCTCTATAGCGCCCTTTTCCTCCTCTTATAAAACAAATTAGCACTCAAGAATCCCACCAGAAATATCAGCAACGTCCCAAAGACAATCGCCAGATTGGCATGCACAAACGGTGAAATCACAATCCAACAAACCAGAATCACCCCACATATCACCCCCAGCACCGCATCAAAATTACGTGCCTTCTTTGATACATACCCCAGCAGGAACAATCCCAGCATTCCGCCACTGAAGATAGAAGCCAATGCCCACCAGGCATCCAGTGCACTTTCCACACTCATAAAGGCAAAAGCGACCAATATACCCGCAATGCCAATCCCCACGCTGGAGAGTTTCAATACCAACATTCTCTCCCTATTCCCTGCATTCTTGCGAAAGCGCTGATAATAATCCGTCAGAATAATAGTAGACGAACTGGTAACACTCGTTGCAATAGTACTCATACCCGCAGCAAAGATAGAGGCAATCAGCAAGCCCGTCAGTCCCACCGGCAATTCATTTACAATAAAGAAAGGAAATACATAGTCCGCTCCCAATCCATCCGGCAACGCACCGGGATGCACTTTGTAGAAAGCATACAGCCCCGTCCCTATCATAAAGAAGACAGCCGACACAGGAATAAACAAATACCCTCCGAACAATGCAGAAAACTTAGCTTCCTTCTCACTCTTTGCCGTGTGGTAGCGTTGCACGTAACTTTGGTCTATACCATAATTCTGCAAGTTAGTGAATACACCATAAATCAGACACACCCAAAACGTAGACTTGCTCAGGCTGCTCCCGAAACTTCCCAAGCTGAACTTCCCTTCTTCCACAGCAATAGAGAAAGTCTGTGCAGGCCCTTCGGGCATCTCAAAGAGCAGTATAAACATACACACCAACGCCCCGCCTATCAAGATAAGTCCCTGTATGGCTTCCGTCCATATCACCGCCTTCATACCTCCCAACATGGAATATAGCACGATAGCAACACTGGTCACAATTATAATAGTCTGGATATTCCATCCCAGCAACACATTCATAGGCAATGCCAACAAATAGAGGATAGAACCCGTTCGTGCCACCTGCGTCAGCAAGTAACAAGACGAAGCATAAATGCGTGCCCACGGCCCGAACCTGTGCTCCAGAAAACTATAAGCTGAAATACTGTCCTGGCTCCGATAGAAAGGAACAAAATACCGCGCTGCAAAATAAGAAGCAATGGGAATGGACAAACTGAACACAAACGCATTCCAGTCTCCTGCAAATGCTTTTCCCGGATAGCCCAGATAACTGATACTGCTCACATAAGTAGCAAAGATGGACATCCCCACCACCCATCCGGGCAGGCTTCTGCCGGCAGAAGTAAACTCATCGGAAGTTCCTTTCCTTTTAAAGAAAGAACACCCGAAAGCCACTACCCCTCCGGTAAACAATAGAAAGATGATAATATCAACAATATGCATACCCGCCCTGCTTTAAGGTTTCAACTCCGGACAAAAAGGGAGTGCCTCCAATGCCTTGCGTATCTTTTCCCGTTCAGGTGCATTAAACCGATGGAAAGGAGCCGCCACGAAATCGTCACAAATGCCCAACAGGGACAAAGCGCATTTCAAGCCTTTCAGGTAACTGGAACCGTGCTGTCCCACCGTATAAATGCTGCTACTAATCTGCATCACCAGTGGCTGTAATCGGTTTACCGTCTCCATATCCCGAGCCACGGCAGCATTATAAAGATCTACATACAGTTCAGGAAACATATTGGCACCTCCATTAATGCCACCATGACCGCCCAGCAACACACACTCGGCAGTAATCTCTTCGGGGCCTACCAGCATGGCAAAGTCCGGTCTGTCCTTCATGGCATACATCACGGACTGAAAGTAAACGGCATTGGCCGAACTGTCCTTGAACCCCACCACCTGCTCATTGCGTGCAATACGCTGAATGGTAGCCGGGGCAAAACTCACCTTAGTATGCGAGGGCATATTATAAAGGAATATAGGTAATGGCAACTGCGGAACAAGAGCTTCATAAAACTCTGCCAACTCAGGCTGTCCCGGAGCAAAATAATAAGGTGGAGCAGAAACCACAGCCGCCGCACCACACTCGGCACCTATGCGTGCCAAATGAATACTTTCCACAATCGAGGTATCAGAGATACAAACCAATACCGGCAACCGTCCCGCATTGATGCGGCAAGTTTCCTTTATCATTTCATGGCGAAGGTTGTAACTGATGCTTTGTGCCTCTCCGGTAGTTCCAAGAATAAATAATCCGTGCACTCCCCCTTTAATCAAGTGTTCTATTAACCGTTCCAAACCGTCAATATCCAGTTTATCATTGTCCAGCAAAGGGGTTACCAAAGGAGGTATGATGCCTGTCATAGGCTTCTTCAAAGTGTTTTCCATGATTCGTTTTCATTTAAATGTTTGATAATGATATATCTATGAAACGAATAGAGCTCTTTTTTTGTACTCATTTGCTTTTGTGTGGCATTTACTTTTTCTGAAAATAAGAAAAAAAGGACACTTTTACCTAACAAAAAGACACTCCTATTCGTCAAAAAATGGCGTACTTTGCACAAACTTTAGAAAACAATGACGAATAAACTATTATTTCTTATCCTGTTCACCGTGTGTTTCACTTCCTGTGATATGTTTGAAGTCCACCCTTATGATGTACACATTACCGGCGAAAGAGGACTTACCGAGAAGAATATCAACCTGATAGAAAATAAGATGGCAGGCAAAAAGACCTTTCGTTTTGCAATGATCAGCGACACCCAGCGGTGGTATGATGACACACAAGACGTAGTAAAAGCAATCAATGCCCGTGGCGATGTGGACTTTGTGATTCATGGCGGAGACCAATCGGACTTTGGAGTCACAAAGGAGTTTATATGGATGCGCGATATATTCGGCAAATTCCAGATGCCTTATGTGTGCCTGCTGGGCAATCATGACTGCCTGGGTACAGGTAAAGATGCCTATCATGCCATTTATGGTAATGCCAATTTTGCCTTTACGGCAGGAAATGTGCGCTTTATCTGTCTCAACACCAATGCCTTGGAATATAATTATTCCGAACCGGTACCCGATTTCAACTTCATGGAAAACGAACTGAAAAACCTTTCTCCGGAAGTAGAGAAAACCGTATTTGCCATGCATGTTAAACCCTTTGAAATGATATTCAATAACAATGTGGCAAAGATATTTCAAGTCTATGTCAATATGTTCCCCAATGTTCAATTCTGCCTTTACGGCCATGAACACCAATTAACGGTAGATGATTTATTTGGCGACGGAATCCTGTACTACCAATGCCCTTGCATTGACAAACGCACCTACTTATTATTTACCATCAAAGAAGACGGAAGTTACGATTATGAAGCAATTAAATTCTAAAATAATTCTACTCAGCCTGTTGTGGCTCACATTACCTTTTATTACACAAGCACAGGAAAACAAAAGACTATACGAGGTTTTATCCAAAGACAGCATACTGATCTCCTCTCCCGCCATCCAGGAACAGGAAGACCAGGATATTGTGACAGAAGTCCCAAGCCATTACCGCAAGTATGACAAACGCGTACACCGCTATCGCCGTGCCTGGGAGGCATTGATCCCCACCCACACCAAGATACAATATGCAGGCGGCATGGGATTACTGTCCTGGGGTATCGGCTGGGACTATGGAAAGCGCGGACAGTGGGAAACCGATATATTGCTGGGATTTATCCCCCGCTACTCGTCCAAGCATTTCAAAATGACGATGACCTTGAAACAAAATTATATCCCTTGGAGCACCTATCTGGGGAAAAACTTCTCCTTGGAGCCCCTGAGTACAGGTATGTATCTCAACACCGTATTCAGCGATGACTTCTGGACAAGCGAACCCGACCGCTATCCCAAAGGATATTACGGATTCTCCACCCGTGTGCGCATCCATGTTTTCCTGGGACAGCGTGTTCGTTGGGAACTGCCCGAAAAGTATCGCAAGTTCTCCAAAAGCATTACCGCTTTCTATGAAGTCAGCACGTGCGACCTATACGTGGTCAGTGCAGTAAGGAACAGTTATCTGAAGCCTGATGACTATCTCAGACTGTCATTTGGATTAAAATTCCAGATATTCTAGCCCATTCATATAGATGTTTCTCTATTTTTTCACTATTTTTGGGCATTTATTGTGATAGATTTCAAAAATAACAAAAATAGAGAAACATGAAACAAGAAGAAGACAAACCGGTGGGATTGCCCGAAAATGCATTCCGACCTCTGAAACCGGGGGAAGAATATCACCCCATTATGTCACCCGGCAAAACGTATCCCGAAGTAAACATCTGGTCCGTGTTATGGGGCATCGCCATGGCGGTATTATTCTCCGCCGCAGCCGCTTACCTAGGATTGAAAGTAGGACAGGTTTTTGAAGCCGCCATTCCCATCGCCATCATCGCCGTAGGCGTATCGGGCGCTGCCAAACGCAAAAATGCATTGGGCGAGAATGTAATTATCCAGTCCATCGGCGCCTGCTCGGGCGTCATTGTAGCCGGAGCCATCTTCACGCTTCCCGCCCTCTATATCTTGCAAGACAAGTATCCCGAAATGACGGTGAGTTTCTTCCAAATGTTCGTCAGCTCCCTGCTGGGCGGTATTCTGGGTATTCTGTTCCTTATTCCTTTCCGCAAATATTTCGTCAGCGATAAACATGGTGAATATCCTTTTCCCGAAGCGACAGCCAGTACACAGGTATTGGTTTCGGGTGAAAAAGGCGGCAGCCAGGCAAAGCCGTTGCTTCTTGCCGGAATAATCGGCGGTCTGTATGACTTCATCGTGGCTACTTTCGGCTGGTGGAACGAAAACTTCACCACCCGTGTATGCGGATGGGGCGAGATGGTTGCCGAGAAAGCCAAAGTAGTACTGAAAATCAATACCGGCGCGGCAGTGCTCGGTTTAGGATATATTGTAGGATTGAAGTATGCTGCCATTATCTGTGCCGGTTCCCTGGTGGTATGGCTGGTGATTGTGCCGGGCATGGGCATGTTGTTTGGCGACCAGGTATTGAATGCGTGGAATCCGGCGCTGACGCAGACCATCAGCGAAATGTCTCCCGAACTGATCTTTAAGGAATATGCCAAGAGTATCGGCATCGGCGGCATCGCCATGGCAGGCGTTATCGGTATTGTGCGCTCATGGGGCATCATCAAGAGTGCCGTGGGACTGGCTGCCAAAGAAATGGGCGGCAAGAAAGTGGAAGCGAATGTTATCCGCACACAGAAAGACCTCTCGATGAAGATCATTGCTTTCGGGTCTATCTTTACAATCCTGATGATCTTATTATTCTTCTACTTTGATGTGATGCATGGCAATGTATTGCACAGCATAGTTGCTATCTTGCTGGTGGCAGGCATTGCGTTCCTGTTTACCACCGTGGCTGCCAATGCCATTGCCATCGTGGGCACCAACCCCGTATCGGGAATGACGCTGATGACCCTGATTCTGGCATCGGTAGTAATGGTTGCCGTGGGATTGAAAGGGGCTACCGGCATGGTTGCCGCATTGGTGATGGGTGGCGTGGTTTGTACAGCACTCTCTATGGCGGGCGGTTTCATTACCGACCTCAAGATAGGTTACTGGCTGGGAAGCACGCCTGCCAAGCAGGAAAGCTGGAAGTTCCTGGGAACGCTGGTTTCGGCTGCTACAGTAGGTGGCGTTATCATGATTCTGAATAAAACGTATGGTTTCACAAGCGGTGCATTGGCTGCTCCCCAGGCAAATGCAATGGCGGCGGTTATCGATCCGTTGATGAACGGTGTGGGTGCTCCGTGGTTGCTTTATGGCATTGGTGCAGTGCTGGCGCTGGTACTTACTTATTTTAAAGTTCCCGCACTGGCGTTTGCATTGGGTATGTTTATTCCGTTGGAGCTGAACCTTCCGTTGCTGGTGGGTGGAGCTGTGAATTGGTACGTCACTACCCGCAGTAAAGACGAAACCGTGAACACGGAACGCGGCGAAAAGGGTACATTGCTGGCATCCGGATTCATTGCCGGTGGCGCATTGATGGGTGTGGTGAGTGCTGCCATGCGCTTCGGCGGCATCAATCTGGTGAATGAAGAATGGCTGAGCAATCCGCTGAGTGAGTTGCTGTCCATGGTGGCATACATTCTATTGATTGTATGGCTGGTAAAGGCAAGTATGAATATCAAGAAGAAATGATAAACATTTAATCTTAAAAATACAATGAAACGATTATTACTGATGAGTTTACTCACAATCTCCACAGCCCTGTCCGCCCAAAAGCCGATAGAGTTCAAGTTATGGCCCAATGGTGCGCCCAATACCAACGGCATCACCACCTCCGAGCAAGAACTGGAAAAGAACCGCATTTCCAATGTCAGCGAACCTACCCTCACCGTCTATCCGGCTGCCCGGCCCAACGGACTGGCTATTGTAGCCTGCCCCGGAGGCGGATACGCACGCCTGGCAATGGACCATGAAGGACACGACATGGCACAATGGTTCAACGCGCAAGGCATCACATACGCCGTATTAAAATATCGTATGCCCAACGGTCACCATGATGTCCCCCTGAGCGATGCCCACCAGGCCATCAAGCTGATGCGTGAACATGCCGCCGAATGGCATATCGGCAAAGTAGGAATCATGGGAGCATCGGCAGGCGGACACCTTGCCAGCACGGCAGCGACCCACTATACGGCAGAAACCCGTCCTGATTTTCAGATTTTATTCTATCCGGTGGTCAGCATGGATTTAGCAAACTGCCACAGAGGTTCGCGTGATAACCTGTTGGGAAAAGCCCCCTCGGAAGATTTGATAAAACTATACTCCAATGAGCTGCAAGTAACGGCAGACACCCCGCCGGCCTTTATCATGCACAGCAGTGATGACAGGACAGTGCCCGTGAGCAACAGCGTAAACTATTACCTGGCATTGGTAAATAATAAGGTCCCTGCCTGCCTCCACACCTATCCCATCGGGGGACACGGTTGGGGATTCCGCGACAATTTCACCTATAAACGCCAGTGGACAGGAGAATTGGAAAAGTGGTTGAGAGAGATTCAATAAATAAAAGTTTTAATAGAAAAGACATCTGAATGTAAAATCGGATGTCTTTTCTCATTATAATACCATGTTCTTTTTTCTTTTTCTTTTAGAAATGCACAAAATCATTTCAGTTTTAGTATCTTTGATAGCTCATAATATGAGTTATCACTATGAAAAAGCATCCATTATTCATATTACTTCTATTCTGCCTACTAATAGAGAGTAAGGCCAATAAGAACTATTTCAACAACTTGAGCGTAAGAGACGGACTTTCTCAAGTTAATATTTACTCTATTTATCAAGATGAGACGGGAGCTTTGTGGTTCGGGTCATTAGAGGGAATAAACAGGTACAATGGACACTCCTTTACAGTATTTCATCCATCCCAAAATAATGACGGGCTGACACAGAACGAAATCATGACTATATGCGGGGATAAAAAAGGAAGTGTTTATATCCAAGCTTTACATGACTTAATCCGATATGATATAAAGAAACAGACTTTTCATCGCCTCATCCCCAACAGAGTGTTCAATATAGACTATCAAAAAGACACACTATGGGTAGTAACAGACAAAAGCCTGCAATACCGCACAGAAACCGACTCTGTTTTTCGGACCTATACTTCTTTTCAAAAAGAAAATAATGCCTATCTTCCCATATGCATAACCGATAAAGCCATCTATTTAGGAACCAACAATGGTGTTTCCCAAATATCCCGTACCAACCCGAATATACATAAACAGCTTTTACCGGGCGTAAATATCAAATGCCTTTATCAGGATAAAAAGGAAAACATCTGGATAGGAACGGGAAATAAAGGGGTCTATAAATTATCGGCCAATGGAGAAATGGAAAATTTCACGAATCACCCTAATGATCCCAATTCATTGTCCAATAATCAAGTACGCTGCATTATCGAAGATAACTTTGATAATTTGTGGATAGGCACATTTTACGGTCTAAACAGATACATCCCATCAAAAAATAAATGGGAACAATTTATTCATCAAAATCATACTCCCCATAGTTTAACCCATTCTTCTATCTTTGCACTTCACAAAGATATGCAGGGAGGAATATGGATAGGAACTTATTATGGAGGGATAAATTATTTCAACCCCGCCAGTGACCACTCTAATTTCTATGAAGCAAACCCCGATGATCCATCCGCACTGAATTTTCCATTTGTCGGTATGATGCAAGAGGACAATAAACATAATTTATGGATATGTACAGAAGGAGGAGGATTGAATTACTTTGACCGGAAGTCCAGACAGTTCAGCAGACATTCCACCCAAGGAGAGCAAAATCCACACATCGGACAGAAAAACATGAAATGTATCTGGTATCAGAAAGAAACGGGGATGCTCTATATAGGTACCCATAATGCCGGATTAGTCGTATTCGACACCAATACCCACCAATCGCGTGTATTAAAAAATATTCCGGGAAAAGAAAATAGCTTACCCAATAATGTGGTGAACACAATACAATATTATAAAGAAAGATTAGTCATATCCACCCAATCAGGGATAGTAGCCATGAATCTGAAAGATGAAACTTTCGAACCTCTTTCATCTGATCCTGCCATTATGACAATAGTAGACAAATATACTTATGAAACATTTTATATTGATAGTAACGACAATTTGTGGCTGGCAAGTGGCATAGGAGGTGTCAGCAAAATCAGTTTGAGCACAGGAAGAATAAAGCATTTCTACCACCGGAACCTATCTGAAAACACGATTGGGAAATTCAAAGTTATTCATATTTTTGAGAATCATAAAGGAGACCTTTTTTTCTCCACTGCAGGTTCCGGTCTATTCAAATACCTGCCTGAGTCTGATAACTTTATGACCTTCTCCAAAGAAAACAATCTGTTATATAGTAATTATTGCTACTATGCCACAGAAACAAAGACACACGAATTGGTAGTATTGCACAATCGTGGCATATCCTACCTTGATGTAGAAAAGAATAAATTGCTCTATATCCATAGGATACCCGAAATCAGTTTCTGCCAAGGATCAAGCATTTTCTGTACAGAAGACGGAGAACTATATTTGGGTGGCATAGGCGGAATGCTGTCTTTATCTGCCAAGGATCCGCTTAACATAAATGAAACAGACCTGGATTTTTACTTCGACCAATTAACTATAAACAATAAAATCATATACCCCGATGATAATTCACACATCCTGTCACAAATATTGCCATATACAGAGGAAATAAGCCTAAATCATGATAATAATAATATATCTATTGAATTAGGCACTTCCCACTTTATGCCCAATAAATATAAATACGAATACAAACTGGAAGGATTTGACCAAACATGGCTTCCTTTGTATTCCACACAAATCATCTATACCAATTTGGCCCCCGGTAATTATAAACTGGTAGTGCGCAAACTAAGCAATGCACAAACCATTTATGGCGAGAGATCTCTAAAAATCACAATCCATCCGCCTTTTTATGCTAATATCTATGCTTATCTGCTCTATTTGTTCATTATATGCTTCATTTTATTTATCATAATACGTTTCAATAACCAACAAGCAAAACTGAAAGCTTCTTTGATTTTTGAACGAAAAGAAAAAGAAAAGATAGAAGAACTGAATCGCTCAAAGATGCGTTTCTTTACCAATATATCACATGAATTTCGGACCCCACTCACCCTTATCATGGGGCAACTGGAACCTTTGCTCCAGTTAAGCCAGCTACCGCCTGCCATATATAACCGGATGCTACGCATTTATAAAAATGCCGACCATATGTCCACGCTTATTTCAGAATTGCTGGATATCCACAAACAGGAACAAGGCTACCTGAAGTTAAAAGTGGAACGACAAGATATTGTTGCTTTCACCAAAGAAGTATACATGCTTTTTTACGAATATGCGCATAAAAAACACATCACTTATCAATTTGAATCACTGGAAGCAAGCGCCGAAATATGGTTTGACCCGAAGCAAATGCAAAAAGTGATTCTGAACCTATTATCCAACGCCTTTAAATACACAAAAGACGGAGGAAGTATATCTGTCATTGTCCGCGCAGACCGACAACATATACGCATCCAGGTAAAAGACACAGGTAGCGGCATACCCCAAGAATCCATTCACAAAATATTTGAAAGATTCTATCAGCTAGACGGACAGTCCTCTCAATTCAGTCTTGGGACCGGAATTGGTTTAGCTTTGGTTAAAAGTATCATAGAATTGCATAAAGGTGCCATTGAAGTAGAAAGTAAAGTGAATGAAGGAAGTTGCTTTACCATAGTGTTACAAACAGGAAACGCACACTTTTCACCCGAAGAAATGCAAACTGATACAGTTTCTCCCGTCATTGCAGATCTAAACATACTTCCACTGCAAGAGGAAATTTCTTTAGCCAGTCCTGATTCTACCCCAACAAATAGACCTATTATACTATTAGTAGAAGACAATGAAGATATCCTTCATATGCTGATAGACATTTTCACACCTATTTATGAAGTACATACAGCCAGAAACGGCAAAGAAGGATGGGAAGAAACACAAAGGCTTCAACCGGATATCGTACTGAGTGACGTAATGATGCCGGAAATGTCGGGCAAAAAGATGTGCTATAAAATAAAGAATTGTGTAGATACTTCCCATATTCCGGTCATACTCCTCACTGCCTTATCTTCTGTGGAATATACCATAGAGGGATATATGTATGGAGCAGACGATTACATCACCAAACCTTTCAATGTGAAATTACTTGTATCCCGATGCAATAATTTAGTAAACAACCGGAAACTACTGATGGAAAAATTCAGAAACAAGCAAGAAGAAGTAGTGGTAGGAAATGCTATAAACCAAGTAGATAAAGAATTACTGGATAAAGCAACAGCTATTATTAAAGAGAATTTTGAAAATCAGTCATTCAACATGAATGAATTGGCAGCCCAATTAGGAATAGGAAGAAATAAACTATATACGCGCATTAAAGACCTGACAGGATTAACCCCAAATGAACTGACTTTAAAACTAAAACTGGATGAAAGCATCCGATTACTCGATAACAACGAAGAACTAAATATTTCTGAAATATCAGATAGGCTGGGATTCTCATCTACCCCATATTTCAGTAAATGCTTCAAAAGTGTTTTCGGTATGTCTCCTCTTACATACAGAAAACGAAACGAAGCTTGATAGATCTATCGGTAGCTTTATTGCCCCGCATTATGCCTGTACGGAAATAGATAGTGCATTTATTTCTATCATCCCCCGAAGTAAATGCTCTGTCCGTATATGTTACCCCTATGTCCTCAAAATACACAGACGTCCTAAATTAGCATCTTTACCATTATATTTTATCAGATATGCCATATACAATCGTCCCTCGTGAAGATTTCACCCTATTTCCGGTACAATTTTATATAATCACTTTGCATACAAAGCCCCATCTTTACATCAAAATTAATGAAAACATTTAATATGGCGTCACCAAAAGATACGCCGGTTTAAAGTTCAAACCTTTAATTATATATCATTTATGAAAAAAGCAATTCAACTTTCGGCTGTATTGTTGCTCTCGTCGGGCATCACTGCACACGCTGATGTAACCAACATTGCTAGTGCTGATGTACCTGCCGTAGAACGGATGCAACAGAGCAATGTAAAAATTACAGGAACAGTTATCGATCATGAAAACATTCCTATTATCGGAGCTAATGTCACCGTCAAAGGTAACTCCACTATCGGTACTATTACTGATATAGACGGCCAGTTCACATTGGATGTTCCTAAAAATGCCGTACTCATTATCTCGTACATAGGGTACAAGAGTCAGGAAGTAAAGGTTACGGGACAAGCCATCAAAATCAAATTGACGGAAGACTCGGAAGTGCTGGGTGAAGTCGTTGTCACTGCTTTGGGTATCAAGCGTGAAGAAAAAGCGCTGGGATACGCCACCCAGAAAGTATCAGGTGAAAATCTGGCAAAAGTCAAGACCGTGAATGTAGCGACAGCATTGACCGGAAAAGTAGCCGGTCTGAATGTACAGAACAGCACGGAATTCGGGGAAGCTCCTGCTTTGAAATTGCGCGGTGAAGAACCGCTTTTAGTACTGGACGGTGTACCCTATCGTTATATGTCACTCAATGATGTAGCTCCGGATGATATTGAATCCATTGATGTACTGAAAGGCGCTACAGCTTCGGCACTTTATGGTGCACGAGGCGGCTCTGGTGCCATCATGGTGACCACCAAAAGAGGTAAACAAGAGGGGCTGAATGTCAATGTAAACAGCAGCACTATGTTCAATGCCGGATACCTGAAACTGCCTGAAGTGCAGAAATCCTATAGCTCCGGACTCAACGGCCAATACAACGACAATGCCAGTTACGTATGGGGAGCTTTGCTGGATGCCGGCAATGAAGCCATGCAATACAATCCTTATACTCAGGAACGTGAAATGACCCCACTCACCTCCAGAGGTAAAAACAATCTGAAGAATTTTCAAGAACTGAGCTTTATAACCAACAACAATCTTAGTGTAACCTACAAAGGGAAATACGGTAGTTTCCGTACCTCATTGACCCATGTTTACAATAAAGGACAGTTCCCTAATGAAAAGCTAAACAAGATAACTTACAGCGTATCCGGCGACATAAAATACAAAAAATTCTCAGCAGAAGCCGGAATTACTTACAACAAGCGTTTCTATCCCAACAAGAGCAATCCCGGATATGATGGTGGTAGAAGCTATCTGTATCAGATGCTTGTATGGTCGGGAAGCGAATATGATATCCGCGATTATAAAAACTATTGGAAAGTAAAGGACGAACTATCAAACTGGTGGGATCGCGGAAACTGGTATGAAAATCCGTACTACATTGCCAATGAAGTAACTTCCTCCAGCAATTACGATGTAGTAAATGCCTTTATCAATACTTCTTATGACATCACTCCTTGGCTGAAATTTTCTCTCCGTTCAGGAGCGGACATCTATACTGAGAAAACGGAAGATAAAGAACCGATAGGGTCAAGAGCAGGAAGAGGTAAACAAAAAGGGTATTATTCAGTAGGACGTAAGGGAGGTTTTAGTACCAATAATGATATTTTGTTATCAGCAGAACATGCCTTTGGAGATTTCTCTATAGATGGATTCATTGGCGGTAATATCTTTTATTATCAAAATGACAACCTATGGTCACAGACAGAAGGAGGATTAATCATCCCCGGCTATTATTCACTAAAAGCCTCAAAAGATCCTGCATATACAGAAAAAGTCTATACCAGCAAACAAACGAACTCCATTTATGGAAAAATAGGGGCATCTTATAAAAGCATGATCTTTATAGAAGCAACAGGACGTAACGATTGGTCTTCTACCCTGCCATCCGAGACACGTTCTTATTTCTACCCTGCCGTATCGGGCAGCGTTGTCCTGTCTGAAATCTTCAAAATGCCCAAGTTATTCAATTTCTGGAAAATCAGAGGTTCATGGACTACTACCAAACACGATATGAAAGTATATGCCATCAATGATGTATATGATATCAAGACGGACGTATGGAATAACATGACCGGAGCTTACGCACCTACTATCCTCCGCAACAACTTGTTATCTCCGTCACAGACCCGTTCCTATGAAATCGGTACAGCCTTCAATATGCTGAACAACCGTTTGCGCATTGACTATACCTATTATAATACGTTGAAATTCAACAATACCCGTGATGCCATTCTCAGCCATCCATCCGGCTTTGACAAGACCCAAGTCAATATGGGCGAAGAACAAATGCGTAAAGGTATGGAATTAACCATTTCCGGAGACATTATCAAAAATGAAGAATTAACTTGGTCAGCCTTGTTCAACTGGGCTCGTGACCGTTATACTTACCACAAGATAGACCCGCAATATTCCACACAAAAGCCTTGGGTAGCCGAAGGCAAACGCTGGGATTGGATTGAATATTATGATTACCAGAGAGACGGCCAGGGAAACATTATTCATGACAGCACCGGTCTGCCGCTTGTAAACAACTTCACCACGATAAAAGGATACACCGAACCCGACTGGACATGGGGATTCAATACCACCGTCAACTGGAAAAACTTTACGGTTAGTGTCAGCTTCGACGGCTCGGTAGGCGGTGTAGGATATTCTATGCTTGATCAAGCTATGTGGAATGCCGGTTCACATATAGACAGTGACAACCATTTCCGCTATGATGAAGTGGTGAACGGCAAACAGACATTTATAGGAGAAGGCGTAAAATTGGTATCCGGTAGCGCCAAATGGGATTCTAACGGCAATATCATCGAAGATAACCGCGTATTCGCACCCAATGACATTGTGGTATCTTATCAGAACTATCAGATGAAAACCAATCCCTATGCCAGTGGAGGCAATAAAAGAGATCAAAACTATTTTGACAAAACCTTTATCAAACTCCGTGACTTATCCATCAGTTACACATTGCCCAAAGACGTGTGCGACAAAATGAAAATAAAAGGAGCTGCCATAGGCTTTGTAGGGCAAAACCTGTGGATGTGGAGCAAAGAATTCAGATTCAGTGATCCTGAATATGTGGATGCAGTCCTCTCCTCACCTTCCATCCGCTATATGGGATTCAACTTAAAGTTAGACTTTTAAATATCAGAAAATATGAAACTTCATAAATATATTATAGGTTTACTGGCAGGAAGTATATTATACTCATGCAGTAATTTTGACGATGTCAATACCAATCCGGACTCAATAACCAAGGTAACACCTTCTTTGTTGGCAACAGGAGCCATCATGACAATGATGAAACCGAGTGAAAAAAAGAGTTTTATCAATCACCAGTTGGTGACCAAACACTTGGCATGGTCCGAAATGCTTGAAGAAAGTACTCAGTACAATAACTTTGGCAAAGATGGTTTTGACGGCTATACCTCATTACGTAATTGCCAAATTATGGCAGAACTGGCCGAAAAAAGCTCATTGCCCGAAGAAAAAAAGAATGCATATAAAGGATTAGCCCTTTTCCTGAAAGCCTATCGCCTATTCAATTATACCCTGAGCGTAGGCGATATTCCCTATGAAGGTATTCTGGAAGGAGCATCAGGCAACTTCACCGTTGCATACAACACCCAAAAAGAAGTTTTCCAACTTCTCTTGAAAGATCTGGACCAAGCGCACACCTATTTCCAGGGAGCCAAGAACTCACAAGGAGCCTATGCTGCCTTTGACGGAGATCCTATTTTTAACGGAAACTCCGAAAAATGGCATCGCATTTCCAACACCCTTGAACTACGTGTACTGAGTATGCTTTCAAAAAAAGAAAATGATACCGATATCAATGTAAAAAGCAAATTCGCTGAAGTGATGGGACGTGGGATTCTATTGAACTCCAACAAAGATAACCTGCAACTGGTCTTTTCCAGTAAAGCCGGACAATTATACCCATTTAACGAGACATTGCAGAGTTACAAACAATATGCAATGATCTCTACCACAGTGATAGATGTGTTAAAATCTTATCAAGACTACCGCCTATTCTATTATGCAAAACCTTCTGAAGAAAAACTCAGCCAAGGAATATCTGCCGATGACTGGGCAGCCTACGTAGGAACCGATCCATCAGATAAATTTGATGACATCGCAGCTCAAACTGCCTTTTGCAATTTAAATGACCGATATACTTCTTATGAACCGGGAGAACCCCTTATTTATATAGGATATGCCGAACTGAACTTCCTTTTGGCGGAAGCAGCCTTGCGCGGATGGATCAATGAAGACGCTTCTTCCTATTATAAGAAAGGTATAGAAGCCAGTATGCGTTTTACTGTAGACAATACTCCCGATCAAGAGGTTTATCACCATAAGCGCCGCATTACAGATGAAGTCATCAATACTACCATCAATAATCCCGCTATCCAGTTGACAGGAGATTTTGAATCCGACCTACAGAAAATCATGCAACAAAAGTATCTGGCCGGGTTCATGCAGATACCCTATCTCACCTATTATGATTACCGTCGCACAGGTTACCCCGAATTTCCTGTTAACCCGGAAACTAACCGCAACAGCTATGCGCCCGATAAAATGCCGATGCGCTGGATGTATCCCAAGCGCGAATATGACTATAACAAGGAAAACATAGACGAAGCCGTCAACAGGCAATATGGAGGTTCGGATGACATCAACCAATTGATGTGGATTTTGAAATAATTCCATAGGTATTCAGTTCATTATAAATCCAATATATTCTAACCGGAGATTCATTAGATCTTCGGTTAGGATGTATAATCCTTTAATTGATATGAAAAAGATATTCTTTTTTTTATTTATTTGTCGATTAATTATTCCCACTTCACTTTATGGAGAAATTCCTTTCACACAATCTATGGCATCTTCCCAATTAAAAGTTCTCCAAATGAATATCTGGCAAGAAGGAACCATGGTCCAGGGAGGATTTGACGCCATCGTTGAAGAAATCATTCATAGCGATGCAGATGTAATATTCTTCAGTGAAGTCCGAAATTACAACGGCATGCAATTTGTTCCCCGTATAGTAGACGCCTTGCAGAGAAAAGGCAAATACTATTATGGCAATAGCCAGACTAAACTTGATGTGGGAATTATATCCAAATATAAACAAAATGACCAGACAGAAATCTATCCCGACGGTAAAGGTTCCGGTTCCATATTACGGGTGCTGATGCAGGTAGGCAAGCATACCATTGCTGCTTATTCCGCCCATCTCAATTATACCAATTATGCTTGTTATCTGCCACGCGGATACGATGGCTACACTTGGAAGAAACTGGCTGCTCCGGTTACTGATGTAGATTCTGTACTGACTGCCAACCGGCGTTCATGGCGGGACGAGTCCATCCAGGTATTTTTAAAGGAAGCCCGCAAAGACATAAAGAAAGGTTACCGGATTATATTAGGAGGCGATTTCAACGAACCTTCCCACTTGGACTGGCAAGCAGACAGCAAAGACAAATGGGATCATAACGGACTAATAATAAATTGGGACTGCTCTACACTACTTTACAATGACGGATTCAAAGATGCCTACCGCATTATTTATCCCAATGTCGCCACACATCCGGGATTCACTTTTCCATCAGACAACCCCTCGATGCCCGTAGATAAATTATCCTGGGCTCCAGATGCTGACGAACGCGATCGAATCGACTTCATCTATTACTATCCCACGCTTGGTTTCTCGCCTTCACAAGCTTATATAGTAGGTCCCACCTCCTCCATTGTTCGAGGAAAGCGGGTGGAAGAAAACACGGAGGATGCATTTATCACACCTTTATCTGTATGGCCTTCTGATCACAAAGCACTATTAGTAAAGTTCAAGTTTTAGGATATGATCTATTACAACACGCACAAACAACCGATTATCAATAGATAAAAGTCTATTTTCACCATATTAGTAGTGAAACACACAATACAAAAACGGACGTCTGTTTTTTAAATTCAGACGTCCGTTTTTCAAAAACAGGCGTCCGAATTCAGAAAACGGACGCCTGTTTTTGTAAGTTCTTATTTTCTAGCGCCAAGCTGCATATCCAAGTGATACAAAGCAACATTGCCACCTAGTTTAATCTTGTCTACAATGCCCTGAGCCGTAGCTTCTTCTTCTACCTGTTCGCGTACAAATCCCCACAAGAAATCCTGCGTAGCTTTGTCCTTTTCGGCAGCGGCAACATCCACCAATTTATCAATCAACTGGGACACATGGCATTCGTGCTTGTAAACGTGTTCAAATACATCCAGCGGAGAAGCCCATTCCTGAGGAACAGCATCAACAGCACCCACCTTTGCCACACCGCCACGTTTCATCATATACTGTGCCAACATATCGGCATGATCGTTTTCTTCACGAGCCTGAGCCTTCATCCATGAAGCGAAACCCTCATAACCCTGGGCTGCAAAGAAATAAGACATAGAGAGATAAAGATTAGCCGACCACATTTCGGCTACAATCTGAGCATTAATTGCATCTTGTAATTTTTGTGAGATCATAATTTTATTTTTTAAGTTAGTCATTTTTATTAATTGTAATGATTGCAAATATACAATATTTTCCCGTAACTTACAGCAATATAAATTCTTTTTTTATCCATTTTATATAATAACAATCCACTAAACTTTGTTGTTCAAAAGAAAAGCATTATCTTTGCACCCGCTAATACGGGTTATTAGCATAATTCAAATCATTAATTATAAAAACATTATTTAGAAAATGGCAACTAAAATCAGATTGCAAAGAAACGGACGCAAAAGCTATGCGTTCTACTCAATCGTTATTGCAGACGTAAGAGCTCCACGTGATGGTAAATTTACTGAAAAAATTGGTACTTACAACCCTAATACCAATCCTGCCACAGTAGATTTGAATTTTGAACGCGCACTTCATTGGGTAATGTGCGGTGCACAGCCTACTGACACTGTACGCAACATCCTGTCCAGAGAAGGCATCTACATGAAGAAGCACTTGATGGGTGGTGTTGCTAAAGGCGCATTCACAGAAGCTGAAGCTGATGCTAAATTCGAAGCTTGGAAGAACAACAAACAGTCAGGTTTGGCTGCTTTGAAGGCTAAGCAAGACGAAGCAAAGAAGGCTGACGCAAAAGCTCGTTTGGAAGCTGAAAAGAAAGTAAATGAAGAAACTGCTAAGAAAGTAGCTGAAAAGAAGGCTGCCGAAGCTGCTGCCAAGGCTGAAGCTGAAGCTGCTAATGCTCCTGCTGCTGAAGAAGAAGTTGCTGCTCCTGCTGCTGAAGCTACAGAAGCTCCTGCTGAAGCATAATTTTCAACACTTACTTCAAAAAAGATTTGGCTCCTCCGATTTTATCGGGGGAGTTTTTTTTATAGTATATAATATATATCCTTCAATGAATGGTTTTGAATGAATGCATTTCGGAGGTGGTTATGAATCAATTGTTTAAGGTAAACCTCCACCGTAGGGGCGGATTGAATCCGCCCGAACCAGCGGTCACGACCTTGGGAGTAATGTATCCGATACACCGTTGGGGATGTTATCGGGCAGATTCAATCTGCCCCTACGGTGGATGGCAATGCTATTCATTCCCATCCCGCTTTGAATCACTCCAATGATTAACTTTCCCCATCATGCCATAACTCAGCTGAACTTATAGCATTTTGAACTTTATAGAAACAAAAAAAAGAGGATACCAGTGAAGTATCCTCTTTTTTCATATCAAAACTAAAGTCTTTATTTTGCGATTTCAGGTTCACCCTGCAATTCAAACTTGGCATTGCCTAAACCTTTAAAGATATAGGTATACGTAAATGTTTCAAGTCCATTATAAACTTTTGCAGAAATAATATAGAAACAATCAATACCGCTTACCTGTGCACCGGCTGTAGCATATTCTGTTGCCAAAATCAACTCAATACCCTTTTGAACCATTGACAACAAATAAGTCTCGGCTTCCTTATCATCAGCAGGAACTACTCCATCAGGGTCATTAGAGCGACGTTTGGAAAGTTGGATGTTGAAGTTCACATAATATGAACTACCACCAAACCAATATTCAGAATTTCCATACTTCGGATCCATATAACCGGCATCTTTATTTGACTTCACCCAATTTTCCAAAATCAGATAGTCTTCAGAAGCCAATGATTTGGTTACAGTAGGATCAAATACCCAACCCGTATCACCATTGACAAAATTCACCTTTTCTTTCAACTCTATATCATTGTTCAAAGCCCATTTACCTTCCGCGAACAAATATTCATCCACTTTGATAGTAGTTACCTTATCGTAATATTTATACATGACTGCCTTTGAATCTCCTTCCTGAGCATATGGGAACTTTTGAGCCAGGAATTGAGGCAAATAATTTTCCGGAGCATCCGAAGCACTAAAGTTATCATGGCTGCCGGGAGTGCCCATAGCATCGTAATCAGCCGGAGTGACTACCACTAATCTGCTATCTGAGCTTACTTTCCAATCTTTTCCATCAAACTTATACAAAGCATTATAAGGCTGCTCATTAGTAGGAGCCAACACTGCCGATGAGATACTTACATTATCAATTTGAACCGTAGTCGTCTTAGCCTTCGGACCTTCACCTACATAGCGTAAAGCAACGTAAATGGTCTTACCGTTATATGCTTCCAAGCCAGCTTTCCCTGCATTCACAAAGTTATCATTGTAACCGCCGGGAAGACCTTCCGGATAAGTAAACTGATCCTTTAAACTTGTCCACTGGGCAATATCAATGGAACCATCACCGGTATAAACATCAGAGACCAACACATCGAAACAATCAGCATTATAATAGCCAAACTTTATATCAAAAGACAAACTGGCATCTTTAGTCGTGATTTCAACAGCCGGAGAAACCAACCAAGTATCCACTTCACCTCCATCAAAGCCATTGGCCGAGAATTGTGCATAACCATTACTGCTATACGTTTTTCCCTGCCATTTTCTATCACCTTTCAACGCTATTTGTTCCCAGCCTTCCAATACTATATCTTCATTTGCTACTATAGATTCAAAATTCTGAGAGAACAGTTCTTCACCTGTAAACTCAGGATCAACCTCATCATATTTATAATCTACCAATACAAGGTCGCCCTTTGCTGCATCCTTATACTGACCGGCCAACCAAGCCGGAAGCACAGTAACCGGAGCGTGTGCCGGAGACAGGAATTTCACAGGAGAACCTTCTCCCCACACAGCCTCATAGTCCTTATTGCTTAAAGATGCATTAGTCACCGTTCTACATTCCAAGACAAAATCAGAAGGATTATTTTGGAATTTATACGTTACACCTACCGAAGAACCTTTTCCCCATGAAGGCAACATTTTAGCAATAACATCCGGAATATATTTCTCTGCCGAGGCAAACTCATTCAAAGCCTTATCTGATTTAACCGCATTTGCCAAGGCTTTTTCTTCATCTGTTGTAGCAGCCTTTCCTGCAGCCGTACTGATGGTTTCATAATCGGCATCAGTCAGTACATATTCAGCCATTGTCTGAACATTAGTTGTACCTTCCGCATCGATTTCATTGTAAATATCGTCCATGGGATCACACGCAGTAGCAAAGACTCCCAACAACGAGAACGCTATTAAACTATATTTTAACTTCATACTTAATTGACGATTTAGAGATTAAAAGATTACTTTAAAACCAGCAGACCATGTAGTACCGAAGCCATAATATACCAATGCTGTCTTCCAATCATGGTTGGTACCATCCTTAGCATCAGCAATATACTCAGTATTAGTCAAATTATATACATTACTATATACCACGGCACGAATATCTTTAGTGATATTGAAGCGATAGTTCATACCCAAATCAATAGTCCCATAATCCGGCAACTGCCAAGAGTCGATACCCGCATCAGCTATATTTACACGGTTCTGCGGATCAAAGTCGGAGTAATTCTTACCAAAGAAATTATAATCTGCAGAAATCTTAAAGCCTTTGAACGGTTCCCATGAAGCACTAAGTGCCGAAGTGAGCTGTGCAGAGTTACCTACATGAACATCTTTTAAATAAGCATCATAGGTTCCAATAGGATTATTGGCTTCATCATACATAGTAAAGTGTATATCGTCTTTCCATTTCCAATCACCTAATGAGAACATACCTTTCAATTCAAAATTATTGACCGGTTTGTAGGTTGCTTCCAATTCCACACCCATATGTACAGCATCTAAGCCAGTGAGATTAGCATATTCCTGACCAATCTTACGGCGTAAAGACTTATCCATCCATTTGGTATAATAACCGTTCAAAGCAATATTAATTTGCTCTGTGCTAAATCCATAACCCAATTCAAAAGTCATGATCTTTTCATAAGGAACATTTTCTTCGGGAGCTGATGTGTTACTAGCAAATACTGAATTAAAGAAAGGCGCACGGGTAAAATAACCGGCATTAAAAAATGCGTTATGATTTTCGTTGAATTTATAGTTAAAACCACCCTTTACACTCCAAGGCAGGAAATGCTGGAGATCAGAGACTCTGTCCAACTTGTCTGCTCCGGTAGCATAATATCTGGAATCCGTACCGCCACGGTCATTATAACGATAAGCCTCTTCTGTCAATGATCCAGACAGGAAGCCCGACCATTTATCCGTATTATACTCTGCTTGTGCAAAAACACCGCCCCAGAAGATTTCTCCGGTACTGTAATAGCTGAAATAATCGCCCTTTGTCAGTAATTCATTCTTGGTTTGGAATGATAAAGGAGAAGTCTGCAAATAAAAATCTCCGCCTAGCAAGTCATCTATTTTTTCAGCATGGTATCCTTTGTAATAACGCAAATCAATACCACCGGTAAGAGTCAATTTTTCCGTCAAATTATTCTTATATGAACTCAACAAACCATACCAATCGTGGTCATTCACCGCATTGGTGAAAATTACCTGCGAACCATTCTGAGAAGCAGCATTGGCAGCCATAGCGCGGTCATAATCAAATAAACCATTAGGAGTCATCATGGCGCCATCTTTGGGACGTCCTGTATTATTATCAATAGTCAACCAGTTGCTCATTGCACCACGCGCACGGCGTCCGCCACCTGTAGCCATAGAAGCATAGAGAGAAGTTGCCAAGGTAGACTTTTCATTAATAGTCCAATAGTGGTTCAAAGAAACTTGAGGTTTGTGATAGTAATTGTATCCATAACCACCACCTACTTCTTCTCCATTAATATAACCGTAACCATTATTAAAACGGCCTCCGTCAGGACTATTTTTGTAGTCCTCAATATAGTGCATTGTAGAACGTTGATTATGCCACTGGGGAGCGCCAAAGGCGGTCAATGACAATTTGTGATAGTCATTTATTTTCTTCGAAATGTTTCCAAAATAAGTCCATCCTTCATAACTTGTACCTTTTACATAGCCATCACCTGTATTCAGAGCGCCCATAAAAGTAATAGCCCAGCCATTGTCCATCAAACCGGTAGAGAATGAGACCGAATATTTACGGAAACCATCATTACCGATACCAAAGTAAGCAGATCCGCCCTTTTTAGCCTCAGTACTTTTAGTAACCATATTCATGGTACCACCTACAGAGGAAATACCTAATGCAGAAGCACCTAAACCGCGCTGCACCTGGATAAACTGGCTGACATCGGACAAACCAGACCAGTTTGACCAATATACTTTACCGTTTTCCATACCATTAATAGGTACACCATTGATAAGGACTCCCAAATTAGATGAATCAAAACCACGCATATTGATACGTGAGTCGCCATAACCACCACTTTCACGAGTTACATACACAGAAGGAGTTGATTTCAACAATTCAGGAAATTCCAAGTTACCCAGTTTTTCCTCAATCGTTGCCAGTTTCACATTAGAAATAGGGATGGGAGTCTGTCGGTCACTCTTTATAATAGAAGCAATAACACTAACTTCACCCAAGCCGATTGCATCAGGAGTCATCCTTATTTCTCCCAAATCTATGGTATTACTACCCTTCACTTGATGCATAATTTCATTATACCCCAAATACTTAAATACAATAGTCGCTTTGGACGAAGTTAATTTCAACACAAAGTTACCGTCAATGTCTGTTACAGTACCTAGCGTTGTTCCGCTAACCGATACAGTGGCGCCAATCAATGGCTCATTGTTTTCGGCATCTACCACTTTACCTTTCACTGTTCCTTGCGCAACAGCCGTAGCAGTAAAACAGATTGTCAGAACTGCCAACATGAGGAAATGCTTTAGATGATTTCTCATAATTTTGTCTTTGATTAAATTAATTAGTTAGTACTTTTTCATAATTCGTGTAGACAAAGATAGAACTTTAATTCATATAAATTGCATTTATATTGAACATTTTAAAGGAGAAGAGCGAATTTTAAGTGAAAGTATTAAGATTGTAATATAGTTGTGAAAAATCAACATTGTATGATACCTAGTGTAATGTTCATCAAAAACAGGTCTTTCACTTACTCCCATTCATCATTTGCAGATTGGGGAAACTCCCCAAGATAGAATATGGGTATATAAAAAACCTGCTTGTTCTCTATTTAAAAAGAACAAGCAGGTTCTATTATAAGGAGTTATAAATAAGTTTCCTTGCTTATCTATTAATTAAAAGCATAACGTACACTAAACAATACCTGATAAGTAGAAGCCGTTCCGCTATACTTTTGTGAAGTCTTCAGGTGACGTTCACCATTCATAGTGTTATAGGTATACTGGCCCTTGCTGTATGACAGCAAAGTGTTACCGATAACCTGTTCATATGTACCCCAGTTGGGATTCAGCAAGTTGGGCAGGTTCACTATATCCAATCCAAACTGAATAGCGTGCCCTGTAGATCCCACTCTAAAATTATAGTCATGCACTACCTTGAAATCCAGCTGGTGATGCCATGGCATCTTAGCTCCGCCGCGTTCTGTATATTTACCCTTGCGACCTTTCAGATAAGAATCCTGATTAATAAATTCCCAGAAGTCATCACGCTGCATATCGGCTGTATAGGCTATTTTATTGCCACTATTATCCAACACTGTACCATTTTCCTTGAAATCCCAGTTGTTCAACTCTTGGCGAGAAGCAGGAATATAGAGCAAGTTGCCGGGAGCAGAAGCATCACTGTTTACATTGCTGGCAAAGATGTAAGAATAGCGTCCATAGGAGTAACCACCCAAATAACCATTCTCAGAACCATCATAAATCAAGCTGAAAGTAGTGGAATTCTTGCCACATCCCTTCAATCTGTAGCTGGCAGAAACCAAGACACGATTGGGCGCTACATAAGTGGCGTAACCTGTTTCATTGTCATTGACTGCATTGATGGAGCTACGATAGCTGGTGTAAGCAGATGAAACCTGGTCACCGATACCTTCAGTATAGCTCTTTGCCTGAGAATGAGTATAGGAAGCAGAAAGGTTAAGGCCAAAATCAAAGCTCTTGCGCAGTTGTGCAGACAAAGACCAATAGTAGGCCTTCTTGCCGGCATTTTCCAAAACGTAAGCCTGGATACCTTGATTATAGGTACTCATCTGGTTACGAATATCACCATGTCCCAAATCTACAGTGGAAGTACCATCCCAATATACATTCTTATTAGAAACGACAACCGGATTCAAATCCTTGTTATAAATACCTTCGAGCGTAAAATCTATATCACCCGGCAATTTGGCATCAAAAGCCAAAGATCCTTTCCATGTCTTGGGCATACGCAGGTCATCGGCCATGATAGTAGGTCCGGTAGGAATGCTGGTTGAGCTGGTAGCATTGATTTGCTGAAGCATATCACTCTGGCTCATGGTAAATGAAGGCATGGTCTTTTTGTTTTCGGTGGTAGCCACATAAGAAGTCTGTCCCATACCCGAGTTGCCTACGGCAGATACCAGCCATACAAACGGCATACGGCCCACAAAGAGTCCGGTACCGCCACGCAATACATACTTACGCTCACCCGTCAAGTCCCAGTTGAAGCCTACACGCGGAGAAAAGCTGACGCTACCACCGGGCACCTGGTCTGTACGATAGTGATTGCCGCCAAATGACAAGTCAAAATAATCCTTATTATAGTTGTTCTTCAATGAAGGATAAGAAGGCAACTCAAAGCGTACACCTGCAGAAAGTTTGAAGTTATCGCTCAAATTCATATTGTCCTGCAAATAGAATGACCACTGGTTCGTAGACATCTTGGCAGAAAACATGGAATGAGCATCATTATTGCCATAAGTTATAGCAAAAACACGGGGGTCACGTGCAAATACAGCATCCCAATTACCGGCAGCAGCTTCCTCGGCTGTCACCTCATAGGCATAGTATCCGGCAGCAGCCTGGGCATAGCCGTTCACTGCCTTATTCTTCTCAAATTGAATACCTCCAAACAAATGATGATTGCCTAAAGTCATCGTCAGTTCGTCAGTCAGCACAATGTTCTTGGTCTGTGACAAATTTCCCATTGTAAAGACATCTCCGGTAAGTGCCCAAGTGGGATAATGATCCTGACCGTCGTTCATCACAAATTCAATAATAGGCTGGTTGCCATATTCATTGCTGCGGGGTTGGTCTTGGAAAGAGTAAGTACCACGCAACGTGTTCTGCACTTTACCGAATTTGCTGTTCAACTCACCGGCAACGGAAGTAAAGCGGTATTCAGAATAATAGCGGCTTGACAATGAGCTCATGCCATAATAGCTTCCGCTACCATATGTACCATTGGCACCATTATAAATAGCATTCTGCAGATTGATGCCGCCAACAGAACGGGAAGATGAAGCACCGCTACTTGTTTTACGGTTTGATTTGGTAAAACGCACATTAAACTTATGGTTTTCATTGATATTCCAGTCTATACGGGCCAGGAAACGATAAGAAGGTGTATCTACGTTATATCCTTGCCAAGCACCGGTAGAATAGCCATATTTACCCTGCATATAGTTTGACAAGACATCCAACTGATCCAAAGTAGGACGACGATTGTCATTGGTATAGGGAGCTTTTCCGCTACCGGCACGGGCGGTGGGGCCTGCTGTCACTATATCCTCATATTCTCCATTAACAAAGAAGAAAAGCTTGTCTTTAATAATCGGTCCACCCAAAGAAGCGCCATAAGTGGCATTGTGTCCCGAATCTAAAGTGAAGCTGTCATCGCCCACCCTTGTACCGCGTAAGTCGTTGCTGGTAAGGAACATATATGCACTTCCTCTATATTGATTGGTACCACTCTTGGTTACAGCATTAATAGCACCACCGATAAATCCGCTTTGACGGACATCATAAGGAGTGATGGAAACAGACATCTGCTCAATAGCATCCAATGAGATAGGAGTACCTCCACCCGGCAGGTTACCTGAACCCAAACCGAAAGTATTATTGAACTGGGCACCGTCAATAGTAACATTGGACTGGCGATAATTACCACCACCTACAGCAAAGCCATTGGTAGTACTTGAGGCTTGCGGCGACAATTTCATAATGTCACTCAGGCTGCGGTTCACCGTAGGAACGACTGACATTTGCTGTGCATCCACATTGGTCATTGCACCGGAACGGTTGCTTTTCATGTTACTGTTCTTTGAAGCAGTTACCACTACTTCATCCAGCAGTTCTGAAGACTCTTTCAAAAAGGCGTCCAGAACGTAGGTCTCTCCCAACCGGAGATTGACATCTTTGAAAACAACTGTTTGATAACCCACATAAGAAATCTCTACCCTGTAAGGGCCACCGGCACGCATACCTTGAATGGAATAGCGTCCATCCACATTCGTAATAGCTCCATACATTGTTCCTGAAGGTTCATGGATAGCCTGAACTGTAGCTCCGATAATGGCTTCCTTGTCCGTGTCTGTCACCTTACCACTCATAGATGCGGTGGTAACCTGTGCATTGACAGTTACAGCAATCACTAGCATGATTGCCGATAAAAAAGATCGCATTCTTTTTACCATAATAGATTTGATTAATTAAACTAAAATTTAATATTATTTTTAGCGCTGCAAAAATAATCAAATCATGGCAATTATGAATTACAATCGCATTACATTTTATAATAAAGATAGCACTTTTTTGCAATATGGAACAAAAAGAGCCACCCCGAGTCATTATTTTCGGTGGCTCTAACTGGTTTATGTGATAGATTGTTAATCTTCCATCAACTTGCGGTAACGCACCCGCTTCGGTTCTTCATTGCCCAAGCGCTTCATCTTGTTTTCTTCATATTCCGAATAGGAACCTTCGAAGAAGAATACTTCACTGTTTCCCTCGAAAGCAAGGATGTGGGTACAGATACGGTCCAGGAACCAACGGTCGTGGCTGATCACCACTGCACAACCTGCAAAGTCGTCCAAACCTTCCTCCAGCGCACGAAGCGTATTTACGTCAATATCATTGGTAGGCTCATCCAGCAACAGCACATTGCCTTCCTCCTTCAATGCCATAGCCAGATGCAGGCGGTTACGCTCACCACCGGAAAGCATTCCGCACAGTTTCTCCTGGTCGCCACCCGAGAAGTTGAAACGGCTGAGGTATGCACGCGCATTTACATCACGGTTGCCCATGCGGATCAATTCGTTTCCGCCACTGATTACCTGGTAAACGCTCTTTTCGGGATCAATATCTTTGTGTTGCTGGTCCACATATGCTAGCTTTACAGTCTCTCCTACCTCGAATGTTCCCTTGTCTACGGTTTCCAATCCCATGATCAGTCGGAACAAAGTGGTCTTACCGGCACCGTTGGGACCGATTACACCTACAATGCCGTTGGGGGGCAACATGAAGTTGAGGTTGTCAAATAGCAATTTGTCACCATAGGCTTTGGCAACTCCTTTCGCTTCAATCACCTTGTTTCCCAAACGGGGACCGTTCGGAATAAAGATTTCCAGTTTTTCTTCCTTCTCCTTCTGGTCTTCATTCAGCAGTTTATCGTATGAGTTCAAACGCGCCTTTCCTTTTGCCTGACGCGCCTTGGGGGCCATGCGCACCCAGTCCAACTCACGCTCTAAGGTCTTGCGGCGCTTGCTTGCCACTTTTTCTTCCATTTCCATGCGCTTGGTCTTCTGCTCCAGCCAGCTGGAGTAGTTTCCTTTCCAAGGAATACCCTCGCCACGGTCCAGTTCCAGAATCCATCCTGCCACATGATCCAGGAAGTAACGGTCGTGGGTTACGGCAATTACCGTACCTTCATATTGCTGCAAGTGTTGCTCCAGCCAGTCAATGCTTTCGGCATCCAGGTGGTTGGTAGGCTCGTCCAGCAACAAGATGTCCGGTTTCTGCAACAGCAGGCGGCACAGTGCCACACGGCGGCGTTCACCTCCCGAGAGGTTCTTTACCGGCTGTTCTTCGGGCGGACAACGCAAGGCGTCCATCGCACGTTCCAGTTTGCTGTCCAGATTCCATGCATCGGTGGCATCAATAATGTCTTGCAACTCTGCCTGGCGGGCAAAGAGTGCGTCCATCTTTTCCGGATCTTCGTAATATTCGGGAAGCCCGAACTTGTTATTTATTTCTTCGTACTCGGCCAGTGTGTCTACAATGTTCTGCACGCCTTCCATCACCACTTCTTTCACCGTCTTTTCATTATCCAAGTGCGGTTCCTGTGCCAGATAGCCTACAGAATAACCGGGAGAGAATACCACTTCTCCCTGATAACTTTTTTCCAGTCCGGCAATAATCTTCAACAACGTTGATTTACCCGAACCGTTCAGACCGATAATACCGATCTTTGCACCGTAAAAAAAGGATAGGTAGATGTCTTTCAATACCTGTTTGTTCGCCTGGAAGGCCTTGCTTACGCCTACCATCGAGAAGATAATCTTTTTGTCGTCTGCCATATTCTTTATTAATCTATTTATTTTTATTGTTTTTCTTCCATTCGCCTGTAATACCATGGATGAGTGAAAAACTCATACATTACCAAAGCTGCCACGCTAATGCAGATACAGATCCAGTAAATAGTATCGGGATGCATTTCTGTCCACATATTCTCAAACAAGAATCCTCCCAAGATACCTACTTCCCATAGCAACTGATAGGTATTATTTCCGGTTCCACGCTCGCAATGCCTGGGCAGGCTGATCATCTTTATAAAGAAACGCGATGTGGAAACGCCTACTCCGATACCTACCAACACGCCTGCCAGATAGCTGGTTATCAAGCTGTTTGACATTCCTAGCAACAGCAACCCTCCTACCAGTGCGGCTTGTCCCAATTCCACCTCCGCACGGGCGGAAGCATAAGAAAGCACATAGCGGGAGAGCAACAAAGCGACAACCAACCCTGCCAGAATGCAAATATAGAACAATTCATTGTAAATATGCGCTATAAGGATGCCGAAGATGAAAGAAATCATCATCATGTTCAATCCCGGCCACAGGGTACGTGGCAATATAAAGCGGTCTAATGAAAACAACGGAGTGCTTAACGGAGCACGGAAGGGAACTGTAATTCCCGGAATAAGAATCAATGCCAATGCGCCCAAAGCCATGCTGGTATATACGATATAAATAAAATTCCAGTAAGGATAAATATAGATGCCCAAAGCCAGTCCAGCCGCCATGCCGAAACGTCCCGCCCATGCAAATGCAATATTGGCATCCGTGCGACGGCGGGCAGGGGTTACATCTATAACCAGCGTACTGCCTGTAGTCATTGTGACTACGCTAAACAGTCCTCCCTGTATGGCCCTTACCAATGCTATAAGCCCTATAGTCGCCACATAGGGATAAAGCAGGCTGGCGGCAACAAAGAAAAGCAGGGCTATGAAACAAACGCTTTTACGCTTAAATGTATCAATGAGGTAACTATTGAACGGACCGGGCAGGAACATGGCCAGTCCAAAAACGGCGATAGCCGCTCCCGCTTCCGCATAACTGCAAGCCCAATGCCGCACTATCCATAAAGGCAGTACAGGAAGCATGATATATAGCGATGCATAAAGTAAAAAATTGGAAAGGGATAATAAAATCATATCCCTTGTCCATAGTTTCGCTTTTTCATACGGAAAGAAGAAGTCATCATACATAACCGCAAAAAACTTTTAATATTGTTCGCTTTCGTTAGGGAAATCTCCCTTTTTCACATCGTCCACGTATTGCTCTATCGCGCCTGTCATCACAGTATGCAGGTCTGCATAACGGCGAAGGAAACGGGGACTGAAACCATTAGTCATACCCAGCATGTCGGACACTACCAGAACCTGACCGTCCACACCGCCTCCGGCTCCAATGCCGATTACGGGAATAGTCAATTCTTTTGCCACACGCTCTGCCAAGGCAGCGGGTATTTTCTCGAGCACCAAGCCAAAGCATCCTGCTTCTTCCAGCAGGTGTGCGTCACTCAACAGCTTTTCAGCTTCTTCATCGTCCTTGGCGCGCACTGCATAAGTGCCATATTTATTAATAGACTGGGGCATCAGGCCCAGGTGTCCCATAATGGGAATACCGGCAGCTATTATTTTCTTCACCGCATCAATGATTTCCACACCGCCTTCCAGCTTCAGGGCATCGGCATGAGTGGTTTTCATTACTTTGATGGCATTGGTCACTGCTTCATATTCGGAAGTCTGATAAGTACCAAACGGCAAGTCAACCACAACCAAAGCGCGTTTTACACCGCGAACCACAGACTTGCCGTGGTATATCATCTGATCGAGTGTCATAGGAAGTGTAGTCACATTTCCCGCCATCACATTGGAGGCTGAATCACCTACTAATATTACATCGACACCGGCACCGTCTACTATTTGTGCTGTTGTATAGTCATACGCAGTAAGCATAGAAATTTTCTCGCCTCTCCGTTTCATTTCCACCACACGGTGGGTTGTTACTTTGCGTGTATCGCTTGAAAGATATTCTGCCATATTCACTTTTATTTATAAAAAACGGTTGCAAAGGTAGAGGTTTTAACTGACATTACCTCATTATATGCTTCATTTTTTCAAAGCTGAATCCGTTAAAGTCCTGAATTACAGCATTTGCCTTATCGCGAATTTGTTCTTCCGGGTTAGTGGTTGCCAGTCCTATCACGGTCATTCCGGCACGGTTTCCCGCCTCCAGTCCATGAAATGAGTCCTCAAAAACCACACAGTTCCGGGGCACCGTATCAAAAATCTTAGCTCCTAATAAAAAACATTCGGGGTCAGGTTTAGAGTGGGTAAACATTTCGGCAGTGAGGATTTGATCCACATTGTTTTTCAATTCCGGGTGTGCTTTATATGCATGGCTCATTTTCTGCTCATTTGAACTGGTTACAATAGCTATCTTTACCCCGTTGGCACGCAATTCCTTCATAAAAGTTTCTACTCCCGGGATATAATCAAATAACATATTTTGCTCAAAATTGTTCAGGTTTTCTGTTATTTCATTCTGCACATCTTCCATTCCGGCAAAGTATTTATCATAAATTTGTGTCAAGGTCTGCCCTTTGATCATGCGGCCGAATTCAGGAATTTCGGGATGATACTTACGGCCCTGTTCGTTCCAGAAAACACTGTATTGGGTTTCCGTATCTACCACCACACCATCAAAATCGAATAGGGCTGCTATACATTTCGTTGAATTCATATTACTTTTAGTTTGATTTAACGCCGCAAAGGTCTGAATAATCCCTCAGATTCCTAACTTTGCAATGCTTAAAAATCATAAAAACACGAATGAAAGAAAACAACCCTCACATATTAGGGACGGAAAAGGTTGGAAAACTGCTTTTGCAGTATTCCATTCCCGCCATTATAGGCATGACACTGACGTCTCTTTACAACATTATAGACAGTGTCTTTATAGGGCATGGCGTGGGGGCTATGGCTATTTCGGGGTTGGCTATTTCCTTTCCGTTAATGAACCTCCTGGCGGCATTCTGCGTGCTGGTGGGAGTAGGCGGGGCTACCATTTCCTCCATCCGCCTGGGACAGAAGGATGTGGAGGGAGCCGAGAAGGTGCTGGGAAATGTGACGGTGCTTTGCGTGATAAACTCCATTTTTTATGGAAGCATTACCTTCCTGTTTCTGGACAAGATTCTGTTCTTCTTCGGAGCAAGCCACGAGACGCTTCCCTATGCCCGCGACTTTATGCAGATCATTTTGCTGGGAAGCCCCATCACCTATGTAATGATCGGCCTGAACAACATAATGCGTGCCACCGGATACCCTAAAAAGGCGATGTTATCCTCCATGCTCACCGTGGGATGCAATATCATCCTGGCTCCTGTCTTTATATTTTGGCTGGGCTGGGGAATACGCGGGGCGGCTACGGCAACCATCCTTTCGCAATTTGCCGGCATGATTTGGGTATTGAGCCATTTTATGCAGAAGACCAGTTATATCCGTTTCAAGAAAGGGATCTTCCGGCTGAGAAGGCGGATTGTGGAAAATATATTCGGCATCGGGATGTCACCGTTCCTGATGAATGTGTGTGCCTCTGCCATTGTTATTATATTCAATAACAGTCTGTTGCAGCATGGCGGCGATTTGGCGATCGGTGCATATGGCATTCTGAACCGTCTGTTGATGCTGTTTGTAATGATTGTCATGGGGCTGACGATGGGTATGCAGCCTATTGTGGGCTATAATCATGGTGCACACCGGTTCGACCGGGTAAAGCAGACGTTGAGATATTGCATGATAACGGGGTGTTGCATCACTTCTTTCGGCTTTATCTTCAGCGAACTTTTCCCCGATTTAGTGGTTAATATGTTTACGGATGATAAGGAGCTGACCTCTTTAGCGCGTACAGGATTGCAAATCGGAGTGATGATGTTCCCCTTTGTAGGGATACAGATCGTTATTTCCAGCTTTTTCCAGTCCATCGGTCAAGCTAAGATTTCCATCTTCCTCTCCTTGTCACGCCAATTATTGTATTTATTGCCCTGCCTGCTGCTGTTGCCGCGTTGGTGGGGACTGAACGGCATATGGTTCAGTATGCCGGTTTCAGATCTTTTAGCGTTTATTACGGCCTGCCTGATGCTGGCCCATCATATAAAAAAATTAAATAAAACAGAGACATATGATATTTAATGCAGAAAACATCCTATTGATAGGTTCAATCCTATTATTCGTCAGTATTGTAGTGAGTAAGACCGGGTATCGCTTTGGAGTGCCGACCTTACTCGTTTTCTTATTAGTCGGCATGTTTTTTGGAAGCGATGGTTTGGGACTTCAATTCCATGATGCCAGCGAAGCACAGTTTATCGGTATGATAGCTTTGAGCATCATCCTGTTCTCCGGTGGTATGGATACCAAGTTTTCGGACATCAAACCGGTGTTGGCACAGGGTATATTGCTATCTACCTTTGGGGTCTTGCTCACCACGGTCTTCACGGGACTCTTTATTTATTGGATTTCGGGCATTCCGCATCTCAGCATCACAATGTCCCTTATCACGGCTATGCTGCTGGCGGCAACCATGTCGTCCACCGATTCTGCTTCCGTGTTTAACATCCTCCGTTCGCAAAGCATGAACCTGAAGTATAATCTCCGCCCCATGCTGGAATTGGAGAGTGGAAGTAATGACCCGATGGCGTATATGCTTACCATTGTGTTGATACAATTCATTACCTCTACAGGTATGGGCGTGGGCGATGTGCTGACCTCTTTCCTTATTCAATTTGCAGTGGGTGGCATATCAGGATTCCTTCTGGGAAAGCTGGCTGTGCTGATTATCAATAAGATTGATCTAAAGAATCAGTCCCTCTACCCTATCCTGCTGCTGAGCTTTATCTTCTTTACGTTTACCATTACCGACCTGTTTAAAGGAAACGGTTATCTGGCAGTGTATATAGCGGGCATGATGGTGGGCAATGCACGTATTGTGAACCGCAAAGAAATATCTACCTTTATGGATGGTATGACGTGGCTGTTCCAAATTATCATGTTCTTGAGCCTGGGACTGCTGGTTAATCCGCATGAGATGCTTGATATTGCCATACCTGCGGCATTGATTGGTGTTTTCATGATTCTGGTTGCCCGTCCGCTCAGTGTGATACTCTGCCTGCTTCCGTTCCGGAAGATGAATTTCAATTCGCGGCTCTTTGTGTCGTGGGTGGGGCTGCGCGGGGCTGTGCCTATCATTTTTGCCACTTATCCGGTGGTAGCCAATGTGCCGGGGTCTAATCAGATATTTAATATTGTATTCTTTATTACTATATTGTCTTTGGTGATACAGGGAACTACCATTTCATGGATGGCAAAGCTGCTTCATCTGGATACTCCATTGGAGAAAACTGGTAATGATTTCGGTGTAGAGATACCGGAGGAAATCAATACCGACCTGCGGGATATTGTCCTGACAGAGGAAATGCTGCTTCGTGGTAACCGGTTGATGGATATGAATCTGCCTAAAGGAACGCTGGTGATGCTGGTGAAACGTGGGAATGAGTTTATGATTCCTAATGGTACGCTGCAATTAAAACCGGGGGATAAGTTGCTGATTATATCGGAAAGCAAGACGTCCAAGTAACTTTCATCTCCCTTTTTTCACTACTCTTTCTACACCTCCTTGTTAACAGTAGTCAAAAGTAACTTCATCCCCTCTTGAGAGGGGGTAGGGGGTAAGATGTTAAGAATCTCTTGTTTCCTTAAAAATACTTCTTTATAATTTTAGATA
>CABMPB010000019.1 GCA_902388365.1 uncultured Bacteroides sp. | reverse complement strand
TGGCGAGATGGGCGCGGTAATGGCCGGTGGCGGCAGCATGTGTGCCGTCGGTAATTTCCCTGAAAATCTCCTGCCATGTGGTAGGCACCGGCTGAGTGTCGCGCAGGGAGCGGAAGTGCGATGGGTCGGTTGAAATAGAATGATCGTTACTCATAATTTACAATATATAAATGTTTACGTCTGTAAAGTACGGCGTAATTTTTCGGGCAAACAATAGCGATTCAAAATAATCAGTCTGGAGCTTAAAATAATCAGGAATAATCAGAAATTAGATAAAATTAGAATGGAAAACGATACGGAAAATCAAAACAGCACCGCTATGGCGACTGTCATTATCAATATCAACGGCGGTAATAACCAGATACTGCCCAACGCTACCGGAGCTGTGCAGAACTTTTATGGTACTGGGTTTGCCCATGCGAAAATTCATAATAATATGGAGGAAGAAGGTGAGGACGAGGCGGTGCGTATTGCCCGCGGCACGCTGTCCATTTACTACTCCGACGCAGCGGAACTGAATGACATCATCCGCCGCATAGCCGACTGCCGCAATGCCTCGGACTTGGCGAACCTTGTGGTGAATGATATGCATAAGCATACCATTCTTACTTCCGAACGTATGGTAAGCAAGGACTTCATAGAAGCGCTTCAGCAGTTTCTGACCTTCAAATCGGGAGCGTCGACGGGTAATATTCGAACGCAGATAAATAAGGTGAAACAAGGATGATGAGGGGGATAAATTGTAATTTGATATTAAAAATAATTTATTTATAAATTGATATGGAAGACTTAAAGAACGTATATGCCGTTATTTTGGCGGCAGGTAAAGGTACCCGGTTTCATGGCCGGAAGCAATTTTTGGAGTTTCATGACAAACCGTTATGGAAACATCTTTATGATAACGTGGCTGACGTTATTCCTAGTGAAAACATTATAGTGGTGGGTGTCGACATAGAGGGTGGGGAAACGCGTTCTGGTTCGGTCAAGAAAGGATTGGATTGGATTTATGCGCGTGGAAATTGCCATCGTGTCATTATAATGGAGGCGGCGCGTACATTGGTGACACGGAAGCAGATTGAAGACATAGCCATGAACGATGCCCTCTCTTGTTGCTATGTTATTCCGGTTGTGGATACCGTAATATTAAAGGATAAGACATATCTTACCCGGTCTGAATGTCTTTCATTAGTGTCGCCGCAGGCTTTTGATTTCCAGCTTTTGTGGAAAGCGTATTTCGAAGCAGACTTGAGTGAGATGCGTACAGACGAAACCCGTCTCATGAATGACGTATATGGTATCAAACCGACATTTATAGAAGGGGCAGACAATCTGTATAAGGTAACTTATCCCAAAGATATTGCTATAATGGAAGAATTGTACAAGCATATTGATGAATATTAAATGGATAAGACGATGAAATATCTGACAATGAATGAACTGAAAGCGGTGCAATTGGATATTATGAAATATGTACATTGTTTTTGTGTTGATAATAAAATTCAATATTCCATGTGTGGTGGAACCATGTTGGGAGCGATACGCCATAAGGGATATATACCTTGGGATGATGATATAGATATACAGATGCCCCGTGAGGACTATGAACGCTTTGTGGCCTCTTTTTGCGATTCGAGGGGCATATATGATTTATGTGAGGTAAGAAAGAATCTTGATTATGATTATCCGTATGCGAAGATTGAAGATAGCCGGACTGTATTGAAAGAGAGAGTCAATGGTAAGATGATAGGCGTAAATATAGATGTCTTTCCAACGGATTATGTGGGCGACACATTGAAAGAAAGTGAACATTGGATGAATGGGATGGGATTGTGGCGGAAGCTTCTTCTCGTAAAATTGCTGAAGTTGGATAGCGAAATTTCATTTGTGAAGAAGGCTGTCCTTATCTTTTGGAAGATACTACTTGCGGGCTTTTCTCAACATGTAATTGCGAAACGAATGATTGGCAAAGCGATGTCTCGCCGGAAGTCACGGTATGTGGGGGTTGTGGTATGGGGCAATGGAATAAAGGAAATTATGTCATGCTCGCAAATGAATAGCCTTGACTTGTATGATTTTGAAGATACTCAGTTTTATGGGTTTAAGGATTTCGATACATACCTTAAAGTGAAATATGGCAATTATATGGCATTACCTCCCGCAAATCGGCAGAAATCACCTCATACCCTTGATGAAGTGTTTTGGAAATAGATAAGAATGTTTTAATGAGAATAGTACTAGCAAATAAATTTTATTATCGGCGTGGAGGTGACTGTGTCCATATGCTTGATTTGGAGCAACTGCTCAAAGCGCACGGTCATGAAGTGGCGGTGTTTGCCATGGATTATCCTGAAAATCTGGAAACTCCGTGGAGCAAGTATTTCCCTTCAGAGGTGAAGTTCGAGCCCGGAATGGGCATGATTGAGGCACTGATGCGACCATTCGGTACGCGGGAAGTGCGGAGGAAATTCAGTGCTTTGCTCAATGATTTTTATCCGGATGTGGTACATCTGAACAATATACACTCGCAGCTCTCGCCTGTCATTGCCGAACTGGCGCACGAAAGAGGTATGAAGGTTGTGTGGACTATACATGACTATAAATTACTATGCCCGCGATATGACTGTTTAAAAAATGGAAAAGAAATATGCGAAGAATGTTTTAAAGATAAAAAAAATGTGCTAAAGTACAGGTGTATGAAAAACTCATCTGCTGCAAGTTTGCTGTCATATTGGGAAGCGAAAAAATGGCATAAGAGCAGATTGGAAGATTGTACGGATGCTTTTGTTTGTCCAAGTGCTTTTATGGCGCGAAAGATGTCACAAGGAGGGTTTTGTAAAGACAAATTACATAGTATTTGTAATTTTATCAATGTGGAGAGATGTTATTGCGACAGCTATGAGAATCGTGGGGATTACTATTGCTTTATAGGACGGTTAAGTCACGAGAAGGGAACTGGGACATTGATTGAAGCTGCTAATATGCTACCTCAGTACAAGCTGGTCGTTATTGGTGGTGGGTCCTTGGAAAAGGAATTGAAGACGATTGCCGGAAATCATATCCGATTTGTAGGCTTCAAACAATGGGATGAAATAAAACAATTGGTCGGAAAGGCTCGTTTTTCCGTGATTCCTTCAGAATGGTATGAGAACAATCCTATTTCCGTGATTGAAGCCGGGAGCCTGGGAACACCCGTTTTGGGAGCTGATATCGGTGGCATTCCCGAACTGATCTCAGAAGAAACAGGGAAGGTTTTCAAAAGCCGCAATATAGATGACTTGAAGGAGAAAATAAAAGCCATGTATGCAACTTGCTTTGATTATTCAGCCATTGCCGAGGCTTCACAGAAGCGTTACAATGCGGAGATATATTACGAGAAAATAATGAAAATCTATGCTGAAATGTAGCTTTATAGATTGATCTTTTCAGTGATAAGTTCGCCAATCTCGAAATATAACTCTAATTATATTGATGGCAGAAAACTTAAATCAACTCTTTTTACGAATGAAAATAGCATTTATCAGCACCCGTGGTATCCCTAATAACTACGGGGGCTTTGAGCAGTTTGCCGAGTATATTTCGGTAGGCTTGGCGAAGCGTGGACATGAAGTGGTGGTATACTCACCCCGGTTTCATCCCTATAAGGAAGATTACTATAAAGGTGTGCGTATTAAGCATGTTTACTCGCCCGAAGACTGGATGGGCAGTTCGGTGGGCAGCTTCTTCTACGACTTCCTTTCATTGAGGGATGCGCTAAAGCGAGAGAATTTTGACATCATTTATGAGGCCGGATACACGAGCATCGTACCGGCCTACATCTGGTTTGACGTGAAGAATATCAAGACTCCTATTTTTACTACCAACATGGACGGACTGGAGTATAAACGCACAAAGTTCAACAAGTGGGTGCAGAAGTTTCTGTTTTGGGAGGAGCGCACCACGGTGAAGCACAGCCATTATCTGATAGCCGATAACATGGGTATTCACGACTATTACAAGGAAAAGTATGGCAAGGAGAGCAAATTTCTGGCATACGGAGCGAACATTCACGATGACTATGACAAGTCGTTCTTGGCAGAGTTTGGATTGAAAGCTCGTGATTATTATTTGTTGGTGGCCAGATTGGAGCCGGAGAATAACATCATGATGGCAATAGAGGGTTATCTTGTATCGAATGAATGTGGCAAGAAGCCGCTCATTATCGTGGGCAAAACCAACACGCCTCACGGCAAGGAATTGCTGGCAAAGTATGGTAGCAGGGAGAGCGTCCGTTTCGTGGGTGGCATCTACGATTTCAAAAAGTTGAATTCTGTGCGCTACTATTCGTTTGCCTACTTTCACGGTCACAGTGTGGGTGGCACGAATCCCTCGCTGTTGGAGGCGATGGCATCAAGTTGTTACATTTTGGCGCACGATAATATTTTCAACCGTGCCGTGTTGAAGAGAAACGCTCACTATTATGGTGATGCCAAGGACGTGACGCAACTGTTGGACAATATTTATGCTTTGAGTGGTAAGTATCGTGAACAGTGTGTGAATGCTAATTTGGAGGAGATTCGCAGTAAATACTCGTGGGAGAAGTTGGTGGACGAGCATGAGAAGTATTTTGAGTGGCTGATGGAGCAGAAAAGATAATGGGAATCATGATGAAAACAAAAAGGTTGATCTTCTTTGCGTTGGCAGCAGCTTTTCTTTTGATACCTCTGAGTGCGAAGGCTCAATATGTATATGGCACCACAGGCCTGCTTCATGTCCCCAGCGCGGATATGCAACGTGACAAGACCTTTATGTGCGGATTTTCCTATCTGCAAGTGGCGGCCACCCCGAAGCATTGGAATTATGACACGTGGAATTACTACATAAACATCACGCTCTTTCCATGGCTGGAAGTAGGCTATACGTGTACGCTGCACAAAATCGGGCTGCCCCAGTATGGCTACTCGTACAAGTTCCGCAACCAGGACCGACAGTTCTCGGGTCGGTTGCGGCTGTGGAAGGAAGGCTGGTGGAAGGAATGGACCCCGCAAATAGTCATGGGGGCGAATGATCCGTCCACCAACGACAAGCTGGGTGATCCGAACAAGGGCGACTATGGCTTTACGGGCACCTCTTCGGTGGGCAACGGGCACTGGAACCGCTACTACATTGCGGCCACGAAGCATTTCGGCATGAAGAATGTGGGAGAGCTGGGAGTGCACATCGGCTATGTCTATAACAAACGTCTGGATTATCATCGCAACGGCCCTACGGCAGGTGTAAACTTCCGGTTGGGCTTGCCGGCCACTTCTTTTTGGAACAAAGCCGTGAATGGGCTGAATATAATAGCGGAATATGACAGTTATTCTGTGAACTGCGGCATCGGATATAACTTTTGGAAAGATAATATCAGTGGCGTGGTGGAATTGACCGAATGCAAGTACCCAAGCGCAGGAATGGTGTTCAGAGTGCACCTGAAATAAAATGTATTGCAAGGACGATGGTCTTCGTGACTACCAGCAGGAGATGAAGTCCCGGCTCTTTGAGGAGTGGGAACTTCATCGTAGTGTCATGGTACAGATGCCTACGGGTACGGGAAAGACGCACCTGCTGGCGGCGGTGGTGAGAGAGTTCCTCCACCGTTCCGCTACCCGGGTGTGGATAGTGGCGCACCGCAGGGAATTGGTGGAACAGATAGAAGAAACCGTAGCCCGGTATGGAATGGGCAAAGGGGACGGAACGGTGAGGGTACTGTCCATCCAATGGCTGTCGCGTAACCGGAGGGATATAGATGAAAGTCCCGGCCTGATAGTCATTGACGAAGCACATCATGCACTGGCGGAGACTTACAGGGAGCTTTGGAAGAGATATCCGGAAGCGAGGAAACTGGGCATGACTGCCACGCCCTGCCGGTTGAACGGGAGAGGATTCACAGATTTGTTTGATACGCTGATTACCTCGTGGAGCATTGCGGAATTTATCGGGAAAGGCTGGCTGTCGGCATTCGACTACGTGTCCATCCGTGCGAACAGCAGGGAGCAACGGATCCTTGATTCGCTGAAGAAACGTGGTGCGGACGGGGATTATCAGGTGAAGGAAATGGATGCGGTGCTGAACCGGGAAACAAGTATCCGACGGCTGTATGAAAGCGTTGAGAAATACGCCAACGGGAAAAAGGGAATCGTGTATGCCGTCAGCATAGCCCATGCCCGGCAGATAGCGGCTTGTTACAGTGCACACGGTGTGGAAGCCGTGGCTATTGATAGCAAAACGCCCGCTTCGGAACGCAGGGAACTGGTGGAGGGTTTCAGGCAGGGACGAATCAGGGTGCTGGTCAATGTGGATATCTTCTCCGAGGGCTTCGACTGTCCCGATGTGGAGTTCGTGCAGTTGGCGCGTCCCACCCTTTCGCTGGCGAAGTATCTGCAACAGGTGGGACGTGGACTGCGGAAGTCGGGTGACAAGGAGTCCTGTATGCTGATAGACAATGTGGGTCTGCACCGGATATTCGGTCTGCCTGTCCGTGACCATGACTGGGAGGCGATGTTCGAGGGGAGGATGGTGGGCAATGCGCTATTCCGAATAAGGGCGGAGAACAGGCTGTCTGTGTCTTGTCCGCCACCGGAGGATGTGAAAAGGGATGAGGACCTGGAGGTTGTGATGACGCATGGGCAACTGCTGGACGCTATCAGGAACCGTGAATCCGTTTGTCCGGGAGAAGGGGCGCAAGCCGGTAAAGCGCCGCCACCCGGTTTGAAAGCCTGCCATGACCGTCAAAGCGACTTGTGGGGCTTGAGGCGTGGAAACAGGATAACGGTGATGCCCCGGTATCGGGAGGTGTTCGACACTTGTGCGGACCGGGCGGCAGTCCGTTTTGAAGACGGACGGACGGGTGTCGTGGATGGTTCCGGAAAGCCGGTGATACTGACAGATCATTGCCGGAAATTGAGATTTCTGAAAGGGGACCTCCTTGGCGTCACAGGCGATGACGGTACTGATTCCTACATCGACTTGAAAACGAACAGGGGCTATCGGGAGAAGCCGGCAGTGCTTTTTTACGGCAGTGTAGAGTTACTAAAGGTGGGTAACATTTTCTATAGCCGCACACAGAAGGCGTATGCCTCCATGCGCAGTCTGCACAAGGACAGTCTTTGTTTTTACGGTTTCTACCTGAAGATACCGGACTATCGTGTCCCGAAGTCCTGCAAACTGGTGAATCCCGTATGGTCTACCGTGTTTGATGTCTTTGCCTGTCTGCTGGAAGGTGATGACGAGGAGGTTTATTGGTGCTGTGGCCATCTGGCGGACCGGAGCATCGTGGTGATGGACGGAGACGGGAACTATTATCATGCGGAGAAAGGGAAAAGGAAGCAATATATAGCACGCAATATTCCCCGAACGGGAGAGGATGATTTTGACTTGGTGATGGACAGGCTGAAGGAGGAAGCCGGACGGCGTGCGGAGGAAATGAGTCGGCAGCAGCAACAGGACGAGGAAGAAAAAAGGCGGAAGAGGCTGGAGGAAATAAGGGATGTCCGGCCTTTCCGGATGGGGATGAAGTGGGGGCTGAAGTGGGGCGAACGCATTGTGGTGCCTCCCTGTTACCGCAACATCCGTCCTCCTGTGGGCAGTTATTGCGCCTTTGAGGAGAACGCCTGCCAGTGGGGATTGATGGCATTGGACGGCAGGGTGGTGGTGGAAGCCAGATACCAAAAGGTGGAGATAGACAGCGATGGAACGGCGAGGCTGACCGTTATTCCGGGCAAGGTGAAGACGGTAAAACTTTGAAAAAGCTGAATATTACTCATTGGCGGAATTAAACAGGGGCTGTCATCGCGCCAACGGGTGAATGTTATAATATAATAAAAGAAGCGAGCTGCATTGTTGTTCAAGACAATGCAGCTCGCTTCTTTATTATATTAGCTAGTTACTCTGATTAGAAATACAGGTAACGGTCGTCTTTTACGTCAGCTTTCTTGTACAGGTCATTGATGAAGCTGCTAGCATAACGTCCTGCCATATTAGACAAGTTCTCTGCTTCAGTTTTTGCATTAAATTCTTCTGCACTCTTTTCCTTGTTGTAAACCTGGATCAGGTAAACACCTGCATTACCCTTGATAGGACCTGCCAGTTTGTTAGCTTCCGCCTTGCTGGCATAAGCGCTCAGTGCAGGTTCGCTGGCACGGGTTACAGATACATAGGCTGGAGCAGCGAAGGTGATATGTTTCACTGTATCGCTTACAGCATTTGCCATGCCTTTAGCTTGGTCGATGCTGCTTGCACCCTTCATTTCTGCCATCAGCTTTTCAGCTTTCTTATCTTTAATGATTTCAGCTTTCAGCATATCTGCCACAAGGTTGATGTTGCGGTATCCGGCAGGATTGATCTTTTCAAGAGCAACTACCATCAAGTGATCGTTTTCACCACATTCATACAACGGAGATACTTCACCTTCCTTAGCTGCGAAAATCCATTTCAATGCTTCGCGTGTACCCTTAACGCCACCTACACGGTGTTCAGCGCTACGGAAATCAGCACGTTCCAACAAGCGGTAACCGTTTTCTTCTGCATTTTCTACAATCTTGTCCATTGTAGTGTTCTGTGCTACAAACTGGCTGAAATCATTGTATGCCTTGTTATAAGTTTCTTTGCTGAATTCAACCGGACGCTTGATCACTGCTACCTTATATTTATCTTTCATCGCTTTCTTATCCAATACCTGGAGGATAACATTAGCTTGACCGATTTGCAGGTTATTCAGTTCTTTAACGCCTGAGTTAATCAACGTATTGATGTATTTAGCGTTTTCAGCATCCAGTGCTGCACCTTCATAGTTGCGAGATGTCAACCAAGTTGATTCACCTGTCTGACCGTATATCTTGGCAATTTCAGCAAAGTCGGCTCCACCTTTCAGTGCAGTGAAGATACTGTCTGCCAATGTTGCAGTCTTAGCTGCGTCTTCGGCATATACCTGAATCTGACGATATTGGATTGAATCCGGTGCTGTTTGCTTAGCAACGACTTTGAATGCGTTGTAAGAATCATCAGCCTGGTTGTAGTAAGGACCATATACTTCGTTGATGCTTACAGAGTCCAGACGGGCAACGATGTCGTTAGGATATACTGTTTTGCTGATTGCTACTTCCGAGAAAGGAACTACAGAACCGGTAGAACGGATAAATGTGCTCATGTCGGCAGCGGTAGCTAACTGGGTAGCATATTCTGTTACTTCATTCAATACTTCCTTGCGGTCTTCGTCAGACGGAGTCACCAATACATCAATGTACTTGATGTTACGAGTCTCAACCGGCTGTTCAAAGGTTGCTTTTCTCTTATTATAAAGGTCTTTGATTTCGCTGTTTGAAACAGTGATGGTAGAATCGCTGATAGAAGAATAAGGAATAGCTGCCAACAAAACATCAGACTGATCTGCACGTGATGCAAAAGCATCTTCGGCTGCAACAGGGTTTGAGATCAATGATTTTGAAATCAGGTTCTGATACTTTTCAGCCAATGCAGACTGGATCAAAGTCTTTTCGATGAAGCTCCAGAAAGCACCCATCTTCTGATAGTATTCTACATACTGTGCAGGCATCTTGCTTGCGTCCAGATGAGCGTAGTCTACCAGGAATTTCTTTAGCATATCTTTATCGAATGTACCGGTCTGCGGGTTGCGGAACGGAGTCTGCATCAACAGCGGGTTAGTGCCTTCGTCAATAATAGCCTGAACTTCTGCCTTGCTGACAGTCAACCCCAACTTAGCAGCTTCTGCTGCAATCAACTGGTTGTTTACGTAAGATTGCCATACCTGGTCCTTCACTTGAGTCAGTTGGTCATCATTCAAAGCGGATACACCTTGTGTCAGTTTAATGACTTCTGTGTATTCGTCCACCATTTTCTGATACTCTTGTGCAGTAAGTGTTTTTCCATTCACTTCACCTACGTCTTGTTTACCCTGGTGCGGCTGGAGAACCTTCCATGCGTCTCCGGCAATAAATGCGAAGAGGGCAAGACCGATTACAACGACCAACAGAGGGCCTTTACTTCTGATTGTTTGTAATGTTGCCATTTAATTTTACTATTTTTGTTTATTGTTTTTCTATACTTCATAGATTTAGCGCACGAAGATACAAAAAATGCGGCTTACAAGCTACTTTATTGTGAAAAAAATCTGTTATTCTGTCACTTTCAGCTTTACCAACTCAATTTTTGTTGCCGTCACTTTAATTATTTTAAATTGGAACTTGTCAAAGGCAATTATTTCATGCATTTTGGGAAAGCTCTGATACTGATGGAGGATCAGCCCTCCAATAGTCTGATAGTCGTCACTTTCGGGCAGATCCAGTGAGAATAATTCATTGGCTTTCTCTATTTCCAAACGTCCGGAAAGGATGTATTCATTATCTCCTACGGATTTGGCAATGTAGGAGGTGGTGTCATGTTCATCTTCTATTTCGCCAAAGATTTCTTCTACCAGGTCTTCCAAGGCTACAATGCCGGCAGTTCCTCCAAATTCGTCTACTACGACTGCCAGGGATTTCTTCTGCTGCATGAATAATTTCATGAGTTTATGTGCTCCCATGGTTTCCGGTACGATAGGTAGTTGGCGTATATTCTTAGTCCAGTCCGTCAGCTCGCGAAACATCTCGGAGGAGTGTATGTAGCCCACGATGTTATCAATGTTTTCTTTGTAAACAATGACTTTGCTTATGCCGCTTTCTATGAAACGGGCTTTCAGTTCTTCTATGGAAGTACCGTACTCTATGGCTACGATTTCTGTTCGGGGCACCATACAGTCGCGTATCTTGATGTTCGAGAAGTCAAGTGCGTTTTGGAAAATCTTAATTTCGGTATCTATTTCCTGTTCGTTCTTGGCATCTTGTATGCTGCTTTGGATAAAGTAGTCCAGGTCTACTTTGGTGAATGCTTTTTCGCTGGCTTCTTTATTTGTTTTGATTCCCAGTATACGGAGTAAGAGATTGGATACTCCCGAAGCAAATTTGCTGATGGGGTAGAGGATGATGTAACAAATGAATGTAGGAATCGCAAGGATATTCAGCGTAAAGTTCGGGTTGATTTTGAAAAGGGTTTTAGGTAAAAACTCTCCCGTAACCAGAATAATAAGTGTAGAGATAATCGTTTGAATGAATACCAACAGGAAGTGGTTATCAATCAGCCCGGCTAATAAGTTCTGTTCAATAACCTGTGCCATCAATATACCATAGATGACCAAGGCTATGTTGTTTCCTACCAGCATGGTAGAAATGAAGTTGTTCGGATTATGAAAAAAGATAGAAAGTATGCGGGAGTTGATGCTCTGGTTGCTACGATCCATCTCAAAGCGTAATTTATTGGAGGATACAAAAGCGATTTCCATTCCGGAGAAGAAAGCGGAAAAGGCCATTGTGATAAGAATCTGTATAATAATTCCCATAATTATGATCGAATTAACGTATCGAGTCTGTTCTGGTACCGGCGGCAACAGTTTTAGTACTGTCGGCAGCCGTTTTGGTGCTATCTACCGGGGCTGTGTCTTCTACGGTGAAGATGCCGGTGTTGTTATAGATTTGGTATTCTGTCATTTGTTGGTTGGACTCAAAGCCATATCCGGTGATGATTTTATCTTCTTGCTCAATGCGGATAAACTTGTCTGAGTAAACTCTTTCTTCTTTTTCATCCCAAAAGAGTAACTCTGTGTCAAATTTGTCACCTCTCTGGCTGCGAATATGCACATTGCTTCTCAGTTCCCAAAGTTTCTTTTTCTCGTAATAGTAAGCTGTATCGGCTTTGATGCTGGCATCAATATGGAATAAGGAATCGAACTTTTCCAGATAAACACCTTTTTCGAAGGCCCAGTAGGGGGGATTCTTTTTGTCGTAAATCTCCCATTCTTCTGTGATAATTTTGTAGCGGGTAATGCCGGAGTCGGATACCAAGGTAGTGACTCCCAGCGTTCTCATGCTAGGAAGTGAATCGCGTTCAGTGATGGCTTCTGCCATATTTTTCTCTCCTCCCGAACATGCAGGGAATAAAACAAACATAACAGTTGCCCATATGGCAACTGTTATGTTTAGATATATAAGGTGTGATTTTTGCTTCTTTTCAGATGACATAATTATCTGATAGTTGTTGTTTCACCAATCCATCCACCGATTGTTACTGAGTCACCTTTCTTCAAGCTAAGGAAGAACAAGTCAGCATCTTTCGGAGTATGAGCTGCATAAGTACCGATAAGTTTGTTTGCTTCTTCAGCCACACTTGGGTCTACACTCTTTGCTTTTTGCAATTTATCAATAACGGCAAAATAAGTACATTTATTCAATGCCGGTTCATCGCTCCAGTTAGGGCTTGATGCATACATGTTTGCAATCAAGATGTATGGCTTACCGTTGTTTCCATCCAAAGAAATAGATTTCAGTGCATATTGTTTTGCTTTGCTAAACTGTTTTTTGCTATATAGAATAGTAGCAGTCTTGTATGCATAGTCAGCTTTCTTGACAGGATCTTGTTCCAGGTTGATAGCTTGATCAAAGTATTCGATACATTTGTCCATATCACCTTTCTTGTAGTACATGTATCCGCAACCTACGGCTGTTTCGGCAGTCGGTTCGATAGCGTGTGCTGCTTCAGATGCTGCAAAGTATGCTTCCTGCTCTGTACAGCCCAGCATCTGCATTACAGAAATAACTTGTTTCAGATAATCCAAGTTTGTCTTGTTCTGCTCTACTTTGGGAGCATAGATTGCTTGCAAGTTGTCACAAGTAGCTACACCACTATTGATAAAGAATGCATCAATATTGTCCTTAGCGACTTTCAATAATTTCTTGTCATTTTCTTTAGTGGCAGCTTTGAAAGCTCCATCGGCAGCGCCGGATGCAAATAAATAATCCTGGATAAATTGTTCTTTGTATGAATCATCGCTTTTCATTTTACGAGATGCAGCGTCCATGAATTCTTGCAAAACGAAGTAGTCAGAATTTTCCTTTTCCAGTTCAATTGCTTCTTTGAACAGTTTGTATGCTTCGTTCATGTCTTGACCACCCATTGTGAAATAATCATGAGCTTTCATGCCGATGATAGAACCCTTGGTAACATCTCTTTTTACCAATTTATTCAAATCATCCAGATATTGGATACGTTGGTCATGAACTTTCATAAGTTCATTAAAATATTGTTTTTGCTTAGCTGCATCTTTCTCACCTGCTATTAATGCACGAAGAATTTTTGCACCATTAGTATAAGTACTTACCTGAGCTTTAGGAGCTTCTGTGAATACGCTCATCCAAGGTGTATAGGCATCCTTGAAGTTGTTAGTCTTTACGTATTCAGTGTAAATACTGATGTTCTTCAAGCATCTGAGGCTGTCTTCGCCATGCCCGAATCTTGAACCGTCTGACGCTCCTGTTTGAGCGAAAGAAGCTGTTGCACTTAAAGAAAGAACGAACAGCGCTGTTACCATCTTCATTTTCATCGTATATAAATTTAGTTGTTATTTATTTCTCTTTGATTAATCAACTTTCCACTTCATGAACCAACGTTCATTGAAAGTAAGACCGATATTAATTTTCAAGTAATTTTCTTCTAACATTCCTTTCACCTTAGGACTAACCTTAACATATTGACCGGATATGTTCAGCATGGACTTACTTTGAAACATAGGAAGTCCAAAACCTACACTGACACCATATTCGCGTGCTCCGTCCTGTCCGCTTACCTTATTATAAGGACTTGAATAGTAAGCTCCTGCGCGATAGCGGATGCGATGCAGATAGTTATGGCTGACATAACTGGGAATATATTCAGCACCTACTGCTATCTTTGTACGTTTGCTCATTTCCAGGTTCTCTTTATCAAACTTACTCCAGCTTAGATCAGTGGTTTCCCATTTCTGCAATGTATAGTCAACTCCTAGAGTCAGGCGATTATCATATACATAGGTAAGACCTAAACCTAACATATGTGGCATCTTGAATGGATTGGCAATGGTATCTCCCGTTTGCGACTGTACATAGACTGAACCATTACTTTCCACAGCTGTCTGGTGATATTTATAAGCTTCACTATTCATGGTATGTCCCAGTGAATATACCGCACCTACATTGAATGTATTCTTCTTGTTTAACTTATAAGTATATTGCAAACCAAAATCCAGCTTATAATCATTGATGGAGAATTTATCCAGTTTGATGCTTCGGGTAGGGGTGGCAGCAATAATAGTCATGGACTGGTGGGTAATATCCCCATAGAGGTATGACATATTAACACCAACAGACAAATTGTTCAGCACCTTGTATCCCACTCCTGCAAATACTTGGTGGAATCCACCATCACCGGTAAATGACTCTCCCCAAGATCCGTTATTATCTACATCTTCAAATTCATGAGTCTTATAAAGACTATATCCTACAGTAGAGAATGGCAGGAAACCCACAGTCATTCCCATCTTTTTCCATAAACGGAACTGCATGGCCATATAGTCAAAACTTGAATTCTTAGCATTGGTTTTCACATTCCCGTCTTTGAAGTTCGCATTCTGTAATGTCATTCCCGCATCAAACAAGAATGTCAATGAATCGATAGCTGTATAAGATGCCGGATTAGATGCGTTAATTTGGTAACCGTTTCGCAAACCGTATGCTATTCCTCCCATTGCTTTACTATTACCGAAGTTCTGATCAGCCAACTGACCGAAACCATAGCGCGTATAAGGTGAATTTGTGCTTGTTTGGGCTACGGCCAGCCCTGTAACTGTGAGTATAATTGACGCACTAATCAGTCTTTTATAATTTATCATTATAGCTTAATATTCTGTTTAAACCTTTCAATACTAAAAATCTATCTGCAAAGATGATACTTTTTAATTTTGTATCAAAAGAAAATTCATCTCCGCCCGTTAAAAAAACCAAAAGTCCCGGATAATTCTTTTGAAGATGGGTAATATACCCGCCCATTTCAAACTCCATACCTCGAATGACCCCGGCGCGAATGGCTGTTTCAGTAGATTGCCCATACATCGGAACTTCTCCTTTAGCATTCACTTTGGGGAGCTTGTCGGTGAATATGTTCAATGCCTTGAAACGCATACGCATCCCCGGCGATATATTTCCTCCCTGGTAATTCCCTTGGGCATCAATAAAATCATAAGTGACGCATGTTCCCGCATCAATAACCAACACATCGTGTCCGGGTTTCAACCAGTTTGCTGCAGATACTGCGGCCAAGCGGTCCATCCCCAATGTTTGAGGTGTCTTATATAGGTTTGTGATGGGAACCGGTGTCTCATGACTCAATTCAATGATTTTAAAGGGTAGCCTTTCCAGTTGTCGCCGGATGGTATTACTTAGAGTGATGACAGATGCGATGATACCTCGTTCAAGAGGGTATCGGGAGCAAAGCATCGGGAGGCAATCCAATGAATGATTGGAACCGCGAAAGACTTCGACCAATTCGCCTTTGTCAAATATAGCCAGTTTGGCTACTGAATTTCCTATGTCAATTATTAAATTCACAACTTTGCTTTTTCGGTTGCAAAGTAACGCAAAAAATAAATAGGAATTGCAATAAAAAATGGTATTTGTGAGGAATTAATTAATATTTAGGTGTACTTTTGCAGCGGAAAACAGAAAATGGAATCTATGAACAAATTGATAATAATACTGGCATTACTACTTTCTTTTGGAATGCAACCGCTTAATGCCCAGCAAGATAGCGTGAAAGTAAGTTTGCTGACTTGTGCTCCCGGAACTGAAATCTATGCGTTATTTGGACATACGGCCTTGCGTTATGAAGATCCGGCACATGGGCAGGATATTGTGTTCAATTATGGTATATTTGACTTCAACACTCCTAATTTCATCTTTCGTTTTGTAAAAGGGGAGACTGATTACAAATTGGGGGTAGCGCCTTATGAGTCCTTTGAATGGCAATATGCAATGCGAGGTTCGTCCGTGTATCAGCAGACATTGAATTTTACATCGGCCGAGAAGCAGAAACTATGGGATTTATTAGAGGAAAATTATCGTCCGGAGAACCGGGTGTATCGCTATAATTTCTTTTATGATAATTGTACCACGCGCGCGAGGGACAGATTTGAAGAATGTATTGACGGGAAGGTTACTTATCCGGAAGGCAAAGAAGGACTTTCTTTTCGTGATATCGTTCATCAATATACCAAAGGGCATGAATGGGATGAACTGGGTATAGATATGTGCCTGGGAAGTGAGGCCGATGTGCCTATTGATGCCCGTAAACAGATGTTTGCTCCTTTCTACTTGTTGGAGGCGGCAAAGAAAGCAACAATAATGGAAGGGGACAGCCTGAGACCATTAGTATTGGCAGAGAAAAAGATTGTGGATGTGGAACCGGAAGAAGAAGAAACTGGTTTTCCGTTGTCACCGATGGCATGTGTCGTTATCTTGATGGGGGTAACCTGTCTTATCGGATGGTTAGAGTTTAGAATAAAAAAGGTGATCTGGATTTGGGACATCTTGTTGTTTGGAGCTCAAGGGCTGGCGGGATGTGTTATTGCATTTCTGGTATTCTTCTCCATTCATCCTACAGTGGGTTCCAATTGGTTGATTATTTTATTCAATCCTATTCCTCTGATTTATCTTCCCATCATGGTTTATAGGGCAATAAAAGGCAAGAAAGACCTCTATCATGTGATAAATGTGGTGTATTTAACACTTTTTATAATGATAATGCCGTTTGTAGGGCAAAAATTCAACGCAACGGTATTACCTTTGGCACTGTGTTTGCTAATATGTTCAGCATGTCACGTTTTATTATATTACAGACGAAACAATAAATGAAAGGACGCATCTTAACTTCTCTTCTCACTGTTATAGCATTGACAGGATTGCAGGCGCAAAATGTTCCTGCTGTTCCCCGGTTGGTGGTAGGATTGACTATTGACCAATTACGGACTGACTATATAGAAGCCTTTTCGGCACTATATGGGGAGCGTGGCTTTAAACGGTTGTGGAAAGAAGGACGGATTTACCGCAATGCCGAATATGATTTTATCAATGTAGATAAATCATCGGCTGTAGCAGCTATTTACTCGGGCACTACCCCTTATACCAATGGTATAGTAGGAGATAAGTGGATGGATCGCAGCACTTTGCGTGTCATCAGTTGTGTGGACGATAATAACTTTATGGGAATTTATACGTCCGAATCCACATCGCCGGAGAAGTTGAAAGTCTCCACTTTATCAGATGAGCTGATGGTGGCTACACAAGGCATTGCTGAAGTTTATTCCATCGCTCCAACGAGGGAAATGGCAGTCTTGGCAGCCGGACATGCTTCAAAAGGAGCATTCTGGATTAATGATGAAACCGGAAAATGGAGTGGAAGCACTTATTATGGTACTTTCCCGTCATGGGTCACTACATATAATGATCGCGAGGGATTGGATTTCCGTATCGGCAGTATGTCATGGGCTCCTTATTTACCTGTGACTATCTATAAATACCTGACCAGTGAAAGCAAACAAATTACGTTCAAACATAATTTTGATGATGAACGTAAGAATAAGTACCGCAAACTGAAAACCAGCCCTTATGCCAATGATGAAGTAAATCGTTTGGTAAATGCCTGTTTAAACAATACTCCTATCGGTAAAGATGATATTCCGGACTTTTTGTCACTTGCTTATTATGCCGGGAATTATGACCATAAAGCACCAGCGGAGCTTCCGATGGAAATGCAGGATACCTATGTGCGTCTGGATAACAGCATTGCCGAATTGCTGGAACTGATAGACCGCAAGGTAGGATTAAATAACACTCTATTCTTTATAACTTCCACAGGGTATGCTGATGCTGATCCTGTAGATCCTTCTCAATATAGAATACCGGGAGGCGAATTTCATATAGAGCGTTGTGCTGCTCTGCTGAATTTATATTTGGCAGCTATTTATGGTGAAGGACAATGGGTAGAAGCTCATTTTGAGCAACAAATATATTTGAATCATAAGCTGATAGAGCAGAAACAGCTTAATATGTCCGAAATATTAAACCGTTCTGCTGAATTCCTTGTGCAATTCAGTGGCGTGAAAGATGCTTACTCTTCACAACGTTTGCAGTTAGGATCATGGACACCTACGATTGATAAGATTAAGAATTTCTATAATCCGGCATGTTCCGGAGACCTATGGGTAGAAGTATTACCGGGTTGGAGTGTATATCGTGAACAGTCTTTGGATACGCAGGTGCAGCGTTATTCGTATGCGTCAGCTCCATTGATATTTATAGGCAATGGTATGAAGCCTGAAATCATTCATGCACCGATTAAAATAGGTAATATAGCTCCTACAGTAGCTCATTATATGCGCATTCGCGCGCCCAATGCATCCGTTTTAGCTCCAATGACGGATATCCGCAAATAATATTAGAGAGGGAAGTGCAAATAAATCAGCATTTTATTGTAACTTTGCATCCTCGAAAGTAATCAAATTAGAAAATAATAAAAAACAAAAATACAATGGGATTTAATGAATTTATCGGCCAATTATTCGGAAACAAGGCCACCCGCGACATGAAAGAAATAAAGCCGTGGGTTGATAAAGTAAAGGCTGCTTATCCGAATATTGCCAAACTAAGCAATGACGAACTCCGTGCAAAAACAGAGGAATTGAAAAAGTACATTCACGAATCGGCTACGGAAGAACGAAAGAAGATAGAAGAACTGAAAGCTACTATCGAAACAACCGAACTGGAAGACCGTGAAGGTATTTTCTCCCAAATTGATAAGCTGGAGAAAGAAGTGCTGGAGAAATATGAGAAAGCACTGGATGATGTACTACCCGATGCTTTTGCTATCGTAAAAGATACAGCACGCCGCTTGACAGAAAATGAAGAACTGGTAGTGACAGCTACGGACTTTGACCGCGAACTGGCCGCTCAGGGAAAGGATTTTGTACGTATTGAAGGTGATAAAGCCATCTGGCAGAACCACTGGATTGCAGGTGGAACGGATATGACTTGGGGTATGATTCATTATGACGTTCAGTTGTTTGGTGGTGTCGTATTGCATAAAGGTAAGATCTCAGAAATGGCAACCGGTGAAGGTAAGACCTTGGTGGCAACTCTGCCGGTATTCCTGAATGCATTGACCGGTAACGGTGTACATGTGGTTACTGTCAACGACTATTTGTCAAAACGTGACTCTGAATGGATGGGACCATTGTATCAGTTCCATGGTTTAAGTGTGGACTGTATTGATAAGCATCAACCTAACTCTGACGCGCGTCGTAGAGCTTATATGGCCGATATTACTTTCGGTACCAATAATGAATTCGGTTTCGACTATTTGCGTGACAACATGGCTGTCAGTCCTAAGGACTTGGTACAGCGCAAACATAATTATGCTATTGTCGATGAGGTTGACTCCGTATTGATTGACGATGCACGTACTCCGTTGATTATCTCCGGTCCTGTACCTAAAGGTGAAGACCAGTTGTTCGAACAGCTTCGTCCGTTGGTAGAACGTCTGTTCGAGGCACAGAAGAAATTGGCTACACAATATCTGGCTGATGCAAAGCGCTTGATTGCTTCTGACGACAAGAAGGAACAGGAAGAAGGATTCCTTGCCTTGTTCCGCAGTCACAAGGCATTGCCAAAGAACAAACCGTTGATTAAGTTCCTGAGTGAGCAAGGCATCAAGGCAGGTATGCTGAAGACGGAAGAAATTTACATGGAACAGAACAACAAGCGTATGCCTGAGGCTACTGATCCGTTGTACTTCGTTATTGACGAAAAACAGAATAGTGTGGATTTGACAGATAAAGGTATCGACTTGATTACCGGAAATGCTGAAGATCCTACTTTGTTCGTCTTGCCTGATATTACTTCCCAATTGTCTGCTTTGGAAAATGAAACGGATCTATCCGAAGAAGAAAAGTTGGCTAAGAAAGATGAGTTGATGACCAATTATGCTATCAAGTCGGAACGTGTACATACCATCAACCAGTTGTTGAAGGCGTATGCAATGTTCGAGAAGGATGACGAATATGTGGTTATCGACGGACAAGTGAAGATTGTAGACGAACAGACCGGACGTATAATGGAAGGTCGTCGTTACTCTGACGGTTTGCATCAGGCTATCGAGGCTAAGGAAGGGGTAAAAGTAGAAGCTGCCACTCAAACTTTCGCAACGATTACTTTGCAGAACTACTTCCGTATGTATCACAAGCTATCGGGTATGACCGGTACTGCAGAGACAGAAGCAGGAGAACTTTGGGACATCTATAAATTGGATGTTGTTGTGATCCCGACTAATCGCCCTATTGCACGTAAAGATATGAATGATCGCGTTTACAAGACTAAACGTGAAAAATATAAAGCCGTTATCGAAGAAATTGAAGCAATGGTAAAAGCCGGACGCCCTGTTCTGGTAGGTACCACTTCAGTTGAAATCTCTGAAATGTTGAGCAAGATGCTTGCCATGCGCAAGATTGAGCACAATGTATTGAATGCGAAATTGCACCAGAGAGAAGCCGATATTGTAGCTCAGGCTGGTCAGAAGAGTATCGTAACTATTGCTACTAACATGGCAGGTCGTGGTACCGATATTAAGCTGAGTCCGGAAGTGAAAGCTGCGGGCGGTTTGGCAATCATTGGTACGGAACGTCACGAAAGCCGTCGTGTAGACCGTCAGTTGCGTGGTCGTGCAGGACGTCAGGGTGACCCGGGTTCTTCTGTATTCTTCGTTTCATTGGAAGATGATTTGATGCGCTTGTTCTCGTCAGACCGTATTGCCAGTGTTATGGATAAACTTGGTTTCAAGGAAGGCGAGATGATTGAACACAAGATGATTTCAAATTCCATAGAACGTGCACAGAAGAAGGTGGAAGAAAACAACTTCGGTATCCGTAAACGCTTGCTGGAATATGATGATGTGATGAACAAGCAGCGTGTGGCTGTTTATACCAAACGTCGTCACGCTTTGATGGGTGAACGTATCGGTATGGATATTGTGAATATGATTTGGGACCGTTGCGTTTATGCTGTAGAATTGGGTGACTTTGATAATGTGAAGATGGAGATATTGCAGACATTGGCAATGGAAGTTCCGTTCACAGAAGAAGAATACAATAAGATGAAGAAGGAAGACCTTGCTGAGAAAACATTCGAAGCGGCAATGGCTAACTTCAAGCGTAAGACGGAACGTATGGCACAGATTGCCAATCCGGTTATCAAGCAGGTGTATGAATTGCAAGGACACATGTATGAGAACATCATGATTCCTATTACTGATGGTAAGCGTCTGTATAACATTTCAGTAAACCTGAAAGCTGCATACGAATCAGAAGGTAAGGAAATCGTGAAATCATTCGAAAAAGCGATTCTGCTTCATACCATTGATGATGCATGGAAAGAAAATCTGCGCGAACTGGATGAATTGAAGCACTCCGTACAGAATGCAAGTTACGAACAGAAAGACCCGTTGTTGATCTTTAAACTGGAATCGGTCAATTTGTTTGATAACATGGTACACAAGATCAATAACAACACCATTTCTGTATTATTGCGCGGACAGATCCCTGTTCAAGAACCGGAACAAGTGCGTGAGGCAGCTCCGGAACCACAGGCTCCCCGTCAGCAGTACAGAGAAGAAAAACAGGATTTGAATGATCCTCGCCAGCAGGCTGCTGCCGAACGTGATACCCGTGAAGTGAAACGCGAACCGATTCGTGCAGAAAAAACAGTAGGTCGTAATGATCCTTGTCCATGCGGAAGCGGTAAGAAATACAAGAACTGCCACGGACAAAATGCCTGATAACTAACTCTTATTATAGAAACGTCTAAGTAGAATTTACTGCTTAGGCGTTTTTTTTATTCCTTTTAACTAACTTCTTTCATAAATAAGCGTATTTTTGTTCCATGAGAGAAAACGATTATATGAGAAAGTCTATTTTGTTAATGATTCTGGCTGCCGGAACTGCATTAGTTTCCTGTAGTTCTTTACAGACTATTTCTTTTGACCAGCTACAGGCTGCCGATGTCAGTTTCCCGAATGCTGTCAGAAAAGTAGCTGTTATTAATAATATGCCCGTGATAGAAATAAAAGATGATCACGGAACGATTAGTGCAGAAATGGAAGGGGATGGTAAAATAGCCACAGAGGCATTAGCAGAAAACATTGCTAATGTGAACTATTTCGATCAGGTTATTATCTGTGATTCCGCTTTCAGGGCAAATGATACTGTGCCCCGCGTTAATGTAATTCTGACTCAGGATGAAGTACAGAAACTGGCAGACGATTTGGGAGTGGATATGGTACTTTCTTTTGATAGAGTGCATATCCAAACGAAGCCGGGAATACTTATTTTCCCCGATTATCCCATACCTGTAGATGCGGTAGATGCATCTATATCTCCCATTGTGAGGGTTTATATTCCCAGCCGTGAAAAACCTTTGTTTATTGTAGCTAAACAAGATACGGTTTCGTGGGAGATAACCTCTGCATTATCGAATAAGAAAATAATAAAGGACGGTTCGGAGTATGCCGCTTCTATTCCGGTGAAATATTTGTTGCCTCATTGGGATGAAGTAGTCCGTTTCTATTATGATGGAGGGAGTGTAGAAATGCGCGATGCCGGTGTGTGCCTCCGTGAGAATGATTGGGACGAAGCCTATAAATTGTGGAACGCAGCGTATGAGAAGAAAAAAGGACAACAGAAGATGAGAGCCGCTTTCAATATAGCCCTCTACTATGAAATAAAAGATGAGGTGACGAAGGCAAAAGAATGGATTGAAAAGGCTCGTCAATTGGTAAAGGCCGGGTCAGAAAATGAACGGTTGATAAACTTCTATTCTTCTGAATTGGATAAGCGGGAAGGCAAATTATCGAGCCTTAGGATACAAATGAAGCGTTTCGATGATAATTTTTAAAGAATAAGTGTTGGGGGAAAGATTTTTTTTGTACTTTTGGATATAAATAATCGTAAAATAGATTTTGGTATGAAACTCAGTGCACAGTCACATGCTTCTATTGTATCTTCACTTCGGGAAGCAATCGATAAATACGTTGCGGATGGAGAAAGAACAGTTGTCACCGATATTCACTTACAACCTAAGCAGGATAGCGGCGAACTAGTTATATTTAATGATGATGACGAAGAGTTATCGCGTACCATAATTGAAGAGTGGGTAGACTATAGTGATGATAATTTTTATGTAATTGCAGAACGTATTCTTCGGGGTGAAATCAGTACTTTGAAAGAAAAGGGAGTTTTGGATAAATTGTGTATCATGAAACCATACTCATTTGTTCTGGTTGATGATGATAAAGAAACTGTGGCAGAACTCTTGTTGATAGATGATGAAGATACCCTGTTCTTGAATGATGAATTGCTGAAGGGGCTGGATGAAGAACTGGATTCATTCTTGAAAGACTTGCTGGAAAAATAATATGATACAATAAAAAAGAAAGGCATTTATCGGAGAGCGATAGATGCCTTTCTTTGTATTATACATTTCGTTTAAAGTATTGCTTCCTCATCCACCGATCAAAAAGCAGGAGCAATGTAATGGTAGCAATAAACAGCAGGTAGGGAGTAGGAAAATGTGTAATCGGACTTTCCACCTGTGTTATACTTTGGCTGAAAGACTGCTTAATGGCATTTCCAAAGAAAATAAATGTGCAGGTAATGCTACCGGTAACTAGGAATATAGATGCCAGGATGGTAGCCCATAATGTGCGGCGTTCTGTTTGTCTTTCCCGCAGTAGGGCAGTTTCCTCTACTTTTTGCATAGTGCGGTAGACGAAGTTGGAAGGCAGACGGAACTGTGGTTGTTCCTTCATAGCCTTTCTTATTCCTTTATCTTTTTCTTCTTTGTTCATTCTTCTTGCGTTATTAGTACATATAGCTTTTTTCGTATACGGTGCAATTTCACTTTGGCATTGCTTTCCGTTAATCCCAGGATAAGGGCGGCTTCACTGATCGATTTTTCCTCATCATAGAATAAAGTAATAAGGGCACGTTCATCAGTATCCAGTTTATTGATAGCATTATTCAGTTTCCTTATTTGTTCTTCACCCTCATCGTTCAAGGCATTGTCTACCTGTTGGTCAGAAATATTGGCCAGCAGGGTATCATCCATTGCAAATATATCATATTTTTTCTTTCTGGTGGCCGATATGGCAGTATTATATGCAATACGGTAAATCCAGGTAGAAAAACTACTTTCCGCTTTAAACGATGAGAGATGTTCAAAGGCCTTCAGAAAAGTATCTTGTGTTAATTCTTCCGCATCCTCCTGATTCTCTACAATGCGCACAATCAAGACAAATACCTGTTGGCTGTATTTATCCAGGAAATATTCGTAAAGAGATGTTTCTCCTTCCAGTATCCGATGAATGATATGTGCTTCGTCGTTTTTCATTTCGTTTGTTAGACGCGCAATTCTGTAGGAGGTTACAATCATGAGGAAAATATTTTTTTTATTCTCTAAAGTGTAACCTCAAGTGTAACCCTGCGTCTAAAGGGTACAAAGAAACAAAATTAATAACTTAAAAACGAATAAATTATGGGTTACATGACTGCGTGGATTGTTGTAGGTATTATCACAATGGGTATCTACAAATTGTTTGAACTGTTTGTGGGAAGAAAAGAACGACTGAGTATTATTGAAAAATTGAGTGAAAATAAGCTGGATGCTTCTATGTTAGGAAATAAATTCAAATTTCCGATAACGTCTTCTCCAGTGTCTTTCTCTGGCTTGAAACTAGGTAGTTTATTGCTGGGAATGGGATTGGGGATATTGGTTGGCTACATTATCTGTGCTGCTACAATACCTGATTATTTCTCAGATCATAGCTGGCGTATAGATGATCTTACTTCATTGATTTATGGTTCCAGTGTCTTGTTTTTCGGTGGCCTAGCTTTGATTATAGCTTTTGTAGTAGAACTGAAAATTACACGAACAGAGAGAACAAAGTAAGATATGCTTTTAATGTAAGAGCCGGGAAACTTTCAAAATCTCCCGGCTCTTTTACTTTTATTCTTATAGAATTATTTTTTCAAAGCGGCAATGCTTTCTTTCAATGACGCGATTTTGCTTTCAGCATCAGCTTGTTTTTTACGTTCCATGTCGATAACGTTAGCCGGAGCCTTGCTTACGAACTTTTCATTGCTCAATTTCTTTTGTACGCTCAGCAAGAAACCTTCCTGATATTTTAAATCAGCTTCCAGTTTGGCCAGTTCTTCTTCTACATTAATCATACCTCCCAGAGGAATGAAATATTCAGTGGTACTAACCATGAATGAGGCTGCACCTTCCGGTTTCTCATTAACAATGGTGATAGCAGAAAGATTACCCATCTTCTTTACCACTTCGGCAAATGACATTAAACTGGTATCTTCACCCATAACCTGCATTTCCAGTGTCTCTTTTTGAGCAATGTTCTTTTGTAGGCGGATATTGCGGATTCCGGAGATAACCTCTTTCAGTTGGTCGAAAGCATTGCACAAGTTGGTAGAGCTTTCCAAACTTCTGTCTTCATAGCGTTCCATTTGGGCTACCATTATGCTTTCCCCTTCATTGCGGTCATAGATGTGCTGCCACAGTTCTTCTGTAATGAAAGGCATAAACGGATGCAGTTGTCTCAACAATACATCAAAGAAATGAAGTGTTGCTTCGTATGTCTTTTTGTCGATAGGCTGGCCATAAGCCGGTTTCACCATCTCCAAGTACCAACTTGAAAATTCGTCCCAGAACAGTTTATAAACTACCATCAAAGCTTCACTCAAACGATATTTGCTGAACAAGTCATCAATTTCAGCCGAAACTTTTACCAACAGGCTGTCAAACCATTCTGTGGCTAATTGTGCATATTCAGGTTGTTCTATATCAGCCACTTCCCAACCTTTTACCAAGCGGAATGCATTCCAAATCTTATTGTTGAAGTTACGTCCCTGTTCGCATAATGCATCGTCAAATAAGATGTCGTTTCCGGCAGGAGCAGCCAGCATCATACCCATGCGTACGCCATCTGCACCATATTTTTCGATCAGTTCCAATGGATCGGGAGAGTTACCCAATGATTTGGACATCTTGCGTCCCAGTTTGTCACGGACAATACCGGTGAAATAAACATTCTTAAACGGCATATCACCTTTATATTCGTAACCTGCCATAATCATACGTGCTACCCAGAAGAAGATAATATCCGGCCCCGTTACTAAGTCGCTGGTAGGGTAGTAGTAGTTAATTTCTTCATTATTAGGATTATTAATACCATCGAACAAAGAAATAGGCCACAACCATGATGAGAACCAAGTATCCAGACAGTCTTCATCCTGACGTAAATCCTCCATCTTCAAATTAGCATTACCTGTCTTTTCCTGAGCCAGTTTCAATGCTTCTTCTTCAGTTTCAGCTACCACATATCCACCTTCGGGAAGGAAATATGCCGGAATGCGGTGCCCCCACCACAACTGGCGGCTGATACACCAGTCCTTGATGTTCTCTAACCAGTTCTTATAAGTATTCTTATACTTTGCCGGATAGAATTTCAGTTCATCATTCATAACGGGCGGCAATGCCATATCTGCAAAATGCTGCATTTTCAGGAACCACTGCATAGACAGTTTCGGTTCGATGGCAACGTTGGTACGTTCAGAGAAGCCCACCTTATTAGTATATGCTTCCACTTTCTCCATCAATCCGGCTTCCTGCAAATCTTTTTCTATCTGAGTACGTACATCGAAACGATCCATGCCTACATACAGTCCGGCAGCTTCGCTCAGCGTACCATTATCATTGAAAATGTCAATGCTTGGCAAGTTATATTTTTCGCCTAGCATATAGTCATTCACATCGTGAGCCGGAGTGACTTTCAAACATCCTGTACCAAATTCAATATCTACATAATCATCCTCAATAACCGGAATAACACGGTTTACCAATGGAACAATCACTTTCTTTCCTTTTAGCCATTGGTTTTTCGGGTCATTCGGATTGATACACATAGCGGTATCACCCATGATGGTTTCGGGACGGGTGGTTGCAACCACTGCATAGCGTCCTTCTGCATCACCTTCTACTTTATAACGAAGATAATATAGTTTGCTATGTTCTTCCTTGTAGATAACTTCTTCATCACTGAGGGCTGTCAAGGCTTTGGGATCCCAGTTCACCATACGCACACCGCGGTAAATCAATCCTTTTTTGTAGAGGTCTACAAAAACTTTGATAACACTTGCGGAGCGTTCTTCGTCCATGGTGAATGCTGTACGGTCCCAGTCACAAGATGCACCCAGTTTGCGGAGCTGCTTCAAGATAATGCCTCCGTGTTCATCTGTCCATTCCCAAGCGTGTTTCAAGAATTCATCACGGCTCAAGTCTGTCTTCTTAATGCCCTGTTGAGCCAGTCTGTTTACCACTTTGGCTTCGGTGGCGATAGAAGCATGGTCAGTTCCCGGAACCCAGCAGGCATTTTTGCCTTCCATGCGGGCACGGCGTACTAATATATCCTGAATGGTATTGTTTAGCATATGTCCCATGTGGAGTACTCCGGTAACATTAGGGGGCGGAATGACGATTGTGTAAGGTTCACGTCCGTCGGGTTTTGAACTAAAGAGCTTGTTGTCCAACCAATACTGGTACCATTTTCCCTCCACGTCAGCGGGATTGTACTTACTTGCTAATTCCATCTTATATTTTGTTTATTTAATTGATTATCGGATAATTGGTTGCAAAATTAATAAAAGTCGTTGGATAATTGTGTACTTTTGCACTACAAAATGATATTAATAAACTGATTATGCATACAAGAAAAGAACAAATGGAAGCATTCGGTCGCTTCCTCGATATTTTGGATGAGTTACGCGAGAAATGTCCTTGGGACAGAAAGCAGACTAATGAGAGTTTGCGCCCCAATACCATTGAGGAGACTTATGAACTTTGTGATGCTTTGATGAAAGATGACAAGAAGGATATTTGCAAAGAATTGGGTGACGTACTGTTACATGTGGCATTCTATGCAAAGATAGGTAGTGAAACAGGTGATTTTGATATAAAAGATGTGTGTGACCGTCTTTGTGAGAAGTTGATTTTCCGCCATCCGCATGTGTTTGGGGAAGTAAAGGCCGATACAGCCGAGAAAGTGACTGAGAATTGGGAGCAGTTGAAAATGAAAGAAAAAGATGGTAATAAGATGGTGCTGAGTGGAGTACCCTCTGCATTGCCTTCGCTGATAAAGGCTTATCGTATTCAGGACAAGGCTCGCAATGTGGGTTTTGATTGGGAAGAACGTTCACAGGTGTGGAGCAAGGTGAAAGAAGAGATCGGCGAGTTTGAGGCTGAAGTGGAGAATATGGATAAAGAGAAAGCAGAAGCGGAATTTGGCGATGTAATGTTCAGTCTGATTAATGCAGCCCGTCTTTATAAGATTAATCCGGATAATGCATTGGAACATACCAATCAGAAGTTTATCCGGCGCTTTAATTATCTGGAGGAACATACCATTAAGCAAGGAAAGAATCTAAAGGATATGACGCTGGAGGAGATGGATGCCATTTGGAATGAGGCAAAAGCGAAAGGATTATAGTAATTGGTTTCCCGCCCATATGTCGGGCGGGTAACTATTATTTTGCTACTATTATTTCTACCGGGTATCCCATGAATAATCCACTCTCTATTACTCCGGTGATAGATTTTATCTCTTTCTCCAATGAATCGGGAATTGAATTAAATCTGGCATCCAGTATGAAGTTTCCATTCTCTGTCAGGATGGGGCCATCTTTACCTGTCGCCAATCGTAATTTGGTTTCCGAAGCTCCTAATTCTTTAATCTGATTTTCTACATAAGGCAAAGCATTTGGAAAAACTTCAATAGGTATAGGAAATTTGCTGCCTAAGTGCTCTACCAATTTGCTTTCGTCTACAATAATAAAAGTATGTGTGCTATTGCAAATTAATAACTTCTCTTTAAACATAGCACCTCCCCTTCCTTTTATCAAGTTGTGCAAAGGATCTACTTCATCTGCACCATCAAATGTCCAATCAGGTTTCTTTTCCCAAAGGGTAGTTTGAGGAATTCCCAGTTGAATGCAAGTCATTGATATTTCCATAGAACCAGGGATGACCTGAATTTGTAATCCTTCATTTTGAATCCTTTCGGCAATAGCAAAAAGAGCGAGGTAAACGGTAGAGCCTGAGCCTGCTCCTATAATGTCACCATTATGTGCACGTTGTGCTATTTTTTGGGCTACTTTCTCTTTGCTTTCCCGATTGGTGATGGTTGCAGACCATGATAGTTGGGTGATGATACTATTTTTCCATTCCATATATTTCTTTCCTCTTTTTATAATAAACAAATAAAGGGTGGAATGTGTTGCAGCACAACTCATTTATAGAATAACCTTGTGAGAAGGCTGGTTGGTACTTGTTAACTATTTCCTCTATAAGAAAAACACGGAGTTTTGTGAGACTCCGTGTTTCCTTTTAGTTTCTATTGATCAATATTCGTACTTAATGTTATTCTACCCATTCATTAATAGCTTGTGATGGGTCTGGATTCAGTATCGCACCTTTATTATATACATTTTCATAAAGACTAATAAAGATATTCATCCATGGAGCACAGTGACCTTCTATTGAGTTAAAACGATACCCGATAGGAGCATTGGTACCTGGGTATCCCCGAACTACTTGAAGTTCCAAACGTTTATAATCCCAGAAAATAATACCTTCTCCCCAGAACTCAATACGTTTTTGTTCAACAACTTTCTTCTGAAAGTCTTTCAAATCATTTACTTTGCAGGTATAAGTACCTGAGGAAGTATTATAACGATAAGTATTCACAAAATCCTCCAGTTTTGAGATGCCAGCAGCTAGCCCTTGGCTCATACCTACGGCTTCTGCTTCAATCAAATACATTTCTTCTACTCGCATTAAAGGATAGTCAATGGCTGCTCCAATAGTATAATCATTCATTTCACCATTTTTGGGACGGAATTTAACCCCTGTATACGGAGGCATATCTTCAAAGTCTTCATCTGTTAGTAATGTTTTATATTTATTGCCAGGAGCTTTATGTGCATCTTCAGGGGCAATCCAAGTCGTTTTACGCCAGTCAGCATCCGGTATTTGATCAAATAGCTTTTTGCTGATCATTTTATAACCTTGCCATTTTCTGTTGCCATAGCCAAATGTCTGTTCAGGACATATGCTGCCGGCAAAGTTGAGCCACGAGCTGTGTACATCTTCGGTAGTCATGATAGATCCCCAAATCCAAGAACTTGTCAATACACTATTGAACCCTGTGGTATAACTATCGCCACCAAACCACTCTTTTTCTGTTAAGGGGGTAGCTCCGCTCTCATTTATGGCTTTCCGGGCATACTCTGCAGCGTAAGTAAAGCAGGCTTCCTTGGAAGCAATACTTTGGTTAGTGTTACTATTCAATGTATTTAAATCTTCTGGGTAAAGTTCCAGACGAGATCCTATTTCTAACCACATTCGTGCCATTAATCCATGAACGACTGCTGTGCAAGGCATATTCTTGGTTGGACGTTGATAGTCAGCTAAAAGTTCCTCTGCTGTAGCTAAATCGTTCAAGATAAATTCATATACAGTATAGTATGGGGCACGCGGATTATTACGTCCTTCTTCTTCTGTTGTTTCGGCAGTGATGATAGGCACTGTTATTCCATATAAATTATTACTTGCGGCTTCTGCATCTAACCTTTCAACTCCTGTTTTCTTATACTCATACATGCGGACTAAATCCATGTAAATCATAGCCCTATAGGAAACACAAATACCTTTATAATATTTGTTTTCTGGAGTTTCGTCAGCCTTTTCCAATGCGCTCAATGCATTATTTACGTTGTTTAAGAATTTGTAATTGTAATACCATATTGTGTTCACAACGTCTGCGTCTCCCATTTCATTACATACTCCATAAGTATCAAAGAAGTCAAATTTAGGTTCATAGCAAAAAAAGTCTTCGCATGCAGCTTCTCTAATCAGATTATAACCACTATATCCAAAATCATGATAAAATTGAGGTCCATAACTTCTATACGCATTGATAAATGCTACTACAGAATTTACCATTGCACTAATTGCTTGATCGGATTTTCCAATTTGATCTATAGAAGCTTTACTATTTTCAGGAAACACTTCTTCGATGCAGCTATTTAAACTCAGCGCTGATGAAATACATGCAGCGACTATAATCTTAGTAATATATTTATTTTTCATAATTTCTTTTATTTATGTGTTAATCAGAATTGTATACTTAAGCCTGCAGAAAAAGCACGTACGGCTGAATATGTTCCTGATGAATCGCCATCTCCTTTCCATGTGACACGTGAATCAAATCCTTTTCTTTTAGACCAATAATAAACATTATCACAGGCTATATAAATGCGCAAATTATTAAGATATAAATTTTTGAGTGTATTTTGAGGGAATGTATATCCTAACTGAATATTTTGTATGCTTAATGAAGATGCATTTGTTAAGAATCGATCGGAGGTCTTAACACTATACAGATCATTGAATTGCCATTGGGGAATATCTGTATTGGTGTTTTCTGGTGTCCATGCTTTATAAATATCCTTATGGAAATTGTATCCCAAATGAGTTGAGGTCGGAGGTGACATTAAAGCTTCATATCCATAATCGTATGCTTGTCCACCGATGCTGTAATTTATTTGGGCTGAGAAATCGAAACCATACAATGATAAAGAAGTATTGATGCCTCCATATAGATCAGGAGTAGCATCACCACACAAATAAAGGTCTGCCTGTGAGTAAGTGGTGGTAGTTTCCATCTTACCAGTCTTTTTGTCTGTATAGTACCATTGTGGTTTGCCGTCTTCAGATACACCTGCATATTTTTGAACATAATTAGTGTACATAGGAAGTCCTTCGCCATAATAGTATAATCCATTTACATAACCGGCATGACCGTCTATAACGTCGGTCTTTTTACTCTCTGCCAAACGACTGATTTCGTTTTTATAGTGAGTTGCATTCAAACCAATATTCCAGATTACATTTTTTGTCTTAATAGGAGTGTATTTCAAATCAATTTCCACACCTCTATTATTCATATCGCCAATATTATCATAGTAACCTGAATATCCTAGAGACAATGGTACAGAGAAACGATTCAACATATCAGTAGTTCTACGGTTGAAGTACTCTATACTGCCACTTAGTTTCCCTTTGAGGATCTCAAATTCTATACCTAGGTTAATATTAGTATTGGTTTCCCAAGTAATATTTTTATTTCCTTTTCTATTGAAGCCTAATGAAAGCTCATTGTTGCTATTATTAATGCTATAAGTATCTACATATAAAAAGTCATCAATTTTATCATTACCTTGCTGGCCTACTGAGAATTTTAGTTTTAATAAATCAAGCCATTTGATATCATTGAGCCAATTTTCTTTGGTGAGTATCCATGCTATACCTACAGAATAGAAGTTACCCCAACGGTTATCTGGATGGAAGCGAGAAGAGGCATCGCGTCGGTAAGAAAGTTGAAAGAAATATTTGCCATCATAATCATACATGCCGCGGAAAAGATAGCCTTCAGTATTGTACTTGTTTTTATAAGAACCTTCATCATTTGTTCCGCTGATGGCACCATTCAATTCTTGATTTTCAAAGAAAGAGAACATGCCGTTCTTTGTGGCAGTTAGTTCTTCATAGACATTGTTAAAACTTTCATGACCCGCCATCAATGATACGTTGTGCAAGCCAAAGCTATGATTATAGTTTAATAACTGCTGTAAGTTCATTGTTGTTCTACGCCAATGTTCCACTTTTATACTTCCATTTAAAGACTGGGCACTACCGTAAAATGGGTTGCCGGCAGATTTATATCGGCTATCACGAATGGAGCTACCAGCGCTGAAAGTAAATTTGAAGTCTTTTAAGAAGTTAATGTCCACAAATGCGTTACCGTTCAGTGTGTTGGCAGAGGTATTGTTTGTGTCTAGTTGACTTAGCTTTATTCCGTTAGTATTAGAATTAATAGGTCTATTCAAAGGTCCTTGATTAGAAACACCAAAATCATATATATCACCATTTTTATCTTGCATGATGTTACCACTGCTATCACGCAAATAGAGTGGATAAATAGGAGCAGTGTTAAAGGCCTGTGAAAAACCGCCAGATGCAGCATTCTGAATAGAATGTGTATAGCTGATGTTTGCGCCGAATTTCATCCATGGTTTAGCTTGATAAGTTGCTTTTAAACGACCTGTCATACGAGTATAATCTGAACCTTCGGCAATACCGTCTTCGTCCAAGTAACCAAATGAAGCATAGACTTGTGTCTTATCACTTCCACCTGAAATATTAACATTATATTCTTGACGCAAAGCTGTGTGATATACTGCGTCTACCCAATCATCTGGGGTTAAATAATAGCCATTAACTATACGCCCTAATTTAGCATTGGGATTGAGAAGTCCATTCTTGCCAATCAAGTATTCACCTTCTGGATATGAATAGACATTATATGATAGTCCTCCTGTTTGGCTGTTACTACCTACCATATTAGTATTGGCATTTAGATATGCTTGATCAGGTGTTTGTTTTTGTGCATTTAAATAATAGTTGTACAGTGCTTTATAATGTGCCTGATAATATTCTCCCGGATCTTTGATGTAATCGTATTCTATTTCGCCACGGGTATTTGCGCTCCATTTAGCATCTATCGTTATTTTGGCATCTCCCGCTTTGGCTGATTTAGTAGTAATAATGATGACGCCGTTGGCACCACGGGCACCATATAGGGCTGTGGAAGCTGCATCTTTTAAAACAGAAACAGATTCTACATCGGATGGGTTAATATTGTTCCAACCTCCTTCATAAGGCATACCATCTAGTACTATTAGAGGATCTGTATCTGCGCTCATGGAACTGATACCACGAATTAGTATGCTGGGAGTTCCTCCTGGTTGACCATCTGTTGTTGTCATTTGTAGACCGGCCACTTGCCCGGATAAACTCTCTATGACGTTAGATACGGGACGTTTAGTCAATTGTTCAGTGGTAATCATCTTTGCAGAACCAGTAAAAGATGACTTTTTAGCTGTACCATAAGCAACAACCAGTACTTCTTCCATTACTTCGCTGGTTGGAGAAAGAATAATTTTCATTTGTGGCTTAATTTCCACCTCCTTTGTTTCCATTCCAATGAAAGAAACAACAATGGTTTTGTTGGTAGGTGAGATGTTTGTGATAGTGAACTGTCCATTGATGTCGGTGATTGTTCCGTTGGTAGTCCCCTTTACCAACACGGAGGCACCAATAACCGGTTCGTTGTTTTCACTTGAGATAACAGTTCCTTTCACTGTTACCTGTGCTTGTGCAAAGTTTATTCCCGCGAATAAACACGTGAATAGTAGTAATAGTGTCTTTTTCATAATGTTTGTAATAGATTTGTGAGTTTATGGTTTTTCGCAAACCTATGAATAAAATTTAAGAAAACAAAATATTTGGAGGGGTAAATGTTTAAAAATGAAAGTAAAATGCAATATATGTAATAAAATATAAAATAAAAGCTTGTGTATATTGATATTGAAGAGCTTCAAAAAATATCATTTTGTTATTTTGAGAAACATTTATTAAATAAAAATCCCCAAATCTATCAGATGAGATAGATTTGGGGCGGAAAACGAAACTATTTATTGTTGCTTTTATTTTTTTTGCGGCTGATGCATAATTTTCAAAATATCACGATGAAACTTCATCTCTGCCCGTTGCAACTTATAAATCTTTTTGGCGGACAATATCTTTTTGAACTTTTGTAGATATTCCAAATCAAGCTTATCAGCATCTATACGTGTTTTTACTATATTATCTACTATTTGTTCATATTCGGCTTCTGTTGTTTTAGGATCTTTGCCTTTGCGTATTTGATTCCAACCTTCGTCATTTACAGCTTTCTTGCGGTCCTGTAATTCAAAATAGATTGGAAAGAATTTGGCAGCTTCTTCTTTGGTCAATTCAGCTTTCTGCGTCAGGTATGATTCCTGCCTAGCTCTGAATTCTTCTTTAGAGAAACCGGATTTCTTGGGGTCTTGTGCCTGTATAGAGATACCTATGCACAAGATGATAAGCAATGTTGCCAGTCTTTGTATCATGTGGTTATTGTTTAATTATACATATCTGAATCAGCATCTGTCAAATACTGATATAGAGCGTAATCATCCAACATGGAATGATCTAATATAGTTTCAATATATTCGTCGGAGAATTGCTCTGTCTCTGCGGCTGTAAAAATAGGAGTGTCTTGCTTAGGTGGACCTACAACAACTCTGACAGTGAACATCAACCCACAAAACATGGCTGCCATGTACACCCATGGCTTGATGCGCTGCCAAGTGGTAATGGTGGCGGTTGCTGTAGGCGTATATTCTTTCTCCGGCAGTTTATCCATCAACTTCTTCGAGAAGTTTTCAAAATAACCTTCGGGTACGGTGAACGGATTTTGTGTTCCGTATTTTTTTAATAATTCATCTTCCTCCTTCATAGCGTGGTCTCCTTTATTTCTTAGATGTGTTTCTTTTAAAAAGGTTTAAAGAGATTCTTTCAAAAAGTGCTCTATTTTTTTCACTGCATGATGATATGATGCTTTCAGCGCTCCGATACTTGTTCCCAGGATTTCGGACATATCTTCATATTTCATTTCTTGAAAGTATTTCAGGTTAAATACCATACGTTGCTTTTCGGGCAATGTCAATAATGCTTTTTGAAACAGTAATTGTGTTTCATCTCCATTAAAGTAAGTGTCGCTTTCCAGTTTATTTATCATGTCGGCATCGGCATCATCTATAGATAGCTGGGTAGTGGCGCGTTGTTTATTTAGGAAAGTCAGGCATTCGTTTAAGGCAATGCGATAGAGCCAAGTGGACATCTTGGCTTCGGCGCGGAAATACTCTATGTTGATCCATGCCTTAACAAATGTGTTCTGTAACAAGTCATTGGCATCTTCATGAGAAAGTACCATTCGGCGGATTTGCCAGTATAGCTGTTCGCTGTATTCGTTGACGATACATTCGAAGGCTGCTTTTTGTCGTGCCGGATCTTGTAACAGAGTTATTATTTCTTTCTCATTATACGTGTTCATGCTTCTGCTTTTATATTGGATCTCAGATTCGTGTTATGGTTTAATGGGTTCTATTGAAAGTTTTAGTGTTTCTTTGGCTAGTACAGTGTTAGGAAACACCGAAGATGCTTCCTGCAACAAGATGCTTTCATCCTCATATCTGGCAGAAAAATGCCCGATAAGAAGCTGTTTCACTTCTGCATTGCGAGCTATTTCGCCAGCTTGGATGGCAGTGGTGTGATAGGTTTCTTTGGCTCTTGCCAACTCGCTTTGCGCAAAGGTTGCTTCGTGGAATAGCAGGTCTACTCCGCGTACCTGTTCTATGATACGGGGCAGATAGATGGTGTCCGAACAATAAGCATACCGGCGGGGCGGGGCAGAGGGGGTTGTGAGTTTATCGTTAGAAATTACTTTGCCATCCGGCAGGGTATAATCGGCACCATTCTTGATCCGGTTCAGTTCATATACAGGTATTTCGTAGAAATCAATCATATCGCGGCGGATATGGTTGGGAGTTTGTTTCTCTGAGAACAAGAATCCGCAGGTCGGAATCCGGTGGCGCAGAGGAATTGTTTCTACAGTCAATGAACGGTCTTCGTAAACTACTTCGGCTTTTCCAGGGTCGAAAGTTTGAAATACTACTTTGTAACTCATTCCTTTGCAAAAGAAGTCAAGTTGTGGCATGAGCAACCGTTCCAACTCAGGATGGCAATGGATATAAAGCGTAGCTGTCCGTCCCAGCATGCCGAAAGTAGAGATGAGTCCCATCAATCCGAAACAATGATCGCCATGCAGGTGTGAGATGAATATATGATTCAACCGGGTGAATTTCAGTTTTGATTTGCGCAGTTGCATCTGTGCTCCTTCACCACAATCTATCATAAACAGTTTCTCGCGGACGTTCACAACTTGTGACGTAGCAAAATGCCGTGTAGTGGGCAACGCCGAACCGCATCCCAGTATGTGTATTTCAAATTTCTCCATCGTTACAAAGATACTATCTTTTTTGAATGGAAAAATAAAAAATGCCGTAAAAACGGCATTATACGGGTGAACTATTTCTTTAACTGTATCTTTACGGCATTCATACCGCGCGATCCTCTTTCCAGTTCAAATGTCACTATATTATTTTCTATTACACTGTCTATCAGTCCGCTGATGTGGAAAAAGTATTTCTCGGTGTTTTTCAGGTCTTTCACAAACCCATATCCTTTGGATACATTGAAATGCTCTATTCTTCCTTCGTGTACCAGCTCTACAGGTTCATCTTCTCTTCGTGGGGTAGAAATTGCGATGGTTGACATATCCACTTCCTGAGGCTTTTCACTGGGAATAGGGGGAGTATCTGAAATCATGCCATTCTCGTCAACGTAGGCTATCATATCTTCAAAAGATGATGTGCCGCTACTTTTTCTTTCTTCTTTTTTCTGCTGCTTTGCTAAACGTTTTTCTTGTTTCTTTTTCTCTAAATCTCGTTTGGTAAATGAAATAGGTTTCGCCATTTGATTCTTTTTAAATTAGTATATATACAGCTTCCCTTAAAAGGAGAAACTATACGAAATTAGTAAATAGGGTAATAAGAAAACGGGGGAGAAGTCGTGATGAAATGCTAACTCGAAATTTTATTACTCTATAAAGATACGATTATTCACCGGATATTCCATGAAATCATCCTCTTTTTAAGAAATAATGGCATAAAAAAAGGATGCATCTATTAAAATGCATCCTTTCAGCTTATCTTAAAGTAGTAATCAGATTACTTCTTTTTGTTTTCCAACTGTTCTTTCAAAGCAGCCAAAGCATCAATGTCGCCCAAAGTTGTAGAAGCAGCCTGGTTTTGGATAGCAGGAGCATCTTCTCTCTTAGAAGCAGGTTTGTTTGCTTTTGCAGTTGCTTTCTTTTCAGCTCTTTCTTCTGCCTTAGCAGCATCTTCAAAGATACGGCTGTGAGACAGGATGATTCTCTTAGCGTCTTTGTTGAATTCGATCACTTTGAATGAAAGCTTTTCGTCCAACTGAGCCTGTGCGCCGTCTTCTTTTACCAAGTGCTTCGGAGTTGCGAAACCTTCTACACCGTAAGGAAGAGCTACAACAGCACCCTTATCCAACATTTCGATGATAGTACCTTCGTGTACAGAACCTACAGTAAATACAGTTTCGAATACATCCCAAGGATTTTCTTCCAACTGCTTGTGACCAAGGCTCAAACGACGGTTTTCTTTGTCGATTTCCAGTACCTGAACATCGATATCTGCACCAATCTGAGTAAATTCAGAAGGATGTTTCACTTTCTTAGTCCAAGAAAGGTCAGAGATGTGGATCAATCCGTCTACACCTTCTTCGATTTCTACGAATACGCCGAAGTTAGTGAAGTTACGAACTTTTGCAGTGTGCTTAGAACCTACAGGATACTTTTCTTCGATAGTTTCCCATGGATCTTGTTTCAACTGTTTGATACCCAAAGACATCTTACGTTCGTCACGGTCCAGAGTCAGGATAACAGCTTCTACTTCGTCACCTACCTTCATGAAGTCCTGAGCAGAACGCAAGTGCTGTGACCAAGACATTTCAGAAACGTGGATCAAACCTTCTACGCCCGGAGCGATTTCGATGAATGCACCGTAGTCAGCCATAACGACAACTTTACCTTTCACCTTGTCACCCACCTTCAAGTCAGTATCAAGTGCATCCCATGGGTGCGGAGTAAGTTGCTTCAAGCCAAGAGCGATACGTTTCTTTTCGTCATCAAAGTCAAGGATAACAACGTTCAACTTCTGATCCAGTTCTACAACTTCCTTCGGATCGCTTACGCGGCCCCATGAAAGGTCTGTAATGTGAATCAAACCGTCTACGCCACCAAGGTCGATAAATACACCGTATGATGTGATATTTTTAACAGTACCTTCCAGTACCTGTCCTTTTTCAAGTTTACCGATGATTTCTTTCTTCTGCTGTTCAAGTTCAGCTTCGATAAGAGCTTTGTGAGAAACAACAACGTTTTTGAATTCCTGGTTGATCTTAACCACTTTGAATTCCATTGTTTTGCCTACAAATACATCGTAGTCGCGGATAGGCTTAACATCGATCTGAGAACCCGGCAAGAATGCTTCGATACCGAATACGTCAACAATCATACCACCCTTAGTGCGGCACTTGATGTAACCCTTAATAATTTCTTCGTTTTCAAGAGCAGCGTTAACACGATCCCAAGAGCGAGTAGCACGTGCTTTCTTGTGTGACAGGATCAACTGTCCTTTTTTGTCTTCCTGGTTTTCGATGTATACTTCTACAGTATCACCAATTTTCAGTTCAGGATTGTAACGGAATTCACTCAATGGAATGATACCGTCTGATTTGTAGCCGATATTAACAACTACTTCGCGTTTGTTCATTGCGATAACAGTACCGTCTACAACCTCGCGGTCGTTTACTTTGTTTAAAGTACCGTCATAAGCTTTTTCAAGATCTTCGTGGCTCATGCCTGTTACAGCTTCGCCGTTTTCGTAAGCTTCCCAGTTGAAATCTTCAACAGGAGCGATGTTTTTTAAATTTTCCATTAATAAAATTGTTAATTTTCTCAGTTAATTACGTTAGACATTATATTGTTTATCTAATTTCGGGCGCAAAGATACAACAAATTACTGAAACACAAACACTTTTGCAAAAAAAACTTGCAAATGAAAATTTAAGCCCAATATTCTAGCAAAATTTAATTTATGTTTGTACTTTTGGGCAAACTTAACAGCTTAATGTATGATTGTGCCCATTTTGGTTTGTCTGGTTCTGTTTTTAGGTTTTTTATGGTGGAGAGAAGCACGGCAGAAGAAGAACTTGGAAAGAGAAGTTATAGAAGAAAAGAACGAAATACGTTCAATAAAAGAACTTTCGGATTCTATATTATATAATGTGGATGCTTATATAATTTTAGCCAACCGGAATTTTTTGGTTGAAAAGACCAATTATTATAATCTGACTAATACTACAGAAAGTCAGGTGATGTGCAGAGTGGGGGAGTTGCTTCATTGTAAGAATGCTTTGGATGCAGGAGAATGTGGCGCGCATGAAAACTGCAAGATGTGTCCGGTGCGTAATGCCATTGAAAAGTGTTTCAGGGAAAATGGACATTTCTCTCAGCTGGAAACCCCTATGAGGCTTTATTTATCTGAAAAAACCGATAACTATATTGATTGTGTGGTCAGTGTCTCGGGAACTTATCTGCAATTAAACAACGACGATAAAGTATTGTTGACCGTGCGTGATGTTACTCGCCAAAAGAAGGTAAGGGACGAGCTGGAAGCTGCCAAACAGGAGGCAGAACTGGCGGGCGAACAGAAAACAGCTTTCCTTGCCAATATGAGCCATGAGATTCGTACTCCCTTGAATGCGATTGTCGGTTTTGCGGGGTTATTGGCTACGGCTACGGAAGAAGACCGGAATTCTTATGTAGAGATAATCAAAGGAAATACCAATATGCTGCTTCAACTGGTAAATGATATTTTGGATATGTCCAAGATAGAGGCAGGAACTTTGGAGTTTATTTACAATGATGTAGATGTAAATCAGATCATGCGCGAACTGGAAGGTATCTTCCGCTTGCGACTGGAGGAAGCGGATAGTCCTGTGCGTATTGTCTTTGAACCAAAGTTGTCCGTCTGTTTCATACACACGGAGAAGAACCGTGTATCCCAGGTATTGTCCAATTTCCTTTCGAATGCTTTTAAATATACTTCGGAGGGATACATTACGATGGGATATGAGGTACGCGAGAATGAGCTGTACTTTTATGTAACCGATACCGGCACCGGTATTCCGGAGGGAAAAGTGGAACGTGTATTTGAGCGTTTTACCAAGCTGGATGCCAAGCGACAGGGTACCGGGCTGGGATTGTCTATCAGTCAAACCATCATAAGGAAGATGGGAGGTGAAATCGGAGTTGTGTCCGAATATGGCAAAGGCTCTACCTTCTGGTTTACTTTACCCGTGAAACCTTTTGATTTCCTGCCTTTGCAGCATGAAGAGGAAACGGCGGTTGTAGAATTGCTTGAAACATCGAATGATGCAGAGCGCAAGACGATTCTGATAGCAGAAGATATGAATGATAACTATTTGCTTTATAAGATTTATCTGGAAAAGAAATACAATCTGGTGCGTGCCGAAAACGGTGAAGAGGCTATCTCGCTGTTTTTGGAATGCAATCCGGCCCTTATCTTAATGGACATCGGTATGCCTGTAGTGGATGGTTATCAGGCAACGGAAGCTATCCGTCAGTTGGCGCCTAATGTGCCGATTGTGGCAGTTACTGCATTTGCTTACGATGAAGATAAGCGGAAAGTAATGTCCAGAGGCTTTAACGGCTTTTTGCCCAAGCCTCTGAACAAAGAAGCTTTATTCGAGATCCTTCATAAGATGGGCGTTTAGTCTTCCAGTGAATAATCAATGGTAGTCACCACGCGGATACGTTTTATATAAGGAGTATTGGCATCACGGTCATTAATGCTGAACTGGCCTTGATAAGCACTTTTAATCTTACCGAGTTTGCTATCTGAATCTTTGGCAAATTTGATAGCGGCGGCACGTGCATTCTTAGTCGCTTCTTCTATCATCTGAGGTTTGATGTCATTCAGACCCGTATAATCGTATTGCACACTGTAGCGATAATCTCCACCTGTGATGGCGATACCTTGCTTTAACAGTTCGCTTTGCTCGCTGATCATCTTGCGTACCAAGTCTACCTTACTTGAAGTGACGGTGATGACCGAAGTTACGTTGTAGCGGAAAGGTACATTATTGTTGTTGTATCGTTCCGCTTGCATATCTATGATTTCAGGAGCATTGATACTAATTTCGTCCTCAGTGATCCCTTTTTGTTTCAGGAAATTCACAATAGCTTGGTTCGTAGTGTTTATCTTATTATATAAGGTAGGAAGATCGTTGCCCAAATCCTTGTACATCAGAGGCCAAGTCACTTTGTTGGCGGGAACTTCCGTTTCGGCCAATCCCTTTACATTCACCACTCTGTCTTTGCTAGAAAAAGTGTCTAATCCTAATTTGATAAAATACCCCATCATCAGCATGCCTATAGCAAGGATAATGGCTTCCAGTTTCCAGTTTTTCATACTTCAGTCGTCTTTTAAGTGATACAATTATTTTGTTTTAGAAGCGTCCAGTGCTTTCTTTACAGAACCATATTGTTGCAGCATTTGTTTTGCTTCCTCCTTATTTATATGTAATTCTTCAATCAGCATTTGTACTCCTCTGTCAACTAATTTCTGATTACTGAGTTGCATGTTCACCATTCGGTTTCCCTTTACCCTGCCCAGTTTTATCATCACGGTGGTGCTAATCATGTTCAGTATCATTTTCTGTCCCGTTCCGCTTTTCATGCGCGAACTACCTGTTACAAATTCCGGTCCCACCACCATTTCTATGGGAATGTCCGCTACCTGTGATAGTGGCGAGTCGGGATTACTGCCGATGGCGGCCGTCAGTATTCCATGTTTGCGGGCTTCCTGCAAAGCGCCTATCACATAGGGAGTTGTGCCCGATGCTGCTATGCCGATTACGGTGTCTTTGTCCGTTATGTGGTATGTTTCCAATTCTTTCCATCCGCTTATCACATCATCTTCCGCATTCTCTACCGGATGCCGCAAGGCTTGCTCTCCGCCTGCAATGATACCTATTATATAGGTATCGGGCATGCCGAAAGTGGGAGGGATTTCAGATGCATCCAGCACGCCGAGGCGTCCGCTGGTTCCGGCTCCGATGTAGAAAATACGTCCGCCTTGTTGCATACGTTCTACAATTTCGTTTACCAGCGTTTCAATTTGTGGGATGCAGGCTTGGACGGCTACGGCAACTTTTCGGTCTTCCTCATTAATGCCTTCCAATAATTCTCTGACGGATTGCTGTTCCAAATCCTCGTGCAGAGAAGGTTGCTCGGTTATCTTCATAAAACTCATACTCCCAAATGATATTCAATTAATCCTTCCATCGGGCTCTTCAAAAAGTTTCCCGTTAATACGTTCAATTCCCGGGCCGCTTCTTTTACTTCTTCTTGAAAGTAAAAGGCTATAGATCCGGTGAAATGGGCAGGAATGCCATGATACTCATATTGCATTACATTGCGCCGGAAGAAATCGTTGAAACAAGACACTAACAGTGCATGAATCTCAGCCCTTTGCCTGTGCTCCGAAAGAAAAGGGGTGAGGCTTGCCAGAAAACGGTTTGCTAACGGTTGCCTGTACACTTTATCCAAAATCATTGCCGGAGTCAGTTTGTATTCATCTAAGAATTTCCGGCAGAGATCATCGGGCAACTGATATTTCAGGCAGTCGCCGACGAGCCTTTTTCCTAATACGGCTCCACTTCCTTCATCTCCCAGAATGTATCCCAAGGGAGAGATGTTGTCGGTAATCTTTTCTCCGTTGTAGGCGCATGAGTTGGAACCCGTTCCCAGTATGCAAGCTATTCCGGCAGATGTACCGCATAAGGCGTGTGCAGCTCCCAGTAAATCACTTTCCACAGAAATATCAGCTTTGGGAAAGCTTTGTAGAAGGGCTTGTTTTACTATATGGCTTTTTTCGGGAATGCATCCCGCGCCATAGAAATAAATATCTGTAAATTCTGTGGTATCTCCCAGTTGCGGAACAAGTGTGGAAGCAATAACCCTCCCTATCTCATCAGAAGATTGATGAAACGGATTAATACCTCCCGTCTGTACTATTTGACAGTCCGTTTTCGTGTTGCCTATGCACCAGTCTGTTTTGGTGGAACCACTATCTGCTATTATTATCATATTGGATAATAGATGGTTATTATATCTACAAAAATAATACATTTTATCCGATTGTTGTGGTAAACTGTATTAATTTACTGTGTTTTCTGAAAGATGTATCTGATTTATACCTTGTTTGCGCCAATGATTAAACTATGAATGGGCACAAAGATAAGGAGTTTCAATGAGTTCCAAAAGGCTGGAACTAAAGTTCCAACAGGACGAAACTTTAGTTCCGACAGGGTGAAACTTTAGTTGCGACCGTATGAAACTTTTGTTTCGACCGTATGAAACCGATTTGAAGACAGTATGATAATAATGAAATGACTTAGTCATTGACTGTTACACTACTAATCAAAGATGCGAATTTTGCAGTAGCTTTGCTCTCTTTCTATAGAGAAATTGCATAAAAGTGGTGGTAGTAGCCACTTTTTTCTCTTTGAAAATTCTACTACCACCACATATGCAAACCCTTTATCTATCAGCATTCTGAGGTAAATAGTGATAGTAGTGGTAGTAGAAACGATAAACTCTGAGAGCACAGAATTTTGAAATAAGAAATTGGCTTTTACAGACTGACTGTTATAATTGTGTTTAGAAAGACCGTCCCTTGAATACATTGGATTGTTCAAGCGGAAGCAGTGTTCCGGATAAAGTCAATCGGTTGGAATTAAAATTAGGACGGATATCTACAGTAGCATTATTGCTTCCATTAGGTAATGTGATGCTAACTTGAGCAGATATGCCCACACCCATTACGCTCATTGACAGATATATGGTTCCTTTCTTATCTGTTTTAATTTTATATCCGGAAACGTTTCCATCTACAGTGACACCTCCTAGTCCGTTAGGTCCGCTTACCGGAATGTTGAAGGCTACTTGTACAGATGCTCTATCACCATCTACCATCACAAAATTGGTGTTAGAAGAAACAAAAGCACTTCTTCCTCTTTTGAATATCACTCGGTCCGCTTCCAGTGTGAAAGTCTTATTTTCTATTGCCTGTTTGGCTTCCTCAAACAGAGCTTGCTCCATAGCCTTTTGTGCTTCCTTCTTTTCCTGACGGTTCATCTTCTTCTCTGCTGTTTGTGCCTGTGAGTATCCTGCACAGCAAAACAAAGCAACTAGTGTTAGTAAAATTACTTTTTTCATAAGCCCTATGTTTTTATGTTACTTTTTGGTAGTAAAACAAATATAGTAATCATTTTGTTGAATGAACCTCTTTATTCTGAAAAATAAATGATTATTAAGGTCTGATTGTTTCAATAATCTTATTCAAGTCGTCCTTTGCCCTATCATCATTATATAAGGCAGAGATGGTCAGGATATATTCTTTACTGTCGGGGAAATGAAAAAGGATTGTTTGATCTAGTTTGAGGCCGGATACTTCGTGAACTCCTGTCAAGACTTCATATTGTATTCCATTGATATTGTTTTGGATATGCTCATAATCTTGAAAATCCGGTAAGTGCAGCAATTCTTTCTTGGCAGTTTCAAACTCATCACTATTCGAACAAGTTGCTTTGGTGATGGTAAGTGAGTTTACTCCATTAGACAGTTCTAGCAAAGGGGGAATAAGATCGGAGCTACCGGCCGGAGTATGTTCTTTGGTCCAGTTAGAAGGGTATTGGCAGGCAAAGTTGCTTTCCGTATCAATAAAGTGATACCAATCCGTGTTTGTGGCAACCTGATAGGGAGGGAGTTGTTCTTCTTCATCCCCGTCTTCACCAAGGTAAGCCTGAACTGTACCATCGTTCCATAATTCGCGCACTTCTTTATAATCAGAAGGAACGTTCTCACACAGGGTGATGAAGCCTGCCAGGAAAAGAAGAAAGAGTCCGATTTCTCCTGTCGAGGTTATTATTCTCTGAGTGCTGCTTTTTTCTTGTCTATAAGCGAATACATAGGTGTATCCTAGTATCAGACCGCTGATGAGTCCGCCCACATGGGCAGCATTGTCAATTCCTTCTGTCAGCCCGTTCAGCAGATTATAGCCTACAAATATCAGAATGCTGGCAAGCAATGCTTGTCGTTGGTTCTTCTCTATGCGATGTGAAAACAAGAAAGCCAGGAAAATGCCATAAAGTCCGAAGATGGAACCGGAAGCTCCGGCACTGATTAAATCGCTGTGCATGAACAGACTGACGGCAGCGGAACAAAGTCCGGTCAGAATATAGGAAACAAACATGCGCCGTGTCCCTATTAAGGGTTCCAGCCACAAGCAGATGAACAGCAGTGCATACATATTCATTATCAGATGGAGGATGCCCAGATGTATAAAGTTGCAAGTAAGTGTACGCCACCAATCCCCCGTCAGCGTAAGCGGGCCGAAATCGGCTCCCCATTGCAGTAATCCTAATGTGTCCGGCATAAAAATTCCTACTCCGGCAATAGCCATCAGTATAAATATCAATATGTTGCCGTAAATAAGTGTGGCTGTTGCCATAAAACCTTTACGGGGTAGAAATACAGATAGCAGGGAATCGTACTTCTTGTCATTGCATTGTAGTATTTCTTCTGTTTTTTCTTCTTCTTGTTCCATATCATAATTGTGTATCAGATTCTACTTGTCGTTGTGTCTGTCTCTATATTGGGCAAAAGTATGGATTAATAATGAGAAAATGAAGGGAAAAGTAGAATATGTCTAATAAATAACGGCTGGCATACTCCGGTAAGGGGGAGCAGCCAGCCGTGTCTCTTTTTATTCAGAGCATTCAGTTTGCTGTTTACTTTTTCAGATCCGAATATCTTTTCAATGCTTCCAGATAGTAATAGTCGGCATAGTTTAGTGGCGTATCTATTTCTGAAGCATGAGGCAGGGAGCCTGTGGAATGTTTCAATATAAATCCTTCGTTTTCTCCTTTTGCGGCAAGATAGTCCGGAGTGGATAAACTCTTTAATTGTTTCTCTGCATAGTCAAAGTATTTCTGTCCATCGGGCACCATCGTGCTCAGTTCCAGCATGGCAGAGGCAATGATGCAACCGGCTGAGGCATCACGCGGAGTGTCTTTGCCGGCAGGTGCGTCAAAATCCCAATAAGGAATGCAATCTTCCGTGGTTATACGTTTCATTATCATATCTGCTATGTTTACAGCTTGTTGCAAGAAGCGGGGATCTTGGGTTTCACGATAACATATCAGGTATCCGTAGAATCCCCATCCTTGTCCGCGAGCCCATGCAGAGGCATCATTCTTTCCTTGGTTGGTTTCCTGGCGCTCTACCGTACCATCGTCGTTATAGCTTACTACGTGGAAGGAAGTATAGTCGGGGCGGAAATGATGTTTCATTGTCGTCAGTGCATGGGTGATGGCTGCATCACGATATTTATTATCTCCGGTCAGTTGGCTGGCTTTGAATAATAATTCAAGGTTCATCATATTATCAATGATTACCGGGAAGTTCCAAGTCCCGAAGTCCCAGGAACGGATGCAACCTATTTGAGGATTGAAGCGGTGATAAAGGTTCTCTGCTGTTTCTACTAATACACTCTTAATGGTATCATTGGGGGAGAGGCGCAAGGCGTTGCCATAACTGCAATTTACCATGAATCCCAAATCATGTGTGTCCTTATAATATCTGACCGGATTCAGCAGGTTGGTAAATTTAATAGCTTGTTCTTTCAGTTCAGTATCTCCGGTCATTTCATAGAGATACCATAAACTGCCGGGAAAGAACCCGCTTGTCCAGTCATAAATATCGCACAGGCGGCGTTTACCTAATTTTTCGGCAGGCGGGTTTTTCCCGGAACGGTCTTTGAAAGTGTTGACATCTCTCTCTAACTGGCTGGCGAGAAGTTCCACCGTGCATCCTGTCCATGTAGAGCGTGGCAGTTGGGCAGAATCTGCTATTTCGGTTGCAGTAAGTTTTAATTGGTAGGATGCCACATCCAAAGCGTTGTCGGTCCATGCCTCTTGTTGGGAGGCGTTGTTTTTGCAAGAAACCATTCCTATGGCAAAGGAAATGGCTAAGATACATTCTTTTTTCATACTATTATACTTGTAGTTTCTACTTGGTTTCTGCAAAAATAAGGATAAATCAGCTAAGAATTGCATTAGTCAGTAGAAAAAAGTTTTAGTCTGACTTCTTCTTCCCGAATTCCGGATCAATCTTTAATAAGGCAGTGACTCCGAAAGTAGCGGCGCAGCACACCATAATCCAGATAAAGAAATGATTATATCCCATCAACTCCTGCAACCATCCGGCAGCCATGCCCGGTATCATCATCCCCAGAGCCATGAAGGCTGTGCAGATGGCATAATGTGCCGTTTTGTGTTCTCCGGCGGCAAAGTAAATGAGGTAAAGCATATAAGCAGTAAATCCGAACCCGTAACCGAATTGCTCGATAAAGATGCAGATGTTAATTAGTAACAAAGACTCCGGTTGGGCATAACTGAGGTACACATAGACGAAATCGGGCAGGGAAATAGCCCATACCATGGGCCATAACCATTGTTTCAATCCACCTCGTGCTACGGCGATGCCTCCCAAAATGCCTCCCAAGGTGAGTCCGATGATGCCCACCGTACCTTGCACGAAGCCTATTTGTTCGGTGGTGAGTCCCAAGCCTCCTTTGTTAACAGGATCGACCAGGAAGGGGATACACATTTTTGCCAGTTGCGCTTCGGGCAAACGGTAGAGCAACATAAAAAGGATAGCGATGCCTGCCTGCTTTTTCTGAAAGAAGCTGGCAAATGTAGCAAAGAACTCTTTTAATAAGGTGGAAGCTGAAACTTCCCGGGCGGCATGATCCGAGGAGGGACGGGGGAGGATGAACTTATGGTAAACCCATATACCCAGGAACAGTCCCGCCAATACGAAGAAGGTAATAGACCAGGCAAAAGGAATGTTTCCGGTCACTACTTCCAGTCTGCCTGCCAGCATGATGAGCAGCCCTTGCCCGGCAATGGTGGCGATGCGGTAAAATGTGCTTCGGATCCCTACAAACAACGCTTGTTCGTGTGAGTCCAGTGCCAGCATATAGAAGCCATCGGCGGCAATATCATGCGTGGCAGAACTGAATGCCAATAGCCAGAAGACGGCAAGGGTGAGTTGGAAAAAGTGTTCGGTGGGGATGGTGAAGGCAATGCCTGCCAGTCCCGCACCGATAAGGAGTTGCATGGTGACAATCCACCAGCGCTTGGTCTTGAACAGGTCAATGAAAGGACTCCACAGTGGTTTGATAACCCACGGAAGGTTCAGCCAACCGGTATAGAAAGCCAGTTCGGCGTTACTGATTCCCAGTTTTTTGTACATAATGACCGAGATGGTCATTACGGCTACATAGGGCAGCCCTTGTGCAAAGTAGAGGGTGGGTATCCATGCCCACGGTGATGTCTTTTTCATATGTAAACTTCGCCCGGCGCGTGGGCCGGTTAATAGAAGCGGCGGATGTCCGCGCCTTTATAATAATGTAATAATATCTCGTCATACGTATAGCCTCGTTCTCCCATCACGGCGGCACCTATCTGGCAAAGGCCTACTCCGTGCCCCCATCCGGCGCCGGTCAGTAAGAACCATTCGGGTATGCCGTTTTTCAACGGCCCTTTATCTACCACAAATGCAGAACTGAACAGGTGGGAGGACGACAAGGTGCGGCGAATTTCCAGCTCCTTGCCGATGGTCAGTGTCTTGAGGCTTCCCACAAGTTTCAGTTTGCAGATACGTCCCGATTTACCCCGTTGAATGGGGATCAGGTCGATGATGTCTCCATAATCCGTCTTGGTGTTCTGGCGGATCAGTTCTGCCAGTTCTTCTTGTGTGTAGCGCACTTTCCAACGATAGAAATCGGTGGTTTCCTGATCGTAGTTATTTAATATCTGAGAGATCACTTTCTTGTCGTGCGTGTCACAGAAAGAAATAGGGGAGGTGCGTATCCATCGTTCCGCTTCCTTTTCTTGGGTAAGGTCGGGGAAGGGGCGTTGTTCTTCTTCCTCTACATCGCGCACGGCGGTGAGATAAGGATAGTCCTTGTCTTCCCAGCAATAACCGAACTCTTCGCTCACTCCGCCGCAGCACTTGGAAAAACGTGCATCGCATATTCCCTTTTCGTACATTAATAGCTGTCCGCGGGTGGCTTTTACTGCCTCGGTCACGGCGGCGCTTGATGCTTTGGTTATTCCCTGGTAACGCTGGCAATGGTCGTCGGCGCATACATCGAAAATGGTATGGTCTTCGCGGTCATACCAGCGTATGTACTCGGTGTCGGTCTTTACAAAAGAGAAGAAGCCTTCGCTCTTTTCGCTCAATGCTTTCCGCTTCTCTATTTGTGCAAACAGCCAACTGCGTGACACAACGGCATGCGCTTTCAGAAATTCCAGTGAAGAGGTGGCGTTCATCTCCGAAGAGATAACGCTTATCAGATAATCTTCTGCCGAAAGGATGTTGATAGCGGTTATCTTTCCTTCGTCCACCACCAGTTTCAATGTTCCCATAAAACACTGTGTCTCTTGTCGCTCCCAGTGGAAATTGATTCCGATAGTCACATCATACAGGGAGAAAGAGGCGGTTTCATCTTGCGGGGTGAATGTCAGTTCGCGATACAGGTTGTCGTTCCATAGGATACCTCCTTCGCTGAAGGCTACCACTTGCTCGCCGCACACAGTTTCTCCTTTGGCAAAGTAATTGCCGTTTAATGAAAAATGTATTTCTTGCGCATTTACTATTCCTACGCTTATTTCGGGCTCTTTCATCATTCTGGTTCTTTCTTAATTTCTCTTTCTTGGTTCTCTCAACCGTTTTTGTATGGCTTCTTTTTCTATGAAATATTGTTTGGGTACTTTCGCTGCTTCTTCTTTGCTTAATCCCACTTCTTTAAGAATATCAACTATATCCTCTGCTGTTATCTTCCTGAAGTCTTTTTCTCGTATGGCAACAATTAGTCCTGCCATATCTAGGGCTCCCGGACTGATAAGCATTTGCTTTTCACCTTCGGCAAAATATCGGTCGGGGCGATGCTTGCTGCGTGGAAAAATGGCGGTGTAATATGATTCTTCTTCCTTCCAATAGAAAAGGTTAATCATGGGTTCTGCATCATGCTCGTCTTTGGGCAGGGATGCCATCAGGTATTTGAACATTTCTAGTGATTCGCCTACTCCGGTGTCTTGAATAAGGAAGAAGGGGCACGCATAACTTTTCGAGTTGATGTAAAGCCGCGTAACATTCATTTCAGGACCATCGTCTTCGCATTCTTCATCAAAATAGCTTATTTCCGTGGCGATTAGTTGAGATTCAGCCAACCACGTTTGTATGTTTTGTATGAAAGGAATATTTTCTGCTTTTACTCCTTGAAAGTGGTGATGGTCGGGGGCGGAAGCACCGCAACGTGCACCGTTATAAAATATGGCGTATGTAGGCATATTTTGTATAAGTTCATATAGGTTATAAAAGAGATCATCATCCTGCAAGGTTTGTGGAATATGTTTCCTGTAGATTAGGGTAAGATGTCCCGGCAAAATAGGATAGGGGTTTACACATGCTCTGTAGGCTATGCTGACGCAAGGAATCAAAATTGACTCTTGTTCTTTCGGTTGATTATTCTCGCATAGAAAGCATGGACGTGCTTCGATACTTTCTTTATCAACCTTGGCTGTGGATGAAATGGCGCGTTGGGAGTTATATTGCACCACAAAGAGATTACCGTTGACATTGAACTTTTTTGTTTTCTGCTTCTTTAGTGCCTGATAGTTGTCATGAGCCAGTTTCCAGGACTTCAGTTGTTTCGAGAAAAGTGTTCTTATGCTAGAACTAACTTGTTGCTTTTTTATTTTCCACTGATCATTCCGATCGATGCGTTTCTTTATTTCCAAGCTACGCAAACTATCTTTATAATGGTTGTTGGCATTTATCTGCCCAATGTTCAGAGCTGCATCCGAGTTTCCTTCCCAACGGCGGCAAAGGTAAAGCACTTCATAAATGCGTCCTATCTTGTATTGGCGTGAGAAAGCAAGCCCCAGTGCATAATCTTCGCCATAACTCACGTTAGGAATACCTATCTCACGCAGCAATGGAGTGAAGAAAGCACGTGGAGCACCCAGCCCATTGATGCGCAAGGCATTGTTGTGCCCATTTTCTTCGGTCCATTCGCGGTGGTCTATGACTCCCGGAGCAATAGTGTTCAGATTGAAATCCGTCATGCGGTAGCTGCCTATCACCATGGCGCATTGTTCTTTATAGAATGTGTCTACTATGGTCTGCAAGGTATGGGTGTCGCTGTATAAATCATCACTGTCCAGTTGCACGGCAAAGCGTCCGCACAGCGCATGGTTCACGGCAATGCTCCAACAGCCGCCTATGCCCAGATCGGTACGTTCGGGCTGAAGATGGATAATCTTTGGGTTGTCGCTGTATTTGTGAATGATTTCAGTAGTTCCGTCTGTTGAGTGGTTATCTACTACAATAATATTGAATGGGAAATCTGTTTCTTGGGCAAGTGCCGAGCGAATGGCATCATCAATGGTGCGGGCACGGTTGCGTACCGGAATAATAACGGAAGCCTGGTAGGCGAAATCTCCTTCTTTTAAGTCTATGTCTGTAAATTCGGGTCGCAGGTAGGCATTCGTTTTTTTCAGATAGGTAGTGAAGACCTTTTCCATCTCTATCTGCACTTCCCTGTTGCGGGGATTCACATAGTCGAATTGTTTCTCGCCGGACCGGCGATTGTCGTCCTCAATTTCCGTATAGAGGTATTCATTGATATGTGTTATCGCATAATAAAAGCTGAGATACAGGCGAATATCATAAAGCGCGGCATATTTGCTTTCCTTATCCATATTATAACAGCCTGCAATGAAATACATGCTTTTAAATAAGATCACGGAACCAAAATCAAAATCATCCCGCACACTGCCCGGTTGGTAATCATTAACCGGATGTTTTCTCTTTTCTCCGTTTTTCCATTCAAAGTGGTCGGAATAAACCATACCTGTATTCTTTTCTTGCAGGAAAGCAACCATACGCTCCAATGCCATATACCCCAGTTCCAAAGGAGAGGTTTTAGTATAAAGTAATGTGTATGTGCGATCGGCTCTATCGGCTATCTTTTGCATGGTTGCACTACTGGTCAGTGAGTCTACAGGCAATATTTCGCATCCTTCGGGAGTGGATAATGTCTTGTCGGGATTTATAGCCAACAGATAAATCTTGTTTACTATGCTACTTTCTTTCAGGGTAGCGATTGTCTGTTGGGCTGCTGTGCTTTCCACATAGGGAATAAAGCAATTAATTGTTTTTCTCATTATAAAAATAGATTTCTCGCGGCAAAGATAGGCAATATATCTTATTTTTTGCCTACCTTTGTACGCTAATTGTCTTAGAATTAATAAATGGATACTCCGAAAACAGCTTTACTGGGCAGGACACTGGGTGAAATTCAGCAGATTGTGAAGAATCTGGGAATGCCTAAATTTGCTGCAAAGCAAATAACCTCCTGGCTATACGATAAAAAAGTCACATCAATAGATGAAATGACAAATCTGTCTTTAAAGCACCGCGAGGCATTAAAGGACGGATATGAGGTAGGCGCGTCTGCCCCGGTGGAAGAAATGCGTTCGGTGGACGGTACGGTGAAATATCTGTTCCGCACTCCTTCGGATAATTACATTGAGGCGGTTTACATTCCGGATGATGACCGCGCTACCCTTTGTGTGTCTTCACAAGTGGGGTGCAAGATGAACTGCAAGTTTTGCATGACCGGCAAACAAGGGTTTGCAGCAAACCTGACAGCCCATCAAATCCTGAACCAGATATTTTCCATTCCTGAACGGGATACATTAACCAATGTGGTCTTTATGGGAATGGGCGAACCATTTGATAACCTGGACGAAGTATTGAAAGTACTGGAGATTCTGACAGCCGATTATGGTTATGCCTGGAGCCCGAAACGCATTACTGTTTCGTCTGTGGGATTGAAAAAGGGCTTGGAACGCTTCCTGAATGAAAGCGATTGCCATCTTGCCATCAGTATGCACACGCCTTTCTCATCGCAACGCAAGGAACTGATGCCTGCTGAAAAGGCTTTCTCTATCACTGAAATAGTAGACATTCTCCATGATTATGATTTTAGCAAACAACGCCGTTTGTCCTTTGAATATATCATGTTCAAAGGAGTGAATGACTCCTTGCTTTATGCCAAAGAGGTTGTAAAACTCCTGCGTGGCATCGAGTGCCGCATGAATCTGATTCGTTTCCATGCCATCCCCAATGTCGATTTGGAAGGAACGGATATGGAAACCATGACCGCTTTCCGTGATTACCTGACGCAGCATGGCGTATTTGCCACCATCCGCGCTTCTAGGGGAGAGGATATTTTTGCCGCTTGCGGAATGTTGTCCACGGCTAAACAACAAAAAGAGAAAGGTGTTACATTACAATAAACTAAATAATAATACCATAGAATTATGAAACGAATAGCATTTTATCTGAGTCTGGTGCTGGTGGTTCTGGTACTGGCTTCTTGCAAGAAGGGACAAAAGAACTTGTTTACCCCTACGTCCAGCGGTAGAGCTTATGAGGTATTGGTTGTAGTGAATAAAGCAATGTGGGATCGTCCGGCAGGACGTGCTTTGTTTGATGTACTGGATACAGACGTACCCGGATTGCCGCAGTCGGAACGCTCTTTTCGTATTTCTAATGTAGATCCGGCACACTTTGACCGTGTGTTGAAGATATTCCGTAATATTATTGTTGTTGATATCCAAGATATTTATACCCAGCCCAAGTTCAAATTCTCTCGTGATGTTTATGCATCTCCCCAGATGATAATGACTATTCAGGCTCCCAATGAAAAAGAGTTTGAAGAATTTGTGGAGAAGCACGGGCAGGTTATCATAGATTTCTTTGTGAAAGCGGAAATGAACCGTCAGATTGCCTTGTTGAGGAAAAAGCATAATGATGTGATTTCAACCAAAGTGGGCAGTATGTTCGATTGTGATATTTGGGTACCGGCAGAATTGTCCAATTATAAGGAAGGAAAAGATTTCTTGTGGGCATCAACGAATCGTGCTACCGCAGATATGAATTTCGTAATGTACTCCTATCCTTATACAGACAAGGATACCTTTACCAAAGAATATTTTGTGCACAAACGCGACTCGGTAATGAAAGCGAATATTCCGGGTGAACGCGAAGGTATGTACATGGCTACGGATTCTATGTTTGTAGATGTGAAAGACATCGCAGTGAAAGGTGAATATGCACAGGAAGCCCGCGGATTGTGGGAAATGGAAGGCGACATGATGGGTGGCCCGTTTGTGTCTCATGTACGTGTAGACCGTGCCAACGGCCGCGTGATTGTGGTAGAGGCCTTCATTTATTCACCGGAAAAGCTGAAACGTAACTTGATGCGTCAAATGGAAGCGTCACTATATACATTGAGATTGCCTAATGAAAGCCTGATTGATGAAATAGTGATAAGCGGTAATGATATCTCGGAAGAGAAGATAGATACCACTGCTTCGGCAAAATAAGAATAGACAAAACATATAATATAGATGGAAGACAATTACAAAATAAAAGTTGGTATTACCCACGGGGATATCAACGGGGTAGGATACGAAGTAATTCTGAAAACCTTTTCAGATCCTACTATGCTGGAGCTTTGTACCCCCATCATTTACGGTTCTCCAAAGGTAGCAGCTTACCACCGTAAAGCGATGGATATACAAACCAATTTCAGTATTATCAATGCGGCGGGAGACGCCCAGCCGGATAGACTGAGCATAGTGAACTGTACCACGGACGATGAATTGAAAGTGGAACTCTCCAAACCGACGCCGGAGGCGGGAAAAGCCGCTTTGGACGCTTTGGAAAGAGCTTTGCAGGATTACCGTGAAGGATTGATAGATGTGTTGGTTACAGCACCGATAAATAAACATACCATCCAGTCGGAAACTTTTCATTTTCCCGGTCACACGGAGTATATAGAAGAACGCGTAGGCGAAGGGCAGAAGGCTTTGATGATTCTGTTAAAGAATGATTTCCGTGTGGCATTGGTGACGGGCCACATACCTGTACGCGAAATAGCACAAGACATTACGAAAGAACTGGTCATGGAGAAACTGGCTATTTTCCATCGTTCCCTGAAAGAGGATTTCGGAATAGACAGTCCGCGTATTGCGGTGTTCTCGCTCAATCCGCATGCCGGTGACGAAGGTGTGATTGGTACGGAAGAAACTGAAATCATTATTCCGGCAATGAAAGAAATGGTTGCCAAAGGCGTTCAGTGTTTCGGCCCCTATCCGGCAGATGGATTTATGGGATCGGGCAATTATACTCATTTTGATGGTATCTTGGCTATGTATCATGACCAGGGATTGGCACCTTTCAAAGCGCTTGCTATGGATGAAGGGGTAAATTTCACGGCAGGTTTGCCTATTGTCCGCACTTCTCCGGCTCATGGAACGGCTTATGACATTGCAGGACAAGGCGTTGCTATGGAAGATTCCTTCCGCCAGGCTATATACGTGGCGATAGATGTATTCCGCAACCGCATTGTGGAAAAAGAAATCCATGCACACCCGTTACGCAAGCAATATTATGAGAAGCGTGACGATAGCGACAAACTGAAGTTGGATACGATTGATGAAGAGGATTAATTAAGAGAAATGAAATTTGCAATTATATCAGCGGGCGAAGGTTCTCGTCTTTCACAAGAAGGGGTCGCTTTGCCCAAACCTTTGGTGCAACTGAACGGAGTTGCCATGATTGACCGCCTGATACGGATATTCATGCGTAATGGAGCTGACAAGGTAGTCGTCATTATTAATAATGAAAGTCCGTTGACAAAAGAGCATTTGGCAAAACTACAGGCAGAAACGGAAATACCATTGGAGGTAGTAGTGAAAACCACACCCAGCTCTATGCATAGTTTCTATGAACTAAGCCCCTACTTGCAGGATGACAAATTCTGTCTGACTACAGTAGATACCATTTTCCGTGAGGATGAATTTGCGACCTTCATAGAGGCATTCAAGCAATCGGACAATGACGGGTATATGGCGGTAACAGACTTTATAGATGATGAGAAACCGCTTCATATCTCTACGGATGAGGCTTTGAACATTACCGGATTTCATGATGTGGCTACACCGGAATGCCACTATATATCGGGAGGCATTTATTGCCTCACTCCGGCAGCTATCAAGACCTTGCACGGATGCATGGAAAAGGGAATGTCGCGTATGCGTAATTTCCAACGCCAACTGGTGGCGGATGGTTTGAAGCTGAAAGCTTACCCGTTTAAAAAAATATTGGATGTGGACCATGCCGGTGATATAATCAAAGCAGAGAACTTTCTGTCCGGCAAAGAGTAAATTAAAACAGAACAAAAGGAATGGATGTATTTTCAATAATAGGGGTAAGCCGTGGAAACGAATATTCGCCCAATCATGTAGACAATGATGCTGCTATATTTAATAAGGTGGCAGAGGAATTGCGCCTGTTGGGATGCAAGGTCGATATTTATGCGGAAAAAGATTTCGTTGCCCGTAATGTTAAAGCCGATATTATATTTGATATGGCTCGCGACAGGGCTACTATCGCTCATTTGAAATCTTTGGAAGATGAAGGAATATTGGTGGTCAACTCTGCTTACGGCATTGATAATTGCGTGCGTAAACCCATGACGGAATTGCTGTTGAAACATGGCGTTCCCCATCCGAAAAGTTATATCATTGCTACCGATCAGACTTTTGAAGAAGATTGTTACCCCTGTTGGATCAAGCGCGGAGATTCTCATGCGATGGTGAAGGAAGATGTATGTTATGCCACTTGTAAAGAAGAAGCAGAACATATCTTGGCAGATTTTCGCAACCGCCGGATTCCCACAGCAGTAATCAATGAGCATTTACAAGGAGATTTGATAAAATTCTATGGTGTGCAGGGCACGGACTTCTTCTACTGGTTTTATCCTTCTCCCTGTTCGCATAGCAAGTTCGGACTGGAAAAAATCAATGGCGTTGCCAAAGGAATACCTTTTAGTGTAGAGGATCTCAAAAAATATAGCGACAGGGCAGCCGAGGTACTGAATGTCCCCATTTACGGAGGTGATTGTGTGGTATCAGCCGATGGCGAACTCAGAATAATCGATTTTAATGACTGGCCCAGTTTTGCCCGTTGTCGCGAAGAAGCAGGGGGAAAAATAGCAGAATGTATATACAACCGGGCAAAAATGCAAATGAAATAATAAGGACATGAGTAAGGAGAGTGAGAAGAAAGGAATAGAGGCTTCTTTCAAATCCATGGATACGGAGGAGTTTCTGGATATCTATTTTAATCGTCCCATAGGATATGCATGGGCATTATTTTTTAAGAAACTAAAGGTACACCCCAATGTGGTGACCATTTTTTCAATAATCTTAGGCGTGGGTGCGGGAATCTGTTTCTACTATCCCGATATGAAACATACCATTATAGGCATCCTTTTGCTGATGTGGGCCAACCACTATGACAGTGCCGACGGACAGTTGGCGCGTCTTACCGGGCAGAAGACCCAATGGGGACGTATGCTGGATGGATTTGCCGGTGATATATGGTTCTTTACCATTTATGCGGCTATCTGCTTGCGACTAATGAACCAACCGATGCCATTCCATATAGGTGGCGGTATGCATTGGGGTATCTTTATATGGATATTGGCAGCCTTTTCGGGGACTATCTGTCATAGCAAGCAATGCACTTTGGCAGACTATTACCGCAATATTCATCTATATTTCTTGAAAGGAAAAGGTGGCAGTGAACTGGATAACTTCAAGCAGCAACGTGAGAAATTTTACAGTCTGCCGTGGAAGGGAAACTTCTGGTGGAAAACTTTCCTTTATTTCTATGGCAACTATACTCGCCAGCAGGAGGAAATGACTCCCAATTTCCAGAAATTCTATGCATTGATCAGAAAGAAATATGGAGATAATATTCCTCAGGAATTACATAATGATTTCCGTATCGTTAGCAAGCCATTGATGAAATATACCAATATCCTGACTTTCAATACACGTGCTATTGCTTTGTACATTAGCTTGTTGATTGGTGAGCCATGGCTATATTTTATTTTTGAAATAGTTGTAATGACTTCTATTTTTATATATATGCGCCATTGCCATGAGGCCGTTTGTGCGCGATTGTATCATAAATATGCAGCACAGTGAAAAGTAAGTATAGAAATATATTCCTGATATTTGGAATTGTAGCTATCGTAGTAATGCTCTGTACTTTTGATATGGAGTATGACGAATTGCTGGCAAACCTGCGCAGGGCAGGGGTTTGGTTGCCGGCTGTGGTGGGGTTATGGGTAATTATCTATTTATTCAATACCTTTTCCTGGTATATCATTATCCGTGATGGAAAAAAGGGCACTCCTATTCCGTTCTGGAAAGTTTATAAACTTACCGTTTCAGGCTTTGCCCTGAATTATGCCACTCCGGTGGGACTGATGGGAGGGGAGCCTTATCGTATTATGGAATTGACTCCCTATGTAGGGGCAAGCAAGGCTACTTCGTCCGTGATACTTTATGTGATGATGCATATCTTCTCGCATTTCTGTTTCTGGTTTTTCTCCATCTTCTTATATTTGGCTATACGCCCGGTAGACGTGGCAATGGGAACGATGCTGGCTATTGTCGGTTTTATCTCTTTGTTGGCTATTTATTTCTTTATGAAAGGATATAAGAATGGTATGGCGGTGCGTACACTGAAACTGCTGCAACATATCCCTTTTGTTAAGGGATGGGCGAAGCGCTTTTCGGAGAACAAGCGTGAGGCATTGGAACGTGTGGACAGTCAGATAGCAGAACTGCACAGGCAGCGCAAATCCACTTTCTATGCATCTTTAAGTCTGGAATTTATGGCTCGCATCCTGGGATGTCTGGAAGTTTATTTCATATTGAATATTTTGACTACCGATGTCAGTTTCCCGGCATGTATCCTGATTATGGCGTTCACTTCCCTGTTTGCTAATTTGTTTTTCTTTTCCCCCATGCAGTTGGGTGCCCGCGAAGGAGGCTTTGCCTTGGCAGTGGGCGGACTGGCTATTCCGGGAGCATTCGGTGTTTATACCGGACTGATTACCCGCGTGCGCGAATTGATTTGGATTGTTGTCGGTGTGTTGCTGATGAAAGTAGGCAATGGTGCACCTGCTAAAAAATAAGATTTTTATGGAGACATTGAAAGATATTAAAGGAGTCATATTCGACTATGGAGGTACAATAGATACCAATAGCCGTCATTGGGCAGAAGTATTGTGGAGCAAGTATGTGGAGCATCAAGTTCCTGTGGATAAGGAAAGTTTTCGCGAGGCTTATGTATTCGGTGAACGAGCCTTGGCTAAGTATCCGTTTGTGCAACCCCGGCATAATTTTCATGATGTGCTTTCTATTAAGACCAAACTCCAAGTGGAATATCTTGCCGAACAGAGAAAACTGCCGTTGGATGAAATGCAATTACAATCTTATGCAACGAAAGTAGCGGATAGCTGCTATCAATATGTATTGGATGTATTGAAAGTTACCCGTCCGGTGGTAGAGGAACTGGCAAAGAATTATAAACTGGTCTTGGTTTCTAATTTCTATGGCAATATACAGACTATTTTAGAGGACTTCGGACTATTGGGTTTCTTTGATGACATTATTGAGTCTTCTGTAGTGGGAGTTCGTAAGCCCGATCCTGCCATTTACAGATTGGGAGTGGAAGCTATGGGCTTCGATGCAAAGAATGTACTGGTGGTTGGAGATTCTTTTTCTAAAGATGTAGTTCCTGCAAAGGCAGTAGGTTGCCGGGTGGCATGGCTGAAAGGCGAAGGCTGGGGAGGAGAAGTCATAGATGAATCCCTTCCCGATGTGATTATTACTGACCTGGCACAATTGCCCGCTTTATTATAAAGTATGGAAAAACAAAGATATGCATTGGTAAAAAGGGACTATTTAGTTCCTTTTGTTTTAGTAACCTCTTTGTTCTTTTTATGGGGATTTGCCCATGCTATACTTGATGTGTTGAACAAACATTTCCAAGAGGTAATGGATATTACCCGCACCCATTCGGCAATGGTGCAGGTTATGTTTTATTTGGGATATTTTGTAATGGCTATTCCGGCGGGGCTGTTTATTACCAAGTATGGTTATCGCCGCGGTGTGGTTTTCGGATTGTTGCTTTATGGCATTGGTTCGCTGATGTTCATTCCCGGAGAATATTGGATGTCGTTTGACTTCTTCCTCTTTTCCCTGTTTGTCATTGCCTGCGGATTGGTATTCCTGGAAACTGCTGCCAATCCTTATATGACTGAGTTGGGAGATCGGGAAACTGCTGCCAGTCGCTTAAACCTGGCTCAGTCTTTCAATGGGTTGGGATGTATCTGCGGGCCGTTGGTGGGTGGTTTGTTGTTGTTCTCGGAGGGTGGGGAGTCGAATATTTCATACCCTTATATGCTGATGGGCGTTGTGGTGCTGGGAGTTACTTTGATTTTCTCCCGGATCAAACTTCCCGAGATTGTGCATGCTGAGGATATGTCTGGAGAGGTTGCTTCCAAACGAGGACTTTGGTCACATAAATTGTTTGTATTCGGTGTTGTCGCCTTGTTCAGTTATGAGATAGCAGAGATTTCAATCAATAGTTTCTTTATTAATTATGTGGTGGATGATGGTTGGCTCAATGCCCGCGATGCTTCTGTGGTATTGTCTTTTGGCGGACTGGGATTATTTATGTGCGGACGGTTTGTCGGCAGTTGGATCATGCAGCATATTCGCGCAGAACGGGTTTTGCTTTGTTGTGCCATAGGGACGGTGCTTGCCACTTTTCTGATCGTTTGCAATTGGGGAATTGTATCTTTGGTTTCCCTGTTCTTGGTATATGTCTTCGAGGCTATTATGTTTCCTACTATTTTTGCCATTTCCTTAAAAGGTTTGGGCATCCACACCAAGCGTGCTTCTTCTTTTCTGATGATGTCTCCGGTAGGAGGGGCCATTGGTCCGGTGCTGATGGGGTATGTGGCTGATAACAGTAATATGTCTTTGTCGTTTATTGTGCCGTTTGTATCTTTCTGCGTGGTGCTGTTCTATGCGTGGTATGCAGACCATAAATGAAAGATACACGGTCAATCATAGTATAAAGCAACTTTATCCCCTTTAAATTTCTTCCGCCTTTAAAGGACTATTCTGAATAATACTCCATACATCTTCTTCCGTTCCACTGAATGGACCCGACGCTTCCAGTTTCAGCGTAGACATAGCTGCGGCAAAACAACCTGATTCTTCGTAAGACGCCCCTTTATTTCTCATATACAGATATCCTGTAGCATAAGTATCTCCGCATCCTGTAGCATCAACAATCTCTTTGGGAGGATAGGCAGGTATCTTGTGAAATTTACCTTCGGCATAAATCACTGACCCCAGGCTTCCTAAAGTAATCAGCACCTCTTTTACTCCCCATGCTGCCAATTGCAAAGCAGCCGCTTTCACTTCTTTCTGCCCCGTCAATACTTCCATTTCGTGTTCATTCACTTTTAATATATCAATATACTTCAGTGCTTCCACCTTTTCGGTCCAGTCTACGGGATAGACTTTGTCACCTCTCACTTCCCGCAAATATCCTTGCGCATCTACGGCTAAAATGCCCTTTGTTGACAGATATTTTACAACCTCCAGCGAAAAGTCGTCTGCCAGAAGGCTTCCGAGATGAAAGATATGTGCATTTACATTTTGTAACTGCTCCACGGTGAAAGGATCTGCTTTCGCCAATACCCGTTGAGTGCGGTTGTCTTGATTTTCTCCATATGTATTTTCAAAGAATACAGTCCGGTGACTGGGGATTACAGTTACTTTTATACCCTTTGCACGTATATCTTCCACAGCTTTAAATTCACTGGGAGCTAGTGCAGTTACTAATTGATAGTGCTTGGTGTCTTTTAAGTGACTGATTCCATGTGAGAAATAATAAGATGTCCCTCCGGGCATATAAGTTGTTTTCTTCGGCGTTACTATTTTGTCTAATGTAATGTGGCCTATGCAACAAATCTCGTTCATATCTAATTTTCTATTTTAACGGCTGCGAAGGTACAAAAAAAACTAGAAAAAGCATGGTAGTTTTCAAAAGAAGGTGTAACTTTGGCGCAAATTATCTTAATCTCTACTATGAGATGCAATTTTAACAAAGAAATTAGAATGGAAAAAATGAATGTAAAACCGGCAACCGGTAAATTGGGCGTTCTCTGCGTAGGATTGGGCGCTGTTACTTCAACTTTTATGACGGGAGTTCTGATGGCTCGTAAGGGACTGGCAAAACCTGTCGGATCTATGACTCAATATGATAAAATGCGTGTTGGCCGTGGAGAGAATAAGAAGTATTTGCATTATGGTGAAATCGTTCCCTTGGCAAACTTGAACGATATTGTGTTCGGTGCATGGGATGTTTATCCGGCAAATGCTTATGAATCAGCAGTAAATGCTGAAGTCTTACAAGAAAAAGACATCAACCCCGTAAAGGATGAACTGGTGAAAATCGTTCCGATGAAAGCTGCTTTCGATCACAACTATGCAAGCCGTTTGGATGGTGACAATGTGAAAGATTGCAAGAACCGTTGGGATATGATGGAACAGGTTCGCGAAGATATCCGTAAATTCAAGGCTGAAAATAATTGCGAGCGCATTGTAGTGCTTTGGGCTGCTTCTACTGAAATTTATGTGCCCGTTAACGAGGCTGTGCACGGTACTTTGGCTGCTTTGGAACAGGCCATGAAGAATGACGATAAAGAGCATATCGCTCCGTCTATGTGCTATGCATATGCAGCATTATCAGAAGGCGCTCCTTTTATTATGGGTGCTCCCAATACTACAGTTGATATTCCTGCCATGTGGGAATTGGCCGAAAAAACAAAGATGCCTATCGCTGGTAAAGACTTCAAGACCGGCCAGACTTTGGTTAAATCCGGTTTCGCTCCGATTATCGGAACTCGTTGTCTGGGCTTGTCAGGTTGGTTCTCTACTAACATTTTGGGTAATCGTGATGGTTTGGTATTGGACGAACCGGCTAACTTCCGTACTAAAGAAGTCAGCAAGTTGTCTACATTGGAATCAATCCTCGTTCCCGAAGATCAACCGGACTTGTACACAGATTATTATCACAAAGTACGTATCAACTATTATCCGCCTCGCAACGATAGCAAAGAAGGTTGGGATAACATTGATATATTCGGATGGATGGGTTACCCCATGCAGATCAAGATTAATTTCTTGTGTCGCGACTCTATCCTGGCTGCTCCTTTGTGTCTGGACCTTGTATTGTTGAGCGACTTGGCAGCACGTGCAGGACGTTTCGGCATTCAGCGCTTCCTGAGCTTCTTCTTAAAGAGCCCGATGCACGACTATGTAGAAAACGAAATTCCTGTTAATCATCTTTTCCAGCAATATGCTATTCTGAAGAATGCTATCCGCGAAATGGGTGGTTATGAAGCAGATCAGGAAATAGACTAATTTCTATCAAAAAATATTTTTCAGGCGCGGATTACGCGGGTTTCGCAGTGCTTCTTTCTAAAAGACTGTGATAATCCGTGAAATCCGCGCCTTATTCTTTATTTTTCTGCCATAATTGCTTGTTCTCTGCTGGGGAATTTGTAATTTTGTCATATAATAGAATGAATATGGTTAGGTCAGAAATACAAAATGTAAAACTCAGATTTGGTATTATTGGTAATGCCGAAGGGCTGAACCGTGCCATAGATGTGGCTATACAGGTGGCACCCACCGATTTATCCGTATTGATAACCGGTGAGAGTGGTGTGGGAAAAGAAAACTTTCCCCAGATTATTCATCAGTTCAGCCGCCGGAAACATGGACAATATATTGCAGTAAACTGCGGAGCTATACCCGAAGGTACGATAGACTCGGAACTTTTCGGTCACGAAAAAGGTGCATTTACAGGAGCTATAGGCGATCGTAACGGATACTTTGCCGAGGCTAACGGCGGAACTATTTTTCTGGATGAAGTGGGAGAGTTGCCTCTTGCCACCCAGGCACGCCTGCTGCGTGTGTTGGAGAGTGGTGAGTTTATAAAAGTAGGTTCGTCCAAGGTGCAAAAGACCGATGTACGCATCGTTGCCGCCACTAATGTGAACCTCACACAAGCCATTGCCGAAGGGCGTTTCCGCGAGGACTTGTATTACCGTCTGAACACAGTGCCTATCAAAATACCACCTTTGCGTGAACGTGCAGATGATATTACATTGCTTTTCCGCAAGTTTGCTTCAGACTTTGCCGAGAAATACCGTATGCCTGCCATCCAGTTGACGGAAGATGCTAAAGCTTTGTTGCTTGCCTATCCTTGGCCGGGTAATGTGCGTCAGTTGAAAAATATTACAGAGCAAATCTCTATTATTGAGACTCATCGTGATATTACTGCCGATATTCTGCGCAATTACTTGCCGGAACAGCAGGTAAATTCCGGTCTGCCTGCTTTGTTTGGAGTGAAGGCTTCTGCAGGAAAGGCTTTTGAGAGTGAACGCGAGATACTGTATCAAGTATTGTTTGATATGCGGCGTGATGTAACCGAACTCAAGAAACTGGTAAATACATTGATGGCAGAGCGCGGAGGGACACCTGTTCCGGTTCCTGCTCCCGCCCCTGCTACCACGGCTGTTTCTTTTTATCAGGAACCGCCCCGCATGGTTGCAACGGTAGTTCCTACCACTACAACACCTGCCATTATTTCGACCACCAAGGCGCAACCGGTGGAAGACGATATACAGGACACGGAGGAAGTGATAGAGGAGGAAACTTTGTCCCTGGACGAAGTAGAAAAAGAAATGATACGTAAAGCGCTCGACCGTCATCATGGAAAACGCAAGAATGCGGCTAAGGATTTGAACATTTCAGAGCGCACACTTTATAGAAAAATAAAAGAATATGGATTGGATTAAACAACTGAGAGTAGTTAGTGTGTTGATGGTGCTGGCGGGGATAGTGACTGCTTGTTCCATTTCCTATAAATTTAACGGTTCATCTATCGACTATACCAAAATCAAGACCATTTCGTTTGAGAACTTTCCCAACCGTTCCGATGCTTTCGTCTGGGGCCCGATGGAAAGTATGTTCAACACGGCACTGCAAGATATTTATGTACAGCAGACCCGCTTGAAGCAAGTGAACCGTGGGGGAGATTTGCAACTCTCGGGTGAGATTACCCGGTACGAGGCTGTCAACCAGGGAATCAGTTCGGACGGACGTTCAAATATGGTAGACCTGCGCATGACGGTAAAAGTGAGATTTGTTAATAATGCAAATCCTACGGAGAACTTCGACCAAACTTTCTCGGCGAACCGCCCGTATGAATCTACTCAGGCGTTGACTTCCGTACAGGATGAATTGGTAACCCAAATGATTAAAGAAATAGTAGAACAGATATTCAATGCCACTGTGGCAAACTGGTAACCGGTCTTTCCCATCATGACACAACAGCAATTATATGAATGGATAACGCATCCCGAATTATTAAACCGGGATACCTTGTACGAGCTGCGCACGTTGCTTGCACGTTATCCTTATTTTCAGACGGTAAGGCTGCTTTATCTGAAGAACCTGTTTCTGCTGCATGATATCACATTTGGTGAAGAACTCCGGAAAGCTGCATTGTATGTTGCCGACCGTAAAGTGTTGTTTTATCTCATCGAAGGGGAACGTTTTACGATTACCCCTCTTGAAAAGCAGGAGAAAGACGCGGAACAAGCAGGACTGGATCGTACTCTTTCATTGATTGATGCTTTCCTTTCTTCCTTGCCCGAGGAGCCTGCGGCTATGGAATTGCCTATGGATATCACAACAGACTATACTTCTTATCTGCTGCACAAAGAGGAAAAACAGACCTCGGATGAAGATACTCCTCAGATGAAAGGGCAGAGTCTGATAGATGATTTTATAGAAAAATCGGCAGAAGAACCACTTTTGCCCCAGTTGGTGGTGAAAGAAGCGGAACCCATCCGGGAGGCGAAAGAAGAAGAAACCGGTGAACCGGAAGAAAATGAGGAAGATATAGAAGATGAAAGCTATTTTACGGAGACTTTGGCAAAAATATACGTTAAACAGCAAAGATATTCCAAGGCTCTTGAAATTATTAAAAAATTAAATTTGAAATATCCAAAAAAAAACGCTTACTTTGCAGACCAAATAAGATTTTTGGAGAAATTGATTATTAACACTAAATCAAAATAAAGAAAATGTATTTATTATTTGTTGGATTAATTGTGCTTGCAGCTCTTTTGATGTGTTTTGTAGTACTGATTCAGAACTCGAAAGGCGGTGGCTTGTCTTCTAGCTTCGCTTCTTCAAATCAAATTATGGGTGTTCGCAAGACTACTGATTTTATTGAGAAATTAACTTGGGGATTGGCTATCTTTATGGTTGTATTGAGTGTTGCTACTGCTTACGTGGTACCTACTGCTCATGCAGAATCTTCTGTTATCATGGAAGAAGCAGTGAAAGAAGGAGCTACCAACCCGCTGAATGCGCCGTCAGGTTTTGCTGCTCCGCAGACAAACGATGCTGCAACAGAAACTGCTGCACCTGCTGACTCAGCACAGTAATTAGAAAGATTAATTCCTTGCAAGGATAGAAGGCAGTTTGTTTCTCACTTTTGAGAAATAAACTGCTTTTCTTATATTTAAATCAATGGGATATATGAGGGAAATGTTGTTATTCACATTGGGATTGTGCCTTTTCTCATCTTGTTCACGCAACAGGGTAAGCGTAGAAAAGCATACTTTTACCAATGACACGGTGTATGCCTGCACTCCGGTTATGAATCAGGGGCGTACACAGACTTGTTGGGCTTATGCTATGGCCTCGTTTATAGAATCCGGGTTATTGGCGCGAGATGGGAGAACGGTTCGTTTGTCGCCCATGTATGTGGTGCGTCAGAAATACCTGAAACAGTTTGATGAATATTACTATTCGCATGGACGTGAAGAAATAAGGGAGGGTAGTTTAGGACATTCTTTTATAACCGTGATGCGCGAAGACGGTTTGCTTCCTCTGTCGGCATATCGTGGAGCTCGTCCGGATGCAAAATGGCACGATCATCGCCAGTTGATAAAAGAGATAAGGAGCTTGGCAAAGAAGGCTGTGAGTCGTCGTAATTTATCTTATTATCGTAAACAAGCTATCGTGCTGTTGGACGAACAAATGGGAGAAGTGCCCGATACCTTCAGCTATAAAGGAATAACATACACCCCTCGTTCTTTTGCCGATTCCCTACGCATAAATACGGAACATTATACCTTGTTGACCAGCTTTACACATCATCCTTTCTATACTTCTTTTGTGCTCGAAGTACCCGATAATTGGGAACACGCCGCATATTACAATCTTCCTTTAGACGAGCTGGAAAACCGAGTTCGTGAAGCTTTGAAGAATGGATGGACCGTAGCTTGGGACGGTGATGTGAGTGAAGCGACTTTCTATGTTGATAAAGGCTTTGCCGTCTACCCGCAACATCCGGTTACTCAGGAAATGCGGCAGAAGGAATTTGAGCAATTTGTGACGACGGATGACCATATGATGCATATTGTAGGCACGGCACATGATGAGAATGGAGCTTTTTATTACCTTCTGAAAAATTCATGGGGAAAGTCCGGGCCCTATAATGGCATGCTTTATATGTCGGAAGATTATTTTCGTGCAAAGACTGTTTCGGTAATGTTATCGGGAGTTTGATACTTTCATCAGAGATTTTGATCTATAAAGAAAGGTGAAGAAAAAGCCGCAGAGGTTTGGAAGAAAGCCCGTGTGCGTTGGTGTAAAAGCCCGCGTCCTTTAGAAACAAACGATGCGGGCTTTAGAAATGGGTGGCATTTTTCGTTTTTATATTCCAAATGTATTATCTTTGTTTTATCATGTCAAACCCAATGCAAATGAATAATATTCCTGCAAATGAAGGATTAACAGTGGAGTTTAAATCATCTTTTAATATAGAGGTGATAGAAACTCTGGTAGCTTTTGCTAACACAAAAGGTGGAGTCGTATATATAGGTGTTAATGATAAACGAAAAATAATAGGTCTTTCTTTGAATAAAGAAACCGTTCAGCAATTAATTAATGAAGTGAAATGCAAAACGGCACCTATTTTGATACCAGATGTGGAAGTCCTGGACTGTGAAGGAAAAAAAGTGGTAGCATTGACGGTACAGGAATATCCCATAAAACCGGTTGCTGTACAAGGACGATATTTTAAGCGTGTAGAAAACTCTACCCACCAAATGACAGTGAGCGAGGTAGTAAATATGCATTTGCAAACAATGAATTCCAGTTGGGACGCTTATATAGACTCTTATCACTCTATAGAGGATTTGTCCTTAGAAAAGGTGCAGAAGGCTATTGATACATTGCGTGCAAGGGGGCGGGATATTGCAGAGGATCCGCTTTCTTTCTTGGTAAAATATGATATGTTACGTGGAGATAAAATAACCAATGCGGCATTTTTGCTTTTCCACAAGAATGATAATATCATTTCCACTATTGAATTAGGATTTTTTCAATCGGATATTATTATAAAAGATTCGGCTCGCTCTAAATCTGATTTGTTATCACAAGTGGGTGAAGTCATGGACTTTGTGAAAAAGCATATCAATAAGGAGGTTATTATTACCGGTAATCCCCAGAACACAGAGCGCTGGCAGTATCCCTTGGAAGCTATAAGGGAAATTATAATGAATATGATTATTCATCGTAACTATCAGTCCTCTGCAGATTCTATAGTAAAAGTTTATCCTAATAAAGTGGAGTTCTTTAATCCCGGTTTATTGCCTGATGGCATTACGGTTGATGATTTGTTGAGTAACAACTATAAGTCAACTCCCCGTAATAAAGTCGTTGCTGATTTTTGCAAAGATTTGGGATTGATAGAAAAATATGGATCGGGCATTCGCAGGGTGATGAATTTGTGTAAGGAAGAGGACAGACCTTTGCCTCAAATAACTCAAATGTCGGGTGGGGTTAATGTTACTTTCTATGGAGAGGAGAATAGTGATCAAGTTACCCCCCAAGTTACCCCCCAAGTTACCCCCCAAGTTACCCCCCAAGTTACCCCCCAAGCTCTTGAAACTGCATTGAAGCTATATGAAAAACTTGTAGTGCAGGAAGAATATAGCAGGGAAGACTTAATGCAGCAATTGCAAATGACAGATCGTAAGTATGTTCAAGCTAATTACATAAAACCGTTGATTGATGCCGGGTTATTAGTTTTAAAGTATCCTGATAAACCTAAGCATCCGAAACAAAAATATATTTGTAAAGAAAGGATGAGTTAGGATGACTATCTTTTCTTCAGATCGTTTATTCTTTAATCTCAAAATAATAATAAAAGAATCATGTTGAAATTCATATCATGGAATGTAAACGGCCTGCGTGCCTGTTATGATAAAGGCTTCGTTGATGCCTTCAAGAAATTAGATGCCGATTTCTTCTGTTTGCAGGAAACAAAGATGCAGGAAGGGCAACTGGATGCAAAGTTTGACGGCTACCAATCCTTTTGGAACTATGCCGAAAAGAAAGGTTACTCCGGGACAGCCATCTTTTCCCGCATTGAGCCTCTGTCCGTCACTTACGGATTGGGGATTGAAGTACACGATCACGAAGGACGTGTAATCACTCTCGAACTGGATTCTTTTTATCTGGTGACAGTCTACACCCCCAATTCTCAGGACGAGTTGCGTCGTCTGGATTATCGCATGACATGGGATGATGACTTCCGTGCCTATCTGAAAAAGTTGGAGGAGAAGAAACCCGTTATTGTGTGCGGAGACTTGAATGTGGCACACAAGGAAATCGACTTGAAGAACCCTAAAACCAATCGGAAGAATGCAGGTTTTACTGATGAAGAACGTGCTAAGTTCACCACTTTATTGGAATCGGGATTTACCGATACATTCCGCCATTTCTATCCGGAGCAGGAAGGAAGTTACTCGTGGTGGTCTTACCGATTCAAAGCACGCGAAAAGAATGCGGGCTGGCGTATAGACTACTTCCTCGCTTCAAATTCATTGAAGGATAAACTGAAAGGGGCGTGTATCCATTCCGATATTTTCGGATCAGACCATTGTCCTGTAGAATTGACGATAGAACTATAAAAACAGGTACGAAAAAGCCTGTGATTTTGTCGCATAAATGCTCCCTGATTATTTGTAATTGGCAAATAATCAGGGACTTATTTTGTCGCAAAACTCTCCATATCTTCTTGCGCAGGATGATAAATTCTTCCATACCTTTGTTGCCAGACTCTAAAAAATAAATTATGAAAAACAAAGCACAAGTATGGATGGGGCTATTTATTGCCTTGCAAGTTCTCAGCTCCTGTCACTCTAAATCCTCGCACACAGATGGAATGTGGGTTGCAGATATTCGTTCTGCCATTGGAAAAGAAACACCTGTTTCAATGAAAGAAGATGTGGAAAGTATAGAATACATTCCACTGGAAGCGACCGATTCTTCTTTGATCAGTAACATCACAGACTTGGTAATGAACCATGAATTTATTTTCCTTCAAAATGGAAGGGCACAGCAAATCCTTCAATATACCCGCCAGGGAAAGTTTATCCGCGAAGTGGGCAAAGTGGGGGAGGGTCCTGGAGAATATGCTCCCTACACAATAAATGCAATCAGCCTGGATGATGAGAAAAGAGAATTTTATGCCCATAGACAAGGTATGCCGGGCATGGTCTTTTCCTATGAAGGCGAGTTTCTGCGTACCGATACTACTATAACGGAAGCAGTGGGCAACCGTTACCCTTTGGGAAATGGCCTTAGCGCATTGACGGGAACGCCTTTCACTCCCATTCAGCAATCCCCGTGGCTGGTTGCATTGAAAGATAGGAACAATAAGCTGATAGCTACTAAAGCACCATTTCCGGCTCAGGTTCCCGCTGATGCCTGTTATATGAAAGAGATCTTGTTTGTACCTTTTCAGAACTCTGCGTTGGCTTATACTCCTTGTAATGATACATTATTCCGTGTCTCTGCATCCGGCATTGCCCCTGCCTGCGTGATCAGCAGAAAGAACGGAGCCGATTATAACGAAAGGATTGCAAATATCAATGAATTGGGCAAAGACGACACAAACGCATCTATTATAGACCTCTTTACTTTCTTTGAAACTCCCCGTTATTTCTATTTTAGAGTTCTTCTTTTGGGGGATCCTGTCCGTTGCTTCTTTCAGCGTTTGGACAAGGATACCGGTGAATTATTATCCCAGCCGGTGGCACCGGATTTGGCAGATATTTCTTATGGTTTTAGTGACGGCAATGTGATGGGACTGGAAAACGATTTGGATGGAGGCGTTCCGTTTGCTCCCTGCTTTGCCTGTGGTGACAGGATTTGTGCGCAGGCTGTCAATGCCGAAACAATTGCCAAACTGGAGGAGAAAGGGTATTTAAAAAATAAACCGTCCGCTTTGCAACTGGGGGCGGAGGATAATCCGGTTGTCATGGTATATACATTTAAAAAATAAGTTCCTATGAAACTATTGCATCTACTTTATTTATTGCCATTTATGGCAGCTTGCGGTTCCGGGCATTCCGGTTCCGAAGGATTACTTTCAGTAAATTTAAGGGAAGAAATGAATCATCCGTCCATGCTCCATTTACAGGATGAGATAGAGAGTGTGGAATATATCCCTTTGGAAACAACGGCCGATCCGGCTTCCCTGCTGGATGGGGTATCGGAGTATGCTGTGACAAGTAAATTCATTTATGTATCCCCGGTAAAGGAACAACGCATTGTGTTGTTTGACAGGAAAGGGCATTTTATCAAGACACTGATTCCCTTTGGTCAAGGTCCCGGCGAATTTAGTAATATCCTGGTAGGGATGCAGGCGGATGAAAAGAATGACAGGTTGTATTTATTTTGCGGCAACTTAATTTCGGTCTATACATTGGATGGGGAATTTATTCATAATCTCAATAATGACTATCAAGTGGTCTTTCAACGCATGGTGGACGATGACCGACTGGCTTCGGTCGCATTTCCTTATGTCCCCTTCCAAAGTGGTAGTTATGGGCTGGGTATATTCACTACAAAAGGCGATACAGTTGCTATTAAAAATGATTTTTCTTCACCTTTGGTTCCCCGTGAGAAGGCTGGGTTTACAATCAGCATTGCGGTTACTTATTCGGAACAACAGAAGTCTTTATTGTTTAAAACGGGTTGTAATGATACCATTTTCAGAATCTCGGGAGATAAGATTGCTCCGGCTTGTGTCTTGAATCTGCAAAACTCGGATAAAGAAGTGATCCGCAGTCTGGATGCTACGGATTTCAGCAGCTTGCGGAATAAGTTTGGAGAAGACGGGGATATTCTTGTTTCCGACTTATTCGAGACTCCACAGAATTATTATTTCCGTTGCAGGTATAATGGAGGGGGCTATGTAGCATCTGTAAATAAGGAAACAGGGAAGGTCTTGACCGAGAAATGCGAGCAGCCCGGAGATGTATGGAAATTATCGGATGCCAATCTGCTTTTCGGAATGTTGGGTACACGGAGTTACGGGCACTTCCCCATCTGGGGACGCATGGAGGGCAATGATTTGGTGCAACTTATTACGTCCTATGAATTGAGCCTTTACAAAGAAAAAGCCGATATATCCGTTCCCCATGAATTGAAGGACATAAATGAAGATAGTAACCCTGTTTTTATCATATATAAGTTGCGTAAAAGCTAAAAAGTAATACTTTTGTGGCATGATGAAAAGCCGTTTGTTCATATCGTTATCTATCTGGGGAATGGTGCTGCTGTGTGTCGTTGCATCTTGTAGCCGGGATGAAGGCATTCCGCAGCTGGCATGGGGAAAGCATTACCTGTGGAGTGCGCCCGATTCCGCTTATTGCGTGCTGAAAACAATATCTTCGCCGGAAAAGCTTTCCGAAAAAGAACAGGGCGCTTATGCATTGCTCATGACGCAAGCCATGCATCGGAGCGGGCGGAAGATTTCCTCCGATTCATTGATAGATATTGCCATAGATTATTATTCCCTGCAGGGCACTGCGGATGAACAAGCGGCTTCTTTTCTTTACAAAGGATATATATTGGAGGACTTGGGTAAGGATAAAAAGGCTATCTATGCCTATAAACAAGCGGAAGAAGCGGTGAAAACTGCAAAGGACTTGCGGCTTCATTTTATGGTATATACGGCATTGGGGCGTATCAACGGGCGGTACGCGCATTATGAAACGTCACTGGCATATTACAGGAAAGCATTGGACTTGAATCTGTCTGTCCCTGCCTGGAAGGAGATGGGAGGCGGATATATCTTTGCCCCTCTCTATCTGGCACAGAGAACGCCTCGCTATAATGAAGAAGTGAAACTGGTGCAGGACAAGTTTCTTGGTTTGGTAGACCGGATGGACTTTTCTTCTCAGGAGAAGATTTATTACCAGTTGGCCTTGAAGGAGAAAGACAAGAAAGAGTGGGAGGCTGCCGCTTCTTTCCTGTTGAAAGCCTTGGAGCGTACTTCTACGGAGGAGGCACGATATAAATATGATGCCGAATTGGCTAATGTATATAAACACTCTGGAAAGAAGCTGCAAGCGGACAGCTTGCGGAATGAAGCCTTGAAATCATCCCGCAGATTGCTCCGTGCTTCGGTTTATAAAGATATATACACGGGGCTACTGGCAGACGGACTTGCCGGGGAAGCAAATGAATATATGCAGCGTTACATCAGTGAATTGGAATTGCTGTTTACATCGGCCGACCGTGCCGAGCTGTTGGAGATTGAAAAGAAGTATGATTATTCCGCATTATTGCGTCAGAATAATGATTATCGCAGTCGCTGGTCCATTACTATCTTGATAACGGTGGCTGCCGTTTGTTCGCTTGCCTTGTTGCTGTGGGGAAGCTGGAAGTTTTTCCGCCATCAGAAGTTGGAGATTCTTCGTAATTATAAGAAAGACGCTTCGGTATTGCAGCAACAGATTGATGATTTGCAGGAACGTATTGAAGAAAATCAGGGAGAAGCCAAGAACCTGCAAGAACAAATGCTTACTTTGGAAGCCGAAAAGAGGAGTAAAGAAGTTCGTATCCGTCAGTTGGAAGTAACTTTTCGTTCCAAACATATTTCGCTTCCGGTGGAAACGGTGGAAGCGGCTCAGGCCTATTTGCAAATAGTGTCAAAAGAAGCTGCCAGCTATAATCCGGCTGAAGACCGCACTAAACTGGAGCTTTGGTTGAATATATCCCGCAATGATTGGGCAAGACGGTTGGCAATACTTTATCCGTCTTTGACTAATGGTGAAAAAGATATTTGTTATCTGTTTGCTTTAGGGCTTTCCTTTGATGAAATGGCAGAGCTCTTGGGCGTACAGCCACGTTCTGTAGACCGGGTGGTGTATCGCATTTGCCGGAAGATGGGATTGGGGCAGGGGAGCAAAGAAGAATTTGTGGCGCAAATCAGCCGGTTAGACGATAGCGCCACAAATATATAGAATAATTACATTGCTACTTCAATAGCCAATACTTGGGCTTCCGAGTTGGCTTTGATGCTAACGCTTTCAATGTCCCAGATACCTATTCCGTCACGACGGGAAAGCTTTTCGCCTGCTACTTCTATCTCACCTTCTATGACGAAGATATAAACCCCTGTGTGTGGCTCGTGCATACGATAAATTACACTGTGCCCTGCATCAAGTGTTCCCATAGAGAACCATGCATCCTGTAACAGATGTGCCGGAGTCTTGCCGTTAGGAGAAATGAATGTGGCAAGTTCATTGCGCTTCAGCAATGGGCGGATATCATAGTTATGATATTCGGGCTTTGTTTCTTCCACATTAGGGATCACCCATATTTGCAAGAATTTCAGGTCTTCTGTCTGACTGGCATTATATTCGCTGTGATAGATTCCTGTTCCTGTGCTCATCACTTGGATTTCTCCCGGGGTGATGGTACTTTCATTCTGCACACTGTCTCCATGTCTCAAATAGCCCTGTAAAGGGATGGAAACCACTTCCATGTTCTTGTGGGGATGCATGCCGAATCCTTCTCCGGGTGCAACCGTATCATCATTCAATACACGCAGGGCACCGAAGTGGATGCGGCGTGGATTATGATAATCTGCAAAACTAAATGTATGGTAGGTTTTCAGCCATCCGTGATTAAAATAACCTCTGGTGTCGGCTTTGTCTATTACTGTCTTCATAACTTTTATTCCTTTCTTTTAAATTGTTGATGCATATATAACAAACGTGCAGGCAGAAAAGTTTTCCAGTGGATATTATATTGAAAAACGGACGTCCATTTTAAGAAAACGGATATTCGTTTTTAGAAAACAGACTTCTGAATTTGAAAAACGGACGTCCGTTTTTATAGTAGGAGAGGAGGGAAAACAAAAAAGAGATGAATGAATCATCTCTTCTGTAGAGCGGAAGACGGGGCTCAAACCCGCGACCCTCAGCTTGGAAGGCTAATGCTCTATCAACTGAGCTACTTCCGCAATTTTTGTGGGCAAAGATGGATTCGAACCACCGAAGTCGAAAGACAGCAGATTTACAGTCTGCCCCATTTGGCCACTCTGGTATTTGCCCATTCGCGCTTAAGATTCTATCTCAATTCTCTCATTGAGTAGGTTTGTTTCTCAATTGCGATGCAAAGGTACGACTTTATTTTGAATATGCAAACTTTAGGGGAACTTTTTTTAGTTTTCCTGCAATTTTTGCTTGAAATCGAGCATTTTTATGGCAGTAATGGCACATTCGTCTCCTTTATTTCCCAGTTTTCCGCCTGCACGGTCTTCTGCTTGCTCCATGGTGTTGGTAGTAATCAGACCATAAATTACGGGGATGTTTTCAGTAGCATTCAGTTGGGCAATGCCTTGGGTGGTGCCGGCGCATACATAGTCAAAGTGCGGAGTATCGCCGCGAACTACACAGCCTATGGCAATCACTGCATCTACTTTTCCACTCTTTATCATCTGTGCAGAACCAAAGGTGAGTTCAAAACTTCCGGGTACAGTCTGAACGAGGATATTCTCATCCTTTGCACCGTGTTTTTTCAATGTTGTTACTGCGCCTTCCAAAAGGGGGCCTGTAATGTTACTGTTCCATTCGGATACTACGATGCCGAAACGCATATTTTCAGCATTGGGTACTGAGTTGAAATCGTAATCGGACAAGTTATGATACGCTGTTGCCATAATTCTTGATATTTTTATAATTGGTTATACTTGTAGGGGCGGAATACTTTCCGCCCGAATACCGTTTTGTTGTGCATTCGGGCGGAAGATATTCCGCCCCTACATATGTGTTTTGTTTTATCTCTTATTTGATAGATGCACGTTCAATGTACTTATCAATATCCATTGACTGGTAAGAGTTGAAGTATTTTTCTTTCACCAGTGTGTAAGCCTTTATAGCTTCGCTGTTCTTGCCCAGTTTTTCAAACAACTGACCTGCCTGAACCAAGTAGATAGGGCTTAATGCCTGGCTGTCTGCCTTGTCTGCTGCTTTCATCAGTGTAGCGGCTCCTTTGTCCAATTGTCCCATTTCAGCATAGCAGTTACCGATTGTTCCCAAGATAGCCGGGCTAACCAATTGGTCTTTTGCACTGAATTTATCCAGATACTTCACGGCGTCTTCGTATTTGCCCAACTGTGCATAGCAGATTCCTGCATACGCATTAGCCAAGTTGCCGGCGGCTGTTCCGCTGAATTGATCTGCTACTTTCAGGAAACCTTTATAACCAAGGCTGTCACCGTTCAACGCAGCTTCAAAATTGTCTGCTCCGAAATATTGTTCTCCTTTGAATAAAGCTTCTGAAGCTTTAATTTCATTTGGTTCTGAAATGAAATGTTTGTATCCCATGAAACCTGCAATGATGATAACTACTGCTGCAATAGTTCCAAGGATTTTTCCTTTGTTCTTAATAAGGAATGCTTCTGAGGTACTCAGTGCTTCTTCCATATCCAATGGATCCTGAGTGTGTTTTTGTTCTGCCATTTTTATATTAACTTTTTTATTATTTCTCGAATATGGTTTTTCGGTCAGCAAAAGTAGTTCATTTATATGTATTAATGAAATTTACGGGCATATTTTTTTAGGTTTTCCCGTTTTTATCCCTAATTTTGTGTCCTCAATTAAACAGAAGTTCTATGATACTGAAGCGCATCTCTATATTGAATTATAAAAATTTGGAGCAGGCAGAGCTGGAATTCTCGCCTAAAATGAACTGTTTTATCGGACAAAACGGTATGGGAAAGACCAATTTGCTGGATGCGGTTTATTATCTTTCGTTCTGCAAGAGTGCTACAAATCCCATTGATTCGCAAAATATCCGTCACGAAGGAGATTTCTTCGTCATCCAAGGCTTTTATGACACGGATAATGGTGATCCCGAAGAAGTGTATTGTGGCTTGAAACGCCGCCAAAAGAAACAATTCAAACGGAATAAAAAGGAATATAGCCGTTTGTCGGATCATATTGGTTTTATTCCTTTGGTCATGGTGTCGCCTGCCGATGCGGAACTGATAGCGGGAGGCAGTGATGAACGCCGCCGCTTTATGGATGTGGTGATTTCACAATATGATAAGGAGTATCTGGATGCGTTGATACGTTATAACAAGGCGTTGACACAACGCAATGCCCTGTTGAAGTCCGAACAGGAACCGGATGAAGAATTAATGTTGGTGTGGGAGGAGATGATGGCGACCACGGGTGAGATTGTATTCAAGAAGCGCAGCGAGTTTATAGCTGAGTTTATTCCTACTTTCCAGTCTTTCTATTCGTATATATCGCAGGATAAGGAGAAGGTAAACCTGTCCTATGAATCTCATGCCCTGAATGGAAGTTTACTGACTATTTTAAAGGAAAGCCGCCAACGCGACCGCATTATGGGGTATTCCCTGAAAGGCATTCATAAGGACGACTTGGTGATGCAACTGGGAGATTTCCCTATAAAAAGGGAAGGTTCGCAGGGACAGAACAAGACTTACCTTATTGCCTTGAAACTGGCGCAGTTTGATTTCCTGAAACGTACGGGAAGCAATACTATTCCTTTATTATTACTGGATGATATTTTTGATAAGCTGGATGCCTCACGTGTGGAGCAGATTGTGAAACTGGTGGCAGGGGATAGCTTTGGGCAAATTTTTATTACGGATACCAATAGGGAGCATCTGGATAAAATACTGAAAAAGATAGAACGGGAATATAAGGTATTTGCTGTAGAGGACGGAAGTGTGACGGAAAGAAAGGAAACAGTTGAATGAAACGGAATGATGCCGAACAGATAGGGGACATGATACGGAAGTTTTTCCGTCAGAATGCTTTGGAAGCGCCGCTGAATGAATATCGTCTTTTGCAGGCGTGGAAGGATGTGGTAGGACCTGCTATCAATAAATATACTACTAATCTTTATATTAAGAATCAGATACTTTATGTGCATCTCACTTCGTCGGTGCTTCGCCAAGAGTTGATGATGGGGAGGGAGTTGCTGGTGAAGAATTTGAATAAGCAGGTGGGAGCGCAGGTGATTGTAAATATTATATTTAGGTAAATAAGAAAGGTTTCCATTGACTGTAGGGGCGGGGTTTGCCCGCCCGATGATAGTTCGCTTTATGTATACGGGCAGGCAGACCCTGCCCCTACAGTGGATGGGTAATGTGAATTAGTATTTGCCCAGCCTCCCGCTTTCCGTCCAAACCTCATCCATTGTGCGATCAAAAGGTTCGGTCGGTATGCTTTCACTAACTTGGAAATCATAGCATATTCCTATATTATAAGAACAGAGCTGAGGCAGCAATCGATCATAATACCCTTTTCCCCTTCCCAACCGATTGCCTTTGGCATCAAAAGAAACTCCGGGAATAACGGCAAAATCAATCTCTCCATATGCTGTAAATGCTTCTCCTGTAGGTTCTTCTATATGATACTCACCGGTTTTCATACTTCCTTTGCCTGCATACACGCGAAGCTCCAGCACATCTCCCTTTACTACCGGCAGCAATACTTTTTTCTGCCGGTACCATTTTTCAATGAAATCATGCGTTTGCACCTCATCCCCCAGGGAATAATAGAGCAAGACGGTGCGAGCAGCTGCAAACTTGGGATGCTGCTCCAGCTTCTCAAGCAAAGCAGCGGATTTCGTCGTTAATTCGGTGATGTCGTGACGGCTCTTTTCTTGCGCTATCTGCTTGCGCAGTTGCTTTTTTAGTTCCTTCATCGTCTACTTTGGGTTCTATAGGTTCTTCGGGAGCTTTGGGAAAAGCTTCTCCTTTTTCTAATATTTCCAATGCTTTCAGTACCGGCTTGTCACTCTTGTTCAAGTACTCAATGTAAGCTTCCATGCCTTGCATATTATAAATGATATTGCCGTATAAATGCATATCAAATAGTTTCTGAGACTTGTACATCAAGATGTTACGGCGTTTCAATCCCCTGCTCTCTGCAAAGCTGGCAAATTTTTCTAATATATTTTGTCCTTTTATATACTTCAACAGAGCCTCCTCAGTATCATATTTTTGCAATTCTGCACGATGCGTATCGGTGTATTGGAAAGCAAACTGGGTAATAAGTCCGCGGTTGACAGCCATGCGATAGTATGAAGTAACTCCGGTTGTATCTTGCGGAACAAAAATATCGGGCATAATGCCGCCTCCACCGTAAACCGGACGTCCTATGGAAGTATAATAAATGTGGCTCTCATCCTGCTTGATGCTGTCTTGTGAGAAGAACTCTCCATGCTCATAGCGGGTAAGAATATCCATTTCATAGTTTGCGTCATTTCCTTTTACATAGGGCTTCTGGATACAACGTCCGGAAGGAGTGTAATAGCGGGCAATAGTCAGACGGATAGCCGAACCATCGCTGAAATCAATAGGTTGCTGCACCAATCCCTTACCAAAGGAACGGCGGCCGATGATGGTTCCGCGGTCATTGTCCTGAATGGCTCCGGCAAAAATCTCGCTGGCAGATGCAGAACCTTCGTCCATCAATACAACGATAGGCATTTTCTGGCTGCTTCCGGTTCCGTTGGAATTATAGTTTTCACGCGGAGATTTACGTCCTTGTGTGTAAACAATCAGTTTGTTTTTGGGAAGGAACTCGTTTACCATCTGGATGGCTGCACCCATGTAACCACCGGTGTTGCCACGCAGGTCAATCACTACGCCTTCACAGTTGGACTGATTCAGTTTGGCTAACGCTATCAGTAATTCGGGATAAGTGGTTTCCCCGAACTTGTTTACCTTTATATATCCGAATTTATCGTTCAGCATATAAGCAGCATCTACACTCTTGACCGGAATATCGCCACGTACAATTGTGAAATGCAGTGTTTCTTTTTCGCCCGGACGGAATATGCCTAGTTTCACTTCGCTTCCTTTGGGACCTTTCAACTTTTTCATGGCCTCATAGTTATTCACGATTTTACCTACAAAGGCGCTGTCGTCCACTTCTATGATACGGTCGCCCGGCATCAAGCCTACCTTTTCGGACGGACCGCCTTGAATCACACTGTTTATGTGAATAGTGTCTTGCTGGATGGTAAACTGAATACCGATTCCACTGAAACTGCCTTTCAAATCAGAGTTTACAGCTTCCAGATCTTTTGCAGGAATATAAGACGAGTGGGGGTCCAGCTCTCCCAAAATCTGTGGCATGGCATCTTCTACCAGTTCGCCCATGTTGACTGTATCCACATATTGGTCGTCAATGATGCGCAGCAATGCGTTCAGTTTATTGGACGATGTGTTGATGATGCCCAGGCGATTGCCGGAGAAGTGGTTGGCGTAAAAAGTTCCAATCAGTATTCCGGCTACGATGCTCACAGCAACGATAACCGGCATAAAACGGGATGTTCGATTCTTGCTCATATCTTTATTTGCTATTGTTCGTTGGGGTTGATGTAAATCACTTCAATATTGGCGCGTTTCAGCAGGTCGAGCCCATCTTCCAATCGGTATTTCTCCGAGTAGACTACTCGTTTGATTCCTGCCTGAATAATGAGTTTGGCACATTCTATGCAGGGGGAAGCGGTGACGTACATGGTTGCTCCGTTACTGCTGTTGTTGCTTCTTGCAATTTTGGTGATTGCATTTGCCTCGGCGTGCAGTACGTAGGGTTTCGTTATTCCGTTTTCGTCCTCGCATACATTCTCAAAACCTGAGGGAGTGCCGTTGTAACCATCGGAAATAATCATTTTATCTTTCACGATCAATGCACCTACCTGGCGGCGGGTACAATATGAGTTTTCCGCCCATATACTTGCCATGCGGATGTATCGTTTGTCGAGTTTAAGCTGTTTTATTTCTTTTGTTTCCATTTATTTCACTCTTGCTTTTTGTGTGCAAATTGAATATAGCTTCTTTTATCTTCCGGGCCCAGCATTAGGACGTTGTTATCGCCTTGATAAAAGACCACGTTATTTAATGTCTCTATAAATTCCTTGCTGTAACTGTTTGAGGTATTGGGATTCCCTTTAATTGTAAAGTGTACCGTCCGGTCTTTCCCGTCAGCTTGCCATGTACCTTCAAAACTTCCACCTTGCATATCTCCTGTAAAGTTTCCGTCAGCTTTAAAGGTAAGGCTGAAATTATGGATCGTTTGTAAAGCTCTCCTTCCTTCGGCTGCAACGGTTTTATCACTATTATTTGCCATCGCATTGTATTTGGGAGTTCCATTTCTTTTGTCCCAATTAGCTTTAGTAAAGTAATCTACTACATACCATGTTCCGCTTGCAAAGATTTCTTCCACATCATCCTCGTTATTGCAACTCCACAAGAAAGGGAGTACCATTAGCATACTCAGTATATAAAGAATAGATTTCAATTTCATATCGTTTAGCTTTTAGTTGATAATTCCGTTTCTTTTCAGCAATGCATCAATGCTGGGCTCTTGTCCACGGAAACGTTTGTATAAAGTCATAGGATGTTCTGTACCTCCCTTCGACAGGATATTTTCGCGGAAAGAAGTGGCAACTTCCTGATTGAAGATTCCTTTTTCCTTGAACAGTGAGAAAGCATCGGCATCCAGCACTTCCGCCCATTTATAGCTGTAGTATCCTGCTGAATATCCACCTGCCATGATGTGCGAAAATTGTACGGACATACAGGTATCCTTTACTCCGGGGAGCACTTGCGCCTTTTTCCAAGCCTCTTTTTCATAGGCGCGTACATCTCCTTCAAAAGCCTCTTTTCTGTTGTACCATGCCATATCCAGAAGTCCGAAACTAACTTGGCGCAAACAGGCATAAGCTACATTAAAGTTTGATGCATCTACTATCTTCTGAATCAGTTCGGCAGGAATCTGTTCTCCCGTCTGATAATGTTTAGCGAATGTATTCAGAAATTCCTTCTCTATGGCAAAGTTCTCCATGATTTGTGAGGGAAGTTCCACAAAATCCCAATAAACGCTGGTTCCACTCATACTGGGATAAGTGGTGTTTGCAAACATTCCATGCAGGGCATGTCCAAATTCATGCAAGAAAGTATTTACTTCTGAGAAGGTGAGCAAAGCAGGTTTGTCGGCCGATGGTTTGGTAAAGTTCATGGTGACGGATACGTGAGGGCGGCTGTTGATGCCGTTCTCTATCCATTGTTCCTTATAGCTGGTCATCCATGCTCCCGAGCGTTTTCCGGCGCGTGGGTGGAAGTCGGTATAAAGCACAGCCAGGAAACTGCCGTCTTTGTCGAAAACTTCATATGCTTTTACATCGGGATGATACACCGGTATTTCCTTATTTTCTTTGAAGGTGATTCCATACAAGCGTGTGGCTAGACCGAATACACCCTTCTCTACTTGGCTCAGTTCGAAGTAGGGACGCAATTCTTCTTCGTTCAGATTGAATTTCTTATTTTTCAGTTTTTCTGAATAATAAGCCCAGTCCCATGGCATCAGTTGAAAATCATCTCCTTCCAGTTCGCGTGCCAATGCTTCTACTTCTGCTACCTCTTTTTGGGCGGCAGGGGTATAGGCATCCAGTAACTGGTTGAGCAATTTATATACGGTGTCGCTGGTTTCCGCCATGCGTTTTTTCAATTTATAGTCGGCGAACGTGGGGAAACCTAATAATTGTGCCAGTTGCATACGGATGTTTACCAGTTGCTTTATGATCTCTATGTTATTGTATTCATTGTCATGAGAACACTGGGTATTATAGGCCATATACAGTTTTTGGCGCAATGAACGGTCATCGCAATATTTCATAAAGGGAACAAAGCTGGGAGCATCCAAAGTAATGATATTCCCTTCTTTTCCTTTGTCCTTTGCGGTCTGTGCATAAGATTCCATAGCGCTAAGGGGCATCCCTGCCAACTGTGATTCGGTGAGGGATAGCTCATAGTTATTGGTTTCCTTCAACAGGTTTTGTGAAAAACGCAATGTGAGTACACTCAATTCGGTATTTAACCGGCGGAATGTTTCTTTGTCTTCTCCCACCAGGTTTGCACCGCTTCTTACGAAACCGTCGTATGTCTTTTGCAGTAATTGTTCATCTTCACCTTTCAGTCCCAACTGGTCTTTTTGTTCGTAAACCGCTTTGATGCGGGCAAATAGTTTCTCATTCAGGCTGATGTTATTACTGTGCTCAGACAGTATCGGCATCATTTTTTCTGCCAGTTCCTGCATTTCGTCACTTGTTTCGGCACTCATCAAGTTACCAAATACGGTAGTAACCCGTTCCAGTAGTGCTCCGGATTTCTCCAAGGCAACGATTGTATTTTGAAAAGACGGAGCTTCCGTGTTATTGACAATTGCGTCAATTTCCTCGTTCTGCTCTTTCATGCCCTCCAGCAAAGCAGGTTCGTAATGTTCCATCTTTATCTGATGGAATGGAGCCGTGTCATGAGGGGTATTATAGGGAATTAAAAATGGATTTTTATTTTCTGTCATAGCGTTATATTATTTGACTTACAAAAATGCTAAAAAAAAGTCTCACTTTCTTCATTCTATTCACTTATTTAACAAAGTATATTATATAAATAGGTTTAAAATAAAAAAGCACATGCATTCCTGCTTGTGCTTTTCGTTATTTGTGTATGATGAGGATATTAAGTTGCTATTGAATGTCCTCCGCCAGTTTCTCTAATGCCGGAATGGAAATTTCTTTTCTGTTAAGCTGTATCAATCCTTTTTCCTGCATATCATTCAGCGCTTTTGATACATTGATTCGGGTTTCGTCAATCATCGCTGCCAAGTCTTCCATTTTTATTTTCAGTATTTTCTCTCCATCCGGTTTCATACAGCGCAGTTGCAGGAAGTTGAGTATTTTTTCTTGTATGCTGCCTGCGTGGCTGTCCCATAACTTTTCGTAGGCTACTTGTGCCCGGTTACTCAGTATATTCAGATAGTTGAGGCGGAATATTTCGTAATTATTCAACTCTGAGAGAACAAACGACTTGTCTATGGTCACTACGTTGATTGCCGTACGTGCTTTGTAGGTCGCTGTATATTTGGTCTGCATGCCGAATAATGAATAAGGCTCTATAACGAAAGGACTTCCGAATGTTTCAAATAAAGAGTATGAATGTTGGTCGTCGGTTGCTTGGGAGATTATCTCTCCATTTAGGAGGAAGATTAATTGGGTGCAAGGTTCTCCTTGCTCCACAATAATATCGTCGGCATTATATTTACGAAAATGCAACTTTACTTTGCCTATGATATTGGTGAAGTCATTTTTACATAAACCCTGAAACAAAGGGAGTTGTAAAAGTGTATCATACATTGTTATTTCCATAAGTTCTAAATGTTTGTTAAGTTATAGTTTAACATACAAAGATAACGATAAAACGAGGTTAATTATTGATAGCCCGCGCAACTTTTATCTTTTTTATCGTTTCTTACCGTCTACTAATGTTTAAAAGCAGAAAACTTGCGGGCTGTATAAAAAATAAATATATTTGCACTCAAAAAAGGAGGAGCTTATGTTTGGTTCATTTAATTTTCAAGAATTTTTAAGTGCGTTTATCGTGCTTTTTGCTGTAATAGACATCATTGGATCTATTCCTATCATATTGAATTTGAAGCAGAAAGGTAGGAATGTGAATGCTAATAAAGCAACGCTTATATCTTTTGCTTTGTTGATAGGTTTCTTTTATGCGGGAGATATGATGTTGAAGTTGTTTCAGGTAGATATTGCCTCGTTTGCGGTGGCGGGTGCTTTTGTTATCTTTTTGATGTCGCTGGAGATGATTCTGGATGTGGAAATATTTAAGAATCAGGGGCCTATCAAGGAAGCTACATTGGTTCCGTTGGTGTTTCCGCTATTGGCGGGGGCAGGTGCTTTTACCACTTTGCTTTCTTTGCGCTCGGAGTATGCTCCTGTTAATATTGTCTTGGCATTGATATTGAATATGATATGGGTGTATATTGTTTTAAAGTTGACCGACCGCATTGAGCGTTTCCTAGGAAAAGGGGGGATTTATGTAATTCGCAAGTTCTTTGGAATTATCTTGCTGGCTATCTCTGCCCGTTTGTTTACTGCCAATGTAACGTTGTTGATAGAACAGTTTCAGAAGGCGGCGGAATAAAGTGCACATTCAACCATTTTCGAAGCTGTGTCAAAATTAGAATTTGCTATCATTTTGTTGTAGGGGCGGATTGAATCCACACGTGTCCACTAAAAAAAATTAAGATTTAATTGAGTGTCATTTTGATAGTC
>CABMPB010000018.1 GCA_902388365.1 uncultured Bacteroides sp. | reverse complement strand
ATAGAGTTTATCAACAATTGCGGACTTTAATTTTTTCAAATCCTCAATGATTTTGTTTTGGGTAGCAATACGTTCGTCAATAGCTCGTAACAGTGAGGCTATATTCTGCTGTTCTAATTTGGTTGGTACAAATGTTTCTATTTTCAATAGCTTATTGACTGCTAAGCCAGGTTGAGCTGACTGGTCTGAATATTGACCTAAGTTTAATTTAATGAATAAATATTCCAAAAATCGAGTATCATTCTCATTGTGAGCTTTGGCTGCTATTGCATGTTCGGTAATATATGTTTTACCAGTTACAAAACGTACGTTTCCACACAATGCGCCTTGACGTCCAATTAATACATAATCACCTTCATGGTTGTAACAATTTGTATAGCCGCGTAATCCGTTACCTCCAAAAACAGGATATTCATCCTTATCGTGTATATTATCAGCTTTTATATTCTTGCCGCTTTTAAACTCTTCACATAATTCGTCAATGGAACACTTTTTCCATTCCCCTTCAAACTCCGGAAATCTCAGAGTTGGAACATTAAGGACCTTATTATTGTTATTATTTGCCATAGTTATCATTCTTTATCTGGGTCAAAATTAAGCGGTAACATATCGTTTCCATTGAATCGATCGAAGTCCGAACTAAATAAGTGGTCTTGTATAATACGATATTTTTCAAACTCGGATTCTGCAAAAGTCTTTGCAAACTCTGCTGTAATCTTGCCTGCATCAGGAAGGACAGCATCACCGCCAGCTTCAAGAATAATATCTATTCGTTTCGCCCAATCTTCCATTGTCATCGGTATATGCCGATTTGCCATTCGCTCGGCCATATCAAGTACCGCATTGACTAAACGTCCCATATCTTCCAACTCCAGTTCATTCAAGTAATTCTTTGCAATGCTCACATCAGGTTTTACAATTTTCCCATCGGGAGCATTCTCCCACGTTGTCAATCCCATACATTCCTTCTCTGCATTGGCACGTCTTACAATAAGTTCAGCAGCTGTATGGCCATGTACAGCATAGTGCATCTTGTTCTGTACTTTTTTGAAGAATAATCGTGTGGTAGGTGCGTCACGATTATAGTCAATGGCTGTGGCATAAATATCAGTCAACTTTTGGTAGAATCGGCGTTCACTCAGACGGATTTCCCGAATTTCGGCAAGCAAGTGTTCAAAGTAGTCTTCTCCTATGAACGAACCGTTCTCCATACGCTTTTTGTCAACGACATAGCCACGGATGGCGAACTGACGCAATACAGAGGTGCACCATTGTCGAAATTGTGTTGCGCGAACAGAATTGACACGGTAGCCTACTGAAATGATTGCATCAAGACTATAAAACTCCATAATTCTTTTGACTTCTCGCATACCCTCTCTTTGAACTATTTCCATTTTGGAAATAGTTGCTTCCCCTGACAATTCGCCTTCTTCGAAGATATTGTTCAGGTGTTTGTTTATAGCAGGTATACCTACATCAAACAACTCAGCCATAGCCTTTTGCGTGCACCAAATGGTTTCATCTTTATATACTACTTGCACCCCGTCCTCTTTACCTTCGAGCACGAAAATAAGAAATTCGGCAGTGCTGTTCCTTATTTTAAATTTCTTTGCCATAACACGTCTTCCCTATAATTAATCAACCAATCCCAACTCTTTTAAATATCCATCAATCTCTTTATCAAGGTTGGCGCGTTTTGCTTCCAATTCTTTAATTTCAGCCATTACAGCCTTGATGTCAATTTCCTCTTCTTCTTCAAAAGTGTCAACGTAGCGAGGAATATTCAGATTATAATCATTGTCCTTGATTTCTTGCAAGGTGGCAAGGTGACTATATTTCTCAATCTCAGAACGGTTTTGATAGGTCTCAACTATTTTCCGAATGTGTTCGGGACGAAGTTTATTTTGAGTCTTCACCTTTTCAAATTCTTTACTTGCATCAATAAATAGAATGTTGTCGTCTTCTTTGCGGCACTTCTTCATGACGAGAATACAAGTCGGAATAGATGTGCCATAAAATATATTGGCAGGCAAGCCGATGATGGCATCAATATAATTTTTCTTCTCGATTAGGAATCTACGAATTACACCCTCTGCATTGCCACGAAATAAAACGCCATGAGGAGCGACACAAGCCATTGTTCCACCCTCATTGAGGTGATAAATCATATGAAGAATGAAAGCATAATCAGCTGTTTTCCTGGGTGCAAGTCGTCCTGCTTTGCTGAAACGGTCATCGTTGTTGAACTTTTCTTCCGAAGCACTCCACTCTGCAGAGAATGGTGGGTTTGCTACTACTGCATCAAATTGAGTTTCTCCAAAAGCGTCGGCTTCAAGTGTATCACCATTCTCTATTTTGAAGTTGCTGAACTTGATGCCGTGCAAAAGCATATTCATTCGAGCCAAGTTGTAAGTTGTCGGGTTCTTTTCTTGACCGAAGATTTCAGCAGCATTACCGGTATGGGCTGCACGTATCAGTAATGAACCACTACCGCAAGTAGGGTCATAGACATTGCGTAGTCGTGCGTGTCCGGTTGTAACCACTTCAGCCAATATCTGACTGACTTCTTGCGGAGTATAGAACTCACCGGCTTTTTTACCTGCCCCGGCTGCAAACTGACCAATCATATATTCGTACGCATCGCCCAAAACATCAATTTGTGTAGCTTCATCTGCTCCAAAGTCTATGTCGTTAAGTGCAAGCAGTACGTTGCTGATAAGCTGATTCTTATCATCAGAGGTTTTTCCGAGTTTGGGTGAAGCCAAATCGATATCAGAAAATAAACCACCAAAATCTTCTTCACTATCGTGTCCTAACGTACTATCCTCAATACGTTTCAAAGAGCGTTCAAGATTAGGCAAGACATTCTCTTTTAGACCAATGGAAGCAATGATTGATGAGAACAGGAATTGAGGTTCTAAGAAATAGCCGATGTTCTCGACACATTGTTTCCTAACTTCGTCTTGCAGTTCAATCGCATCTGCATCAGTCATTTTCCACAACTCTTTAAATGTTACTTCATCATCAACTAAAGTCTTATCTGCATAAGTCTCAATTTTTTCAGACAGGTATTTATAGAATATGAAGCCAAGCGTGAAATACATAAATTCATTTGCCGACATATTTCCACGCAAGTTATTTGCTACCGCCCATAATTGGGTGCGGAGTTTCTGTTGAAGTTCTTCACTCATTATATGATTCTTTTTTATTCCAGTTATTATTCCCAACTAAATGTACGTATCACAGAACGCAATCTGTCCAAGATGCGGTTCATCGTCTTACGCCGTTTGATTAATCCAAGATGCTTTTCCTGCAAGGCATTCTGAATAATTTCAGTCTGTTCTTTGTGCAAATAGTCATACTCTGACAGATACTTGTTGAGTACATCCACTTCTATTTCTTCTTCTTTCGCAATTTCATTGATAGCCTTACCACGTTCTTCTAATATATAATTATTTAATCGTTCCTCCAAGTCGCTTGAACCATCGACACGTCCCTTTTGAATCATGAAATTATCTCGGTCCTCATCCACATTTTTTTGAATAAAGCCGTCTATCAGTTTTGCCTTACCACGAAGTTCAGCATCCTTTATCATTGTGTCGATAATCTCCTTACGCTTCTCTTTATAATCATCGCCATATGGGTTCAAATCAGCAATTAGTTCCAATATATAGGCAACGTTTATAATATCACTATGAAGCAATTCCAAACAGAAGTCTATATCGTCAAGCTTTGTGTCATTTTGAGAACTATCATCTGCCGGTGCATCGGCAGAACCGTTATTACCGTCAGTTTGTGTAACCCCTTCATAAATATCAAGATACTTGCTACGGAAGTCCATGTATTGCTGCTCTGTAATACCAAGATCACCGGCATTTTCATCGTAGTCTTCATAGAGCTGAATTTCAGCGTGTTTCTTGATAATATCTCTGAATGCCAAGATGAAATCTTTCTTTTCGGTTTCACTTTGCAACTGGTCGATGCAGCTTGGAGTAGGATACCGCTGAATGAAGTCTGTTGCAGTCTGAACATATTCCGATTTCACTTCCTCAAATGGAGGACGAATAATCTCTTCTACATTATTACTGTTACTGAATAGCTTGATAGCTGCATCAACATTACTCTTCATATCTCGGAAGCAGACAATCTTTCCAAAGCGTTTTTTCTCGTTCAACACTCTATTGGTACGGCTGAAAGCCTGCAATAAACCATGATACTCCATGTTCTTGTCAACATAAAGCGTGTTGAGCTTCTTGGAATCAAAGCCAGTTAGGAACATCCCAACCACCAAACACAAATCCAATGACTTCATATCGGCACGTTTCTTCTTTAGCCGAAGATTGATATCATCGTAATAGGCACGGAAATTTTCTTGGCTGAATGATGTTCCGAACATCTCGTTATAATCATTCATGATTTCCTGTAAATCGTCAGCCTCTCCTACGCTTTCATTGACATAAGTACCTGTACCCATTCCTGTTTCTTCATCATCCTGACTGCTGTTGGCTGTATAGGTGAAAACAGCACCGATGCGGATATTCGGTTTCAGTTCTTTAAATATCTTGTAATATCGTATAAGCATAGGTACGGATTGGACGGCAAACAAAGCGTCAAATTCCCCGTCGAATGTGGACTTATTGTAGTTATTGAGTATAAACTTTGCTATCTCAACCATCCTGTTTTCAGTGACCATTCCGCCATTCGTATTGCCGGTATAATATTCCACCAAAAAGCCAAGTACATTTTCATCCGCTATAGCATCTTTTATCAAATACTGATGAAGACAATTACCAAATATTTCTTTAGTCGTATGCTTGTCAATCGCATTTTCTACAAATATGGGTGTTCCTGTAAAGCCAAACAATTGTGCATTGTGGAAGAACTTCACAATGTTCTTGTGACTGTCTCCAAAGTGGCTGCGGTGGCATTCATCAAAAATCATGACCATTCGGGAGTTTTTGATGGCTTCCAGCTTATTACTGTACCAGTCTTTTGAAACAGCGGCATTCAGCTTCTGAATAGTGGTAATGATAATCTTTGAATTTCCATTCAATCGCCTGACAAGTTCAGAAGTGTCATCCGTTCCATCCACTGCACCCGGTTCAAACGCTTCATATTCTGACTGCGTTTGAGTATCAAGATCGTGACGGTCAACGACAAACATAACCCTGTCCACATCAGGAAGTTCCGATACAAGTTGAGCAGCTTTAAATGAGGTCAAAGTCTTACCTGCACCTGTAGTATGCCATATATAACCATTGTCATTAGAGTTTACCACTCTGTCGAGTATCTTTTCAACAGCATAATACTGATATGGGCGCAAAGCCATCATACATTTATCACCCTCATGAAGCACTATGTATTTGCTAATCATCTTTCCTAGTGTACACTTGTCAAAGAAGAATTCTGCAAATTTATCAAGTTCATTAAAGGGCACGTTAGCAGCATCCGTCCAGTTGAATGTAAATTTATAGCCCGAATTCGGATTATTGGCAAAATATCGGGTATTGACACCGTTTGAGATAACAAACAACTGAATGTAGTCAAACAATCCGTGAAACGATGTTTTGTGATATCGTTGTATTTGGTTATATGCCTGTTTTAATTCTATTCCTCTTCGTTTCAATTCTATTTGCACAAGTGGAAGACCATTTATAAGTATTGTTACATCATAGCGACATTTCTTCCTTCCCTCAATCGTTATTTGATTAGATACCTGAAACTCGTTCTGGCACCACTGACTACGGTTTATGAATTCAACCCATATTCGATTTCCATCTTCAGTGTCAAGTGGATAGAGATCACGTAATTTCTTGGCTTTCTCAAAACGAGTACCACCTTCGAGATGAATAAGAATCTTCTCGAACTCTACATCGGAGAACCCAGTTCGTCCGAGTTCTGCCAACTGCTTCTTATTATGTATTTCTAACTGTTTCTTGAAATTAGCTTGCAGATTAACTTCTTCATCAATTTGAACATATTCATAGTTCATAGATTTAAGGGTCGCAATTAATCCATTTTCAAGAGCTGCTTCACTTTGTATAGGCATCATTTATCTTCATTTAGGGGATAAGAAATCTTATACGCCAAAATCTTTTCTTCTAAAACTTCTTTAATCCTATTCATCTGATTTATTTAATCTAACTGAAAGATAACGCTTACTAACCGAATCTATCCCAATTCTGTTGAACAAATGCACATTGCCTTGCGTCAATGTGCTAGAATGTCTTGTAATCATTATCTTTATGGAGTAAAACATCGGCAACAGTCTAGTCGATTTTTAATTAGTGATCTTGTTCCTGCAAGATAACTTGACTTCTGTGGTTTGCGACCCGAAACTTTGGTGATCACAGTTTTTCTCTGTACTTCCCGTTTAGAAGAATCAGTCATTTTCCCTTCGCCCACAGAGTTGCCTTTGTTTTACTATCATTCTTAAACGACAAAGGTATGAAAAAGAGTCAGAAAGTTAAAACAGACGAGGTATTAAAATAACTCTCGAAGCAAAAAATCCGTAATGTACACGAATTGGATTCCTACAAACTGTCCGTTTGCCATCCCCATTCTGCAGATATTGATTTGAGAACAAGATGAACCGGTACAAAAAAGTAAATATTCAAAAGGGAAAAATGACATTCGAACAAAAGAAGATATGAATACAATACTCTATCATATAACAGGTACTGACTTGACAACCATAACAGAATTACATGCAAATGCTATCTTACAAATTATATCGGAGGTAGGTGGAAAAAATTAGCAATTATTGTGTATCATACTCTCAAGTATGGGAAGCAATATATCGAACAGGGAGAGAATAATTATAAAACAAAACTAGAAGAGAGGGAGAAAGCACTTATTATGAAGCTTGCAAAAAAGCATAATATGCAGGTTTCACATGCTTCATAAGATTTTGTTCATTAGAAGGAAACATTATTCCTTCAATCATGACTTTACTTATTTAATGATTATTTTCTAAGGATATTTGCCAATATATGCTTCTCATAAAACTCTAAGGCACAGAATTCAGAAGCCAGCCGTTCCATAGGCAGTGACCCCGACTGATACTCATGAAAAGACCGGATCAAGCGGTCTATGCGCTCCACGCCTTCCGTCATACTCAGCTCGCTCAGCCATTGCTTTAGTTCTTCCAGCTTGCGCAGGGTAACAGGTTGCACATTCCGCAAACCGCCAAAGGCCATATCGGAAAGCAGCAATTCCAATTCTCTAAACACATTTTCTATCATCATAACCGTACCTCCTATCATTGTGGGAAAAAGAAATTATCAATACCTGCCGCGCTTATGATGGAAACAGGGGTCAGCCCGTCCAATCCAGCCAGGCATACCATATGCCGAGGCATTTCTTTGCCGATGCGGAAAAGCCTTTCCAAACAACGAATAGCTTCTTCTGTCATCTCATTAAAAGGTAACATAACTTCCACGGCATCGGTTTCTTCTCCTTCCAAGGTCAGAAATAGTTTCTGCTCCGTATGATTGAAATCAGCGTTCGCCAACCGGGTAAACGGTACGAGCAGCAAACGGGGCGGTTGCTTTTTCTGAAAATAGTCATACTTCATTTCGGCTTCCATATCCGAACCCGTGAACAGAGGTAGGGCGGAAAGCGGAATGATATGTGTACTATCCACTGTTCCCGTCAACTCACATTGCGTTTGCGAAGAAGAGGAAAGCCTGTTCTGGCTATTCAGTTTAAAGTTACGGAGCGTAAACTCGGCACGTGACAAGGAAGCCAGTGAAACAGTTCCTCCCCAATGCTCAGTCTTTTGGTATTGCCGGGACAGATTTTCCATATTTGCCAGGGTTTCCGTCTGTTCATAATAATCTGCCATACTGACGGTGTAGGTACAAATGGCCTGTTTCTCCTGATAGAAGAAATAGGCTGTAATGCCGAAATAGCCGGAGCGGGTCTGCCAGGGACAGGCACCCAGTGCCGTGAAATGGCCTATCGGTGTAGTATAATAATCGGAACGGGCACTTTCTATCAATTGGGACAGGAGATTGTTATCCTGACGGTTATCCAGAATGAGGCGCATCGTATTATGCAAACGCGACAGGGTGGAGAAAGCTATGATTTGGCTGAAACCGACATGCTTGCCCAGCATATTTTCCAAATCGGTGGAAAGGGAACGGAAAAGGCGGGCAAGATTGCCAATGCCGCAAGTCTCCATGCGAATGGAAAACTGAATGGCGGCCTCTACTTCATTCTCTCCACAACTGATCATTCCCTTATCTAATATACGAAGGATAAATTTATCGGCCGATTCCAATATGGATAGTGTCTCATCAGTAAGCAAAGAAAAAGAGTTACCGTCTTCCAAAGGAGATATTTCTCCTTTCTGCCGGCTGAGATAAGATAGAATGGCTATTAGTTTATGTTTGCACAAACCTGTAGATCCGCATTTACAGATAGAGCCTTCCAAGCTGTTTTGACGGGGAAAGTAAACGGAGATATTCTCAGTGTTCAAAGTGGCTTCCAACATATCGCCTTCTGTTAAATCGGCAGTCCACCCATCTTGGATGAGGCGGAGGGTGTCTTCGAACAGTTTCTTTCCGGCTTGTTTGCGGAGGAGGGCTATATCTATGTTTTTGAGTTCTTCCCAAGGTTCTGACGGAAGATTTTCCGCCCCTGCAGTGGATGCCGAGGGCTGGGAATCCGATGAAGGGGGCACTGCCGGGGAGGTGGCGTAGGCGGAAACGGACAGAATACCCATCAGGATGTGCTTGCATACTGTCTTAGAGGGACAGCTACAAGTGCTCTGCGCTACATTAGGATATAATGTAACGGTGACATCATCCAGTATGACTTGCAGTCCATCGCCCGCCATACTCAGTTCTATGCGCCCGGTTGTTTCCAAATCTTTCAAGGCACGTTTGTATAGTCCCTTATTTGCCAAAGTTACCAAGAAGGACTCGTCAGCATAAGGAACAAAAGCCTTTGCCTGCTCCGGGCACGGCTGTTCTGCTATGATATGATCTTTCCAATCCATTCGGCCAATTCCTCCGGAGTTATTGCTGCTACGTCCGCACCCATATTGGCTATCTGACGGGCTGCGCGCTTGTCATAGCAAGGGGTACTGGAATAATCCAAAGCGGGCAACACAAACAAGCGGCTGCCTGCCTCAATAATATCCCGACATGAACGAAACATATAGTTATAATTATTTCCATCATATAAATCACTCACCAGGACGACAATCGTCTTTTGCGGAGCAGTAATCAATTTCTTGCCATATTCCAAAGCACCGTGAATATCGGTTCCCCCGCCCAACTGTACTTTCATCAGCGTACCTACCGGATCGTCAATATGGTCACTCAAATCGACTATCGAAGTATCAAAGATAGCTAACTTTACGGATAAAAAGGGCATTCGGACAAAAATAGATGCCATTACCGCCGTATAAATAACCGAATCTACCATACTTCCGCTTTCATCCACCAGAATAACGATGTGCCAGGGATTATATCGGCGGATATTCTGATTGAAATATAAACGGTCAGGGATGACTGTGCCATATTCCGGATTATAGTTCTTCAGATTCTTATGAATAGTCTGCTTAAAGTCGAAGTTACGGAAGATGCGATAGGTAGAATTGGACATGGGAAGTTTACGGCCATAGAAAGTACGCTTCACTTTTATTTCCAACTGCTTCTGCAAGTCTTTGACCACCTGCTCCACAATGGTATAAGCCAACTTTTGTACATTTGCCGGCATCATATTACGGAAAGCCAGTATATTTTTGAGCAAACCAACATTAGGTTCCAACTGACGGAGAACGGATTCATCCGTCAATAATTGGGTCAGATTATATTTATCCAATGCCTGCTTTTGCATAATCTCTACCGTTTTCTGAGGGAAAAGGCGTTTCACTTGCTTCAACCAACCGGGTACAGTCAGCATGGAACCGCCACGACCTGCCCGGGAAGGGTTATCCTCGCGCATTCCTTGTTCATCGCCATATTCCCTGTTGTAAAGGAAATAAAGAGCTCCGTCCAAATCCCTGTCTTCCGGATTCAAAGGCAGACTGCTTTCAGCAAAATCACCTAATATCAACCGCCAGCGGTTTACTAATTGTTGTTCATCCATATCATATCCTCCATACTTTAAGAGCCTCGGCTGCCCGGTTATCCAGTTGCATAGCCTCGGTCACTTCTGCTTGTGAAACGGTTATGCTGCCCGAAAGACGGGATTCCGCTATCTGATGATTTTCGGCTATAATACGCCCCAAGCGATTCAGTTCCATAGGCAGGAAGCTGGTAAAGGCATAACGCAAATTGGGTAATATCGAAAGGAAAACTTCATTATCCGCATTGCCTATCACACGATCCATCGCCTCCAAAATGCGGCTGTCCATAAAAAGAACATCGCGCGCTACCAGGAAAAGCCCGCAAATAAAGGAAGCAGCCTGTTCGGGATGTGCAATACTGCTCTCCAGATAAGCGGCAATCTGGTTACAAAAAGCCTGCTGCTCTATGCGTCCTTCCTTATAGTAGACAGCCAGACAAAGCCCGTAAAAACGGCTATTGCAGAATGTATCTTTCAGCACCTCCGCCACTGCAAAAGTAAAGGTCTCCACATCCAGCCAGGCATCTTCTTCCAAAGAGAAATGATACAAGTTCCGCATTTGTTCGCATATGCCCTGTTCTTCGTCTTCGGTAGCCTGTTTTACCAAAGGAATAAGATAAACCGCTTCACTAAATACTTTTTTGCCCAGTTCGGGAATAATAGGGTTTACTTCGCCATCCATCAACCGTTGCATATGAGCCAGATAGCGCAAGCTGCCCAGCAACTTGCAGAGATTCACAAAATTCTTTTCATACGCTATTACCTGCCTGATGGATTCTTCATATTGCTGGTAAAAGCCTTCCACGCCCATTACCTGCACAGAAAGAAGGAGCTTCCCCAATTCCTCGGCAGTCATGCTGTCTTTAAAATTCTTCTCTATCAATGAAGCGCATACCTGGGACAAGGTGCTGCCATAAACAGACAAGTCTATCAAGCGTGTTTCCACTTGAGTATTATACCGGCATATCCAGCTTTCGCGCACCAGGTTCCGGTTACGCTGGTTCACATAGTCCGGTCCCGATTGCAGAGTAGAGAAACCTGTTTCAAGAAAAAGCAACTGGTGCAGGAAACGGCTTTTCTGGTAATGGGCAGGATTCTTGATTATATCCAAAGTGATCTCCTGACGCTCTACCGTAGAAGTCTTAATGCGGAACTGCGAGCATAAAGCACGAAACTCTTTCACCACCGGAGGGATACATTCATTGGCTACAATCCTGCCCGCCCCCATACCGGATAATAACCGCAGCAGAAAGTCAATCTCAAAAGTAGAGGTGGCATGCACATCGCCCTTAATAAATGTACTCCTTACTCCATCCAGCAGTTCATAAACGCCGGTTGTTTTCTTCCCCCTCAACGCAGCCAGGGAGCGTGCCATATTCAGAGCGTTGATTTCATCGGGCAAAGAAACAGTCTGTGTCTTTCGTGCAAAATGAGCTGTTTTAATAATGTATTCCAGAATAGTAGCACTAAAGACATCCGGTTTGTTCTTCTGAATTTTCTCCCATACTGCCTGATAAAAAGCCGGAAACGGCATACCGGCCGCATAGCCACTCTTACTGTCGGCCTCCTTAAAAGTATAAGGCATCAGATAAGAAGCGACCGAGTCTTTGGCATACATAGTCAGTGACTGTTTTTCATCCTTGTGCAAAGCATCCATCAAACCTGCCACATGGAAAGCGCCTGTCACAACCAATATCCGTTGACCGGATGGCAGATGTTTCCGAATCTCTGCTGCCATATAGCTTTCACGCTGACGATCTTCTTTCAAAGAAAAAGCTGTTTCGGGTGTCGCCAAACGCATAAAGTAACCCAAGTGAAAGACATTCTTTACAAAAGAACGGGTATCTGTTTCCATAGCTCCCAGTTCAAAATGGCTTTCCCAAAACTCGGCGAAATTACGGCAACCGCTACGCTGTGCCAGCATGGACGTATAACTGTTTACTTCATATTCTTTATCTTCATTATAGAAGAACTGAAACTCAGCGGGTTCAGCCTCCACTTTATTGATCAGGCGCAGCGCATAAGGAAGATCAATAAATTGTACGGGAATACCGAGTCGGTTCGCTTCACGAATGGCTATCAGTTCCGGAGAATAAGACAAAAAAGGATAATAAGCACGATATTTTTCTTTTTCATCGCTCACCTTTCCTTCCTTATCGTCATAACTGTAATAAATGCAGAAAGGAGGCTCGGAAGCGGCATCGGCAATATAAGGAAGCAGTTGCATGGAGTCTGCCGGACCTTCTATAAGGATAAGATCCGGTCTGTATTGCTCAATGGTGCGTTGCAAGTGTAGCGCACATGCCGGAGAATGGTGACGCACGGGATAATACACCACCTGCCCGGCGAAGTCGAAGCTACGGACAAACAACCGTTCTATTTCAGCCAAGTCCGGCTCTCGTAATATTCCTTCCATTTTCCCCCGCTTCTTTCGGCCTTTAACCGGATAACACCGTTAAAGTACTCTTTCAGTTTAGGCAAATCATCTTTGTTCTCTTTCATCACGGCCCCCATCAAGTTTTGCACCAAGGAACGCATACTGACATTCCCGTCTCCATAATAATAGGCATCGAGTGCCGATTGATAGTAAACGGATACAGCTTCTGCCGTACTCATCACACCTGAGAGTTTCTGTATCTTGGCTTTCTCAAAAGAGGTTCCGTTGCGCAATTCATTAAAAGTGGAAGCCAATATATCCACTACTTCTTCCTGAATGGGTACATCCAGTCCGTTGGCAGCAAACATACCCTGGCACTGGTCGGTAATAATTTTACTTTCCAAAGCCACACTGCGGATGGGTTCCACGGTTTCAAAATTGAAACGGCGCTTCAAGGCGCTACTCATTTCATTGATTCCCTTGTCACGGGTATTGGCAGTAGCTATCACATTGAATCCCGAGGAAGCAAAAAGGAATCCTTCTTCTCCCAGTTCGGGGATGTTGAGTACACGGTCGCTCATGATACTGATAAGGCTATCCTGAATTTCGAGGGGACAGCGGGTGATTTCTTCGAAACGGGTAATGATGCCTTTCTGCATGCCGATATAAACCGGCGAAGGCACCAAAGCCTCCTTTACCGGGCCTTTGGCAAGCAGTAGAGCATAATTCCATGAATACTTTATATTGTCCTCGCTTGTTCCTGCCGTGCCCTGCACAGTATTGGTACTGATGCCACTAATGGCCGCCGAAAGCAATTCACTGAGCATTGTCTTGGCAGTGCCCGGCTCTCCTACCAGCATCAACCCGCGATTTCCGGCAAGGGTGATGATGGAGCGTTCCACCAAAGCATCATCTCCTAAGAACTTGGGTGTAATGGTTACTGACTTGCCGTTATAGGCTATCGGTTCTTTCTGACCGAGGATAAAAGCACGGACAGCCCGTGGGGAGAGCAGCCAGTTGGCAGGCTTGGCTCCCGTATCTTGTGAACGGAGTGCGGCAAGTTCTTCGGCATACCGCATCTCCATTAAAGGTTTCTGTATTTTTTCGTTCATAACAGGTTATTCACTTTTCAAAAGATCAAATACGCCGATTACACTACTTATAAAACGGGCAGGAAGGGTATCGGCAGCTACAAGCATATTGTTTTTAGGTTCATCGTCCGTCAACTGGTCTTCATCCAAACGATAGAGGACTACATCACCCAAAGTCACATTGTCATTATACTCCTGTCCCATATACATATATTCAAAATTGAGCTGGACAGCCACATTGAGGTATTTATCCACCCAATGGAAGCAAATGTAACTTCCGCCGTCCATAACCTCACCACGAACCATATTATATTTCTTGGCTATACCCGCAATCTTGCCGGACTGCACCACGGTTCCCGCATAACGCACAATCTTCTTTCCCGATAAATCTTTTTCTTCTAAAGTTACTACCGGAGCCGTCAACTGTGGCAAAGGCTGAACGACTTCGTAATCGTCCAATTGTTCCTTCCACTGTGCTAATGTTTCTTCGGACAATTCGGCAGGGTGCACCAAAGTTATTGTTGCATTTTCGGGCAAAGTGTATTCTTCCTCGTCTACGGTATTAAAAGTGCCGTCTTCCATGTAGCGGAAGGTAGCTGTGAGCTGTTTGTTTTCATACACGCCCCAAATCAGTCCCATAGCAAAAGAGTGCATAATGGGATTCTCTACAAACAGATCGCTCCACGCTTTCACATTCCAGCTACGTCCGTTCATCAACACTTTTTCCAGACGGGCTGTCTGTGACTGCACTGTGGCTTTTATCTGTTTCTTCAATTCCGAGAATTCTTTCTTGGCAGCAGTGGCTTTCACTGCATCGTCATTCGCTCCCGGGGCAGGCATGGATTTTATGGCTTTCTGCTTGTCATTATCAAATATGGACAATGAGAAATCCGGCATCAGGGTAATGGTAAAGTTACGCGGGCCGTAATCCAGTATCTTTTCACCTTCCTTAGAAAAGCCCAAAGTGGGGACAATCTTGTCCGAAAGTTCGTCCTCGGGAATTTCCAGTGCCTTGGCTGCAAAGGCAAAGGCGGCTTTGGATGCATTCTTCACTTGATTATTGGGGAATTTGACGGCCATGCTGTCTATCATCATCAAGGCCAGATTGCCCCCGTTCATGGCGATAGCATTTACCACAAAGGCGGCAATGGCGCCACGGGCAGCTTCCGCCCAGTCTTTTAATTGTGTTTTAAGGCGAAGAATCTGAGTGTCGGAAGCATAGATACAGTAAGGAATCATAATCATTTTCTTCTTGGCTTCCGCACCATTGTCTTTCCAATACTGGTAGATATTTTCCAGTGCCGCCTGCAAATCCTGCGGATGCAACATTTCCGCTATCTTGTCGCAAGCCTTGATTTTATAAGGTTCTTCCAGGCTCAAGTATTCGGAAAGCATATACTGAAGGACAATAGCCGGAGCTTTCTCTGCCAGATCGGCAAAACGAATATCAAGGAACATATCTTCGGGAATCCAGGAAATGAATTTCTGGTTGCCTTTGTCATAATTATCGGTACAATATTCAATGACAGCCGCATTGGTGAAAACAAAACCGTCACCAAATTTACGTTCATTGTCCCAACGCTTTATCAGGCGTTTGGCAATAGCCAATGCATCTCCTTTCAACTTGCCGAGTTGACTTTCCAGCAAGGGGCGCACTTCCGCTTCCTTATCACCAATTATTGTTTCAGCCTGTTTACGGAGAGTTTTTGATTTATTGGACAGCAAAGCAATCAACGGCAGATAATCCTCGAAACGGCAAGTCACATATATAAACTGTAGCCATTCAATGGTTTCCTCAATGCTCAAATTGCCATTGGTGAGCAATTCCAATGCTTCCTGTTTATGCTGTTCCACGTCTTCTTTGGATAATGCATCTGCCATAGCAGAAGAATTGAAGCTATAAGCCTTAAAAGCTTGGAATATGGTAAATTCATTATCCGCATCCAGCAGCATTTGCAAACTCTCACGCGGTGACTTACCCAGCCACTTCTTTCGCGCAGCCAATATATAGCCGATAGCCAAAGAAACATTATTCTGGCAATCACTCCCCTTTACCTCCAACATCAGCTTATCGACAAAACCTCTTGCCAGTGACGAATATTCATATAGCACTCCTAAAGCCGCTATGATTAATTTAGCATTTCCCCATCCAAAATAGCTCATCATTCCTAACCATTTTTTCCATTCTTCCGTCGTGTTTGATTTGTTCATCATTTGTAATTCAGTAGGCCCGTTTCCTCCATTGCCTTGACGATTCTGACGATTGTATTCGTTAAGCAAACGTATCATGGCATGGATAATGGTACGGTCGGCACGCTCCAACAAAGCTTCTCCTTCTCCGTTCTTCAACAGGATAGCCAGCATATACAGTCCATAAATGGCATCTTGGGAAGCGGTACTGCTCATCATGCGGGCATAAGTATCCAAAAAGACTTCTTTGTTTTCTTTGTATAATTCATGAAGTGTGGCGCTCCTATCCAGTTTGGTATTTACTTCATTGGCTACAATATAATAATAAGGCCAAAGGGGAGCGCCTATTTCCTGAAGCAAAGGCTGCATATCCGAATAGTTCATAAAAGAGACATAAAGGGTGCGGATGGCAGAAGTATTTGTGGTGATTTTACTTAGCAATGATTCTTTGAGTTCCGGAGATAAAGAATATCCGTAATATAACATACCCAATACATAGTCACCTCCTTTGGAAACCGCAGTAACCAATGCCGGCAAGTAAGGATGATATTTTGCTGCATCCTTTTTCAATAAATGAACAGCCAGATACATAGCCAATGCAAAATCCGCATTCTGTTTCTTCCAAGCATCCAGCTTATCCGTCAATAACAAATTGGCAAAAGCTTCCGATTCCGCAGGGTAAGCATTGAGCAACAATTCCGCTACCTTATAAATGGAGACGGCATCCAGATTAGTGCCATAACGCAAAATCCCTTGCTTCAGAATAGCATCAAAATCATAGCCAATGCGCAGGCATATTTCCGTATCCCGAACAATGCTATAAGTGCCGCCAACCATGCCTCCGTACTTCACTTTGGAAACGATCATCAACATACGCCGCGCCATTTCGGCATTCTCTCCGTCCAATTCTTTCAGCATCCAGTCTTCATAGGAAGCATAGCTTTTTCTGCCTATCTTGTCCACTTCTGACGGGTAATCTATTTTTTCATCTAAGTATTCATAAACCTGTGGAGGGAAATTCATACGATTATATCCTTCTTCAAACTCTTTACGCCAGAGTTCCAGCATTTTCTCTTTTGTCATGGTATCTTTTTTTCTTAATTATTGTGTTTGGGTACAATATTCGGCATTTTTTTAATGATATGCAAACAATCATTCCAATTTCAACCGACACTTCGTTTATTTTATTCCCGCCCTTTTGCAATCCAGTAAAGTAAGAACAAACCATACCAGAAAAAGCAAAGACACCAAAGCATTGCCATACGAAAACACCAGCACAGTGAATGCCAGCACGGCGTGGGTGATGCGCATCACATGTCCGGTACTTACTTTCTCACCCAGAAAGAGTGAAAACAAATTAGCATAAGCGTCTGCCCAATCGGCTACATAAAGTTTAACGCGTCCCATCAGGGATAAACGGAGTGATAATTCTTTTTTCATGACTGTTCTTTGTTTATTATGATGCCACAAAGAAACAGTCCCGTTTTGACAGAATACGTCAATTTTGTATTTTATCGCTTATTTTTTTCGCCTTTTCGATTATATATTGGCTGAATTCGGGAGAATCAATGATTTCTATATCCTCAAACAAGCCCAAGACGAAACGGCCGATGCCCTCATATCTGCAAACTTCCGTCTTGAAAATCCAATGGGTTTCATCTTCCTTCTCCATATATTTCTCTGCCAACGGAAATTCCTCAACCAACAAATTGGCAGCCGTCATCCCTAGACGCAGAGTTACAGGCAGGCGCAGTTCACTGCTGATGTGGAACACATCTATAAAACCTTCCTTATGCGACGGCTCATCCTCCCATTCCGCATCCAGCACTTCTACGGAGGTGATGCGTGATACTTTGAACAATTTATTCTTGCCACTGCCGGGTTCATAACACCATATCTCATTATTATTGGCAGTAAAAGCAAACGGCTCCACTACCCTGTCGGTCACGGCATGGCTGTTGGACGACTTATATTGATGGAAAGCCACTTGTTTCTTCTGCTTGATGGCTTCATACAGATTGTGCACATTATCGGCAATGCCACTGCGGACTACAATCTCCGACAGAATTTCATAATCATATACCTTATATAGTTTCTCTTTCAAATTCTGCTTCAAGGAAGTATTTCCGTCCACACTCTCGATGGCGCGTTTCAGGATGTATGCTTCTTCCTCCGTGAAATGTACCAGGCTGGAAATATCTTTGAAATAAGGAGAAGCCTTGTCCAGAGAATAATAACTGCCGGTTTTCCGCACAATGAATCCTGCCATCTTGAAAGCCTCAATATAGCGGTAAACATTACGCGAACTCATATCCAGGCGTTGGCCCAGTTCCTCCAATGTGTATTTACGATTCTGTGTCAGTAACATCATCAGCCGGAGCTGGCGTTCAAACTTGTGTAGTTCCATAATTCAGATATAAAGTTTATTTTTTCGGTTTCCGGCTGAGTTCCGCACGGATACGGCTTAATGACTGCGGAGTGATCCATAGATAAGAGGCAATATGCTTTAAAGGCACATATTGCAACAACTCCGGATTTTCGTCCAACAAAGTGAGATAACGCTCTTTGGCACGAGGGCTTCCACCGCTGATAATCCAGTTTTCAAGACTGAGGAATTGTTGTTCAAAAAGCCTTCTCCCAAAGTTTGCCAACTCGGTAGACGATGCATAAAAGGCCTCTAACTTCGATTTCGAAATGCCATAAAGTTCGCTATCACACATTGCCTCAATGGAGACCAACGAAGGTGTAGACTCAATGTATCCCCAGGAAGAAAACATCGCCTCTCCCTCGGAAGCAAACCAAACGGAGACATCCACCCCATCATTCAGGTAATGTCCCCGCCAGATTCCTTTACTTATAATATAGAAGTTTGAGTTCCGTTCCCCTTCCTGCACCAGGAAATCTCCTTTGCGGAAGGTAAACTTCTCCATTTGCTCCAACAACTGCAAACTAAGTGCTACGGGCAAACTGTATTTTTCACAAAACTTCTGTACAAACGTATCCATATGGTCCACCTAATTTTATTACCGCAAAGGTAAGAAATCATCCGTGAACCAACTGACGTTTGCGATAATAAATTGCTGCAATCACTAAAAAAGTAAGCACCTCTGCCAACGGAACAGCCAACCAAATGCCGGGCACATCCAGCAACAACGGCAACCCAAAAAGGCAAACCACCATGAAAACGAACCCGCGCAACACAGTAACCATCGTGGCGGGACGCGCCCGTTCCACACTCTGAAAATATCCGATAGAAACAATATTGACTGCAAAGAAGATAAACCCCGATGCAAACAAGGGTAACCCCGCCACCGCAATATCATAAGCCGGATAAGAACGGTCAATAAACATTCCTACAATCTGATGGTTGAATACCGCCGTCAAGGCAAAGAACACCAGACCGCAACTCACCGCCGTCTTCAATGCCAAACGAAGGGTGGAGCGCACACGCACTGCATCTCCCGCCCCGAAATTATAGCTCAGAATGGGTTGTGCCGATTGCCCTATCGCATTATATACCATAAAAATGATAGGAAAGAAATAGCAGGCAATGCTGAAAGCCGCCACTCCATCTTCGCCCAGATAGAAAATAAAAACATAGTTGCCGGCAAACATCATACTGGCAATCGCCGCCTCGCACAGAAAAGTGGAGGAACCCAGTTTGCACATATATTTCACATTGCGCCAAGTGAGTTGCATACTCTTCTTACTGAGCTTTACCCGGCAGAAATGAATGACATTCTTCTTCCGACCCAGATAAACAAGAATCATTCCGGCACCCAATATATAGCCCAGACTGGTGGCAAGCGCTGCACCCATCATGCCCCATTTAAATATGAAGATAAACACATAATCGAGCACAATATTCACCACCGCCGGAATGGCATTGCACCACATGGCATAATTGGGCGAACCATCCAACCGCACAAAGAACATGCCCGAACTGAGCAATGCACTGAACACCAGGAAAGGCAAAAACCAATACATATATTCTACCGCCAACGGCAACAACCGTTCCGAACTGCCCAGCCACACCGCTACCTGCGGAGCAAACAGGCAAACCACTCCCCACAGCAATGCCAAGAACAAAGAAGAAACCACCACAGCCTGCGTCACATTAATGCAAGCTGCCTTAACCTTCCCTTGCGACAGGTGGATGGATGCCACCACCGATGCACCGACACCAAACATGAGTCCGATGCCCGTACTTATCAAAAATAAGGGAGCCGTGATATTCACCGCTGCAAGAGCGTCACTCCCAATTCCTTTACCTACAAAAATTCCGTCTGTTATCACAAACGCAGCCGAAAAGACCATCCCCAGCACAGTAGGTATCAGCAATTTCCGAAACAGTTTCGGAATTTCCATGCTACCAAAATCAATACTATCCTTCATTACTTTCTCTTTTTTTTGTTTTCCGGGTGCAAAGGTAGAGGGTTATTTCGGGGTAAAAGTTACCATTTGGTAATTTCTATATCTTTTTTCCTGCGAAATATTTGCAAGTTTAAAGGAAATGCCTACCTTTGCACCCGCTAAACAAAAAAAGCAATGCCTCTTTAGCTCAGTTGGCCAGAGCACGTGATTTGTAATCTCGGGGTCGTTGGTTCGAATCCGACAAGAGGCTCAAGAAAAGAGAGAAAGCCGTTTCTGAATATTCAGAAGCGGCTTTTTGCTTGGGTGCATCAGCTGTAGGGGCAGATTGAATCTGCCCGATAACAGTTTACTTTGTGTATTCGGGCGGATTCAATCCGCCCCTACGGTAAACGTCAATGAGATGTGTGAACAAAAAAACTCCCTGCCAACATTCCGTCAGCAGGGAGCCTCTCTTTCATTTATGGGTTAAAGATTACATCATACCGCCCATGCCACCCATTCCGGGAGCACCCATCGGCATTTCTGGTTTATCTTCTTTCTTTTCTACAATCACACACTCGGTAGTAAGGAACATACCTGCGATAGAAGCAGCATTTTCAAGAGCCACACGAGTTACCTTAGCAGGATCTACCACACCGGCAGCATGCAAGTTTTCGTAAACATCCGTACGGGCATTGTAACCATAGTCACCTTTACCTTCGCGCACCTTCTGAACAACTACCGCACCTTCCTTACCGGCATTAACCACAATCTGACGAAGCGGTTCTTCGATAGCGCGCTTAATGATTTCGATACCTGTGGTTTCGTCCTCATTTTCACCCTTCATGCCTTCCAAAGCCTCGATGGCACGGATGTAGGCTACACCACCGCCCGGAACGATACCTTCTTCGATAGCTGCACGGGTTGCGCACAAAGCATCGTCTACACGGTCTTTCTTTTCCTTCATTTCAACCTCAGAAGCAGCACCTACGTAAAGAACAGCTACACCACCTGACAACTTAGCCAAACGTTCCTGCAATTTTTCTTTATCATAGTCTGAAGTAGTATTCTTTATTTCAGCTTTGATCTGGTTGATACGTTCCTGAATGTTTTCCTTTGCACCGGCACCGTTTACGATAGTCGTGTTATCCTTAGAAACAGTTACCTTGTCGCAAGTACCCAGCATTTCCAGAGTAGCCTGTTCCAGCTTCAAACCTTTTTCTTCGCTGATAACGATACCACCGGTCAATACGGCGATGTCTTCCAACATAGCCTTGCGACGGTCGCCGAATCCGGGAGCTTTCACTGCACATATCTTCAACTGAGAACGCAGACGGTTTACTACCAAAGTTGTCAATGCTTCGCTATCCACATCTTCTGCTATAACCAACAGAGGACGTCCGCTCTGTACAGCCGGTTCCAAAATAGGCAAGAAATCTTTCAGGTTAGAGATCTTCTTGTCATAGATCAGGATGTACGGATGTTCCATCACGCATTCCATCTTTTCCGTATCGGTTACAAAGTAAGCTGACAAGTAACCACGATCAAACTGCATACCTTCTACCACACCGATGGTAGTATCAGTTCCTTTAGCTTCTTCTATAGTGATAACGCCATCTTTAGAAACTTTACGCATGGCATCTGCAATCAACTTACCGATAGTAGGATCATTGTTGGCAGAAACAGCAGCCACCTGTTCTATCTTGTCGTAGTTGTCACCTACCATCTCAGCCTGAGATTTGATAGATTCAACCACTTTGGCAACGGCTTTATCAATACCGCGTTTCAAATCCATCGGATTAGCGCCAGCAGTAACATTCTTCAATCCAACACCTACGATAGACTGAGCCAATACGGTAGCAGTAGTAGTACCGTCGCCGGCATCGTCACCGGTCTTGGAAGCAACTGATTTTACCAGCTGTGCACCTGTGTTCTGGAACGGATCGCTCAATTCCACTTCTTTAGCTACAGTTACACCATCTTTAGTAATGTGGGGAGCACCGAATTTCTTTTCGATAATCACGTTACGACCTTTCGGGCCCAGAGTTACTTTCACTGCGTTAGCCAATTCGTCTACGCCCTTCTTCAATTCGTCGCGGGCGTCAATGTTGAACAAAATATCTTTAGCCATAATTCTATTTACAATTTAATGGTTTATTAATTTAATATGAAATTATCCCAAAACAGCGAGAACATCGCTTTGACGCATAATAAGGTATTTCTTACCTTCATGTTCCAGTTCAGTGCCTGAGTATTTGCCATACAATACCTGGTCGCCCACCTTCAACACCATTTCTTCGTCTTTAGTTCCGTTACCTACTGCGATAACTTCACCTTGCAACGGTTTTTCTTTTGCTGTATCAGGAATAATGATACCACCGATTGTCTTTTCTTCTGCAGGAGCAGGGAGAATCAGTACTCTGTCTGCTAATGGTTTAATGTTCATAGTTTCTTTCATTTTTATATGTTATACTTTAATATTATAGGTTGCTTGCCCTTTAAGTTGAATAAAGGACGCAAAACCAATTACGAAAAGCGTGCCAAAATACCGGAAAGGAGAAATTGACAGCGACACTCTGCCAAATTGGCACAACTATAACATTAATTTCCCGGAAATGTTCCGATAAACTTCACTATTCTCTGCTTTTTTAGGGGAATTTCGATTAGTCTATCATATTTGGTATCCATATAATATACAAAGACACGTCCAGGATATATCAATATGTCTTGAGTTCACGCCATTATCTTCAGCACGTCAATAATTCAGTGTTCTCAGTATGATACTCGAGTAATCACAGTATGAAACTCGAGTAGCCACAGTATGAAACTCGAGTAGCCACAGTATGAAACTCGAGTAGCCACAGTATGAAACTCGAGTAGCCACAGTATGAAACTAGAGTAGTCACAGTATGAATGTAATGTTCTGGATTTAGTTGACAACTTCGCTTGTTATACCTAATTTAGTTTACTCAATATCTTTTACGAGCTAAATAAGTTTACTTATTCTCTTGTTCTTCCTATATAAGTTGTCATTTGAAAGCTTTTGCAAAGCTATATATATTTCCTTATAGGTGCAAGACAATTAGGAAATAAACTTGATTTGTCTACAAAAAATCATCGCTCGGGGATCGCCCTAGCGGCAAGGGGCGGGAGCACCTGTCCCGACGAGCGAACCTTTAACAGCCTGCTCCCTGCATTTTTCGATGTATTCCATCGGCGTTCTCATTTGTATCCCCTGGTGCGGTCTGACATGATTGTAGGCATGTATGGCAGCATCGATTCGTTTGCCCAACTGTTCAAAACTGTCCTGCTCACAATCAAAAAGCCATCCATTTTTGATCGTGTTGTTCATTCGTTCAGCTAACGCGTTATGGAGCGGATCTCCACATTGAGTCATACTGATCTTGATATTCAGTCCTTTAAGCATGCCCACGTACATATTTGAACAGTATTGCACGCCCCGGTCTGAATGGTGTATGAGGTTACTCAAATCAATACCATACTTGCCATAAAAAGCGATAGCCATCTCCAAGGCCTTGGCAGGTCCTTCCGTACCGAGGGTCTTGTATAGGGCATATCCGACTATAACTCGACTGGCAGCATCGGTAAGAAGTGACAGATAAGCCCAACCATCGCAGGTTGCAACATAGGTTATGTCCGCCACCACCATTGAGCCGAATGTCGCAGCCACAAATTTAGGAGTAACATTCAGCAGGTCCGGATAGATGAAATAGTTGTGGTTGGAATTGGTCGTTTTGGGCTTCATCCGCCTGGCGCGCTGGCACAAACCATTAGCGCGAAAAATACGATAGCATTGATCCCTACCGATAACCAGCCTGGCACCAAACTTGCGAAGGCAGCATGCATAGAGTTCGCGCATACCAGCCTTGGGCATAAGTTTACGTAACTCATTACAATACAGCACAATGCTCGATGTCAAGATGTCCAGGTCTATTTTTCTGTTGACATGCTTAACCTTGTCTGGTTATGCCGAAGTAATCACAGAGGAACTGTAAACTGCCACGCATCTGTCTGGCTGAGTTCCCCTGTGACAAGGTGTCGATTACTTGGCATCGGAGTTTTTTCGTACCTTGATATGATAGGTCGACTCCGCCAAATTAATAAGTTCCTCACAAGCCTCATGACGCAGGCTCTCCTCTTGGAGCGCACGGTGAAGCTTGCGGTTTTCGGCACGCAATTCGGACAGCTCTTTTTGAAGTTCGCTAAGAGAATCATCGGAGCCTTTACTTAAAGAAGGGTCTTGTCTACTCATGACTTTATCATTAATTTGATACTTCTCAAGCCAAAGATTCAGGAGTCTAGAGCAAACGCCGGTGCGTTTGCCAAACTGATGCTTGGTCTCAGAAGTAGATAAATACTCACGAATATAAGACATTCGTTCCAATTCCGTGTAAGGAGTGTACTTCTTTTTTAATTCTTTCATCGTAATTCTAGATTTAAGAAGTGTAAACTTATTCAGTACACTACAGAAACTAGAGTGTTCCCTAGGCAATACTCGAGTCTCGTCCGTTTAATATTCTCGAAACTGCTATTGAAGATAAACAATCACCTATTGATATTGACCTTACTGAAGAATATGATGAAGGAGAATGAAGGAGTTATGAAAGATATTAAGCTTTTTCGATAAAAAGCATATGATAAGAGCATATGCATTATCCGGTTGAATGAATTTATAGTAGAACAATGAGAATAAAAAGGGAAAGATGTGATTTTTCTTTTTTTAATATTTCCATAGCATACAAACTATCACTATCTTTGCAAAACCTAATTAACTAACCCCTTTACCTATATGGCTTTTACGAACAATATAATGATTGTCCGCCACAGGCTGTTAACCGAGCTTGTGAAACTGTGGAAAAACGGAGAACTGGTAGATAAGATAGACCGACTCCCCATCGAACTGAGTCCCCGGCGTTCCAAACACGCCGGACGTTGCTGCGTGCACAAGGAACGTGCCGTGTGGAAGTACAAATCTCTCCCCCTGCTGGGAATGGATATGGATGATGAGATAGACGAACTTACCCCCTTGTCCGAATATGCCGCCCGCGCCATGGAGCGCGCCGAGAACGGTACGCCCAAAGAAAATATAATGTGCGTCATAGACGAGGCTTGCTCAGCTTGCGTACAGATTAACTATGAAATTACGGATTTATGCCGCGGATGTACCGCCCGCAGTTGCCAGTACAATTGCCCTAAAGGAGCTGTACATGTGCATGCCGATAGCGGAAAAGCATGGATAGACCATGATACCTGCATCAGTTGCGGCATTTGCCACAAGAGTTGCCCTTATCATGCCATTGTTTACATTCCCGTGCCGTGCGAGGATTCTTGTCCAGTAAAGGCGATCAGCAAAGATGAAATGGGAATTGAGCATATAGACGAAAGCAAGTGCATTTATTGCGGAAAGTGTATGAACGCTTGTCCCTTTGGCGCTATCTTCGATATTTCCCAGTCATTTGATGTGTTGCAACGCATTCGCAAAGGGGAACAGGTAGTGGCTATTGTGGCTCCTTCCATTCTGGGACAGTTCAGCACCACCATTGAACAGGTGTATGGCGCATTCCGGCAGATCGGTTTTACGGATGTGATAGAAGTGGCGCAAGGCGCTATGTCTACCGTAGAGCACGAGGCGCACGAACTGATAGAGAAAATGGAAGAAGGACAAAAGTTTATGACTACTTCTTGCTGCCCCTCCTACATAGAACTGGTGAATAAATACATTCCCGATATGAAGAAATATGTATCGAGTACCGGTTCGCCCATGTATTATGCGGCGCGCATTGCCAAGGAGAAATATCCCGATGCAAAGGTGGTATTCATAGGTCCGTGCGTGGCAAAACGCAAAGAGGCGCAGCGCGATGAGGCAGTGGATTTTGTGATGACTTTTGAGGAGATTGCATCTATCATGGATGCATTCGAAATCAATCTGGAGATTGTTCAGCCCTATGTCATGGAGTTTTCTTCGGTACGCGAAGCTCACGGGTTTGCACAGGCAGGCGGTGTGATGGGGGCGGTAAAGGCATTCCTGAAGATGGAGGCCGACAAGGTGAATGCTGTTCAGGTTTCGGATTTGAATAAGAAAAATATAGGGGTGCTGCGCGCCTACGCCAAATCGGGGAAAGCACCGGGGCAGTTCATCGAGGTGATGGCTTGTGAAGGAGGTTGTATCACCGGACCCAGCACGCATAGCGGAAATAATGGGAAACGCCAGTTGGTGCAGGAATTGGCGAAACAGGAGAAGACGTATTAAGAGCATCTGCGCTTTCATCCACCGTAGGGGCAGATTGAATCTGCCCGATGACAGTTTGCTTTGTGTATCCGGGCGGATTCAATCCGCCCCTACGGTGGATGGCAACGTTATCGTTACACTCTACTGATATAAACAAAGACATTTAGAAAGAGTAAAATAAGTGAAGCAACTGATTGATAAACTCCGCCATAACCACCGGCTGACGGGAGAGGAATACACCACCCTCCTAGCCTGTCGGGATGCCGACTTCCTGTCTTATCTGCAAAGCCAGGCACAGGAAGTCGCCCTTGCCCAATTCGGCAACGCCGTGTTTATCCGCGGACTTATCGAAGTGGGAAACCGATGCCGCAACAACTGCTACTACTGCGGAATAAGAAAAGGAAATCCATCAGTTGCCCGATACGCATTGACCCGCGAAACCATTCTGGAATGTTGCCGTGAAGGATACGCACTGGGCTTCCGCACCTTCGTGATGCAAGGCGGAGAAGACCCGGCAATGACAGACGAGTGGATAGAACAGACAGTCGCCGCCATCCGTCGGGAGTTTCCCGATTGCGCCATCACCCTGTCACTGGGAGAGAAATCACGCGAAGCATACCGGCGCTTTTTCCATGCAGGAGCCAACCGCTACCTGCTTCGCCACGAAACCCATAACGCAGAACATTATCGCCGGTTGCATCCCGAAGATATGTCACTTTCCCATCGGCTACAATGCCTGAAATGGCTGAAAGAAATAGGTTATCAGACCGGAACAGGCATCATGGTAGGTACACCCGGACAGACCATAGCACACCTGGCAGAGGATTTGCTCTACATAGAGCAACTTCAACCCGAGATGATCGGCATCGGCCCCTTCATCCCCCACCATGATACCCCCTTTGCCACCGAACCTGCCGGAAGCATGGAAATGACTTTGAAGTTATTATCTATTTTCCGGCTGATGCATCCGTCAGCCCTCATCCCCTCCACCACCGCACTGGCCACCCTTGCGCCGGACGGACGGGAACGGGGAATACTGGCAGGTGCAAATGTAGTAATGCCCAACCTCTCACCCAGAGAGCAAAGAGAAAAATATGCCTTGTATGACAACAAAGCAGCTTTCGGCGCCGAAGCAGCCGAAGGTCTACGGAACCTGGCGCAACGATTGGAAACAATCGGCTACCGGGTATCAACAGAAAGAGGAGACTTTTTTAGTGGTTAGTGATTAATGATTAGTGGTTAATGCAATGCTGGGTGTTTTGCCGGCGCATTGGTTATTAACCACTAATCATTAATCACTAACCACTATTAATCACTAACCATTAACCACTAAAAAGCTCGTGTATAAAGCAGATTCAAAGATAGCGGAAGAATTCATTGATCACCAGGAGATACTGGATACTCTGGATTATGCCCGCACTCATAAAAGTAATCGTGAACTTATAGAGTCACTGATTGACAAAGCAGCCCTGTGCAAGGGATTGACCCACCGGGAGGCAGCCTTGCTGCTGGAATGTGACCAACCGGATTTGATAGAACGGATCTTCCGGCTGGCACAGGAAATAAAACGGAAGTTTTATGGCAACCGCATCGTGATGTTTGCGCCGCTGTATCTTTCCAATTATTGTGTAAACGGATGCGTGTATTGCCCTTACCATCTGAAGAACAAGACCATAGCCCGCAAAAAGCTGACGCAGGAGGAGATTCGCCGCGAAGTGATAGCCTTGCAGGATATGGGACACAAGCGTCTGGCACTGGAAGCCGGAGAGGACCCGTTGCGGAATCCCATCGAGTATATTTTGGAATCCATTGATACCATCTATAATATCAAGCATAAGAATGGGGAAATACGAAGGGTGAATGTCAATATAGCTGCAACCACGGTAGAGAATTATCGCCGGTTGAAGGAAGCTGGTATCGGTACTTATATCCTGTTTCAGGAGACTTATCATAAAGAGAATTATGAAGCCCTGCATCCTACAGGACCGAAAAGCAAGTATGCTTATCACACTGAGGCAATGGACCGCGCCATGGAAGGCGGGATAGATGATGTGGGTATGGGGGTTCTTTTTGGTCTGAATACTTACCGCTATGACTTTGTGGGGCTGCTGATGCATGCAGAACATCTGGAGGCGACCTTTGGAGTGGGACCGCACACCATTAGTGTTCCGCGCATTTGTCCGGCGGATGATATATCTACACAGGACTTTCCCGATGCTATTTCGGATGAGATATTTTGCCGCATTGTGGCGGTAATCCGCATTGCCGTGCCTTATACGGGGATGATTATTTCTACACGCGAATCGGCTGCTACACGCGGCAAGGTGTTGGATTTGGGTATTTCTCAGATTAGTGGCGGCTCACGTACCAGTGTGGGCGGGTATGCTGAGGCTGAAACACCGGAAGATAATTCGGCACAGTTTGATGTGAGCGATACACGGACACTGGATGAGGTGGTGAATTGGTTGCTCGATTTGGGACATATTCCTAGTTTCTGTACGGCTTGTTATCGGGCAGGGCGCACGGGAGACCGGTTTATGTCATTGGTAAAATCGGGACAGATTGCAAATTGCTGTGCGCCGAATGCGCTGATGACGCTGAAGGAATATTTGGAAGATTATGCCTCACCGGATACACGTGAAAAAGGGATTCGGTTGATAGAGAAAGAGTTGGAGCATATTCCCAATCCGAAGATCAAGGAGATAGCAATGCGCAATCTGAAAGAGATTGCGGAAGGGAAAAGAGATTTTAGATTTTAATAAACACACCACTGTAGGGGCGGATTGAATCCGCCCGTATACACAAAGCCAACTGTTATCGGGCAGATTCAATCTGCCCCTACAGCAAATGGATAGCCAAATTTAGTTTTGAGACACCGCATTATCCGAATCATATTTTATTTAGAGTAGAACCATGAGTTTAAACAACACCCCAAACGCCAACCGCCTCCACATCGCCCTCTTCGGGCGACGCAACAGCGGCAAATCCTCTTTAATCAATGCATTGACGGGACAAGACACCGCCCTTGTATCGAACATCCCCGGCACAACCACCGACCCCGTGAGCAAAGCGATGGAAATACACGGCATCGGCCCTTGCGTCTTTATCGACACCCCGGGATTTGACGACGAAGGCGAACTGGGAGAACTGCGCATCGCCCGCACCCTGAAAGCCATAGAACGGACAGACATCGCCCTACTACTATGCGAAGACGGTGACTTCGAAGACGAAAAACAATGGATAAAACAATTAAAAGAAAAGAATATCCCCATCATCCTGATTCTGAATAAAGCCGATATACAGGAGACAGATGCACCGGCAATAGCCGCCCGCATAAAAGAGAATTGTGCCCAAAGCCCACTGATTGTCAGCGCCAAAACAGGAGAAGGAATCAAGCTAATCCACCAAGCCATCTTGGAAAAGCTGCCCGAAGATTTCGACCAACAAACCATCACAGGAGATTTAGCGAGCGAAGGCGACCTTGTCCTCTTGGTAATGCCCCAAGACATACAAGCGCCCAAAGGACGGTTAATCCTCCCCCAAGTACAAACCTTGCGTGAATTGCTGGACAAGAAATGCCTGGTAATGAGCTGCACCACCGACCAAATGGCCGCAACCTTGCAAGCACTTGCCCGTCCGCCCCGGCTGATCATTACCGACTCGCAAATATTCCACACCGTCTACCAACAAAAATCTGCGGAAAGCCTGCTCACCTCTTTCTCCGTATTGATGGCAGGATACAAAGGCGATATACCTTATTATATAGAAGGAGCCTCAGCCATAGACCGGCTTACCCCGCAATCGCGTGTACTGATAGCCGAAGCCTGCACCCATGCACCGCTATCGGAAGATATAGGAAGAGTGAAACTTCCCCGGCTGCTACGCAAGAAAGTAGGCGAAGAACTACAAATAGACATCGTGGCAGGAACCGATTTCCCCAATGACTTGACACCGTATGATTTGATTATTCATTGCGGTGCCTGTATGTTCAATCGCAAGTATGTATTAAGCCGCATTGACCGTGCCCGCCATCAACAGGTGCCCATGACCAATTATGGAGTAGCCATTGCCCACCTGAACGGCATATTAGATAAAATAGTTTACTAACAAAAATACCAAGAATGAATACCATGAAAAAAAGAACCACCATCCTTGCCCTTCTGACCATAGGGGCAAGCCTGAGCATCCAAGCTCAAGAAAAGCTGATGCAGTACAAAGTGCGTGATGCCATCACTGTGCGCACGCCCATTATGAACGACACCATCAGCCCGAAAGGCGAGAAGTACTCTGACAAGAACCTGTTACAGACCCCGGTAGTACTGGATTTATCCAATGCCCCGGTACAAATACTAAGCACAGACACTGCCGGTACACTATCTCTGAGTAAAGCCGAGAAAGACAATCAACTCTATCTGCTGAACACTCGGCTGCGTGCGGCACGTTTTCTGAAAGGGAAACTGAAAGTTACCTCTCCTGCCCGTTGGGAAGTTTTTGTAAACGGGACTTCCAAAATGGTAAAAGAGAGTGCAGAGGACAGCATTTCGACAGCGTCCACGCGCGAAATTGCTTTGCGTCTGGAACCGGAAGCCGATTATGAAATCACTATCAAGTTATTGTCCAAAGAAGATGATAAAGCCCTGCCAACCCTGAAATGCGAATTTATTAAAGATGATAAGTTCAAGGAAGTAGCTTGCTATATCTCTCCCGAGCAGAAGAAGCGTTTCGCCCTTCCAAACACCGTATATGGAAATCGCGTTATCGGAGTTTCCATCTCGCCGGATGGGAAATACCTGCTCACCCGTTACTGGAACAATCATTCTTTGAAACGTTCCTATATCTATTGCACTTTGTCCGAATTGAAAACCGGAAAGGCCATTCTGGCAAATGCCAAGGATGGTATGCGCTGGATGCCGAAAAGCAACAAGCTATACTACACCGTGCAGGCAGCCGAAGGGAATGATGTCGTAACGCTGGATCCGGCTACACTGAAAGAGGAAACCATCTTGAAAGGTATTCCCGAAGAAGGTTTCACCTGGTCGCCCAATGAGGATTACTTGATTTATTATCCGTCGGACGAAGGTATCAAAGAGGAAGGCCCGTTGAAACGTATCGTCAGTCCGGCAGACCGTATTCCGGGTTCTCGCAGCCGCAGTTTCCTTGCCAAGTACAATCCTGCAACAGGAGTGTCCGAACGGCTGACTTTCGGCAATCATAGCACTTACCTTAATGATATTTCGCCGAATGGCAAGTATATCCTATATAGCACTTCCAAAGAAAACATTACTGAGCGTCCTTTCTCGTTGAGTGCACTCTATCAAGTCAATCTGGAAACATTGGCTATAGACACGCTGTTTATCAATGACCGTTTTATGGGTAGCGCCAGCTATTCCCCCGATGGAAAGAAGTTGCTCCTCACCGGAAGCCCCGAAGCCTTCGGCGGTATTGGCAAGAACTGTGGCAACCAGCCTATCGCTAATGATTTCGACACTCAGGCTTTTATTATGGACTTGGGTACACGCCAGATAGAACCAATCACTAAGGATTTCAATCCTACCGTATCTCCGTTGCAATGGAATCGCGGTGATGGTTGCATCTATTTCAATACCAATGATGAGGATTGCAGAAATATCTACCGCTACTCTCCCAAGACGAAACAATTCGAGAAGCTGAATCTGGAGACGGACGTAACCAGTGCCTTTGCCCTATCAGAGAATAATCCGGAAATCGCTGCTTACATAGGACAGAGCAATCATAATGCCGGAGTGGCTTACCTTTATGATATGAAGAAAAAGACTTCGCGCCTGCTTGCCGACCCGTTGAAACAGACTTTGGATGAAATACAACTGGGCAACACAGAACCGTGGAACTTTACGGCTTCGGACGGAACCGAAATACAAGGCATCATGTGTCTGCCCCCCGATTTTGATCCGAACAAGAAGTATACGCTTATCGTATATTATTATGGGGGTACTACTCCTACAGAGCGTGGCATCAGTAATCCGTATTGCGCCCAGTTATTTGCCTCACGAGACTATGTGGTGTATGTTATCAATCCCAGCGGAACGATTGGTTACGGTCAGGAGTTCTCTGCCCGCCACGTCAATGCCTGGGGAAAAAGAACGGCTGATGATATTATTGAAGGAACCAAGCAATTCTGTAAAGAACACTCGTTTGTAAATGATAAGAAAATAGGTTGTCTGGGTGCTTCTTATGGCGGCTTTATGACTCAGTATTTGCAAACTCAGACGGATCTTTTCGCCGCCGCCGTTTCACATGCCGGTATCAGTAATGTGACCAGTTACTGGGGAGAAGGATATTGGGGATATAGCTATAATTCTGTAGCTGCTGCCGATAGTTATCCTTGGAAGAATCCCGAACTGTTTACTAAACAAGGTTCTTTGTTCAATGCGGATAAGATCAATACTCCATTGTTGTTGCTGCACGGAACGGTAGATACCAATGTGCCTATCGGTGAAAGTATTCAGTTATTCAATGCCTTAAAGATATTAGGCAAAACAGTGGAATTTGTGACGGTAGACGGTGAAAATCATTTCATTGCCGATTATCCTAAACGGGTGCAATGGCAAAATACCATCATGGCATGGTTTGCACGCTGGTTGCAGGATAGTCCGGAGTGGTGGGAGGATTTGTATCCGGAACGACATCTATAAGAAATCTCTCGTTCACCGTAGGGGCGGATTGAATCCGCCCGAAAACGATTTACGTTGTGTATTCGGGCGGATTCAATCCGCCCCTACGGTGGACGAGAGCTATAATTACTTTTTGAGATCTTTTTCTTTATATATAATAAGGATAGCTATGCTTTCATAGCCTCCAGCAACTCATCCGGAGTAACGAGTGATTGTTCACCCGTAGTCATATTCTTCAAAGTCAACTTACCTTCATTCATCTCATTCTCACCCACAATCGCTACAAAAGGAATCTGCTTGTCATTGGCATATCCCATCTGCTTCTTCATCTTTGCAGCATCCGGATAAATTTCGGCACGAACACCGGCTTCACGAACCTTCGCCAGAATAGGCAAGCAATAAGCAGCCTCCTTATCACCAAAGTTCACGAACAGCAATTCCGTTCCATTCACAGCTTCCTTGGGATACAAATCCAGTTGGTTCAGCACATCAAAAATACGGTCGGCACCGAAAGAGATACCTACGCCGGACATACCATCCATGCCAAATACCCCGGTCAAGTTATCATAACGGCCACCACCGCTGATGCTGCCAATCTGAACATCCAATGCTTTTACTTCAAAGATAGCTCCTGTGTAGTAATTCAAGCCGCGAGCCAATGTCAAGTCCAGTTCCACTTCACTCTTTACGCCGAGTGCAGCAACGGCATTCAGGATAAATTCACTTTCTTCCAATCCCTTCATACCTGTTTCACTGGCAGAGAGGACGGTTTTCAATGTTTCCAGTTTTTCTTCATTGCTACCGCTTAACAAGATAATGGGTTGCAACTTGTCTATTGCTTCCTGAGGAATGCCTTTTGATGCCAATTCTGCATTCACATTCTCAAGGCCAATCTTATCCAGTTTGTCGATAGCGACGGTTATATCTACTATCTTATCGGCTTCACCGATGATTTCGGCAATACCGGTCAGGATCTTACGATTATTGATTTTAATAGAGACGCGTACACCGAACTTACCGAATACACGGTCAATCATCTGCACCAATTCCACTTCATTCAGCAGTGAGTTGCTGCCCACCACATCGGCATCACACTGATAAAACTCGCGGTAACGTCCTTTCTGGGGACGGTCTGCACGCCATACGGGTTGAATTTGATAACGCTTGAAAGGGAAACTGATTTCATCGCGATGCATCACCACGTAGCGGGCGAACGGCACAGTTAGGTCATAACGCAAACCTTTCTCACAGAACTTGCTTGCCAGTTTCACCGCATTGCGGCTCAACAGTTCTTCGTCTGTAATGCCGTTGAAGTAATCGCCGGAGTTCTGTATCTTGAACAACAGTTTATCGCCTTCATCACCATACTTTCCCATCAATGTGGAAAGGTTCTCCATAGAAGGAGTTTCAATTTGCTGATAACCGAAAAGATGGAATACGTCACGAATCGTATTGAATATATAGTTACGTTTCGCCATTTCTACCGGCGAAAAATCTCTCGTTCCTTTGGGAATACCTGGTTTTGCTGCCATAATGATTCTATTTAATTTATTTTGAGCCACAAAATTACATTAAATATTTCATTCGTAAAAAGAATACTTCTTAATATTGCTCATTACCAGCAATATTAAGAAGCAGGCATGGAGGAAAACCATAGCTTATTACTTTTCTACTATTGCATATGGAGTAGTGTGGATTCCCCTATTCTCCATTTTTCCTTCCAATACATTTAACGCAAATTCGATGCCTCGAACTGCCATCTGTGAACTGAAAATATCAGCCGTCGCAACCAACCTTCCGGTAGAGAGAAAATCTTTCATCACAGCATCATTATCAAATCCCACTACCGGAAGATATTGATCTTTTTCCTGCATCAACCGAAGAACGCCCAATGCCATTGCATCATTGCTGCAATATACAGCTTTCAAATCGGAATGTTGTACCCATAAATTCTGAAAGACTTTAATAGCTTTCGCCGTTTCCCAGTCAGCAGGTTCCGATGCTATCAATCTTAATCGTTTCTCTTCTATGGATTTTATAAAACCACTTTTACGTTGCTGCGCATTATCGGCTACGGCCAATCCTTCAATAATAGCAACTTCATCTTCGGGTTGCAACCGTGCACTCAGCAGTTTACCCACCTCATAAGCGGCAGCAAAGTTATCCGGTCCCACAAATGCAACTTCTACCCCAGCCTGCTTCAACAGGTCGGAATCCAACCGGATATCAATATTAATTACAGGTATTCCTTTTCTGACAGCCTCAACTACAGGCGGAACTAATGCCTTAGAATCTATTGGCACCAATACAATGGCATCGACTTGCTGATTAATCAAAGAATTTACCAGATTAATCTGCTCCGTAATCTCTGTCTGTGTGGCTGTTCCCACACAAACCAAATCCAAAAATGGAAGAGAGGCGGCATACCGGACGGCCCCTTCTTTCATTACTTTAAAAAAATCGGCTTGCAATGATTTCATCACAAGCCCTATTTTATAGTTTTTCTTCATTCAAATCTTAGTTTGACAAAGTAATGCTTATTAATCCGATAATGAACAAGGCAAACATAGCCGCAATCAGTTTATTGGTGCCCTGAGGAGCATCTTTAAATTCCTTCCATACAAATACACCCCATATCATAGCAACAACAGGCGCTGCATTGCTGAGTGCATAAGATATAGCCGGATTAGCTGCTCCGGCTCCCATAAAACTAATCACCATACCGCCCATCCAAATAAAACCTCCCAACATGCCTGTGAGATGAGTCTTTGCATCACCGGCAAAGTAATCTTTCATGGTTACAACTTTTCCTTCTACCGGATGTTTCATGGCAAAAGTATTGAATATAGGTGTGCTAACCAATATACCTACCGCAAAGAAGAATACGCCTGTATAAGGAGTCAAGGTCCCGGTTCCTCCGGTCACATACTGAGGATCAAGAGATTTCACTACCAATCCGTAAAAGAACATGATAGCAATACCTGCCATAATAGCCAGTAAGATACCCTTCTTGGGAGTAGAAGCCTTACCGGAAGATAACTTTCCATAAGCTTTTCCACAAATCAGAATGGCTACAATAATGACCAATACCCCACTCCATAACAAGATTTGGTTTCCCTGATAGGTCTGACCGGCAAGAGATATCAACAAATAATTGAATACAATACCACCAATCCAAGCCAATCCGCCACCGATGGGAAAACCTACTGACATTCCGGCTACAGCAATAGCTGCGGTTAGGAATATGTTACCGAAGTTCCACACAACACCACCCAAGAATGCATATTGAATGCTAGACCAGTCCATGACTGCCAAATCCTGAAAAAAGGTGCGGCCTTCACTTCCCATACTACCCAAAGTCACCTCTCCCAATAGAGCTGTAAGGAACAAACCAACGGTCAGATCCCAATAAAACAGTTCAAAGCTCCATTTCTTGGCGGCGACCATCTTCTGTGTATTTGCCCAAGAACCCCAGCAGGCGCAGCAAATAACACAGCAGAGGATTGCCAAAAAGTAATTATCTACTAATATCATATTTCATTGATATTATTCGTGAATATAGATATTCCAGTTTAGATAAGTTTCAATAGCTTCTGCCAAAATGTCTTTCACATCGCCACGGCACATCGCCACGTGGTGCTCAAATCCATTCTTGCAGATATATTTCATAAGCGGTTGCAGATTATTTACTTTAGTTACTGCTATACAGCCATCCATTCCATATGGATCATCCGTCAGGTCACCTTTACCTAAGTAAGACTTGATGCAGCCCTTGGTATCATCTGTAGAGATGCGGAAGAACGTAAAATCTCCTTGTTTTACTTTACCGTATACGGCGCCGAAAGTATGCACTTTACCTAATGTTCTGCCCAATACGCCCAGTGTACCCAACTTCAAGTCATTCATAACAAATGATTTAGGGAAATTACCACAATGTGTACATACACACTTATTACGGTCTTCGGCAAAGTTATTATTCCAGTCAAGCAACGCCGACGGACGACCGGAAACCAAAGTCAAGGCATACATGGATATGGCGCCGGCAATATCAACTTCACAAGCAGCAGGAATGAGTTTTTCACTCAACATACTCATGGTCACACAGGCGGCACAGCCATAGTTTTGTTCCAATGAATCCCAGCACTGAATGGCTACGGCATCTATCTCATTGGCTTCCATCCATCTTTCTACAGCTACACCAAACTTAGCTTGCAACATCAGTTTATCACTATATTGTTCTGGAACAGTAGCATACTGTCTGATCTCTTTCAATTTAGCTTGTAGTGCTTCATCCGCATCTTCAATCTTATGGGCTACAGCCAAGATCTCAGACAAGTCAACCGGAATCACTGTGATGCCTGAAGCCTGCAACAATTTCTCACTGGCACGAACTGTCTGGAAACCAGCCGGGCGAGTTCCAATCGCACCGATACGTGCATGACTAAGCCCATTGACAACACGACAGATAGCAGCAAACTTATTAATATCAGCAGCCAGCAAATCCGAATAAATAGAATAGGTATGAAGCGTAGTATCTGTGAAAGGAATGCCATACTGATACAAATTGTTACATACGGAAATCTTTCCACAGAATGCATCCCGGCGGCTATCCAAATCGACTTTATCATTCTCGTCATCACAAGCCTGAACCAGAACAGGAACATGCAGATCGGCTACACTGATAGCATTAATAATGCCGATTTCAAAGCCGAAGTTGGGCAAAGACACAATAATTCCATCAATACGATCACGATTTTCACGGAACAATTTGGCGCATTTTAAGCCATCTTCACGGGTTTCGATACTGCTACTGCCTGTAGGAGTGGCATCCTCGGGAAGAATGACATAGTCATAGCCTTCTTTGGTCAGTGTCTCTAACAATTGTTTACGAACGTCTCTTGCCAATTCCGAGTTAAAATAAGCGCGTGTTCCAATGATAACACCAAAACACATTTTCTTCTTGTTTTTCATTTTTAATGGTATTAAAAGTTACGATATTTCAGTTAGTTCATCCTATTACCTTTTTAACAGCTTTATGCCATCCGTCATTTAGATATTCCACTTCTTCTTTTTCCATACAAGGAGTAATACAGTTATCAACTGTACGCATAGCAGACGCTTCCTGAAAAGTAGCCCATCTTTTACGAGCAAATCCATTCATCACAATGGCTCCCAAAGCTGAGGCTTCTTCTATTTCCGAACGATTGATAACCGTTTGAAGCATATCAGCCTGAAATTGCATCAGGAATTGATTCCGAGTGGGACCTCCGTCAACCCGCACCCCCTTCAAATGGATACCAGCCTGTGTAGTCATCATAGCCATCAGATCTTTCACTTGATAAGCAATTGATTCCAACCCGGCGCGCAACACATGTGCTTTTCCTGTATTTAATGTCATTCCCCAAATAGCCGCTTTTGCTTCGGGTTTCCACCAGGGAGCTCCCAAACCGGTAAAAGCGGGAACCAAATAAACTCCATCATTGTCTTTGACCGAAGTAGCCAATGTCTCTATCTGATTGAATGAATCCACAAATCCCAATTTTTCTACTATCCACTTGAGGGTGGCTCCGGTACAATGAATATTTCCCTCAAAAGCATAATAAACCTTTCCCAAAGCAGCAAAACCTACCGAAGTAACTAATCCTTCCGGAGCAGCAATCGCAGCTTCGCCAATATTAACCATCACAGAAGATCCCGTTCCATAAGTCACTTTCCCCATACCGACCTCAAAACACATCTGTCCGGTTAAAGCTCCGTGCGAATCACCCAATACACCGGCAATTTCTATCGGAAATTCAAATAAATGTTCTATTGTTGTTTCTCCGAAAACAGAATCACAAGGCAGAGCCTTTGGTAGCATAGCGCGAGGAATGGTAAACAGGTTCAACAATTCTTCATCCCAATCCAATGTATGAATATTGAAAAGCATAGTGCGTGATGCATTGGTATAATCAGTGAGATGATTTCTGCCTTCTGTTAGTTTCCAAATCAGCCACGAGTCAATCGTCCCCATTAATAAATCACCTTTCTCAGCCAATTCACGGGCACCTTGCACATTATCAAGTATCCATTTTGCACCGCTAGCCGAAAAATAAGGGTCAATTAATAACCCGCTTCTTTCCTGTACCAATTGACTGTAACCTTTCTCTTTCAATTCCTTACAAATGGCCGCGCCTCGCTGGCATTGCCACACCACTGCGTGATAAACCGGTTTGCCGGTTTGCTTATTCCATACAACTACTGTTTCACGTTGGTTGGTAATTGCAAGAGAATATGAAACACTTCCCGCATTTATATCTTCTTCTTTCAGCAAACATCGTATAGCTTCTATCGTATTTTGATAGATTTCTTCCGCATCATGCTCTACCCACCCTATTTGTGGATAGTATTGCTGATGCTCTACATTCACTCTATGCAACAATTCACATTTTTCAGAGAACAGCATTGCTTTTGTTGCAGAAGTACTTTGGTCTATTGCAATAACTCTGTTTATCATACTATCAGATTTAAGATGGCGTTTTTATTTTTGTATAAAATCAAGAGCTGCTTTACAGATACCCTCTTTGTCCAGACCGTAATGGGCAAAAATCTCACCGGATTTTCCATGCACAACATCTTCATCCGGTATTCCGATAATCCGAACAGGAACGGGATTTTCAGACAGTGTTTCTACCACTATTCCACCCAGTCCGCCAAATTGGCTATGTTCTTCTACTGTAATGATGCGCCCGGTTTCTTTGGCGGCTTTCTTTATGGCTTCCTTATCAACAGGTTTGATAGAAGACATATCCAAGACCCGCACACTTATACCTTTTTCCCGCAACATCAAACCAGCTTGATATGCATGATAAACGGTTTCGCCCGCTGCCATAATAGTCAAGTCCGTTCCATCTAATAACATATTTGCTTTTCCCAGTGTGAATTCAAAATTTTCATTATCATAAACATCCGGTACGGCAGCCCTTCCTACCCGTACATATACAGGTTCCGGGTAATCCACCAAAAGTTTTACTAATTTACGTGTCTGACGAGCATCGCAAGGAAGGATGATATTCATTCCGGGAAAGGTTCTCAGAACAGCAATATCATGCAAGCTATGATGAGTTGCTCCCAATGCTCCGTATGCAACCCCACCGCTAACTCCTAATATCTTCACATTATTCCGGCTATAAGCCAAATCCACTTTTACCTGTTCCAAACTGCGAGCAACATAGAAACAAGCCGGACCACATACAAAGACTTTCTTTCCACTATGCGCCAAACCTGCTGAGATGCCTACAGCATCTTGCTCCGCAATTCCACATTCCACAAACTGTTCCGGCAATTCTTTTGCAAAATCACCCAATGTAACAGAACCTCTGGCATCTGTTGTTACTGCCACTATATCTTTATCTAAACGAGCTAATTCCAGTAATGTGTCCGTAAAGCTCTTTCTGCATGCTATCATATTATTTGCCATTGTAGTCTTTTTCAATTTTTTCTATTCTTCCGGATATTTCACGAATGGCTTCATCATATTGCTCGGCTGTAGGTACTCCATGATGCCATTTAGCAACTCCTTCCATATAAGAAACACCTTTCCCTTTTGTAGTATGAGAAATAACCAGATGAGGCTTTTGATTAGTATAATCAATAGATTTAAAAGTTTTCACTATATCTGCCATATCATCTCCATTCATTTCTATCACATCCCAACCAAAGGCTGTCCATCGGTCACAAATACTTTCCAATGACATAACCTCTTCTGTAGTACCACTGATTTGCAAGCGGTTACGGTCTATAATAGCAACTAAATTATCCAATTTATATTGGTTACCAGCCATGGCAGCCTCATAAATAGATCCTTCGCCTTGCTCACCATCCCCCATTAATACAAATGTTTTGTAATCAGCAGCATCCATTTTGGCAGCAATTGACATACCTACTCCAACAGACAATCCGTGTCCCAATGCTCCAGTGTTTACTTCAATACCCGGAACCTCAATTGTGGGATGACCTGATAAAATAGACCCAAACTCTCCCAAAGTATCTGTTATCTTACGGGAAATAAAACCTTTTGCTTCGAGAGTCACATATAAAGCCTCTACACAATGCCCCTTACTCATAACGAAACGATCTCTTTTCGATTCTTTTGGTTTATCCGGCCAAACATGCATGATATCAAAATAAAGGGCTGTCAGAACATTAAGACATGATAGATCACCACCAATGTGCCCTGCTTTAGCTTTGTAAACGGTTTCTATCAAACGCATACGACTTTTTTCCGATTGTAATTCTAACTCTTTAACCTCCATATTATCTTTCTTTATTTTCTTTTTCTTTCGCAAATAAAAGAAAACAAAAGCAATAAAACAAAGAAAAAGAAACTAAAAGGAAATATTTTTGCATTACATTAACTTATAGTTCCATATAATTAATAAGAATTCGCAAAATATGAGCACAGGCATCTCTATGGAATAGGACTAGTCAACAATTAGTTTTGTACCCATGTTAGTGGTCACAAAAGAAAATAAGATGCAGATGGATAGTAAAAGGAATAAGATAAATAAAAAAATAGTGATTGAGGAACCATAAAATTCCTTCAATCACTAATATATGAGGTTACTTATTTTAAGGCTTGAATCAAATCACTTCAACATCTAGTTCTTTTAGCTTTTCAAAATCCTCTTCTGTTATCGTACTATCTGTAATGATTGCATGCGCTAAAGAAACAGAACCTAAACTGGCAAAGGCACTAATCCCTATTTTAGAACAATCAGCCACCAAATACACTTTGCTCGCAGATTCTATCATCGCAGACTTTACCACCAAATCACTCAGACTGGGATAAGTTAATTTCATATCTGAAGAAATACCGGCAGTAGCAAGAAATAACTTATTCGCGCGTATATCTTTAAATGAATCAGCCGCCATTTTACCTGTCAGGGAAAGAGTAGGAGCCTTAAATTCACCTCCGGTTACAATCAAGTTTATACCATGGTTTTCACCTAATATCAAAGCAATATTCAGAGCATTAGTAATAACTGTCAGATTCTTATAATTCATCAGAAGTTTAGCTATTTCCGTGGTAGTCGAACCGGAATCAAGTATAATACTATCACCTTCCTGAATAAACTGAATAGCTTTTTGGGCAATCTCCTTCTTTTCTTCCAAATGAGTCTGGTTAAACAATTGTCCAGTTTTAGCAAAAGAACCTACTCCTTTCAAAAAGGCACCTCCATGTTCTCTTTGAACATACCCCATCTGCTCCAATGCTTCCAAATCCTGACGAATAGTAACATCAGTCACATTGAATATTCTACTCAAATCTTGTACTTTAGCATGTCCGTCCTCACGGATCATATGCAATATTTTTATTCTTCTTTGATTTAGTGCCATATTATCTTAGATTTAGAGGTTATGTTTTTTACGATATTCCTGAATATCCTTAATTGAAATGATTTTCAAACCGAATCTATCAGCAATCTTACAGAGTTGGGGAAGGCGGGCCATAGTTCCATCTTCATTCAATATTTCAACAAGAGCACCTCCGGCAGTCAAACCAGCCATTCTCGTCATATCCAACAAGGCTTCTGTATGCCCATTACGTTCCAATACACCATTATCCGCACCATACAGAGGAAATACATGTCCGGGACGAGCAAATTCGGACGGAAGCATATTCCCTGATACTAAAGCTTTTATAGTAGATGAACGGTCGAAAGCAGAGACACCGGTAGTACACCCATATCCTCTCAAATCAACAGACATAGTAAATGGCGTACCCAATAATGAAGTATTCTCTTGAGCCATAGGAGCCAAACAAAGTTTTTCACAACGGGAGCGTGGGAGTGGTACACAAAGTAACCCTCTACCGTGGGTAATCATAAAATTTACTATCTCAGGAGTAATTTTTTCTCCTGAAACGATAAAGTCTCCTTCATTTTCACGATCTTCGTCGTCAACAACGATTAATACCTTGCCTTGGCGAATTTCTTCCAAACCTTCTTCTACTGTATTTAACATTATATTGTGGTCTAATGGATTAATTATAATGCAAATTTAAGGTAAAACATAAACAATCGAAAATGATTAGCCTTTTTTATGATTTATATTTTCAATAATCTTTCTAATAGCCCTAGTACATTGACTGCATAAGATGAATACAAAATAAGCAAATGCAGCTATCTTTAGGAAAAGACCTATTATAACTGCCACTTTTTATAACAAACATTCATTCTAAAATTCTGCAACAAACGGCTTACCATCAAGCCAAGCAGCCATATTCAATACCAATAAATTCCAATTTTGGAATCCCTTATTCAATACCGGCTCTCCATTATCAGGCAAATAATATTCATGTAAAGCTCCGAAGCGTTCATAGTCACGACCTAAAAGCAGAATGGTCTTTTCTGCCAATTCCCGCGCTTCATCCGTAAAACCATATTTTACCAAACCACGGAATACCAGATAATTTACATTAATCCATATAGGGCCTTGCCAAGAAGACGGATTGCCACTGGCACGTACATTATACATTTTTTCAAGAGGCGATAAAGTACGAATTCCTGCCGGAGCATTAAACGAACAAGTATCGTGAAAATGCATCCGTACTATTTCTTTAGCCTGCTCCTGAGTAGCAATCTCCGCCCACATAGCCATGAATCCACTCCAAACACTAAGGCGTTGAATCAAGCAATCATAATCACGTGGTTGTCCTACATGCAAAAAGAGTTGCCCCGGCTGCAAAACTTTAATATCAGGTTTAGTTACAGGAAGTAAGTTCAAATCAACACTATAATAAAAGCGATCACGCGGATCCCAACAATGTTCCTGCACCCTTGCTTTCAAAGCTAGCGCCTCTTTTTCAAAAGAAACCGCAATATCATTCAAATTCAAACAATTTGCCAAATAAGACATTGCTTGCAGCTCCTTATACATCAAAGCATTCAGAAAAATTGAGCCCGAACTACCCTGCGGACGATAGAAAGTACTAGGATCATTGTCCACCCCTATCGCTTCATCAGTTTCCCAATAAAACAACCCTGTAGCTTTGTGACGATGGAAGTTCAAATACTTGCACACAAATGCCTGTAATGTATAGAAATTATCACGCAACCACTCCGCATCACCATTCATATTACGAACTATAAAGGCTGCATGTTGTGCCAGAGTTGGTTTATGCATATTACTTTTCCAAGGATTACGAGTCTTTAGCATTTCTTCCCGGCTAGGAGCATTTCGTTCTATCCAAATGGGAATCCAACCATCCATACCACCATAGTGCAAAGAGTTGAGTACACATCCCTGTTCATATTTTAAAGCCTCCTGACGATCCTTATCTGTTCCATTTTCCAATAAGATTTGACGAAGTGCAACATTGCTCAACCAAGAATCCCAATCCCACAACATATCCAAGTACTGATTACTTCCCGGAGCAAGAAAAGGAAAAACCAATGAACCACCTGCCTCACGATACATACCTTTCATATCCTTGTATATATGTGTACGGCATAGTTCTTTATACTTTGTAACATTCTCAAAAGTACGCTCCGGCATTTGCGCATTGATTGTTAATAATGAAGTACAAATTGCCAGAACAAATAATAATTGTTTTTTCATAGATTATACCTTAAACTATCAACAAGAGGCAAAAATACAAAACAAAACGATACCAAAAAGAAAAACGAAGCAAAAATCATCAAGCACTAAAACAAAAAATAAAGAAGACTACCATGTGGTAGTCTTCTTTATCACTATTTTTTCGGAAATTTTAGTCACGGCGTCCCATATAAATCATAATATAATAAACTAATGTAGCCAATGACCCCAGCGCGGCAACCACATAAGTATAAGCAGCCGAGCGCAAAGCATCTTCTGCAGCCTTATGGTTATAAGAATTGGTAATACCCGCTTTACTCAGCCATACCAATGCACGCTGGCTGGCATTGATTTCTACCGGCAACGTGATAAAGCTGAACAAAGTAGTCATGGCAAAAAGACAGATACCTGCCAATAACAACTGAGGAAATGTATTCACCATCAGAATACCCGCCAGCAACACCCACGTCATGATAGATGAAGAAAACTGTACCACCGGAACCAAAGCCGAACGCATTTTCAAGGGAGCATATGCACGCGCGTGTTGCACTGCATGCCCGCATTCATGAGCAGCCACGGCAGCGGCAGCCACACTATTACTGCCATACACACCCTCACTCAGATTTACAGTCTTGTTTGCCGGATTATAATGATCGGTCAGCATACCCGGAGTGCTGGTTACACGCACATCAAAAATACCATTGTCATGCAACATTTTCTCAGCTACATCCTTCCCCGTCATGCCACTTGCCAAAGGCATCTTAGAGTATTTCTTAAATTTACTCTGCAAGCTGGCTTGCACAATATAACTGATAACCGCTATTCCAATAAATAATATCCAATACATTGACATAGTTGTGTTCTTTTATAATTCTGTTTTAAATATACATGATATTACATACAAATAGTTTGCCAATAGCCTGCTTTTAAAGAGAATTAAGAAATTCTGCCATAACCCCTCCTGCTATTCACATATCCGTTAATTTCAATTAAAAATTAATATTATGCGAAAAAAAGGATTGATTATTAACTTTAGATTTATACTTTTGAAGAAAAATTGAGAGACATGGAACACGAAATAGGAAACATATCTATTGCCCGCATACGTAAAATAAGTCCGGAAATGAGAGGGATAAACAACGATTTTGTAATGGATCGAAACGAACATTACATACCCGAAAATATAAATCCTATCTTTAAATATCCTCTCCGACTGGATGGAATCGTCATCTCCGTCCGTGAGAAAGGGAGTTCCAAAATAAGTATCAATCTGCGGGAATACAACATTGAGAAAAACGACTTACTAATTTGTGCTCCCGGAGATATTCTTCAATCCAACCTCTCGCCGGGTCCCCATACCACACAAGTATTCCTCATTTCTTCTGACTTCCTAAAAGAAATGTATATCAACCTCAACAGTTTTATACCTTTCTTTATTTCGCTAAAGGAGAACCCCAAATTCCATTTGACGGATGCAGAAGTGGAAGAATTGAAATCCTTTTACCTGCTGATAGAAGAAACCGTAGACCGGAATGATAACTTCCGGACAGAGATAGTGCGCCGCCTGATGGGAGCTTATCTATATAAAATAGGTTCTATCCTGCACAGAAAGCAACCCGAATTCCTTTCCGAAAATCCGAAAGCACTGAAAAGGGAAGAGGTACTGTTCAATCAGTTCATTAATTTACTGACCGAACACCACCGCAAGGAAAGGCGTGTGGACTTTTATGCCGAGCAACTTTTCCTCAGCCCAAAGCACTTCTCCACCGTAGTGAAGAAAGTAAGTGGAAAGACTGCCGGAGAATGGATTGACGAATACGTGATACTAGAAGCAAAAGCTTTACTGAAATACTCCGTAATGTCTATTCAGGAAGTGGCATACTTTATGAACTTCCCCAATCCGTCTTTCTTTGGCAAGTACTTCAAGCATCACACGGGGATGTCCCCTAGTGAATATAAAATGCAATAAAAATTTCACCCTAATGAAACTAAATTTCCTTAGGGTGAAACATTATTAAAATATGGAGAGAACTAAAAGACTGCTTATTTAAAACAATTTTGCAGGATATTCACCGGCATCAACCAATGCCTGAATCTTATCCACCACACTCTGACGGTCTTCCGGATAAGTAACGCCAAACCACTTGCTGGTAGTATCCAATACCTCAACCGTAGCAGTGCCTTCATTAATCAATTTATCCACCATCAATGGAATGAAGAATTCACTCTTCAAGTTTTCCATATTCTTCGGATCGCTCAGGAAAGTTTTGAAGAATTCTTTGCTATAAGCAAAATAATCGGGAGTAAAGCCCCAGAAGTTCATACTAACCGGAGTAGTATCAGGAGTAGCCGTCCATTCGCCATTATCATCAATGTACTTCACTTCGCCATCTATACGCTGAATCTTTGTACGTTCTACAACAGAAGTCAACAAATTATCAGCATTAGTACCACAGATACCACGAGATACAGTACCGCTTTCACTCAATGTATTGCCTACGCGGAAACCTACCATAGAATAAACATTCTTAGAACCTTCGGGCAGAGCAGAAAGGAATTTACCCATTACCTGGAATGAATCACGACCATAGAAATCATCACAGTTAATAACGGCAAACGGTTCCTTGATCACATCAGCTCCCATCATTACCGCATGGTTCGTTCCCCAAGGCTTGGTGCGGTCTGCCGGACAAGTGAAGCCTGCGGGCAGGTCATTAATAGATTGGAACACCAGTTCGCAAGGAATATGACCTTCATATTTAGATATGATCTTATCACGAAAATCCTGTTCAAAGTCTTTACGGATAACAAAGACTAACTTTCCGAAGCCGGCATTGATGGCATCATAAATAGAATAATCCATAATAGTTTCGCCGTTGGGACCCAGTCCGTCCAATTGTTTCAAGCCTCCATAACGGCTACCCATACCAGCTGCCAATAAAAATAAAGTTGGTTTCATAGTTTATTTATTTAAAATTGAATGTTTTGATGCTACAAAGCTACAAAATTATACGGAGGAAAAATGCTACATTCCGCTCAAATTAGAGCACAAATCGTTCATTTCTTCTTTTTTTTGTTAAATCAGACTCTTTTTGAGCAAAAAAACTCCTAAATTATAGGAGAAAACACGGAAAATAAAAATAAAAATGATAACTTTGCACCATATTAGAAAGAGATTTCTATCATTAAATATAAATATATCCCTCAATGATTGTGGAGGACATGACGATGTGATATCGGAGTGTCCTCATTTTTTTGATTACTAATCCTCTTTAGAAAGGATAACCGATAGCAAAATGCAATCCTAAACCATCCTTAAACTTAGGAATGTTATAGTATCCACTCTTACCTGTGTCATAGGGAGCATGAAGTGCAATACCCAAATCCAAACGAACCACTAGAAAGGTCAAGTCATAACGCAACCCCACACCAGTACCCAATGCGATACTCTTACCCAGATTACGCATCGTTATTTCTCCACCTGGACGGGCATTGTTACCATCCTTATCTTTTTGCTCGCGTAGCAACCACACATTACCTGCATCAAGGAAAGTCGCCCCATACAGATCGCCAAACAGAGGGAAACGATATTCCACATTAGCTTCCAGTTTCAAATCTCCGGTCTCGTCAATGTATCCATAGCGGTTGTCTTCCTTGGGATGGAACGTACCGGGACCGATAGAACGCACCGTAAAGGCACGAATGCTATTGGCACCACCTATATAGAATTGCTCACTATAAGGAGCTACCGTCTGATTGCCATATGCATAGAGAATACCTCCCATCAGGCGCGTGGCAATATGCTGTTTTTCCGCCACTTTGAACAAGCAACGCACCTCCGATGTCATTTTCAGGAACTGGGCATAAGGGCTATTCAGCAGTTTCTTCCCCGTTTCCTTGAAACCTTTTCCAAATGCGGCATACACCAGCGAAGTAGCATTACCGGCCGAAGTAAAGGAAGTTTCCCACCACACATTATTCCGCTTCTTCAACAGGATATTGTCATAAGTAAAGGTATAGCTCATAGCCGGAATAAACTGGTTTCCCAAACTGAGTGCCAAGCTGGGATTGGCTTCGGTAATGGAATCAAAGCGTGCCGTGGTATGCTGCAACGTATTGAATGTCAAGCGAAAAGGAGTTACCGTATGTTTCCACACACGCGAAGGTTGGAAGTCATAAGAAACCGTTCCACCGAAAGAAAGCATCTTGAAGAAACGGGCACGGTTCAACTGATTGGCATATAACTTGAACGATGTATGCTGGGGAAAGCGTGAACGGCGCAACTGCTTATTTACCCACGGAAGTACCAGGCGGGGATAATCCAGAGAGAAGGAAGCCCCCAGTTCATAAGAGTTCATCACCGAACTGCTACCATCTACCGTAGAATTGGTCTGCCACTCATAAGATCCTTTCAGTTGGAAAGAAAGAGTGGCGGCGGTGCGCAAGAAATTCTTGCGGGAAAGGCTGAATATAGCCCCCGGTCCTGTCTGATCCGTACTTTTGGTGGTGACATTTAATTCCAATTCTCCATCATAGGGCAAATCAAACATAGCATTCATCCGCACATTCAGCGTATCACAACCGGGCAACGTGTCCTGAGGAGCATAACGAAACTCTGCAAACTTAAAGATCCCCAGCCGCGCCAAGGCTTCCTGAGTATAGTTCTGGCGTGCCTGTGAATAGAGCTGTCCTTTCTGATAAAAGAAACGTTTAGCCAGAACACCCGGACGAATTCCCGGTTTCTTGCCGCTATAGTGCAAAGTCATTCCGCGGAAGCTGATGGAATCGGTCGGCTCTTCTCCTTTATATCCGGTGAGATAGATGGAGGTGTTACCTATATAATAAGGTGTCTTTGCCTCGGCAGGCACACCCTGTTTGGGCACCACCTGCAAACTGACAAAGCCTGGTTTACGCAAAGTATCTGCACGGAAAGTAATAAATTCGGGACGGAAATAGTAATATCCGTTGTTGCGGAAAAGGGTACTCAACCGCTGACGTTCTTCCTCCAGTTTCAGCACGCTGAAGTTCTCTCCCGAGCGCAATACCCGTTGATTGTAAGTAGCGCATATCAAGCTATCGGCACGGGCAGGATATTTCAAGTACATAATAGAATCCAGGTAATAGGGATTTGCCATATTGATCTGATAACTTAACTTGGCTTTGCGCGGATTCTTCAGGGAATCTACCGAATAAGATACGGAACCATTAAAGAATCCATAGTCTCTCAAAAGATTGGTAGCCACTTTTACACGAGTTTCCGGATTCACAGTGGAAAGATAGACAGGTGTAGCACCCAGTTTATTAAAGATCCAGTGACCCAGTCCTTTCTTGTCCTGGTACTTCACAAAATCATTATATATCCACAAGCCGATGGGCAAAGGCCAACGTAGGGAGTTACTACCAAAAATAGCATTATTAGGAGGATACGACAAAGCGGCTTCTACTTCTTCCAAAGTCTGAATACCGGCAGGAGTCTTGTCTTCATTCGTCACATCCATATTTTTCACGCCTACATAAAGAGTTTCGTCTGCCGGCAGGTTCTTGGTGGTAGAACAGGCCGCAGTTACTAGTATGAGTACTAATAGTAACAACAGGTTTATGTAATGTATTTTTTTCATATGTCCTTTATCTGTTTTGTTTTGCACCATAGGTTACCCTTGTGCATACGGGAGGAAAATATTCCACCCCTACGATATACCTTTATTTTTTCTTCTTCGTTCTGAAAATAAACAATTCGCCCAAATGACTCATCTTCTTGCGAAGCACGATACCGACACCGGTTTCTATAATCTCGCCTTCCAATACACTTTCATAATTCTTGTCGTGGAAAACCTTGATATATCGTGTGCCGCTATTATCCAAACGATACTCTATGGAAACATTATCAATGAATGTTTCATCTTGTTGCACCGTGCTTCCTGTGGATACCTTGCCGCCAATCACGATGCGGAAACGGTTGTTCCAGAATCGTTTAGCAAACTGGAAGTTATAATCTGTACGTTTACCGCCGCTATCGGCATCATCTACGGTTTCCATGCCTACATTTATATCAAGCGCTTTTCCGGCAATATTCGATATTTCACTTTGCAAGAAAGAGTTCAGTGCATTGTTTACATTGAAGCCTCCGGTAGAGTTTCCTTCTGCCATATACATACCGGTCACCAGCATAGTTACAGCCAGTTTGCCCCGTTCCTCGGCAGACATGGCATTCAACTGGTCTTGCACGGAACCGTCTTCGGGAGACGAAAGCGTAAATGCCAATCCCAAATTCTCCAATCGCTGGCTCAAGGCTATACCCACATCAAAACTCACCATGCGGGAAGCCTTTCCATCCTCGCCCACCGATGCACGGACTCGCTCCGTAGCAATGATATTCAGTTGAGGATTCATTATATTGCCCGTCCATTCCACATAACTGCCGTTCTGAATATTGAAAGTCTTCAATGGAATGACCGGAATTTCATATTTCATTTCGCCACTGATTAATGAGTAGCGCCCCGTAAGCAACATATCCCCCTGCGGAGTGTACTGGAATGACAAATCGCCTCCACCTTCCAGCAACATATAGTTGGAACCGTCCGGCACCAAGTCCACGCGTGCCTGCACTGCCTGGTCTATATGCATAGTCATGGCAATATCTATTCCACTCAAAGAGATTTGCTGCACGGTATGATCTTCTACAGAGGTGGTATCATTAAAGTTAACAAATGTCACCATATCCCCCAGTCGGTCATTCACCGTCAGAGGAGAGTCCTTCAAGACATATGTAAAGTTTGTCTTACCCAATACATTCATGTTTCCACGCATCACCATTTCCTCTACAGGACCGCGCAAGGTGGCATTAAAATCCACATACATTTTACCATAGATCATGGCGCGCTTGGTACGCGGTGCATTCATCAACTCATAATTCTCAGCGTGCATTTTAAGATCTACCGCCATACGTTCCAGGTTAGAGAAATCCACATTACCATTAATGGTGAAAGGAGTCTTTCCCTTGGTAAATATGTCGAAGTCCTTAAACATCATCTTACTGTTCACCACCTGCACCGGTTCATTGTCAAAACGGAACATGGCAGACATCTCCGGCATAAAGAAAGTCACGGAATCCAATGCCAGTTCACCATTCAGAATCGGCTTGGACGGATCGCCCTTCATAGCCAATGTGCCGTCAATATCCCCGTCCAGTTCCACCATATGATCGGGTACAAACGGATTGACCACATTCAGCGGGAAATGTTCAAAAGCCACATTGGCACTCAGGCTTCCCACTCCGTCAGGGGTAGGCAGATAAATACCGCCCAGATGGGCTATTTCATTTCCATTATGTCGCACGTAGGCATCCACATGATGGTCTTTGGCATCTCCCGGCAGATAAACGCCACCCAGTTCCCAACTGCCCAATGCATCGCCTTCATACTTAAAATCGTCCAGCCGCAAGTCACTGCTCACCATCAGGTTGGAACCGGAATCTATATAATGCGCTTCCGCGCCTATCCAGCCTTCCATGTTGGGCATATAGGGAAGAATACGCCGGAATTCCTTCAAGTTGATGCGGGAAAGTTCCAGCGTCATATCCTGATTGGCAAGGGTATCTTCGCGGTTGGTATAGAAACTCAATCCTGTTCCCTCCTCATCGTGCAGGTTCACGTTAGCATGAATACGCCCCTTATCTGTCAGGTAAATATAATTATTTTTGTTCACCGTGAAGGGACGGTATACCAAGGTGGGATGTTCGGGGAAAATCTTCATGCGAATGCCACGCCGGCGCAAATCTGCCGACACACCCATGTACACACCCGGCTCCTTGCGGGCATTAAGGTATTGCACCAACACCTGTGCATTGTTATTACCCACACTGCCTTCCAAGGTCACATCAAATGCCTCTTGTCCCGGTTTAGGTCCGTTCACCACACCACTCAGGATATTGATGCCATTCATGTCTTGCTGCACATCCAGATAGATGGTATCCAGCACCAAACTATCCGCCCTCAACCCATACAAGTAAGCTTCTCCGTTCAGCCCCTCTACGGGCGATGAATCCATATCCATAAACAATCGCTTATAAGATACTCCCATCATAGAGAGATAATTGGAAATAGGATTATCAGGTCCCGAAGAGATCTTCAAGCAAACCCCGGGCAGAAATTCACGAAGTTCTTCCTGCTCTATGTGCTTACTCTCCCATTGTTCTTCCAATTTCTTCATCAGCAAATCTGCCCGAGAGGAAATCTTTTCAATATGCCCCTCTCCTTCCAGATATAAATCAAGGTCGCCCGCACGCAGATAGGCATGAGTAGAATCTCTGGAGGTAGCAAATCCTGCAAACAAATCTTTGGCATGGAGGGTCCGTTTGGCAGTCTTTACAGTGGTGTTTGTCATCTCCGCCTTCACCGCATAACGCTTGATGAGGTCAGTACTGAAACTGACACCTATGTGTTGCGAAGTTTCAAAACGAGTATCCATCAGATGCAAAGTCTGCCAGTCCAGATGGCCTATTTCCATATTCAGGTCACCGGCAACATCATTTTGCTTCAACACTCCATCCAGATGCGCCTTTATATCCATTGCCCAGTTCTGCACCGCCAGGGAAGCATTCACTTTCGACTTTTCCAGTCCTGCCGCCAAAGAGATGCCGGACAGGTTATAGCTGCCATAGTGAAAACGGTCAATGCTACCTTCCGCTTTCAAATAAGTGCGGGGCGACATAAAGTCGAATCCTTCACCTTCCACCTTCAGGCGGGTAGAAAGCGTGTAGAGGGAATCGGCAGGCATAAACTGGTGTAAATCAAAATGATTAACAGCCACATCCGCTTCATAGCGGTCAACAGACATATCATACTTAGCAAACAGACGGGCAGCGCGTTCCATTTTAAAATCATCCGCTACCGAAATGCTATCATTGTGAACTGTTATCGGAATAGTATCCGCCTCTGCCAATGCACGGGCTTCGGGCTGCATCAGCAGCATATCCGTTCCTATCTTTTGCCCGGCCATTGTAAACTTACCTTCCAGACGCGTGCCATAAGGAATTTCTATGCCCTCGGCCAAAGCGGAAACAAACTTCAAGTCTTTCGTTTCGGCCTCCAAAGTGATATCACCGCCACGCAGCAGGCTATCTGTCAGATGCGTCAGTTCACCTTTGGCAAAAAGTTCCAAAGCTCCGGGCAGTTCGGCACTGAGGGTGGTCAGTTTCAGTTTATTCAGATCACCGTCAATGCCGGTACGGATACGCATCGGTTCAGACGGATATTGCTGGATGAACTTCTCATCCATCCCTCCCATGAATCTCACCACATCCGGCTTGGCTATATCTGCCATCAAGCGGGCCGAAATCAGTCCGTCACTCTTTGCATCAAGGGCACTCCAGTCCATCGAGGCATTCAGTTCCAGGTAGGAATCGGGAGTTGCCAATCGCAATGAAGGTACACGCAGCACCTTATTATTCGAGATAAGGCGCCCTTCGGTAGAGACTATTTCCAATCCCGACTGCTCTTTCAATACAAATTGGCTGATAATGGCTTTCATATCCCTGCCTTCATAGTGCAATGAGTCAAGTTTCACCCCGATACCGCTCAGCGAAATATGCGAAGGATCAAGTCCTTTGGGCAGACTATCGGCAGGGACATCGGGCACGGGCGCACCGCTATCATAGCGCACACGGGCGTTCTTTATTTGGAACGCCTGCAGGGAGTAAGCCGATTTATGCAGGTCTATCAACCCGTTACGCAGAGAGGCTTTGTCCAAAGCTGTCTTTAGCGACAAGCTGTCTTGTGGCATATCCAGGGCAAAAGCCACATTCTGCAAATCAATATCTTGCAAGATAATTTTCCAATAGGTGGTATCACTTTTAGTCGTATCGGCAGCCGTGGTATCATTCAGGCAGAGCGATAAATCGGTATCTTTCAGCAACACTTTGTTGACTACTGCCGTTTCGGGGTCCAAGGCTACGCCGTGGCTGGAAATAAAGAGTTCGCCCAGTGTACCGGTCAGCGTCATGCCGCTTATCAGGTCGTTGGAGTTTACGGTAGCTCCTTGCAAGGAAATGCCATCTACCTCCACTTGTTTTTTCAACAAAGGGAGTAGTTGCACGTTCACTTGCAGGCGGTGCACGCTGAGCAAGGTATCGTTATGCTGCGAGGCGGCATCCACATCAGTGACTACCAGGTTGAGGGGAAAAGACAATGAAATACGCCCTACGGTAATCTTCATTCCTGTTGCTTCCGAAGCATATACAGCGGCTTTGTCCACCAGGAAATTCTGAATGGGAGGCAGATAAATCAAGATACATAAAATGATGAACAGAATGAACGGGGATGCCACCGTCCACAATGTCCAACGAACATATTTTTTCTTCATTGAGTGTTTGTACAAACGTTTCTGCAAAACTAAACAATTTTATTGGCATATTGGTTGAGTGGCGGCAGGTTTTATCTTTGCTTCCTATAAAATTTTAAAAATTACTTCATTCGTTTACTATAATAAATGGGAGATATAAATCTATTCTTACCACCTCATCACAATATCTTTCGTGGTAAAGGAGTAGGCGCCAAAATAGCCTAAGGCTCTCCCCTTGATATTGCTCACGGGATTAGCGGCGGCATTGCCTACATCATACATGGTTTCAAAAAAACGATAGACATTCTTGTCCAGGCATTGCATCTCTACCGTCACCACATCGTCTTGCTCTATAGGGTCATCATCCCGGCCGGAATTGACATAACTGATTAATATAGCCTGGCGAACCACGCTGCCATCTATGTTTTCAGTATTGATCAGCCAGTCCTCCAGCCTATCCTGCAACATGGGTTGAACGCCATTAATGCGCAACACATAGCGGTAATATTGGTTCTCCTCTCCCACCGGATCTACAAAATGCACCTGCGGATCGGGCAGATCCTTAATGGGGGCTTTCCAAAGGGTCAGGGAGTCTATCTCCACACGGGGAGGCATATAGGAAACGGCAGTATATTGCACGGCATCATAGGTGACGGACAGATGATACGTGCGACGCTCCGTGCCCACCAGTGAGGCGGCTACATACTTGCCCGACTCATTGGGGAGCAGCGTCTCCCGGTCTCCGGCATCATCCCACACCTCTACCACGGCATCCGTAACGGGCGGATACTCATTGGGGGCATCAAAATCCTTGGTTTTAGTGATCAGGACCTCGGCAGGAGCTCCCATACGCACTGTGCCTTCTATCACCAGTTGCGGTTCTACCGAATTTAAGTCTACATCGATCACGTCTTTGCACGAAGAAAAAGAACACGCCGACAGGAATGTCGCCATCAACGTAAATATAGTTTGCTTATTCATAAGTGTCTGATTATTTAAAATTTAAAATTCCACGAAATGGAGGGTACATAGGTGAACAACGTGTAACGATAGGCCGAAGTCTTACTAGGGTCGTCTTCGTTTGTTCTGAACTGAATCATGTAAGCATTCCGTCTGCCATAGGCATTATAGAGGCTGAAAGCAAGTTCGGATTCATATTTGCGGGTCTTCTTCAGCAAGCAGGTGGCACCCAGGTCCAAACGATGGTAGGCAGGGGCCCGGTAGCCGTTTCGCTCGGCATAATACATTACGTCCTTGCCGTCTATCTGGTATTTGCCACTGGGGTAACTGATGGCATTTCCGGTGTAGTACACCCATGCGGCAGAAAGCGACCATTTGCGGTTCAGTTCGTAGATTCCCACCAGAGAGATGTCGTGCGTGCGGTCTTGGTAAGCGTTGTACCATTTATTGTTGTTGATGCCATCTATCTTTTTCTCCGATTTTGCTAAGGTATAGCTCACCCAGCCGTTGAATCGCCCGGTGCGTTTCTTCAACATGAACTCCACACCATAGGCGCGCCCTTTGCCAAAGCGCACTTCGGTGTCTATCACGTCATAGCCTTGAAACTGGGCATGGTCCTTAAAGTCGATTTGGTTGCGCATATTCTTATAATAGGCTTCCACGCTAAATTCGTAGATATTGTCCTTGAAATTGCGGAAATACCCCACGGTGAACTGGTCGGCTATCTGGGGCTTGATGTTATTGGAGCTCGAAGTCCAACGGTCGAAAGGGGAACCCATGTTTACATAAGTGAGCAAATGCATATTCTGCACGGTGCGGGCATAAGAGGCTTTGACGGAGGATACGTCATTCAGTTTGTAAACGGCGGACAGGCGGGGTTCGAGGTTGACGTAAGTCTTGACAAACCGGCCGGAGTTATACCAAGTGCTATCCACTACTTCCTTGTTTTCATCCAGTTCGTAGTATTCTCCTTTCCCTAAGGCGGAGAAGGTGGAGAGGCGAAGGCCGTAGAGCACTTCGAGGCGCTCGTTCAGTTTCAGTTGGTTGGAAATGTACACGCCGTTTTCCCACGAGTAGCGGTGGTGCAGGTTGAGGGTGCTCTTTATATCAGACTCATTTACAAAGTCACCCGGTGCCAGGTCGTGGTAAGTGGACTGGACTCCCATTCGCCATGTGCTGTTGGGAGTAGCCTGATATTTAAATTCCTGGCGGAAACCATAGTCGTTTATGTTGGCATCGCCATTCATGTCCATACCCATATTCATTTCGGCAGAATAGGAATAGCGGCTATATTGCAATGAAGTGGTAGAAAACCATTTGGGACTCATGGTACGGGTCCATTTGGCATTGAGAAATGCATTGCCCCAACCCATGTCCGCCACGTCTTTCAGCACCATCTTGTCCCGTCCCAAATAGCCGGACACGGAAAGTTGGTCGCGATCCGAAAGGGCAAAATAGAGTTTCATATTCAGGTCATAGAAATAGAGGTAAGCATTCTGCGCATCTTCCACTCCCGACAGGCGGGCTATGGCATCGGCATAAGTTCGCCGGGCTCCCAGCAGGAAAGAGGACTTTCCTTTTTGTATGGGGCCCTCTACGTTTATTTTGGAGGAAATCAGTCCGATGCCGCCTGACACGCCATAGTCCTGCATATCTCCGTTGCGCTGCTGCACATCGAGGATGGCGGAAAGGCGTTCACCGTATTGGGCGGGGATTGGGCCTTTATAGAGTGCCACATCGCGCAATACATCGGAGTTAAAGGTGGAGAAAAAGCCCATCAGGTGAGAGGCGTTATACACGGATACATTGTCCAGCATTACCAGGTTTTGGTCGGCGGTTCCGCCGCGAACAAAGAAGCCGGTGCTGCCCTCGCCCGCGCTTTTCACGCCGGGCATCAGTTCCAGGGATTTGATAATGTCACGTTCGCCCATCAGCACGGGGAGGCGGTTCAGTTCGCGCACTTCCATTTGGGTGACTCCGCTTTGCACGTCGGTCACGTTGGCATCTTTTCGTTTGGAGGTTACCACTACTTCATCCAGTTGCATGGAGGCTTGAGTCATGGTGACATTCTTTTTCATATTGCCGATGACGGAAAGTTTTACCCTTCGGGTGTCATAGCCCATGTAGTTAAAGAACAAGGTGTGTTCCCCCTTGGAAAGACTGAGCGAGAAATGTCCTCCGGTGTCTGTTGTAGTGCCATAAGAGGGTTGGTTTTCGGGGTGGATGGATACGCCTATCAAGGCATCCCCCGTTTTGTCGTCGGTGACGTATCCCGCTACCGTGTATTGCTGGGCGGCCAGCAGGAGGGGGAAAAAGCATAGCAGGACAACAAAAGGTAATCGTAATTTCATCGTGAATACCATATAAATCATGTTTGTTTAGTTAAGCCTTTCTGTAAAGGCTGCTTAAAATTAAATTTAAAAGTCTTTTTATCAGGTTGCAAATATCTGCAATAAATTGATATGATACGAAAAAAAGAGAGGAACTTTATAAATTTGTATACGAAAGTACACAAATATGAGACAAATAATACAAATTGTAAGAGTATTTACAATGTGGGAACATTATTTAATTCTTTTTTATTCACCGTAGGGGCGGAAAATCTTCCGCCCCTACGGTGGATGATATAAAAAGAAATCCCCCCATTCCTACATTCTATATTTAGAATAATTTGAAGACATAAATAAATGCATTATCTTTGTTCATTCAAAAAAATAACTGATCATCCTATGAAAACAACCAAAAGTATAATGATATGCCTGGCACTCCTAGCCTTGACAGCATGTGGCGCCGGCTCTAAAAAACAAGTGAACAACAATATGGAAAATGAAAAACGTACCCATGTGAAGTTGGAAACCACCATGGGAAATATCATCGTAGAACTGTATAATGAAACGCCGAAACACCGCGACAACTTTATCAAACTGGTAAAGGAAGGGGTGTATGACAGCACTTTGTTTCACCGCGTTATCAAGCAATTCATGATTCAGGCAGGCGACCCCGAGAGCAAGAATGCATCCGATACCGCCATGCTGGGCAATGGCGACGTGGGTTATACCGTTCCGGCTGAGTTCAATCCCAAATTCTTTCACAAGAAAGGAGTATTGGCCGCTGCCCGCCAAGGAGATGATGTGAATCCGGAAAAGGCTTCATCGGGTTGCCAATTCTACATTGTGACCGGACGTAAATTCACCGAACCTCAACTGCTGGGTATGGAGAACAAAATAAACGACCAGCGCGAAGAAGCGATATTCAATGACCTGGCACGCCAGCACATGAAGGAAATCTATAAAATGCGCAAAGCCAATGACAACGCCGCCTTGTTGGAATTGCAGGACTCACTGGAAGCACAGGCACACGAGCTGGCAGAGCAAGGAGAGAAATTCCGTTTCACCCCCGAACAGATTAAGGCTTACAGCACCATAGGAGGCGCTCCCCACCTGGACGGTTCATACACCGTATTCGGCGAAGTAGTGGAAGGCATGGATGCCGTAGAAAAAATAGAAATAGCCCAAACAAACCGTGCCGACCGCCCGATTACGGATATCCGCATTCTGAAAGCAGAGCTCTGTGATTAACCACTAATCACTAACCATTAACCACTAAAGAGAATGATCTACATTAACCGATATACCTTATCTAACGGTTTGCGCGTGATACACCGCGAGGACAATACGACTCAGATGGTAGCATTGAACCTGCTCTATAACGTAGGTGCACGCGATGAAGATCCCCAGCATACCGGCTTTGCCCATCTGTTTGAGCATCTGATGTTTGGCGGCTCTATCAACGTGCCCGACTATGATACCCCGGTGCAGAACGCAGGAGGTGAGAATAATGCATGGACCAATAACGATATTACCAATTATTACATCACCCTCCCCCGCCAGAATGTGGAAACCGGTTTCTGGTTGGAAAGTGACCGTATGCTGTCACTCAATTTCAATCCGCGCAGCCTGGAAGTACAACGGCAAGTGGTGATTGAGGAATTTAAGCAACGCAACCTGAACCAGCCATACGGTGACGCCTCGCATCTGCTACGCGCGCTTGCCTATAAGGTACATCCCTATCAGTGGCCTACCATCGGTAAGGAGATAAGCCATATAGCCAATGCCACTTCCGAAGAAGTGCAAACGTTTTTCTTTAAATATTATGCTCCGGACAATGCCATACTGTCGGTGACAGGGCATATCACTTTCCAGGAAACCGTGACATTTGTAGAAAAGTGGTTTGGCTCTATCCCACGCCGCAATGTAGCTCCGCGCGCATTGCCTCAAGAACCCCGGCAGACGGAGGAACGCCGCCTCACCGTGGAACGCAATGTGCCCGTAGATGCATTGTTCATGGCTTTCCACATCTGTGAACGCCTCCATCCGGATTACTATGCATTTGATATGTTGAGCGACTTGCTGAGTAGCGGCCGTTCCAGCCGTTTTGTGCAGCACTTGGTGCAAGAGAAGCAGGTATTCAATAGTATTGATGCTTATATATCGGGCAGTATTGACGCAGGGCTGTTTCACATCACCGGGAAACCGGCTCCGGGCGTGACGCTGGAGGAAGCGGAAAACGCCGTTTGGCAGGAATTGAACAGGCTGATGGAGGAAAGCGTGGACGAAGAAGAACTGGAAAAGGTGAAGAACCGCTATGAGAGTGAGCAGATATTCAATAATCTGAATTATCTGAATGTAGCGACCAATCTGGCTTATTTTGAGTTGATAGGCAAAGCGGAAGATATTAATGATGAAGTGAGTAAATATCGCGCCGTCACCGCCGGACAGATAAAGGAGGCGGCACGAAAAACATTTATACACCAGAATTGTTCTATACTTTATTATAAAGCTGCTGCACGGTAAATATGATTGCCATCCTTTTGCCGTAGGGGCAGATTGAATCTGCCCGACAACAGTTTGCTTTGTGTATCCATGGATGCTTTCGGGCGGATTCAATCCGCCCCTACGGTGAACTGCCCCATCCATAAACATGATCAGTAAAAACAAAATATGAATACTCAGTACACACACCATTACAAAGCACTTTTTACTCTGGGAATCCCCATCGTTATCGGCCAAATAGGTGTCATAATCCTTGGTTTTGCCGATACATTGATGATAGGCCATCACAGCACCAACGAATTGGCTGCCGCCAGTTTTGTGAATAATATGTTCACCCTTGCCATCATTTTTGCCACAGGATTCTCTTATGGGCTCACCCCTATTGTGGGAAGCCTGTTTGGACGCGGTGAAACCCATATCGTGGGGCGGATGCTGAAGAACAGCCTGTTTGCCAACACCTTGCTTGCCATCTTGCTGACTGCCATCATGGGAGTACTATATCTCAACATCCACCGGTTGGGACAGCCCGAAGAACTGCTTCCATTGATGCGTCCTTATTTCATCGTGCTGCTCATTTCGTTGATATTCGTATTGCTATTCAATGGCTTCAAGCAATTTGCCGACGGCATTACCGATACCCGCGTATCCATGTGGATATTGCTGGCAGGAAATGTAATGAACATCATAGGGAACTATATCCTGATTTATGGCAAATTAGGAATGCCTGAGATGGGATTGCTGGGTGCAGGAATCTCCACCCTGGCATCGCGAATCATGATGGTGATTGTCTTTGCTCTTATCTTTTTCTGTACCAAGCGCTATCATATCTACAAGGAAGGATTCACCCGCGGGTTGCTGAATCGCGCCGACTTCCTTTATCTGAATAAACTGGGTTGGCCCATCGCCATGCAAATGGGAATGGAGACAGCTTCATTCAGCCTAAGTGCCATTATGGTGGGCTGGATTGGGACTACTGCACTGGCGGCGCATCAGATAATGCTTGCCATTTCGCAAGTATGCTTTATGATGTATTATGGCATGGGGGCTGCGGTGGCGGTGCGCGTCAGTAATTTCCAGGGACAGAACGACCGGGTGAATGTGAGGCGTTCCGCTTACGCGGGATTTCATATTATGTTACTTATTGCATTGATTGGTGCATTGCCCATCTTCTTGTTGCGCAATGAGTTGGGAGGATGGTTCAGTGATAGTCAGGCGGTGAGCGTGATGGTGGCTCAATTAATTATTCCGTTTATCATTTATCAGTTTGGAGACGGATTGCAGATAAATTTTGCAAATGCACTCCGTGGTATTGCAGATGTGAAACCAATGATGTATATTGCATTCATTGCTTATTTCCTTATTTCATTGCCTGCCGGGTATTTCTTTGGGTTCGTGATGGATTGGGGAATTATAGGAATATGGATGGCATTCCCCTTCGGGCTGACGACGGCAGGGATATTGTATTATTGGCGTTTCAGTAAGAAGACGGAAATAAGAGGCTGACCAATCTAGTGTTTTCACCGTAGGGGCGGATTGAATCCGCCCGATAACAGCTTACCTTGTGTATACGGGCAGATTCAATCTGCCCCTACGGTGGATGAGAATATTATGTAATTGATTGAATAATACAAGATATAAACTCTAAAGCCTTATGAGCTTACCCAACCGTTCCACCCAACTAAAAGTCGCATTCGGCTACATCCTGCTGACCGCCTTGCTATTTGTATCCATCGGCTACATCTACCAAGAAATGCAATCCCTGACCGGCACCAGCGACGACGAAGCCATTCTGAGCCAACGCCGCCACGTCACCAACCAAATCATTACCCAACTCTATCAAGCAGAAGTCATCGGCCAATCACTCAGCACCGGACAACTGGGACAATACCGCCAATACAAAGGAGCCATGCAACAAGCCAACCTGGCACTTGACTCCCTCCGCAACCTATTGACCGACAGCACGCAAATGGCACGACTGGACACCGTAGGAATGCTCTTTGTAGAAAAAGAAAGAAATATGCGCAACCTTCTCCGAGCCATTCAGGAAGGAGGCACGGACAAGATTTACAAACAACATATAGACGAATTAATTGCCGAGCAAGACTCCTTGCTCAACCTCCCCCACGTGCGCCGCAAAGTGATAACGCACACTAATTCTTACGTAATTCGCAAGAAGCCCAAGAGCTTTCTGAAACGCATAGGCGAAGTCTTCGCCCCCGGAAAAGCCGACTCTACCCAAGTGAACAACGTAATTCAGGAGGAATACACCGACACCCTGACCGAAGCCTACAGCCCGGCAGACACGGTAGTCACCATGCTGAAAGATATACAAAACCGTGTCACCGACACCCACCAGGAAAGAATGGAAATGGTGAACCGCCGCACCCAGTCTCTCCGCCTCAGCGGACTGAAACTCAGTCAGAAAGTAAACCAATTATTAAGCGCCATCGAAGAAGAGGAACAGACCTTAGCACAGAACAAGCATATACAGGAAGAAAACATACGGCAGAAATCAATCCGCACAGTATCCGGCATCGCCATTGTTGCCGTGGTCCTGGCAGCCTTTTTCCTGGTGCTGATTTGGCGGGACATCACCCGAAGCAACCATTACCGCCGGGAACTGGAGAAAGCCAAGCGCCGTGCCGAGGATCTGCTGGTGGCACGTGAGAAACTGATGCTGACCATCACACATGACATCAAAGCTCCCGTAGGTTCCATATTGGGATACACCGATCTGCTGGAACGGATCACCACCGAAGAACGTCAGCGTTTCTATCTGGATAATATGCAAAGCTCTGCCAAGCATCTGCTCAGTCTGGTTAATTCATTGCTGGATTATCACCGTCTGGATGCTCACAAGATGGATATTAACCGGGTAGTTTTCAACCCGCACCAGTTATTTGATACCATTTATATCAGTTTCAAGCCAATGGCTACAAACAAGGGACTGGAACTGAACTACGAATGTGGCGAACCCTTGAACCGTGTATTCATAGGTGACCCGTTCCGCATCCGCCAGATAGCAGAGAATTTACTTAGCAATGCGCTGAAATTTACCTGTGAGGGAAATATTACCCTGCGTGCCGCCTTGGAGAACGGGCAGCTTCATTTCAGTGTGAGCGACACGGGATGTGGTATTAGCGAGGAGGAGCAGAAACGGGTCTTCCAGGAATTTACCCGCCTGCACAATGCACAAGGACAGGAAGGTTTCGGACTGGGACTGGCCATTACCCGCAAGTTGGTGGTGTTGCTGGAAGGAGATATTCAAATAGAAAGCACACAAGGTAAAGGTACTACTTTCCATGTCTATTTACCGTTGCCCGAAGGACCACGTAACCATCTATCTAATAGTACTCCCCCCTCCGAAGGAACACCCACCGTAGGGGCGGAATGCTTCCGCCCGTCCTATAGCGCAGCCGGATACGATAGTGAATGTAATCGGGCGGATTCAATCCGCCCCTACGGGGAAATGGCATCCACCCCCATTCATCTGATTCTGATTGATGACGACCGCATCCAGCTGCAACTAACTACTGCCATGCTGGAACGCCCCGGAATAACAGTGACCTGCTGCGAACATCCCGAAGATCTTTTCAACAAATTGAAAGAATCTCACTTTGACGCATTATTGACCGATATACAGATGCCCGCCATGAATGGTTTCGACTTACTGAAAGCGATTCGTGCACTGGATGCGCCACAAGCACAAACACTGCCCGTCATCGCCATCACGGCACGCAGCGATATGAATGAAGACTATTTCCGTTCACACGGTTTTGCCGGATGCCTTCATAAGCCATTCACTATCAATGAGCTATTGACTGCCATCTCGCAGGCTACCCACCTCTCCGTAGGGGCGGGGTCTGCCCGCCCGAACACGCCAATGAACCCGTCATCTGAATCATTACCCCCCGAGGCGTCACCATCCGATATGCCTTCGGGCGGGCAAACCCCACCCCTACGATTTTCAGCCTTAACCGCCTTTTCCGAAGATGATCCGGAGGCTGCTGCCGAAATTATCCGCACCTTTATCAGCGAAACGGAAAAGAACCGCGAGCGCATGGCAACGGCACTGGCAGAGAAAGATATGGCAGGCATCACCGCCATGGCACACAAACTGCTCCCTCTATTCACCATGTTGGGCGCCACCCGTTGCATTCCTCCATTGACTTGGCTGGAACAAAAGCGAGGAACTACCGAAGTCACCGCAGAGGTAATAGACAAAACGGAGTTCATACTGAAAGAAATAAAAGGAATAATTAAGGAAGCGGAAGAACAGATTTAAACTCTCTTTAGTTAAAAGGTATTAGAAATGCTAACGACGTTTCGGCACACCGTGAAAAAGGCTTATTTTTGTACACATAAAAAATAGAAAAATGTCACACTCCATTTTGATAGTAGAAGACGACTTGACTTTCGCCACCATGCTGAAAACATGGCTAGGCAAAAAGGGCTTTTCGGTGGACACGGCAAGCAGCAATGTTCGCGCCCGCAAACAACTGGATGCGCAATCTTATGATCTCGTACTTTCCGATTTACGTTTGCCCGACCAAGACGGTATCTTCCTGCTTTCATGGATGAAGGAACATGGACATAACGCACCGCTTATTATCATGACCGGTTACGCCGATATTCAAAGTGCAGTGCAGGCCATGAAACATGGAGCCAGTGACTATATCTCCAAACCGGTACAACCGGATGAACTACTGAAGAAAATAAATGAGGCGTTGTCCGGAACAGCTTCCGGTTCTGTTTCTGCTCCTGCTTCTGTAGTAACGGAACAACCTTCTGCGCCCCCAAAAACATCTAAGAATACTTCAACAAAGAGCAATAGCAATACGCCCCCGCCCACTCCTTCCAATTTTCTGGAAGGTGAAAGTGAAGCGGCGCGTCAACTCTATAATTATGTAGGGCTGGTTGCCCCCACTCCCATGTCGGTTCTGATAAACGGTGCCAGTGGCACGGGTAAAGAATACGTAGCGCATCGCATTCACCAACTGAGTAAACGGGCAAACAAACCTTTTATTGCCATAGATTGCGGTTCTATTCCGAAAGAATTAGCTGCATCCGAGTTCTTCGGTCATGTAAAAGGTTCGTTTACAGGTGCGCTGAATGATAAGACAGGGGCTTTTGTAGAAGCTAACGGAGGTACTCTTTTTCTGGATGAAATAGGGAATCTGAGTTATGAGGTACAGATACAATTACTTCGTGCTTTGCAGGAAAGGCGAGTTCGCCCTGTCGGTTCCAACAAGGAAATAGAGGTGGATGTGCGATTGGTCAGTGCTACGAATGAAAATTTGCAGCAGGCTATCGAGAAAGGGACTTTCCGCGAAGACTTGTATCACCGCATTAATGAATTTACGCTCCGTATGCCGGCACTGAGGGAACGTCAAGAGGATATTCTATTGTTTGCCAACTTCTTTTTGGACCAGGCAAACAGGGAATTGGATCGCCAGTTGATAGGTTTCGATACCGCTGCCAGCCATGCCTTGCAGTCTTATTCATGGCCGGGAAATCTGCGGCAGTTAAAGAATATAGTGAAACGAGCTACATTATTAGCACAGGGCAATTTTATTACGCTTACCGAGCTGGGGTATGAGTTGCAGGAGCCCGGTATGCAGGCAGCTCATACATTCAGCCTGCATGATGAAGCGGCAGAGAAGAAGCGGATTCTGGATGCACTGAAACAGACCGGAAATAATAAAAGTAAGGCTGCAATTTTATTAGGTATAGACAGGAAGACATTGTATAATAAGTTGAAGCTGTATGATATTCAATGAGGTGTATGCAACTTCTTCATCTCTGCAAATAAATAACATCATCCCGTAGGGGCGGGTGTCCGGTAAATGACGTTCATTTCGGGATGGTTATGAATAACATTGCCGTCCACCGTAGGGGCAGATTGAATCTGCCCGATAACATCCGAATGGTGTGTCTGTGGATGCATTCGGGCGGATTCAATCCGCCCCTACGGTGGATAATTTGATTCATTTCCATCCCCGAAATGAATAAAACGGAGCAGAAATGCACGGCAAATTCCGGCCCCCCTGCCCCTACAGTAAACAGCAACAATATGTGGAAAAAATCCCCAAACGACTCCACACCTTCTACATTTATCCCCATATTCCACACACTTCGCTTCAATCATACACTACTGATTATCTGCTACTTACCGATTTGTTCATTTCTTTGGCACACGAATTGCTCCTTTACTACCAGAGAAAACGAACAACATAGTATCAACTAAAAATTAAAACTTACGATTATGAAAAAATTATTTGTTGCAGTAGCATTGGTAATGGGAGTAGGAACATCAGTAGCATTCGCTAACAACTCTATGTTAGTAGAATCTGAAATTATAACCATGGTTAATGATTTTACCCCTATTGAGGTAAAAGATCTTCCCGCAGCCGTTCAAGAAGCTATCACAAAGAACTATGCAGAATCTACAATCAAAGAAGCTGCAGTAGAAGCGAAAGAAGATGGAACTAAAACTTACAAAGTTGTTTTAACGGATAAGGAAGGAACTGAAAGCACTGTACTTTTCAGCGAAAGCGGAGAAGTAGTGAAGTAAATGAAAGATGCCTAAAAAGAAGAAAAGGGGACGCTGTGAAGCATCCCCTTTTTGTTTATTTCCTTAGTCCATCTCGAAACCATTCCACAAATTACCTTCGGGCACAGGAGCCATCAAGTCTATCTGTTCCTTGGAGACAGGATGAATGAACTTCACCGAGCGTGCATGCAAGCAAATGCTGCCATCCGGATTAGAACGCGGCGACCCATATTTCAAGTCCCCCTTGATGGGGCATCCCATCTTTGCCAACTGGCATCGAATTTGGTGATGCCTTCCGGTTTTCAAGTCCACCTCCAACAGATAATAATTCTGCGAATGTCCAATGAGCTTATAATGAAGTACAGCCTTTTTAGAGTTCTTTACCTCTTTATCATAAGCATAAGACTTATTCTGCTTTTCATTGCGCACCAAGTAGTGAACCAGTTCGCCCTCCGTATCCTTGGGGCACTCTTTCACTATCGCCCAATAGGTCTTTTTCACTTCACTGTCACGAAACATTTCGTTCAGTCTTGCCAAAGCCTTGCTGGTCTTGGCAAATACCACCAATCCGCTTACGGGACGGTCCAGACGATGAGTGACACCTACAAAAACATTCCCTGGTTTATTATACTTCTCCTTCAGATATTGTTTCACCGTTTCCGATAAAGGAGTATCACCAGTCTTGTCGCCCTGAACTATTTCAGAAGAAGTCTTATTGACTACAATGATATGATTATCCTCGTAAACTACCGTCATACTACATATTCATACCACCATCAACCTGAATCACCTGTCCTGATATATAAGAAGACATATCAGAAGCCAGGAATGTAGCTACATCTGCCACATCTTCAGGAGTACCGCCACGACGCAAAGGAATCTTCTTTGCCCATTCGGTCTTCACTTCATCAGACAGCTTGGCAGTCATATCGGTAATGATGAATCCCGGAGCAATAGCATTAGCACGGATGCCACGAGAACCCAATTCCTGAGCAATAGACTTAGCCAAACCGATCATACCGGCCTTAGAAGCCGAGTAGTTGCACTGACCTGCATTTCCATGAACACCCACTACAGAAGCCATGTTGATAATGCTTCCGTTCTTTTGGCGCATCATGATAGGAGTACAAGCGTGGATAAAGTTGAAAGCTGATTTCAAGTTGACTGCAATTACTGCGTCCCACTGGGCTTCGCTCATGCGCATCATCAGACCGTCCTTAGTGATACCGGCATTGTTTACCAGAATATCGATAGTACCGAAATCATCCTTGATTTGATTTACTACCTTTTCAGTATCTTCAAAACTTGCAGCATTAGAAGCGTAACCTTTTACCTTTACACCCAAAGCAGCAATTTCTTTTTCTGTATTCTGACCGTTTTCATCAATTACCAAGTCTGTAAATGCGATATTTGCTCCTTCAGCAGCAAATTTCAACGCAATAGCTTTACCGATACCGCGAGCAGCACCAGTCACAATCGCAGTTTTTCCTGTCAATAGTCCCATAATTCTTTTGTTTATTATTATAAAGTTAGTTTATTCTGTCTTCTGTTCCTTACGTCCCAATGCGCCAAACACAATCTTTGCCACATAAGCCCAACCGGTTTCATCATCCAGTTCCTCGCCTATCTGGCCACGGATGTAAGGTGTTTCAATACCTTTTATACAATAGTGCACAATGTCTGCAACAATATCTACATTATCAATATCAAAGATTCCTTTCTCTTTTCCTTCTGCCAGAATCTGACGGAAAAGCACGGTTTCTTTCCTATCAAAGTTCTTGCGTACAGCCTCCACCCTCCATATGTCACGGAAGAAACCGGCACGCAATGTCCCGTTCCTGAAAACCACCATCTTAATGGAATCCAAGTGCGTTTCTATCAACTGCAGAATTTTCTCATCAGGAGCTATGTCTTTCTTCGCTACTTTTTCCATCGCATCCAAAAGAACTTCAAGTTCCGACTCCACCACAGCCATATAAATGTCCTCTTTGCTCTTGAAATATGTATAAAGCGTGCGCCTTCCTTTCTTAGAAGCCACCGCTATATCGTTCATTGTAGTATCATCTACCCCCTTCTTAGCAAAAAGCTGACGGGCAACGTCTACTAATTTAGCTCTTGTCTTTGATACTGCCATATTAAGTTCAATTGCACATTACATATATATGTGAGCAAAATTACATTTTTTCTTTGTACCACACAAACAAATGAAGTAGAATATTAAAGTGAATGTTAATTAACACATCGTATATCTACTATAAATCAACGACTTACGAAATAATCTTATTTTCTTTTGAAAAAATAATCAAGAAAGATTTGGAGTTTACGAAAAAAACCGTACCTTTGCACCCGTAATCAAAACACAACATCGCGGAGTGGAGCAGTTGGTAGCTCGTTGGGCTCATAACCCAAAGGTCGTCTGTTCGAGTCAGGCCTCCGCAACTAGAAAAAGAGAAGCAAAATTGCTTCTCTTTTTGTTTATACCTCTCTCCTTCTGTCCGCGTTACGGTTCACTTTGTCTCATAAAATAAATTGTAAAATTGTTGCAGTCCTGATAAAAAGATGTATTTTTGCAAAAGACTATGAAACAAATCTAGCCATGAAAATAGAGAGTAAGCAAGAAGACATCTTTTCTTTCAACCAGCTCTATAAGGAATACCATAAGCGTTTTATATGCTTTGCCAATACTTATGTAAGAGATATGACTACAGCAGAAGATATCACTGTTGAAGCATTGATGTTTTATTGGGAAAACAAACAAATGGTAGACGAGAAAACAAATATTCCCGCTTACATCCTCACTATTATCAAGAATAAATGCCTTAACCATTTACGCCACCAGCAAATTCACGAAGAATACTCAGATAAAATAAAAGACTACCACGAATGGGAGCTGAACACCCGTATCGCTTCCTTACAGGCTTGTGAACCCTATGAATTGCTGACTACCGAAATAGAAGAATTGGTACAACAAACCCTAGCAAATTTACCGGAAAAGACCCGCCAGATCTTTCTGCTGAGCCGTTATGAAAACAAATCATATAAAGAAATAGCTGCACTGATGAATATTACTCCCAAAGGAGTGGATTTCCACATAAGCAAAGCACTCAAAGCACTTCAAGCCAATCTAAAAGATTATTTTCCACTTTTTCTCTACTTTTTTATAGAATCCCACTAGGAACATTCTTCTTTGGAGTGTCATTTATATAGAGGCATATAAATTGCAGTAGAATGGAAAGAGAAAAATTGCATCGTTTTTTTACAGGAACAATTTCCGACTCAGAAGGGATGGAAATAAGAACCTGGATGGAGGCATCCGAGGAAAATAAACGTATGTTCTATAGGGAACGTAAACTGTTTGATGCCATCACGTTGCACGGCGACTCAATAAAAGAAAAGAATAAAGCCACTTCATCCCCCAAAACAATATGGATAAGATGGTGGCAAGCAGCTGCCATCATTGTACTGACTCTTACATTCAACTATCTGTATCAGGCATACAAAATTGAAAGAGAACCTATAGCCATGAATACCGTATCGGTTCCGGCAGGTCAACGTACCAACATCACATTGCCGGATGGAACTAATGTATGGTTGAGTGCACGAACAACATTACAGTATCCCGCCACTTTCAACAAGCATCAACGAACTGTACTCTTAAAAGGAGAAGCCTATTTCGATGTTACCAAAAATGAGAAGGCGCCCTTCATTGTACAAACCGACCAATATAATATAGAGGTTTTAGGAACACAGTTCGATGTACAGGCGTATCCCGGTCAAGAGAAATTTGAAACGACTTTAATGAAGGGAAGCGTAAAAGTAACTTCGCAAACCTCTCCCACCCAAACGGTGACTCTAAAACCCGAACATAAAGTATATGTAGAAGAAGGGCAATTAAGGGTAACCAAGGTGGAAGACTTTAATCCCTATCGCTGGAAAGAAGGGTTGATATGCTTTAAAGATGAGAGTTTCCAAACCATTATGGAGGATTTCCAAAAGTATTATGGAATTAATATCATTATCAATAATCAGAAAGTATTGAAATATTCCTATACCGGAAAATTCCGGCAAGCAGATGGTATAGATTATGCCCTTCGCGTTCTACAGAGGGATATTCATTTTAAATACGAGAAGAACAACGATGAACAAATAATTTATATAAATTAATTTATTTCACTAACCTATAAAACAATATAGCCTATGAGAAGAAACCCGAGTTAACCTAAAAAATGAAGAAAATGCCGATAAGTGTTGCAGCACCCACCGGCATGAATTCAGACACAATTTTTGTTTTCAAAAAACTGTATTAACTTCTAAATCAATGCAAAGGTATGAAAAATAACTCTTTGTCGGGGAAATATCACCTAAAAAATCCCCGATTTAAACAAATCTTTAGAATTATGCGAATAAGCACTTTCCTACTTATGGTATGTGTATTCTGCTCGTATGCCGGAAATGTCCATTCACAGAATGCAAGGGTCAATATTCGGATGAACAATGTTCAATTGGATAAAATTCTGAATGAAATAGAAAGTCAAACTGATTATCTTTTTATCTACAACAATCAGGTGGACATAAATAGAATCGCTTCTGTAAAAGCCAAAAATGAAGCTGTAGCCAAGGTGCTGGACAAAGTATTGGAAGGAACCGGTATCAACTATGAACTGGAAGGGACTCACATTATTTTAAGTACAGAAACTGCTAACAAAAGCAATGAGCAGCAGCAACTTAGAACCATTACCGGAAGTGTAGTAGATGTGAATGGTGAAGCCATCATTGGTGCAAACATTCAGGTAAAAGGCACGACCAATGGTACTATCACAGATATAGAAGGTAACTTTTCTATACAGGCTGAACCAAAATCTGTCCTCGAAGTATCTTACATCGGTTACCTGAAACAGGAAGTAGTGCTAAGTAACCAGAAATCACTGCGCATCATTCTGAAAGAAGATACAAAGACTTTGGATGAAGTAGTAGTTATTGGTTATGGTGTGCAAAAGAAAGCCGACTTGACGGGTTCTGTAGCCAACATCAATACCGAGAAACTGAACACTCAAAGTAATGCCAACATCGGCCAGGCATTGCAAGGAAAGATAGCCGGTGTGGATATTGTATCCCAAGGTGGTGCCCCGGGAGCAGGTGCACGCATCATGGTACGTGGTATCGGAACACTGAACAACGCAGCCCCTCTCTATATTGTCGATGGTATGTATATGACGGGTATTGACCATATCAACCCTAACGATATTGCCAGCATCGATGTATTGAAAGATGCATCTTCGGCAGCTATCTATGGTTCCCGTGCTGCCAATGGTGTCATCATCGTCACCACAAAAGAAGGAAGCAATACGGAAGGTAAACCTATAATTGATTTCTCTGTGAATCTGGGTGTTTCTACTGCCAGTAAATTCCTGGATATGCTGGATGCCAAAGGATGGGCAGAAGTTACAACCATCGCCCGCGAAGCTATCGGCAAACCGGCACTGGATATGGCAATTGATTTAGCCAATAAACCCGATAATGACTGGCAGGACATTATGTTCCGCCCCGCTTTGATGCAGAATTATAATGTATCAGTAAAAGGAGGTGGCAAATATTCTACTTATTATACAGGTTTGGGATATTTCAATCAAGACGGTGTGGTTAAAGGTACTAATTACCAACGCTATAACTTCCAGACTAAAAATGATTTCAAGAAAGGTTTTTTCTCAGCCGGTACTAATTTAATCCTTTCTTTCAGCCATGACAAACCTCTTCACGAAGAATCACGCGGTGGCATGATTGGTACTATTCTTCAGAATGTGCCTACACTTGAGAAATATGACGACTCGCACGTAGGAGGTTACGGAGGTACTTATGGTGATATTGCCAACCTTCCTAATCCTTTAGCCATGGTAGATTCAAACATTATGGATCGTTATAATGAAAATGTGAAGATTTTCGCTAACCTATATGCTCAAATAGAGTTCTTCAAAGGATTAAAGTACAAGCTGAATCTGACTCCGGACTTTACATTTGAGCGCTATAAGAAGTATGTCAATAAATACGATTTCGGTTTGAATACCAATACCGTAACCCAATTGACCGAAAGACAAAGAAGAAGACGAAATATATTGGTAGAAAACTTGTTGACATTCGACCGGACTTTCGGTGACCATAAAATTTCAGCATTGGCAGGTTATACCTATCAAGACAGCAGATACCGTCACTTGCAGGCTTACGGTGAATCCTTACCGGACGGACTGGAAGAAATAGACTCCGCTACCCTCAACCGTAGTAATGAAGGAAACTCCTGGCGCAGTGTATTGACATCTATCTTGGGACGTATATTCTATTCTTATCAAAACAAATACCTGTTCACAGCTACAATTCGCCGGGACGGTTCTTCCAAGTTCGGTAAGGATAATCGTTATGGTTATTTCCCTTCATTCTCTGTAGGATGGAATATTGCCGAAGAAAAATTCATGAAGAACATTGGCTGGCTGGATCAGCTGAAACTACGTGGAGGATATGGTGTTTTAGGTAATCAAGAAATTGACAACTACCAATATTCATCAACCATTACTACAGGAATCAACTATCCTGATGGTAACGGAGGTCTCATCCAAGGTGCCTTCCCGAAAGACTTTGCCAATCCTGAGATAAAATGGGAAGAAACAGCAATGACCAACATCGGTATTGACTTTTTAGCACTTCACAACCGTCTGAGCCTGACGGCAGACTGGTATGTAAAGAACACCAAAGACATTTTGCTGACCGTACCTATTCCTATCTCTTCCGGTGGTGCCAACGACCCTATTCGCAACGCAGGTAAAATCCGCAATACAGGTTTTGAATTTAACCTGGGCTGGATAGACCAACCCAGCAAAGACATTTCTTATGGCGTTAACCTGATTGGCTCTTTCAATAAGAATAAGGTTATAGCCATGGGTACTGAAAGCGGCTCTATCAAGGGTGGTTCTACCAATCAAAACATTACCACCAGTGAAACCAAGGCCGGATATCCTATTGGCGGTTACTGGCTGATTTCCACAGCCGGTTATTTCAACAGCCAGTCGGAAATTGATGCTTATGCAAAAGATGGACAAAAGATACAGCCTGCTGCCCAGCCGGGGGATATAAAGTTCGTTGATGCCGACCAAAATGGTGTGATAAACGACGGTGACCGCGTATATCAAGGCAGTCCTTTCCCCGATTTTACATTTGCCCTGAACGGTAATATCCGATATAAGAATTTTGATTTATCCATTGGTTTACAAGGTGTAACAGGAAACAAAATCTATAATGCCACCCGCCAGACACTGGAAGATGTCACAAAAGGCACTAACTTCCTGGCAAGCACATTGGATTACTGGACACCACAGAATCAAAATGCCGCTCATCCTCGCCTCACATGGGATGATCCGAACCGTAATACTCGTGCTGAGTCCGACCGTTACCTGGAAGATGGTTCCTATATCCGTCTCCGCAGCATACAGTTAGGATATACTTTCCCACAACAGTGGTTTAACGGCACAATACAGAATGCACGCGTTTATTTCAACGCGGAAAATCTGTTTACTATTACCGGATACTCCGGTTATTCACCGGATGTCAATACTGACAATGCCAACTATCGCGGATTTGATAATTTCATCTATCCCAACAACCGCGTGTTTATGTTAGGACTAAATGTAACATTCTAAAAGTAAAAGACTTATGAAAACATATATCAAAGCAACATTGGCCATATTGGTTTCAGGAATGATTTTCTGTTCCTGCGAAGACCAATTGAACCAATCCAATCCCAACAAAGCGACAGAAGATACATTCTGGAAAAATGAAGCGGATTTTAATCTGGCTCTGACCTCTTGTTATACTCCGCTGAAGAATGCCTTGAATGGAGGTTATTATGGCACAAGAGGTGTCATGCTAAGAATAGCCCGAGCCGATGAAGTCGATTTCAGAAATGATATTTCGGATGTATATACAGTGAACCGTTTCACCAGCAGTAATACAAACTCACTGACTCAGGGGATGTTTTACCAATTCTATAACGCTCTGTATCGTACCAACTCCATCATGCAGAAGTTAGAGGAAAAAGGAGACCAGTTTTCTGCAGATTTCCAAAAGGCTGTAAAAGGAGAATGCCTTTTCATCCGTGGTTTCTATCTGTTCCAATTAGCAAAGGAATTCAAAGATGCTCCTTTACGCCTGACTGCTTCCCAGTCACCTGCTACATTCCCATTGGCAAAATCATCACAAGCCGACATCTGGGCACAGGCCAAAGAAGATTTGAAAACCGCAGCTTCCCTATTACCTTTAACCAATAAAGTAGGAAAGCCCACTCAAGGAGCCGCTTATGCCGCCTTGGGAAAGATCTATATTTATGAAGAAAACTGGCAGGAAGCAATCAATGCATTGGAGCCTTTAACCCGGAGTCCTTATACTTATAAATTGGTAGATGATTTCTACTGGAATTTTGATGATGAACACGAAAATAATGTAGAAAGCATATTTGAATTACTGATAGAAGACGTTGGTGGAACAGACCTTTGGGGTAATGGAGAGAATATCAACTCTACCCAGTCCAATACCCGCCCCAAAGAATATGCAGCATCCGAAATCGGCGGTTGGTATGAAGCCAATCCCACCCAGCAAATGATGGATATTCTTCTGAAAGAAAAAGATAAGGATGGTAACTTTGACTACCGCACCCGTTGTTCGGTAGCGTGGGATTATGAAGGCTGCATGTATTATCAAAGACCTTTCCGTGAAGTATTCAAACCAGAAAAATGGAATACTTACTGGATTCTGAAATATCAGAACTGGAAAACCCGTCAAAACGAACCGGCACCTCCCAAGTCATTCATTAATGAAAGGGCCATCCGCTATGCCGATGTATTGCTTATGCTGGCAGAAGCATATATGAATCAAGGTTCCCTGGATACTGCAATAGGATACATAAACCAGATTCGCCGTCGTGCCAACTTGAATGATTATAGTGGTCCCATTACCAAAGAGGGAGTATTCGAAGATTTGGTACAACAACGCGCTGTTGAATTATTCGTTGAAGGTGAACGCTTCTACGATCTCCGCAGATGGGGGATGCTAGAGAAAACCATACAGACTTGTGATGAAACCCGTTATAAAAACTATATGGCAGGCAAGGCCGGCAGCACCAACAAGTTTAATTATTTCCCCATTCCGGCAAAGGAATTGGATAACAATCCTCTTTGTACTCCTAGTGAAGGATGGTAATTTTGATAGGTATTAGTTCATATACATAGTTTTTTTTAGTACAAGGACTGATTGTTCTTTAAAACAACAGTCAGTCCTTATTATATCCTTATACCAACCATGAGATATTTATTTTTATTCGTTTGTATGCAATTCTGCATACTCACTTCCTTTGCCGGAGAAGTCCTGAACTTCTGCAAAGATTGGAAGTTCCGGTTAGGAGATGCAGGCAAAGATGCCTCTACCTGCTATTACGATGATAGCAATTGGCGAAACCTGACTCTTCCCCATGACTGGAGCATCGAAGGGAACTACAGCCGAACGGGCAATGGCACTGACTGGCAAAGCGGTTTCCTGCCTGCTGGGATAGGCTGGTATCGCAAATCATTCAACTATAATCCCGAATGGGAAAACAAGAAAATACAAATACAGTTCGACGGCATCTATTTAAATAGCGAAGTATGGATCAACGGCCACTTACTGGGCAAGCGCCCCAACGGTTACATTGGTTTTGTGTACGACCTTACTCCTTATTTAAATAAAGGTGAAAATCATATAGCTGTCCGGGTAGACCATAGCAAACCATTAACAGCGCGCTGGTACACAGGTTCCGGCATTTATCGCCCCGTCCACCTGCTGGTTAGCAACCATACCTATATTCCCTACTCAGGCATCTGTTTCAGAACAACAATGCCGGAGGAGACAAACCACGCCACATATACCGTAGAAGTAGAAGTAAAAACCCCGGAAAAGACTCCGATACAAGTGACTGCCCTTCTTCAATCGTCCGATGGAAGAATAGTGGGGAATTGCGCTCAAACCTTTCACCCTGAAACGGATACAATCTGCCGGCTATCAACCCATATCCTCCATCCCCATGTATGGTCACCGGATGATCCTTATGTCTATACATTGGTTTGCCAACTAAAAAAAGACAATCAAATCATTGATGAACAGAAACAATTGGTTGGTTTCCGCAACTTGGACTTCAGTCCGATAGATGGTTTCAAACTGAATGGGCATCCCATGAAACTAAAAGGAGTCTGTGACCATCATACTGCCGGAGCCGTGGGAGCCGCCGTGCCCGACGACCTGCTGCACTATCGTCTGAAACTTTTAAAAGAAATGGGCTGCAACGCTATACGCACCGCCCATAATCCATTTTCACCTACATTCTACACCATGTGTGACACTATGGGAATCATGGTACTAAACGAAGGCTTGGATGGATGGGACACTCCCAAGGCTGCCAATGATTATGGAAATTATTTCAACGACTGGTGGCAACAAGATATGACCGATTTTATCAAACGGGATCGTAACCATCCCTGCATCATCATGTGGAGCATCGGCAATGAAGTATCAGGCACTACTCCCGACGTGCAGCAAAACCTAGTCCGCCTCTTTCATACCCTTGCTCCCGGTCAACCGGTAACCCAAGGTGGAACCGACCCCACGCGAGGAATGAACGTGGATTATGATAAGAATTTCAGCAAACTGGACATAGTAGGCTTCAATGGAAACGGAGAAGAGGTGGGCGAGTTGGAAAAATTCCGGAAACAGTTCCCCAATCTGTGTGCCGTAGCCACCGAAGTACCACATACCTATCAGACACGTGGTGTGTACCGTAGCAAGACCCAATGGAGAAGACGTGACTTCCCTGCACCATGGGAACGGGGAGATATAAACTGGGAACAGTTTAAACACCGTGTATTCCCTATCCCGGATCTGACTGAAGAAGAATGTTTTCCCGAAGAGGCTGCCCATCCGCTTTACCAATCCTCATATGACAATGCTTCAGTTCGTATCAGTGCCCGCAAAGCATGGCAACGCACCTGCTCTTTCCCTTGGCTGATGGGAGAATTCCGTTGGGGAAGTTTTGACTACTTGGGAGAAGCCGAATGGCCTCAGAGATGTGGCAATTTCGGCATCATAGACATAGCCGCCATCCCTAAAGATGCCTATTACCTATATCAAAGCCTATGGAGTGATAAACCCATGATTCATATTCTGCCACACTGGACCCACACCGGAAAAGAAGGAAAAATAATCCCCGTAGTGATATATACCAATTGCGAAGTAGTGGAATTATTCCTAAATAATGTATCTTTGGGAAGTAAACCTTATACGGGAGAACAATTAGTATGGCTCGTCCCATACTCTCCCGGAAAGATTGAAGCGCGAGGTATGAATAACGGAAAGACGGTGGCAACAACCTGCTACCAAAGTGCAGATACTCCTTATTCAGTTGCTGTCACAAGCAATAAGTCCTCCGCCAAAGCAAATTCAAACGAGGTTATACGTTTGGAAATTGATATAGTAGACAAGAACGGAATTCCTTGCCCCTACGCCGCCAATGAACTTAGTTTCCGGATAGAAGGCCCCCTTCGTCTGTTGGGAGTAGACAATGGAGATCCAACGGATATGTTTCTCTATCAAGAGCCACATTGTAAAAGTTTCCGGGGAAAGTGTGTACTGTTGCTGCAACCAACAGGAGTAAAAGGAAAGGGAAACCTGACTATAGAGAGTGAACATTTAATGAAAAAGAATTTAACCTTTGAGATTGTATGAAAAGAATCTTTTTTTTACTATGTACATTGTTATTCACCGGACATCTTATGTCCCGTGAACCAGATAAAAATTTCCAATTGTTGCCCCAACCACAATCTATCGAACTAAGCAACGGAAAAGGCATTGACTATCATGAATTATCTTACATAGAACCTTCCACAGCTACTTCTATTCCCATATTAGGAGACTTGCTAAATACTTTACCCCGTTGCCATCGAACCGGAAAACCAATCCGGCTTCAACTGACCAATACCAATGTTCCCGAATCCCCCGAAGGATATATATTGAATATTGATGATAAAGGAGCCACTATCTCCTCCAGAGATATGGCAGGTATTTTTTACGGTTGCCGCACATTGGAACAATTAATGGAAGACAGCCGGGATTTCCATATGCTCATTCCTGCAATGAAAATTGTTGATTACCCGGCTATTGCTTACCGTGCAGTTCATTTTGATACCAAGCATCACCTGGACCGCATGGAATATTATTATCGCGAAATAGACAAACTGTCACAATATAAAATAAATGCCGTGATCTGGGAACTGGAAGACAAACTCCGTTATACCCGCCGTCCCGAAATAGGTGCTTCCAATGCCATCAGCAAACAAGAGATGCAAGCACTTTGCCGCTATGCCAAAGAACGAAATATAGAAATAAGTCCGTTGGTTCAGGGATTAGGACACGCGGGCTTCATATTAAAGCATCACTGGGAATTACGCGAAAATCCGGCTAGCGATTGGGAGTTCTGTCCGTCGGATCCACGTACTTACGAGCTACAATTTGATCTATACCGAGATGCTATCGAAGCGATGCCTTATGGCAAATACCTACATGTAGGAGGCGATGAAATTACTGCTATCGGTATTGACGAGCGTTGTTTGGCAACAGGAAAAACACCTTTCGAGTTACAAATGATTTGGCTGAAGAAAGTCTGTGATTTTGCCACCGCTCACGGTCGTATCCCTATCTTTTGGGACGATATGCCCTTGAAGTATGGTGGAGTATGGGATTTGGTAAACAGTGAGGAAACCCCTGACAAGATTGCTACCCAATGGAATAGCAAGAAGTTGGACGAAGGTATCAGTCTGTTTCCTAAAGAATGCGTATATATGCGTTGGAATTATAGGGATGCAACTCAACCGGGACACCAACGTATTTTACAATGGTATCATGATAAGGGACTGAAAGTTATGGGAGCCACAGCTGCTTCTTCCGGAAGTTCTCCTTTTTTACCTCGTGAAAACTCGATGGCAGGCTATATCAAAGGTTTTAGTCAACTAGTAGCTAAAAATCAACTGGAAGGAATCCTTGCAACAGCATGGGACGACGGTTCTCCACACTCCGAAACCGTATGGCGCGGATACATTGCACAGGGCGAATATGGCTGGAACCCTACCGGCCGTACCATAGAAGAATTCAAAACAGCCCATGCCCAACGTGAATTCGGTTTCCGCCCGAAGGAAAAGCGCATGTCCTTTTTGGATGAGTTGGAAAAGGAAGCATTCTTTTTTGATAATGCCTTAGTCAGTTCAGGCAGGCGTAACCCTGCCTGGGGAACAACAGATTTTACCCTGATCGCCCTTCCGGATACAAAAACACCCGGAGAATGGAGCCGTACCTATCAAGACAAAATTGCCCAGGCAAAGATAGAAGACAAACGTAATGAAACTATTGGTAAAGGAATAGAAGCTGCCCAACAGCATGCTCTACGAAACCGCTATACCTTGGAAGTATATGAACAGACCAACCATCTGCTTCATTACCCCGTTCGTCTGATACTTGCTCTACATACTTTTGATACGGCAAAAAATGAAACGGACAAACAAATAGCCTTACAGCAAATCAACAAGGTATGTAATGATTTCCAAACCATGAGAACCAATTTGGAAAACACGTATTCAAAGACCCGTTTCATGCAACAGCCCGATGGTTATATCGCTGATCATAACCACCATAATCATCTTGCCGCCAAAACCAACAGTAGTGACTGGTGGTATTATTATGAGATCCCCATGGTAAAAAAGACAAAAGCATGGATTCAATCTTTAACCCATATATAAGAAGAAATATAGTACAAACTTTATAAAAACAACACTTTTATGAAACGAAGCATCCTATTTTATCTCATCGTCTTGTTGCTATGCCCCCTTTGTGAGGCACAAGCAGATTATCAGCCGGAATTCTCCACTGCCGGTTTCTTTGAGTTGCCAAACTCCGGACGTGAAATATACTCCATGAATCCTGCGTGGCGTTTTCACAAAGGTACAGCCACAGGAGCAGAAGCCGTAAACTTCAATGATAGGGACTGGACAGTAGTTTCCCTTCCCAACGGCATTGAATACCTGCCCACCGAAGCCAGCGGCTGCATCAACTACCAAGGCGAAGTGTGGTATCGCAAACACTTCACCCCTGCCGATAACCTGAAAGGGAAAAAGCTGTTCTTGCATTTTGAAGCCATTATGGGTAAGAGCAAAGTTTATGTAAACGGCAAATTGCTCACCGAGCACTTTGGCGGATACCTCCCCGTAGTGGTTGATGTAACCGATGCCCTGAACTGGGGAACCGACAACGTGATTGCCGTATGGGCAGACAATAGCAACGACCCAAGCTATCCTCCCGGAAAGGCACAGGATGTGCTGGACTATACTTATTTTGGAGGAATTTATCGCGACTGCTGGCTCATTGCCCACAACCGGATATTCATTACCGACCCTAATTTTGAGAATGAAACAGCCGGAGGCGGTTTGTTTGTGGCTTATGATAAAGTATCTGATGCCTCAGCCGAAGTCCTGTTGCAAACCCATGTACGCAATGCAAGCGCTAAAGCATTTACAGGCGTAGTGGAATATGAATTGCAACAAGCAGATGGAAAGCAAGTCGCTTTTCTAAACGATAAGATACAGGTACGTCCCGGAAAAGCAGTCACCTCAAAAGACAAAGTAACGGTAAAGAACCCGATGCTTTGGAGCCCTGAAACTCCTACCTTATATAACCTGATTGTCCGCATCCGTGACAAGGAAGGAAATGTAATAGACGGTTATCGCCGCCGCATCGGCATCCGCAGTATAGAATTTAAAGGCAAAGACGGTTTCTGGCTGAATGGCAAACCCTATGAAAGCCCATTGATTGGTGCCAACCGCCATCAGGACTTTGCCGTGGTAGGCAATGCGGTTGCCAACAGTATTCATTGGCGCGACGCAAAAAAGCTCCGTGATGCCGGACTAAAAGTGATCCGCAACGCACACTGCCCCCAAGATCCCGCCTTTATGGATGCTTGCGACGAACTGGGACTATTCGTGATAGTAAACACACCGGGCTGGCAATTCTGGAATGATGCTCCCGAGTTTGCACAACGCGTTTACAGTGACATCCGCAACTTGGTGCGCCGCGACCGGAACCATGCCTGTGTATGGTTGTGGGAACCTATCCTGAATGAAACCTGGTATCCGGCAGACTTTGCCAAAAACACATTGGATATTGTTGCTCAGGAATATCCTTATCCATCCTGCTACTCCGGTTGCGACAGTGAAGCACGGGGGCACGAAGTCTATCCGGTACTTTTCACCCACCCGGCTAATGCCGATAAGGAATGGGCTATCAAGAACCTAGACCCCAAAATCACTTACTTCACCCGCGAATGGGGAGATAATGTAGATGATTGGAATTCACATAATTCTCCCAGTCGTGTGGCACGCAACTGGGGGGAACAGGCCATGCTGATCCAGGCACAGCACTATGCTGCACCCAGTTACCCATATACTTGCTATGATGTACTTTATCGTACTCCGCGCCAACACGTAGGCGGTTGTTTGTGGCATTCCTTCGATCATCAGCGCGGTTATCATCCCGATCCGTTTTACGGTGGATTGATGGATGTATTCCGCCAACCTAAATATTCTTACTATATGTTCCAGGCACAGCGTTCTACTGAGAAGCAAGACCGCCTGTTTGCCACCGGCCCAATGGTTTATATCGCCCATGAAATGACACCGTTCTCTCCCGCAGACGTTACGGTTTATTCCAATTGTGACGAAGTACGTCTTACTTATAATAAAGGTGGAAAGATCTGGACTTATACCAAACCCGCTAGCCAAAAAGGAATGCCTTCACCTATCATTACCTTCAAAGGAGTTTATGATTTTATGATAGACAAAGCATTGTCACGTGACAGAAAACAAGATGAAGTATTCCTCCTTGCCGAAGGATTAATCAATGGTAAAGTAGTAGCCACCCACGAAGTACGTCCCGCCCGCCGCGCAGAGAAAATCCTGCTTTGGGTGGATAATGAAAACACCGACCTGAAAGCTGATGGTTCCGACTTTGTAACCGTAGTAGCTGCCATAGCCGATAAGAACGGAAATATAAAACGCCTGAACAATTATTATGTGAAATTCCACGTAGAAGGAGAAGGACGCATATTGGGAGGCGCAAACGTATTAGCCAATCCCGCACCGGTAAAATGGGGAACAGCGCCTATATTGGTACAATCCACGTTAAAGCCGGGCAAGATAAAAATAACCGCCAGCGTATTATTCGAAGGTTCGCAAATGCCTGCCAGCGCAGTGCTTGAATTGGAAAGCAAGCCTGCTGCACACCCACTGGTCTATTCTGCTGATGAGGCAGCATTAATCCCCATGTCCGGCGATTCATCTTTTGGAGATGCAGCTGCAAAATCAGCAACAGAACTGGAACAAGAACGGATACAAAAAGAACAAAATGCCCAGAAACTGAAAGAAGTGGAGCAGCAGCAAACAGACTTCGGTGAAAAGAGCAAATAAATTCCGTGTAAGAACGGGTCCAAACCCATAGCCGCCAAGCTAAGGGAAACAGGGTCAAATCATAGCGCTAGCCTCCCCCTTCTGAAGGGGGATTTAAGGGGGATGTTCTCCTTGGTACGGTTGCTTTCTGTAGTAGGCTAGGCTATCATTCCTAAAAGAACATCCCCCTTGCCCCCTTCAAAAGGGGGAAGCTGCGCAATGTTCTAACAAGATAAAACTTAGCTTGATGGCTATGAGGTTTGGAACCTGCCCCTACAATGAATGTCCCCCAATAAACCTAATTTTCTAACCAAACAATAATACCATTATGAACAAACTTATCCTAACCTCACTCGCACTGACAGCGTCGGCATCTCCCACGCTCGCTGCATCGGGCCAAACCTCAGGCACCTCTCAACCCAACATTGTCCTCATCCTTTGTGATGATATGGGATTCTCCGACCTTGCCTGCTACGGTGGAGAAGTACACACTCCCAACATCGACTACCTTGCCGAACACGGAGTACGTTTCAGCCAATTCAAAAACACGGGCCGCAGTTGTCCCAGCCGTGCCGCCCTCTTAACCGGCCACTACCAGCACGAAGCAGGAATGGGCTGGATGACAGCAGTAGATGAGCATCGTCTGGGCTACCGAGGACAAATATCATCCGACATTCCCACCATTGCCGAAGTTCTTCACAAACAAGGCTATAACACCTATATGAGTGGCAAATGGCACGTCACCACAGATGGCGCTTTCGACAGTCCCAACGGCAGTTATCCTGCACAACGCGGATTCGAGAAATACTATGGCTGCCTGAATGGCGGAGGAAGTTATTACAAACCCACCCCCGTCTACAACAATTTACAACGTGTCACCAAACTTCCGGATGATTATTATTACACCACAGCGATCACCGATTCTGCCGTAAGCTTTATCAAACAACATCCTGTAGCCCATCCAATGTTTCTTTATATAGCACACTTTGCCCCCCACCTTCCTTTGGAAGCTCCCAAAGAAAGAGTGGACGCTTGTCGCAAACGCTATGAAGTGGGATATGACGTTTTACGCCAACAGCGTTTCGAGCGCCAAAAAGCATTGGGACTGGTAGATAAAAATATGGAACTTCCCGTTTACCAAAGAGAATTTCAAGACGGCAAACGCCCCGCATGGACAGACCTTACCACTGAACAGCAAGCACAATGGGTAACCGATATGGCAACTTATGCCGCTATGATTGAAATTATGGATGATGGCATCGGTCAGGTAATAAAGACCCTAAAAGATAAATCCATGTATGATAACACTGTATTCCTCTTTATGAGCGATAATGGCGCCACCCGCGAAGGAGGATACTTGGGGCAATTAATGGCAGACCTCAGCAATACTCCCTACCGAAGCTACAAAAGCCAGGTTTTCCAGGGAGGAACCAGTGCCCCCCTCATCATCACTTATGGCGATGAAGCTAAGAATCCGATGAAGGGAGGCGTTTGCCGGGAGATAGGGCACATTATGGATATATTCCCCACGTGTCTGGATCTGGCTTCTGCTGAGTATCCCACTATTTTCCACAACCAGCCGGTACAACTGAGGGGAACCAGTCTGCTACCTGCTTTACATCACCAAAAGATAGCGCCACGCGATTTATATTTTGAACACCAGTCATCATCCGCCCTCATATCAGACGGTTGGAAGCTGGTACGTGAAAACGATAAAAGTCCTTGGCAGCTAATTAACCTGGTAACCGATCCTTTTGAAACACAAGACTTATCCTCTCAATATCCACTGAAAGCAAAAGAAATGGAGAACAAATGGACTCGTTGGGCAGAACAGCAACACGTCTTCCCCTTTGAACACCGTTCATGGAATGAGCGCATTAATTATTATAAATCACTCTATCCGGATCAGAGAGGAGAACATAATTAATTCACAGTGGGGGCAGGCTCCAAACCTGCCCCACAACATATGACAAAACATTCCCAATTACTATAACATCCTCCATCGGACGGGTTTAGAACCCGCCCCTACGATAGAAAAAAGACTCCGCCCAACTTACCGCTCCATCATCGTATTCCCTTAATTTCTTGAAAAAAAACCTTCATTCGCTGAATAGATTAGAAAAAGCCGCAAAGAACATTTACCTTTGTCAACTGGATTTCAACAAATAGCATTACAAAAATTAGAAACATCAAAACAAAAACGATGATGAAAAAGACAAAAACTATTCTCTGTTTAGGCATCGCATTATGTATGTTCGGATGCAGTGACGACGATGACGTAACCAGCACCACAACCTCAACCGTACCTTTTACATTAAACGCCTCCTTATCCCAGCGTTCTACCGCATCAGAAGACGCAGGAATCTTGCAAGGGAACTGGAAAGAGGGAAGCCAACTAGCCATTATGAAAACCGGTTCAAGCGGTGTAAAGAAAGGAATCTTCACCTATTCTTCAACTTCTTCCGTTTCTCCATACACCTTTACCGGAGAACTCTCAACCAGCGTGAAAAACGACAATGAAATTGCCGTTTTCTATCCCGCCAACGCAATAATAGCAAACAGCAGCGATACACTGACCCAGAAATTAGTGCTAAGCGGACAAGACGGAACACTGGCAGGAGTAACCAACTATGACTACTCATGGGCAGTATGCAAAGCAGCCATGACCGAACAATCGGGTTCTGCCGACTGCGAAATGACTAACCTGATGACCATCGGTAAATTCAATTTTACAACAGACGGCGGCACTCCGCTAAACGAAATATCACAAATCACTGTAACCGCCACCTCAGGCACGCTTTATTCGGATGCTACGATAAAGTTGGCAGATGGTACTTTCAGCACTACCACTACAGGAAGCATTACCGTAAAGAATAAAACGGGAATATCAGGAACAGCCTATATTTCTCTTTTCCCCAGCCAAGCGCAGTTGCACTTTACACTGGTAACCACTGCCGGAAATATCTATGAAGGTTCCACTCCGCAAAGCATCACGCTGGAAAAAGGCAAGATTTATGCTACAACGGTTGCTTGTAGCGCACTGGCACCTGCCAAAGTAGGCGACTATTATTATAGCGATGCCACCTACTCCACACAAAGAAACGAAAGCAAAACCTGTATCGGCATAGTCTATGCACTGAATGATGCGGACGGCACTTTCAATAAATCACTCACCTCTTCCCCATTCGGACGCATTGTAGCTTTGAATGACGCTAAAACCAGTATCAGATGGATGAGCACATCCGGCGATGTGGAAGGCATTGAGAACCATGCCCATGTAAACGGTACACAAAGCATAGGCAGCCTACCTTATTATAAAGGAACTGTCGATTCTTTCTTCTCTGACAAGGAAGAAGAACGTATCAAAGATGCCACTATCAATACTGAAACGGGACTGGTCACTTCTTGGGTTTCAGCAGGTGCACTAAGTGACTTCAACGGACCGGGTAATACATCTTATATCAATTCAAGCACAACGGGTTATCCTGCCGGAACTTACTGCTATCAATACAGCACAGCAGGCAAGGGCGCCGGAGAATGGTACTTGCCCGCAGCAGGAGAATTGGCATTACTTTGGGAATTGCAACAGACAGGAATGATTTGCAAAGCGAAACAAGATTGCTTTAGCAATTTTGATCAACGTTATTATTGGTCATCTTCCGAATGCTCGGAAGGAACAGTATGGTATCTGAATTTCCTGAGTGGAATGATGGCTGCTAATAGTAAGGCTAGCAGTTATAATGTTCGCGCAACGGCAATATTCTAAAGTATGGCTGAATGATAATTCTAAAGCCACACTCTTATTCTTCATAGTCGAATGTAACTTCATCCCCTCTTGAGAGGGGTAGGGGTGTGTGAAAAACACAAGTCATGTATTTGTGAATGTATTCTAACACACCCCCTACCTAAGGTGTTAAGAATCTAATGTTAGCTCAAAAAAACTTCTTAAGTTGCTGAATAT
>CABMPB010000017.1 GCA_902388365.1 uncultured Bacteroides sp. | reverse complement strand
TTAACCATTCTGCTAGTTCTGCAAAGACTTTGGTGGTTTCGTTTATTGGTATGGCAAGCCAAGAAGTGCCTGTCAAACAAAATGTTAGCATCATTTTAAAATCAGACACCGAGGTACTTGGAGAAGTTATGGTTGTTGCATATGGTACTGCAAAAAAAGAATCTTTCACGGGTTCAGCTTCTGTTATCAATAATAAAAAATTGGAGTTACGTCCTATTACTAATGTCACTAAAGGATTGGAAGGGCAAACTACAGGACTATTAACAACTTCTGGTTCAGGTCAACCGGGTGAAGCCGCAAAGATTGTGATTCGTGGTTATGGTTCAATTAATGCTTCACAGGATCCTTTATATGTAGTTGATGGTATTCCTTTCAGTGGAGACATGAGTTCTATCAATCCGGCAGATATTGAGAGCATGACTGTTTTAAAAGATGCTTCTGCTGGAGCTCTTTATGGTGCTCGTGGTGCCAACGGTGTGGTTATGATCACTACTAAGCAGGGAAAAGAAGGTAAAACTAAGGTATCTTGGCGTTCTACAGTGGGTTGGTCTTCACGTTCTTTGAAAGCTTATGACATGGTTGACCAAAAAGATTTTATACAGTTAACATATGAAGGTTTACGTAATGGCTATGTTTTTGATAATGGATACAATTGGGAAGCAGCCGGCAAACAAGCCTCTGCAGATTTAGGTGGTGTTTTAGGCGGGGAACAATATAATCCATTCAAAAATTATACATGGGGAACAATTATAGACCCAACAACAGGTAAAGTACAAGCTGATGCTGTAGCAGCGTGGAATGAATCTTGGATGGATGCAGTACAAAGAGATAATGCATTCCGCCATGAACATCAATTATCTGTAAATGGAGGTACCGAAAAAACTAGATATATGTTCTCTTTGGGATATTTAAATGAAGATGGTATTTTGATTAATACAGGTTTTCAGCGTTACAATGCCCGGGCAAATATAAACACAGAAGTGAACAAATGGGTAAAAACAGGATTAAATGTGTCACTTTCTAATTCTACACAGAATTTTAGTGATTATGATGGCTCATCAAATTCCAATGTTTGGTATTCTGCACAGTTTATGGCTCCTATCTATCCCATTTATGTAAAGGGAGAAGATGGTAAAGATGTATTAGATGCCAATGGTAATCGTCAATTAGATTATGGGGATGGCAGCGTGCAGCGACCACAGTATAGTGATTTTAATCCTGTGGGTGGTTTAGTTGATGACAAAGCTGATATAAAAACAGATGTAGCAGGTCTACGAACTTTTCTTGCTTTTGGTTCCGATTCCGATGATGCAGGATGGGCTAAAGGTCTAAAACTGACTTTAAACTTTGGATTGGACTACCGAAATAAATCTCAGAAATCGTATATGAATATGCATCATGGTAACCAAGCTACAGCAGGTGGTTTATTGATGAAATACAATAGAAGAACCCAATCTTATACTTTCAACCAGCTACTGACATGGGGACGCTCTTTCAATTTGCATAATATTGATCTTCTAGCAGGTCATGAATTTTATGCATATAAATATGAATTCCTTTCAGCAGGAAAAACGAATCTGGTAGATGGCATTTTGGAGTTGCGCCCAGGTACAAATTTATATAATGCTGACTCATATTCAGAAGATTATCGTGTGGAATCCTTCTTCGGTCGTTTCAATTATAATTTTGATGAAAAATATTATTTTTCTGCTTCTATTCGTACAGATGGTTCTTCACGTTTCCAAAAAGATAATCGTTGGGGTACTTTCTGGTCAGTTGGCGCTAATTGGCGAATATCGCATGAGAAATTCATGCAAGATTTAACTTGGATTTCTAATTTATCTGCAAAGATCAGTTATGGGGAACAAGGTAATGATAATTTGTTAAGATATGACAGTCTTGAAGGAGGATATGTTCCAGATTATTATCCTTGGCAAGGATTGTATCCATTGGAATATCCGAATGCAAATCAAGTCGGTGGTTTGATTGGTGCTTTGGAAAATAAAAAACTTTCATGGGAAAAAAGTGGCAATTTAAATGTCGGTATTGAAGCAAGTATGTTTAATGGGCGTTTGAATGTTAGTGCAGAATACTATAATCGCAAAACAACTGATATGTTGTTGGGATATCCTAAAGCTACCTCTAGTGGATTCTCTGAATACAATGCGAATATCGGTTCTATGCGCAATACTGGTTTTGAGTTTAGTTTAGGAGGTTCTGTCATTAAGACGAATGATTTTACATGGAATTTAACTTGGATGGGATCTACTGTTACTAACAAAGTATTGAAGTTGACTGGCGAATCTCCTGAAATTATTAAGGGTGTTTTCAGTATTAAAGAGGGCATGCCTATCAATACATATTATATGGCTAAATCTGCCGGTGTTGACCCGGCAACAGGTGCGCAACTTTATTGGGTATATGATAAAGATGATAATGGAAATATCACTAATGAGTATATCAGTAGCGATTATCAAAAAGCAGCAAATAGTAAATATTACTCTGGCAGTCGCATACCCGATTTATATGGTAGTATCAATACTGACTTCTCCTATAAGAACTTTGATTTATCAGTTTTGGGTACTTACTCTATAGGAGGTAAGGTCTATGATTCATTATATGCCGGTTCTATGGAAATAATGTATGCAGGCAATACTTGGAACAAACATGCTTTGAGGCGTTGGCAACAGCCAGGTGATATTACGGATGTTCCTCGTGTTCAAATTGGAGGCTCCTATACAACCTCAGATCGCTTCTTAGTTGATGCTTCATACTTTGCAATTAAAAATATCACTTTGGGGTACACAGTTCCCAAACAATGGTTGAAGAAAGCCGGATTAGAATCTGTTCGTATATTCGGGTCTGTGGATAATCTTGCTCTATTTTCCCATTTAGATGGTATGGACCCACAGTATAACTTTAAGGGTGAAACTGATTATTCTTATGCTCCCAACAAAACTTATTCAATTGGGTTTGAAATTAATTTCTAACAATTTAAAAGGATACAGGAAAGTATGAAAAAAATATTTAAATATATATTTGTCGGAATGGCTGCAATGTCTATAATGGCTTGTAGTGAAGATGCTTTGGAAACTAGTCCTTCATCTTCCGTTTCTGGCAACGAATTATTAGGTACAGCAGCAAATGCATTAGTTTCACTAAATGGCGTATATCGTGCAATGTATACGGCAGGAGTTTCAAATAGTGCTAATACCCATCAATGTTTCGGCATAACTGCCTATAATCTTATGGCAGATGTTATGGGGGAAGACTGTATTATGAATGGACAAGGCAGCGGCTGGTTTTGGTATGATTGTGTTTATAATGTGAAATCAAGATATACTTCTACTGGATGGCGTTCTTATGATATGTGGAATGGCTATTACACATGGATTTCTAATGTTAATTATATTTTAGCAGAAGAAGAAACCATGTCTGGTAGTGAAGCAGAAAAAAATTATGTTCTTGGACAGGCATACGCTGTCCGCGCCTATAGCTATTTTATGCTGGCACAAATGTTTTCACGCACTTATAAAGGGCATGAAAACGAACCTTGTGTACCGGTCTACACAGAACCTACTGACATTACAACTGAAGGTAAAGGACGCTCGACCGTAAAAGACGTTTACCAGCAAATTACGTTAGATCTTGATAAGGCAATTGAAATGCTGAGTAACTCAGGTAAGAGAAAACATATTAGTCATATCAACGAAGCTGTTGCTTCTGGCATAAAAGCACGTGTTGCTTTAGTTATGGAAGATTGGCAAACGGCTTTGGATGCAGCGAAAGTTGCAATCAATAAAAGCGGATGTTCTATCGGTACAGGAACTGCAGTAACAGGTGGAATGAATGATATCACTGCCGACAATGTGATGTGGGGAGCAGAAATCATTGCTGACCAGTCTGGTATGTATGCAAGTTTCTTTACCCATATGGATGCAGATCAAGGTAAATACGGAGCAAGTGCACGCAAGCAGATTAACAAATTGCTTTATGCGAAAATTGGTACAAATGACGTCCGCAAAAAATGGTGGAATCCGCAAGATGAAAACAATGAGAAGAATGGTTATCAGCAAGAAAAATTTAAATTTAAAGATTATGCAAAATGGACTGGTGACTATATCTTTATGCGTATAGAAGAAATGTATCTAACTGCTGCAGAGGCTTCTTGTCGCTTGAACGATGACAAAGGTGCACAAATGATGTTAACAAGCTTAATGCAAAAGCGCGATGCAGATTATACTTGTAAAAAAACAGGTACAGCATTGGGCAAACTTACCTCAGATGAAACAGGTTCTTTACTTGAAGAAATCATCACTCAACGCCGTATTGAACTTTGGGGTGAATTTGGACGTATATATGACATTCGTCGTTTAAAACAAGGATTTAAACGTACTGCAGAGATGGGCTGGCCATCTAGTGCTTTAATTGCTGGTACAGATACAGAAGATCCTGAATCTTATGCGTGGGTCTTGACTATTCCTCAAACTGAATTTGATGGTAATCCGAATATGGATCCTAGCAAAGATCAGAACCCAATCGGTGATCATAAATAGTATTAATTTGTAAGTGAGAAAAATATGAAAATAGATAAATATATAATTGGAATATTCGTTATTGCTGCGACTCTCTTTACATCGTGTAGCACCGATAATGAGGGAGATGTATATAATGGTACAACTATGGGAGTGACATTTGCCACTGGAACCCAGTCAATATCTTTCCCTTCTACAGGATATGAAGGTTTTGATATAGAAATTTTGCGTGCTAAATCTTCTGAAGCTGCTACAATTAGTTTATCAGCAGTTTTAGTAGTTGACAATGAAGAACAAGCTTTACCTAATTCTATAACAGTGCCATCATCTGTTTCATTTGCAGCAGGTGAATTTAAAACAAATCTTCATGTGACTGTTGGTGATATAACTCCCGGAAAAAACTATAAAGTAAAAATTACCTTACCAACAGAAATGGCTACTATAGACCAAACTTCTAATAAAGTTGTAACCATTTATAGAGATTACACTTTCTCTTCATTAGGTACAGGAACTTTTAAATCTGCGGCTATGGCTGATGAAGGTGAAGACTTTGCAATTTGGGATGTCGAAGTGCAGAAAGCAGATCAAATAACATGGTACAAAGCTATGGATTTATATGAGAAGGGATATAATATTGTTTTTAAAGTAAATGAAGCTAATGAAGTAACTGTAGAATCCCAACCTGCATGGAAACATGCATCATATGGCAACATATATGTATCAGGAAATGGAACTTTAGAAAATGGGGTTATTACTGTTAAGTTAGCCCATGATGTGCCCAATGTTGGTAGTTTCGGCGAATATAAAGAAATTCTTTATTTACCTACCAAATAGTTTAGATTTTAAGACCAAGGAGGAATTTTAATTTTCTTCTTAATATCCAATAAATTACTACCCAAGTATACATTTAATCTTGTATACTTGGGTAAATTTATATATAGTGATGCTGCAACAATCATAAAAGAGGATCCTTATGAATTGATTAGAAATGCCGATTATGTAGCTTCTTGGGGAGAGGAATATACTTCTGAATCCATTTTTAATTTGCATATTTCGGATTTATCATCCAGTAACCGTGAACTTTCTGGGTATCTAAATAATACAGATTTAATAACGCCTAATTGGAATGATTATCGCTGTGTCATGCCTATTCCACAGGCTGAGATTGATGCTAATTTGAATTTAAGAGGACAACAAGATCCTGGATATTAATAAATTCTACTATTTTAATTTCATAATGAAAGAGGATGTAACCATTTGGGAGCATCCTCTTTTTACTTTGTGTTTTGGCTAATTCTAGCACATGAGAACTACAAATTATGCAATTTCTGAGGGAATGAAATAAATCAGTTTGAAATCAATTGATTTCAAACTTGTCTATTACATATTATTATTCTATATTTGTTTTCAACTATAAAATAAATGAATATGGATGCACCTTTTACCTATGGTCGTATAGCAGATAAAGAAAACTTTACCAATCGAGTACAGGAATCAGATTTGCTATTGCAAAATTTCAATAATCTAGTGAATACGATTATTATTTCTCCACGCAGGTGGGGAAAGACTTCGTTGGTAAATAGAGTTGTCCAAATGTTGCAGCAGAAAAACAAGCAAATATGTATATGTCAAGTAGATATATTCAATTGCCGCACAGAAGATGAGTTTTATAAAGCTTATGCTAATGCAGTTCTCAGAGCAAACTCTACTGCTTGGGAGGATTTTATTACCAGTGCAAAGAAGTATCTTGCACGATTTGTACCATTGATTTCTCTTTCGGATGGTGGACAAAGTTATGAGTTTTCATTTGGTGTTGATTTTAGAGATGCCCAATTCTCTTATGATGAAATACTTGATTTACCTGAAATCATAGCTAGAGAAAGTGGAAAAAAGTGCATTGTTTGCATCGATGAGTTTCAAAATATTAATGAGTACGAAGACAATCTTGGTTTTCAAAGAAAACTTCGTTCACATTGGCAGAAACATTCTTCCGTATGCTATTGCTTATATGGCAGTAAACGTCATATGCTGCTGGATATTTTCAACAATTACAATATGCCCTTTTATAAGTTTGGTGATATACTCTTCTTGCAAAAAATCGAACGGGAAGAATGGATTAAATTTATATCCGGAAGATTCACTGATACTGAGAAAAGTATATCTGACGAGTTATGTGGCAAAATTGCTGATTTAATGAAGAATCATCCCTACTATACACAGCAACTTAGTCAACAGACTTGGCTGCGTACAGAGAAAATCTGTACAAATGATATTGTTATGACTGCGTTAAAAGCATTGATTGAACAATTAAGTTTGCTGTTCGCTAATATATTGGATTCCTTAACAGCTAAGCAAATTAGTTTTTTAATTGCTGTTGCTAATAATGAAAGTAATTTTTCATCGAAAGAGGTTTTGGGTAAATACAAGCTAGGTACTTCAGCAAACATAAAAAACTTGAAAAAAGCAACATTAGAAAAAGATTTAATTGATATATTAGGAAGTAATAAAATAGAAATTCAAGACCCCGCTTTTGAATATTGGCTCAAAAATGTATATAACAAATGAGTAAATTGCCAGCAAATGGTAGAAAATGAGTAGAGCATTGCTTGTTTTATCAATTTTAATTAGTTGAGGATGAGTTATTTTTCTTATATGGATATAGAAACGAATAACGGAATAAATGGCTGATATTTAAGTAATTACATATTTTTCTAGTTCTGCAAAGACTTTGGTGGTTTCGTTTATCGGAATGCAGACCCAGGAACTGGCTATCAAACCTAATTTGAGCATAAGTTTAAAGCCTGATACAGAGACTCTTGATGAGGTCATTGTGGTTGCTTATGGTACAGCCAAAAAGTCGTCTTTTACGGGATCTGCTTCATCCATAAAGGCTGATAAATTAGAAGCACGTGTAGTATCTAATGTTACAAATGCATTATCTGGTCAGGTGGCTGGTGTACAATCTATGTCTACGAATGGTCAGCCGGGTAAATCAGCAAAAATTCGTATTCGTGGTATCGGTTCGATGAGTTCTAGTAATGATCCGTTGTATGTTGTGGATGGTGTACCTTATGATGGAGATATTGCCAGCATCAATCCGGCCGATATTGAAAACATGACTGTCTTGAAGGATGCTGCTGCTAATGCGATTTATGGTGCTCGTGGGGCAAATGGCGTTATTTTGATTACAACAAAAAGTGGTCAGCAAGGAGAAGCTAAAATAACTGTCGATGCAAAATGGGGATCAAATAAACGTGCGGTACCTAATTATGATGTGATGACTAGTCCTGCCCAATATTATGAGACGATGTATCGTGCTCTTTATAATGCAAAAGCTTATAATGGTTCGACTGCAGAGGAAGCCCATGCATATGCAAATAAAAATTTGTTGGACACCAATAATGGTGGTTTGGGATATCAGGTTTATACTGTTCCTAACGGTCAAAATTTGATAGGAACAGATTTTAAATTGAATCCTAATGCTACACTGGGATATTCGGATGGAGAATATTATTATACTCCTGATAATTGGTATGATGAGATTTTTGGAAAAGGTAATTTACGTCAGGAATATAATATAACAGTCTCTGGAAAAACTGATAAATTGAGCTATTTTGCAAGCGCAGGTTATCTGGATGACTCCGGTATTATTGATAATTCTAGTTTTACCCGCTATACAGGTCGTGGGAAAGTCGATTATCAAGCTAAATCTTGGTTGAAAGTGGGCACAAATATGGCATATACTTATCAGAATATGCATTCACCGGAATCTCAAGATAACTGGGGATCTAGTGGTAACTTGTTTTATGTCACCAATTTGATAGCCCCTATTTATCCAATGTATGTTCGTAATCCTGACGGAACATTGGCTGTAAATTCAAGTACCGGAAATTTGGTTTATGATAATGGTTCTACTTCTACCAATAGCAAACGTGCATTTATGAATATGGCACGTCCGGCTGGAAATATTGCTATGGACCGTTATAATAGATATACAGATGCACTTAGCGGTAAATGGTATGCTGTAATTACTCCTTTGGAGGGATTGTCTTTGACTGCAAATATTGCGGCCAATGTTTCGAATGACCGTACTAACAACTTATATAGTCGTTGGGGAGGGAGCAACACAACTAGTGATGGCTCTGCTTATGTAGCACACAATCGCCAATTTGGCATTAATACCCAATATTTGGCTTCGTATGTCCGTTCTTTTGCTGACAAGCATAATCTTGATTTGTTAGTTGGTTATGAATTGTATAAATACAAAGATCAAGTGTTGAATGGATCAAATGATCATTTGTATGATCCGTTTATTGGTGAATTGAATAATGCAGGTGGTACTAGCAATAAGCAGGTGGAATCATATACAGACAATTATATGACAGAAGGTATATTAAGCCGTGTTCAATACAATTATGATGGAAAGTATTTCTTGTCAGCCTCTTATCGTCGCGATGCTTCTTCACGTTTCAGTAAAGACAATCGTTGGGGTAATTTCGGCAGCATTGGCGGTGCTTGGTTAATGACCCAGGAAAACTTCATGAAAGGGCTGAAGTGGATTGATATGTTGAAAGCGAAGGCGAGCTGGGGTGTACAGGGCAATGACCACTTGCTTATGACTTTGGGCGGATATTCATATAATAACTGGTATGCTTATCAAGATCAGTTTAAGGTTACATATAGCGAAGATACCAAGCAGTACTCATTGGTTAACCTTTATAAAGGAAATAAAGATTTGACATGGGAAACTTCATACGCATTCAATGCAGGTGTTGATTTTGAATTGTTCGGCAGCCGTCTGAATGGTACCATTGAATATTTCAGCCGTAAGACAGTCGATTTGTTGTATAATCAGCCGGTTCCATTATCATCAGGTATCAGTATAGGCTCTATTCCTCAGAATGTTGGTTCTATTATGAATAAAGGTATTGAAATCGATCTTAATGGCGTAATCATCCGTAATAAGAACTTTGAATGGGATATGAACTTCAATTTGACACACTATTCTAATAAAATTACTGACTTAGCTGATAATGTGAAAGAAACCGGTATAAAAGGTAGTTCATATATTTATGAAATTGGAGGTTCTCTGTATGAATCTTATCTGAAATCGTATGCAGGAGTAGATAAAACTACCGGTTCGGCACTTTATTATGTTGACCCGGATAATGGTGATTATGAAACGACAGATGACTGGTCAAAGGCTCAATTGGCCCATCAAGGCAATACATTGCCTAAAGTATATGGTGGTTTGGGTACCTCTTTAAGTGCTTATGGATTTGATTTCTCTATCCAAATGGCTTATCAATTGGGCGGCAGAATTTATGATGGAACTTATCAGGCTATTATGCATACAGGTTTTAGTTCAATGGCGGGAACAAACTGGTCAAAAGATATTCTGAAAGCATGGAGTCCGGAAAATCCCAATACAGATGTTCCTCGTTTGTGTGCTTCTGACAACTCATATCAGTTGGATTCAAACAGATTCTTGACAAGTTCAGATTATTTGAGCTTGAATAATATAACTTTGGGCTATACTCTTCCCAAAAAATGGATGAAGGCTATGCAAATATCCAACTTGCGTCTTTATGTTACAGCAGATAATTTGGCTGTATTGTCTGCGCGTAAAGGTTTGGATCCCCGTATGAGCTTGGGTACAGGTAGTTCTACTACTTCAGGAAATTATACTTATTCTCCGATGAGAACCATTGCAGGAGGTTTAACTGTTACATTCTAATTTAAAATAAGATTAATATGAAAATTATATATAAATTATCCGTATTTGCCTTAGGTTGTGTTATGGCAACTGCATGTTCAGACATGGATGACATTACCTCTGAAGGCAATCGTATCACAGAAGAGCAGGTAAATGAAACGACTTCTACTGTACCAGAACGGGTGGAAGCTAGTTTGGCCGGTGTTTATTCGTATGCGGGACAGCAGTATTGCTGTTTCCCGTCCAGTACTCGTGATGATGACTTTGGTTATCCCGGTGTATGCCTTTCTCAAGATTTGAATGGTCCGGATATGGTAGCTGATAATGTCGGATTTAACTGGTTCTCTGTTAGTAGTGAGTATTCGGACAGAAATGCTAACTATGCTAATCCATATATGCGTTATGCCAATACATATAATCAGATTAAGTTGGCTAATGATCTGTTGCTGTCAGTTGATCCTGCTAGCACAGACAAGACGATACAGCAATATATTGCTCAAGCTAAGGCTGTGCGTGCATTCGGCTATTTATGTCTGACTCCCTATTATCAATTCAATTATTCTGCAAATAAAGATAAACCTTGTGTACCTCTAGTAACAGAGGAGACAACGGATTTTGCCAATAATCCACGTGCCACAGTAGAAGCTGTTTATGAACAAATTATGAAGGATCTGAATGAAGCAATCGGTCTTTTGGAGGGCTATGACCGTGGTGCGGATAAAACAAGAATAGACCAGCAGGTGGCATACGGTTTACGCGCCCGTGCTAATTTATATATGGGAAATTGGGCGGATGCGGTTGCTGATGCTGAAAAAGCGATGCAAGGATATACTCCTTATACTCTTGCTGAAGTTTCAGTTCCGGCATTTGTTAACCTGAAGGACCATAACTGGATGTGGGGAATACAGATAGAAGCTGCAAACATAACCGGTAATGGTGGTTTACCTACATGGCCCTCTAAACTGTCATCTTTCACTGGTGTAGGTTACACTACCGGTGCAGGTTGTTATAAATATATCAATAAACTGTTGTTTGACAAGATACCTGAGTCTGATATTCGTAAGTCATGGTGGGTAGATGAAAAACTTCATTCGGCAAATTTGGCGAATGTGTCATGGGATGGTGTAACAGGAGATGCTATCAGTAGTCTGACCATTCCTGATGTGAAAGAACCGTATGTACCTTATACTAATATTAAGTTTGGTATGAAAAGCGGCATTGGTAGTACTACTAATGATTGTGATTGGTGCTTGATGCGTGTGGAGGAAATGATCCTGATCAAGGCGGAGGCATTGGCACAACAAGGTAAAGGTAGTGAAGCTGCCACAGCTTTGAAAGCTTTGATGTCACAACGTGACGCTTCATGGAATGCAAGTAGCGTGAGTGTTGACGATGTATGGTTCCAGCGTCGTGTGGAACTTTGGGGAGAAGGGTTCTCTATGGCTGATATTATGCGCCTGAATAAACCGGTCGTACGTTTCCATGAAGGAAAAACTGATAATTGGCCTGATGCTTTCCGTTTCAATATTGAGGCTAATGACGGTTATTTGTTGCTTCGTTTCCCGCAGAAAGAAACCAATAATAACGCTGGAATCCCTGCAACGGAAAATAATGAAGGGAAACAACCTGCTGCTGGTCAGAATGGAAATTTAAGAGATGGAGTTACAGATTAATTTAAATTAATCGGAGCATAATAAAAAGAGGGGATGACGTTCAACGTTCATCCTCTTTTTTTTGTTATATTTGTCGCGAACTTATTTATAATAACAGATAAATGAAAGAATTTGTAATTTCTGAAGCACAAGTTGAATCAGCAGTCTTGGTAGGGTTGATTACCCAGACACAGGATGAGCGCAAGACAACGGAGTATCTGGATGAATTGGAATTCCTGGCTGAAACAGCAGGAGCAACGGTGGTGAAACGATTTACCCAGAAACTACCTTCCGCCCATTCTGTAACTTATGTAGGTAAAGGAAAACTGGAAGAAATAAAAGAATATATCCATCAGGAAGAGGAAAATGAACGGGAAATCGGAATGGTTATCTTTGATGATGAACTTTCGGCTAAGCAGATACGCAATATTGAAGCAGAGTTGAAGGTGAAGATACTGGACCGTACTTCACTTATTCTGGATATTTTTGCCATGCGCGCCCAAACGGCGAATGCCAAGACGCAAGTGGAGTTGGCACAATATAAATATATGCTGCCCCGTCTGCAAAGATTGTGGACTCACTTGGAACGCCAAGGTGGTGGTGCCGGTGCAGGTGGCGGTAAAGGTTCGGTAGGTCTTCGCGGACCGGGTGAAACCCAGTTGGAAATGGACCGCCGTATTATCTTGAACCGTATGTCACTTTTGAAAGAACGCCTGGCAGAGATTGATAAGCAAAAATCTACCCAGCGAAAGAATCGTGGCCGCATGATACGTGTGGCATTGGTGGGATATACCAATGTGGGAAAGTCTACTCTGATGAACCTGCTCTCTAAGAGTGAAGTCTTTGCAGAGAACAAGCTTTTTGCAACACTGGATACCACGGTGCGTAAGGTAATCATTGAAAACCTACCTTTCTTATTGACTGATACCGTAGGGTTTATCCGTAAACTGCCTACCGATTTGGTCGATTCCTTCAAATCAACACTGGATGAAGTCCGTGAAGCGGACTTGCTGGTGCATGTGGTCGATATCTCCCATCCTGATTTTGAAGAACAGATTGCGGTGGTCGATAAGACTATTGCCGATTTGGGAGCAGGTGGAAAGCCTACCATGATTGTCTTCAACAAGATAGATGCTTATACTTATATAGAAAAGGCAGAAGACGACCTTACGCCAAAGACAAAAGAGAATATTACGCTGGAAGAATTGATGAAGACATGGATGGCAAAACTGAATGACAACTGCATCTTTATCTCTGCCCGCGAGAAAACAAATATGGAAGAACTGAAAACGATCATATATAATAAGGTACGCGAGTTGCATGTACAGAAGTATCCTTATAATGATTTCCTTTATCAAACGTATGACGAAGAAGAATAAATTCAGATAGAAGATGAAAGCATATCGTTCACTTACACAAGAAGAAATACAACAATTAAAACAGAGATCATGTACAGCTGTAAACTGGGCTGACATTGAAGTAGTAGAGAACTTTAAGACGGACTATATTTATCACACCCGTTTTTCGGGAAAAGTGAAATTGGGAGTCTTTGAGGACGAGTTTACCTTGGCAGGCGGAATGTGCAAACATTCCGGTTTGTATCATGCAACCCTGCATAATGTGACGGTGGGCGATAATTGTTGCATAGAGAATATTAAGAATTATATTGCCAACTACGTAATAGGTGATTATACATTTATTGAGAATGTAGATATTATTCTGGTAGATGGCAAAAGTAAATTCGGCAATGGGGTAGAAGTAGCCGTGCTCAATGAAACGGGAGGGCGTGAAGTTACCATCCACGACCGTTTGTCTGCACATCAGGCTTATATCATGGCTTTGTATCGCCATCGTCCCGAACTGATTTGCCGGATGAAAACCATCATAGACCGATATGCGGAAGAAAATGTTTCCGATATAGGTACTATCGGGCATCATGTCACTATCGTTGACGCCGGATATATAAAGAATGTGCGCATCGGTGATTATTGTAAGATAGAAGGTGCCGGACGCTTGAAAAATGGTAGCCTGAATAGTAATGAACAGGCGCCTATTCACATGGGCTACGGAGTGGTGTGCGACGATTTCATTATTTCCAGTGGCTCCAGTGTGGAGGATGGGACAATGCTTACCCGTTGCTTCATCAGTCAGGCTTGCCATTTGGGGCATAATTACTCTGCTTCCGATTCACTGTTCTTTAGTAATTGTCAGGAAGAAAATGGAGAGGCTTGTGCCATCTTTGCCGGTCCTTTTACTGTGACCCATCATAAATCCACTTTGCTTATTGCAGGTATGTTCTCGTTTATGAATGCCGGTTCAGGTTCTAACCAAAGTAATCATATGTATAAGCTCGGCCCTATTCATCAGGGGGCTATGGAGCGTGGGGCGAAGACTACTTCCGACTCTTATATCCTGTGGCCTGCGCGTGTCGGTGCATTTTCTTTGGTGATGGGGCGTCATGTGAATCATGCTGATACCTCCAACCTGCCTTTCTCTTATCTGATAGAGCAGCAGAATACCACCTATTTGGTTCCGGGAGTGAATTTGCGAAGTGTGGGAACCATTCGTGATGCACAGAAGTGGCCGAAACGTGACAAGCGTAAAGACCCGAATCGTCTGGATCAGATTAATTATAACCTATTGAGTCCTTATACTATCCAAAAGATGATGAAAGGGCGTAGCATATTGAAAGAACTACGCAAGGTATCCGGTGAAACCTCTGAAACTTATTCTTATCAGAGTGCCAAGATTAAGAACTCATCGTTGAATAATGGTATTCGTTTTTATGAAATTGCTATTCATAAGTTCTTGGGTAACTCGTTGATTAAGCGTTTGGAAGATACGAATTTCAAAAGTAATGAAGAAATACGCGCTCGGTTGATACCTGATACTGAGATAGGAACAGGAGAATGGGTTGATATTTCCGGTTTGATTGCTCCGAAGAGTGAAATAGAGAAGTTGATGGCAGATATTGAATCGGGGACATTGGTTAATGTGGATCAGATACATGATCGTTTTGTGGAGATGCATCGTAACTATTACACTTATGAATGGACGTGGGCGTATGGCAAAATGCTGGAATTCTATAATTTACGGTCTGAAACGATTACGGCGAAAGATGTGATTGCTATTGTGAAAAAATGGCAGGAATCTGTTGTCGGGCTGGATAAGATGGTTTATGCTGATGCAAAGAAAGAGTTTTCTTTGTCTGCCATGACCGGATTTGGTGCGGATGGTTCCCGTGAAGAGATGGAACAGGATTTTGAACAGGTGCGCGGGGTCTTTGAAAGTAATCCGTTTGTAACTGCCGTGTTGCAGCATATTGAAGCTAAGACGGCATTGGGTGATGAACTGATCGGACGTATTTCTTCTCTATAATCTTTCGCCTATAACATTAGTAACGACAACGCCGTAAGATGTATAATCTTACGGCGTTGTCGTTACTAATGTTATAGGTGTATTATCTATATCTTTTGTTTTCGTCTTTGGCTCGGCATAGCTATAACTTATGATTAATATATAATCACTGTCTTTTCGCTATTGGCAGCACCACTCTAGAAGCTGCTCCTTGCTGATGGAATATTTTGATATTCTGTTTCATCACAAAGTCCTCAATCGTACAATGATACGTATCCATAAACTTCTGCGGATTCCGGTCTATGATGGGGAACCAGGAACTTTGAATCTGAATCATCAACCTGTGTCCGGGCAAGAATGTATGCGCCACATCATAAAGCGTATAATTGACAGGAGTTATTTCGTCCGGCTGAAAAGGCAACGGATTATCAAATCCTTCACGGAAACGACCGCGGAATAACTCCCCGCGTACCATTTGCTGATAACCACTCATGGGATAATTACTCCTTAAATAGTTTCGTGCTTCTTGGCTGTATTCAAATCTTTCCGGATACACATCAATAACCTTCACCATGAAATCAGCATCCGTACTACCGATAGCCGCCATTAATTCTACTTCGATAGGTCCTGCCAAAGTCAATGAATCTTTCAGTGGTTCTGTCATGAAAGTGATTACATCGGGGCGTGAAGCCGCAAAACGCTGGTCATCAACCATGAACTCCTTTGTGCGGTAAGTGGTAGGATTCGCTGTATAGGGGACCGGACGTGACATATCCGATACATATTCCGTATAGGACTCCTGTTCTGTAGGCAATTCCGTAGATACGGAGCCATCTGCATGTATATAATAAGGTGTAGGCATCATGTCTTGTGCAGGCCATGCATCACCGGTTTTCCATGAATTCTCACCTGTATAGAAAACATTGACCTTATTGACCGGCTTTTCTCCCTCGCCTTCCAGGAAATAGCGGAAGAACGGATATTCTATCTCATCCATATAATAGGCAGATGTACTTTTGCCGAAATATACATTGCCGAATCCTTGAAAATCGCGTACTGTCCACGCCCCGTGCCACCAAGGGCCGAAAGCCAGATACAAATCCGTCTCCGGCGATTGCTCTTTGATTGCCTTATAAAGATTCCATGCACCATAACAGTCTTCGGAGTCATAAAGTCCTCCTACCACCAACATGGCAGGTTTCAGGTTATAGCATGAAGTGCGGGCATCCCGTTCTTTCCAAAACTCATCAAAGTTGGGATGATTCTTTATATCATTCCACAGAGTTTCCGTGGTGTCGCGCACCAAATCGTCCACATCCTTAAATGTCCCCAGTGCCAGGAAGTCCGTATAAACGTCATTCTTCACTATTTCATTCATAATGCCTTTTCCCATGTGGCGTCCTTCCAGCCTTGGCAAGAAGTTTGTGGTCTGCAACAAGGTAAATGCTCCATTGTGATGGCGGTCATCCCCCCGGAACCAGTCTGTGACAGGCGCTTGGGGCGAAACGGCTTTCAATGCCGGATGATTGGAGGAAGCAGTCATGGTGGCATAGAAACCATCATAACTGATGCCCCATGTACCTATGTTCCCATTATTATGAGTATTGTGTAACAGCCATTCTATGGTATCATAAGTATCGGTGGCTTCATCTATGTTTTTCTTGTCCTTCTTACCTTTCTTGTTCTTATTGAGAGGACGTACTTGCACAAATTGGCCTTCACTCTTATGCCGACCGCGCACATCTTGGAAAACGATAATATATCGGTGCTCAATATAGTTTTTGAGATTGGTCTTGAAGTGGCGGTCAAATCCCTCTCCGTATGGAGGGCAGGAGTAAGGACTGCGATGCATCAATATGGGATGTTGTTTACTATTGTCTTTCGGCTCGTAGACTGCAGTGTAAAGTTTTACTCCGTCACGCATCGGGATCATAACCTCCCGCTTCGTGTAGATTTCTTTCAGTCTGAGTTCGGTACTGTCCGGTTGAGCTTTGGTGTTGTCTTGCGCCCACCCTTTGGTGGCGGAAATGCATAGAAGTAAGGAAATAATAAATAAAAATCTGCCTAATCGTTTCATGTATAATTTAATGTTGTTATTATGAGCAGGCAAAGGTACGGACATTCCTTGAAAGTTTTCACGCTAATTAAGGAAAAATTTCGATAATAGTTGCTACCTTTGCGTCACTAATAACTTTTAACTAAAATAAGTATCAATATGGCAACACCTCCGTTCCACTATCAGCACATGTTCCCATTGGGACCTGATAAAACCGAGTATTATTTGCTGACTAAAGATTATGTGTCAGTAAGTGAGTTTGAAGGAAAACCTGTCTTGAAGATTGAAAAAGAAGGTCTTACTGCTATGGCAAATGCTGCTTTTCGCGATGTTTCTTTCTTGCTTCGTCGTTCACACAATGAACAAGTTGCTAAGATTCTGAGAGATCCCGAAGCAAGTGATAATGATAAATATGTGGCATTGACTTTCCTGCGCAATGCAGAGGTTTCTGCTAAAGGTAAATTGCCACTTTGCCAGGACACCGGTACTGCTATTATCCATGGCGAAAAGGGCCAGCAGGTATGGACAGGATACTGCGACGAAGAAGCCTTGGCTCATGGAGTTTATAAGACTTACACAGAAGAAAACTTGCGTTACTCTCAGAATGCACCTCTGAATATGTATGATGAGGTGAACACCAAATGCAACCTGCCTGCACAGATCGACCTGGAAGCTACCGAAGGTATGGAATATAAATTCCTTTGTGTAACCAAGGGTGGTGGTTCTGCCAACAAAACCTATCTGTATCAGGAAACAAAAGCTGTCCTGAATCCTAATACTTTGGTTCCTTTCCTGATTGAAAAGATGAAGACTCTGGGCACAGCCGCTTGTCCTCCTTATCATATTGCATTCGTAATTGGTGGTACTTCTGCAGAAAAGAACCTACTGACGGTTAAGTTGGCTTCTACTCATTATTATGATGAGTTGCCTACTACAGGAAATGAGCATGGACGTGCTTTCCGCGATGTAGAATTGGAAAAGCAAGTACTGGAAGAATCTTACAAGATTGGTTTGGGCGCACAGTTTGGCGGTAAATACATGGCTCATGATATCCGTATCATCCGCTTGCCTCGCCACGGTGCTTCTTGTCCTATCGGTCTGGGTGTTTCTTGCTCTGCCGACCGTAACATTAAGTGTAAGATCAACAAAGACGGTATCTGGATTGAAAAGATGGACGATAAACCGGGCGAACTGATTCCGGTAGAACTGCGCGAAGCAGGAGAAGGTGATGCTGTCAAGATCGACCTGAACCAGCCGATGGCAGATATTTTGAAGGAGTTGACCAAGTATCCGGTTGCTACCCGTTTGTCATTGAACGGAACGATCATTGTAGGTCGCGACATTGCTCACGCCAAACTGAAAGAGCGTTTGGACCGTGGCGAAGATCTTCCTCAGTACATCAAGGATCATCCTATCTACTATGCAGGTCCGGCCAAGACTCCGGAAGGCATGGCTTGCGGTTCTATGGGCCCCACTACTGCGGGACGTATGGACTCTTATGTTGATTTGTTCCAGGATCATGGAGGCAGCATGGTTATGTTGGCAAAGGGTAACCGCAGCCAGCAGGTAACTGATGCTTGTAAGAAGCATGGCGGTTTCTACTTGGGCTCTATCGGTGGTCCGGCTGCTATCCTTGCACAGAATAATATCAAGAGTATTGAGTGCGTGGAATATCCCGAACTGGGCATGGAAGCTATTTGGAAGATTGAAGTGGAAGATTTCCCTGCATTCATCCTGGTAGATGATAAAGGCAATGACTTCTTCAAACAGTTGAAGCCCCGTTGTGCCGGAAGTTGCAAGTAAGTTGAGATAGTTATCCAGCTATATAAGACTCGGGCGGAAGATGTTCCGCCCCTACCATTGTCGGAATCCGATAACCTGTAGGGGCGAAATATTTTTCGCCCGAGTTGCATCTATTATCTTTTCTTTTCAGAAGTCTGCTTCCAAATGCGCACCATATAGAAAGCGCAATGGCTGAAAGCGAATACAAAGGAGATAATCAGCAAAGTCTTGTCTTCTTCCCAGCCCACGGTTTGCTGATGCCATAACCCCGTAATAACGGAAAGTACGGAAAGCGCTATCCCTATCATATTCAGGGCAGTTACTCCACGGCGGCGGGGAACATCATGCTCCAGTTTACTATGCTTCACGCCATAGCAGGCATATATGTCCAAGCCTATCAACATCCATAACACCAATCGAATCCAAGTATCAGCCGGAAGGAAAAGCATCATGCCCAAGCAAGTCAGGATACCCAGAATGGGGACGGCAGGAACAAACGGAGTTTTAAAGGCGCGGTGTACATCGGGCATGCTTTTGCGTACAATCAATACTGCGGCACATACCAATGTAAAGGCAAACAATGTGCCGATACTGGTCATTTCACCCGCCACGCGTGCCGGTATAAGTGCTGCCAGCAGTCCCACAATCACCATAAAAAGCAAATTGCTGTGTGCCGGAGTGCGATACTTTTCATGTATCTTCGAGAAGAAAGGCGGTAATAATCCATCCCGGCTCATGCTGAGGAATACGCGGCTCTGTCCCAGCAAAGTCACCATAATCACCGAGCAATAACCGAACAGGATAGCCAGTACAATGGCGCGGTTCAACCACGGATAGTCCGGATGAATGACCCCGGCGGCATCAGCGTGTCCCATGTGGTCTATTGCCACGGCAACGGGTGCAATGCCTTGCTGTCCGGCAAAGTCGGTATAGTGCGCCACCCCCGTCATGACATGGGCAAATACCATATAGAGGATGGTACAGATCAGCAACGACATCAGGATACCGATAGGCATATCCCGTTTGGGATTCTTGGTTTCCTGTGCCGCGGTACTCACGGCATCAAAGCCGAGGAAGGCAAAGAACACAATGGCTGCTCCGCGCAACACACCAGAAAAACCGAATTCTCCCAACGTTCCCGTATTGGCAGGAATATAAGGAACATAGTTTTCCGCATTGATATATTTCCATCCCAACACCACAAAGATAAGGATAACCGTCACTTTCAGGAAAACAATAAATCCATTGAAGATAGAGCTTCCCTCTGTACCGCGTATCAGGAAGATACTCATCAGCACCACAATCAGGGCAGCCGGAATATTAATGATTCCTCCATCCCAAGGACAGGCAGTGAGTGCATGGGGCAGATTGATTCCTACTCCTTCCAGAAACACAACCAGATACCTGCTCCAACTGATGCTGACCGTAGTAGCGGCCACCGTATATTCCAATACCAAGTCCCAACCGATAATCCAGGCAACGAGCTCTCCCATTGTGGCGTATGAGTAAGTATAAGCGCTGCCTGCCACGGGAATCATAGAAGCAAATTCAGCATAACACAGACCGGCAAAGCAGCAACCGATAGCGGCAATGGCAAAAGATAAAGTAATGGCAGGCCCTGTGTATCCTGCAGCTACTGTTCCGGTGATAGAGAAAAGTCCCGCACCGATAATAACACCTACCCCCAATGCTACCAAGCTCCACGGCCCCAAGACCCTTTTCAGAGTCTTTGCACCGGATTCATTGGCTTCTGCTTGCAAGGCGGCAAAAGGTTTCTTAATGAATAATCCCATTTTCTTGTTATAACGTAATTAGTGATAATTGCGCGCAAAGGTACGGATTACTGCCTTTAATTACAAGCCATGACTAAAGTCTATAACGATTATTCCAAATATTTCGTTATTCTTCCGCTAAGTTGCAGCAGGGAGATTTCGCATACTTTGGTATTATATTCGGCGGACAAGATGCGTTCTTCCGCATCGAGCAAGCTCTTTTGGGCCTCACGCATTTCGATACCCGAAAGGTCGCCCAGCAAGTAACGCTCTTTGGCTATCTCATGGTTCTCGCGAGCGGCTACCAAGTTCTGCCGTTCCAGGTTCAGCAGGCGCAGGTTGTTGCGGTAAGATTGCCACAGATTACTTAAATCGGCTTTCAGCCCCAATTCCAGTTGCTCGCGTTCCAGTTGCGCATTGCGTATGTTCAGGCTGGCGTTTAGCTTCTCGCGACGGCGGTTGCCATCCCACAGGTTGATGCCTACGGTGACTCCTCCGTTCAGTCCCCAGTTGCTTCGGCGGCTGATGGTGTTGGTTTCATACTTATTCAGCGTATAGCCATAGCCTGCATTCAGTTTTATATAGGGATAGTTGCGCGATAATACTTTCCGGTAGTCCAGTTGGGCGATTGTGGCGTTTTGGTCTGCTTTCAGCAAGTTGGCGTTGATGGACAAGGTGGATGCCCATAGCTCATCATAATTAAGGGCATCATTCACAGTGATAACGGAGTCATTGACACGGAGCGGACGGTTTACTTCCTGCACAGCCATCAACTCATTCAGGTTGATGCGTGAGGTGACTACCAGTTCTTGCTGCTTCATATATTGTGCGCTGTCGGCGTTAAAGTCCACTTTGGCCTGCTGATAGTCCAGGCGTGAGAAGTTACCGATGTGATAGCGTTCTTCCACAATGCGCAGGCGCTCCTTGGACAAGGATACGGCGTAACGGAAATTCTTCAACCTTATTTCCTGCTGCACATAATTATAGTATTCGGCGGTAAGTCCGGCTATGAAGTCTTCCAGTGTGATGCGGGTATTGGTTTCGCCTTGGCGTTCCAGTTCTTTCAGTTTCTTGTAGGTGGTACTGATGTTGAAACCGTCGAACAAAGTCCAGTTTACGTCCAATCCTGCTTTCAGGGTTTGATCGTATATGCTCCGTTCACTGGTGGTGGTGCCTGTGCTGCGGGTCTTGCTGTCCGTATTGTCCAGTGTGCCGCTGTATCCTGCCGACAGGTCTACGGTGGGCAGGTAGCCGGCATTCGCCGGAGTGGCATTGTTGTGAGTAATCTGCTCTTCGTTGCGCGTTATCCGTATGGAGTAATTATTGGCAAGCCCTTCTTCCAGGCATTTTTTCAGTGTATAAGGGTATTGCGCATACAGGTTGGCAGCCCATGCGGCGCAGATGCATACGGTAATTATAATTCGTTTCATACGTTTTCAGTTTTAACTTCCCGGTTAGTAGATATATAACTGTAAATAGCAGGTACAATGTACATGGTGAGGAATGTAGATACCAACATTCCACCCACCACGGCTGTTCCCATGGCAATGCGCTGGTTAGCTCCTTCGCCCGTGGCGAAAGCAAGCGGAACCAGACCCAATATAGTGGATGCACTGGTCATCAGGATAGGACGCAAACGTTGTAGGGCGGCACCTCGTATAGCCTGCATTTTATTCTCACCCATATCTTGCTTCTGGTTGGCAAACTCTACGATCAAGATACCGTTCTTTGCCACCAACCCTATCAGCATGATAATACCGATCTGGCTGAATATGTTCATCGTGATTCCTCCGGTGTACATAAAGATCAATGCTCCCGCAATGGCAAGCGGCACGGTGAGCATAATGATAAACGGATCTTTAAAGCTCTCAAACTGTGCAGCCAGGATCAGGTAGATCAGCACCAAAGCCAAGATGAAAGCAAACATCAGGCTGGAAGAACTTTCACGATAGTCTTTCGAGTCTCCCGCCAGTGCTGTGCGGAATGTTTCGTCCAGTGTTTCCGAAGCAATCTTATCCATTTCCTCCAATCCTTGTCCAATGGTCTTGCCATCGGCCAGTCCGGCAGAAACGGTGGCGGAGATGAAACGGTTGTAGTGATAGAGCTTGGGCGGTGCAACGGATTCAACAAATTCCACCAGGTTATCCAGCTGGATCATTTCCCCTTTACTGCTTCGTATATAGATGGACTTGATGTTGGCAGGCGTATTTCTTTGCTGCCTGTTTATCTGTCCCAATATCTCATATTGCTTTCCGTTCATATAAAAATAACCCATGCGCTGCCCGCTGAGGCCGTATTGCAATGTCTCGGCTATATCGCGCACGCTGGCTCCCATCGTTCCCGCCTTGTCGCGGTTGATATTTACTCTCATTTCCGGACTACTGAACTTCAAGTCTACGTCCGCCATCTGGAAAGTGGGATTATCATACACCTTACTTAGAAATTCAGGCAATACCTTCTCCAGCTTTTCAATGCTGACTGCCTGTAGCACGTATTGCACAGGCATACTTCCCCTTCGTCCGCCGAAAGAGGATTGCTGTTGTACAAAGGCGCGCGCTTTGGTCTTGTTGCGGATGGCTTGCGATATACGCTCGGCTACTTCCATCTGGCTATAGTCGCGGTCTTTCAGGTCTTTCAGCGTAATGCGTATATTTCCGCTACCACTGGATACACGTGCGGTTACTGACTCGGCATCGGGCACGATGGAGTCTACCAGATTATTGATGTCTTCCGTGTAGTCGCGGATATATTCATAGCTGGCTCCTTCGGCTCCACGGGTGTTGATGCTGATTTGTGAACGGTCTTCCATTGGCGCCATTTCCGCCGGAATCAAGCTCCATAGCACTCCGATGGAGATCAACATGATTGCTACGAGGGGAATAGCCCAGATACGTTTGTTGAGGAATGCATCCAGGGAACGTGCATAAATCCGGTTCATTCCTTCAAAGAACGGTTCGGTCTTTTGATAGAACCAGCCTTGCTTCTCGCGCTTTATCAACAATTTGGTCGCCAGCATAGGGGTGAAGGTCAGGGCGGCAAAGGACGAAATGATAACCGAACCTGCCACAACAAAACTAAACTCGCGGAACAGACGCCCGCTGGTTCCTTCCATAAACACAATGGGCAGGAATACCGCTACCAACGTAATGGTAGTTGATATAACGGCGAAGAAAATCTCTTTGGCTCCCTCTATACCTGCATCAAAGGGCTTCATGCCCCGTTCTATGCGGATATAAATATTCTCTGTCATAACGATAGCATCATCCACCACCAGGCCTACGGACAATACCACCGCCAGCATGGTAAGCACATTGATGGAGAATCCCGCTATATACATCACAAAGAAAGCTCCGATAAGCGAAACCGGAATAACGATGCAGGGAATAAGCGTTACGCGCCAATCGCGCAAGAACAGGAAAATAATGATGATAACCAGTATAAAGGCCTCGTACACTGTCGTTTTTACCTCGTCTATGGAGGCACGGATAAACTTGGTGTTGTCAAAACCATAACTGTATTTCACATCATCGGGAAGATCCTTTTTCATTTGCTCCATGCGTTGGTATACCGCATCGGCAATTTCGATATGGTTAGCACCCGGCTGCGGAGTCACAACGACACCCACCATCGGCACGCCGTTCATTTTCATGTAACTCTTAATGTCGGCAGGGCCTAACTCGGCATAACCTATGTCGCTGAAACGAACCACTCTGCCGCTTACTTCCTTTAATATGATATTATTAAATTCTTTGGCGGTGTGCATCTGTCCCATGGTGCGCAAGGTCAGTTCCACGGTGTTTCCTTCTATGCTGCCGGAGGGAAGTTCAATGTTTTCTTTCGTAATTGCATTTCTTACGTCCACCGGAGTAATGCCGTAACCTGCCATCTTGGTAGGGTCTAGCCAGAGGCGCATGGAGTAACGCTTTTCTCCCCAAATGGAAACACTACTTACGTCAGAGATGGTTTGCAACTGTTCCTTTACGGTCAGGTCGGCTATTTCACTCAGTTCCAGCAAGGAACGGCTGTCACTCTGAATGGCTACCATCAGGATAGGCACTGCGTCGGCATCGGCCTTTGATACGGTGGGAGGGTCACAGTCGCGCGGCAAATAACGTTGTGCACGGGATACTTTGTCGCGCACGTCATTGGCTGCCGTTTCCAGGTCTACAGACAATTCAAATTCTACGGTGATGCGGGATTGTCCCTGCTGGCTGACACTGGACAAAGAACGGATGCCCGGAATACCATTGATATTCTGCTCCAGCGGTTCGGTGATCTGGTTCTCGATAACATCGGCATTGGCTCCCGAATAACTACAGGTTACCGAGATGATGGGATTATCCACCGAAGGATATTCGCGCACCCCCAATGTGTTGTAACCAATCAGTCCGAAAAGTAATATGATAATCGTAAGCACGGTGGCAAGTACAGGCCTACGGATACTAAGTTCGGATATATTCATAAAAGTATTCTTTTAGTTGTTAGTTAATAGCCTGAATCTCTACAGGCATTCCCTTTCGTAATTGCAGCGTACCTGAGGTCAGGATGGTATCGCCTACCGACAAGCCTTGCACTATTTGCACTTCGGCTTCGGTACGCAGACCTATTACCACGTCTGCCGGATCTGCAACTCCGTTACGATAAACAAATACTTTATTCTTTCCCATTTCGGGGACAATCGCTTCGGATGGAATGGCTATCGCATCTTCTATCTCTTTCTGTTTCAACTGGATGTCGGCGTATCTGCCCGGCAGTAGTTCACCGTTGCGATTGGGGTAGATGGCACGAATGGTCAATGAGTGGGTTTCCGCATCCAGACTGGATTCTGTGGCATATACCTGTGCGTGATAAGCATCCAGCTTGCCTTCTATTTTGAAATCCAGGTTCGTTCCTTTCTTCACTTCACGGGCATAGCGTTCGGGAACGGCAAATTCTACTTTCAGCGGAGTTACTTTGGTCAACTTTGCCACGATGGTAGTGGGAGAGGCGTATGCTCCCACACTGACTTGCCTTAATCCGATAATACCGTCGAAGGGCGCACGCAATTCGGTCATGTCAATGTTGGCTTTTATATTTTCGATGTCGGCATTCAGGGTCGCTAGTTCGGTCTTTACCTGTTCGTAGGCTTCTTTGCTGACGGCATCGCGTTTCAGTAAAGCATTCTGGCGGAATACACGGTCTTCTGCCAAGGGAATTTGTGCTTCCAGGCGTTTCAGTTGTGCCTGCAACTGCCGGTCGTTTACTTTGGCAAGCAATTCACCGCGTTTCACAAGGGTTCCCTCCGTAAAGAAAATATCGGTGATCTTTCCGGAAGTTTCAAAGGAGAGGTTGACTTCTTCATCCGGAACCAAGCGTCCGGTAACTAATATTTCATCAGTTAGTAAATGTGGCTGTATGATTTGTGCGTTGACTTTCAGGGTGCGTTGCCTGTTCTCTTTGGGCAAAGCATTGGCGGCTGTCAGTTCTTCATTTTCGCGTGGGGTGAATTGATAGATGCCCAGTCCTGCCAAACCGGCTCCTATTAGTATGATAATGCCCCATTTTACTCGTTTGTCCATGTGCCTTTCTACTCAGTTTTGATAATACGTTAATATGGTATTAGATAAAAAGACGTGGCGCTAAGTTTAAACGCCACGTCCTTTTTTAATAATTTTTTTCGTTTGCCAGTTTCCACATGGCTAAGAAGGATGCTTTGGTTATATCGACTATTTTCAGCCAGTTTATTTTGTGGGTTTCGTCACCGGGCAGGTGGTAGTCGGGATGCCCGTCCGTGTGATACCATATAATAGGTATGCCCAGTTTGGCAAAAGTGCCGTTGTCGCTGCCTCCCACGGGATTGTCCCAGGCACGGTAGTCAGGCGAGAGTTGCAGGCGATAGTCTTCAATGTCTTTTTTCAGCCAGTCACCGAAAGCTGGGCTGGAGGCTGTGTAGAAGTAGACGAAATAGTCTGGTTGGTCTTCCCTGTTGTTACGGCCTATCATGTCGTAGTTCAAGTAGCCTTTTACTTTCTTTATCTCCGGATAATTCATGGCAAAGTAGCGTGAGCCGAGCAAACCTTTTTCTTCTCCGTCCCAAAAAGCAAAGATTACGGTGCGTTCCGGTTGCTCTCCTGTGGCAAGGAAGGCGCGGGCTACTTGCAACACGGCTTGTACGCCGGAAGCATTATCGTCCGCACCATTGTATATTTGGTCGCCATCCAGCATAGGGTCATAACCTATGTGGTCATAATGAGCGCCGATTATTACGATTTCATTCGGGTTCTTGCCTTCTATTTTGCCCAGTATGTTGCGCAGGGCCAGTTTTTGGTGTACTACCTTTTTCAGTGCGGCAATGGAGTCGGGTTCCACTTGCCAGCGTTTTCCCTTCACTTGTCTCTCAGCGTGGTACACGTCAAAAGGTTGCACATAATTGTTATCATACAGAGGTTTCATTCCCATCTGTTTCAGGCAGGAGATGATATAGTTGCCTGCAATGCGTCCGCCTTTCCATCCGGCTTCGCGACCTTCCAGTTCGTCACAGGCCAGGAAACCGATGTGCGCTTCGGCAGTGGCACGGTTGATGGTTTCTACTCCTTTTTTTTCGGGAGCTACTTTCTTGGGAGAAGCAGCATTCAGGCCGGCTGTGCACAGGGCAAACAGCGCAACCGCTAAGAGGTGTTTTCTCATAAAGTCATGGTTTTAGTAAGCGGCACGATACTTGCCTTCTTCTTTGTCTTCCAACATATTAAGATAGGAGGTGTAGCGCGACTCGCTGATTAAATGTTTCTCCACCGCATCGCGTACAGCGCATCCCGGTTCATGGCGGTGCGTACAGTTGCCATACTTGCAATTAGCGGAGTATTCAAATATTTCTTTAAAGTAGTGCCCCACTTCTTCTTCTTCCATATCGAATGTTCCAAAGCCTTTAATGCCCGGAGTGTCAATAATGTATCCTCCGCCGTCCACGGGGAACATTTCTGAAAAAGTGGTGGTATGCATTCCTTTGTTATGGTAATCGGATATTTCTCCTGTCTTCAAGGTCTGTTCCGGCAGAATGGCGTTAATCAAAGTTGATTTGCCCACGCCGGAGTTGCCGGAGAGCAGGGTGACTTTTCCTTCCAGGTCTTTCTTTATTTCTTCTATGCCTGTATGGTGCAGGGCGGAAACTTTGAAACAGGGGTAGCCAATGTGGGTGTACAGGTTTATCAACGCATCCATGTAGCGCAAGTCATCTTCGTTGTATCTGTCTGTCTTGTTGAAGATCAGTTTCACAGGTACGCGGTATGCTTCGGCTGAGGCGAGGAATCGGTCAATGAAAATGGTTGAGGTTTCGGGATAGTTGATGGTGACAATGAGCATACATTGATCTAGATTGGCGGCCAGTATATGCGATTGTTTGGAGAGATTGGAGGCGCGCCGGATGATATAGTTCTTGCGGTCTTCTATCTCACTGATAAAAGCAGTTCCCTCATTATTGATAATGATTTGCACATAGTCTCCTACGGCAATAGGGTTGGTACTGCGAATGCCTTTCAGACGGAAGTTACCTTTGATTTTGCATTCAATGGCTCGTCCGTCTTCGGTCTTTACAAGGTACCAACTACCTGTATTTTTTATTACTAGTCCTCGCATAAATTGAGAATTGAGAATTGAGAATTAAAAAATAATAGTCTGCATTATGGTGATTATAGCGCAGCTTGTTTTTTAATTTTCAATTCTCAATTTTTAATTAAACCGTCATTATTTCTTTGTCTTTCTCAGCCAGCAGTTCTTCAATCTTTGCGATATACTTATCGTGTACCTTTTGAAGTTTAGCTTCTGCATTCTTCTGTTCATCTTCGGGCATACCGTCTTTCACAGCTTTCTTCAAAGCGTCTATGGCGTCACGGCGTGCATTGCGGATACTAACTTTAGCAGTTTCCCCTTCGCCTTTGCACTGTTTTGCCAACTGTTTACGGCGTTCCTCGGTCAAAGGAGGGATACCCAGGCGAATGATTTCACCATTGTTCTCAGGCGTGATACCTAGGTCGGAGTCCATGATTGCTTTTTCAATCACGCGAAACATACTCTTATCCCAAGGCTTGATGGTAATGCTGCGTGCATCGGGAGTAGTCACGGCAGCTACATTACTGATGGGAACCATACTTCCGTAAGAGTCAACACGAATGCCGTCCAGCAGACGGGTGCTGGCTTTTCCGGCACGGATGTGTGCCAAGGCCTCTTCCAAATACATGACGGCCATGTCCATTTTCTCTTGTGCGTCGTTGATGCAAGTTTTTGCGTCTATCATACTGTTCTGTTATTTAAGTTGTTTATATTCGCTTTTAGTGAAACAAAAGTAAGTCATTTTTTGATTATCTGCAATAAAAGAAGGAGGATTTACAAGGTTATTTATAAAAAGGAGGGGATATGGGAGGTATCTTCGTCTTCTTTTCTTTCATTATTCTTTCGTGGTTCTCACCGATATTCAGTCAAATTTCTATATATGTAGAATAAAAATAGCCTACTTAATGGATGGCTAGTTATCCATGAAATAAAATTTATGAGTATATTTGCAGACCGATAAGACAATTATTCAAAATAAGATGAACAAGTAAGAAACAGAAAAGTTAGCAGTATTAAGAAACAGATATATTAGTATTTACAGCTATTTCTCCTGATAGATAAAAACGACCAATTTTTAAGCCTGAGAGAGATAAGCGTGGTGAATGCACCTAAATGGGGTGTGTTCCTATAGCTTGTTTTTAGTTTGGGCTTGGGTGATTTGGTCGTTACCTTCTATCGGACTGGAATAAGCGGGGTACACACCTTTCTTATATCTATATATATCCTTAGTAATCACTTTAAAATCTTCTGCCTATGACATAAAAAAAGACTTCCTGTTATATTTGCTCCGCCTGCATTTCTTCAATGGAAAAAACGACCAATTTTATTCTAAGCCCAGAGAAAGCACACAGGTTGATGCACCCCATTACGGTTTGTTGTGAATGGGCGTGTTCCTTGTTGCATACATCTCTATGAAATGCTTCAGGGGGCACGCTTTATTATTTTCTTAGTATTCACGACAAATTAAAAAATAAAATGTTATCAAATAATGATATACTTTCAAAGACAATCATGTTTTTGAGATTTCCGCTTATTGTAGCGGTGGTATTTATTCATACTATTTTGACTGATGTAATGATTAATGGGACTCTTCTGGTAGATGAAGGTCAATTCCCGATACATGATCTTTTTCGTCATGTAGTGACTAACGAATTGGCACGTATCGCTGTTCCTCTTTTCTTTTTTATTTCCGGTTTCTTGTTCTTTTATCGCTCGGATTTTTCTTTGGCGGTTTATGGAATGAAGTTGAAGAAGCGCATTCGCACCTTGTTGATTCCTTATCTATTCTGGAATATAATCGTGTTTCTCTTATTGCTTCTTACCCAACTTTTTCTTTCTTCCATGACCTCGGGGCGAAACAAACTGATATCCGATTATAGTTGGTTGGATTGGTTGAATCTCTTTTGGGACCATCGGGAAGGAATGCCCATTTGTTATCAATTCTGGTTTATCCGCGATTTAATCTTTGTCATTCTTTGTTCTCCTGCTGTTTATTATTTTATCAGATATGGTAAGATATTCAGTTTGATTATTCTGGGAGTACTATGGACGTTTGGTCTTTGGTTTAAAGTGCCGGGCATCAGCATCACTGCTTTTTTCTTTTTCTCTTTTGGGGCATGGTTTAGTATTAATAAACGCAATTTTGCGATTGATTTCAAACCGATACTTCGGCCGGCTACTATTCTTTATATGATGCTTTTGGTTGCAGGAACTTTATTATGGTATAATAAGGTGACTGGTTATTCATTCCTATATAATATAGGTATAGTGGTTGGTTTGGTAGCAATAGTTGCCTGGACTGCTTATGGCATAGAGAAGAAGAGGCTGTGTGTCAGTGCTTTCCTGGCAGGGAGCGCTTTCTTTGTATATGCTTATCATGGAATGCCGATAGCACTTATAACCAAATACTGGGTGAAATTATTCCAACCTGCCAGTGAGATTACAATGTTGGCAGGTTATTTCCTTATACCACTTTTCATTGTTGGAGTAGGGATTGGTGTTTATGCAGGGTTGCGGAAATATTTTCCGGCCTTTACAGGGTTGATAACCGGGGGGCGTTAATGAAGATTAGCCGTTTTATCAGTTAGCCTAAGCCTTTTTCGCCTTTAGATTAAGTGCTTTTAATTGATGAACTATTACAGCCGCCCACAGTGGGCTGTATAACCTGCTATAGTCGGCTTTACAGTCTGCTATAGTCGGCTATACAGCCCACTGTGGGCGGCTGTAATAGTTTGCTAATTAAAAGACCTTAGCTTAAGGTAAGAAACATCTTAATCTTCCCTTTGTTTATGCTAAATTATTCGTACTTTTGTCTGGAACAAAACATGATATGATAACTTTATACCTAGCCCGTCACGGACAGACGGAAGAAAACATAGCCCGCATTTTTCAGGGGCATTTGCCGGGAACACTTACGGTCGAAGGGATTGCTCAGGCAGAAGCGTTGCATGATACATTGCTGGCTGTGCCATTGGATGCAGTAATCAGCAGTGATTTAAAGCGGTGTGTAGATACTACAAGGCTGGCAGTAGGAGATAGGAATCTTCCGTGGGAAACAACAGCTTTGCTACGCGAAATAGACTGGGGAAGTTGGACAGGATTGGCAATTAAGGATGTGGATTTGCAACACTTTCCGGCAGACGTGGAAACGGAGGCAATGCTTTATGAGCGGGCCGGACGGTTTGTGGAATATTTAAAACAGCATTATATCGAAAAACGTGTGCTTGCCGTAGGACATGGACTGATAAACCGTGCGGTGCAGGCACAAATCCAAGGAATAACATTGGAGCATTTGCGCAGTGTGCCCAAGATGGGTAATGCAGAGCTTCGGCAGTTTATCTTGTAAAATGCCGAAGTACCTCTATTATTCCCTCACTTGAATTGTGAAATATCGCTTTAAAAATAATAGCAAACGTTTAGGAAAACATTTTCCTTGCCTGTCACCGTATCCGTTGTAAACTCTACTTTATTCTCACGAGCCAGCCAACCGATGGCAGCATATAGTTCCGCATCTGCCATATTCGTTGCTTCTCTCAACTGATCATAGCTCCAGTAACGTTGCTGATTGGAACAATTATCCATAATTTTCCAAATAAAACCTGCATTACTACCTATAGTTCCTTTATTCATGATATTCAAGTCTTTAAATTGTTTGTTTACAAAAGTAGCTTAATTTACAGGGCATGTAAAGGCTTATTTTACTTTAAAACTGGTAGATATGTATGGTTTTGTTTGTACATTTATTCTCTTTGGGTATTTTTCTGCTATTGCAGGGTTATGGATACCAGCCCGATGACTACGTCATTTGAAATAGTTTCCAACGTAAGGCTCTTTAGCTCTTTGTGCGGATGAAGTGGAACATCCAGCAATACGCCTGCACCTCCTTCTATTTCCCTTCCATACACTCCTGTGATGCCTAATTCCTTGCCCAAGTCGCGGCTGACCTTTCCGGTTTTCAAGTGCAGGCGATAGGGACGGGGGGAAGGCACAACGAATGCTTTGCCATCCACATAGAAATCCTGTTCTATGGGACACCAGTTATCGGGATTGATTAACTCCGTTTCCTGCACAGTACCATCTGCATAATGCACACGAATCACTCCGTTGGCAATGTGGCATTGCATATGATTGGTGCTTCCTGCCAATAACAGGTAGGCATGCGAAGCACTTCCTGAAAGAGGGATAGTTGCACGATCCGGATAATTATCCCAAAGTGAGGTGAAAAGAATATTATTCCCGTCTGCCTTGATTCGGAAGGGGATGCCCAGTGAGGTAGTGAAAGTATCGTTCTGTACGCGGTTGCGCAGTCCTGAATCATCTATAGTAGCCGTCAGCAAGGGGTGGCACCATTCTCCTATGCCTTGTGTGGGTAATTGCAAGGTGGTGTATGGCGAGCGTGGGGACAGATACTCATTTTGATAAATATCGGTGATGGAGGCATTCAGTTGCCTGTCCAGATTGACCATCCGGCAATTCCGGGGATTGATGTCTGCAAAGTCCGTGTAGGTAGCCGATTGGGGCGTTTCTATATAGACGTTGACCGGTTGCCACCAATCCATTTCTCCCTGATGGGTGCAGAGGAAGAAAGTATGGTGTCCTGCCGCTTCTTTCACCCGGGCGTTGAAGCCTGTGGATTGTATGGAGTGTGTCGCCAGAATCCCCTGCGGATCATATACCTGTGTAATGGCTATTTCTGAAGGAACTTCTACAGTAAGCTTTCCATTTTGGGCAACGGATATTTCTTTAGGGACCAATGTGCGAAGCTCTTTCCCTGCCCATTCAATGGTGATGGTTGCAGCCGGAGTGGGTGGGACTTGGATGCTGATGTTTGGATATCCATTGGCTGCTTCTGTTCTTTTCCACGAGGCGGGAGTGCCGTTCACTTTTATTTCCCGGATCGTTTCTTTCTTTGCGTTTACTTGTAATACTAACCGGAGTGGTTGCTTGAATTGCCGGGAGATGTGATAAGTATCCGTATCTCCTTTGCGTGCAAAGCTATAAGATAGATCTGGAGTGGCAACGGAAGCTTTATCCCAAAGGCTTGGAAAGCCCGGACGGAGTATGAGCCGGTCATTCATCGCATCCGGCAAGATGCCGAACAGGCCTTGTATCAGTACACGCGAAGCTACCCCGATGGGGTCGCCAAAATCACGGTAACATTCTCCACGGGCAGCATCATAAAAACTGATTTGACCGAAGTTTCCCAGACTGTCACCTAAATACATTCCGTCCAGAATAGAACTTTTCAGTAATTGGAATCCTTCATCAGAACGTCCTGCCTGGAAGTAAGCCAAGGCGGTGTGCATTACTTCGGCAAAAGCTACGTTGTTGATGCTCCATGAGTAAGGAAGCCAGTTGGTGGTGGCGATGGTGGCGTATCCGTTGTCTTCCAATCCATCGGCAGTTACAGGGATATGCGGAATGGCAGTGTCTATGTAGCGGGTGGCTTGATAGGCTTGGAAGGGGTTGGCGGTTTCGCTGTCTATGGCATGGTAAATAGTCCATACGGCGGCGCTTTCGTGCAGGCGCTTGTGTCCCATGAAATCTTGAAATTCTGCCCAATGGCCTTTGGAGGGTATCCACAGACGCTCGTTCATGGCTTTCAGGATTTTGTCGGCTTCCGTCTGATAGGGGGTAGGGTCTTCGCCTATTTTCTTTGCCAGCAAGGCGGCCATTTTATTTGCCCGGTAGTTGTAGGCTGATGAATGGGTGACGGCTCCGCTGTTATAGTAAAGTGCGTCGCTTGCCCAGATACAGGCATAGGCATCGTATAGCCCGTCATTGTCCGGGTCATAATTCAGTTTCTCCCAAGCCAGGTGGCGGGTGATGACGGGCCACATTTGGCGGGCATACGCTAGGTCGCCTGTCCAGTTGAAGTGCCATAATAGTTCGTCTATGTAGCAAAGGTTCATGTCATAGTGATGCATCTGGTTGTTGCGGTGCGGGTTGCGGCAGATGTATCCGTTGCTATATTGTGGTGTTCCCCATTCCTTGACAGAGCGTGCCAGGTGCAGGGCGGAATCCTGTGCCGGGTGGGGGATGGTGTTGGGGACTTGGGTTACCTGACTTGCAGCGTAGGCATTGAAATGGGTTCGGGCGCGGTCATGCCAGCCCAATGCGTCGCCTGTGTAGGCGGCACGCCAACCGCTGAGTGGCATACGCCAGCCTATGGCGCCGTGCAGCCATACTTCACCGTCCCAAATGCCGTCGGCTGCTGCGGCTAAGGTTCCTCCCAATGTGTTGAAGTAAGGGTCGGGTGTTTCTATGCGGATGCGGGAGGCTATTCTCACACGGGCTGCTTCCGCTTGGTCAAATAAGGTTGCGCCTTCGGATGGAGGCAGTATGCTTAACTGCTGGTTATTCAACAAAACGTATAGGATTCCTTTTATTTCTTTGCTGCATGATTGTAATTGCCGGGGCTGCAAAGGTGCTTCGAAGCTGTCGGCAGGATCGGCTCCCATATCTCCGTTACGGTTTAGTTTGGGGTTACGGATCTCTGAGATGAATGCTTGCAGTACAGGGGTAAAGGTGTTGAATCCTGTGATTTCGAATTTCCAGATGGCACCGTCTTTATGGGGAAGGGCTAATGTGGTTATCAATAGTTTTCCTTCTGTAAATGCTGGATCTGTGAGGGTGTAGCTGCGACGTCCGGCTGTGTAGCGGGATTCGCAGTGTTCCACTGAGTCGAGGGAAAGATTGCCTTTTGGGGTTTGTAGTTTAAAGCTGATGTGTTTGCAGTTATTCTTTATATAAGAGGCAAAAACGGGTCGGTCACTTGTTTCTAAGCGAAACTCGGTGTGGCTGCCGTATAGGGCGCGGGTGAATCGGTTCTTTCCGTTTATGCAGACAAAATCGTTTCCTTCCGGAAAGTATTGTAAGTTTCGGGTTGCTCCGCGACGGTGCTCGTTGTAGGAGGTGGATTCGATGAAATCTCCTATCTTTTGGGGCTGGCGGGTTTGGCCGGTTACGGAGGTGATGCTTATGCTTAGTAGGAATAGAAACAGGTATGTCTTTTTCATATGGATTTTCAATGATATATTACGCTGTAGGGGCGGGGTTTGCCCGCCCAATAACGGTTTACGTTGTGTATTCGTGGATGTATTCGGGCGGGCAAACCCCGCCCCTACGGTGGATATTTAAGGTAATGGCTTCAATCCTTCCCAACGTACATTCCATTTTCCGTCTTTGGGGAATCCCGGATTTATGTCTTCCGAGCCATCCCATCCGGCACACATCATGGCAATGGTTGTCAGCAAACCTCCGTTTCCCGGCAGGTAAATGCGCAAGCGGTCGTCTTGATAATTATGCCCGTTTATCAGATAGGTATTGGTGCGTTTATCCATCAGTAATGCGCTGACTGCCTTTTCGGGTTCACCCATGCGGGCGGCATTCATGGCGGTCATCGGATAATCCCATCCCCAAGTCTTGTCCCAATTCCAGTTATCCCAAATCCAGTGAAGGGTGTTCTTCATGTATTGCGTATTGATGAGGTTATTCATCGGCAAGATACCTGCGGCGCCCAATACTGCCATGTGGTCTGATGTGAAACGGATGTCTTTATAAGTATCAAGAGCTGTTTCGGCAGCCAAGTAGAGATGGTCTTCATTATAGGCCAGCGGGGATAGCTTTTCTAGCATTTCATCCCATTGGGGTATGCGCTCCATGCCGTTTCGTTCACGCCAGGTTTGAGCCAGTTGCATGGCAAAATGCCAGTAGGATAGTTCAAACGGCGGGTTTACGGTTTCGGCAGCACGAAGGGTTTCTTGTGCGGGGATGGCGCCTTTCAGTACATAGCGGTCGTGTTCCTTGTCATAGGTGGCGAAGGAGTACATAAATTCTGCTGTTTCCTGAATCAAACGGTTATACTTCTTCAGCACTTCCGCCGATGGATTGGCGCGATAGACCAATTCTGCCATATAAATAAGGTGAGGCTGCTGCCAAATCAGGAAACTTCCTACTTTTGAGGGGGCTTCCATACCACTTGGATCGGTCATCTTCATCCAGCGTATTCCTTTGAAACCTTGTCTTTCAGCTATTTGGCGGGCTATCGGTTCTACGGTCTCATACCAGGACAATGTACGGTCTAGCAATTCGGGATGTCCCCAAAGGGCGAAATGTGCTTGATGCCACCAGATCATTTCCAAATGGAATTTGCCGAACCAAGAGTTATAGGTCAGTCCGGTTTCTTGGGGAGGGGTAGTGCCTGCACACTGAATGGCAAGCAGATATTGACTCAGTACGACGCGGCGTTCCAGTTCTTTGGCTCTTGAATCGGTACACTGGGAGAAATCTACGGCTGCTCCTTTCGTCCAATAGGCTTTCCAATGCTCGGCAGATGCTTTTTGGACATCGGCAAAGGTGGTGACGGATGAATTGTCGGGTTCCTGTGGAGTGAATTGGCAGGTAAAGGCAATCACGCTGTCGGTGGGAGTCAGTACAAAGTAGTTTGCGCTCTTTTCTGTCAGCTTGGCGTGTCCCTCCCAACTGATATTTACGTAATAGGTGGTAGCATCCAGTACTCTTTTCAGTATGGCGGATTGTTCATCCTCACTGACGATGGTGGTGGAGTGGCGGTCGTTGGCATCCCAATTGCAGGCATCGTCACTGTGTCCGCCGGTGGGATAGGGAAAGTGGAATCTGATTCCGGCAGGTTGCTGTGCGGATATGCGTGCTGCAATCATGTCTTTATCGGGATGGCAGACGGTGTGTACATGATAAGGATTTCCATGGATGGTGAAGCGGCTGTCGATAATGCCCTTCCACATATCCAGGGATTGCTGTATATTCTGAATATCCGAAGGTTGGATTTCCGGTTCCAGTTCCAATCCGATGATGCCCAGATGCAGGCGGTGCGGGTTGAGGCGATACCAGTCGGCTGCTTCTTTTGCTCTCTTGGGTTCCTTGGGCTGGGTGGCATATAGTTCCTTATGGCCGTGGCCGAAGTCATATTCTGCTAATGCTTCTTCCGGTTTATAGTTGTTGGGGTTGTCAAAACTGTGCCATCCCCATTGGCTTTGTGTACCTAGGGGGACTCCGTTTTTATATGCATTGGGGAAGGTTTGCAATCCGGTAGCGTCTACCGTATAGGCAAATTCTCCATTTCCTACGGAGAGTGAGGAGAGGGAATCTATCCGGGTTACTGTCGGATTATTTCGGGTCACTAGTGCCTGGCGGTCTATGGGGGCTTCCTGTTGTGGATGGCAAGCGGTCAATGCCAGTATTGCCAAAAGATAAATGTAGCAGTAATTCTTCATTGTGTTTTTACAGTTTTATGGTCTTTAGATTTATACCGGGTTTTGATGTGGTAAAAATAGGCCATTTACTTGTATTAATCAATGAATAATTGTTCGTTTAGATGGAAAAACTGTTCGCTTGGGTGTTTTTTTAGGGATATTGGGCGGGTTTAGAACCCGCCCCTACGGGAAATGATATTAGTTATGTACCAATGTACCGATGTTCTCTCCGGTCATTACCTTTTTTAAATTACCTACTGTATCCATGTCAAATACAATAATCGGCAAATTGTTTTCCTTGCACATGCAGGTAGCAGTAAGGTCCATCACCTTCAAACCGCGTTTCAATACTTCATCATATGTAATATCATCAAACTTGGTTGCTGTGGGATCTTTCTCCGGATCTGCCGTATAAATGCCATCTACACGGGTTCCTTTCAACATTACATCCGCTTCAATTTCTATACCGCGCAAAGAAGAACCTGTATCTGTAGTGAAGAACGGATTACCTGTCCCGGCAGACATAATCACTACCTCACCATTTTCCATTGCCTCAATGGCTTTCCATTTGCTATAAAATTCGCCGATAGGCTCCATGCGGATAGCAGTCAGTACACGCGCCTTTACTCCGGCAGCGCCTAGTGCGGAACTCAGTCCCAGGCTGTTGATAACAGTTGCCAACATCCCCATTTGGTCGCCTTTTACACGGTCGAACCCTTTGGAAGCGCCACTCAGTCCGCGAAAGATGTTGCCACCACCGATTACAATGCCTATTTGTACGCCCAAATCGTGTATCTCCTTGATTTGCTGTGCATATTCACCCAGACGCTTTTCGTCTATACCATATTGCTTTTCGCCCATTAGGCTCTCGCCACTCAGCTTCAGTAGTATTCTTTTAAATCTTGCCATATTTGTTTGTTCTTTTAGTTTCTGCAAAGATAAAAAGATTAATCTTTTTCACTCGGTTTATATCCTAAAATCTTTCTGCCAAAGATGCCTTGCATTACTCCCCGGAGCAACAGATAGGCGATGAATGCCATCCATAATGCATGATTCCCCATTGCATTCTCGAATCCATAATACAGTAGGAAGAACACACCCGATGCTATGATCATGGCACGCAACATCAGATGAGTGGCAGTGGCTCCGATAAATATGCCGTCAAGCAAAAAGGCGGAAAAACCTGCCAGCGGAATGGCAAGTACCCAGTAAAAATAGTTTCCGGCGGTGTGGATAACAACCGTATCATTGGTAAGCAGCCCTAGGAAAGTTTGTCCGCCCAAGCCATATAATAAGGTAAAGGCAAGGGATAGCCCGATGCCCCAACCAAAGAGTTGGCGGACAGTTTGGTGAAGTGCTTTCCGGTTATTGGCGCCAATGTATTTCCCTGCCAAAGCCTCGCCTGCATAGGCGAAACCATCCATGATATAAGAAAACAGGGTGAACAGTTGCATTAGCAAAGTATTCACGGCAAGCACTGTTTCACCTTGGGCAGCACCTGCCGAGGTAAAGAAAACAGTAACGGCTACCAGGCAAATGGTTCGGAAGAAAATATCCCGGTTTACCTGGAAGAAGCGATACATAGCCTGGCGGTTGAAAAAAGAGTGCCATTCAATGCGCTTTTTCAACGACCCGTAATAACGGAGCCATAACAGATAAGCCATAAACAGTCCGGCATATTGTGCAGTCAGTGTGCCGATAGCCACTCCTTCTATTTTCATATTGAAAAAGTAGACCAGACAAAGGCTGACCAGAATGTTCACTATGTTTTGCGTAATGGCGATGTACATAGGAAACCGTGAATTTTGCATACCGATAAACCACCCCGAAAAGCTGTAAAGCCCCAATACAGCAGGTGCACCCCAAATACAAATGCGGAAGTAAAGACCGGAGAGTGTTTGTACTTCGGGTGTTGTGTCTATAAATGTGAAGGCTATTTTCTCTATCGGGTATTGTAGAATGAGTAATGCAAAGGCAATGAATAATCCCACTCCGACCGAGCGGAGCAGTAATCGGGTGACTTCGTTAAGGTCGTGCCTTCCATAGGCTTGTGAAGTCATGCCACTGGTTCCCATCCGCAGGAAACCGAATATCCAGTAGATGATATTAAAGAGCATACCGCCCACGGCAATGGCTCCAATATAGGCAGCGGAACCCAGATGCCCCACGATAGTTACATCTATCAGACCCAGCAAAGGAACAGTGATATTTGATACAATCGAAGGAATGGCAATCTGGAGAATACGTCTGTTTCCGTTATTCATTGAGATCATTTAAATGATGTACTGTACCTCCTTAAAGGCATATTTTCTTATCTGTCCGTTTTCGTCTTTTAATATCAGATATCCATCCGGTTCCACTCTTACAAATTCTGCCATAAATTCCCCATTCTTGTCTTTATAACGGTACATTCCTGTCTTGCGGTATTGTCTCAGTAGGTACATGGCGTATAGCATTGCCTCTATGTTAGTGCCTCCTTGCTCTATTTCCTTATAATAAGAAATGATATGCTGTACCAGCTTTTCAAAAAAATCCATCTTGTCCGAGTCTTTTTGAATGATTTGCTTTAATGAAATCGGATTCGGAGCAGAAGAAAGGAAGACTTCTTGGTTGAGGTTTAGTCCAATACCGATAATGCTTTGCATGATATAAGCTCCTTGCAGCTCGTTTTCTATCAGTACGCCACATATTTTTTTATCTTTCCAATAAATATCGTTGGGCCATTTGATGCTGAATCCGTTGGCATACTCTTTCAGTACATCATGGATACTTAGGGAAACCAGTATGGATAATATGAACTGGGACTTTGCCTTTATAGCAGTAGGACCGATAGCGATACTGAATAGTAGGTTTTTCCCATATTCTGATTCCCAGGAATTTCCGCGTTGGCCTTTTCCTGCCGTTTGGAAATCGGAGAGAAGTACAGTGAATTCATTGACCTCATTCTTCTTACAAAATTCAGCCAAGGCATCATTGGTTGAAGTGACTTCTTCTTTATAGAAGCAGTCTAGACTTAGTTTATTCTGATCGTTCATCATATTCTTGTTTTAATTTGCGAGTAAACTTCTTTAATACTTCTTCGTAGGAATGATCTATAAGGCTGAAAATCAGCTTGTCATTAATATCTCCCCGCAAGGAAATCTGATTCCAATATTTCTTGTTGAAGTGAAAAGCTCCCTCTATGCCTGAATGGAGTTCTCTTAACTCCAATGCATATTCGGGATCACATTTCAGTGTCAGCCATTCGGGATCATCCAATCCGATGCAGGCATACATTTTCCCCATAACTTTGAATACCAAAGTAACTTCATCAAAAGGAAACTCTTCTGTGGTAGCTTTCTTTTTAATGCAATAATTGCGTATTGTTTCTATGTCCATATATAATAAGGTGTATTGTTTACCAAATAGGGGGATAAAAAGCATCTTCTATATGTTCGATCCTGAATGGAGCTTCTTTCCCTGTTATGGTAATAATGTCAAAACGTACCGGTAAATCCAAGGCGAACTTTCTTAAATAGGCATCGGTTGAGGCTACAATCCTGCGGATCTTCCGGTCTGTCACGGCATCTTCCGGATTTCCGAATTGCGTATGTTGGCGTGTCTTCACTTCCACTACAATCAGTTCATTTTGATATTCGGCCACAATATCCAGTTCTTTCTTTCCGCAGTGCCAATTCCGGTGCCGGATGGCATAGCCCTTTTCTATCAGATAGTTCGTGGCTTCTTCCTCTCCCTCCTTGCCTAATTCATTGTGTTCTGCCATTCTGTTCTTTTTTGCACAAAAATACTCTTTTTTATGCTTTGTATTTACAGAAGTAAAGCTAATTTTGCAGAGAATATGGCAAACAATGTAAAAAAGAGAGTAAAAGTACCCGCATCGGCTCCCAAACGAAAGCAACGTATGGTATGCCTGATGAGTGAAGAGGAGGTACGGATTGTAGATTGTTATCTTAAGAAATATAAGATAACCAATAAGGCTCGCTGGCTACGCGAAACGGTATTGACTTTCATCCATCAGAAGATGGAGGAGGATTATCCTACATTGTTTAATGAACATGACATGAGAAGATAGCATATGGCAGACGATACTTACTATATGAAGCAAGCCTTGATGGAAGCTGCAAAGGCTGCCGAAAGGGGAGAAGTGCCGGTGGGTGCGGTGGTGGTTTGCCGTGACCGCATCATCGGTCGTGGTCATAACCTGACGGAAGCATTGAATGATGTCACCGCTCATGCAGAGATGCAGTCCATTACTGCCGCTGCCAATACATTGGGGGGGAAGTACTTGAATGAGTGTACTTTGTATGTCACGGTAGAACCCTGCGTGATGTGTGCAGGAGCCATCGCTTGGGCGCAGATGGGAAAACTTGTCTTTGGGGCGGAAGATGAGAAAAGAGGTTATCAGAGGTATGCCCCCGATGCGTTACACCCAAAGACGGTGGTGGTGAAAGGTATATTGGCTGATGAATGCGCGCAGTTGATGAAAGATTTCTTTAAGAGGAGGCGATAGAATAGTTTATTTCACTTCTTCATAGTCCACATATTCTCCCTCGTCATCATCAAATATTTTTTTCTTGTTCTCAGAAGAACGGGGACGTTTCTGCGATGATGATGAAGTTCCTGAATAATCATTCGTCTGATTCTGATTGTATGTGTTTTCTCCTTGGCGGGTATAAGTACGGTTCTGATAAGTGTTGCGTTTACCGAATCCGAATAATACCCGAAGTATATTGCCCAGAATAGAAAAGCCGATAAAGAGTATCAGCAAGAATAGAATAAGTAGAAAACCTAAAAATCCAAACATAGTAATTTCTTTTTTAGTATACTCCTAACAACAAGCGTGCCACGCCTATTGTTTACGCTCTTTTTTTAGTTAAAAGAGATAGAATGGTATACCAGATGATAATTGCCGCGAAGCCGCTAATCTTGAGGAAAACCAGCAATGGGATACATACAATGAGGAAAATATAGCTGACCTTGTTCTGATTCCAAGCCAGGCTTTTGAATTTTAAAGAGAACATCGGAATCTCAGCTATCAGCAACAATGACATGATAACTACCAATATGAAAAGGTATACTGCATTGAATGCATCGGATATCAAAAAGGAATGAGCACCTACTACCAGTGATCCCCAAAACAAAGCATTGGCAGGAGTAGGCATACCAACGAAAGAGCTGCTTTGACGCGGGTCAATATTGAATTTAGCCAGACGCAATACGGAGAAAATGGCAATAAGGAATGCAGTATAAGGAATATATTCTGCTATCGGCAATAGGAACTCCGGATAATGCACTTCTTTAAATAAGGAGAATACAATGGTGGCGGGAGCCATACCGAAAGTAATATCATCTGCCAAGGAATCCAGTTCTTTTCCTAAAGGACCCGAAACATGGAACAGGCGTGCCAGCATACCATCAAAGAAATCGAAAACAGAACCGATTATAATAAAAAGGATAGCCAGCTTGTAATTCCCCTCAAACGCCATTGCGCAGGCAATGCATCCGGAAAAGGCGTTGCCGCAGGTAAATAGGTTAGGAATCTGGCGTGTGATACAGTTTGCCATTACGCGTTTCTTATTTTAGTTTAGCAATCACGGTTTCGTTGCCTACGGTTGCTTGTCCCATTTTGACACATACTTCAGTGCCCAGCGGCAGGTAAACGTCTACACGTGAACCGAATTTAATGAATCCCATGTGCTCGTCAATGTAGCAATCTTCTCCCACTTCGGCATAAGTCACAATTCTGCGGGCTACGGCTCCTGCTATCTGGCGTGCCATGACGGTATGTCCTTCGGGAGTTTCGATAACTACCATTGAACGTTCATTCTCCGTGCTCGCCTTGGGAAGCCATGCTTTCATAAACTTACCGTTGTGGTGGTCTACGTGTTTCACCACCCCATCCACCGGATACCAGTTGGCGTGTACATTGACTATACTCATAAAGATGGAAATCATCAATCGGCGATCATGAAAGTATTCATGCTCATCCACTTCTTCTATCACCACTATCTTGCCATCTGCGGGGGCAACCACTATCTTTTCGGTGTCATGTTCAAACAACCGGATGGGGCAACGGAAAAAGTTGACCATCAACAGGTAGACAATAATACTTGCAACCGCAAATATATAAAACGGAATTTTGCACTCAATTCCCCAAAATAGCAGGGCATTGATGCCAATTAATAGGATGGCACTGGCGATTAAGATGCTTGTTCCTTCTCTATGTAGTCTTATTTTCTTTAGTTTCTTCAGTCGGTTCATGATTGTATTAAACCATTTATCGTGCAAAAATATACTTATTTTGAAAACCCTGCAAATAAAAGTCACTAGAAATGCCTTTTTCCACTTCTTTTAATATAAAAAAAGCGAATGTTGATAACTTCTCCTTTATCTTTTTGCAGGTTTTATGAAAGCAGACTATCTTTAGACAATTTTTTAGGAGATCAAATATTATGCAGGATTTTGTCCATTTACATGTCCATACCCAGTATTCTATCCTCGATGGTCAGGCAGCTATACCCAGGCTGGTTGACAAGGCGATGGCTGACGGTATGAAAGGTATAGCCGTTACCGACCATGGTGATATGTTCGGTATCAAAGAGTTCTTCAATTATGTAAATAAGAAGAATGGAGGAACCAACGGCGAAATAAAGGATTTAAAGAAAAAGATAGCCGGGCTGGAAAGCGGCAAGATTGAAAGTGAGAATCCGGAAGCGGAAATAGCAGCATGCAGAGAGCAAATGGAAGCGGCAAAGAAGAAACTCTTTAAACCCATTTTCGGTTGCGAAATGTATGTGGCACGCCGCCGCTTATTTAATAAGGAGGGAAAACCCGACCAAAGCGGTTACCACCTGGTGGTACTTGCCAAGAATGAAAAAGGTTATCATAACCTTATAAAACTGGTTTCGAAAGCATGGACGGAGGGCTTTTATATGCGTCCGCGTACCGACCGCGTGGAATTGGAAAAATACCACGAAGGGCTGATAGTCTGCACGGCTTGTATTGCCGGAGAAGTTCCCCGCAACATCATTGCCGGAAAGTATGAAGAAGCGGAGGAAGCTATTCAATGGTACAAACGGGTATTTGGCGATGACTTCTATCTGGAGTTGCAACGCCATAAAGCCACCGTGCCCCGTGCCAATCATGAAGCCTACAAGTTGCAGCAAATAGCCAATGAAAAGCTGATAGAATATTCCAAGAAGTTTGATGTGAAGCTGGTGTGTACCAACGACGTTCACTTTGTGGATGAGGAGAATGCCGAAGCACATGACCGCCTGATCTGTCTGAGTACGGGTAAAGATCTGGATGATCCGAACCGTATGCTTTACTCCAAACAAGAGTGGATGAAGACCCGTGCAGAGATGAATGAAATCTTTGCCGATGTACCCGAAGCACTCTCGAACACAGTTGATATATGTGACCAGGTGGAGTTTTATAGTATCGACCATGCGCCTATTATGCCTACCTTTGCTATCCCTGAAGACTTTGGAACGGAAGAAGAATACCGGAAGAAATACACGGAGAAAGACTTGTTCGATGAGTTTACACAGGACGAGAATGGTAATGTGGTGATGAGCGAAGAAGCAGCCAAAGGTAAAATAGAGAAGTTGGGAGGTTATGATAAACTCTACCGTATTAAGCTGGAAGCCGATTACTTGAAGAAACTGGCTTTGGAAGGAGCTCACAAACGCTACGGTGAAGTATTGAGCGATGAAGTACAGGAACGAATCAAGTTCGAATTACACATTATGAAGACGATGGGTTTCCCGGGATACTTCTTGATTGTGCAAGACTTTATTCGTGCCGCCCGTGAAGAACTGGACGTCTCCGTAGGTCCGGGACGTGGCTCTGCGGCAGGTTCTGCGGTGGCATACTGTTTGGGAATTACTAAAATTGACCCCATTGCCTACGATTTGCTGTTCGAGCGTTTCCTGAACCCCGACCGTATCTCTTTGCCCGATATTGATGTGGACTTCGATGATGATGGCCGCGGACGAGTATTGAACTGGGTTACAGAGAAATATGGGCAGGAGAAAGTGGCGCATATCATTACTTATGGTACTATGGCTACCAAGCTGGCTATAAAAGACGTAGCCCGCGTTCAGAAACTCCCCTTGTCCGAATCCGACCGTTTGTGTAAACTGGTTCCGGACAAGATACCCGATAAAAAGATGAACCTGCCCAACGCCATCGCCTATGTTCCCGAGCTACAGGCGGCGGAGGTATCGCCCGATCCCGTTTTGCGCGACACCATAAAGTATGCCAAGATGCTGGAGGGCAACGTGCGTAACACAGGAGTGCACGCGTGCGGTACTATTATATGTAGGGACGACATTACCGACTGGGTACCCGTAAGTACGGCGGACGACAAGGAAACCGGTGAAAAGATGCTGGTTACCCAGTACGAAGGTTCGGTGATTGAAGATACCGGTTTGATTAAGATGGACTTCTTGGGTCTGAAAACCCTTTCCATCATTAAGGAAGCCATAGAGAACATAAAGCATAGCAAGGGCATTGTGCTGGATATTGATGAAGTCGATATTTCCGATCCCCCCACCTATGCACTATATAGTGAAGGGCGAACCATCGGTACATTCCAGTTTGAATCTGCCGGTATGCAGAAATACCTGCGCGAATTGGAACCAAGTACTTTCGAAGACTTGATTGCCATGAACGCCCTTTACCGTCCGGGGCCTATGGATTATATTCCCGATTTCATCGACCGTAAACACGGACGTAAGCCCATTGAGTATGATATTCCCATCATGGAAAAGTACCTGAAGGATACTTATGGCATTACGGTCTATCAGGAACAGGTCATGCTTCTGTCGCGTCTGTTGGCAGATTTTACCCGTGGTGAGTCTGACGCCTTGCGTAAGGCAATGGGTAAAAAGCTGAGGGATAAGTTGGACCACATGAAACCCAAGTTTATTGAAGGCGGCCGTAAGAACGGTCATGACCCGAAAGTATTGGAAAAGATTTGGGCGGACTGGGAAAAGTTTGCATCCTATGCGTTCAATAAATCGCATGCCACCTGTTACTCATGGGTAGCTTATCAAACTGCATACCTGAAAGCCAACTACCCGGCAGAATACATGGCAGCTACCATGAGCCGAAACATCTCGAACATCACCGAAATCACTAAACTGATGGACGAAAGTAAGGCAACAGGCATCATGACCAAAGGCCCGGATGTGAATGAAAGTTACCTTAAATTTTCAGTAAATCGTAAGGGTGACATTCGTTTCGGTTTAGGAGCCATCAAGGGAGTAGGAGAAAGTGCGGTACAATCTATTCTGGATGAGCGCGAAAGAAACGGCGAATACAAAGGTATTTTTGATTTCGTGCAACGTGTGAACCTCTCTGCTTGCAACCGTAAGAATATTGAAAACCTAGCTTTGGCAGGTGCTTTTGACGAGTTCCCGGAAATAAAGCGCGAGGATTTCTTTGTAAAGAATGCCAAGGATGAAACCTTTACGGAAGTACTGGTGCGTTATGGCAACAAGTATCAAATGGATAAAGCGGCAGCCGTAAATTCTTTGTTTGGCGGGGAAAACCAAGTAGAAATGGCAACTCCCGAGATCATTTCAGCCCCCACATGGGGAGACTTGGAGCGATTGAATAAAGAACGCGATTTGGTCGGAATTTATCTTTCCGCCCATCCGCTGGACGAATATGCCGTGATTCTGGAAAACGTATGTAACGCCCATATGGCAGACCTTGCCGACTTGACTCCTTTGCAAAACAGGGACTTGACGATGGGGGGTATTGTAACCGCCGTCCGCGAAGGTTACACCAAAACCGGAAAGCCTTATGGTATTGCCAAAGTGGAGGACTATTCAGGTTCTGCCGAATTTGCCTTTTTCGGCAATGAATGGGTGGAAAAGAAGAACTTTTTCATGAATGGGATGTTTTTATTCTTACGGGGTAAATGCCAGCCGAAGCAATGGCGGCAGGAAGAATGGGAGGTAAAAATAAATTCCATTGAACTATTGCCCGAAGTGAAGGAAAAGATCATAGAGAAGCTCACGGTATCAGCTCCTTTATCTGCTTTGGATGAGGAAATGATAACCGAATTCTCGGCATTGATACGTGCTAATCCGGGAAGTGCGGAACTCTGTTTCCATGTGAAGGACGAGGACGGACAGATGTATGTCAATCTGATGTCCCGCACCATGAAGATTTCCGTTCAAAAAGAGATTATGACTTATTTAAAGAGCCAACCGCAGCTCTCATATAAAATTAATTAGTATATTTGCGCTGACAATTTAAACAATAAAGTATAATATAATTATGGCACTAGAAATTAAAGATAGCAATTTTGAAGAGTTGCTGGCATCAGGAAAACCTGTAGTAGTTGACTTTTGGGCAACATGGTGTGGTCCTTGTAAGAAAATCGCTCCGGATGTTGAAGCCTTGGCTGAAAAATATAAAGACCAGGTAATCATTGGAAAGTGCGATGTAGACGACAATGATGAGTTGCCCGGCAGATTTGGTGTCCGCAATATCCCTACGGTTCTTTTCATCAAAGACGGTGTGGTAAAGGACAAGACTGTAGGTGCGGTAACTAAGGCTCAGTTGGAAGAAAAGCTGCTTACTATACTGTAATAAACAAAAACAATATTCACCCCTTTAATACTTACGATTATGGGAACGGAAGACGATTTCTTGTTGGAAGATGAGGACGATGCAAAAACAATAGAATTCATTAAGAACTATCTGCCTCAGGATCTGAAAGATAAATTCACGGAGGATGATTTGTATTATATCCTCGATGTGATTGTAGATTACTACACCACCAGTGGGTGTTTGGATGCGCAACCGGATGAAGAAGGTTACATCAACATCGACCAGGATGAAATTGTGAACTACGTGGTAAAAGAAGCTGTTAAGGATGGAATGGGACCTTATGATGCTGAAGATGTATTCTTTGTAGTACAAGGGGAAATGGAATACGGAAATTCTCTGGGACAAGTGGAGTGATTCCGGTTCTGTGATGAAAATAAAATAAATGATGCGCATTCCTGTATCGGGGTGCGCATCATTTATTTTTTTTCTTTATAGTTTGCGTTCAGTGCTACATCTTGTGGGGATTACAATCGTTTTCAGTTTGGATGTCTTGTGCGCATTTTATTAGAGCCAGTTACATGGACGGTTCTGCGGCGTAAGTGGGCTGGTTGAGGTATTCGTGTAGCTTTCTCATGTCTATACGATGCCTTGTACATTCAGGAAGAAGTAGACTCCGGTGGCTATCATTAGTAGTCCCAGTACGGCATAGAACAATCGTGCCCGCTGGCGGCCCACGTTGGTAACAATGAATTGCGTGTTGTGTGCCGTAAAGAACCAATTCCAATTAAATAGGGCAGCCAGAATGGATAGTAGACCTACCAGTACGAATATGGATTGGATAAGATAATGCATTCCCATGTTTTTTCGGATTTTATTAAAATGCTTTTTTATGATAAAAGAGAGATAGTCGGAGGTATCCTTGTAGGGGCGGGGTTTGCCCGCCCGAAAACAGGTCGCTTTATGTATTCGGGCAGGCAAACCCTGCCCCTACAGGTGAATGTTAATAGTCGTATGGGGTTATTCTCCAGCCTCAAAACGAACAGCACGGCTTCCGTCTTCCGTTTCCTCTATCTCTACCTTTATTGCATCTCCCGGCAACAGTTCTTCTACCAGCTCCGGCCATTCAATGAAACAAAGAGCACCGCTATAGAAATAATCTTCATACCCCATATCATACACCTCATCCAATTTCTTGATTCGATAGAAATCGAAATGGTAAATCAGTTCGCCTGTTTCGTCCGAGCGATATTCGTTCACAATGGCAAAGGTGGGCGAGGTGATAACATCTGTCACTCCCAGTTCTTCGCATACGGCTTTGATAAAGGTAGTTTTACCGGCACCCATCTTTCCGTAGAAAGCAAAAACGGTGTTGTCACCCATGGCTGCGATAAACTGTTGGGCAGCTTCGTGGATAGAGTCTAAAGAATTGATTTTAATTTCCATATCCATTGGTTTTATTTATTTTCTTTTGCTTGCAAAGGTACATGCTTTTCCCCATTTTACAAAGGGTATAGATCAGGATTGAGAAAAAGATTATGGCTGCGCCCGAGGGAACCTGCAATTTATAAGAAATGAGCAATCCGCCCAGACAGCCCAGGTAGCCAATGCCAGCGGACAGCCAGATGATCCGTTTAAAGCTATGGGTGAACAGGTTGGCGGTCATTTGCGGCAGAGTGAGCAGGGAGATGGCAAGTACAATGCCCACCATGCGGAGGCATGAAACAATGGTCAATGCAATGAACATCATCAGCAAATACTCGAACAAAGCCACCGGAATGCGTTGCGAACGGGCAAACTCGCGGTCGAAAGCAATGCAGATGATAGGGTTCAGGAACAAGGTAAAGAACACTATCAACAACACCGAAAGGATGGCAAGCATATAAATATCGGTAGGGGTGATAGTAAGGATATTACCAAACAGGAATGCCGATAAATCCGGAGTAAAGCCCGGCGCCAGGAAACTGAAAATGATACCTATTGCCATGCCTAAAGTCCAAAGTACGGCGATAGCGGAATCTTCGCGCATATCTTTCCGTTTGCTCAACCATTCTACTCCGAAGGCGGAAAGCACTGAGAACACGGCGGCAGAGAGCAAAGGTGAAATGCCCGCGTATAATCCCAAACCTATACCACCGAATGAAGCATGAGTGATGCCGCCACTGATAAAGACCAGGCGGCGCGTCACAATGTATGTGCCGATGATGCCGCAGGCAATGCTGGCAAACAGGCTTCCCAACAGGGCATGTTGGAAAAAGGTATATTGCAAAAGTTCTATTATGTCCATAATCTTGTTTTTTCAACGTGTGGGCTCGTCCGGATGGAAACTCCGCCCAGCGTGTGGGCCGGTGAATCTCCGTTCCCCCACTATCAGGAACAGTTCATCTTTCAATTCATCCGGCAGTTCCACTCCGCGCAATTGCAGGCTGCGGCTCCATCCTGCCACCTCATCTTCCTTGCAAGTGTACATCACCTCACGAAATTCTTCCACTTCTTCATCATTATACTCATCAGAAGAACGTCCGCGGAAACGATCCAGTTCCTCGTCATCATAATATTCTATCTTTTTGCTGACGGCTGCCAGCAGGCTTTCTTTCTCGCAAACTTCGTGCTGTCCGCAACATTCCACATCCGCTTCCACTATTTGGGGAGCAGCGTCCAGTTCTCCGCTTTCTATCTTTTTCTGTATCCGGTGATTATGGATATAACCCACCACCATGGCAATACCTGCCAGAACTATTAAACCAATAATCAGTATCAGCATACCTTTATACCTCCTTTATGCTAAATCCTGCTTTCTCCAAATCTTCCCAGTAACGGGGATATGACTTAGAGACCACTTGAGGATTGTTTATCTTGATTTCGGGCATCACCACGCAAGCCGGAGCAAATGCCATAGCCATCCGGTGGTCTTCGTATGTGTCTATAGCAGCATCAGCCGCCACCTCACATCTTTCTCCATCCCAAGATAATACGGAATCTTCGCTCTCACGCAGCACGTATCCCAGTTTGCCCATTTCCTTGATTAAGGCTGCCATTCGGTCTGTTTCCTTTATTTTCAGGCTTTGCAATCCGGTGAAACGGAAGGGGATATTCATTAACGTACAGGTTACCACAAATGTTTGTGCCAAGTCGGGTTGGTTAATGAAATCGTAGTCCAACCGTTCTACCCTGCTGCCTGTTTTCTTCAGTGTCACAGTCTTGTCACCATAAATGGTTTCTATGCCCAATGAACGGAATATTTCGGCAACTTTACTATCGCCTTGGTAACTGACTTCGAATAAACCGGGCAAGGTCACTTCCGCTTCTGCGGAAAGGGCGGCAATCTGATACCAGTATGAGGCTGCACTCCAATCACTTTCCACATAGAAAGGAATGGATTGGTAAGGCTTCGGTTCCACCCTTAGTTGATGCTCGTTGAGCCATCCGGCTTTGGCGCCGAAATCATTCATCAGTTGCAAAGTAAGATTGATGTAGGGGCGTGAGATGATCTCGCCTGTCAGTGTAAGGGTCAGTCCGTTGCCCAGCACAGGGGAAATCATCAGCAAGGCCGAAATATATTGTGAACTGACGTTGCCCGGCAGGCTGATTGTATCTTTTTTCAGTTCGCGTCCTGTGATGCGTAGCGGAGGGTAACCGTCGTTGGCTATATATTCTATATCGGCTCCTAATTGGCGCAAGGCGTTTACCAATACCTGTATCGGTCGTTGTTGCATTCGTTGCGTTCCGGTAATGTTTTTTGTTCCCGGGGTAACGGACAGGTAGGCTGTGAGGAAACGCATGGCTGTTCCTGCCGCCATAATGTCTATGGTTTCCTTGCCGTCGTTCAGTGCGTGTATCATTACCTGAGTGTCATCGCAATCGGACAGGTTCTCGGGACGGAATGTTCCGTTGCCCAGTGCATTGATGATAAGTGCACGGTTGCTGATACTCTTGGAAGAGGGTAATTGGATAGTTGTATGTATCTTGGCGGGTGCCGTTACTTTTATTTGCATCATACCTTCAAAATATGTAATAGATGTGTATCGAAGTGCAAAGGTAGGAATATTATCTTAATACTTGATGCGTTACTCATTTTTTTTGCCCCTCCCTTACAGTTGACAGTTGACAAAAAGTGTGTGCGATTTTCTCCTAATAGGTTATATTATATATAAATATATATAATATAAAGTTAGAAAGAAAAGTTTTTTTCTTTCTGTCAACTGTCAACTGTCAGGGGGGAAGGCTTGATAAACTATCTCCCTGAAAAACGTCACACTCTATTCGTACCCTTACAGTTGACAGTTGACAGAAACTTGAAGTTCTTTTTTGTCGGTCATCTATCGGGTTGAGAAGAAAGCACACCTTTGTGGGTGCTAACTCTATGCTTTCTTCACCACAACTCTATGCTTTGTGAATTTTAACAGATAAAGATTCTTTTATTAATGGATTTTCACACCTTAGCCACCTTACATTTTAGGCTATGCAGAAAATAGGGCGTATCTTTGCATTGTTATCGAAACGATGGCAGGAGGTGCGCAACTCCTTAGCTTTTAGTCTTTCCCTGATTGGCTACTGCTTCCATCAGTTTCTTTATCTCCTCGGGGTTTCCCAGGAAATAATCTTTTTGCAGGTTCAGATTATCATCAAATTCGAAGACATAAGGAACGGCTGTAGGCAGATTGAGGCTGACAATTTCCTCATCCGGTATATGTTTCAGATATTTGATAATACCTCTCAGGCTGTTTCCATGAGCAACTACCAGCAGTTCATCGGCCGTAGCCAGATTGGGGAAAATGATACATTTCCAATAAGGCAGGATACGTTCAATGGTATCTTTCAGAGATTCGGTACGTGGCAGGTCTTTATCCGGAACTTCCTGATAGCGGGCTTCAGCTTTCGGATTGCGCGGATCGTTTTCTGCCAATGCATCGGGCGCTACATCGAAGCTGCGACGCCATATCAATACTTGTTCTTCTCCATATTTAGAAGCGGTTTCGCTTTTATTCAGCCCTTGCAGGGCACCATAATGTTTTTCGTTCAGGCGCCAGCTCTTTTCTACGGGTATCCAGTCCAGGTCCATTTTATCGAGTACACAGTTCAGTGTCTTCACTGCACGCTTTAAAAATGAAGTATAGGCTTTATCAAAGTGAAATCCTTTTTCTTTCAGGAGCTCACCGGCTTTATGGGCATCGGCAATGCCTTTCTCAGTCAAATCCACATCGGTCCATCCGGTGAAGCGGTTTTCTTTATTCCAGGTGCTTTCTCCGTGACGGAGCAATACTATTCTTTTCATTTGTTCTCCTTTCTTTATTACTTAAATAATCACGCATTTCTGATTGTCACAAAGTTACTTGTAACAAATAGAACGATCAATACCTACTAATTATGAATTTAACAACCGAAAACGGGGATTTGTTCCCCTTTTTATTACTTTTGTAGCCTGTAATTAAACTAATTGGTATGGAACAGATAAAAAACGGACTTATAGGATTTATATTAGGAGATTGGTTGGGAGTGCCGTATAAAGGTAAAGGCAAAGGAACGTTTAAACCTATATGGACAAAGTCTTATCTGAGAGGGGATAAATGTTCGGGAAACACTTCCATGTTGCTATGTGCGTTGGATAGTCATTGTCGCTTGGAATGTTATCAGCAAAACTTAAAGGATTGGTCTTTGAAGAAGAAGTATATCGGAGATAATATAGAATATGATATGGATGTGATCACCCAAAAGGCGGTTCAGAAAAATTTCAGAGGGGTTTCTTCGGATTCGAATAGTGGTTACCGCAGCCTGGTTACCTGTTGTGTACTGGCATTGTCTTCCTTGTCGAAAGATGAGATTCTGCCTTTTATAAAGGCGACTCATAACTGCCGTTATAGTTTTCAGTATAATTGGTTCTTTGTAGAGTTTATCCGTTGCCTGCTGGCGTGTGGCGACAAGGAACAAGCGTTGCAGCTGGCAGAGCAGAAATGTGAGTTGCAGATAAACCGGCAGAACTTTTGTAATGGTAGTTTTGTGATAGATGCGGTAGAGTCTGTTATCAACTGGTTTATGGAAGGGAAAAGTTATAAAAAATGTATCTTTCTGGCTATCAACTCGGGCAAAGAGTGCGATGCGATAGGAGCATTGACCGGATTCCTGGCAGGCTTGTATTATAAGATAGAACTAACGAACGGGATAAGGAATTTTGAAACCATAGAGCCTTATATCGATGCATTTATAAAGGAGTTGGAGGAAAAACGAATTTAGTCCCAGTCCTTAAATTCAAAAGAGAGTTGTTCCCACTGTTCTTTGTCTTCTTCGTTCCGTTCTTCTTTAGGATTGGATACGGATAGTCCGATAAGGCGGATGGGATGGCTTTCATAATCTACTTCTTTCAGTAATTGTTTGGCTAATGGCAGTATTTTGTCCATGCTTGTCAGCTCGTTGGCTTGGGTTATGCTGCGGGTAATCTGGTTGAAATCATGGAACTTAATTTTTAGGGTAAGCGTATTGCCGCTGAAACCGGTGCGTTTCAATCGTTCCATCAATTCTGTCGCCACATGATAGAGTTCGATGATAGCGGAAGAATGCAGGGAAATATCTTTTTCAAGTGTATGTTCGCATCCCACGGATTTTCGGATTCTGACGGGTTCTACAGGGCGCAGGTCAATGCCACGGGCAAAATCATAATAAATGCTTCCTGCTTTGCCAAATTGGCGGGTAAGCATTTCCAAACTGCACGCTTGTAACTGGCTTCCGTTATGAATGCCTAATGCGTGCATCTTCCGGGCTGTCACAGGGCCTACTCCCCAAAATGATTCGATGGGGAGATGGGCTATAAAGTCCAATGCCTGATTGGGGTGAATGGTACATAGCCCGTTCGGCTTGCGGTAGTCCGAAGCTACCTTAGCCAGAAATTTGTTGTAGGAGATTCCGGCGGAGGCTACCAAGCCCAGTTCTTCACGAATGTGTTTCTTTATTTCCTTTGCAATATCTATGGCCAATGGTATTTCCGGTTTATTCCGGGTTACATCCAGAAAGGCTTCATCCAGTGACAAGGGCTCTATTATATCTGTATAGATATGAAAGATTTCATGTATCTGCCGGGACACGGATTTATAGACATCCATTCGTCCCGGAACAAAGATAAGTTCAGGACATAGCCGTTTGGCTTTTTGCGACGACATGGCGGAACGAACTCCATAGCGGCGTGCTTCGTAGCTGGCGGCGGCTACTACCCCCCGTTCCTCGGCATGGCCCACGGCAAGCGGTTTTCCGCGCAGTTCGGGGTGGTCGCGTTGCTCTACTGAGGCATAGAAAGCGTCCATATCAATATGTATGATTTTACGTTCGGACATATCATTGTGCATTGTGAAGCAAAGGTATGAAAAAGGGCTTGAGTAGCTGAACAGTTTAACAGCTTTATTTGTTTATTTAGCATAATGAAATATTCTTAGCTGGATATGGGAAAGGCACGTAAAAACTACTTTATCTACCTGATGATGTTACTGATATTCGGAGGGTTGATTTATGCGACAATACTGGGTGGCAGGCAATTCCTGCATTCCTCGCCTGTGCAAACGGTAACAGATGGCAATAGTGCTTTTTCCATGTTTATGTCTATTGTGAAGGATAATCTTGTCCATCCCTTTTCTATCTTACTCATTCAGATTATAGTAGTGCTGGTTGCGGTGCGTATTTTTGCATCTCTTTTCAGATACATAGGTCAGCCCGGTGTGATTGGTGAGATTGTAGCGGGAATTATATTGGGACCTTCTGTGCTTGGCGCACTTTTTCCTGATCTTTTCGGTTTCTTGTTTCGTCCGGATTCTTTGACCAATCTGGAACTTATCAGTCAGTTGGGATTAGTCTTGTTTATGTTTGTCATCGGGATGGAAGTGGATTTTGGCGTTCTGAAGAATAAGATTAATGAAACGTTGGTAATCAGCCATGCCGGTATTCTGGTTCCTTTCTTTTTGGGAATGGTGGCTTCTTACTGGATTTATGAAGAATATGCTTCCGGGCAGACTGCCTTCCTGCCTTTTGCCCTGTTTATAGGTATCTCCATGAGTATCACGGCTTTTCCTGTGCTGGCACGCATTATTCAGGAACGGAATATGACGCGTGAACCGGTGGGCATCCTTACAATAGCGTCGGCGGCCAATGATGATGTAACCGCATGGTGTTTATTGGCGGTTGTTATCGCCATAACGAAGGCCGGAACCTTGGGCGGTGCTGCCTATACGGTGCTGCTTACCTTTATTTATATAGGAATCATGTTTGCCGTGGTGCGTCCTTTTTTAAAGAAGATCGGTACGGCCTATTCTAATAAAGAGGTAATCAATAAAACATTTGTCAGCTTTATATTTCTGGTGCTGATTGTTTCGGCTACCATTACGGAGATATTGGGTATTCATGCCCTGTTCGGCGCTTTTATGGCAGGTGTTGTGATGCCTTCCAATTTTGGCTTCCGCAAGGTAATGATGGAAAAGGTGGAGGATATTTCATTGGTCTTTTTTCTTCCGTTGTTTTTTGCATTCACCGGTTTGCGCACTCAGATAGGATTGATAAATACGCCGGAGTTGTGGGGGATATGTTTGTTGTTGGTGACTGTGGCGGTAGTCGGTAAGTTCGGAGGATGCGCTTTGGCATCGCGTTTGGTGGGGGAGTCGTGGAAGGACAGTTTTACCATCGGCACCTTAATGAATACTCGTGGGTTGATGGAATTGGTTGCCTTGAATATCGGCTATGAGCTGGGAGTGCTTCCACCGTCTATTTTTGTGATCCTTATCATAATGGCATTGGTGACTACCTTTATGACTACTCCTTTATTAAATCTGGTAGAATGGGGCTTTACTGCCCGTGAACCCAAGACGGCATTACAACGGAAACTACTTTTATTCTTCGGACGTCCGGAGTCAGGCGGAAAACTTTTATCTGTATACAAATTGCTTTTCGGCAACCAACTATCCCGGCATCAAGTTATTGCTGCCCACTACACCATGGGGACGGATGTTAATCCCACCAGTGTGGAGCAATTCCTGGAAGAAAGCTTTATTCCGGTGGACAGGCAGGCAAAGCAGTTGCATCTGCATATTGACAAACGCTATAGGGTGACCGATAATCTGGTATCTGATATGATTTCTACCGTAGAAACAGAGTCGCCGGATATACTGTTGCTGGGTGCCGGGCCGCGGTTTATGACGGATGGCGAAAAGTCTATGACTTCTTTCTTTGGTCTGTTCCGCAAGAAGGTAGATGATGTATTGGAGCATGTATCCTGTCCTGTGGCTATCTTTGTGAACCGTGAATATCATGATGGGAATGAATTGGCGGTATTGATAAACGGAAATATGGATCATTTCCTTTTCCCGTATGTGCAGCGTTTGCTGGCAGATGGGGATAGCTTTATCCATCTATATTATTTCAATAATGGGAATGAAGGCTATATGGGGCAGATCCATAAATGGAGCAAACAATATGCACATCGCATTCATCTGTATCCGTTAGTTGATGTAGAGGATTTGTCTTTGCCTTCTACGCATGGATTGCTTGTTTTAAGCTATGATACTTGTGTGGGCATTGCTGCCAATGAGGAGATATTCAGGGCGCTTCCTTCTTTATTAGTGATTAAAGATATGCAGAAAGATACTAGATGATAAAAAGAAAAAAGCATTGATAACCAATAGATTATCAATGCTTTGCGGTTAGTCGGGGTGACTAGATTCGAACTAGCGACCACACGCCCCCCAGACGCGTACTCTAACCGGGCTGAGCTACACCCCGAATTGCGGATGCAAAGGTACGGCTTTTTCTCGTATTTGCAAATTTTCTCATCACTTTTTTTATAGATAGCATAAAAAATATGCATTATGTTTCTTTCCGGCTAGTAAGCAGCCTCTCTATATTCGGACGGAGACATATTGGTATGCCGTTTGAAAAAACGACCTAATGCCGACTGATTCAGGAACTTAGTCTTGATTGTGATCTCTTGAATATTGAGTGAACTATTTCTCAGCAACTCTTTTATTTCTAATAATGAATATTCAATAATCCAGTCTTTAGGTGATTTCCCGCTTACTTCTTTCACTACTTCGGATAGGTATTTAGAGGAAACATTCAGTTTATCCGCATAAAATACGACTTCTTTGTGTTCTCTATAATTCTCCATCATCAATGTATAGAATTTGTTGGTCATATCCTCCTTGCGTGTGGTACTTGTACTGTTTCTGCGGGTTATATACCTTTGGAAATCATTGTATAAGTCCAGAAATAAGATTCTGAGTAAAGCTATAATGGCTTCTCTGGAATAAAAATTAAAAAGTTCGCTTCTCCCTTTCAGCAGTTGATAATAGTTCATAAAGTATTGTAGCTCCTGCTCTGAGAGGGGGTATAGAAAGTGGGATTTCATGTATGTGAAAAATTGGGGAGAAAAACTCCTGATTGTTTTTATCACATCATAAAAGAATACGGTAGAGAGGGTGAAGTAGTTTGCGGTAAAACTAGGACTAACCTCTGTTAATGAGACCAATAATCCGGGCATGAAAATAAATATTTCATCGGGGTTTATTGTATATTCCTGTGAGCACATGTTTATTTTTGCGCTTCCTTTCGTACAAATTCCTATAATGCACATAGAATTATAGGATGGATAATCAGAAATTGGTAATGTTGTTGCTTTTGACTGTATGTTAAATTCGTTTTCTGATATATCCTCTCTATTTCTATCCAAGTCTTTATATAACATTTATCCTCCTCAATAATTATGATACAAAAATATGATTTCTTCGGCATTGAAAGGTTGTGATGCCGAAGTATGGAACAATTTTACGGAAATAAAGTGCGTTGTGTTTGTGTTTTTTAAATGAATCCCCCTTATTTTAATCAATGTATGCTTAGCATCCCATTGACTCCCGGTAGAAATCAAGCATATCAAATATTTCATCTTTGGTTGCAGATTGGTTTATTTGTATATCTCCAATTTCGGATAGCAAAGTGAAGTTTATAATGCCGGCGGAATTTTTCTTATCATGTTTCATAAACTTATAGAGACGGTCATATTGTTTGCAGTCAAAGGCAAGAACTCCATAATGCTCTTTGATGAACTGAATGGTGGGACGCAACTTTTCTTTAGGGAAACCTACCTTCAAGTGTGAAAAATAGAGTTCGCATACAATGCCCCATGCCACAGCATAGCCGTGCAATACCGGATGTTGGGTTTCCAATGCAAGGCTTTCAAAAGCGTGTCCCACGGTATGTCCTAGGTTTAATGCTTTACGGATTCCTTTCTCAAACGGATCTTGCTCCACTATATCTTCTTTTATCTGTACCGATTTGGCAACTAATGCCTGCAAGGCTTTGTAATCCACATGGTTGAAATCAAAGTTTAATAATTCCGCCCAATGTTCATTGGTGCTGATAAGCCCGTGTTTCAGCATTTCCGCATAGCCGGACAGCAGGTTCTTAGTATCCAGTGACTTTAAGAATTCGGTGTCTATCAATACACTTTCGGCCGGAGCGAATACTCCTATTTCATTCTTTAGTCCGTTGAAGTTGATACCGGTTTTTCCGCCTACGGATGCATCGACCATAGCCAGCAACGTAGTCGGTATATTGATATATTTAATTCCACGTTTGAAGGTGGATGCGGCAAATCCTCCCAGGTCGGTTACCATACCTCCACCCAGATTGATGACCAGGGAATGCCGGCTGGCTCCTTTATCGCCAAGCTCTTTCCATACATAGGCTAAAGTTTCCAGATTCTTGTGCACATCTTCTGCTCCTATACAGATCAGGTGGGCTTCCTTTATGCAATCAAATCCGGCCAGAATAGGCATACATAACTCATGTGTATGCTCATCCACCAGAATGAACAATTTATCGTGCGGGCACTTTTCTATTGCCTTACTAAGATTTTCGTTTAAGTTGTGACAGATAATAACCTCTTGTTTACTCATATTCTCTATTATTTGCCTGCAAATTTAGGGAAAAAAGCAAAAAGATAGCCGTTGTTTGCTTACAAATAATTACTTTTGTGCGTTAAAATATAAAGTAATGAAAGGAATTCTACCCGTTTATTGTCGGACCATGGGATATATCATCTTGATATTGTCCGTATTTGTGCCGTTTATGATGTTTATGTTTGGAATGATTAATGATAGTAACTTGCTGTTCACAAAGGCTTCTATCAAGTTACTTATCTGGTTCTCGCTATTCATGATTTTCCTGGCAAAGGTGAAGAATGAGAACGAAGAAACTTCACGAATCCGTACCAAGGCGATTTGCTATGCCATCTATCTGCTGGGGGTATATTATATTGTAATGTTGGTCAGAGGGGTTTATGATGGCAACCTGGAAGAAGCGGATAATTCAATTGCCATTGTTTATATGGCTTTCAATGTCATTTGTCTGGAGTTTGGCATACAAAAAAGCCGGGTTGACAGATTATTTAAGAAATAAATATCTTTCTTTGGTTAAACCTTTTAGGGACAGGCGTGTCCAAAGGACATTAGGCATTAAAAATATCAAGGAAATAAATAGACAATGAAGAAATTTGTATTATTGTTGTTACTGGTATGTACCTGTGCAACTTTCTCTTGGGCGCAAAATAATAAGCGCATAACCGTGACGGGAACCGTGATTGATGGTGATGATAAAAGCCCGATTGGACAAGCTACTGTGCAGCTGCTTTCTTTGCCCGATAGTGCAATGGTGGTAGGAAATGTTACTAATAATAGTGGAGTATTCTCTATTGCCGCCCGCCCGGGAAAATATCTTCTGAAGATTTCATTTGTAGGTTATCTCACTCAGGAGAAGCCTCTCCAACTGACTGCAAGTAAACCGACTGTCAATATTGGAACTGTTACCTTGCCCACAGATGCTATCATGCTGGGTGAGGCGGTTATTGTAGCCGAGGCTCCACAGGTAACGGTATCAGAGGATACCATAGGATTTAATGCATCTGCATATCGTACTCCCGAGGGTGCCATGCTGGAAGAGTTGGTGAAGAAACTTCCGGGTGCCGAAATAGACGAAGATGGCAACATAAAGATTAATGGTAAGGAAGTAAAGAAAATCATGGTGGATGGTAAGGAGTTCTTTGGCGGTGATGTGAAGACCGGCTTGAAGAACCTGCCCGTCAATATGGTTGAAAAGCTGAAAACTTATGATAAGAAATCTGACTTGGCGCGTATTACCGGTATTGATGATGGTGAGGAAGAAACCGTGCTTGATTTGACGGTAAAGAAAGGTATGAATCAAGGTTGGTTCGGTAATGTCGATTTAGCCGGAGGTACGGAAGATCGTTATCTGGGGCGTGCTATGATTAACCGTTTTTATGATAAGACCCAATTTTCTGTTATCGGATCTGCCAATAATGTGAATGACCAAGGCTTTTCAGGTGGAGGCGGTGGTCCTCGCTGGGGACGAAACAATGGTTTGAATGCCACCAAGATGCTGGGTGCAAACTTTGCAACGGAAACCGAGAAGTTGGAAATGGGTGGTAGTGTACGTTATAATTACAGGGATGCTGATAGAATAACCAGAGGAAATACAGAAGATTTTACTCGAAATTCATACACTAATACAAATGGTCACCTCCGGAATAAAACTTCTGATTTCAATGCTGATTTCCGTATGGAATGGAAGCCCGATTCAATGACAAACATCATTTTCCGTCCCAATGTATCTTATAGTAAATCTGATAATGCAAATCAAAATGAAAGTGGGACATTTAATGAAGATCCTTTCAAATATATTGGGAATCCGAATGATTTTCTAAATTTTGATGATATAGATTCTTCGGACGACCCATTGAAGGATATACGCGTGAACGCTACTAATAGTAATTCTTTGACTAAATCCAAGAATTTATCGGCAAATGCCACTTTGCAACTTAACCGGAAATTAAATAATAAGGGTCGTAATATAACTTTCCGTGGAACTTTTGGATATGGAGATAATGATAATGACCAATATAGCGAATCTGCAACTCGTTATTACTTGTTTCCGGAAACTCCGGACTCTGTCTTGTGGCGTAATCAATATATAACAACTCCTGCTAAAAACTACAATTACACTGCTCAGTTTACTTATAGCGAACCTATTGCACGCGCTACTTTTTTACAATTCAGTTATAGATTCCAATATAAGTATAATAAGAGTGACAAGTCTACTTTTGATTTGAATGAATTTCCTTGGGGCATTGGCGATATGCTTCCGGAAGACTACGAAACAGCTTATGTCGATAGTTTGAGTAAAGATGCAAAATATCAATATTTTAACCATGATATTTCATTAGGATTACGCTTGATTCGTGAGAAATATCAGTTGAATGCAGGTGTTTCCTTGCAGCCACAGAATACGAAATTGTCTTATAAGAAAGGTAACTTTATGACAGACACCACTAGAACGGTCTTTAATTTTGCTCCTAATTTGGATTTCCGTTATCGTTTTTCTAAGGTCAGTCAGTTACGTGTAACCTATCGTGGAAGAAGCAGCCAGCCTTCTATGGAAAACTTGTTGCCGATTGTCGATAATTCAAATCCTTTAAATATCCGTGTAGGTAATCCCGGATTGAAGCCGTCTTTTGCGCATACTATGCGTGCATTCTATAATACTTATAATGCAGAAAGACAAAGGGGAATGATGGCACACTTAATGTTCACTGCTACTCAGGATGCTATTAGCAATAAGACAACATATGATGACCAGACAGGAGGCAAGACAATTACACCTGAAAATATCAATGGTAATTGGAATGCTTTTGGTATGTTTGGATTCAATACTGCCCTTAAGAATAAGAAATTCACTATAAATTCATTCTCACGTGTTAATTTTCAAAATCAAGTGGATTTTGATGACGATAAGGAAACACAAACTAGTCTGAGAAATAGAACAACCAATTTAGTATTGGCTGAAAATTTTAATGGCGCTTATCGTAATAATTGGTTTGAATTTTCTTTGAATGGTTCGATAGAGTATAATTGGGAGAAAAATAAATTGCATTCAGATAAAGATCAGAATCCTTATACTTTTTCGTATGGTGCAAGCACTAATATAACTCTTCCTTGGCAGATGAATCTTTCCACAAATATAGCCAACCAATGCCGTAGAGGATATACTGATTCCAGCTTGAACCGTAATGAAGTAATTTGGAATGCCCAAATCGCGCAAAACTTATTGAAGGGTGCTGCAACGGTTAGTTTTGAAATGTATGATATTCTAAAACAACAAAGTAGCATCACTCGTACCTTGTCAGCACAGTCACGTTCTGTGACCGAGTACAACAGCATTAACAGCTATTGCATGGTACACTTCCTCTACCGCCTCAATATCTTCGGCAGCAAAGCAGCCCGCGATAAGGTGATGAACAGGGAAGGAGGATTCGGCGGACGCGGTTTTGGCGGTCCCGGTGGCGGACACGGCAGACGTCCTTTCTAAATGAAACGATACACTAATCTTTTCCCAGCCTATATTGTTATAGGTTGGGATTTTTTTTATAAGTTTGCTTACAGGTTAATAACATGAAATAAAAAATATGATAGAGTGGGGCATTTTCAATGATATCTTTGCTGTTGCCTTTAACGTGCTTTATTTTGTGATTATCATCGGCACTATTATCGTTGTGATACTTGATAATCGTAATCCCGTTAAGACAATGGCATGGGTACTTGTGCTCTTTTTCCTGCCGGTGGTGGGGCTTGCCTTCTATTTCTTTTTCGGCAGAAGCACCCGTAAGGAAAAGCTGATAAGCAAGAAAGGCTACACCCGCCTGATCAAACGCCCGATGGCGGAATATCAGGCACAAAAAGCATTTAAATATCCCGAAGACCAACATCAGCTGATGCGTTTCTTCCGGAAAATAAATAATGCGTTGCCTTTTGAGGGCAATAAAATAGAAGTCTATACCGACGGACTTTCCATGTTGCAGTCCTTGATAAAAGAAGTCAGTAAGGCGCAACATCACATCCATTTGCAATTCTATATATTCGAAGATGATTCTGTGGGTAGGCTGCTGCGCGACTTGTTGATGGACAAAGCCCGCCAGGGAGTTGAGGTGCGCTTGCTGTATGATGATGTGGGGTGTTGGCGTGTCCCCCATGCTTTCTATGAAGAAATGCGTGGTGCAGGCATTGAAGTGCGAAGTTTCCTGAAAGTTCGCTTTCCCTTGTTTACCAGTAAGGTAAACTATCGAAACCATCGGAAGATAGTAGTCATAGACGGTCGTGTCGCTTTTACCGGGGGCATGAATATTGCCTTGCGTTATATGAGAGGTTTCTCGTGGGGAATATGGAGAGATACCCATATCAAGATAGAAGGAAAAGCAGTTTACGGATTGCAAACCTCATTTCTGACGGATTGGTATGTGGTAGACCGTACTCTGATTACTTCTTCCCGATATTTCCCGGAGGTAGAAGCCTGTGGCAATGCGCTGATACAGATTGTGACTTCCGATCCTGTAGGAGAATGGAGGGATATTATGCAAGGATTACTGATTGCTATCAGCAGTTCGCGTAAGTATTTCTATATACAGACTCCCTATCTGCTTCCTACCGAGCCTATTTTGCTGGCATTGAAAACAGCAGCATTGGCAGGTGTGGATATTCGCATCATGATACCTGAACGTGCCGATACGTGGCTCACCCACTTAGGCTCACTTTCTTATCTGGACGATATGATGCGTGCCGGTGTCAAGATATACCTCTATCAGAAAGGTTTCCTGCATTCCAAATTGATGGTGAGTGATGATACATTGTCTACGGTGGGTTCTACCAATATGGATTTCCGCAGCTTTGAACATAATTTTGAAGTGAATGCTTTTATGTATGATGCCGCTTCGGCATTGGCCTTGAAAGAAATCTTCCTGCAAGATCAAAAGGACGCCATCCTGTTACAACGGAAAACATGGATGAAACGTCCTTGGTATCAAAAGGCAAAGGAATCTATTGTTCGGTTGCTGGCACCGTTGCTCTAAAGAAGGAGAAGTTCACGCTGCCATAAGCGCGACGTTCTATAAAATGAGGGTCTTCCTCAAAGTGATTCTCTTTTCCATGTTCCAGTACCAGTAAGCCGTCTTCTTTCAGAATCCCACTCTCAAAAATACGTGTGGGGATGCTTTCCAGGTCTTTCAGCGCATAGGGAGGATCGGCAAAGATAAAATCGAACTGTTCACTGCATTTTTCTATGAATCTGAACACTTCTGCGCGGATGGGAAAGCACTTGTCTGTTTTCACTTCACGCATCACTTGCGAGATAAAGGCAAGGTGCTGGGGATCTTTCTCTACAGAAATCACCCTGTCGCAACCACGGGATACCAGTTCTATGCTGATGCTTCCGGTTCCGGCAAAAAGGTCGAGTGCGGTCACTCCGTCCTCAAAGTCGAAATAGTTGTTACTCAATACATTGAACAAGTTTTCTTTGGCAAAGTCCGTAGTGGGACGTGCCTTGAAACTACGGGGCACATCAAAACGGCGCCGTTTGTATATTCCGCTAATTACTCGCATAATAATAAAGTTTGCATATCAAAAGGTATCTCTTCTATTTTACTTATCTCGGAACGGTTGAACTCCGCTTTGGGGTTAATGATGAAAACTTGCCGCAGATAATTACGCAATTCTTTCAGCAACCCTTCTTTATCAGTCAGTTTGCCCGTCAGGTGTAATTCATCCCTTTCCTGGTTATAGCTTAATTGTTGCCATATATATAGCAGATAATACACACGGTCGGCCGTTTGTTTGCACTGGAAAGAGTTTATTAGCAATAATTTACCCTTGTCATAGCAAAATACTTCCAGCAGCTGCTCGCGTATGTTGGCATATAGTTTACGGCTATTTCCCAACCGGCTCTTTTGCGCAAAATACTCTGTCAGCGGACTTACTGTAGAGAACAGGCGTGCTGTGGGGAAATGTTCTGCCAACAACTGGTGAACATGCTTGTCCATGGCAAAGAGAACAACCACATTGCTCTTGCCCAGTATATTGCAAAGCACGATTTCGTTATCCCCTTTAGAAAAGTTGTGGTAAAAAAGCGTATCCATCTGCTCGTCTTCAAACAGTTCGAAGGGGACGGGGGTAAAGCGGGAGGTGTCATAAAGGACATTCACCCGTTTATAGGGATACTTTAAAGCTTCTGTCTCAGCCAGCATTTCTTTCAGGTTGGCTGTCATGGAGTATGAGGCATTGACCGGATACGGAACGAAACAGAAATCATTATCCGTAAGGGGATTATAGATAGAAAAAGAAAATCCATCCGCACTGAGGCGGATGGATAATGTATATTGTTCCGATTTAGTAAAATCGATACGTTCAATCATTCTTATTCCCAGTTACCTGCGTTATTGTTAGGCTGTTCGATATCACCAACTCTCAAACCGCAATATTTACCCAGTTTGCTCTGAATATCTTTAAGGTTAGCCAATTCCTGTTTGTTCAGGCCGCCCAAGTATACTTCATACGGAGTCTGAGCCTGGAACAAGTGCAAGGGAGCGCCTGATTTGGTAGTATCGTTACGGATAGCCATTTCAAACTGTGCACCGTTTCCGAAAGGAACGAATCTCAAAGAATCTGGGTTGAAACCCGGAGTATAGATAGTATCGGTTACAGCAACCCACAAAGTATCACGTTTGAAGTTCATCAAACCTTCTTTTTCCACTTCTTTCCAGTTACCTGTTTTCTTGGCTTTATTGATAATTGCCATTGCTTTCTTTTCAGTCATACCAGCTTCCAATTGAGTATCACTCAAAATACCTTCCTTCTTTACGAATGGAAGTTTCGCTGTTTTAATGAAATCAATCAAAGTGTCAAAGCTTGCAGTATATTGTCCGTTGTGAAGGTTACGGTACTCTAACTGTGCTTTACGAATGTCAATTAAGCGTGCAACAACTTCTTTTTCTCTAGCTTTTTTAGCGTCATCGAAGTGGATCGGTCCCACGATACTGCCGTAGCAAACGTATACTAAACCGATAATGCAAGCAGCCAATACAATATTAATAACTGTTTTCATGATAAATATGTGTTTTTTTTAGTTTATATTCGCATCGCAAAAATAAAATAAATTAATCTAATAACGCACAGTTCGACGAACTTTTTATTACGCAATTATGATAAATAATTATTTAGTGCAGCAAATTAAGGGAAATTTTCTATATAAACCAACTTTAGAGCAAGAAAAAGCTGTTAAATTTTTAGCTGATTTCCTCTTTTCCCGCCAATCAGACTCGGTTTTCCTCTTAAAGGGGTATGCCGGTACGGGTAAAACGTCACTCATCGGGGCGTTGGTGAAGACACTGGACCAGTTGCAACAGAAATGCATCTTATTGGCTCCGACGGGCAGGGCTGCTAAAGTTTTTTCACACTATGCCCGGCACTCCGCTTTCACCATCCATAAGAAAATATATCGCCAGCGCAACTTCTCCAATGATATGGATAACTTCTCCTTGGATGATAACCTGCATCAGCACACTTTGTTCATTGTTGATGAGGCTTCGATGATAGCCAATGACGGATTGGCGGGGGCGGCTTTCGGTACGGGGCGCTTGCTGGATGATCTCATTCAGTATGTATATGCAGGAACAGGATGCCGGTTGATGCTGATAGGGGATACGGCACAGCTTCCGCCTGTGGGCGAGGAGGAGAGTCCGGCACTTTCGGCAGATGTGTTGCGGGGATATGGATTGGAGGTGAGTGAGGCTCAACTCACGGAAGTGGTGCGGCAGATGCATGATTCGGGTATTCTTTGGAATGCTACGGAATTGCGTCGTTATATCTCCCAAGAAGAATTTTTCACTTTGCCTTCCATTCGCGTGCAGGGTTTCCCGGATATACGGAATATTCCCGGCAATGAGTTGATAGAAGCGATCAGTGATTGCTACGCTCAGGCAGGGATGGACGATACGATTGTGGTATGCCGTTCCAATAAGCGGGCGAATATTTATAATAGAGGTATCCGCAACTCCATTCTCGACAGGGAAGATGAACTGAACAGCGGCGATTTGCTGATGGTGGCAAAGAACAATTACTTTTGGACAGAGGGGTGCAAGGAGATAGATTTCATAGCGAATGGTGATATCGCTGTGGTACGCCGTGTCCGCCGTGTTCGCGAGGCATATGGTTTCCGTTTTGCCGATGTGGTCTTGGCTTTCCCCGATTATGATGATATGGAGTTGGAAGTAAAGCTCCTGTTGGATACTTTGCACACGGATACGCCTGCCCTCCCCAAGGAGCAGAATGATAAGTTGTTTTATTCCGTGCTGGAAGATTATGCCGATATTACCATAAAGCGGGAACGGATGAAGAAAATGAAGGCAGATCCCCACTATAATGCTTTGCAAGTGAAATATGCCTATGCCGTGACCTGCCACAAAGCACAGGGTGGACAGTGGAAACGTGTCTTTCTGGATCAGGGGTATATGACGGAAGATATGTTGACTCCCGACTATTTCCGTTGGCTTTATACGGCATTTACCCGTGCCACAGAAACGCTTTATCTGGTAAATTGGCCCAAAGATCAAGTGGAATAAGAGTCATTTGCCGTAGGGCAACCACCATAGCCGTCAAGCTCAGGGAAACATTGTTAAATCATCGCGCTAGCCTCCCCCTTCAAAAGGGGGAGGCTAGCGCAATCACTCTTTATTTATATCCCGGATTCTGCTCCATATTCGGATTGCTATCCATCTCCTGCAAAGGTATCGGCAACAAAAGTTGATAATCTTCTATCTGTAACATCTCTTTAGCTACTCCCATTCGTTTCAGCAGTGCAAAGTATCCGAAACTTTTGCCCATATACTTCTTGGCATATTCTATCAAGCAAGCCTTTACCGTCTCAATATTATTGTCGGTAACTTGCATACTTTCATCTATATTCTTCAAGGCTTCAACTGCCTTTGCCACCTTGTTGGTAGCCAGATAATTTTCTGCTTTCAACAAATGGCACATATTACTATGGTATATGATATGATAATCACCTCCTATATATTTGCTATAAAGCGGTCTGTTCTCTCCCGGCAATTCGCTGTTATCTACTTTCCACACATAGGGATTCAGATAATAAGTTTCGCAACTATCCAGAAACTTTTCTGCGTTTTCATAATCCCCCAGTTTCATATACATGGTAGCCCCTAATAGTCGGATGGTGGAGGTATTGGTGAAAAGTTCATTGGGCTCGATAGCTTGGGGGAGATTGGCACCGTATGTCATTAATAAATCGATTTGTTGAGTATAGATTTCCTTCACGGGAGTACGGACTATTTTAGCGTCCACGTCACTGAAATTCTCCGGTGTCACATGGGGAACATCGCCAAACAACTGGGTGAGACTCAGATAAATTTGGGATTGAATGGTATAGGCCGTCCCTATATAGGACTCTACATTATAATCATACTTTTTATTGGTCAGCGAATAAATCAGTATGTTGCATTGTTGGATTGCTCCGTAGGCATTGACCCATATTTCATATACTTCCCTGTCGCTGGGAATCAGTGTAGTGGGGTATCCGGGAATCGGTTCGATAGCTCCGCAGAAATTAGCTTCCCATACACTTTCTATCTGCATATATTCACGCAAGCGTTTGTAGAGTTGTTTCAATATATCTCTGCATTGTTGTTCGGATGGAGTGAACTCTTCTGGTTTAATCTCTGAGCCTTCCGGCTTATCATTATCATCAATTACTCCGTCACCGTTCCGGTCAATAAATTGCCAGAATGGGGGGAATGAGAAGTTCTTTTTATGCGCAGCGTAGAACGTTTGTAGGTTCTCTCGAACCTTTGTAGATTCCAAATCCTGCTGTCCGCTATGTATGCTTTCCAGTATCACATCATTGTCTATGCGTCCGTCTTGGGCAAAGTCTTTGTCCCATTCAGTGAAAAAGGTATTCAGAAAGTCTTCGCTTACGCCTTCCAATATAATGGCAGAGATAGCAGCCATCAGACCTGAATCTTTGTCGGCATGCCAAAAGGAGGTATTGCTTGGCATTTCTGCATCATAATTTCTGATGGCGAATACTGTCATTAGTTCTTCCATAGCCTGCTTTGAAGCCTCTTGGAAGGCTTTCAAGGAAGATTCTTCCGTAGCACCTTTCATTTTTTCTTTTATCAAGGTACGGATACGGGCAGTCGTCAGTTGCGTCAATATATTGATGTTGGTAGGTGGCAATTGGTAAATTTGAGAAGTCATTCTTTCGATAGTGAATGGCGTGCCTACATGGTTGATGGCATGCATAGTGACCGGACTTTTAGAGTAATCATTTTTAATTCCGTTGAAAAAGTTTCCGGTTACTTCCACTTCAAAGAACACTTCTTGCAAAATCATTCTGTCCTTGATGGTGTATAGACCTAAGTCGGAGGTAACTTCGTCACTGAATGCCTGGTCTTTAGACCGTTCCAGTGTTTTATCCAATGGATAGAAAGCAACTTTGCTTTCGTGACGGAAAGCCCCTAGTTCGGCATAGCCGTTGATGTACAGAAGTGCACCGGGAGTAGGATCGGGCGCCGGATTGGGTTCGGGATCATCTTTACTGTCACTGCATGCAGTGAATATACACGAAAAGGCAAGTAGTAATGCCGGTAGTAAGTGAAGTTTTCTCATGATTTAATCTGTTTTTGTGTTGTTTATAAACTATGGTTCCAAAGGTAGGAAGATTTTTGAATACAGCAAACAAATTGCAGGAACAAAAATATATTGATAGGAAGCAGATTGCAAAACTTTGGAACGAAAGAAGCAAGGGATAAAGCTGAAAGATTAGTAACGACAAGGTCGAAAGATTACTAATGATACAGCCTCGTCATTAGTAATCTTTCGGCCTCATCGTTACTAAGATGTAGGCGCTTTGTCTGTGGATAGTAATATCGGTTTTAGGGCTCGTTGCTTTCGGTGGGAGAGTCGGTCTGCTCTTTTTCTTTCATCTTATCTATTAGGTACATCACATTTTGAATATGGGAGTGAATGCTCTTGTTCATTTGTTTAATAGTATCCATTTCCGAGGCTATTCCTGTGAGGAATTGTAATTGGGAAGCTACTTCCTCTGACTTGGCTATTCGCTTTTGTTTGGAAAGATTATCTTTTAGCATGAACAATCCAAAACCTTGCACTAATGGATTAATGCCAAGAAAGTGATTTGTTTCCAGCATAAACAGAAAATGTGCTTGTTTACCCAATATGAATAAAAGATCTTCCAATCTTCTTTTATCCGTGCGTTGCATGAAGTAAGTCACTGGATTTACAAATCGGTTAAAGATAAGGTAGAAGTCCAGCATTTCTTTATCAGAGGTGAATGCTGCATGCATAAACTGGGTTTCGTCTCCCGGAGGGACCTGCGGTGTGTGTAATTTTGCTTCCATAAAGCTTTAAATTTAAAGGTGAATGATTACAGTTTAATGGGAGGAAGACAAAAAGGCTGGATAAAAATAAAAAAGCGGTTTCGCCTGTCCCATTGCATTACACTCTCCAACGGTAGCAGTAGGTGCATTAACACTCTACATGGGGGTGCGAAACCGCCATATAGAATGTAGTGAACAGGCATAAAAATGCCTGCCACTATTTAAACGGCAGGTTCCCTACCGTTGGATTAAAAATGTAATGCATGACAAATATACAATAATTATTGGATAAATGATGAAGGGAACAGGATATTTTTTAAAAAAAGTAGGGGTAATTTGTTTAAGCTCGATTGTTGCTAACACTCTCTTACTATGGTGATGTAAAACAGAAATCTGTTTTCTGAATTCGGGCATCCCTTTTCTAAAAACATAGAATTGCGGAGACGCTTACGACTCATCTTCTTTTATCCAATATCTTTGTGTTTTGGCACTTATTTACTTAAGAAACATCAGCTATTTATTTTCATGTAATGTGAAACATTGAAACTCTAATTTGTCTTCATCGAAGTTAGGATTACCTTGATTGTTTAAAGACAGATATAACCCTTTTTTCCCAATGAAGCACATTCTATAGTTGAATGTATTACCTGGAAATTTTGTTTCACCTATGATTTCATATTGGCTATTCAGAATAATAATGGAGAATTCCTGACCAGTAGGTTCGCCTGTTGGGAGTTTGCCTTTGGGAAACTCATAGGGCATCAATGTAAAGCGATAGAAAACATTGCGGTATTTATCATATAATAAATGATAATATTGAGGCTTAAGAGACTCTTCCTGTAGCCAGACCAGCAAATCTTTGTATGCATTATAGGCTTTGGGACGAATACTGGGAAAGTATCTACTTTTGGCATTATAAGTGCGCGAATGTTTAAAATCAGAAGAAACCAAAATACTATCATATTGGTGCAAAGATACCGCTACGTCCTTTCCCGTATAAGCATAACTGAATTCCGGATCGTATGATTTAGTTCTTGCTACTTCGTCTTCACTAAAAATATCGGGATATGTAAGTTCAGATTTTGCCATTTTACCACTGTTCAAGTTAGCATAAGCAAACATAGAAACATTTTTCCAGTCTTCTTTCTTATGAGGATATCCGACAAAATATTGATTAAAATATAAAATAGAGTCTTTTAGGATAGCAGGTGAAGAATAATAACTATAGAAAGAGCTGGTGCAATACTCTGCGAAGAGTGTCTTTTCATCCTTTTCATCCCAATCCCATATCTTAATCTTTTTAAGTATGTTTCCTTTATCATCTACCATATAGCAGAAGTATGAATTAGTGGTGATTAGGAAATGATTCATATCCAAGGGCCAGCCCCCATCCATAGCAGCAATACCATTGGGACCTTCTTCATATAGCGGCACAGATTTATATATATTCTGCTTCTCTATATCAAATATTATAATACGTGGTTTACCTCTATCAAAATTATGGAAAAATAAGTATTCTTTTCCGTTATCTTCAAACTGGAATATTGCTTTGCTGGTATAAAAAGTATTATCATCTAAAGAAAAAACAAGTGTATCACTGCCTGCCAAAGAAATTTGGTTATCAAAATCATTGGATTGCTTGTTGCTGCACGATGTAGCTATGGATAATAATGTTGCTAGTATTAAAAAAACGATTGTCTTCATAACAGTAAGATTTAAGTGCCAGTTTTCAAAGCTATGAAAAGGAAATGAATATACCAATTGTTTTATTCATCTTTTTGTGAGATGCATAATAAAATCTCATGATAATCTCTCTCACTCTGTGTCTGTTTTCCTCAAACAACAACTCCGCTATCAGCTTCACAGCCGTTAGCGGAGTCTTCTAATTATTTAAGTATGGACGAAAATGTTTCTACTTACAGTGCTGCCAATTCAATAACTTTATCAACAGCAGCATTCAAACCGTCAGCATTCTTACCGCCTGCTGTGGCAAAGTGGGGCTGACCGCCACCACCGCCTTGAATCAGTTTGGCAGCTTCGCGAACCAGTTTACCGGCGTTCTGTCCGGCTTTCACCAGGTCGTCGCTGATCATTACGGTCAACATCGGTTTGTTATTGTCTACACTACCGATTACTACAAACAGATTGGCAGGTATTTCACCCTTCAACTGGAATGCAATGTCTTTTACCACATCGGCAGCCATCGGCACAATAGTCTTTACTACTTTCACGCCGTTTATATCTTTCGCATTGTTTATCAATCTTACTTTTACTTCGGCGGCTTGTGCTTTTACAAATTCTTCTACCTGCTTCTTCAAGCCTGCGTTTTCATCAATGTACTTGCGGATAGCAACTTTCAAATCCGGAGCATTGTTGAAAAGGGCTTTCAGGTCGTTCAATGTATCCTGCACAGTATCCATCATTTCTTCCACCCTTGCACCTGTCACGGCCTCTATACGGCGTACTCCGGCTGCAACGGAACTTTCGCTGAGGATGCGAACCATACCTATCTTACCTGTAGCCGATACGTGAGTACCACCACAGAATTCAATAGAGTTACCAAACTGAACCACACGTACTTCATCACCGTACTTTTCGCCAAACAGAGCGATAGCACCCAGTTCTTTAGCCTTTTCTATAGGCAGGTTGCGATATTCGGTCAAAGGAATATTTTCACGGATCTTGGCATTAACCAAATGTTCCACTTCACGGAGCTGTTCATCGGTCACCTTCTGGAAGTGAGAGAAGTCGAAACGCAAAGACTCCGGAGTTACCAATGAACCTTTCTGTTCTACGTGAGTACCCAATACCTGACGCAATGCTTCGTCCAGCAAGTGGGTACATGAGTGGTTGGCAGCACTGGCAGCACGCTTTTCAGTGTCTACGCAAGCCATCATCGGAGCTTCGATGTGTTCCGGCAATTTCTTGGTAATATGGATGGGAAGGTTGTTTTCCTTCTTGGTATCAATGACTTCTATAGTCTCGAACTCGCTTACAATCACACCTGTATCGCCTACCTGTCCACCGCTTTCTGCATAGAACGGAGTGTCGCTCAATACAATCTGATACAGCGTTTGGTTTTTCTGCTTCACTTGGCGGTAACGCAGAATGCCGGTTTCGTATTCGGTATAATCGTAACCTACAAAGTTGGTTTCACCTTCTTTTACGGTGATCCAGTCGCCTGTCTCAACGGCGGCGGCGTTGCGGGCACGTTCTTTTTGTTTCTGCATCTCGGTGTTGAACTCATCTTCGTTTACGGTCATGCCGTTTTCGCGGAGGATCAGTTCGGTCAGGTCGAGTGGGAAACCGAAAGTATCATATAAGGTGAAAGCATCCACACCGCTGATTTCTTTCTTTCCGGCAGCTTTAGCATCAGCCATGGTCTTGTCCAACAGGCGGATACCGGTTTCCAGTGTGCGGAGGAATGATTCTTCTTCTTCCTTGATTACTTTTTCAATCAATGTCTTTTGTGCATTCAGTTCGGGATAAGCCTCGCCCATGTTTTCAATCAGCACCGGCAATAGTTTGTACATGAATGCCTGTTTCTGACCTAAGAAAGTATATCCGTAGCGAACTGCACGGCGAAGGATGCGGCGGATTACATAACCTGCCTTGGCATTGCTGGGCAACTGTCCATCGGTGATAGAGAAAGCAATGGTACGGATATGGTCGGCAATGACGCGCATGGCGATGTCTGACTGAATGTCTTTGCCATAAGTTGTTCCTGCCATTTCGCCTATCGCCTTGATGATAGGTTGGAACACATCGGTATCATAATTGGAGGTCTTGCCTTGCAGGGTGCGTACCAAGCGCTCGAATCCCATACCGGTATCGATAACCTTGGCGGGAAGTCCTTCCAGGCTGCCGTCCGCCTTGCGGTTGAACTGCATGAATACGAGGTTCCATATTTCAATCACTTGCGGGTGATCCTTGTTTACCAGTTGGTTGCCCGGTATTTGTGCCTTTTCTTCTTCCGAGCGTGAGTCGATATGTATTTCCGAGCACGGGCCGCAGGGACCTGTATCGCCCATTTCCCAAAAGTTATCGTGCTTGTTGCCATTCAGGATATGATCTTTGGGCAAGTACTGTTCCCAGTACGAAGCAGCTTCGTTATCACGTTCCAGTCCTTCCTCGGGGCTGCCTTCAAATACGGTGGCATAGAGGTTCTTGGGATCAATCTTCAATACGTCTACCAGATATTCCCATGCCCAGTTGATGGCTTCTTTCTTGAAGTAATCTCCGAAAGACCAGTTACCCAGCATTTCGAACATGGTGTGGTGGTACGTGTCGTGTCCCACTTCTTCCAGGTCGTTGTGCTTACCGCTTACGCGCAAACATTTCTGTGAGTCCGCCACTCTTTTATACTTGGCAGGGTGGTTGCCCAGAATAATGTCTTTAAACTGGTTCATACCTGCATTGGTGAACATCAATGTGGGGTCATCTTTAATGACCATCGGAGCTGATGGGACAATCTGGTGCCCCTTTGACTCGAAAAAGCTTTTGAAGGAATCTCTGATTTCTTTAGCTGTCATCATGTCGCTTATATTGTCTTCTAGTTAATATTCTCAAAAAGGATTTGCAAAGATAATTGGTTTTATTATTTTTGTCGACAAGAAATGTGCAAAATATTGATGTGTTGTGCATTAAAAACTTCAAAAAGCAGAAATAGATGCGTAAAGTCTACTATATTTATAATCCTAAGACCCGAACCTACGACCGCATTTACCCCACCGTGAGGCAACGCGCCCTGAGCATCTTGCGCCGTTTGTTTGTGGGGATGGGCTTGGGAGCAGGCAGTTTTATCATCCTGTTGTTCATCTTTGGTTCTCCTTCCGAGAAAGAACTCCGTATAGAAAATGCCCGTTTGCTGGCTCAGTATAATGTATTGTCGCACCGCTTGGATGAGGCGTTGGGGGTGATGCAGGACATTCAGCAGCGTGATGATAACTTGTATCGTGTGGTGTTGCAGGCGGATCCTGTATCGGATGCCATTCGCAAGGCCGGTTATGGAGGTACGAACCGTTATGAGCAGTTGAGGGATATGGCTAACTCGGATTTGGTAATCAATACCACTTCCAAGCTCGATATGCTGAACAGGCAACTTTATATCCAGTCCAAGTCGTTTGATGAGATAGTGGATTTGTGTAAGAGCCATGATGAAATGTTGAAGTGCATTCCTGCCATCATGCCGGTATCCAACAAGGACTTGAAAAGGACGGCTTCCGGTTATGGAGTGCGTATAGATCCTATTTATAAGACAACCAAGTTTCATGCCGGCATGGATTTCTCGGCTAATATCGGTACTCCTGTTTATGCAACGGGGGATGGAACGGTGATAAAGGCTGGATGGGAAACCGGTTATGGCAATATGGTTCAGGTGGACCACGGCTTTGGGTATATTACTTGGTATGCGCATTTAAGTAAGTATAAGGTGCGTCCGGGGCAGAAAGTTCTACGTGGAGAGGTGATAGCCGAAGTGGGAAATACGGGTAAGAGTACGGGACCGCATTTGCACTATGAGGTACATGTAAAGGGAAAGGTGCAGAATCCGGTGAATTATTACTTCATGGATTTGAGTGCGGAAGATTATGATAAGATGATACAGATAGCTGCCAACCACGGTAAGGTATTTGACTAGCTATGATTTTTTAATTCTCAATTTTAAATTTATCTATGGCTTATAATCCGAATAAAGAACTGAAACTGTACTACTCTATAGGCGAGGTAGCGAAGATGTTTAATGTGAATGAGTCTTTGCTTCGTTATTGGGAGAAGGAGTTTCCTATGATTTCACCTAAGAAGGCGGGAGGGAATATCCGGCAATATCGTAAGGAGGATATTGAGAATATCCGTTTGGTGTATCATTTGGTAAAGGAGAAAGGAATGACTTTGCAAGGAGCCAAGCAAAAATTGAAAATGAATAAGGACACTACGATCCGTACCACAGAGATTCTGGACCGGTTGAGACTGATACGGGAAGAATTGGTGAGTATGCGTAAAGAATTGGATTATTTGACATAGCCATTCACGAGGATGTATCAAAACAAAAATTGGCTATCATTTTGCTGTAGGGGCAGATTGAATCTGCCCGATAATAGTTTGCTTTGTGCATTTGGGCGGATTCAATCCGCCCCTACGGTGAACAATTGGATAGTTGCTTTAGAGTTTTGATACGTCCTCGTGAAATGAGCTCTTAATTCGGTTGATCCTCAAACTTCTCAATACGAGTCACCGTCTTTATTTCGTCTACTTTTCTTAAGTTGGTCGTTATAGTCTTCACATCATCCACATCATGCACAAACAACTGTATCCTGCCTTCAAAGATACCATCATTGCTCTCAATACTCAACTTGTGGATATTTACATTCAACTGTTGTGAAATGACTTGGGTTACTTTATTAAGAATACCGATATGGTCTATACCTTTTATATAGATATTTACCGGGAAATATAGAGACTTGCCTGTTTCCCATTGCACTGCCAGCAGGCGGTTGCCATAACTACTCTTTAGCTTGGTTGCCAATGGGCATTGGCGTTTATGAATAACAATGCGGTTGTCATCATCAATATAGCCCAGCACATCATCGCCCGGAATAGGTTTGCAACACTCAGCCAATATATAATTCTTCTGTATGGCCTCGGGAGTCAGCTTCAGTATCTTCTTACTATCTATCTTCTGAACCGGTTCTTTCTCCTCAACCGGCTTTTCCTTGTTTGATTTGCTGCCTCCAAAGGCAAAAGAGATATACTTTTTCCAGTTGCTGGGAGATGGCTTGTCTTTTAATTCATTCTTATCATTATCTCCCAAAATGATTGTTTTTAAGCCGATGGCTGAAAACAATTCCTCTTGGGTCTTTACATTATGTAAAGTGGCTATTTTCTGAATATTGTCAGGAGTAATTTCTAAGCCTTCTTTTGTGAAGAAGTCCCGCAACATATCTTCACCTGTTTGCTGCATGCCGCGCTGTTCGCGTTTCAGAATAGCCAGTATCTTGGCTTTTGCTTTTGCCGTGGTGGCAAAGTTGATCCATGCAGGCTGTACGTGCTGTGATTTGGAAGTAAGAATTTCTACTTGGTCGCCACTTTGCAATTTATGGCTCAGTGGCACTAACTTATGGTTTACTTTGGCTCCGATACAATGGCTGCCTAGGAAAGTATGGATGGAAAATGCAAAGTCCAGTGCCGTACAGTTTTGTGGCATGGTCTTGATTTCGCCTTTCGGGGTAAAGACAAATATCTCGGACGCAAATAAATTCAGTTTGATGGTATCCAGGAAGTCCATGGCATCCGGTTGCGGGTCGTCCAGGATTTCTTTGATGGTGCGCAACCATTTTTCCAGTTCGCCTTCGTCTTCGCTACCTCCGCCTTCTTTGTATTTCCAATGTGCGGCAAAGCCCTGTTCGGCTACATCGTTCATGCGCTCGCTGCGTATCTGCACCTCAATCCATTGTCCCTTGCTGCTCATCAAGGTGACGTGCAATGCCTGATAACCATTGGCTTTGGGATGGCTCACCCAGTCGCGCAAGCGGTCGGGGTGGGGTTTATAGATTTTGGAGATGGATACATATATATTAAAGCACTCGTTGAGTTCTTCTTCGGGGTTTTTAGGGGTGAAGATGATGCGGACGGCCAGTATGTCATATATTTCTTCAAAGGTGATATGTTTGGTCTGCATCTTGTTCCAGATGGAGTAGGGGGATTTTACGCGTGCTATCAGTTGATAACTGATTCCCATTTTGTCCAGTTGCCGGCGTATGGGTGCGGTGAAATCTTGGAATACTTCTTCACGCTCGGCTTGGGTTTCTTTCAGTTTGGATTCTATTAGGGCATATTCTTCCGGATGCTCATAAATAAAACTGAGGTTTTCCAGTTCGGTCTTTATTTTATTCAGTCCCAGTCGGTTGGCTAGTGGAGCGTAGATGTATAAGGTTTCTCCGGCTATCTTGTATTGCTTGTTGGGAAGCATGGAACCCAAGGTTCGCATATTGTGCAATCGGTCTGCAATCTTGATAAGGATTACACGAATATCATCGCTCATGGTGAGCAACAGCTTCTTGAAGTTTTCTGCTTGTGCAGAAGCGCGGTCGCCGAATATTCCTCCTGATATTTTGGTCAGCCCGTCTACGATCTGGGCTATTTTGGGACCAAACAGGTTTTCAATATCTTCTACGGTGTAGTCGGTATCTTCAACTACATCGTGCAGCAGGGCCGAACAAATAGAAGTCGAGCCCAAGCCTATTTCTGTGCACACAATCTTTGCTACGGCGATGGGGTGCATGATGTATGGCTCACCCGAGCGACGTTTTACTCCCTTATGCGCTTGTTTTGCAAAATTGAACGCTTTTGTGATGATCTCTACCTTTTTCCGGTGCTTGGTAGCCAGATAGCTATCCAAAAGTTCCTGAAAACCTTGATTTATCATCTCCTCATCAGCCTGTTCCTGATTATACTTTTCATCCGTCATATCTTTGCCTCCTGTTATCTATTCTGCAAAAATATACAAAAAACGTATTCAAGCAAGCGTTTTCGCGAAATGTATCGTGTTAAATGTGTATTTTTTATTGCTTATCTGATCCGCAAACTCTTTCCGGCTCTGATATTGTTACCTTTTATGCCATTAAGGCTACGCAACTGGTTGACGGATACATGATACTTGGCGGCAATTCCTCCCAGTGTATCTCCTTGTCTTATTTTATGATAAAGAGTACCTTTGGATGAGGCACTGCCTCTGCTGCCCGACACTTCTTTTATAGCGACAGTTTTTCGTTTCGTCAGGAATTCATTGGGCTTGTAAGCGAATACGCTGTCTTGGCGGTCAATAAAGGAACTGACGAAGTTATTGGGCAGGCGGAGCACGCATAACTCACTGTTTCCCGGAATAATATCCTTCTTGTATTGGGGATTCAAACTGCGTAATTGGTCTATATTGATATTGCATACTTCTGCAACCTGCTGCAAATGAAGATCTTTGTTGATATGGATGGTGTCTGTAGCTGCGGGAAGCTGGCTTTCCATCGGACAAATATCGTGTTCGCAGTAATAAGTCATGATATAGTTTGCTGCAATGAAGGCAGGAACGTAGCCACGGGTTTCTTTGGGCAGATAATTGTAGATGGTCCAGTAGTCCGTAGCACCTCCGGCACGGCGGATGGCCTTATTGATGGTTCCCGGACCGCAGTTGTAGGCAGCCAATACCAGGTTCCAGTCCTGATATATGTCATAAAGGTCTTTCAGATAACGCACTGCTGCCCAAGTGGACTTGATAGGGTCGCGTCTTTCGTCTATCAGGCTGTTGTTCTTCAAACCATAAATTTTACCTGTTCCCAGCATGAATTGCCACAGCCCGGTAGCTCCCTGGCGGGAAACGGCAACCGGATTCAAAGCTGATTCTATGATAGGCAGGTATTTTAATTCTTGGGGCAGATCGTATAAATCGAGTGCTTCCTCGAAGATAGGCATATAGAAATTGGTGGCTGCCAGCATGAAAGAAACTTTGTTGCGCAGGCGTGCGGCATACATATCGATGAATTTGCGCACCGCTTCATTGTATGGCATCTCTATGATAGACGGAATACGTGACAGGCGGTCCATATAGATGGAATCACTTACGACAGGGTTGGTAGCCGACATTTTGCAGTTCTCTCCCAGCGTAATGTAATTTTTAGATTGCCAGTCCCAGTAAAGGCTGTCCATTTCGGACTGCATACTTTCAGGAATATCAATCACTTCTTCTTTTCCTGTAGTTTGCGAGTGGACGGTAATGCTTTGGGTTTGTGCACTGATTCCCGTTGTTCCTATAAAAATAAATAAGCCAATTAAAGTGTTTCTCATGCGATTAAAATTTGAAGCTGCATTGCAGACCTATGGTATTAGGTACTTTACTGCGGCCATCATTAAACATAACAGGCTCTATCTTAAGGCCTAAGTCTTTGGATATATCGAAATCTGATAATTCAGCATCTACATAAGCGTCTATCACAGACAAAATATACACCCCGATAAAACAGAATATACTTAAATCGCGGTAACGGCGATAGAAGTCTTTTCGTTTCTTGAACAAGTCCTCTTTGCCTTCTGCACTTACACCGTGGGGGAGGAAATTTTCATAACTTTTGGTGTTAGGATCATCGTCCATAATATCCAGATACGCCTGTGAATAGTCCTTATACATTCTGTTGTTCCAGGTCAAGGCGTAAGCACATCCCACAAATCCGCCATATATGATAGGTAGCTTCCAATACTTGCGGTTGTATATCTGTCCTCCTCCGGGAATGACTAATGCCATCCAAATGGCACGGTTGGAGTTGGGAATAAACCGCGGTTTGGTTTCTACGGTCATCGCCTTCTGTATGGAATCATTCTTCTTCACAAGGGCGGCAGTGTCTACAGGAGCTTCCAGATTTTCTATCTTCTGCTTTTCCTCCAATAGTTTCAAACTATCGGAAACAATGGTGTCCCTGACCTGTACCAGAGAATCTGCCTTCATGCCCAAACGGCGTTTGCGTGCCTTTTGGGAATAAGCATCCGTGCTTCCTGCCAAGAGAAGGCATAAAAGCAAGAATGTGAACAGTCTGTATGTGGATATTATTCTTTTCAATGTCGTAATAACGCTTTATTCTTTCTTTTTCAGCGAGTCAAGTATCTCCATGATTCGCTCCAAGTCTTCTTCGTTGTTGAATGGAATGCTGATCTTGCCTTTTCCTTTCGCGGTACATGATAATTGTACTTTCGAACCGAAGAATCCGCAAAGGTGACTCTGTAACAGAGTGTATTCTTCGGATAATTTGGAGCCTTTCGGCTTTATTTTCTTGCCGCCGCTGGCTACTGTTTCGCCGCTGGACAAGGCTTTCACTATTTCTTCCACTTTACGCACCGAGTAGCCTTGTGACTGTATCTCATTAAATATGCGTATTTGTGTTTTCGGATCATCCAGTGCCAACAGTGCACGGGCATGTCCCATATCTATTTCGCGGTTTTTCAGTGCTACTTGTATCTGTGCCGGCAGTTTCAGCAGGCGCAGGTAGTTGGCTATGGTGGTACGTTTCTTGCCCACACGTTCGCTCAGTCGTTCTTGTGTCAGTTCGTATTGTTCCAGCAGGTGTTGATAGGCCAGGGCGATTTCCAATGAATTGAGGTCTTCGCGCTGGATGTTTTCAATCAATGCCATTTCCATCACGTTCTCGTCATCGGCTGTGCGGATATAGGCGGGAATTGCTTTCAGGCCTGCCTGTATGGAAGCGCGATAACGGCGTTCTCCGGCTATGATCTGATAAGAGTCTTCACTCAGTTGACGCAAGGTAATGGGTTGGATAATACCGATTTCGGCAATAGAGTCTGCCAACTCCTGCAACGCTACCGGATCAAATTCACGGCGCGGCTGGTTGGGGTTGACGGAGATTTTGCTCAACTCAATTTCGTTGATAGAAGATGAGCCGGCTGTCTTTACTTCTTCGGTCGAAATCAGTGCGTCAAGTCCGCGTCCTAAAGCAAATTTCTTCTGTACTGCCATCGTTTGTTTACTTACTGTTACGTGTTATAATTTCTTGTGCTAGCGATAAATGGTTCTTGGCTCCGGTGGAATCGGCGTCATACAGAATGACGGGAATGCCGTGGCTGGGAGCTTCGCTCAGTTTAACGTTTCGCTGTACAATTGTCTTGAATACCAGTTCCTGAAAATGGCGTTTCACTTCATCGTATATCTGGTTGGCCAGACGCAGGCGTGAATCGAACATTGTCAGTAAGAATCCTTCTATTTCCAGCGAAGGATTCAGTTTTGATTTAATAATCTTAATGGTATTCAGCAATTTGCTGATACCTTCCAATGCAAAGTATTCGCATTGAACGGGGATAATCACTGAATCGGCTGCCGTCAGTGCATTAATGGTTATCAGTCCCAGTGAGGGTGAACAGTCTATCAAGATATAGTCATATTCATTCCGCATGGGGGCTAACACTTTCTTCATAATCTTCTCGCGGTCGTCCAGGTTCAGCATTTCTATTTCTGCTCCTACCAGGTCAATGTGTGAAGATACAATGTCGAGTCCGTCAATGTCGGTGGTGTAAATTGCTTCCCGTATATCGGCCTTGTTGATAATACATTCATAGATAGAGCATTCTACCTCTTTAATGTTCACACCCAATCCTGATGATGCATTCGCCTGAGGGTCTGCATCAATAACCAGCACTTTCTTTTCCAGCGTAGCCAAAGAAGCTGCAAGGTTTATGGTAGTAGTAGTTTTACCCACACCACCTTTTTGATTGGCTAAAGCAATAATTTTTCCCATATTAATCAGTTTTTCTCGCTGCGAAGTAACTAATAATAGGTGATTGCACCTATAAAAAACGGCAGACATTAGCAAAACTGTTGATAACTCATTGGTTTTGTTAATAACTCAACGGCGGCAAAGATAAAAAATTCCATTCAAATCTATTCCTTTTTTAGCACTGGGTTGTAGAACATTAAGATAATTTTCTTTTCTGGCAGCCGATAGTTCCGGCAAAGAGTTGTATCTTTACGCTCCGAGAAAATAAGAGTAGAAAAGTATGAAGAAAGAAAAACCGTTGATATTACTGTCAAATGATGACGGTGTGAAAGCCAAGGGGTTAAATGAATTGATACGCGGATTGCGCGGAGTGGGAGAATTGATTGTGATGGCGCCGGACGGACCTCGTTCGGGAGCATCGGGTGCAATAACTTCCGAGCATCCTGTCAGATATTATAAAGTAAGGGAAGAAGAGGATTTGACTATTTATAAATGTACAGGTACTCCGGTGGATTGTGTGAAACTGGCGCTTCACGCAGTAGTTCCCCGCCGTCCCGACCTTGTTATCGGAGGAATCAATCATGGGGACAATTCTTCGGTAAATGTACATTATTCCGGTACGATGGGAGTAGTGATTGAAGGTTGCTTGAAAGGGATTCCCTCTATCGGATATTCGTTGTGCAACCATTTGGCGGATGCTGATTTCTCGCCGTTATTGCCTTATATTCGCCGCATTACGGAGGAGGTATTGGAGCATGGCTTGCCGCTGGGCGTTTGCTTGAATGTGAACTTCCCGAATACTCCTATATATAAAGGTGTACGCGTTTGCCGCCAGACTAACGGCCAGTGGGTGAAAGAATGGATACGTTGCGAACATCCGCGTGGCGGAGAATATTTCTGGTTGACGGGTGCATTCGATAATAAGGAACCGGAAATGGAAGATACCGACCATTGGGCATTGGATCATGGCTATGTGGCCATCACTCCTACGCAGATTGATGTAACGGCTTATGGCGTAATGAATGAATTGAAGAACTGGAATCTGGAAGTATGAAATACTATCTGATAGTAGGCGAGGCATCGGGCGATTTGCATGCATCCAATTTGATGCGTGCCTTGAAGCAAGAGGATTCGGAGGCTGAATTCCGTTTCTTTGGCGGCGATTTGATGGCTGCCGTGGGTGGAATGCGGGTGAAGCATTATAAGGAATTGGCCTATATGGGATTTATTCCGGTGTTGCTGCATCTGCGCACTATATTCCGTAATATGAAGGAATGTAAACAGGATATTATCCGTTGGGCGCCCGATGTGGTGATCTTGGTGGACTATCCCGGTTTCAATCTGAAAATAGCGGAATATATCAAGAAGAACACTCAGATACCTGTCTATTATTATATTTCTCCCAAAATCTGGGCATGGAAAGAATACCGCATCAAGAATATCAAACGGGATGTGGATGAGTTGTTTTCCATTCTGCCTTTCGAGATTAATTTCTTTGCGGGGCATCAGTATCCTATCCACTATGTGGGAAATCCTTGTGTGGATGCGGTAGATGCTTATCGAAAAGGACACAATGAGGAGTTTGAACAGTTTGCTGCTGATAACGGATTACCCAAGAAACCTGTTATCGCCCTATTGGCAGGCAGCCGCAAACAGGAAATAAAGGATAATCTGCCCATGATGCTGGAAGCGGCGGCTCCGTTTACTAAAAATTATCAGTTGGTTTTGGCGGGTGCACCGGGCATGGATCCTGCCTATTATGCTGACTATATAAGCAAAGACGTACCCGTTCAGATTATTTTTGGACAGACGTACCGACTGTTGCAGCAAGCAGAGGCGGCATTGGTTACGTCGGGCACTGCGACGTTGGAAACAGCCCTTTTTCGTGTGCCCCAAGTGGTATGTTATTATACTCCGGTGGGAAAGTTCATTGCTTTCCTTCGTCGCCATATTCTGAAAGTGAAATACATTTCTTTGGTGAATCTTGTTGCCGACAAGGAAGTGGTGCGGGAGTTGGTTGCCGATACCATGACGGTAAGGAATATCCGTTCCGAGCTGGATGCGATTCTATATAATAAGGTATATAGAGAGCAGATGTTACAGGAATATGATCGCATTATAGATATTTTGGGTCCGGCGGGTGCTTCCGAGGAAGCAGCGCGCCAGATGGTGGCTTTGCTGAAAAAGTAAACTTTTCCCAGTCTGATTTTGTTCTTTCGGGTAAATAACCTAAAACCTGAAAGTATATGAAATATTCTTTTCAACTCATGTTGGGGGCGATACTTCTGTTTATTGGAGTATTCGCCTTTTCTGCTTGTGGCAATGACGAAAGTTATCCCCAAAGTACAGTAACTATCGGAATGGCTGATGTTCAGAAGCCGCCTCAGTATGATGCTCCCTATTTGGTATTGGATAACGGAGAAAAGTTGTGGGTGGTGCAATCTGCCATGCCTTATCAGGATTTGAAGCCGGGCGAGCGCATCTTTGGCAGCTATTCCCTGCTGGAGCCTGGCAAAGATGGATTTAATTATAATATTCGTTTGAATGATTACACTATGGTGCCTATTCAGGATATTATAGACCTGACACCTGATAATGTGGACAGTATAGGAGATAAAAAGGTGCAGATCAAAGATATGTGGCCTACTGCGAAATACCTGAATGTGCGTTTCATGCTGAATTTTCCCAATCCGCAGCAACCTATTCTTAACTTGGTTGTCAATCGAATGATCCCTTTGGTAGATGATGGATATGCCCATCTGGAACTCCGTTACAACAATAATGGAAGCAACGGACGTCTTGTTCCGGGGTTGGTTTCTTTCAGATTGGGCGATTATACCCCGGAAGGAAGTGGCCTGAAAGGGTTAAAGATATTAGTCAATACCGTTGGCGAAGGAGAAAAAACATATACGTTCTCTTATCCGCTTACGGGGAATGAGGCTCCTTTCTTTAATCCTTTGGATTTATCCGAATTAAAATAGGGAAACTATATACAAATAGACTACCGCAGCCGGGATAGCGAGAATGGCACTGTCGAAACGATCCAGCATTCCACCGTGTCCCGGTAATATATTACCCGAATCTTTGATGCCTAGGTGGCGTTTCAATAATGATTCCGTCAAGTCGCCCCATGTGCCGAATACTACCACGGTCAATGCTAATCCTATCCATACGCCTGTAGACATGAACGGGAAGAAGTGTGCCAATACCAGCGATGCAATTATGCAGAACACGCCGCCGCCAATGGAACCTTCCCATGATTTCTTGGGAGAAATACGCTCAAACAACCGATGTTTTCCGAATAACATACCTGTGCAGTAAGCGCCTGTATCGTTTACCCAGTTGAATATGAATATAGATAAGGGCAGAATGGCATTGTATTGTGAAATGCTGGCAGTTTCGTCCGAATGGAAGGCCAAAACATTGAGCAAAGCAAAAGGCAATGCGATATACATTTGGCTCAGCATGGCATAAGCCCAGTTGTTTAGCGGATTCTTTTTCTTCAGATAAAGTTCACTAATCATCAGATAGAGGAATAATACCAGATAAGGGATGAATATACCTGTTTGCGACGGATCTATGCCAAAGTAGAAAAAGCATAAGAACAGGAATATGCCACTGAGGATACAAATGCGTTTATTCACCTGTATTCCTTCTACGTGATTCACTAAATTGCAGAATTCATTAACAGCCAATGCACTGATTAAGGCAAACAGGATGCCGAATGAGAAAGGGCCCCCCAAGATGCAGCCTATCAATACTGCAACAAATATGACTCCGGTTATGGCGCGCTGTATAAAATTGCTTTTCACGGTTGTTGGTTTTAAGTAGATATATTAAAAACAAATCAGATTGTTATTCCACCTGTAGGGGCAGGGTTTGCCTGCCCGAATACATAAAGCAAACTATTTTCGGGCAGGCAAACCCTGCCCCTACGGTGGGTGATATGGCAATACTGCCTAATTTATTTTATGCTTTCTTTTCTTCCTCTTTTTCGGACGTTTCCTTCTTGTCATCAAAGCTTTCAACTACTTCTACTGCATCAGCAGGAGTATCTATAGCCATAATTTCTTCTGAACGCGAAGTCCACGGGCGTTTGCCGAAGATACGTTCTACATCTTCTGCAAAAATCACTTCTTTTTCCATCAACAGGCGTGCCAGTTCGTTATGTCCTTCTTTATGTTCGGACAGGAGTGCTTTCGCACGGTCATACTGTTCATTAACCATCTTCTTGACTTCTTCGTCAATCAGTTCGGCAGTACGTTCACTGTATGGTTTGCTAAAAGAGTATTCATCATTACTGTAATAACACAAGTTAGGCAGCCTGTCACTCATTCCGGCGTAAGCAATCATGCCATAGGATTGTTTGGTGACGCGTTCCAAGTCATTCATGGCACCGGTTGAAATGTGTCCGGTGAATAATTCTTCAGCAGCGCGTCCGCCCAGTGTGGCACACATTTCGTCCAACATCTGTTCCTTGGTGGTGATCTGTCTTTCTTCGGGCAGATACCAGGCAGCACCCAATGCACGTCCGCGGGGAACAATCGTCACTTTAATCAACGGATTGGCGTGTTCCAGAAACCAGGAAAGGGTGGCGTGTCCTGCTTCATGCAAAGCAATGGTGCGCTTTTCTTCCATTGTCATAATCTTGGTTTTCTTTTCCAAACCACCGATGATACGGTCTACTGCATCCAGAAAGTCTTGCTTGCCGACTGCATTTTTACCATGGCGTGCAGCAATCAAGGCCGCTTCATTACACACATTGGCAATATCTGCTCCGCTGAATCCGGGGGTTTGGCGGGCCAGCAGGTCCAGGTCTACACTTTCGTCCAGTTTCAATGGCTTCAAGTGTACACTGAATACTTCTTTACGCTCATTCAGGTCGGGCAAGTCTACGTGGATTTGACGGTCGAAACGTCCTGCACGCAATAAAGCCTTGTCCAATATATCTGCACGGTTGGTAGCGGCAAGGATGATAACGCCACTGTTTGAACCGAAACCATCCATTTCTGTAAGCAATTGGTTCAAGGTGTTTTCACGTTCATCGTTTCCTCCCATGCTGGGGTTCTTGCCACGGGCACGTCCCACAGCATCAATTTCGTCAATAAAGATAATACAAGGAGCTTTCTCCTTTGCTTGGCGGAACAAGTCACGAACACGGGATGCACCCACGCCCACAAACATTTCCACAAAGTCGGAACCCGACAATGAGAAGAAAGGAACATCCGCTTCTCCGGCAACAGCCTTTGCCAGCAATGTCTTACCGGTTCCCGGAGGGCCTACCAGCAATGCGCCTTTAGGAATCTTTCCTCCCAGTTCGGTATATTTTTGCGGTTGCTTCAAGAACTCTACAATTTCCTGCACTTCCTGCTTGGCTTCTGCCTGTCCTGCTACATCTTTAAATGTGATGCGGTTGGTTTTATCACCCTTTTCATACACCTGTGCTTTACTTTTACCCACATTAAACGGATTGGCAGCTCCCGTTCCGGCACCTCCACTCATGCGGCGCATGATAAACATCCAAATACCGATCAGCAATAAAAACGGAGCGATGTTCCAGAATAACGCACTGAAATAGTCATGTTTCTTTTCATAGCTGATAGATCCGGTGAAATGCCCTTCTTCCTGTGCCTTTTCCATGAATTTATCCAGCGATTCCATAGAACCGATTTCTACGCTCAGCGAAGGACTGCGTCCTACCTTCTTGTAATCCTCCTTAAATACTTCTTTGACAAATGCCGGCTTGATGTACACTTCCACCGTATTGTCATCGTATGCAACGATTTTATCAGCATATCCCTTGTTTATCATATCTTTAAACTCGGTATATGTTATTCGTTTGTCCACACCTCCTTCTTGATTGGAGAAATAGAGGATGGCAAAACTCATGGCAATGATAACATAGAGCCAGCTCAGGTTGAAGCGTGGCATATTTATCTTTGGCTTATTGTTGTTCGTATTTTCACTCATTTCGTTTCTGTTAGGGTTAATCCAAATCAGGAACTTGGGTCAGCTTGGCATCTGCCCACAAATGTTCCAGATTATAAAAGTTTCTCACTTCCGGCAAAAAAACATGTACCAATACGTCGCTGTAGTCCATTGCCACCCATTCTGCATTGCGCAATCCGTCTATTGCCGCCGGCTTGTCGTTGGTTTCTTTACGGACATACTCCCTTACCGAGTCTACAATGGCTGCTACTTGACTGGGTGAGTTACCTTGGCAAATGATGAAGTAATTGCAAATGGTATCATCAATGGCAGTGAGGTCCGCTACTACAATGTTTTTACCTTTCTTTTCTTGAATGCCTTCTGTTATTTTTTTAACTAAAGTCTTTGCTTCGTTCATTCTTATGTTATTAACAACTTGATTATTCTAATATAGATATTTACAACAAAGCACAAAGATACTTGGTTTTCTCATTCCACCGAAAATTTGTGCACTAAATATATTCCCTTTTTGTTTTTTTTAGTTAGAGTATCTTTGAAATATTATGTTAATGATTTGAGAAGATTGGCTTTTATGCCTATCTTTGCCAAAAATATCTAATATATGATTAGTCGCCTGACTACTAGATGCATCACTTTATTATTGCTTGCAGGAATTTTTGGCTGTTTGCCTTTGCATGCTGTTCAAAATCCCTGTGATAGCCTTTCTTTTCTTTTGGAAAAAACAAAGGATCCCGGAGAACAATGCCAGATTTATGTTCACTTGGCGGATTTGTGTGATGGTGAAGAATCCTCATTGCCTTATTGGGAAAAAGCGTTGAAACGTGCGCTCATTATAAATAATGAAAATGTGGTGGAGCTGGCTTTGGATTATCTTATTTTTAATAATTACTGGTATGGTCATGAAGAAGAAGCCGAACGCTTTATTAAAATAGCGGAAGATAATCTGTCCAAAGATAGGGCGGCATTGTTCTTTGCATATATGCGGGCTTATCAGACAATGCTGAAACTTGAAAAAGAGGATATCAATGAGATTTTGCATAGCTCTTTGGAGAAGTTACGTGCCCAAAAGAATAAACTGACCAAAGAAGAACAAATAGAATGGGAGTTTCTGACTGCTTTGTCTATTGATTGCGGGGCAGTTGCCAATGGAGCTTATCAGGAGGTGGCGGAAGCCATTCCTTATGTGGAAAGAGCTATCCGTATGTTGTCTGCCTACCCTTTGGAACCACGGTATCCTTTTGAATTGTTATGCTACAGGAAATTAGCGAACCTGTATATGGCGCAGGATGATTACGCAAAAGCGGCTGCCACTATAGAGAAGATTATGGATATTCATAAACAGGAGAAGGAGGGGCAGAAAGCAGCTTTTGGTTTCGATAGAATTTATTATAATGATGACTCATTCTATTATGAGGAATATGCCCGATTACTTTATTTGCCCGATTTATCCCCGGAACAACTGGAAAACTATTTCTCTGAATTTATGAGATTGCATCAGCGTTTGCAATACAAAGACCGGATTTATTGGGAAGCGGTGGCTGGGTATTATCAGTACAAGGGAAAATTTAAGACTGCTCTGCTGTATAATGATTCTGTTATTGCTTATGTCCATAAGAATTCCCGCCTTACAGACTGGGTGAGTCCTTATTTGACCCGGTCTGACTTATATAAACTGTCCGGTGATTACAAGAATGCTTTGCTTTGGCGGGAGAAATGTGATTCTATCCGTGAACAGCTTCACTCTGAGGAAATAAGGCAGTCGATGAATGAGATTCGTAGTCGTTTTAGTCTTGACAAATTGATCGTGGAGAAATTGGAGTCGGAAGGTAATACTAAGATGGCTTTGTTACTAGGTATTATTGTGGTTTCGCTATGTGTGATAGCATGGGGCATTCATCAACGGTTGATGGTGCGTCGTTTAAAGATGGTACAAAACAAATTGCTGAAATCAAATGAAGAAGTAACCAAACAGAGTCGCCGGGCTGAAGAAAGTGAAAAGATGAAGACTGCTTTCATTGATTCCATGTGCCATGAAATACGTACTCCGCTGAATATAATCAATGGCTTTACTGAATTGTGCTTCAGTGAAGGAGTAAATGATGAAATGAGAGCGGAATTTCAAAAACAGATTCAAGAGAATACGCGTATGTTGACGGGGCTGCTGGATACCATGTTGGAACTCTCCAAACTGGTTAGCTCTAATGACACTCTTCCTTCCGAGGCCACAGATGTGTACGGTATATGTATGCAACAAATAGAGGTGTTGAAATCCAGAAGTATGAAGCCGGAAGTGGAATGTATTTTCCAAGGCACTCCCTGTCCTGGTGAATTTTATTCTAATGCTTCTTATTTCTCGCGTGTAATCTCCAATTTATTGGATAATGCCATCAAGTTCACTGAAAAGGGTACAGTGATATTGAATTGCAGCCCGAACATGGAAAAGAGATGCATGGAGATTAGTGTTACGGATACGGGAATAGGCATTTCTCCTGATAAGCAGGAGTGGGTCTTTGAACGGTTTACTAAGGTCGATGCTTTCGTCCCCGGTACAGGTCTTGGGCTTTACCTATGCAGGGTGATTATAAATAAGTTAGGTGGAAAAATAAAGATTGATTCAACCTATAAAGACGGTTGCCGAATCATTATAGAGCTGCCTTGCCAATCTCCCAATCATTAGGAGGTAGAATATTTTTTAGAAAAAAATGCCGTAAAAGTTTGTCAGTTTAGGAAAAAGCGGTATCTTTGCAGCGTCAAAAACGAAACAGGCGTTTGACAACAGAATTTTGGGATATGGTGTAATGGTAACACTACAGATTCTGGTCCTGTCATTCCAGGTTCGAATCCTGGTATCCCAACTGGAAAAGAGGTTTGCGTAAGCAAACCTCTTTTTTTTATCTGTAGGGGCGGGGGTTGCCCGCCCGAAAACAGTTCACTTTGTGTATTCGGGCAGGCAAACCCTGCCCCTACAGGTGATATATTGCTATCAGCTAGGGACTTTTTCAGTACCTTCCTTTGGAACCTGCCCCTACGGTGGATAATAGAAAAAGAGCTTAATGCATTATACACTAAGCTCTTTTTTTATTATGAATAGAAGTTATTCTCTTATTCTTCTTTCATGGATTGATCAATGACTTCAATCTTCTTTAATATCAATTCCAGATCAGCTTTCAGCTTTTCTACCTTGCGGTTCATTTCCGTCACCAGACTACTGCCTTTCTTTGAAGAACTGGTAAGGAAACCTAAGTTGTTTTCATAAGTCTGAATTTCATTTTTCATGCTTTCATAAGCACGAACCAACTTTTCGCGTTCACGATAGAGGTTACCTTCCTTGTTACTTATATTTGATCTGAAATTACTTAATTTCTTCTGTGATGCAGAAAGATTCAACTTATCGAACAACTTATCAACAACGCCATGATATTGTTTGTACAATTTGTCTTTTTCCTTGAAAGGAACATGACCTATATTGTTCCATTCCTTCATCAGTTCGCGGATGGTGTTTCCTGCGTCTTCGTCCGGAGTCTCTTGGGTTTCAATAGTATTCAACTTCTCGATGATAGCTTTCTTTAGAGCCATATTTTCCTGCTCCACAGAACGCTGTGAAGATGTTGCCTTATTCTTCTGTTCAAAGAAATAATCACATGCGGCAATAAAACGTTTCCAAACGGCATCCGAGTATTTCTTGGGTACAGGACCGATTGTCTTCCATTCTTTTTGCAGTTTGCTCAATACGTCGGCAGTTGCTTTCCAGTCTGTGCTGTCTTTCAGCGCTTCTGCTTTTTCGCATAATTCTTTCTTCTTTTCTAGATTGCCCGACATACTTTCCTTGATAGACTTGAAGAATTCAGCTTTGCGCTTAAAGAATTCGTCACAAGCGGCACGGAAGCGCTCGAATATCTTCACGTTCATCTTTTGCGGTGCATAGCCTATGGTTTTCCATTTGGCTTGCAGGGCTATGATTTCCTGTGTCTTGTTCTCCCAATCCTGGAAAGTGGTGAAAGTATCATATTCCATTGCTTCCACAATTTCGCAGATTACTGTCTTTTCATCCAGATTGCGTTGCTCTTTCTCTTTCAGAGCCTCGAAATGCTGTTGGTGGCGACGGTTTACGGCAGTAGAAGCTGTCTTGAAACGTGTCCAGATTTCTTCGCGCAATTCTTTTGCCACAGGACCCGTGTTACGGAATTCCTGATGCAGCTTCTGTAATTGATGGAATGCAGAGATAATATCTTCTTCGTCAGCCAGCTTTTCGGCAGCTTCGCAAAGATGGGTCTTTATTTCAAGGTTCTTTTTGAAATCATATTCGCGGAATTCATTGTTCAGCTTGATGATGTCGTAGAATTTTTCGGCATAATGCTGGTAATTCTTCCACAGTTCATTCACTTTGGCAGCCGGAACCAATCTTATTTCGTTCCATTCCTGTTGCAGCTTCTTGAATTCGTTGTATGCTTTATTGGCATCTTCGGGAGATTCGGCAAGTTCTTTCAGGCGGTCGATGATAGCCAGTTTCTTCACCAGGTTATCTTCTTTTTCCTTTTCCTGCTCAGCCTGTACGGCACTTCTTTTTTCCTTGATAGAACTCATGATATCCTTGAAACGGCTTTCGGCATCATCAGTTTGTGGAACAAATGCTTCGGGAGCACCTCCACCATCAATAAATGCCTTACGGGCAGCTTCTTGTTCCGCCTTATGCAATTTATAGAAGTTTTGTTTTAGTGAATCCAACTCCAGCTTGTCAGCATTGCAAGCATCTTCATTGATTTCTTTTAAACGTTCGATGACCTCTTCTTTCGTTTGTTTAGGTACATACGTAGCGTTATTCTCTTCCGCAGTGGCGGGAGATGATACCAAATTTTCAGCGGTTTGTTCCACCGGAACTTCGGTTAAAGGGCGATTAGTTTCATTCGAGTCCATCGTATAGATTTTTAAAATAAGCTTTCTCGTTATAACAACAATTTACAAATTAAAAGAAATAAATTAGAACTTCATACTCTTTTCCCCGTTTTTTTTAGGAAAATCATTAAATGTGAGGAAAATAAGGGGGAAATGTTGCGGTTGTGAGGATAGAATTGTGGTGATATAGAGGGGGAATCCATCGTAGGGGGGCGGGAGGAGGCGGGAATGACTAGCATTGCCATCCACCGTAGGGGCAGATTGAATCTGCCCGATAACATCCGAATGGTGTATCTATGAATGCATTCGGGCGGATTGAATCCCATAGCCGTCAGGCTAAGCCCATTAACATTGAAATAAAGTTAAAAACCTTTCGATTAGAGCTTTTTTTACCCCATTCCTTTTGGGAACGGGGTTTGATTTCG
>CABMPB010000016.1 GCA_902388365.1 uncultured Bacteroides sp. | reverse complement strand
TTCACCGTAGGGGCGGATTGAATCCGCCCAAATGCACAAAGCAAACTATTATCGGGCAGATTCAATCTGCCCCTACAGCAAAATGATAGCCAATTTTTGTTTTGACACATCCTCATCTGAGAATAGGGTAAACCTATTTACTTTATATTTTTAGAAGCACACATCCGGACGCAAAGACATCGGGGTTTGAATTGCTTCTTGTTTTCCTTTAGAAACAACATTAATTATTGGTTCTCCTAGGACACACTCAATTGATTTAATTGTACCAATCGTAAAATTATGAGTACCTCGCATCCATTTACTAATTTCAGCTTCCGTCTTACCCAATAAATTAGCAAGATCTTTCTGCTTTAGTCCTTTGGATTGAAGGATCTCATGTATTCTATCAACAATCTCAAATGAAAAAGATACAGATTCACGCACTTCGTTTGAGATATGCTTTCTTCTTGATTCGAACATACTATTCTTTTTCATATCTTATAAAATTTAAATTTCCTATTATCCTTTTTCCAACTATTCGAATAGCCCCTACCAACCGACGAGAACTTACAAAGTTGCTTGTATCAATTAATAATCTTACATAAGAAGATAAAACAGGACTATTCTGCCACTTATCAGCATCTTTTATTCCTCCATTGCCAATTATTAATATATTATCAGATAATCTCAAGCAATAGAGCCTAATATTATACCCCACTTCTATTGGGATAACACTCACACCATCTCCATATCTCCCTTCCGGCCTGAAGTATCTTTCTAAAGCTCCTTTTTCTGATATTTTCTCCAACCACGCTAATACAATATCTACATCTTTATCATATGGACAACCTTCTGGAAACTTTGAGATAAACTTCTCTGCTTCTGTCAATTCTTCCCCATCAAATCTTATAGTATAGAAATTAATATTATCATATTCTTCAAATAGTTCAATGCTATATTCTTGCTCCATACTTAACTTATAAGTTAATGATGCAAAGATAGCAATAAACAGTAGAGTACAGATAATAAATCAACAATTTAACAAAAATCTATCTATTAATATTGTCCCCAATGCCTTTCCCAACCCTTTTATTTGCTATTTTTGCGTCTATGAAAAAAGTAATAATCGCCATCGACTCCTTTAAAGGTTGCCTGACTTCCCTAGAAGCTGGAGAAGCCGCCGCCAAAGGGATCAAAAGCATTGATCCGCTATGTAACACCATCGTTATTCCTATTGCCGATGGCGGAGAAGGATTACTGGATGTACTTGTTACTGCCACACAGGGGAAGTATATATCCGTATCGGCACATGGCCCCCTGATGGAAACAATAGAAACCCATTACGGCATATCCGGTGACGGCAAGACAGCCATCATAGAAATGGCCGCCGTGAACGGACTTCCTTTAGTACCTGCTGACCGAAGAAACCCTATGCTGACTACTACCTTTGGGACAGGAGAACTGATAAAAGATGCTTTGGAACAGGGATGCAGGGATTTTATAATCGGCATTGGCGGAAGCGCAACCAATGATGCAGGGCTGGGAATGCTGCAAGCACTGGGTTATCGTTTTCTGGACAGAGCAGGCCATACTTTGGGAACCGGAGGGCAAATGATGATAGAAGTAACCGATATAGACAGTTCGCACATTCACCCTGCACTGAAAGAGGCACACTTTACCGTGGCGTGTGATGTTCATAACCCGTTCTTCGGCGCCGAAGGAGCTGCCTATATATTTGCCCGTCAAAAAGGTGCGGACGATGAGATGATACAAAAGCTGGATGCAGGAATGCAATCTTTAGCCCAAGTGATAGAAAAAATAACAGGAAAGGATATATCAAATGATCCCGGCGCCGGTGCAGCCGGAGGAATGGGCGGCGGATTGCTCGCCTTTCTGAACGCCCAATTAAAACCCGGTACGGAATTGGTATTGGAGGCTACTCATTTCAGAGAAAAAATAAAAGGCGCCAGCCTCATCATTACAGGCGAAGGAAAAGCAGACCGACAAACGGCTATGGGAAAAGTGCCATACGGAGTACTGAAAGAGGCCCGGAAAGAACAAATACCGGTAATTGTACTAGCAGGAAGCATAGAAGATGTCCCAACACTGAATAAGGCAGGATTCAAAGGAGTATTCTCTATAACACCGCACCCCATCACTTTAGAAAAAGCGATGGAGCCGGCATTTGCAAGAGAAAATATAAGTTCGCTGGTTTCCCAACTGTATTCTTTCGTGACTAGCTTCGACTGACTTGCAATCCCTTGTCGGATAAAGTCATATCCACAAAACGCGCACAACTGTTAGGCGGGTTCTGAGTCAGAATGGTTCGTATCCTGATAGCTGCCTCAGGATCTTTGGCTATCATATACAAATAGCCGCCACCTCCGGCACCGGGCAATTTATATCCCAGGCAATAATTATCAATCTGACGGATGATAGCCTCAACCGCTTCCGGATTGGTTCCGGGGTCTAACGCCTGGTTCTGTTTCCAGCTCTTACCCACTAAACGCCCCATTTCATCGAAGTTTCCACGCTGAATGGCTTCATATAAATCGAGTGCATGGTTCTTCATGTCGCTCAATATTGCCAGATGCTCCGTAGAATTGAGGAACATACTTCGCACTATTTCTGCCAGGATTCCTTTTGCAGTACGAGTGATTCCTGTGTAGTAAAGCAGATGGCACTTCTGATATTCACCTCCTGTAAACAAATAGTCGGGCAGCCACCGGACTAGCGGGTTTTGATCCATGCCTGCATGGGTCTGCAACAATTTTACTCCGCGAAGAACGCCACCATACTGGTCTTGCCATCCTCCGCCGGTGGTGAGTAGCTGCTCCAGAATAAGAGTACGGTTGCATATCTCATTCTTATCCCAATTCAATCCGCAAAAATCAGAAACAGCCCCCAAGACAGTAGATGCCAGAATAGAACTTGTTCCCAATCCCGAACCTGCGGGAATGGCTGACAGCAAAGTGATTTCCATGCCGGAACCGAATGCTTTCAACTGTTCTTCCAAAGAAGCATAGGAGTCTGTGGAGAAGCCGGGTTGGAAGCCTGCCAGTACTAAAGCCGCCTTGGGTATGGAGAAAGGAGAACCTACCTGCATAAAGTTTCTTACTTCTTCATAGGTAGTCACTGTTTCCATCGCTCCCAAGTCGATGGAACGAAGGATGATTTTATATTCCCTGCAAGGTTTTACATAGACTTGCAAAGGGGGTTGTCCATTCAGTTCGATGGCGATATTTACCACATTGCCGCCCTCGCTCAAGCAATAAGGAGGGGTATCAGTCCATCCGCCTGCCAAGTCGATACGGACAGGGCTGCGTCCCCAAACAATCTGATCGGAGTAAACGGATAAATGGGGTTGTTGCCTCTTTGCCAACGCCGAGGCTGTCAGTCCATCACGCATCAGGCGGAAAGCCTCACTTTCGTGTTCGCGATAGGCAAGCCCTTTGAGTTGTTGCACACGGGCACGGAACATGCTGTCACTGATGCGTGTCATCAATGGAGCAGAATCCGATAACGGTTTGGGCAATGATAAATCGTGTTGCGCAAACTCGCGGGCTGCATCTTCCAGATTGAGCTGGTAGAAAACGCTACGTTCATAGTTGTATGCCAGTGCAGGCCAGTTCTTTATGCGGAATGCTTCACGCTGGTCTGCCAAGCGGTGCAGGTTGGAATAAGCTGAGATTTCATCTGCCGAAAGTTTACGGCTGCGTTGCCAGATGGCTTTTCCTTCCTGTAAATCCGGTTCGGAAACCATCCAGCGCATAACAACGCCCAGTTCTTCTACCGATGCACACACCGGAAACAAGCGGGCAGCTTGCAAGTCATGGTTGTTTTCTATGGTTTCGATTGAAAGAGAACGCTTAGCACACCACTCTCGGACGGGAATGCCTTGATAAAGGGTTTCTTCCTTTGCCAATACTCCCTTGAAAGCATCATTGAATCCATAGGGACGTGCCACATAATCGGTTTCGCCAAAGGGAACAACATCAACACATACGCCTGCAGGGACATCCAGTTGCCAGTCATTGGCAGGGACACCGGTTATGATATTTTGTTGATGGAGGTTCCACCCCTCACCTACCTGACTGTTTTCTATCCATATTTCAGAGTTCTCGGCAGTCAGTTTATAGCCGACTTCTGCATTCTGGACAAACATAGCGGGATGGGGTTTCACCTTGCGGTGTATAATTTCACGCTGGTCGTTCACCAGGTTCTGCACAGCCAGGGTGGAAGAAATCAGTTCACGGCTGGTGCCATAATGGTAGAACTCACCGCCCGGTAATGGAAGGATTGCCACGCTCAGCTCATTCAGTTCTTCATCGGCAATGCGGGGATGCTCACCCAGTGCCAATCCAAACTCCGAATACATATCATAATAAGAGAGTTTTCCTTCTTTATAAGAACGCTTTACCAACAGGTCTACTGCACGGTCACTCAATAGCCATACGCCTATATCCATCAAGAAAAGATGGGTTTGCATCAGTTTGCCCAATTCTTCTACCGAAGGTTTTTGGAGCATGAAATCCAGCTTGTCGGGACGGTTACGAGAGGAAACGAATACGCCGTGATTCTTTGCCAAATTAGGGTCTACCCACAATCCGTAGCATACCACATCGGCATCAGGAATGGGTTGAAGTGGCTGCCCTGCACGAATATATACATCGCCACTGGCAATAAGTGTATGGAGGGAAGCCGGAGCTTTCGCCATGATTTGTTCATATAACGGAAGTTGAAGGGAAAGCAAGTTTTGAGATAAACGCTGTCCCCTAGCCCATCGGAATACAGGTATGGGAGTCAGAATTTTACCGGAAGGAGCATATCCGGGCAAGCGACGGCTTTGACCGCCGGCATGAAGCAGTATGCGTTTTTCTGTCCTCAACCAGGACAGAAAATCAGCATCGGGAGCCACACCTTGGCGGCAGGCTTCCAATAGCCAGGCCGTACCACCTCCCGAGCCCAGCTTACTGCCTACAGGATCGGAAGTACAAAACCATTCTGTACGGTCTGCTTTCTCTATATCATGGAAACATTCCACCAAATTAGGGGGAAGCGATAATAATTTTTTCATGGCACATCTTTGTTTTATTGTACACAAAGATGTGCATTTTCCCCTAATAAGCCAAGAGAAGGAGGGGATTTTTATTCTGTAAACTCAAATACACGTTTATCCAGTGACATGACATCTTTGGGACCGGGCTGGGCAGTAGGTGTACCGAAAGGCATTTGGGCAATCAATTTCCAGTCATCCGGCAAACTCCAGGCTTTGCGCACTTCGTCATCAATCAGCGGGTTATAATGTTGCAAGGAAGCACCCAGTCCGGCATCTTCCAGCATAGTCCAGATAGCCAACTGGTGCATGGCGCTGGTCTGTTCCGACCAAATGGGGAAATTATCTTTATAAGTAGGAAATTTCTCTTGCAAGGAACGGACGATAGACATATCCTCAAAGTAAAGGATAGTGCCGTATCCACAAGAGAAACTGCCGTCTATTTTTTGTTGGGTCTTACTGAAAGCATCAGCAGGAACCAGCTTGCGCAAGGTATCTTTGACGATAGTCCACAACTTTTCATGCGCCTTGCCTGTTAATAAAACAACGCGTGTGGTCTGTGAATTGAATGCAGAGGGAACATGTTCTACTGCAAAGCGGATTATATCTCTAATTTCTTTATCAGACAACGTTGACTTGTTATCAATCTGATAAAAGGTTCTGCGGCCTTTCAAAGCCTCTTTGAAACTTTTTGTCATATTATACAAAGTATTTATGGGTTATTATATTATAAGTAACAAGAAGGTGGCAAAAGAAGTTCATTTTTTTTGCTTTTTTCAATGCAATAGCCTATTTTTGTTAGCTAATTATTAACATTAAAGACAACACATTCAATGAAAGATTTTCTGAAATTTACATTTGCCAGTGTCCTCGGCGTTATTTTGGCGTGTGCCGTGTTCACAATACTGGGGATTATCACCTTGGTGGGCATGGTAGCGTCATCGGATACTGAAACCGTCGTGAAAGATAATTCGGTCTTCGTTCTCGATTTTAAAGGTACTCTGTCCGAGCGTGTACAGGAGAACCCGTTCCAACAGTTTATGGGCAGCGACTTCGAGTCCTACGGGCTGGACGATGTATTGGCTTCCATCAAGAAGGCAAAAGAAAATGACAAGATTAAAGGTATTTATATCCAACCGTCCTATCTGGGCACTTCTTTCGCCTCACTGGAAGAAATACGAAATGCATTGCTGGACTTTAAGGAAAGCGGTAAGTTCATTGTGGCATATGCAGACCAATACGCCCAGGGAATGTACTATCTGTCGAGCGTAGCCGACAAGGTGATTGTAAACCCGCAAGGCAGTATCGGTTGGCACGGATTGGCTTCCCAACCTATATTCTTCAAAGATTTGCTGGATAAAATCGGCGTGGAGATGCAAGTATTCAAAGTAGGTACTTACAAATCGGCGGTGGAGCCGTTCATCGCTACAGAAATGAGCCCTGCCAATCGCGAGCAGGTTACCGTATTTATGGAATCCATCTGGAACAATATATTAAAAGACGTATCGGCATCACGCCAGATTTCTCAGGACAGCCTGAATGCTTATGCCGACAAGTACATGGACTTGCGCCAAGCTGCGGAATATGTGAAATGCGGGCTGGCAGATACATTGATGTATAAAGATGGAGTGTTGTCTTACCTAAAACAGTTGACAGGCAGGGACGAAGATGACAATCTAAATACTCTTTTCATTGAAGACATGATAAATGTGAAAAAGAATGTGCCCAAAGATAAAAGCGGAAATGCAATTGCCGTTTATTATGCTGCGGGTGAAATTGTAGACTCCGCACCTTCTTCTGCAAGCACAGAGGAAGTGATAGACGGACAAAAAGTAGCAAAAGATTTGCGCAAGTTGCGTGAAGATGATGATATTAAGGCCGTGGTATTGCGCGTCAACTCTCCGGGCGGAAGCGCTTATGCCTCTGAACAGATATGGCGCGAAGTAGCCCGTTTGAAAGAAAAGAAACCCGTAGTTGTATCTATGGGAGATTATGCAGCATCCGGCGGATATTATATCTCTTGTGCTGCCACCACTATATTTGCCGATCCTACTACACTGACCGGTTCTATCGGCATCTTCGGAATGATTCCTTCGGGTGAAAAGTTATTCAAGGACAAGCTGGGACTGGACTTCGATGTGGTGAAGACAAACAAGATGGCAGACATGGGAGCCGGTTTAGGTATGCTTGCCACACGCCCATTCAATCCGGCGGAGCAGGAAGTGCTTCAAAACTATATCAACAACGGATATAAGTTGTTTGTAAGCCGCTGTGCCGAAGGAAGAAACATGTCGGTAGAAGCTATTGAAAAGATAGCCGAAGGACGTGTATGGACCGGAGAGATGGCTAAGGAATTGGGGTTGGTAGATGAACTGGGCGGCATAGACAAAGCACTGGAAGCTGCTGCCCGACTGGCTGACATAGAACATTACAGCGTTATAGGAAAACCGGAGAAGGAAAACTTCTTCATGAACTTCCTGAACGACCAGCGTAAACACTACGTAAACGGTCAGATGCAGGAATACATGGGAGACTTCTATGGCAGTTTCAAAACTTTAGAGCACCTGAAGGATGCGAATCCTATTCAGGCACGCATGCCATTTGAACTGAATATACGTTAATCCAAAGGCATGGAAGATAACTTTATCAAAATAAATAAATGGCTATACCCGGTTTCGTGGCTTTACGGAATCGGGGTATGGCTTCGTAATAAACTGTTCGATTGGGGGGTATATAGAGAACGGAATTTTGATATTCCGGTCATCTCTGTAGGCAATATTACTGTAGGAGGAACCGGAAAGACACCTCATACAGAATATTTGATAAGGTTATTGCAGAAAAACCATAAAGTGGCTGTATTAAGCCGCGGCTACAAACGTAAATCCAACGGATTCGTACTTGCCAAGGCAGATACGCCCGTACAAATGATAGGTGACGAACCTTTCCAAATGAAACAGAAGTTTCCGGATATTTATATGGCAGTGGACAAAGACCGTTGCCACGGAATAGAACAATTATGCGATGAACGGATCGCTCCCGGAACGGAAGTAGTGATTCTGGATGATGCGTTCCAGCATCGGTATGTCAAGCCGGGCATGAACATATTATTGGTGGATTATCATCGGTTGATATGTGAGGATGCACTATTGCCTGCCGGACGTATGCGCGAATCGGAAGCCGGAAAGAACAGGGCACACATGGTTATTATCACCAAATGCCCCAAAGATATTACGCCCATGGATCTCAGGGTACTGAACAAGCAGATGGGACTATACCCTTATCAACAGCTTTATTTCACTACCTTGAAGTATGGCAATTTGCATCCCCTATTTGAGAGAAGTACAGAACTTCCTTTGGAAAGTATCAGCAAAGATCATCATATATTGCTTCTTACCGGTATTGCCTCTCCGGACAAACTTATTAAGGACTTATCACCTTATAATAAGCATATTGATTCATTGGCATTCAGCGACCATCACGACTTTACAGCCAAAGATATGGAACTGATAAAGAAACGCTTTATGAAGCTGCCCGAAGGTAAACGTATGATTATCACTACCGAGAAAGATGCAGTGCGCCTGGCTACCCATCCGCTGATGGATGCGGAAGTGAAGCCATACATTTATGTATTGCCCATAGAAGTATCCTTTTTACAAGATCAACAAGAACTATTTAACTCAAATATAACCGACTATGTTAGAAAAAATTCAAGAAACAGCAGCTTTTCTTAAAGGAAAGATGCACACGAGTCCCGAAACTGCAATTATTTTGGGCACAGGCTTAGGAAGTTTGGTACACGAAATTACCGATAAATATGAAATCAGTTATAAAGACATCCCTAATTTCCCTGTCTCAACGGTAGAGGGACATAGTGGGAAGCTGATTTTCGGTAAGTTGGGTAACAAAGACATTATGGCTATGCAGGGCCGTTTCCACTTCTATGAAGGATATTCTATGAAGGAAGTGACTTTCCCTGTACGTGTAATGCGCGAATTGGGTATCAAGACTTTATTCGTGTCTAACGCTGCCGGCGGTACGAATGCCGATTTTGAAATCGGTGACCTGATGATTATCAGAGACCATATCAATTTCTTCCCAGAACACCCGCTACACGGAAAGAACATTGATTACGGACCACGTTTCCCGGATATGAGTGAAGCCTACTCCAAAGAACTGATCGACAAAGCATTGGAAATAGCCAAAGAAAAGGGTATCAAGGTGCAGCAAGGTGTGTACATCGGAACACAGGGACCTACTTTTGAAACTCCGGCTGAATACAAGATGTTCCATATCTTGGGGGCTGATGCCGTAGGTATGTCTACAGTGCCCGAAGTAATTGTAGCGAACCATTGTGGCATTAAAGTGTTTGGAGTATCAGTCATCACCGATTTGGGTGTGGAAGGAAAGATAGTGGAAGTTTCGCACGAAGAAGTTCAGAAGGCGGCAGATGAAGCGCAGCCACGTATGACTACCATTATGCGCGAACTGATTAACAGAGCTTAAAAAGATATGCAGGAAACAAACAGAACAGAAATAGCAACATTGGGCGAATTTGGCCTCATCAAGCATTTGACAAAGGATATTGAGTTGAAGAATCCGGAGACAAAGTATGGTGTAGGTGATGATGCCGCAGTGTTGGAGTTTAAAGACAAAGAGGTATTGGTTACCACCGACTTGCTGATGGAAGGGGTACACTTTGATTTGGTTTATACACCACTGAAACATTTGGGGTATAAATCCGCCATTGTGAACTTCTCGGATATTTATGCCATGAATGGCACTCCGAAGCAGATTACCGTATCCATCGCCTTGTCCAAACGCTTTTGCATAGAGGATTTGGAGCAATTCTATGAAGGGCTGAAACTGGCTTGCCAGCTACATAATGTAGATATTATAGGTGGAGACACCACCTCATCCGTAACCGGACTGGCTATCAGCATTACCTGTATAGGTGAAGCGGATAAAGACAAGGTAGTCTACCGAAACGGGGCGCATGACACGGATTTGATCTGTGTGAGTGGTGATTTGGGAGCTGCCTACATGGGACTTCAATTACTGGAACGAGAGAAAGCTGTTTTCCAGGGACAGAAAGAGGCGAATCCGGATTTCTCAGGGAAAGAGTATATCCTGGAACGCCAGTTGAAGCCGGAAGCACGCAAAGATATTATTGAAAAGCTGGCGAAAGCAGGTGTCAAACCTACTGCCATGATGGATGTATCAGACGGGCTTTCATCCGAATTAATGCATATATGCTCGCAAAGCAATACCGGTTGCCGGGTTTATGAGGAACGTATTCCTATTGATTTCCAAACAGCCGTAATGGCCGAAGAACTGAATATGAACGTAACGACTTGCGCCCTGAATGGTGGCGAGGATTACGAATTGCTATTCACCGTGCCCTTGACTGAACATGAAAAGGTTTCAAGCATAGAAGGGGTGAAAGTGATCGGCCATATCACGAAACCGGAATTAGGGTGTGCACTTATCACCCGCGATGGGCAGGAATTTGTACTAAAAGCCCAAGGCTGGAACCCTTTGAAAGAAAAATAATTTGTAATAAAAGCACTGATAATAAACGCATTATGTTTTTATCAGTGTTTTTTCTTTCAAAATAGTTTGTACATTCAAAAAGTTTATCTACCTTTGCAACCGCAAAAGAGAAACAATGGTGCCATAGCTCAGTTGGTAGAGCAAAGGACTGAAAATCCTTGTGTCCCCGGTTCGATTCCTGGTGGCACCACTTTTAAAAGATTTCGAATTTGGTAAATCCCTGAAAATTAAACATTTCAGGGATTTTCTTTTTCCTATAATCCGCATATTTTGTGCAAAATAATACCCATTTCCTTAAAATGAACATCCGGATCTGAAAAACGGATTAGAGATTCCCCAAAAAGAAAAATAACATTTTATTCCCTAATTATTGGATTTTTCATCTGTATGCTTTACTTTTGCCACCATAAACGAACACTAGCAACAAAACTATGGGGAAGTACTACCGCATTATATTACTCAGCCTTCTGTGCTGGTTTATCCACTTGAATATGGTTGGAGCTGAGCCGTATAGAGTAGTCGTAAACTCCACTTTGAATGTACGCCCTGCCCCCAATATGGTATCACCTGCCATAGGTACACTGAATAATAATGAGCAAATAGAAGTTGCTGAGATTAAAAAAGGCTGGGCCCAAATAGAATATAAAGGAAGAAAAGGCTATGTCCACTGCAAGTACATTGTTCCTGCCTCGCAAACCCAAGCAACCACTCCTGTTACTTCTACCCCCCAAGAACGCTTTATCGTTCTATCTATTGTAGGGTTGTGCGCCATTAGTTTGATCATCCGCCGGATAAAAAAGGGAGAATCACTGACGGGAATATACCATATTATCAATCTAGCCTCATTGCTCGCCATCTTTGGACTAGAATTATATTATTTCTTCGGAATAGGCGGAGACATTTGGTTTTGTTATCCCGAGAGGGTGGGATGGCTTAAGACAGTCATTCATTTTTTCATCTTTGGAGCCATCGTGTTTTACCAGATTCGTTCTTACTTCGCCACATTAGTAGAGATACAGGAGAATATCAAGCAGAAAATAAATTATTGCATTGGAAAATATTCCGTTATCGCATTAGTTCTTTTAGCGATAATCTCCCTTATTTATGAAATGAATATAGAAGGATACATCGCCATCGCATTTGTTGTAGCCCAACTGATTCAGATGGGGCTTATCCTTTGGGCTCATGGGAAACACTTCTTTTATGGAATAATCAATGTCATATTCTATTTAGCCGGAGCAGTAGCTACTCTATGGGTTATTGCTAATTTCTTATTCTTGCTGGCGATTGTAGTAATAGCTATTTTTGCATTACAAATGATAGGCTCAACGGCAAACAATCCTCCTTCCAAAGAAGAATATTATTGAGAATAAAGCTAAACCTCAACAGACAACAATAAATAATATAAGCCTTGATCCTCCGATCAAAGCTTACACTACATTTGAATACTCGTAGAGAATTTAGAATTTCTTTATCGGCGAACAGCATATAACTCCGCCTCTGTTTCCCAGCTATCATCCGGTCTTTTTGCAATTCGCTGCCAGTGAAATGAAGTTGCTGTGATTTCAGAGAATACCCATTTAATATTTCCTTCATGCACTTCTGTCTGCACTATTTTATCGCCTTCTCTCCTGCCCTCCAACAAAGTAGCACCACCCAACTCCGTATATAGTATATCCCAAGCTTCGGTATTAGGATTATACATACGCACAGTAGTTGCATAAGCCGCATCCGGCTGATAATCTTTCACTCGTGCCTTACGCGAAGGACAGATAAAAACATCCTGAATAGCAGTTCCTTCCAACACCCAGGCGAATATCCACTCTCCCATTACGTGTCTTTCGTTTTCGGTTCCTATGGAATCAATCCATTCAAAATCCCATTCGCCTACAAACTGCCCATACAAATTATCTCTCTCCGGTATCAAATTACTTTTGCCATTTGATACTAAAGCATCTATAAACTCTCCCATATTTTTGTTTTGACTCTTTATCAAGCAAATATAGGATTTACATTTTACAATTACTAGAAATAGAGGGATTATCTTTATTGGAAAGAAATCTATTTTAATAGAGAAACAGCCTACAACCATGAAATCGTTATTTTATTACAGACTAATTACATTGTACTTACATAAATAATACAGCAAATGATTTGTCACCAAATTCTAATTATTCAATGGAGTTATTGGCTTATCAAAAGCTTTTTTTCTTATATTTGCCTGTCCGAAATAGAAATATGTTATTAACTCAATCAATATGAAAAAACTATCATTCATTATTACGTTTGTATTTCTGTCCATTCTTTTTGTACAGGCACAACAAGCAAAGTATGTTTTTTATTTCATCGGAGATGGAATGGGTGTTAACCAAGTTCTTGGCACAGAGATGTACCGTGCAGAGCTGGAAGGTAAAATAGGAGTTACCCCTTTACTTTTCACGCAATTTCCTTATGCTACGGTAGCTACCACCTTCTCTGCTACCAATGGAGTAACCGACTCTGCTGCTGCCGGAACCGCTCTTGCCACCGGAAATAAAACAAAAAACGGTGCACTGGGAGTAAAAAAGGATCTGGAAACTAAAATAAACAGTGTAGCTTCTTGGGCAAAAGATAAAGGCTGCCGCGTAGGTATCAGCACAAGTGTCAGTGTAGATCATGCTACACCTGCTGCTTTTTATGCGCATCAGGGTCAGAGAAGCAGTTATTATAATGTAGGGCTTGACCTGATTGCCGCCAACTTCGATTTCTATGCCGGCTCTGATTTCTTAGATCCAACCAATAAGAAAGTAGCCGATTCAAATTCTGAAAGTCTTTATTCATTAGTAGATAAAGCCGGATATGCAGTGGCACGCGGCTATAAAGACTATCAGAAGAAAGGCAAGAAATCTGATAAACTCATCTTGTTGCAACCGGCCACTGCCACAGATGTCACATCTATTCCTTATGCCATAGATCGCAAGAAAGGTGATATGACTTTATCCGAAATTACCCGTGCCGGAATCAATTTCCTGTCCAAAGACCTTTCTAAAGGCTTCTTCCTTATGGTAGAAGGTGGCAAGATAGACTGGGCATGCCATAGCAATGACGCGGCAACCGTATTCCATGAAGTGATGGATATGGACGATGCCATTAAAGTAGCCTACGAATTCTACGAACAGCACCCCGATGAAACACTCATTGTAGTGACAGCAGACCATGAAACCGGTGGCATCGTATTGGGCAAGGGGCCGTACACATTGAACCTGCAAGCCTTGAAATCACAGAAAGTAAGTGAAAGCGGATATACTAAAATCATCAATGACTTGAGAAAGAAATACAAGAACCAGGTTCCTTGGGAAGCTATCAAACAGTCATTGAAAGACAATTTCGGTTTCTGGGACAGCATCCAGCTAAACGAAAAACAGGAAGCCGCTTTGAAGAAAGTATATGATGAATCATTCGGTGGAAAAGATATTGATTTGACAAAGAGTGAATATCAGCAAGACGAACCTTTGGCTTCAGAAGCCAAGAAGATTTTGGATGATATTGCTTTGGTAGGTTGGACTAGCGGCGGACACTCCGGCGGATATGTTCCGGTATTTGCTATCGGTGCAGGAGCCGAATTATTCCAGGGACGTATTGACAATACTGAAATCCCGGTTAAGATAGCAGAAGCAGCAGGCTACCCCAACAATTAATCGAAGACAAGATAATGCGATAAACGTTCCAAGTCTTTCTCAGTAAATTCTTCATAAAGGGATAACTGGGAAAGACTTTTTAATTTACCTTTCTTTCTCCTGTACTCCACAATTACTTTTGCCTGATAAAAGTTCATATAAGGATGTGAACGCAATTTATCCAGACCGGCTTTATTGGCATTTATTCGATGAATTGGGGCATTTTTGAGTGTAAACCATTTCATCATCTCCTCATTCACATACTTTACCTCCCGCAATTGCGAGAGATCATAGAAGCCCCCCAAGTGCTGCCTATAAGCAACAATAGTACGGGCTATGCCGCTACCTATACCCGGTATTTTCTTTAATTCGGTAGTATCGGATTCATTTATATCAACCAAAGTTCCTTCTGGATATTTATAGAAAGCCAATGTGTCTTTTTCTACCGCCTTTGCGTAATGCAATGTATCCGGTTTGCGTTGAAAAGCCTCCGAGATGTTGATATAAGGTTTCAAGTCATTGAACTTCTCTGTAGTCAAACCATATATCCGTGAAAATTCCTCGGCAGTCCTGAACTTTCCTCCGGCCTTCCGATACTTTATGATATTACGGGCTATAAAGGAAGGCAGTCCAAGCCTTAAAAGTTCGATGGAATCGGCAGAATTTGGATCAAAGGGAGCAAGCTTTACCTCTATTTTCCCAGGCTTGTCATAGGTGTAATGAGGGTATTTCTTTTGTTCCATTTCATGGATACCTGCCAAGAAAGTCTTGATATCTTCCACAGATTCCTGGTCTGCATGGATGGATTCTCCTTCCTCATCCGGAAAGAAAATCCATACGCTAATCAGCACTAAAAGCGAAGTAAGCAAAAAGAGAATCGCTCTGCGCTCACTTTTAGAGAAATAAAAGAAATCCTTTCACATCACACAGCGCTTAGATCAGCCCCAACTCATTGATAAAGATAAGAGAGATAGCTACAGGTGCCACATACCTTAATAAAAAGATATAGAGATTGAAGAACCCTGCTTTCAGTTTTCCTCCATTGGTCAGTTCGTCATAGGAAACAGAACGCTTCAAGTACCAGCCTACAAAGATACAAACAAGCAAACCACCCAAAGGAAGCATGATTTTTGCTGTCACAAAGTCAAGCAAATCAAAGAAACCTTTATCAAACAAAGTATATTTCTGCATGATCCCCAGAGATAAAGAAGAAAGGACACCTATCGTGATGCAACCCAATGTTACCAGTCTGGCCGCCCGTCCACGAGTCAGGTTAAATTCTTCGTGCAAGAAAGCAGTCACTACTTCATGCAAGGAAATAGTAGATGTCAACGCGGCCAATGCCAGCAAGACGTAGAACATTACCGAAAAGACATAGGCCAGTACCGGCACTCCGCTAAATGCCTGTTGAAAGACATTAGGCAGGGTTATGAAAATAAGAGAAGGTCCTGCATCCGGCTGTATTCCTACTGAAAACGCGGCAGGAAATATAATCAGTCCTGCCAGTACGGCAACAAAAGTATCAATCACTCCTACGCTCAATGCCGTATTTCCCAACTTGGTTTCTTTCCCAAAGTAGGAAGCATAAGTGGATAAACATCCCATTCCCAAACTCAAAGAGAAGAAGGCTTGCCCCATAGCGCCCAAAAATACGTCACCGTTCACCTTACTGAAATCAGGCTTCAGCAAGAACTCCAAACCCTTTTCGGCATTGGGAAGCGTCATTGAACAGATCGCCAATACTACTATCAAAATAAACAGGACAGGCATCAATACTTTAGAAGACTTCTCAATGCCATTCTTCACTCCTTTCACAATAATAAAATGCGTTGCCAGCAAGAATACCACTAACCAAATGAGCGGCCGAAACGGATCTTGAGAGAAACTTTGGAAAGCAATCACAAATTCCTCCGGCTTTTTATTCACAAAGCCATTTACACCTGCCTCCAGGATATATTCCAACGTCCATCCGGCAACCACCGAATAATATCCCAAAATAAGGAACCCCGCCAATACTCCCATATAGCCCAGCCATTTCCACCGGGTTCCGGGAGCCAACACCTTATAAGCACGCCCCGTGCTTGCCTTTGAATGGCGTCCCACCGTAAACTCAGCTATCATAATGGGAAGCCCCAACATAAGGACACAAGCCAGATATATTAAAATAAATGCTGCTCCACCATGGTTTCCTGTCTCATAAGGAAACCTCCATATATTACCTAGCCCCACGGCAGAACCTGCTGCCGCCAAGATGGCTCCTATCTTACTCCCGAAATTTGCTCTTTCGCTTTTTTGCATAAAAAACTATCAAATTATTATAAATCAACGTCTATTGGCCTGCAAAAGTATAAAATTAATCGTACTTTTGCGGCAAATCACAAATAAATTAAAGTATGCTATATTATTTTAGAAAATATCCGATATCATTGGTCATTGTGGCCATTATCTGTTATTTGTCCTTTTTCACCCCCCCAAAGACAGATATGGAGGAAATACCCTACATCGACAAAGTGGTGCATATTTGTATGTACGGCGGACTCTGTTTTATCTTGTGGCTGGAATACCTGAGAAGCCATAAAACAATTAATTGGAATCACGTAGTATGGGGAGGCATTGTCGCTCCCATCGTCATGAGCGGATGCATCGAGCTATTGCAGGAATACTGCACAGACAACCGCAGTGGAGACTGGTTGGACTTTGTAGCCAATAGCACAGGAGTATGCTTGGCAACTTTAGTAGGTTACTACATCTTGCGCCCGCTTATCTGGCGGAAATCCTGAAAAGAAGAAACGCCGACGATTCTTCGCGAACAGTCGGCGTGATGATAAAAGTCAAAGTTATATAATAAAGATAGAGAGTCAACTTAACGGAAATCTTTCAATTCATTCTGTAACCGTTGACGGGTAAAGAATATGCGGCTTTTCACTGTTCCCAGTGGAAGGCCCAGCTTTTCAGCGATTTCCCTATATTTAAATCCGGATACATACATAGCAAACGGAACACGGTAATCTTTTGGCAACGCATTCACTATACGATGTATCTCTTTCAGGTCATAAGCACCTTCTGTGGAGTCAAAGCCTGATTCCTGCGGGAGGTTCAAATGAAACAAGTTCTCTGTTTGATCGACAAAAGTCTGATCGCGCACGGTCTTACGATAATTATTTATAAATATATTGCGCATGATGGTATACATCCATCCTTTAAAATTAGTATCAGGGGTAAATTTCTCCTCGTTGTCCAAAGCCTTCAAGGATGTTTCTTGCAACAAGTCATTAGCCTCTTCTCTGTCAGCTGTCAATTTAAACGCAAAACGAAATAATTCGGTTTGAATACTTAATAAGTGCTGTGTAAAGTCGACTGTCTTCATATCATTCTATTTTTAAGTTGTTATTTTCTGTTTTTGTTTTATGCTGCAATATTAACGACTTATTATAGAAGTCATGACAGAAAATCTGACAACAAAGGGGGTGAAAACTGCTAATTAACAGTTTTCACCCCCTAAAATAACAGTTAACAGGTGGTTTTGATTTAACTTTTAATTCGCCGTTGCACCTCCTGTTGCACCCGTATTACTTCCTCCGGCTTTCATATCATCATTATTTATACTTCGGACTGCTTTTTTTACCTGCGCTTTCAGTTCACCGAAACGCCAACTGATGTTGAAGCCATAATAACGTACCGGCACCTTGGTAATACTGGAAGAATGGAACGTAGAAGTATTGATATTATTCTTGAAAGACACATATTCATTAAATAAATTAGACGTATTCACAGAAACCGTCAACCTCTTTTCCTTCAAGAAAGAACGGCTGAGTCCTATGGCATAATAATAAAATGAGGAACTCTTGCCTTGCAAAGAAATATGCGGTGTACCCCCACCTCCATTCAGGCTCAAACGAAGATCCCATGGAAGTGTCTGCTGAAAACTACCAAACAGGTTTCCTTCAAAACCATGATTCTTTAAATCAATTCCAGAACTTTTATAGTCAACATAAGCCCCTCTACCATTAATGTTAAAACGGGTTTTAGGAGACATATTCCAGTTCAGGAACAAAGAAAGACTGATATTCTTGCTTTTCCCTATGTTATCAAAGGTAGAATTCATCACTCCATCCTTTATAAATGAGTATTGCTCAATTCCATTATTCACAAAAGAATAGTTCACACTGGTATTTATATTCAGGCTTCGCGAGAAACTGCCGAAGGTAAGACTGAGTGAATGTGCTTTCTCACTCTCCAAGTCAGGATTACCATAACTGATGGTAGTAGGATTGCTGGTATCGGTAAACGGATTAAGAAACCAGATGCCCGGCCGGCTGATGCGCATATTGTAAGAAGCCCGCAAGCTCTGTGTAGGTGCCAACTGGTAAGAGAACATCAATGAAGGAACAACATCATCAAATTGTGCATCGAAATGCTCGTTCAGATTCTTGTAATCTGCATCCATAAAAGTATGCTCATAGCGAATTCCCGCCTTTCCACCGAGTTTTTTGTACTTCAACTGATATCCTAAATAAGCAGCCAGAATATCCTGCTTATGATCATACTGCGTACTCATATCTTGATTATACTCATATTTGCCGGTTCTATCACTCAGATAATACTTACCATCACTTTTATTCTTACGGAAAATATATTTCACGCCGGTTTCAATGCTATGCATAGAGGTTAAGGGATTGGTATAGTCCAACTGAGCCGTATGCTCCTGTGTACTGGCATCATTCTTGAAATATTGATTTTGAAGAAGGTAAGGCACATTTATCGTATCTTTATAATCCGTATTTGCCTCACTGTTATTGGGAGAATGACTAAAGCGATAAGAGAAAGTGAGGAATTCACCTTTTTTTCTGAAAGAACGTTGATAGTCAATATTAGCCCCCATTTGTCCAAAACCCGATTGATTCTTCCCAAAAGAGCCATAACTATAAACAGGATTATCAGCATAATTAGTCATCTGTGTAGTACCTATACGCTTGTTTGTGAAATTACCACTCATCAGATTCATGGAGAAACTGATCAGATTCAAAGTATCAATCTCATAGCTTCCTTCCACGCTACCAAACTGAAAGTTACCGTAACTCTTACTATCCCGATGGGAATCCAGGAATTTATTTTCTTCCGAGGTAAAGTCTTCCCGGTGAGAATCTTCATAACCATTCCGGGAACCCTGATAATTATAGGAATAGTTTCCGGTAACGGTAAATTTACCTGCCTGAACCGTACCATATCCTCCACCATATACGCGCGTATTGCTGACACCGCCATTCAAAGTCACTGTATAGCCCTCCATGCCACCGCCTACGGTGATAATGTTCAAGATGCCACCCACGCCTTCCGCATCATACTTGGCGCCCGGTTCCGTTATCACCTCTATAGATTTAATGGAATTAGCCGGCATACTGCGCAACACCTCCGTGGGATTATTACTCATCATGTTGTTGGGCTTTCCGTTTACATGGACTTTAAAGTTACTGCTACCGTTTACCTGTATTTTGTCCTCACCGTCTACTGTAACCAACGGCACTTTGCGAAGCATTTCAAGGGTAGTATTCGTTTTAGAGTCGGGATCATCCTCCATGCTATAGGTCACTTTGTCTATTTCAGCCTTCACCAAAGGTTTCTGCGCAACCACTTCCACCCCTTTCAGCATTTCTGCAGCTTCAGAGATCAGCACTTTGCCTAAATCTATGTTTTTATTCTTCTCCGAAACAGAAAATTCTTTTTGAACCGGAGTCTTCCCCACCGATGTAAAACTGATAAGATACGTGCCTGGTGCAGCAAGTTGTTCACTGAACTTTCCACTGGTTCCCGTGACGGCTAGTTTCACAGGCTTTGCAGGATTGCTTTTCAATGAAATACGAATGGTAGAATAAGGTTCTCCTTCATTAGATAGAGAATCGACCAAGATACCTTTGACCGAGAACTGACCTTGAGGTCTTTTTTGTGCGCCTGCGGTTAATGCCACACTTGCCAGAAGCAAAATAATGCCCCATAAATAAATGTTGTGTTTCATAAGTTCATAATGAGTTTGTGTCTATGGAAACAAAGATAGGCAAACTATAATATCTAGTTCTCTTTTATACGTTAAAGAAATATATTATCTACCAGCGGGAATAGGGATTCTTCATCAGAAAAGAATTATAATAACGTATATCTCCGGTGACTTCTTTTTCGATGAAATGGGGCTTTTTAAATGATTCATCCTCACTATTCAGTTCTACTTCCGCCACAACCAGCCCTTCGTTCTCACCATAAAATTCATCTACTTCAAAGGTATGCTCTCCACTTTTTACCAAATAGCGTGTTTTGTCAATCACTCCGGGTTCACAAAGTTTCATCAGTTCCTCCGCTTCCTGCAGGCTGATTTCCTTTTCCCATTCATAACGGCTGGTTCCCGATTCATTGGAAGCCCCTTTGATAGTCAGGTATCCTTTAGCATCACGGATGCGCACACGCACTGTCTTGCCCCGTGCACTACAGATATATCCCTGTACAATGTGGCTTTGCGCATACGCTTCCTGCTTGTAACTATCATCTTTTACTAAAAACTTACGTTCTATTTCCTGTGCCATAATTACTCCTTATATAAAAAAGTCCCGCAAGAGTTACCCCAGCGAGACTTCACTATGTCTTTTCTATTTTTCAGGCATAAACCGCATAACCCACCATAATAACAAGGGCTAATACGATTAGTCCGATAAACAAGCCTTTAACGATTCTATTTGCTCTTTCCTCTTCCCGCTTGCTATAAGCGGCTTTCTTGTTCTTTCCCATAAGTACTTCATTTTTAAGATTAAACCTTTTCTTTTTGAATATCCCAAAAGTACAAAGTTTCTGGAAGAAAACAAACTTATTATGAAGAAATTACTGATTATCCGAACCGGAAAACTCCATCAGGTACGCTTTGATAAAGCCATCTATCTTGCCATCCATCACTCCGTTCACATCCGAAGTCTGGAAATTGGTACGATGATCCTTCACACGGCGATCGTCAAAAACATAGCTGCGGATCTGTGATCCCCACTCTATTTTCTTTTTACCGGCTTCCACCTTAGCCTGCTCCTCCATGCGATGCTGCAATTCTTTATCATACAAGATGGAACGCAACTGGCGCATTGCATTTTCTTTATTCTTCGGTTGGTCGCGAGTCTCGGTATTTTCAATCAGGATTTCTTCTTCCTCGCCTGTATAGGGGTCTTTGTACTGATAACGCAGACGAACACCGGATTCCACCTTATTTACGTTCTGTCCACCGGCACCTCCCGAACGGAAAGTATCCCATGAAATACGCGCCGTTTCAATGTTTACCTCAATACTATCGTCTACCAAGGGGGTTACGAAGACGGATGCAAAAGAAGTCATACGCTTGCCTTGGGCATTGTATGGAGATACACGCACCAGACGGTGAACACCATTTTCGCCTTTCAGATAACCATATGAGAAACTTCCTTCGATATTGATAGTTACAGTCTTTATTCCGGCCTCATCACCATCCTGAAGATTGGAAATGGTAACTTTATAGCCGTTTGTTTCACCCCAACGCATATACATACGCATCAACATAGAGGCCCAATCCTGACTTTCAGTTCCACCGGCGCCACAGTTGATTTTCAATACACAATCCATTTGGTCGGCCTCCTGGCGGAGCATATTCTTCAATTCCAAGGATTCCACAGCATTAATTGCCTTGGCATATGCCACATCAATTTCTTCTTCTGTCACCAGCTCATCTTTATAAAAATCAAAAGCCAGTTCCAATTCATCTGCCAAGGTCTTTACCTCACGGTAACCTTCAATCCATTTCTGAAGGTCTTTCACCTTCTTCATTTGTGCTTCCGCTTTCTTGGCGTCATCCCAAAAACCGGGTGCTTGCGTACGCAGTTGCTCTTCTTCCACCTGGACCAGTTTGTTCTCTATGTCCAAATATCTTTCAAGGGCGGCGGTACGTTCTTTTACGTCTTTCAGTTGCTCTATTGTTATCATCTTAAACAAGTTATCTTTTTTGAGAGTACAAAATTAGCCAAAAATCATGAGTTATAAGGAATTTAATAACTGTTTTTATTAAAAGAGATGTTTCAAGAACATCCGGAAAATGACTTTAAGGTAATTTCTTTAATACATTACGATAATATGCCTCCACATCTTTCCAGTGATAAAATGGTGCAATATCCGTTTCTATAGGAATGGTTACTTCTTTCTCACAATGCAAAAACTTCACAAGGATATCGTCAGAACCTTTTTTCTTAAAAAATACCAACTGGATATTGGCAGCCATCGGTGTTACCTTAAAATTGCACCAAGCCTGATAGAACTTGTCCGGATTTGTTTCTTCTTGCCACATATCACCCAGTTGGAGTAAAGCGGTCAGAGGTATCACATTTCCATCATGCCCAAAACGCAGTGTCGCGGTATTAACGCCGGATTTAATTGCCTCATCCGCAGAATCCAATATATTTTGAGCCAATGACTTGGCACTTGCTGTCATTATTCCGCCATTCAAGGGTGCAGGGCCATCGCACACATAGTTATGATAATTATGTACCTGCCACAAATCAAATAACTCTTCTTTCTCAAAAATATCATAGAAGTCCACTCCTACCTCCACATCCTGCATATCAGAGGCAATCCAGTACAATCCCCACATTAATTCATCGGGGTTAACTTCCTTACGAATAAAATCGGAATTACTAAATAGAGAAGACACTAAGCGGTCCGGATGGGTATGACTCTCTTTAAACTTCCTGTATTCTTCATACCACGGTTTCTGAATCGCAGAGAAACTTACAGCTTCCGGAGTATGATAATTCATATAATACATATATTTGGGACAAGCCTCACGACGTATCTGCAATGCCGGATTCAGTTCTTTCAAACACTCACAAAAAGCATCCATACTCAGCACGCAGCGCAAAACAACAGTAGAACGTGCAGAAATAGCAGGATTTCCCTGAAACACTTCCGGATAATTCTGATACATTCTTTCCGCTATTCCACGATGCTGCCTCACCCCTATAGGACTCAAATCTCCCCCATGCCCTTCCGCATCCTGCCAAACCAAGATCATACGTTGGCGCACATCTTCTCCTAAATCTGTCAACGCTCCGGCTTTATGCGCCTTATCAAAGAGTTCAACAATGGTTTTATAATCTTTCTCCGATTGAATCCATCTTGATCCATGACGTCCATAATGGCTGATATAAAAAGGCTTATACCCTTTAGGAGCCGGAGTTGCTATTGCTTCCTTTACAGGATAGGCATAATACACCCCACCGGTCTGAGCTATGTTACTCAAGATTTCCTCACGTGTAGACTGAGCCCAACTGCTTGAATGGATTCCACATAAAAATATGAATGAAAAAGCAAAGTACTTTATAAGTTTCATCGTATTATCTTTTAGTTAACTACTTTATTCAAACGAAAATACTATAAAAAGCTCATCAATAATTGAACAGAAAACAATTATTAACGAGCTTTTTTTCAATATAGGTCCCGAAGAATTATTCTTCGTACATCTTTTCTATCTCCGCAGCATAATGCTTGTTCAACACATTGCGTTTTATCTTCAATGTATTTGTCAATTCTCCACGTTCCATGCTGAATGGTTGCGGCAGCAATGTAAACTTCTTAATCTGCTCATAATTTGCAAATTCTTGTTGCAAAGTATCAATGCGCTCCTTAAACAATTCTATGATTTCGGGCTTTTGCAGCAATTCTTCCATACTGCTATACTTGATACCTTTCTTTGCTGCATACCCTTCCACCAATTTATATTCGGGAATAATCAAGGCAGATACAAACTTACGCTCATCGGCTATAATAGAGATTTGATCAATATAACGGTCTACCACCAATTTCGCTTCAATAGCCTGGGGAGCAATATATTTTCCGTTTGAAGTCTTGAATAAGTCTTTGATACGCTCAGTCAGGAACAAATGGTCATCCTTTATATAGCCTGCATCACCGGTGTGGAACCAACCATCTTCGGTAAAAGCCGCCTTTGTAGCCGCTTCCTTCTTATAATATCCATGCGTAATGCCGCCGCCACGAAGCAAAATTTCATCATTTTCTCCAATCTTCACTTCCACATGAGGCATGACACGCCCCACGCAGCCTATCACATGGTCATCATCATTTTCGCACGAAACCGTTGCGGTAGATTCGGTCAGTCCATATCCCACCACCATATTGATACCTACAGAAAGTACAAATTCCTGCACGGTAGTAGGAACAGCGGCTCCGGCCGTGGGAAAGAAACGACCATTCTCAATGCCGATTGTCTTTTTCAGCAAACTATAGATAGTCCTTTCATAAAACTTATATTTCATGTGCAATACCGAAGGAGGAGTCAATCCTTTACACACATAGTTCAAGTTGTGCTCGCGTCCCACTTTAATTGCATCCAGCATCAGCATTTTCTTCAATCCGGTGGTTTCGTTGATTTTCTCCTGCACACCGGCATATACTTTTTCCCAAAAACGAGGCACGCTGCACATGGCAGTAGGACGAATCTCCTTTATGGTCTTCTGAATATCGGCAGGGCGAAGATTGATGCACAACGTACATCCCATATCCAGGCACCAGCAAGTCCAGGCACGCTCAAACACATGAGTAAAAGGAAGGAAATTCACCACTACATCCTGGTCGCCCAACTGTGGGAAACGCTGATTATGTGCAGGGATAGCAGCCTCATAGCAAGAATGATGCAACATAACGCCCTTACTCTCGCCCGTAGTACCACTGGTATAAAGAATATTGGCAAGATCATCGCCTCCCGACTCGGAAGTACGCTTATCCACCTCCACCTGCTGCGAATGCGCCTCACCCATTTTCAAGAAATCTTCAAAATAAATAGAGGTATGGTCACGATCATCGCGCTTCACCTCTTTATCAAAAATAATGATTTGCTTCAACTGCGAGCCCAGTGACATCACACGGAAAGCAACATCATATTGCATCTGTTCACCCACAAAAAGATAACGGATCTCGGCATCATTCACCATGTAATGCACCTGTGCCTCAGAACTGGTAGCATAGAAAGGAACGGTTACTGCCCGCACCCCGAAGGCTCCAAAATCCAAATACAAACATTCGGGTTTGTTCTGAGAGAAAACAGCAATGTTTTCCTGCACACCTACCCCCAATTCTATCAATGCATTAGAAACAGTCCCCACTGTTTCTGCAAATTGATTCCACGAAACAGGAATCCACGTTTCAGTTTGATAGTCACGATAGCGCAATGCCACGCGATCACCATATTTCTCGGCCTGACGTTGTATCAGGACAGATAAGAGAGAATTACTCATCTACAGATATGTTTAAAATTCGAAGGCAAAGTTATCGTTTAATTTGGAATTATCCCCTATAAACAAGGATTAATTTCTCCAACCAGTCAAAGAGTTACAAGAAAAACAGTAAAACTTTTAGTTGCATATCGAACTTAATTATCCACATTCCACAGCACATTTTCCCAGTCAAAAATAGTATATTTGCGGCACATTAATTAATAAGAATCAAGATGATTGATATAGAATATTACACCTCTGAGGCAACCACGCTGCTAAATTCGCTCATAGGTATTCCCTCCGTAAGCCGGGAGGAAGAAGCAGCCGCCGACTTTCTACAAAACTACATTGAAGAAACAGGCATCATGACCGGTCGTTCGGGCAACAACATTTGGTGTATCAGTCCGATGTTCGACCTCAACAAGCCGACTATTCTGCTGAATTCCCACATCGACACCGTAAAACCGGTGAACGGCTGGCGCAAGCATCCTTATACACCGAAAGCTGAAAACGGCAAGATATATGGGTTAGGTAGTAACGATGCCGGAGCCAGTGTTGTTTCTTTATTTCAGGCATACCGCCATCTATCCACTACCGAACAGGCTTATAACCTGATTTTTCTAGCGTCATGCGAGGAAGAAGTTTCGGGAAAGAACGGCATAGAGAGTGTGTTGCCGCAACTGCCCCCCATCACTTTGGGCATTGTGGGCGAACCGACAGAAATGCAACCTGCCATTGCCGAGAAGGGCTTGATGGTGCTTGATGTTACTGCATATGGTAAGGCCGGTCATGCTGCCCGTAATGAAGGGGTGAATGCTATATATAAGGTGTTGGATGATATACAGTGGTTTCGCGATTATCATTTTCCGAAGGAGTCTTCATTACTGGGACCTGTCAAACTGAGTGTTACGCAAATCAATGCCGGAACTCAACATAATGTAGTTCCCGATACTTGCACTTTTGTGGTGGATATTCGTAGCAATGAATGTTACTCTAATGAAGAATTATTCAATGAGATCTGTAAAAACATCAAGAGCGAAGCAAAGGCACGTTCATTCCGATTGAATTCATCGCATATCAGTGCCGAACATCCATTTGTGAAACGTGCTGTAAAGATGGGACGCGTACCTTTCGGATCTCCTACTCTGTCCGATCAGGCGTTGATGAAGTTTCCTTCGGTAAAGATTGGTCCGGGAAAGTCTTCACGGTCTCACACGGCTGATGAGTATATTATGATAGCGGAGATTGAGGAAGCTATCGGGCTGTATATTGAGTTGCTGGATGGATTGGTATTATAAGAATGATCAAAATTCAAGTAAGCATTTACACTTTTAAGGACGACTTTTTGTATCTCTGTCACACTTTTAAGGACGACTTTTTGTTGTAGCACAACATTTTTCCTACCTTTGTGGTTAATAGAAGACAAATCCCTTAATACGATATGAAAAGAGAAGCCATAAAGCAATTATATGCTTGGAAAGACAAATCAGACAGAAAACCACTCATTATACGTGGAGCTCGCCAAGTAGGAAAGACATGGTTGATGAAAGAGTTTGCTTCCGAAGCATACCCTCAATACGCCTATATCAATTTTGAAGATAATGAAATCGTTAAAAATATATTCGAAAAGGACTTTGATATCGAAAGAATTTTGCTTGCGCTGCAACTAGCAGCCAATGTGACTATAACCGCAGACACTCTCATTTTATTTGATGAAATACAAGAAGCTCCCAGAGGTATAACGGCTTTGAAATACTTCCAAGAAAAGGCGCCACAGTATCATATCATTGCGGCAGGATCATTACTAGGCATATCTATGCATAGAAATGACTCTTTCCCAGTTGGGAAGGTAGATTTCATGGATCTTTACCCACTATCCTTTTTAGAGTTTCTTGATGCTATAGGAGAAGAAAACTTCAGAAAATTGCTGCAAAAGAAAGATTGGGAAATGATTGCCCTATTTCATTCTAAACTGCAAGAATACCTCCGTCAATACTTTTATATAGGAGGTATGCCCGAAGTAGTATCTTCCTTTATAACTGAAAAGAATTTTGCTAAAGTGCGCCAACTACAACAAAACATTTTAGATTCTTATGATAGGGATTTCTCCAAACATGCGCCCATTACCGAAGTACCTCGTATACGTATGATTTGGAAATCAATACCCTCGCAACTGTCTAAGGAAAACAAGAAATTCATTTATGGATTACTGAAAGAAGGAGCACGGGCTAAAGAATTTGAATTATCAATCGAGTGGTTAAAAGATGCCGGATTAATATATAAGGTAAACAGGACTAAAAAAGGGCAGTTACCTTTAACTGCATACGAAGACTTTTCTGCCTTTAAGCTTTTTGTTGTTGATACAGGTCTATTATGTGCAATGAGTAATCTCCCTGCCCAAGTCTTGCTTGAAGGCAATACTTTATTTACTGATTATAAAGGTGCACTGACCGAGCAATATGTATTGCAACAATTAAAGAATATAAAAGACTTATCCATTTATTACTGGTCAGCAGAAAATTCAAGAGGTGAAATCGATTTCTTATTGCAATATGAGGCGGAGATTATTCCTGTTGAAGTAAAAGCTGAAGAAAACCTGCAATCCAAAAGTTTACGAGCTTTCATTGACAAGAATCCTACGTTACACGGCATTCGTTTTTCGATGTCAAATTACCGTAAGCAAGAGTGGGTTACTAATTATCCGCTTTATGCAGTTGGTTGCTTATTTGAATAATCAATTATGATATTTTAAAAACACTATTTAAAAGGTTTTCAATGCACCTAGGTTCATCCTTTCACGTTTCATGGGTGCTAAAACCACCATAAGCGAAAGTGATAAAATTTAACCCCATCAATATCGGGTGATCCCAATGTCGCTTTGGAAGCCGTCTTTCGCTTATTCGCATGGGGCTTGCACCGCTCGCCACATCCCGGCTTCATGGAAAATGCCCGGTGGAAGAAAATCATGGCGGAAGTCTCCCGAAGCTTGGTGTAAAAACGCAATATGCTTCATCACCCATCGCAGCCTATTGCGTGAGGCGTTGCAGCCTATTGCGTGGACCATCGCAGTCGGCTGCATGAAACAATGGTATAAAACAGGCCTTACACCTCTTCCATCCTCGCCAGCTCCCATCCGCAGAACTGCATCACGATGCAATGAAGCCGGGTCCCTCTGCAAAGCTGCCGAACCTTAGTTCCTTCTGCATAGCCATGAATCTGTTCCACCGCAACATCCCACTGCTCCGCAGCCTGTTTGTCAAACTTGTCTTTCGGCAGATATTTCAGTTCCAAAATATAGCTGTGCTCTATGTCGGGATAACGCTGCAAATCCGGCATTAGGAACATATCACAAAAACCGTGATTCAGTTCCACTTCGGGCATCGTCAGGTAATAGGCATTGATACTCAGATAAGCGGTAAAGAATCCCTGAATATTCCTTTCTCCCTCTATACTGCTGCGAACGGAAGAATTATCTTTGTAAGCGTGGGCTATAAATTCCAGCGCCGGATGCCAGTCACCATCAAAAGTCATACCGTCAAAAAGATCCTTCAAGCCATTCAGGTTTATATCTCCCTTAGACTGAAATTCCTCCAGCAGATACTCATAATATTGCTTGCGCACATTGTTGTTGGGAATACCCAGTATCACCCGGTCGCCACGGGTTCCGACAAGGGTCAGCATGCCGTAATAAAAGAGCAGGCTGGGAAATATCTCGGGTTTGGTCAGTTCATCAGCCGAAAAGGAGTTGAACAGGCTGGTCAGGATTCTACCCTCTTCGGTGATCTTACGGAGCACCCCCTTGCGGTCACCGTCCAGACGGTCCAAGCGGATGAGGTTCTTCATCTTGTTGTAGTCCGTCTTGGTGTTGGGATCAATCATGTGCTTGGGAGACTGACCGGACTGGATGCGGTTACGAAGATAGTAAAGCACCATATCGCAATTGAACATCTTCGGATCACGCTTTAAAGACTCCTCTGCAAAGCAATAGTTGTCATACCACGGCTTCATCTCCTGAATCATCTCCTCCACATCACCCTTTAACTGCCCCGCTTCCTGATAGTAACGCAACATGGCGCGCACGTCCTCTTCCGAGAAGCCCAGCATTTGGTTGAAGAAGGGATTCGTACTGATATTCCAGCCGATATTGAAACCGCTCGTCAGGTCATCCAAGGTGACAGGGCTGACACCGGTCATAAAGATGCGGTCGAACATCCCCTTGTAGTTCTTGAAGGCATCCCGATAGAAGCCACTGACGTGGGTGATGGCCTTATAGATTTCATTTCCCCGTTCGTTGAGGACTACATTCGTGAAATTGTCATATTCATCAATAATAAGGTATAGACGATAGCCCAAGCGGCGAGCCTCATCATCCAGAATATGCAATTTGTCAATTCCTTTCTCAGCCGACCGGAAACTGGAAATGAATTCATCACTATAATATTCCTGATAGCGATTCAGAAAGCCATTCAGTTGCACAGTACTGTAAGCATCGAAGTTACGGGGGAGATCGTCAATGCCTCCTCCTATCTTCGAGAAGTCCAAATAGAGCATCTGATACGTGCCCTGCAAGGGAGTGGGATGCTTCCCTATCCATAGGTCACCAAACAGGCTTTGGAACTTGTCCCTCTGCGAGAGGTCATAATAACTGCGGAGCATGTCCAAAAAAAGGCTCTTGCCGAAACGGCGAGGGCGGATAAAAATAAGATAGTTTGCCTGCTCTTCCAGTAAAGGCAGATACATCGTCTTGTCCACATAGTAACGGTTCTGCTCCCGCACATCTGTGAAGTTGGACATTCCGTAAGGTACTCCTTTTATCGCTTCCATCATCCTATCATTTCATTTAAATTTAAACAACCGATATACAAAGATAGTTTTTCAAATGAATATCACGAAAGGAAGAGGAAATTAGAAAAAACATTGAGAACCTGACAACCAATCATTTTTTGCGCAAAACAGTCCTTTACTTCCCGCTCCATTATCAACATCCCATAAACTTTGACTAATTTTACATTCAGCACTCTTTTGCTTAGTGCTTTTACATAAAAACAAGCCTTTGCTTCCAGCTCCGCTGGCGACAGCGTTCGAACTTTTTTTTACTTTTTGTCTATCGTTCAATTCAGAATTGCGATCCGGCCGGGTGCTTTCATTCATCAAAACATCTACTAATCCTTGTGTCTTCATAATTACAAATATTTAATATATTAAGATAATTCCTTTTCCAAATAGTCAACAATAAATTTGTTTCTTGCCTGCAATACTTCCGCAAGACTATTTTTCATGATATTCACATTCGGTAAAGCGATCTTATCAATATACTTATAATGAATATCATCTGCACAGGATATAATGTAGCCATCATGAGTAATAACCAATTCATTAAGAAATGGCACACTCAGTAACGGATAGCTAAATTCTATAATTTTGTTCTCCTTACGATACTCCATTTTATTCCCCCTGTATACATAGTCATTGATTTTCTCCGTCAATATATTTTCATTCAAGAATAATTCGTACGCCATTTCTTTCGTCATACAGATTCTTATATCAACACAATCCGGGCTACTATCATTATTTATAAAATCAAGGCAAAGCGAAACAAAATCAAGCAAAGATTCACAGGACAGACTTCTCTGAGATTTCATTTCAAATGGCGAATAGTACATAACAGGAGCAAAATTAAATTTATTGATCCCTAATTTCCAAAACGCAAGTAACATGGACAATAAATCGGCACCATTATCATCAAATAGAGTAGAAGTAATGTTTATTTTATTTCTATTACCTACATTTTCAATCAACGCATAAACCCTATCGTATCCGTTCTCCCCTCTTATCAAATCATTATATTTTCTGGATCCCTCAAGACTGATTTCAAGATATGAAATATTAGTTCCAAGAACTTCATCGTAGCCTTGAATATTCATGCTCATTCCATTTGAAACTATCCCATAAAATATTTTTTTATCCTCTTTGTTTTTCGATAGAACCTCTAGAAGTTCGAATATTCTATTATCCAAAAAAGATTCTTTACCTGAGAAATGAAAATGTTTTATACCTATTTCAATAGCTTCATAAAGAAAACTTCTCCATCTTGCCAAAGAGACCGGCTCTGAAATGGGTCGGACATCTCCAAAATAACAATGTTTGCACTTTAGATTACATTTATTGCTGACGAATGAATCTATAATCATAGGTTCATTCTGTCGTAACCTGGCATCCACATGTTCCATAAAAGATGCCTTATCTATATATTTTTTCAGATTTCCAATCATTTAGCAACTTCGTAATATAATATATAAGTAGAATTCATTAACGGGGTATCTTCTTCATAAGATATCGTATTTGTAATTTCGGACATATCAATATCCAAAATCAACTGGGCTTTATTCATACCGACTTTATATTTATATATGCTTGCCGATTTAAATTCTATATTTTCTTTACACTCTAGAGACATTTTCAGATGCTTCACAGTACTAGCCAGAAAATTGGGCAACGTAGTATAGTCGCAGTCTGTAATATTCAACATATTAGGCCAGCACCATTCAATCACTAAATCAACGATACTACCGGGTCCTTTTACCTTGTCATAGGAAACAACAATCTGCTTTAGCAAAGAATCCTGCCCGTTATCAGCAATTCGTGCACACAATTTTTTCAACTTTTCATCAACACGCTCGAATGCTTGTATATTTATATCTTCAAAATTTACAATGGTATCGCCTGCCACCAACAAATGAAAAGTACTGATTTTATGTGAGATAACACCCCTTATATTTAGTCGGACAAAGGAATCTCTCTTGTTTCCCATGCCCTTTTTCTCTATTGTATTCTTTATTTCTATTGAATCAATGGTAATGTTATTCTGTATATATTCTCCCAATTCATTGTATAAATATTCTGTAGTCAAGAAAAAACGTCCTTTAAAGGGCACAATTTTCATCATTTGTTGCAGCGAATGAATCGTTCCATTTTGCTCGTTCAATTTAACATTCAATAGTTCCACACTTTGAGTCATCGATTTATACCGTTCCCTCAACATGATGAGAATGATAGTCAGACATACAAATACATATACTACCCACGCAGGGAACGACAGCAGAATTGATTTAATATCAAGACTAGGCTGCGTCAACATTTGAAAAGTCTGTATGACTCCACCCAGTCCCGCGAAGCCTCCAAATATTTTTATGCCTAAGTTGCACAAGTACAATCTATTCTCCATATTGTGGATTTTCTGTATCTATTTGTTTCAACTCAACATACAGGTTCTCTATTTCCCGCTGTATATCATTCCATTCCAGACGACTGGTTGTCATTTTCTGCTTTAACTTCAAGTCTCTGATTTTTTTCTTTATCTCCTCTACTCTATTCATAGCATATAATTTACTGATTATTTTTTAACAAACAGACTATCATTGGATTCTTTCCAAACGGTATATCGCATCCACCTCCTCCGCTTCGAGCACTCGGTCGTAGATACGCACATTGTCCAGTTTCATATCTTCGGAGAAACTGGTGTAGTGCCCGTCACAGTCACCGCCTATCTGCACTTTGACAGAGGAAGGTACATCATACACGCCCTCACAGTTGGCCACAAACTTGCCGTCTACATACAGTTTCTTTTCACAACTGAATCCGTCACCGCTGGGGATATGAGTAAAGCCAATCATGTGCCACTTCCCGTCCTGCAACGTGCTGAAGGGGTAGGAAAAGGCATACGATTTGCTGGGATCGCCTCGGTTGTTGGAATAAAGTTCGAATTTGCCACTGGCGGTACGTGCTGCAAAGCAGGGGAAATCCAAAGCCTTGTCGATGTTGACCGCAGACAACAAGATACTCGCTCCGAAATCCTTCACCCACAAGGTGGCGGAATAGGTGGTGTTCTTGAATAACTGATAAGGGATGTTGATATATTGTTTTTCATCTTTCTTCAGCCGGATGGCTTTTCCCTTGCCTGAAGGAGTGTCAGAGAGCATCTCCGGATGATTGATAAGGGCCGCGTCATAGTGGTGGGAAATAGCATCATCACCTGTATTATTGTTGAAAGTATAATAGGCCACCAAGCCTACCTGTATGGAGGTCAGTTCATCCACTGAAGGGATTTCCACATCGGGAATTTCGGGCTGGTTGCTGTCTGAGGAGGAACATCCCATACAGACACTTATAGATAACAATAGGAAAATAAACAAGTAATTCTTCATAGTCGTTTTCTTTTATGAAAAAAAGCGGGGAAAGAACCGCCCGTTGCCGGATGCGCTTTCTTTCCCCGCTTGGAAAAGTTTTATAATTCTACTTCGGGTAGAAGCTGCTTCTCACGGAGGAGAAGCAAGCTTTTACTTTATAGTATGATTATTTTTGAGCCCCTAATTCTAATTAGAGGTTAGATTTTACAGTTACAGGAACTGTACCAACTGCAACACCCCAAGTGTATGTAACTGAAACTTTAACATTGATGGTCTTGTTAGCTGTCAAAGCTACACCATCATTCTGCCATGTAAATTCTCCTGTTACAGCATCTACACTAGCCCCCTTAGCAGCATCTTCTTCAGATACTTCGAACTTAGCTGCCTGAGCGCTATAGTAACCAGCAATAGTAGAATTCATTGTACCGTTTTCAATTACTTTTTCACCTGCAATGCTTACCAAATTGATTGCAGAGTTCAAATCCAATTTATCGGCAGGATTCTTCTTGTCTGTAGTTTCAAACTTAGCACCAGTTTTCAAAGTGATATTTTTCAACGGGTCAGCAAATTTAACCTGAATCTTAGTACCATTGTCTATCTTCTGACCGTTGATCAAAACAAATACCATTACATCAACCGGATCGATAGTAGAAATGTTGATACGGTTGCCTTCTTTGTCATTGCAAGAACCGGTATATGTCAGGATATTATTAGTCAAATCAAAGTCTGTACGAGTTTCACCAGCTACAGTCTCAAATACTAAATCTACATCTTTATTCTTATATCCGCGACGCAAATCACCAGACATAACATAATTAGAGCCAACCAATTTACCTGCATTAATCATATAGCCGTCTTTCCAGTAGTCATTGTCTTTAATCAAAGTTATTTCAGGATATACCACTTTGACTTCATAAACAACTTCTGCACCTGTATTACCAATTGTAAATACAACCTTGTACTTGCCAAGTTGATCTTTGTTCAAGATATTGTTAACATCTACATACAGGATATTTTCATTGTTTTCATATACTGAACCAGCATCCGTAATAACACCATTCCTACCTTGTACGTATTCATTTCTATCTGCATCCCAAATATAATATTTAGTACTTCTGCTTGCACTCCAGAATGTTTGAGAAGACATGCCCAATGTATTATATACATCATTCATATCAAACTTGAATCTATAATCTTTTGATTCAAGAGTCAATTCATGAGTTTCAGACTTAGTATAAGTCTTAGTAGTAGCAATCTTTTCAACTGAAGCTACACGCAATTCTTTTTCAGCCAACTTATATCCATCTTTCTTATCATATACAGATACGATGAAAGTACAATCATGACCTACAGAAGAAATTTGTCCATTAGTCTTAATAACACCATTTTCTACAGTGAAATAGTTGCCTTTGTCTTCACCGGCTTTCTTGGTTACTTCATAGTAAGGAGCAAAACCATATTTTCTCAAATCACTATATGACGAAGAAGTCATATAATAATCACCAACAGCCCGTCCAACAGTTAAAGTATCAACAACTTTCAATTCACCTGTATATAGAAGGTCCATAGCAAGAGAAGGGAGTTGCAAATATCCAACATCTCCATTATTATCCTTACGAGCTTCAAAAATTGTCAAATTTTCACGATCGATTGTTTGAGATGAAAGAATATGATAAGTAGAGAGAGCGCTCTGCGCATCATTCTGAACCTGTAAAGCCACAGCATATTGCTTATTCTTCAAAGAGAATGCTTCACCAGCCTTAGCTTTAACAGTAAGAATACCATCAGCAAACGATTGGTCAGCAACATCCAAGATAGAACCTGCTGCTCTTGACTGTACTTCATTTACCAGCAAGTCTACATTTGCCTTAGTCAAATCAATACTTACAGGAGAAACTCGGTAGTTAAATACGATATCGTTAGTCAATGAAACATTATTATCCCATAAATGATTTTTATCATTAAGATCATCACCAGCGGAAATATTGATAGCAACGACTCTAGTCTGCATATCACTATACGTCGGCATAAATACTACATTCAAAGCAGCAGCGGCAGCAGTAGCAGGAAGAACGATAGACTCATACTCCCCTGTAGTCTGATTGTAAACATGCAACTCATAGTTGTCACCATTCTTCACAACATAAGTACTGGTTCCGGCAGCAGAAACACCTGTATCTTCTACCGCTTTGGTTTCTGTGTTATAAGCAAACCAATTACCGTTCTCGCCGATAAAAGGAGAAACGCCGGCATTACCAGCTTCACCTTGTTGACCAACAGCCTGATATTCAGTCTTTACATCATTCTTATACCAAAAACCATCAGTACCGATTTCCCATTTCACTGCATCAGCACCAGCAGCACCATCTTTACCACTAGTAATGGTATAAGAAGAGCCATCTGAGAAAGTAACAGTAAAGCCACCCGTAGCTGAAGCCAAACTTGTAATCCATTTGCCTTCATTTACCTTTGTCTGCAAAGCACTCAGATCACCTTTAAGAGTTGACAACTCTTTATTGATGTTGTCAATGTCATCATCGTAATCTTTACAAGACACAAATGTTCCTGTCGAGGTAACCATCAAGGCTCCGAACAGGATTGCACTTAAAAATTTTTTGTTCATAATAGAAAAACTTTAAATTTATAAATTTAAAAAACTAAAATTGGTTATACATATTGTGTTCATTATTAATAGCTTAGCTAGTTTACAGACTCTAATTGGTGTTTCCTCCTTTCCTGAGATTGGTAATATAAAGGTGACATTCCCATTAGCTTGCTAAAAGCAGAATAAAAAGCACTTTTCGAAGCAAAGCCGCAACGGCATGGCATTTCAGTCATGGGACAACGACCGGAACGAAGCAATTCCTTGGCATATTCCACGCGATACGTGTTAACCAATTCTTTCAGGTTGCAACCGAAATACTTGTTCACCACATTCGACAGATAAGTCTGGTTCGTATCAAGCAACACACTCAGTTTTTTAAGAGAGAGGGAAGCATCAAGGAATATCTGACGTATTTCAAGTTGATACAATATACCTTTATATATATCGCAATCCACTTTCCGACCGTCAACTGCCTGCGCTGCAAACTCTTCTTCCCAATGCCGTTCGGCGGCCTTGAAAAGCAAAGTCTTTTGCCTCTCGGAAGTAGCGGTGGCTTTCTTACGTCTTAAAAATAGATACTCCATTTCTCTTATTCTCTTTATTCGTTTTTCCGCATCAAAGACACTTACCTTATTATATAGTAAGTGACCTTAAAACGGACATTTTTTGTAGATCTCTTAGTAGGAGATCTATATTAGAGAATAACATACATAAAATCAATAGGTTACATCTGATATTAAAGGAAGAAAAGTAGGATATTAAAAGGAAGAAAAGGTCTTTTTTTATATAAATTCCTATTTTTTTCGCGAAAAATGTATTAGTTCTCAAAACTTTGCTTATTTTTGCACAGAAAATATAGATCTCCTACTAAGAGATATATAATCAACAAGCATGCTCAATAATTCATAAAACGCTGGTTTACAGTATATTATTTCCCCTTTTACATCCCAATATTTAGATATAGACGAACAAACAACTCCCTTCCCCACAAACAAACATAATTTACATGCAAGCAATTCTAAACTTGCCATATATACAACTCAATAAACAGAAAGATGAAGAAGAGACTAGTATCCGTCATTAACGCAAATTCTATATACAGGAAACAATAGTCAACCATTACCAAGGAAATACAATGTATTACTCCCTAGGTCGTGACCGCTGGTTCTAACACACCCCTACCCCTCTCAAGAGGGGATGAAGTTACATTCGACTATGAAGTTTTATCTTGTTAAGAAATCGCGCAGCTTCCCCCTTGAAAAGGGGGATTTAAGGGGGATGTTCTCTCTTTCAAGGATTTGCCGAGGCGGTGGAATGCCTCCGGTTTCACACCGCGAAACACCTAATAACACACCGCGATATTTTATTTTCGCGGTGTGTTACGGAGCTTTTCGCGGTGTCTTATTAACCGTGAAAAACAATGGCGGGAGTTTCCAAAAACAACGGCGGTTGTTTTCCCAAACAATGGCCGTTGTTTTCCCAAACAATGGTGAGAGTTTTTTAGGGGCGGATTTATGATCCGTTTATGAAGGAATCATGGTACGCTCTATCATGATAACCGGTTAATAGTCAGCCTGTTATTAGCCGATGAAGGATTTGAAAGAAAAAACATCAACTTGCGCAACCTTACTATGATACTGTACCGTAGCAGAGAGAGAAAAAGAAGGAACGACAGCTTAAATATAAAAATAGGAGATGTGTCTTAGTATTGACACATCTCCATGTTCTTTTCTATATCGTATATGGTAAACGACTACAGATTAATATCTGTTTCTGCCACCACCGTAGCCGCCGCCACCGCCGTAGTTACCACCACGGTTGCCGCCGCCATTGCCGCCACGATAACCACCGCCACCGCCATAGCTGCGACGAGGAGCATCACTCTTAGGACGTGCAACAGATACAGACAGAGTCTTTCCATCCATTTCAACTTCGTTCAGAGCTTCGATAGCTTTGTTTCCAGCTTCGTCTTCAGCCATTTCTACAAAGCCGTAGCCTTTAGAACGACCAGTTTCTCTGTCCATAATGATTTTGACAGAAACTACTTCTCCATACTCTGCAAATAAATCTCCAAGTTCGGCTTCGCTCATATTATAGCTCAGTCCTGCAATAAAAATGTTCATTTCTAAATAAATGTTTTAATAAAAAAATTAGGAAGTTTTGCTATTAGGAATCTTACAGAGAGTCAAACGTTTCTACAATAATCACAACGAATAAAGTTTGAAAAGTAATAATGTACTTCTATGAGAATACTTAATGCAGGGGACAAAAGTAAGCAATTTGACTTGAACTCAAAACTATTTGGACAATTATTTTAATAATAAATGCTTTTTTGAAGAAATAAAACCAAGACTGGAAAAGATTGAGAAGAGTAAAAGCTGGTAAAATCAGCCTTATATGCTATGTTACAAAGAATTAGCTCATCCGGTTCACAAAAATCGCATCTATCAGAATCCTACTTTATAATATAATTCGAGGCGATGCAAGAGGAATGAAATGTGTTTTATCTATTCCTTTCTGCTCTGCATGCTTCACGCCACGCCCCACATCAGTCCGGTTTATCGCATCATATTCTATGAATCGGTCATAACTGTACGCTTCACCTGCCAGTTGCATGACACGTTTGTATATAGCCTCGCGGGCGGGAGCATTAAATCCACCTACATTATAACGCATGATACTGATTTCAGTGGGGCGATACACACCTTTCTTATATCCATATGCGCCTTCCCATGCGCCCAGTCCCTCAGCAGCATAGCGAGCATCAGAGATAAAACGATGCCATTTCACTTTCTCTATATCCGGGGTAAAGTCAAGATTAGAATACCAGCCATACATGCTTGCAGCTTTCTGCAAATCATTGGCTTGCCCTAAGGGCAGAGGTTCTTCATGCTCATTATCATATTCATCTCCCAGATAGCCAAAGCCATGCCCCACTGCTTCGTGATGGATAATCTGGGCGAAACGTTCATCATTATTCTCCACATATGGGCAGAAGGCTATAGAGTAACCCCATGAATGCATATAAGTGGTACCGGCATAGCGGGGACTATTAAGGACAACAATCATTGGTGTATTCCTCACAGTACCACTTAATTGATTTACTTTTCTGGCATATTCCATGCACTTGTCATTGTTCCCTGTTATCGAAGTTCCACCGGTAAAAGTGGTGCTTAGGGCCGTGTTCTCGCCTATAACATCGGATGCGGAAATGACTGTAACGCTATATACATTAAAATATTCTCGCAAGGAACACATCGGTTCTACAGAGAAATAAGCTTCCACGGTTTTCTTCATCAAAGTTTCATACTTTCCGCCTCTACCCATATCCACAGCTACGAATCCATCTCCCATTATCACCAGATTGATTCCTTTTCCTTTAGTATGTTCCTGCAAGGTGGTTACCTCACCGTCTTCCAAAAGTGTAAGCTGATAATTAAAATCCTGATGCACAATTATTGTTTTCACCACTTCCCCACACTGAAGAATTACCTCGGCATCACGGTCGTCAGGGGTAAGATTACCGGCAGCAGCTATAATCAATTGATTCTCTCCCTTGCTTCCGTTGGACGGAGACACAGTCAACCAGCCAGCAGATTTGTTATCAGCTTTTATGGTGGCATTCCAATCTGCCGTAGCGGTAAATATAAGGGTATCCTTCCCACCACCGGAGGTGAAAGAAGGATGCAAATTCTCTGTTGAGGGAATGGTGATGGAAGGAGGTTCAGGTGCCAGAGGCTCAGGAACGCTTTCTTCATGATCCGAGCAAGATACCATCGAGCACAGAACGACTAGCCACAAAAAGGCAATTAGAGTTTTTACCGTTTTCATCTTCCCAACCAAAGTTCCGGATTCAGTTTCGCCGTTTCCTTGCGAAGCTGGAAGTGCAAGACTGCATTTCCCGAACTGTCTGTATGGACAGTGCCCAGAACAGCCCGCGCGTTGACTTTACTTCCTTTCGTCACGGAAACAGAAGACAGATTACAATAAACCGAGATGTAATTGCCATGGCGTACCAATATATTATTCAGCCCATTATATTGGAATATAGCCGAAACCTCACCATCAAAGATAGCACGCGCTTGTGCGCCCGGCTTACCTTTAATGTCGATCCCTTTATTATCCAATTTTACATTACGCAACCCATCTACGGCATATTGCCCGTAATGGCTCACGATAACATAAGGTCCGGTGATAGGAATCGGCAGAATACCACGGTTACGTTCAAAGCTGCCGGATAACTGGCGGTCTTCATTATTCAAATTGAATTTCTCCACAGGAGCAGCCTTCTTGGTTACTTCGTTTTTTTCGGTAGGCTTTGAAGCAGTTCCTTCCCCACCCGTGGTTTTCTTTTCAGTTGCCGTCTTTTTCGCTTCGGCAGCTTTGCGGGCGGCAGCTTCGGCAGCAGCTTTCCGGCGGGCTTCCTCCTCGGCACGCTTACGGGCTTTTTCTATTTCAATCTCAATCAGACGGTCTATCTGAGCATTCAATTGCTGGGCAGAACGTTTTTTCTTGTTCAGTTCACTTTGAATACCTTTTTGCTTCTTTTGCAGATTAGCCAAAAGGGTCTGGCGGTCTTTCTCTTGAATCTCCAGTTTGGCTTTCTCCGCCTCGCCTTGTTTCAGTAGATTTTCTTTTGCTTTCTTGGTTTGTTCTAATTCCTTCTTCTTGGCAGTAACTTGCTTTTGTTTACGCTCTATCTCCATACCTTGAAGGCGCTGGTAGTTGGCATATTCCTGCACATACCGCAAGCGCCGGTAGGTCTGGCTCAGACTTTCGGCTGAGAAAATAAACATCAGCTTCTCCTGGATGGACTTATTGCGATACATATATTGTACCGAAGTCTCGTATTTCTGCTTCTTGTCATTCAGTTCACGTTGAAGTTTTCCCAGTTGTTTCTGCAAAGAAGTGATTTCACCTGCCAAGGTGTTCACATCGCTTTCTATGGTATGAATGTACTTCTTTCTCTCCTCAATCTGCCCTGTCAGCAAAGCAAGATTATCCAATTGGCTTTTCACATCTCTCCGCGTAGATTGCAGCAAAGTCTCGGACTCGGCAATCTGCTGATGCAATTCTTTCCGTTTGGATTCAAGCTCCCTTATCTTCCGCGTACTCTGTGCATAGAGAGTACCCAGCAGGCAACAGGCGATGAGCAATAAGAAGATACGTTTCATTATTTAAGGAACAGCTTCAATATCTCTTGTAATTCAACCTTTTCATATTTTTTGGGCACTTCGGTGTGGGTTGCCCAACCACTGTTGGTGGAGAGGCGGGACAGTTCAAAAGCTGCCTCTACCGGTTTCTTGCCACCCTCGAAGGCAATCCGCATATAACCCGGAAACTGTTTTTGTTCCAACGGACGGAATTGATCATACTCCCAGTTTACGCCATAGTCGGTGCCAACCAGCCCGATGTGGCTTTCCTTCAACAGCCCGTCATTGGTATTGGTGCGGAAACGATATGCAAAGCGTTTGGCATTCTTTACCTCTATCACGGCATTTTCATTCTCAGGACGTATAGCAAAAGCGGAAACATCACGGGCAGTCAACGCTTTCTTTCCGGGAAGGAACAATTCATTCAGGAACAGTGCCTGCAAGGTATGAAAGTCCAGATCGGCATTTGCCAACGTTTTTAATTCGTCAAACGGCACTTCCACATAACGCTTGTTCATGCGATCCATCACCAATACCCCATCAGGAGAGATTTCGGCACGCCCTATTTCTATTCCCAGGACAGGAGCTAGAGAAAGCTGGATAACTTCATCGCGTTTTATGCGCAGCGTGCCACCCAAGCGGGTAGGGCCTTTGCCTTTCATATCAACCACCAACACGATCTTTGCCGTTACGGCATCCCAAGCAGGGGCGCGGTTGATCAGTTCTCCCATATATTCTGCTTCGGAAAGGTTTCCGATAGATGCCCCCTTCTTCATATTCTTACTGGATGAACAGGAAGAAACAAAGACAATAAGCAGGGCGGTAAGCAAATAGAAATAGATACGTTTCATCATTGTGCAAAGTATTTCTTTTGTGCAATCTTCTTTCTTAATAATTTCAATTCTTTTTCGCTACGTTCTTCGCTGCCTTCCTTGGGTGGCTCTTTAGACAGCTTTTCGGCTTGTTGCCAGTATTCCACGGCTTTTTCCCTTTCGCCGTTCATATAGTAAATGTCGCCACAATGTTCCACCACAACAGAGCTTTCGGCTCCATCATTTTGCATAGCTTGGTCAATATAGATTTTAGCCTCTACATATTTTCCTTTTTCAAAAAGTATCCAGGCATAAGTATCCAAATAAGTCCCATTGGTCGGTTCCGCCTTTACGGTGCGATAACTCATTTCTTCCGCCTTATCCAGATTCTTGCGTTCCACAGACAGGTAGTAGGCATAGTTGTTCAATGCCCCGATGTTATCTTCTTTATAAACCAAGGCAGAATCATAAGCGGCATAGGCTTCTGCATTCATCTTCTTGATGTGATACAAATCGCCCATAATGGCATAGAAATCGGAAACAATGTTTGCATTGCTCTTTTCGGTTACCTGCTTCACTCCTTTCTTAAATACTTCCAGCGCTTCATCCGTCTTGTTCTTCTGGTGGCAAGCAAGTCCCATGTAATAATAGAATTCCAGCACATCGGGAGTATACTCCAACGCAGGAGCACACAACTTGATGACTTCATCCATATTTTCTTCGCGGATGGCATAGCTCAGTAATTGCAAGCGCGCCGGCGTATTTTCCGGGTCCAGTTCAAGAACCTGGTGCAAAACGGGAGTAGCTTCCTTATCCATCTTCTTTGTCAACAGATACTGGGCTGCCAGCATGGCAATATCAGCATTCTCCTGTTTTTCTTTCAACATGGAAGTGAACAGGCCCGCAATTTTTGTGCTATCCTTATCGCCCTGTTCGGAGCGCAAGATAAGCTGGCGCATGATATTCATTTTCGTATCGCTATCCACATCATCGTTCAGCAGGATTGTATCAAGTTGTGCCTGATACAGACTGTCTTGTCCCTTCTTTTCATAATAAGAAGCCATAGAGAGCATGGCAGGCGCATATCCCGGTTCTTCTTTCAATACCTTCTGATAAGTTGCATAAGCTTCTTCCTCCTTGCCATTATTGAGATAGACATCTCCCAAGATAGTGAGATAGCGCATATCGTATGGGTATTCCTTAGCCAGATTTTCTATTTCGGTAAATGCCTGCTTATCATTGTTCATTGCCAGATACATACGGAACTTCTCCATACTGATCTGTTCGGACTTACCATCCAATGCTTCCAGCCGGTCCAATGTATTGACTACCTGCTGATAATCTTTGGTGCGGCTGTATAGGTCAATCAATGCCATCAACGGTTCCAGACGGGCAGGGAATCGGCTCGCCATGTCTTCATACACATAGATAGCCTGCGGATAGTTACCCTTACCTTGATAATAAGCTGCCAAAGTTTGATTATACCAAAAGTTTTTAGGATCGGCATCTACTGCCCTTTTCAACGCATCCTCACCCTTTTCGGGCTGATTGAGAAACATATAAAATCTGGAAATTTCAAACAAGGTAGCCGCCCCCTGCGGATAAATCTCCAAGCAATGGCTATAGAGTTCAAAAGCGGCATCCAGGTCGCCTTTTTCCTTCATACGGAGGGCTTCCAGGAAAAAATAATCATACTTGCGGCGTTGCTCCGGAGTAAGAGGGTCTTTCTCCTCTACTACAGTCGCCTTATTAGAAGAACCGGAAGTCTTCTTTACAGTGCCACATGAAACGAGTATGCCCATCAGGCATACACACAACACAGACCCATATTTCATTTGTCTATTCATTCTCTTATTTTTTACCGGTGTGTCCAAAACCTCCTGCACCACGCTCTGTTTCGTCCAGCACCTCTACTTCCTGCCATTCAGCTTGTTCGTGACGGGCAATGACCATTTGCGCAATGCGTTCACCATCTTCTATCGTGAAATCTTCGGATGACAAGTTTACCAAGATAATACAAATCTCACCGCGATAATCGGCATCAATCGTTCCCGGAGAGTTCAGAACACCTATACCTTTCTTTATTGCCAATCCGCTACGCGGACGAATCTGTGCTTCAAATCCCTTAGGCAGAGCAATATAGAGCCCGGTGGGAACCAGGCAGCGCTGCAAAGGTTTCAATACAATCGGTTCACTCAGATTGGCACGGATGTCCATTCCGGCAGACTGTTCGGTAGCATATTGGGGTAAATCGTGTTTTGATTTATTGATTACCTGTACTTTCATATTTCAAATTTATCTTATTTAATAAGGTGCGAATTTACACATTTAGATGGATTTATCTAAGCGTTTACAGTTTTTTAAACGGAAGTTTTATACTTTTGCAAGCATATAAAGCCCGAATTATGAACTGGAAACAATTAATATCAAATAAACGCTTCGGCATGGAAGAATTGCACGAAGCCCGTAAAGACGACCGGTCGGAGTTCCAACGTGACTATGACCGCCTCATTTTCTCGGCTCCTTTCCGCCGCTTGCAAAACAAGACACAGGTTTTTCCATTGCCCGGAAGTATCTTTGTGCATAACCGTTTGACACACAGTCTGGAAGTTTCATGCGTGGGACGTTCCCTGGGGAATGATGTTGCCAATCAACTACTAAAGAAGCATCCCGAACTGAGCGACTCTCACATTTCGGAGATAGGTTCCATCGTTTCAGCCGCCTGTCTGGCTCACGATCTAGGCAATCCCCCTTTTGGACATTCAGGCGAAAAGGCTATCTCCACTTACTTCTCCGAAGGGGAAGGGATGGCCCTGAAAAAAGAACTTTCTTCGATGGAATGGGATGATTTGATACATTTTGAAGGAAATGCAAATGCTTTTCGTTTGCTTACTCACCAGTTTGAGGGAAGACGAAAAGGAGGTTTTGTGATGACTTATTCCACACTGGCTTCCATTGTAAAATATCCTTTTTCTTCCCGGCTGGCAGGAGATAAATCAAAGTTCGGATTCTTTCTGAGTGAAGAAGCGGATTATCAAAAAATAGCAAAAGAGTTGGGTATTACCTGCCTCAGCGCTCCTGGCGAGCCATTGCGTTACGCCCGTCATCCATTGGTATATTTAGTAGAAGCTGCGGATGATATTTGTTATCAGATGATGGACATTGAAGACGCACACAAGCTAAAATTACTGACTCACGAAGAAACCAAAGGTTTATATATGTTATTCTTTGACGAAAAGAGAAGGAAGCGCATCGAGGATGTTTGCCGGATTGTGACGGATGTCAACGAACAGATTGCCTATCTTCGTTCTTCTGTTATCGGTGCTTTAATAAAAGAATGCACGCGGGTGTTTATTGAAAACGAAGAAAAGATATTGGCAGGAGAATTTGAAGGGGCACTGATTAAGCATATTTGCAGCCCGCTGAAAGAAGCATATGTAAGTTGTTCAAAAGTGGCTTTTCAGAAGATATACCGTTCCAGTGATGTATTGGATATTGAATTAGCCGGATTCAGGGTAATCAGTACATTGATAGATTTAATGATAAATGCCGTACGGTTCCCCGAAAAAGCATATTCGCAACTACTTATCAACCGTGTTTCAGGGCAATATAACCTAAATGCGCCTACGCTGTATGAAAAGATACAGGCAGTACTGGATTACATTTCAGGTATGACCGATGTGTATGCGTTGGATCTTTATCGGAAGATAAAAGGTAATAGTTTGCCGGCAGTATAGGAAACAAGAGATTAGAAGTAAAATCAACTACCATTACCGTAGGGGCAGATTGGATCTGCCCGATAACAGCTTGCTTTGTGCATACGGGCGGATTCAATCCGCCCCTACATGAATCTGGTAGTTGCTTTAGAGTTTTGGCACACCGCCAATTCCATCTTGCAGAAGCAATTATTTCGTCAGTACCGGATGAGCGCCTGAAGTTATTTTTAAAGCCTCCGGATGCTGTTTCACAAACGATTCGATATGGCGAACCCGTTTATCTTCCAATATTTCATTGACAGCAATCAAGATTCCGGTTTCCTCTACATCGCCAAAGCCGTAATTGATAGCAGTACCAAACATACGCATCGTAGGCGACAAGCTCATGTATGCATTCACCAATGGTGGAATATTATAACCTAACTTACGCACTTCTGTATTCAGGATCTTATAATCCTCCTTGAAAGACTCATAGCAGAAAAGCTCCTCCAACATATTCCGATCCGTTTCCAATTCCAACGGTTTCATCGGAGTTATCAGCTTATCCTTATCGCCGAAATGCTTATTCAGGAAATACAAAATCATATCACGTCCCTGACGGTGAAAGCTGGGATACATGGTCATTTTACCAAAAAAGTACTTTACATTGGGTTTGATTACCGTCAATGCCCCCAAACCATCCCAAAGATTATCCAAAGCGAACAACCCCTTAGAACCGGCACGTGAAGACTGATATTCCAAAGTAACGAACGAACGTCCCAATTCAACCGTATAAGGCAAATATTCTTTCAAAAAGACTTCCGAGAAATTAAACATATGGGCTGTTGCAAGTATAGGCTTGCCCTGTTTATCAAATTGCACCTCGTCGCCTAACAGATAACGATAACCACCTAATATTTCTTCAGCTTCAGGATTCCATACCACTAATTGCTTGTAGGGATTTTCCATGATGTCGTATTCGTCGATGTCCACCGGTTTACCCGTACCGCCACCGGCAGCACGAAAAGCGATTTCTCTCAGACGACCAATTTCTTGCATCACATTCGGCGAGTCCTGACACGTAATGACATAAATTTCATTATGACTTTTATTGGTGAACCTCAGGCGTTTATCTTCAGACAGTTCCGCCTTCAGAAGCTCTTTGCTAATCGGTGCAATAATCTCTTCCATATCTATTTTCTCTCTTTTGTCTGTTATAGTTTGTAGACCACGTCCTTTACAAACTGTGCCCACTGCGCCGGAGTCTTTGTTTTGTCAAATGTCTGCCATGGAATAGGCTTCCCAATAGTCAGTACAAAGGTTTTATGACGGTTTTTCAGCATTTCATCAGCCAGATAAAGCATGGCAATATTAAACTTAATGCCAAGTGTCTTACAAATGTTCGCCAAGTTGTAAAAGAAGTTAGAATTTCGTCCTTCAAAGTGCAAAGGAACCACATCACGATGTGTCTCAACACTCTTGACTATGAATGTTTTTTTCCATTCCAAGTCTTTTATTACCCCATTCTGCCTGCGGGAACAAAGTCCTGCCGGGAACATAATAATATGATTATCAGAAGCGAAACCGGTTTCTACCATTTTGGGAAAGTCTCTGGACTGGGAACCGGTCTTATTGATAGGAATACACAAAGGAGCAAGGCCACGCAGGTTCATTAGCAAATCATTCACCAAATAGCGCACATTACCATCATAATGCTTGCCCAGAATATATCCTAAAGCTACTCCATCCTGTCCTCCCAAGGGGTGATTGCTTACAAAAGTACACCTACCGTCTTTGGGTAGATTCTCCAGCCCTTTAATTTCTACCTTAGCATCCAAAAACTCCATGCAGGCTTCCAGGAAGTCAACCCCCACTTTATCTTTTGAATCACGTAAGAAGACATTCAGTTCATCCTGATGTATGATACGTTTCAGGTATGAGATGACGAAGCGGGGAATATAGTGATACTTCTTCCCTGCTTTCGCTTTCAATATCTTTTCTATGTCGATTAAAAATATAGAGTCGTCAGTCATTTTGCAAACGTTCTTTTCCATGCAAAAGTAACTTATCTTTTTTTATATTGGTAATTTATGACAGGAAAATGTATCAATCTCTTAAAAAATTAAGAGTTTTTTTGTGTGACGCTATACAAAACTTTCCGGTTTTGCGCAGATCTAAAACGAATGTGCAATAGTTTACGCTTTATTTTTTGCAGGCGGAATGTTCATCTTCAACGTTCCTTTTTAGGATAAAATTATTAATTTTAAAGATCCTGTTTACCAAGCAGATAAGCACTTTAACAACCTGTTGAAAACTTCTCGAAATATTTTCTTAAAATATTGTGGGGAATTGTGGGGAATTGTGTAATTTTACGGCTTGAATAATATAATAAGGTGTAAGTATGCGATTTTTAGGAAATTCAGAAGCGAAAACGGATGCAAAAGGGAGAGTCTTCCTGCCCGCCGTATTCAGGAAACAGCTACAAGCTGCTTCCGAAGAATGCCTGATATTGCGCAAAGACACCTACCAGGATTGCCTGGTGTTATATCCGGAAAGTGTATGGAACGAACAGATGAACGAATTGCGCAGCAAGCTCAACCGCTGGAATTCAAAGCATCAAATGATTTTCCGCCAATTCGTATCGGATGTAGAAATTATCACCTTGGACGGCAACGGGCGTTTCCTGATTCCGAAACGCTACCTGAAACTGGCCAACATACAAGAGGAAGTGCGTTTCATAGGCATGGATGACACCATAGAGATCTGGTCCAAAGAAACAGCAGACAAACCTTTCATTGCACCGGAAGACTTTGAAAGAGAACTGGAAGAAATAATGGGAACAAACAATAACGTAGAAACAGAATGAGCGAAGCAGAACAAACATATCATGTACCGGTACTACTAAACGAAAGTATAGACGGGATGAACATTCAGCCCGGAGGCACTTACGTGGATGTAACCTTCGGCGGTGGCGGACACTCTAAAGAGATTCTGAACCGACTGGACGACACGGCGCATCTATACAGCTTTGACCAGGACGAAGATGCAGAAAAGAATATAGTAAACGACAGCCGTTTCACTTTTGTACGCAGCAACTTCCGCTATCTCTATAACTTTTTGCGTTATTATGATGTGGAAGAAGTAGATGCCATACTTGCCGATCTGGGGGTTTCATCCCATCATTTTGATGATTCGGAACGTGGCTTCTCTTTCCGTTTTGAGGGAAAACTGGATATGCGCATGAACAAGCGCGCAGGCATGACAGCCGCCGATATTGTAAACACCTATGATGAAGAGCGTTTAGCAGACATCTTTTATTTGTATGGCGAACTAAAAAACAGCCGCAAACTGGCATTTGTAATTGTCAAGGCACGCTCTACCAAACAAATAATAACGATAGGCGACTTTCTGGAAATCATTAAGCCGTTGTTCGGCCGTGAACGCGAAAAGAAGGAACTTGCGAAAGTATTCCAAGCACTACGCATCGAGGTAAACCAGGAAATGGAAGCATTGAAAGAGATGTTATATGCCGCCACGGAAGCGTTGAAACCCGGAGGCAGATTAGTAGTAATCACCTATCATTCCTTGGAAGACCGCATTGTGAAGAACATCATGAAAACCGGTAATATAGAAGGTAGAGCCGAACAAGATTTCTTCGGGAATGTACAGACGCCTTTCAAATTGATCAATAACAAAGTTATTGTAGCCGGCGAAGAAGAAGTGGCGCGTAACCCGCGATCCAGAAGCGCAAAACTGAGAATTGCAGAAAAAAGATAAAACGAGATGGAAGAAGAACAAAAACAGAATGCACAACAACCTAAAGACGGGCATGCAGCTGCACCAAAGCATATGTCCATCCGCAGTATATTAGGAGGAGATATCCTAGCAAACGACTTCTTCAAAAGACAGACCCGTTTGCTGATTCTCATCATGATATTGACTGTGCTTTACATAGACAATCGGTATAGCAGCCAACAGGAACTGATTGAGATAGACAAATTAAAAAAGGACTTGATAGACATCAAATACGATGCTCTGACTCGTTCTTCCGAGCTGATGGAAAAGAGCCGCCAGTCACGTATTGAGGAATATATTTCGACGGAGGACAGTCATTTGCAGACTGCCACAAACCGTCCTTATTTAATAAAGAAAGATTAAGCTATGATGCCCAATCAAAAAAATATAATGATCCGCTTCTCCTTCATCATACTGATTATGGTGCTGGTAGGAATTGCCATTATCTGCAAGGCAGGGGTCATCATGTTTGCCGAGCGCCAATACTGGAAAGACGTGGCCGATCGTTTTGTGAAAGAAAACGTGACTGTGCGCCCCACCCGTGGAAACATCATTTCATCCGACGGCCAGTTAATGGCGAGCAGCCTTCCCGAATATAAAATTTATATGGACTTTAAAGCCGGTGGAGAGGTGAAGGATTCTTTGCTCATGCTCTACATGGATTCTATTTGTGATGGTTTGCACCAGATATTCCCCGACAAGAGCAAAGGGGAATTCAAATCACATATATTAAAAGGTAGAAAAAAGGGAAGCCGGAACTACTTGCTTTACCCCAAACGAATCTCCTATATACAATACAAGGAAGCAAAACGCCTGCCTGTGTTCAATCTGAACAAATACAGAGGCGGTTTTCACGAGCAGGCATTCAACCAGCGTAAAAAACCTTTCGGTTCATTGGCTATGCGTACTTTGGGAGATATGTATGCCGATATGGAACAGGGCGCAAAGAATGGATTGGAACTTTCTTATGATTCTATATTAAAAGGTAGGGACGGTATCACTCACCGCCAAAAGGTGATGAACAAATACCTGAATATTGTAGATATTCCTCCTGTAGATGGTTGTGACATCATCACAACAATTGATGTAGGAATGCAGGATATAGCAGAAAAGGCATTGGTAGATGAACTAAAGGAGATTAATGCAACCGTAGGCGTAGCTATCCTGATGGAAGTACAGACCGGTGACATCAAAGCCATTGTAAACATGACTAAAGGAAGCGACGGAGTTTACAGGGAAATACGCAATAATGCCATCTCGGACATGATGGAACCCGGTTCTACTTTCAAGACCGCATCCATTATGGTAGCCTTGGAAGACGGAAAGATTACTCCCGACCAAACCATAGATACGGGTAACGGTGTATATAATATGCACGGACGCCCTATGAAAGACCATAACTGGCATCGTGGAGGTTATGGGGTGATTACAACAACCCAGACTTTGATGTATTCATCTAATATAGGTGTATCCCGCTTGATAGACCAAAACTATCATGACCAACCGGAGAAGTACGTGCAAGGTCTATATAAATTAGGTATAGCAACTCCACTCAAATTGGATATTCCGGGTGCAGGTAAACCGTATATCCGTATGCCGAATAAAGACAACTGGTCAAAAACAGCCTTGGCATGGATGTCTATCGGTTACGAAACCCAGGTTCCTCCTATCAATACACTGGCTTTCTATAATGCGATAGCCAACAATGGAGTAATGGTAAAACCAAGATTTGTGAAATCGATTGTGAAAGACGGTCAAGTAGTGGAAGATATACCCACTGAGGTATTAAACCCTGCCATAGCCTCTCCAAAAACAATTCAAGATATACAAATCATTCTGGAGAAAGTGGTCAGCGAAGGACTGGGTAAAAAAGCAGGTTCCAAACAATTCCATGTATCCGGTAAAACAGGTACGGCGCAGGTTTCTCAAGGAAAAGGCGGTTACAAAACAGGAACAATGCACTATCTGGTCAGCTTCTGCGGTTATTTCCCCTCGGAAGCACCCAAATACAGTTGCATCGTAGCCATACAGAAATCGGGGCTTCCCGCTTCCGGTGGTTTGATGGCAGGTAGTGTATTCGGCAAGATAGCCGAACGCGTATTTGCAAAGCATCTGGCACAAAATTTAACAGAGGCTAAAGACTCAACCTCTATTCTTATACCGGATGTAAAGCATGGAGATATAAGCGAAGCGCATTATGTACTGAATAAGATAGACATCAATTCATCCGGGATTTCAGAACAATCCGCTGACGGAAAGCCCGTTTGGGGAAGTGTAACCTGCAACCCGGACAATGTATTGTTCAGTAAAAAAGAAATTAACAATAAACTTGTGCCGAATGTGGTGGGTATGGGTGCAAAAGATGCAGTCTATTTATTGGAAAGCATAGGACTGAAAGCCCGAGTTACCGGAGTAGGCAAAGTAAAATCCCAAAGTATTACTGCCGGTAATACTGTGCGCAAGGGACAAACCATACAATTACGATTAAATTAACAGTGTAACAGGAAGGATATGAAACTGGAAGAGATCATTAAAGGTATAGCAGTAAATGAAATCATTGGCGATGCCGCCAAAGAGATTTCAGGAATAAATATGGACTCGCGTTTAGTAGAGCCCGGTCATGTATTCGTTGCAGTAAAAGGAACGCAAGCGGATGGACATGCTTATATATCTAAAGCAATAGAAAAAGGTGCCATCGCAGTAGTATGTGAAAATCTTCCTGAAACACTGAACGGAGAAGTTACTTATATAAAGGTAGTCGACACGGAAGACATAGTAGGAAAACTGGCAACCGTCTTTTACGGAGATCCCACTTCCAAACTGGAACTTGTGGGTGTAACGGGAACCAACGGAAAAACGACTATCGCCACCTTATTATATGATATGTTCCGCAAGTTCGGCTATAAAGTGGGATTGATTTCCACCGTATGCAACTATATAGATGGCGAAGCTATCCCTACCGACCATACCACCCCCGACCCTATTACGCTGAATAAACTATTGGGACGTATGGCAGACGAAGGATGCAAATACGCTTTTATGGAAGTCAGCTCACATTCCGTTGCACAGAAACGTATCGGCGGTTTAAAGTTTGCAGGAGGTATCTTCACCAACCTGACACGTGACCATCTGGACTATCACAAGACAGTAGAGAACTATCTAAAAGCTAAAAAAGCATTCTTCGACGGATTGCCCAAAGAAGCCTTTGCCATAACCAATCTGGACGATAAGAACGGGCTGGTAATGACACAAAACACCAAGGCAAAAGTTTCCACCTATTCCTTACGCAGTCTGAGTGACTTCAAAGGAAAGGTTTTGGAGGATGGCTTTGAAGGTATGCTGCTTGATATAAATAATGTGGAAGTAAACGTGCAGTTCATCGGACGTTTCAACGCGGCAAATTTATTGGCCGTTTACGGAACCGCCTGCCTGCTGGGTAAAAAGCCGGAAGAAGTGTTACTGGCATTAAGCACGCTTCGCCCTGTTGCCGGGCGTTTTGATTCATTTCGTTCACCCAAAGGCTATACTGCTATCGTGGATTACGCCCACACCCCGGATGCATTGGAAAACGTACTGAATGCCATCCACGAAGTACTGAACGGTAAAGGAAATGTTATCACCGTAGTAGGCGCCGGTGGAAACCGTGATAAAGGCAAACGCCCTTTAATGGCGCAAGAAGCTGCCAAGCAAAGCGACAAAGTCATTATTACATCCGACAACCCCCGCTTTGAAGAACCGCAGGACATTATCAACGACATGCTGGCAGGACTAAGCAAGGATGATATGCGCAAAGTAATAAGCATTGCCGACCGCAAGGAAGCCATTCGCACAGCCTGTATGCTTGCCCAGCCCAAAGACGTGATTCTGGTAGCCGGAAAAGGACATGAGAACTATCAGGAAATAAAAGGTGTAAAACACCATTTTGATGATAAAGAGGTATTAAAGGATATATTTGCTAATGAATAAACCAACAAGAGATGTTATACTATTTATTTACTTACTTAGAGCAATTTGATTTTCCCGGAGCCCGCATGTTCGGCTACGTTTCTTTCCGTTCATTGATAGCTATTATTCTGTCGCTATTGATCTCGGCTATCTTTGGAGAGTACTTTATCAATTTGCTCAAACGTAAACAAATTACAGAAACTCAACGTGATGCCTCCATTGACCCGTTCAATGTGAAGAAAGTAGGTGTACCTACCATGGGAGGTGTCATTATCATTGTCGCTATTTTAATTCCTTGTCTTTTGTTGGGCAAGCTGCATAATGTATATATGATACTGATGCTGATTACCACTATATGGCTGGGAACACTGGGATTCTTGGACGATTATATCAAGGTATTCCGCAAAGATAAGGAAGGATTGCATGGCAAATTCAAGATTATAGGCCAGGTAGGTCTGGGCTTGATCGTTGGACTTACCTTATATTTAAGTCCGGACGCTGTGATCCGCGAAAATGTAGAAATACAGAAAGAGGGACAAGTTGTAGAAGTGGTACACAAAAAACAAGATCAGAAATCAACTAAGACCACGATCCCTTTCTTCAAAAATAACAACCTGGACTACGCCGATTTCGTAGGCTTCCTAGGAGAGAATGCCCAAGCTGTAGGCTGGATTATATTCGTACTGGTAACTATTTTCGTAGTAACCGCCGTATCCAACGGTGCCAACCTGAATGACGGCATGGACGGCATGGCCGCCGGAAACTCCGCCATCATAGGGCTCACGCTGGGTATATTAGCCTATGTATCCAGTCACATTGAATATGCCGGATACCTTAATATAATGTATATACCCGGCAGTGAAGAACTGGTAATATTTATCTGCGCCTTTATCGGTGCATTGATCGGTTTCCTTTGGTACAATGCTTTCCCCGCCCAAGTATTTATGGGCGATACCGGCAGTTTGACCATCGGTGGTATCATAGCGGTATTTGCAATCATCATCCGCAAGGAGTTGCTGGTACCCATCCTCTGTGGCATTTTCCTGGTAGAAAACCTTTCGGTTATTCTTCAGGTAAGATATTTCAAAAGCGGGAAAAAGAAAGGACACATGCAGCGCATCTTTAAACGCACGCCTATCCACGACCATTTCCGTACTACATTAGCACAGTTAGACCCTAATTGCAGTTACATGTTTACCAAGCCCAACAGCGTATTCCATGAATCAAAAATCACGGTACGTTTCTGGATTGTCACCATCGTGCTCGCTGCAATTACGATTATTACATTAAAGATAAGATAAACGAAGATTATGGCTAAAAGAATTGTCATACTGGGAGCCGGAGAAAGCGGTGCGGGAGCAGCCGTTCTGGCAAAGAAACAAGGATTCGACACCTTTGTTTCGGATATGTCCATGATAAAGGACAAATACAAAACCATGCTGAACGAGCGAGGCATAGAATGGGAAGAAGGCAAACATACCGAATCACTCATTCTGAATGCCGATGAAGTGATCAAAAGCCCCGGTATCCCTAACGATGCCCCGATGATCTTGAAATTGAAAGAACAAGGCACACCCGTCATCTCTGAAATAGAGTTTGCGGGACGCTATACCCATGCTAAAATGATTTGCATCACAGGCAGCAATGGCAAGACCACCACTACTTCACTGATCTATCATATCTTTAAGAAAGCGGGACTGAACGTGGGACTTGCCGGAAACATCGGTCAAAGCCTGGCTTTTCAGGTAGCAGAATGCAATTATGATTACTATGTAATCGAACTGAGCAGCTTCCAGTTGGACAATATGTATGATTTTCATGCCAACATTGCCGTATTGATGAACATCACTCCCGACCATTTGGACCGATACGATCACAAAATGCAGAACTATGTAGATGCCAAATTCCGCATCATACAGAATCAGACTCCGGAGGATGCTTTCATCTTTTGGAATGACGACCCCATCATCCAGCGTGAGTTGCATAAACATGGCATCCATGCCCACTGCTATCCTTTTGCCGAAAGGAAAGAAGAAGGGACAGTGGCCTATGTGGAGAAAGACAAAGTATGTTTTACCGAACCAATCGCCTTCAACATGGAACAAGAAGAACTGGCCCTGACCGGCACACACAACCTTTTCAATTCTATGGCAGCAGGAATTTCCGCCAACCTGGCAGGTATCCGCAAGGAATGCATCCACGAAGCCCTGAGCGACTTCAAAGGCGTAGAACATCGTCTGGAGAAAGTTTGCCGCGTGAAAGGGGTGGATTACATCAATGACTCCAAAGCAACCAACGTAAACTCTTGCTGGTATGCCCTGCAAAGCATGAAAACCAAAACCATCCTGATATTGGGTGGAAAAGATAAAGGCAATGACTATAACGAAATAGCCGACCTGGTAAAAGAAAAATGTGTAGGACTCATTTACATGGGACTGCACAATGAGAAGTTACACGACTTCTTCGACAAATTCGGATTGCCGGTAGCCGACGTACAGAGCATGAAAGACGCCGTAGATGCAGCCTACCGCATGGCAAAAAAAGGAGAAACCGTTTTATTAAGTCCTTGTTGCGCCAGCTTCGACCTTTTCAAGAGTTATGAAGACCGTGGCGACCAATTCAAGGAATGTGTGAGAAAGTTATAATACATGAAGGGATAGATAAATGGATCTGATTAAAGACTTATTCAAGGGCGACAAAGTAATATGGATCATCTTCCTGTTTCTTTGTTTGATTTCCATTGTAGAGGTATTCAGTGCCGCCAGCACGCTTACCTATAAAAGTGGAGACCACTGGGGACCTATCACTCAGCATAGCGTTATCCTGATGGTAGGCGCATGCATTGTGGTACTGGTACATAATATTCCCTGCAAGTGGTTCAGGGTGCTCCCCTTCTTCCTGTTACCCATATCAGCCGTATTGCTGGTATTCGTAATGGGAATGGGATTATTAACCGGAGACCGTGTCAATGGTGCCGCCCGTTGGATGACGTTCTTCGGCATTCAGTTCCAGCCTTCCGAGTTGGCAAAAATGGCTGTTATCATTGTCACCGCTTTCATCCTGTCCAAATTCCAGGAAGAAGACAATGCCAATCCGAAAGCATTTAAATACATTATGTGGATCACGGGAATTGTCTTTGTACTGATAGCTCCCGAGAATGGTTCTACGGCAGCATTGCTGTTCGGGGTTGTTTTCCTGATGATGGTCATCGGCAGAGTGCCTTGGAAACAACTGGCAAAGTTGCTGGGTACAGTGGGGGTTGTCGTAGTTCTTTTTGTGAGTGTGGTGATGGCTATGCCTACGCAGAAGTTGAGCCAAGTGCCCATGATGCACCGTGTAGAAACCTGGCAGAACCGTATCAAAGGATTCTTTGAAGATAAAGAAGCTGTTCCTGCCGAAAAATATGATATAGATAAGGATGCCCAGATAGCACACGCCAATATCGCCATTGCTTCCAGCAATGTCATAGGAAAGATGCCGGGTAACAGTGTGCAACGTGACTTCTTGTCGCAGGCATTCTCGGATTTTATTTTTGCGATTGTCATTGAAGAACTCGGGCTACTGGGAGGAGCTTTTGTAGTTATCCTCTACATATGGCTACTGATGCGTGCAGGGAAGATAGCCCGCCGAAGCGAGAAAAGTTTCCCCGCCTTCCTGGTGATGGGTATTGCCCTGTTGCTGGTATCACAGGCTATGCTCAACATGATGGTAGCCGTAGGATTGTTCCCGGTCACCGGACAGCCGTTGCCGCTTATCAGTAAAGGAGGTACTTCCACCCTTATTAACTGCGCCTACATCGGTATGATACTTAGCGTAAGCCGCTACGTAGCCGAAAAGGAAGAACAGAAAGCCGCCGAACAGCAAGCATTGGAAGAAGCCGAACTGGCAGCTAAAGCAGAGCGCCGCCAAGAAATGGTATCGGTCATGCAAGAAGTTTTTGCCCAATTACCGCCCGAAACTGCCAGAATAAGTGAAGATGTTGCTTTGGAAGAAGTAGAAACGGTTAAGGTAAAGGAAGAAGAAATATAGTATAAACCATTCATTTTAAAAGTATTATTTATACTTTTGCGAATAATTCAACTGGAAAGGAATTATGGAAGAAAATTTAAGAATCATCATCAGCGGAGGAGGAACCGGGGGACATATTTTCCCCGCCGTTTCCATTGCCAACGCCATCAAGGAGCAATATCCCGAAGCGGAAATCCTGTTTGTAGGCGCCGAAGGCAGAATGGAGATGCAGCGTGTTCCTGCTGCCGGATACCCCATAAAAGGACTGCCCGTGGCAGGTTTCGACCGAAAGAACCTGTTCAAGAACGTTTCCGTACTTTATAAACTGGCAAAGAGCCAATGGAAAGCGCGCAAAATCATTCAGGATTTTAAACCGCATGCAGCGGTAGGCGTAGGCGGTTATGCCAGCGGTCCCACTTTGAAAGTGGCGGGAATGATGGGTATTCCTACCTTGATACAGGAGCAGAACTCGTATGCCGGAGTCACCAACAAACTGCTGGCAAAGAAAGCATGCAAGATATGTGTGGCTTATGACGGTATGGAACGATTCTTTGAAAAAGATAAAATAATCCTCACCGGAAATCCGGTACGCCAAGGATTGCGCAACCATAACATCAGCCGGGAAGATGCTATCCGCTCTTTCGGACTGGACCCTTCCAAGAAAACAATCCTCATTGTAGGTGGAAGTCTGGGGGCACGCACCATCAACCAATGCGTAATGCAGGGATTGGAACCAATCAAGAACTCCGGTGTACAGTTTATCTGGCAGACCGGAAAGATATACATTAATGAAGCCCGTGCCGCCGTTGCAGCCTTCGGCGAACTGCCCATGCTTCATGTAACCGACTTTATCAGTGACATGGCTGCTGCCTATAGTGCAGCCGATCTGGTCATCAGCCGCGCCGGTGCAGGTTCTATTTCAGAATTCTGCCTGTTGCAAAAGCCGGTCATCCTGGTACCTTCGCCCAATGTAGCCGAGGATCATCAGACCAAAAACGCATTGGCGTTAGTCAACAAGAACGCAGCTCTTTACATCAAAGACGCTGCCGCCAAGGAAGCCTTGTTGAGTAAAGCCATTGAAACCGTAAAACAACCTGAAATTCTAAAGAATTTAAGTACGAATATAGCCCAATTAGCTTTTACCGACTCAGCTAATATCATAGCCCGGGAGGTGTATAAACTAGCTGATAAATACAGAAAAGAAAATGGACGTTAACACATTGACATCAGTTTACTTTATCGGTGCCGGCGGCATCGGCATGAGTGCCTTGGTACGTTACTTCCTGTCAAACGGCAAGAAGGTAGGCGGCTATGACCGCACTCCCAGTGAACTGACCGAGAAACTGATAGAAGAAGGAGCAGCCATCCACTACGAAGAAGACGAGGCATTGATACCCGCCGACTTCCGTAATGCGGCAACCACACTGGTTGTCTACACCCCGGCCATCTCCGAAACACATAAAGAGTTTACTTATTTCCGTGAAAACGGTTTCGAGATACAAAAACGCTCACAAGTACTGGGTATGCTGACCCATGCAGGCAAAGGACTTTGCGTAGCAGGCACTCATGGCAAGACAACAACCTCTACCATGACCGCCCATTTGCTGCATCAATCCCATGTAGGTTGCAACGCCTTCCTGGGGGGAATCTCAAAGAACTATGGCACCAACCTGCTGTTATCAGACAGTAGCGAATACATCGTTATTGAGGCCGATGAGTTCGACCGTTCCTTCCACTGGCTCTCTCCTTATATATCTGTGATTACGGCAACAGATCCCGATCACTTGGACATCTACGGAACCAAAGAAGCCTATCTGGAAAGTTTCCGCAAATATACTTCACTGATCCGTCCCGGCGGTGCATTGATTATGCGTAAAGGCATTGAGCTGCAACCCACCTTGCAGGAAGGAGTGAAACTATACACCTATTCTAAAGAAGAAGGAGACTTCCACGCCGAGAATATCCGCATCGGAAATGGTGAGATATTCTTCGACTATGTATCCCCATTGGGTAATATCAAGGATATTCAGTTGGGAGTTCCCGTCAGCATAAACATAGAGAACGGAGTAGCCGCCATGGCATTGGCACAGATGAGTGGCGTCAGCCAGGAAGAAATAAGGCAAGGTATGGCAAGTTTCCGTGGAGTAGACCGCCGCTTTGATTTCAAGATAAAGAATGATAAGGTGGTTTTCCTAAGCGATTACGCCCATCATCCGTCAGAGATCAAACAAAGCATTCTCTCCATGCGCGCCCTTTACCAAGATAAAAAGTTGACCGCTGTTTTCCAGCCTCATCTTTATACACGTACCCGTGATTTCTACAAGGACTTTGCCGATAGCTTGTCGCTGCTGGATGAAGTGATCCTGATAGACATCTATCCGGCACGTGAACAACCCATTCCCGGCGTAACCAGCAAACTGATTTACGACAACCTGCGTCCGGGCATCGGGAAAAGCATGTGCAAGAAAGAAGAACTGCTGGACTTGCTAAGTAAAAAAGAGATAGAAGTATTAATCACCCTGGGTGCGGGAGACATAGACAACTATGTCCCTCAAATCTGCGAATTACTGAATAAACAATGATAAAGAGAATTTTCATACTCCTGTTCTTGTTGCTGATAATCGCTTACCTCGTGGTAGCCGTTACCGCTTTCAATACCAAGCCTGCCGACCAGGTTTGCAAGGGTATGGAATTGATTATCAAAGACAGTATAGACCACGGTTTCATCAGCCAAAATGAGGTGCTCCGCATGCTGAACAGCAAGAAGCTTTCTCCTGTAGGGAAAAAGATGGGAGACATCAACACCCGGTTGCTGGAAGACGAACTAAGCCAACATCCCTTGATTGAAAACGTGGAATGTTATCGCACGCCGGGGTGCAAAATAGGTATCGAAGTCACTCAACGCCTACCCATCCTGAGGGTAATGGCAAGTAACGGAGATAACTATTACATAGATAATAAAGGAAAAATCATGCCGATACCCAACAGTTCGGCACACGTAGCTGTTGTTACAGGATACGTGGACCGTGATTTTGCCACCAAGGAATTATATAAGTTAGGAGTCTTTCTGCAAAGCCATCCGCTATGGGATGCTCAGATTGAGCAAATCAACGTAACTCAAACCAAAGAATTGGAGTTAGTCCCACGGGTAGGCGAACACATCATTTTCCTGGGAAAACCGGGAGGCTATGAGGAAAAGTTTGAAAGACTGAGAACATTTTATGAAAAAGGGCTGAACCAAGTGGGCTGGAACAAATACAGCCGCATCAGCCTGGAATTTAATAACCAGATTATTTGTACCAAAAAAGAGAAGTAAGATATGGCAGCAACAGATTTTATTGTAGCAATAGAACTGGGATCGTCCAAGATAACAGGCATTGCGGGAAAGAAACATGCGGACGGAAGCATACAAGTGCTGGCCCTCGCCAGCGAGAACTCTTCGGATTTTATCCGCAAGGGAGTGATTTACAATCTGGACAAGACCGCACAGAGCCTTACTTCGATTATCAAGAAACTGGAATCGACGTTAAAGGCTTCTATCGGAAAGGTATATGTGGGCATCGGAGGACAATCCCTCCGCACCATCCGCAACACGGAGGTACGCCACTTGGAAGAAGAAACCAAGATTTCGCAGGAGTTGATAGACTCCATCATGGACAGCAACCGCGAAGTACCCATCATAGACCAGGAAATACTGGAAGTGGCACCACAAGAATACAAGGTAGGCATCAACCTGCTTGCCGACCCTGTGGGTGTACCCAGCGACCACATAGAAGGACGTTTCCTCAACATCATTGCCCGCAGCAGCGTAAAGCAGAACATAGACAAATGCTTTAAGCAGGCAGGCATTGAGATAGCCGACTATATTATCTCACCACTGGCACTGGCAAATGCCGTACTAACCAACAGTGAGAAACGTTCCGGCTGTATGTTTATAGACTTTGGTGCAGATACTACAACCGTATCGGTTTATAAAAACAACATACTTCGCCACCTGGCAGTTATCCCATTGGGCGGCAGCAACATTACCAAAGACATTTGCAGCCAGCAAATAGAGGAAGAAGATGCCGAAGAACTGAAAAAGAGATATGGCAATGCCTATGCCGAACCATCAGAAGAAGGAGACGATAACTCTACTTATTCACTGGATGGGAAGTGTAGCATTGAAGCACACCTGCTGGAAGACATCGTAGAAGCGCGTGTCAACGAAATATTGGCAAATGTATGGAATCAGATCGTTCTTTCGGGCTACGAAGACAAGTTGCTGGCAGGAGCCATCATCACCGGTGGAGCCGCCAACCTGAAAAATATGGAAGAAGCCTTCACCAACCGCACCAAAGTGGACAAGGTAAGAATGGCAAAAGAAAGCCAGTTGAGTCTGCGCGGCGGTTTGGAACTAAAGAAAGACGGTACGCAAAACACTACCATTGCCCTATTGGCAACCGGCAAAGAGAACTGCGCACAACCCGAACGCCCCAAAGAACCTGTAAAACCGGTACAACCACCTCTTTTCGATGAAAACGGAGAAAGCGCCGAAGCAAAACGAATAAGAGAAAAAGAAGCCGCAGCCCGTGCAGCCGCAGCCGCCAAAGAAGCCGAAGAAGCGGAAAAGCAACGGAAAATTACTTGTGACAATCTGATAAAGAGTGCTAAAGAGCTGAAAGAAGCAGGTAAATATAAGAATGCGTTGTCACAACTATCCAAGGCACGCGATTTGGGAGTAACAGAGAAACAGAACCAAATACAGGAATTGGAGAAAGAAATTAAGAAGCTGAAAGACGAGAACAGCCCGATCAAGAAACTGACCGAACTGTTTGGCAAGATTCTGGAAGAATAATAAATAAACGAATTACATCACCTTATATATAGAAGCAATTATGTCTGATGAAACTATAATGCCATTCGATTTCCCGGCAGAAAACCCGACTATCATTAAAGTAATCGGTGTGGGAGGTGGCGGCGGCAATGCCGTAAATCATATGTACAAAGAAGGTATACACGATGTAACATTTGTGGTGTGCAATACAGATAACCAGGCGTTGGCCGAATCCCCCGTCCCCGTGAAGTTGCAACTGGGAAAAGAAGGACTGGGAGCCGGAAACCGTCCGGCACGTGCACGCGAAGCCGCCGAAGAAAGCATAGAAGATGTAAAAGGTATGCTGAACGATGGCTGCAAAATGGTATTTATCACCGCCGGAATGGGTGGAGGAACCGGAACCGGTGCTGCTCCTATCATTGCCAAGACGGCTAAAGATATGGATATTCTCACCGTAGGTATTGTCACTATCCCCTTCCTGTTCGAAGGCAACCGGAAGATAGACCAGGCATTGGACGGTGTGGAACAGATGAGCAATCATGTGGACGCCTTGCTGGTTATCAATAATGAACGCCTGCGCGACATCTATTCTGATTTCAGTGTAATGAACGCATTTGGCAAGGCGGATGACACCTTGTCTATCGCAGCCAAGAGTATAGCCGAAATCATTACTATCCGCGGTACCATCAATCTGGACTTCAATGATGTGAAGACCGTATTGAAAGACGGTGGCGTTGCCATCATGAGTACCGGCTACGGCAAGGGCGAGAGCCGCGTGAGCCAAGCCATCAACGACGCTCTGCACTCTCCATTGCTGAATAACAATGACATTTTCAATTCCAAGAAAATCCTGTTCAACATCTCGTTCAGCACCAAGAGCGAACTGATGATGGAGGAAATGAACGAAGTGCACGACTTCATGAGCAAATTCGGTAAAGACGTAGAAACCAAATGGGGTCTGTACATTGACGAATCACTGGAAGACCAAGTGAAATTCACCGTACTGGCAACCGGTTTCGGCATCAAAGATGTGCCGGGTATGGACAGCATGCTCAACAAACGCACCATAGAGGAACAAAAGAAACTGGAAGAACAGGAGGAAGAAGAACAGCGCAGAGATGAACGCCGCGGAGACTACTACGGCAAGGACACCTTTAAGAACAGTAACAAGAAGAAACGCCATAACATCTACATCTTCAGCCTGGAAGACTTGGATAATGACGATATTATCAGCATGGTAGAAACCACTCCCACCTATCAGCGCACCAAGACGATACTGGAAAGCATCCAATCCAAAGCAGTAGCCGAAGAAGAAGAGACTTTCAGCAACAACGATGCGGAGAACGGAGGTATAACAATAACTTTTTAACAATTTAAATATAGAAAACTATGGATTTATTTGACGTAATCAGCAACGATATCAAAGAGGCCATGAAGGCTAAAGACAAAGTGAAACTGGAAACCCTGCGTAACATCAAGAAGTTTTTCCTTGAAGCAAAAACAGCTCCGGGAGCCAATGATACTTTGACTGACGATGCTGCATTGAAGATCATGCAGAAGTTAGTAAAACAAGGCAAGGATTCAGCCGCTATTTATGAAGGACAAGGCCGTGCAGATCTGGCAGAAGGAGAATTGGCTCAAGTTGCCGTGATTGAAGCATACCTGCCCAAGCAGATGGGTGCAGAAGAACTGGAAGCTGCCTTGAAAGAAATCATTGCCGAAGTAGGTGCTGCAGGTCCGCAAGATATGGGCAAGGTGATGGGCGCTGCTACCAAGAAATTGGCCGGTAAGGCAGAAGGTCGTGCTATCTCTGCAAAGGTTAAGGAATTGCTGGGATAATATTCAATTTTAACAAGCTGAGATAAGCTATCATTTTGTCATCCTGAACAAATGTGAAGGATCTGTTTACATCTACTCTGTGTCTACAGATTCTTCGCAAAGCTCAGAATGACAAATTCCTTTAACTTAAAGCACCAAGTTCTTTTTTGTCATGGTTTAATAATTCATTCCAAAATTCCAAAGCGGAACCACATTGCCATATCCTGTTTCGATATCATCTTTCACCACATATCCTTCTTTCGCAGTGGATATCTGTTGTTGCCCTTTGTTCTTTCCTCCTATTTCAAAAGTCCGCCCTCCTATCTGGAAGTCAGAGATCCTGGAAGATATAACTTCCTGTTCCACACGCATTTGATTATAGAAAAAGGTTTCACGGATATTTCCTATATCCGAGTTTTCTCGCCCTAAAGCATAGATCAGATTAGTATTATCCAAGTATATCTTTTCCACTTTCCCCAATCCTCTGATACCTCCCGTATCATCGCGAACTTGAGAAATCATTCCGGCTTTCTCCATGTAGAGCAGATAGTCTCCCAAATAATTTCGGCTCACACCTATTATGTCCGCCAATTTCTGCATAACAGGTTTAAAGGGAACGCTTTTGGAAATCACGGCCAACAGTTGTTTCAGTTTACGCCCGGTAGAAGCATTCATATTGGCATATTGTGGAATATCGTTTTCCATTGTTTGGTTAATCACCTGCTCCAGCTCTATATCAAAAGCTACATCTTTGCTGAACGGATAATAACCGTGACGCAAATATTCCATAAATAGTGGGAGCGGATGAGATACATCGGGAATCTCTACACGATGTTCCAATATTTCATCTAATGTATAGCGTGGCACATGAATTTGATGAAACATACTCAGATACTCCCGAAAAGAAAGTCCTTGCATTTCATAAATAGGTGCACGTCGACTTAAGTCTGATACACCTTTATAAATATCCAGAATAGAAGAACCGGTAAAAAGCACTTGCATGTCCGGATATGAATCAAAGATTTGTTTCAATTCGCGCGCCCAATTAAGGTACTTATGTATTTCATCGATAAATAAATGCCTGCCTCCTTGTTTGCTAAACCGATCTGCAAGATCAATTAAGGAATTATCAGCAAAAAACATATTGTCCGCCGACACATACAGCGTATCATTCAGTTTCAAGTTCTGCTTGATATATTGCAAAAACATCGTTGTCTTACCTACGCCTCGCGGACCCACAAGCCCCAGCATGCGACTGCTCCAATCAATCTCCACGTACTTGTAGCGAACAAAGTCTGTACTTGTCGCTTTCAATAATTTGTTGAAACTTTCATATAATCTGTCCATAGTCATTAAGTATGCTTGAACAAATATACGATAATTGCACAGCAAAAGTGCAGAAAATTATAGTTTTCTGCACTTTTGCTGTGCAATTCGTCCGTATTCTCCTTACTTTATCATTTTAATCAACAACAGTTTACACAATATAGCTTCTGTTTCTGACGATGAGGCTGCTACAGTTCTTTTCATAAACATATAGTTTCCCATAACGGGTTTAACTGTAAAGCGCTACCTATCATCCTATTATCTGCAGGCTTTATCACAAGTGTCAGCAGGTGTGGTGAAGTGATTGATGCAGGAGATAATTATGGTTTTCAATGAACCTAGGTTCATAGGGGAATGAAGTTAACTTAGTTAGTCTATGAAGTTAACTTAGTTGCTCCACGAAGCAGGCTTCATGAATTTATAGCCTTCCCCTCAAAAGCACCTCATCTTCTTTTTCATTTTACTGGTGTTGAAACCGTCTGTACATCAGCACTTTTGTGTGAAAGGGGCTTCGGTAAACTTTCTTTAGGAAGTAAAAAACGGATTCTATGCAGCAACATGTTACTAATGTTTGCAGTGACACATTACTAATGTTATGGGTGGAAGATTAGTAATGTTATAGGTGGAAGATATATATCATTTAGTAACATGACCCAGACTAAAGCCGCTAATGTTGAATCCGCCATAAGTAATGCTACGAATTTACCCCCAAGAAATATCCAGTGAGCCTAGTTCATCCTAAATGAAAGCGCAAGGTACTTTAATACCGAAAAAATAGGGAGAGAACTCTTCCATTTCTGAAAGAATTTCTCTCCCCATTTTTATAATTCCAGTAGAGGTTGCCTCCTCCTTAAAGAAGAGGCTTACCCTCACTGTTTTAAATCACTGTCGAATAAATAAGACTGGTCAATCTTTATTCACCAACAGGCTTGTTATCATTACCGATAGCTACATTTACAGTTCTAGCATAGAATGTAAATGGCTTAACAGTTCCGAATACATCTGTTACATTGAAAGTGATTTCAAACTTTTTATCGTTAGCATACTGACCTTCAGCACCAGGGATCTTAAATGTCATACCTGTCGTGTAAGCTTTATCAGCACTTTGAATGAATTCAACTTCAACAGGAGTAGCAGCAGCATCAGCAGGAACAATAGCAGGCAAAGATGTAAATACAATCTTATCATCAACTCTTACTATAGGATACAAACCAAAGTATTCTTTTTCGATATCCCTTGAAATGATTCCTTGAGTAGCTTCATTCAATTTAATATGCAATCCGGCACGTACTACAGTTCCATTATCAAATAGATAGTAAGCATTATCAAATGCATCTGTCATAGTGAAGGTTGCATTTGATACAGAGAATGTATAATAGTCAACTGTAACTTTATCTGCTTTATAAACAGCCTTAGCTTCAATAGTTGCAGCTTCCTTCAAATCCAAACCGCTATTCAAGCCTGCCTTCTGAGAATCTTCAACCTTGCTGGCGAACTTCACTGTGAAGTTGCTCAACCCTTCACGATAAACACCAAAATGGTCATATTCAACAGCTTCTGTCTTATAAGTCGGACGATTTTCTGATGCCTTCAGACCGTTCATAGCAAATACACCTGCAATATTACCATAAGTATTCCATTTAGCGTATTCAGCAGTATTTGCGATTTCTCCCAAAGTAGTTGCAAGCACCCTACGCGACATCAGATTCATGTCAATAAACACAGCCTCATCTATAGGACTTGTTGTTACAGGTGACCAAGTAATCTTATACCATTCAGCTTCCGGCTTCATTTCACCATAAGCATGAGCGTAGTTATAATACTCTGTTTTCTCAGCATCTTTTAATTTAAATGCACCAACAAAGGCATCACGCATATCCACATTAACCAGATCACCATATTTCTGACCATAGATAGTCAAAGCATTCTGTTTATCATTCCACTTAGAAGTTTGGTTACCAACAGTTTCACGCTTGATCGGACAATTATCTGGCATAGTCAATTCAAATGAGAAGTCAAGAGCCGCAACAGTCTGCTGTTCCTTACTTGTAAACAACTGAACTCTGAATGCATTGTCTAATGGCAGTGCATAACCATTATTCCAAGAATCCCAGTTCGCCGTTCCATCTTCTGTATAATATGGAGCTTGTACAGGAGCGTTATTTACGATTGCATTCTGTTTGTAAGTACCGGCAATAAAGTAAACTTTCAGACCTGCAATTGATTCAATACGGCTAAGAAGTTTAGTGTTGTCTTCTTTATCTGTGTTGTAGATACAAGACTTACCATCTTTGTCAACATAGTCAAAGTAAACAAAGTTGTTCAATAAACCTGCATTGTAAGTAACATTATTGATAGGATCACCTCCAGTCAATATTGCAGCATCTTTTAAGAAATCAGACTTATCTTTATTAGACACCTTGTCCTTCAATCCTTTATACATAGCATCAATCCATTGGTCTTTGTTTGCACCCAGTTTTTCGGCTAAATCAAATGAAAGAACTTCTGCACTATATACATATTTACCATTAAGGTTAACCGGCAATGCTTCTTTACCTGTCAAAGTAAGTTTTTCGGCATTGAATTTCGCATTTATAGAACCAATATTACTGCTTGCCACTTCAATGTCTTTTTCAATAATAGTAGCTTCGATAGCCTTTACGCCTTCATTACCATTAATCAGGATATAATGGAACTTAAGATAAATTGAGTTATCGACAGCAGCAGCATTTTTAGCAATGAACTCGTATTTGTCATTCACAATTTCAAGGCCATATTTGTCTACCGTGGTTTGAGACATCTGATCCCTGTCTATTTCCAACCAATAGTCATATATCAAGGCAGAATCGGCCTCAATAACCTGTCCTGTAACAGTTGTATTACCACTTTTCCAAGATGCTGCAAAATTAGGTTTATGAGCAACATTCCAAGTATAGTTTTTCTTTGTGAAAGAGCCTTTCAACTCATCTACAGAACTTACATTATATGGAGTGAATTTATATAGATATTGTGATTTGACAACCTTTGAGTCATCATCTTTAGATACAGCATTCATTGCAAATGCATAATACTGACCGTCATTACTCTTAAACTGAGTTACGTAATCAGGTCTATCCTGATAATTTTCCAAAGTCACTCTTTGAATGATACGAGGTAATGTCCATAAGCCACTGGCAGATGAAGCTGCTCTAGTCAATTTTGCACTAGAATAAGGAACGATATCCCCAAATTTCAATCCCCAAAGCTCTTTGTTATCAGAACCTCTGAAGTCAAACCTATAAGCAGTAGCATCTACACTAACCGGATTCAATAATACATCTACATTACGATCTAAAGTAGGATACATACCAGCTTCCATCTTTCCGTCAACCGCTTTAGCACCTTTCCAATCCTTAGCAGTTTTCAAAATACCATAGTAGATATTATATGAGAAACCTGTTTCACCTTTGGCAGCTTCAATACTTACCAAGTCAGCACTATTAGGAATATAGATAGACTGCATTTGACCCTTATCATCTCTGACATTAATAGTCCATCCATGTTCTCCGGCTACAGCAGTAGCACCACCGGCAATGTATTCAGTCTTTACATATGCACCAGTACCGTTGTTCTGAGTAGCATCCCATACCATCCAGTAACCGTCTTCGCTAATTTTAGCATCATGACCGGCAGCAGCGGCAGCACCGTCTTCACCTTTATCACCCTTGGCAGGATAATCTGACTTAACACCATCAAATGCCCAATAACCGTCAACGATAGTTACAAGAGTTTTATCACCCTTGTCACCTTTGATCGTTTCAATGGTGTTGGTAGTGTTATCATTCCAGGTGATCTTAATCCCGTCACCTTCCTTTGCGATGTTGGTAACGAATTTACCAGCACCTACTTTCGTCTGCAACTCTGAGATAGCTGACTTGATATCGGTCAGTTCCTTATTGATCTGATCAATGTCGTCATCGTAATCTTTACAAGATACAAACGTTCCTGTCGAGGTAACCATTAAGGCTCCGAACAGGACTGCACTTAAAAATTTTTTGTTCATAATAGAAAAACTTTAAATTTATAAATTTAAAAAACTAAAATTGGTTATACATATTTGAGTTGATTATGAGCAAGTTATCTGATTTACCAGTCATAGATTCAGCCTTTTTCTGCACCTGCGACAAGTAGCGCAAAGGAGAAACTCCGACAATCTTACTGAATGCGACATAAAACGGACTTTTAGAAGCAAAACCACAACGCTTTGGCAGTACTTCCAGAGAACAACCTCCGGCACAAAGCAATTCCTTGGCGTATTCCACACGGTAACGGTTCACTAATTCCTTCAGGTTGCAACCAAAGTAGCGATTTACAACATTCGATAGGTAAGTCTGATTTGTATCAATCATTTCGCTTAGTTTTTTCAATGATAATTTAGAGTCCAGAAATGCTTGGCGTATCTCCAGTTGATACAGAATACCTTTATATATATCGCAATCCACTTTGCGTCCATCACTTTCCCGGTCAGAAAACTGTTTCTTCCAGTGACGTTCGGCAGCCTTGAAAAGAAGAGTTTTTTGTCTTCCAGAAGTAGCCGTTGTTTTCTTGCGTTTCAAAAACAGATATTCCATATCTTATTTATCTTTTCTTTATTCTCTAGTTATTTGGTTCGCTGTAGAGAAGAATATACCTTATTATATATAGCTTTTCACAGCAGTTTTTTGTAGATCTCTTACTAGGAGATCTACTTCAGGCATACAATATTCTCATTATTAGCTTATTATCATTGATTTTATCAACCAATAAATAGCGAAGTGAAGTAGTAGAAAAGAGGTTTTTTAAAGAAAAAGCTATTTTTTTTGAGGAAAAATGTCCTAGTTCTCAAAACTTTGCTTATTTTTGCACAAAAATAGTATATCTCCTAGTAAGAGATTTACCGATTAAGGCACTTCATAATTAGTATAAGTATTTAATATACAGCAGATTAAGTACATTCCTTCCTTTTTTATCCCCTTCTTTCTTGAATCGGCATTTTTTTATTACAATATATAAAGTAGCGAAATAAAAATCACCTTATGCAAACAGCTCTTTCAGCACATCCAGCGACTTTAGGACCGGAAAATCAGGCAGGTGCAGGCGATAGTAGTCATTGATAATCGTCAAGCAACGGTTGCGCTCCGCACGGCTCATGGCGAAAAGATACATCGTTTCATAATTCATACGCATCAGCAAGTTGATGTGCGAGGCTTCTTCGGGCTTTAAAAATGCGCTGTGCGAAGGCTGCAAAGGGGTAAAACAGGCATTCATCATATCAAAGAAACATCCCCGGCTATAATCATCCGTGTTGGGGTACAGACCAAGGAAGCGCGAGAAACGCATCAGAAAGACCAAATGGAAGTTGGAAAAGTTCGCCTCACACTCATCCAGCCAATGAATGGAATGCTCCAGATAGGCAAACAACGGCTCATTCTCCGCCTCCTCGCGCAAAGCACGGTAAAGAAATTCTGCCAGGAACATGGCAATGGAAGATTTATAAGGATCATAAGGCAAGGTGCGGAAAGGATACCACGATTTTGCCTCCTTGATACGATACAAAGTTGCCATCGGTCGATAGTCTGCCTCAAACTCAATCATGGACAAGGGTTGGAAAAGCACCGCCTTCACCGCCGACTTGCGTGAACGGGGAAGGGGAACGAGGAAGGAAGCACGTCCGTTCTCGCGCGTATAAATATCAACGATGTTCGAGGTATCGTTATATTTTAAGGTATGAAGCACAATTCCTACTGTCTTTTGAAGCATAATTTAATAGTGATAGCAACTTTAATACCCACAAAAATAAGGTTTTTAGATGAAAATGCATACATTTCTAAAAAAAAAAGCTAGAATGTTTTGCCAATTCAAAAAGAGTTCCTACCTTTGCAACCGCAAAAGAGAAAAACACTCTCCGAAAGCATGCCAAGCTAAGGCTCGGCGACAATCAAGGCTTGGCCCGTTCGTCTATCGGTTAGGACGCAAGATTTTCATTCTTGAAAGGGGGGTTCGATTCCCCCACGGGCTACAAAATAAAAATAATAAAGAACAAAATTAAAGATTAGTCGAAATGGCAAATCACAAATCATCAGTAAAGAGAATCAGACAGGAAGAGAAGAGAAGACTTCATAACAGATACTACGCTAAAACTATGCGTAACGCTGTTAAAAAACTTCGTGCAACTACTGACAAAGCAGAAGCTGTTGCAATGTATCCGGGCGTTCAGAAGATGTTGGATAAGCTTGCTAAAACCAATATCATTCACAAGAACAAAGCTGCTAACTTGAAGTCAAAATTGGCTGCTTACATTAGCAAACTCGCTTAAGCATAGTCTTAAACTAAAAGATAAAATAGGCTGGATTTTTTAATCCGGCCTTTTGTCTTTTAGGGGTATTCCTACTTTATAAACCATCGCGCTAGCCTCACATTTACCGTAGGGGCGGGGTTTGCCCGCCCCTACGGTGGATAAAAGTGTTATTGGATAACCCGCGCCTACGAAAAACAGACTTGCCCTGTAACTATGTGGTTATAAAACGGCAAGACGCTCTCTTTTTTACGTTTTTTAGGCCGTAAAAACTATCCATCTCAGCATTTTTTCGTATCTTTGAAAGCTAAAAAATTAAGATAATCGTATTAAACATGACTGAAGAAGAAATGATAAACGGCGGGAACGAATACTCGGCCAGTAACATTCAGGTTCTGGAAGGTTTGGAGGCTGTACGCAAGCGCCCCGCCATGTATATCGGAGACATCAGCGAGAAGGGATTGCACCACTTGGTTTATGAAGTTGTGGACAACTCTATCGACGAGGCATTAGCCGGTTATTGTGATCATATAGAAGTTACCATCAACGAAGATAACTCTATTACGGTACAAGATAATGGCCGTGGTATCCCTGTAGACTACCATGAAAAAGAAAAGAAATCTGCATTGGAAGTTGTAATGACCGTATTGCATGCCGGAGGTAAATTCGACAAAGGGTCTTATAAGGTATCCGGCGGTTTGCACGGTGTGGGTGTGTCTTGTGTGAACGCCCTGTCCAAGCACATGACTACGCAGGTATTCCGTAACGGCAAAATTTACCAGCAGGAATACGAATGCGGACATCCGTTGTACTCTGTAAAAGAAGTGGGAACAGCCGATATTACCGGAACGAAACAGACTTTCTGGCCGGATGATACGATCTTCACTGTCACAGAATACAAATTCGACATTCTGCAGGCACGTATGCGCGAACTGGCTTACCTGAACAAAGGTATTACTATTTCGTTGACTGACCGCCGCATGATGGAAGAAGATGGCAGTTTCAAGAAAGAAATCTTCCACTCGGACGAAGGTGTGAAAGAATTTGTCCGCTTCTTGAACCGCAACAATGATGCGTTGATTAACGACGTGATTTATCTGAATACCGAGAAGAACAGTACTCCCATAGAGTGCGCTATCATGTATAACACCGGTTATCGTGAAAGCCTGCATTCCTATGTAAACAATATCAATACCATAGAAGGTGGTACGCACGAAGCCGGTTTCCGTAGCGCCCTGACTCGTGTACTGAAAAAATATGCAGAAGATACCAAGGCACTGGAAAAGGCAAAAGTAGAGATCTCGGGAGAAGACTTCCGCGAAGGATTGATTGCCGTTATTTCAGTGAAGGTAGCCGAACCGCAATTTGAAGGACAGACCAAGACCAAGCTGGGTAACAGCGAAGTAAGTGGCGCTGTGAACCAGGCTGTAGGTGAAGCACTTAGCTACTATCTGGAAGAACATCCGAAAGAAGCCAAACAGATTGTTGATAAAGTGATTCTGGCTGCCACGGCACGTATTGCTGCCCGCAAAGCCCGCGAATCTGTGCAACGCAAAAGCCCCATGGGTGGCGGCGGACTGCCGGGTAAACTGGCTGACTGCTCCAGCAAGAATCCGGAAGAATGTGAATTGTTCCTGGTCGAGGGTGACTCGGCAGGTGGTTCTGCCAAACAAGGACGTAGCCGTGCCTTCCAAGCAATCCTGCCTTTGAGAGGTAAGATTCTGAATGTGGAAAAAGCGATGTGGCACAAGGCTTTCGAGAGCGATGAAGTAAACAATATCATCACTGCACTGGGTATCCGTTTCGGTGTGGAAGGTGATGACGACAGCAAGAAAGCGAACATCGACAAGTTGCGTTACAACAAAGTGATTATCATGACCGATGCCGATGTCGATGGTTCTCACATCGACACCCTTATCATGACTTTGTTCTATCGCTATATGCCGGAGATTATTGAAAACGGGCACTTATATATTGCCAATCCTCCTTTGTACAAATGTAGTAAAGGTAAGGTAAGCGAATATTGTTATACGGAAGAAGCCCGCCAGGCTTTCATCCAAAGATATGGCGACGGACAGGAAAACGGAATTCATACCCAGCGATACAAAGGTTTGGGTGAAATGAACCCGGAACAGCTTTGGGAAACAACTATGAATCCTGAAACTCGTATCCTGAAACAAGTAACTATTGATAATGCCGCAAATGTGGATTATATCTTCTCTATGTTGATGGGGGATGATGTAGCTCCACGACGCGAGTTCATAGAGAAAAACGCGACGTATGCAAATATCGACGCGTAATTACGAATTGTTTAATAAATAAATCCAACCTCACATCTTACAATTTGAGGGAAGCCCTGACTCTTTTGAGTTGGGGCTTCATTTTTCTCAGCCCCCGTCTACTCTTTCTGCACATCTCGTTAACACTTACCGTAGGGGCGGATTGAATCCGCCCGAACCAGCGGCACCGCCTTGGGAGTAATGCATAAAGTAAATCGTTTTCGGGCAGATTCAATCTGCCCCTACGGTGGATGGAGCCTTTATTCAACTTCTACGAGATGTTATTCATTTATATTTTTCTTCCTTTTCCTTTAAGCATCAAAAGCTACATCTCCCCCCATTTCTTTCGATGAAATGGGGGAAAACAATCAAATACCAACAACAAAACAAGAACAATACTCCCTCATTTTTCTTATAAATTAATTAGATCATAGGCGATATTCTGCAGGAAAGTCTTAAATTTGGAACATTAAACCATTAATTCAAAATAATCATGAAACTCACATTTCGGATTGAATACCGTACGGCATGGGGCGAAGAACTTGGCGTGGTGCTGAACGGAAACAATAGTGAACCTATCATCCTCAGCACTCCCAACGGGGAACAATGGGAAGGCAGCGCAGAAATGACGGATGCCCCCGCCGGCGTACCTATCTCCTATCGCTATGGCGTATATCGTGACGGTCAGTGCATCCGCCGGGAAAGCGGCACAATGGCTCACTTATTCTGCCCCGGCAAAAAGAAAAACTGTCATTACATACTAAATGATTTTTGGAAAGACTTGCCGGCAGAATCTTATTTATATAGTTCCGCATTCAGCGGCATTTATCAACCCGAAGGCGCTATAAAGGCTGCCGCCTCAGGAGACGGAAGTATTACTTTCCGCGCTTTATGCCCTTGCCTGCACCATAAACATCAAGTACTTGCCATTAGCGGAAATTGTCCGGCACTGGGCAACTGGGATATGCAGCAGGTGGTGTTGATGGAGGAAATACAACCTAATGAATGGACTATTACTCTGAATGTATCGACTTTGGAATTTCCATTGGAATATAAGTTTGTAGCCTATGACACAGGAGACCGGCAGATAAAGGAATGGGAAGCCCACAGCAACCGTGCCTTGGACAACCCTGCATTAAAGAAAGGTGAAATCTATCTGACTCCGGAAAATGAAGTGCATTTCAATTCTTCTATCCGCAAAGTGGCAGGAACAGCCATTCCCGTATTCTCGCTGCGCAGCGAAAAGAGCTTTGGAGTAGGTGATTTCGGCGACTTAAAGAAACTGATAGACTGGGCGGTAAGCACCCATCAACAGGCTATACAAATCCTGCCGATCAATGACACCACCATTACCAACACATGGATGGACTCTTATCCTTATAACAGTATCTCCATCTATGCATTCCACCCCATGTATATTGACCTCAGCCAACTGGGAAAACTGAAAGATAAAGAAGCGTTGGCAATATTCGAAAAGAAACAGCAAGAGTTGAACGCACAGCCCCATATAGACTATGAGGAAGTGAACAATGTGAAGCGCGACTACATCAAGCAAATGTTCCAACAAACCGGAAAGAAAGTGCTTGCCTCGGCAGAATTCAAGAAATTCTTTGAAGAAAACAAGCATTGGCTGCTGCCATACGCTGCATTCAGCTATCTGAGAGATATGTATGGCACACCCTATTTCAGCAAATGGCCGGAACATAAAGAATATAAAGCGGAAGAAATTGCCGCCTTGTGTACGCCGGACAGCCCTTGCTATGAACAAATTGCCCTTTATTATTATATACAATATAACCTCCACATCCAGTTGCTGGATGCCGGGAACTATGCCCGCGAGAAAGGGATTATCTTTAAAGGAGATATTCCAATCGGCATCAGTCGCAACAGCGTGGAAGCATGGATTGAACCGTATTATTTCAACATGACCGGACAAGCAGGCGCTCCACCCGATGCATTCTCAGTGAACGGGCAGAACTGGGGTTTCCCTACTTATAACTGGGATGTTATGGAACAGGATAACTATCAATGGTGGCAGAAACGTTTCCGCAAGATGGCGGAATATTTCACGGCTTATCGCATTGACCATATCCTCGGTTTCTTCCGCATCTGGGAGATTCCTTCGCACTCGGTACATGGATTGTTGGGACAGTTTGTACCTGCTTTGCCCATGAGCGTAGAAGAAATTCAGAGTTACGGTCTGCCGTTCCAAAAGGATTTCATGACAAAACCGTTCATTAACGAAAAGATGCTGAACCAAATGTTTGGCGAACAGGTCGGCTTTGTAAAAGAAACCTTCCTGCAACATAGTCATGATGACATCTATGAAATGCGTCCGGAATATGATACCCAGCGAAAAGTAGAGGCATGGTTCGCAGGAAAGCAAGATGATGTGAACATCAACATGCGCGAAGGAATCTATGCATTGATCAGCAATGTACTATTTGTTCCCGACCGCAAGAATCCTTCCATGTATCACCCCAGAATTGCTGTTCAGAACGATTTCATTTTCAGCATATTGAGTTGGGAGGAAAAAGAGGCGTTCAACCGTTTGTACAATCATTATTATTACCAGCGCCACAATCAGTTTTGGTATCAGGAAGCAATGAAGAAATTGCCTATCCTCACACAGTCTACCTCCATGTTGGTATGTGGTGAAGACCTGGGTATGGTGCCGGATTGTGTGCCTTGGGTGATGGATCAGTTGCAAATATTGAGTTTGGAAATCCAACGTATGCCTAAGAATCCGAAACATGAATTTGGACATACATGGGAGTATCCTTATCGCTCGGTTTGTACTATCTCTACACATGATATGTCTACGTTACGTGGTTGGTGGGAAGAAGATTATGAACAGACTTGCCGTTATTACAACCATGTGATGGGACATTGGGGAGAAGTACCCGCCGTTGCTCCGGGATGGGTTTGTGAGGAGATTGTGCGCCAGCATTTGGAATGCCCTTCTTTGCTGTGCATCCTTTCTTTCCAAGATTGGTTGTCGATGGATGAGGAGATACGCAATCCCAATGTAAATGGGGAACGAATCAACGTACCTGCCAATCCAAGGCATTATTGGAGATACCGCATGCACCTCACTTTGGAGGAACTGATAAAGAATAAGAAGTTCAACGACAAGATGAGGGAGATGATTGACGCTACAGGACGATTTTAAGAAAACACATCACCGTAGGGGCAGACCCATGTGTCTGCCCGAAAACATCCAACCGCTATCGGGCGGATACATGGATCCGCCCCTACAGTAACCAATAACATACATACCATGAAAAAAATACCCGATTTAGGTTTCTGGAAACTATGGAATATCAGTTTCGGATTCTTTGGCGTGCAGATAGCCTATGCACTGCAAAGTGCTAATATCAGCCGCATCTTCTCTACTTTGGGCGCCGATCCTCATAGCCTGAGTTATTTCTGGATTCTTCCGCCACTGGCAGGAATTATAGTCCAACCTATCATAGGAGCCATGAGCGACCGCACCTGGACCCGCTATGGACGGCGCATTCCTTATCTGTTTGTGGGAGCGCTGATTGCAGTCTGTGTGATGTGCCTCCTACCCAATGCCGGTAGTTTTGGAATGACGGTAAGTGCGGCTATGGTATTCGGTTTGGTGTCTTTAATGTTTCTGGATACTTCCATCAATATGGCCATGCAGCCGTTCAAGATGATGGTAGGCGATATGGTGAATGAGAAACAGAAAGGGTTGGCCTATTCCATTCAGAGTTTTCTTTGCAATGCAGGAAGTTTGGCGGGGTATCTTTTCCCTTTCCTATTTGCGGCAATCGGCATCAGTAATATTGCTCCGAAAGGCGTTATACCGGATTCTGTGATTTATTCTTTCTACATTGGTGCACTGATCCTTATTCTGTGCGTGATCTATACTTCAATCAAAGTAAAAGAATTTCCGCCGAAGGAATATGCAGAGTATCATGGCATTACCAATGAAGAAAAGAAGGAAAAGACCAATATGTTCAAACTATTGGTTAAAGCGCCTAAGGCATTCTGGACAGTAGGATTGGTGCAATTCTTCTGTTGGGCAGCCTTCATGTTTATGTGGACTTATACCAATGGTACGGTGGCATTGAATGTTTTCGATACGCCGATTATAGAGACAATGACTGGTGGAGTTTCCCGAATGGTACTGGATACTCAATCCATACAGTATCAGAATGCCGGTGACTGGGTGGGAATTCTTTTTGCTGTTCAGGCTATCGGTTCGGTTATTTGGGCGGCGATTCTTCCTACTTTCAAGAATCGTAAGTTTGCCTATGCATTGAGCCTGGTAGTAGGGGGAATCGGATTTATTTCGATCTTCTTTATTCATAATCAGTATGCATTATTTGCTTCTTTCGTGCTGATAGGTTGTGCATGGGCGGCCATGCTTGCATTACCTTTTACTATATTGACGAATGCTTTGACCGGTGGGCATATGGGGACTTATCTGGGGTTGTTCAATGGTACAATTTGTGTTCCGCAAATTGTGGCGGCATCCTTGGGAGGGGTAGTGCTAAAGGTATTCACAACTTCGGGCAATGTGGCTCCGGAAGTTAATATGTTGGTGCTGGCAGGAGCCTTTTTGATTATTGGGGCGGCTTGTGTAGGGGTTATTAAAGAGAAATAGGGAACTGACAGATAACTTCTTGTTAATAGTCGAAAGTTACTTCATCCCCTCTCAAGCTATTCTTTCTACACATCTCGTTAACTTTTTCAGTAACGCTTTCATCCACCGTAGGGGCAGATTGAATCTGCCCGAAAACGATTTGCTTTATGCATTCGGGCGGATTCAATCCGCCCCTACGGGAAATGTTAACGAGATGTGTAGAAAGAATAGCTTGAGAGGGGATGAAGTTACTCTCGATTATGATTAGCCTACAGATTCATCACTTCCTGCTCAAAAGTATCCTTATCTCCCACCGCCTTATTACGCATCTTACTCCTATAATTATAAATCGTTGCCAAAGAATACCCCAAGAAATGGGCAATACGATTACTATCCGTTACCCCCAGACGAATCAAAGCAAAGATGCGCAGCTCCGTAGTCAACAACTCACCTGATTTAGGATAAATCCTCGCATCCTCTACTAACAGATTATTAAAAGAAGAAATAAAATGAGGGAACAAATCCAGGAAAGACTTATCAAACTCATTATAGAAATCCTTCCGCTCGTCCCGTATAAACTGTTCGGACTTTATCGCCTTAAACAAGTCCTCTATGCGGGAAGCCATTGCCAATTTAGCCAAAGAACGTCGGTAAATTTCCAGTTTATCCAAATAAATAACACACCTATCCAAATAACGGGCAATATATACCTCCTTAATCTTACCTGTTTGCTCCAATTCCTCGTTCACCGTCTGCATCTGCTTATACGCCTTGCTTAAATCCCGACGCATAGCGGACAACTTCTTCATCCACCGATACAGATAGAAAATAGCGGCAATCAAAAACAATGAAAGCAAACTGACACTGATCAAAAGAGTACGCGCGGTTTGCCTGCTTTTCTCCTCTTTCAATTTATAAGCCTTATCTATAATAGGAAAAAACTGAGTCACCTCAATAAAACGCAAACGGGCATTGCACGCCACCGCATCCTCCATCGAACTGTTCAGGTACTTATAAGCACGATCCAAGTCCCCCACTCCATACATTAACTGAGCCAGTTTCTGTAAAGATGCATATTCACGGATAGATGATTTCAAATCAGTAATGGCAGTCAAAGCCAAATAATAAATCTCCTGCTGAATATCCTCCCGCATATCATATGCCTCGGACATCGTATAATATATATATCCTTTTTGGCGCTCATCCGGAGCATTCCTCATGGCTTCCGAAAGAATAACAAGAGCAGAATCCACCCTGCCCCCTACAATTATTTTCTCAGCCCAAACGATATCCCTGTCTATACAAGGATCTGTTGTACTCAGAATGGAATCCCGGTAGGCGTCCGTCTTCTTCAGATACTTCACCTTTTCCGTATCATTGGTAGTATAATCCGCCACCCAACCATAATAGGCACGATAGGTTCGATAGTAATAAGCTAAAGCCCCTCTTGTCAGCTCCAAAGGATTGACTTTTTGCAGTTGCTCCAACGCCTCATTATACATACCCATCACTCCCATCACCTCAGCACGGTTGATAAGTATTTCGTTTTCCAGTTCCGGATGATTCAATAGAGGGAGAATCTTTAACTTACCATTAATATAATAGAGGGCGGAATCTGCCTGATAATGCAGATATTCACAGAATAGAGAACCGCATAGTTCGTATTTTTCTTGATTATCCGTAGAATGATAAAGGCGAAGTTTCAATTTTTTTATTTCTTCTTCCTTCTGAATATGATAGGTCTCTTTGCTATCAATAATTTGATCGAGCATTTTCAACACTTCTTCACTGCTACTTCTATCAGCAAACGAGGGAGTGACACAAGCAAACAAAAACAAAAAGAGGCAATAGGCTACATTTTTCATCTTTCGAATTAGGTTATATAGTACAAATATATAAATATAAGTAATTAGAATGAAGGAAATCTATGAAAATCTTTTCATTAGCACTTATATTTTCGCTAGGATCCCAGCATATAAAGATATTGATTATCAGCAATATACTCTAAAGAAGCACTTATATTTTTATTCCAAGTTTCTCTTTCCGTTCATTCCACCCCTACATTTGCAATATCCGAAACAGAAGGATATAACATTAAATTCTACATATTATGAAAAGAACATTTTTAGTTATGACATTACTAGCACTCCTCGGTTTGCAACACACAGTGTCGGCAGCCATTATCAAAAAAGTAGCGCCGGCTTTCTGGTGGGCGGACATGAAGAATCCTGAATTACAGGTTCTATTGTATGGCGATCATATTTCGTCGAGTGATGTAAGTATCTCTTCTAAAGACATCATGCTGAAAGAAGTAGTAAAACAGGAAAATCCAAACTACCTCATCTTATATATGGATTTATCGGAAGCCGCACCACAGACTTTCAATATCACGCTGAAACAGGGCAAAAAGCAAACAGTCATTCCCTATGAGATAAAGCAACGCAAGGCCGGTGCCTCTAATGTGGAAGGTTTCAATTCCGGTGATGTCCTTTACCTGATCATGCCGGACCGCTTCTCCAACGGCAATCCTGAAAATGATGTAGTACCGGGAATGCTGGAAGCCAAAGTAGACCGCAATGAACCTTTTGCCCGCCATGGTGGAGACTTGACAGGAATAGAGAACCACTTGGATTATCTGTCCGATTTGGGAGTGACCGCCATCTGGCTGAACCCGATACAGGAAAATGATATGAAAGAAGGCTCTTACCACGGTTATGCCATTACCGATTATTATCAGGTAGACCGCAGACTGGGCAGTAATGAAGAATTCCGCAAATTAGTGGACCAAGCACATGCCAAAGGTATGAAGGTGGTTATGGATATGATCTTTAACCATTGTGGCAGTGAGAACTATCTGTTTAAAGATATGCCATCCAAAGATTGGTTTAACTTTAAAGGCAACTATGTACAAACCACTTTCCAAACGGTTACCCAATCCGACCCATACGCATCAGATTACGCTAAGAAAATAGCTATAGACGGCTGGTTCACAGAATCTATGCCGGATTTGAACCAACGCAACCGCCACGTTGCCAATTATTTGATTCAGAGCAGCATCTGGTGGATAGAATATGCAGGTATCAACGGCATCCGACAAGATACACACCCCTATGCGGACTTTGATATGATGGCACACTGGTGCAAAGCTGTAAACGAAGAATATCCCGATTTCAACATTGTGGGCGAGACTTGGCTGAATAGCAATGTGCTCATTTCATATTGGCAGAAAGACAGCAAACTGGCTTATCCTAAAAACTCCAATCTGCGCACAGTGATGGACTTCCCATTGATGGAGCACATGAATAAAGCTTTTGATGAAGAAACAACGGATTGGAACGGAGGGCTTTTCCGCCTGTACGACTATCTGTCACAAGATATAGTTTACATTGATCCTGAGAATTTGCTTACCTTCCTGGACAACCATGATACATCCCGCTTTTATCGCAACGATGAGGATACCAAGAATCTGAACCGTTACAAACAAGCATTGGTGTTCTTACTGACTACCCGGGGCATCCCCCAGATTTATTATGGAACAGAAATACTGATGGCTGCCGATAAAGCAAACGGTGACGGCTTGCTCCGTTGTGATTTCCCCGGTGGCTGGAATGGTGATCCGCGCGATTGCTTCCAGAAAGCCAACCGCACTCCGTTGCAAAATGAAGCATTCGCCTACATGCAGAAACTGCTTCAATGGAGAAAAGGAAATGAAGTGATAGCCAAAGGTACACTGAAACACTACGCTCCCAACAAAGGGATTTATGCTTATGAACGCAAATACGGAAACAAATCAGTAGTGGTTTTCATGAATGGAAATGATAAAGAACAAACCATCGACCTAACCCCTTATCAAGAAATCCTACCTATGGCATCTGCCAAGGATGTTCTGACCAATACAAAGGTTGATCTAGGAAAAGAATTAACGCTTGGTAGTCGTGGAATACTGGTTTTAGAGTTTTAATAGAGTTCACAAGGACTTATATTTATCAGATATTGCAAATATAGTAACACACTGTTTTACAGACAGATAAACCAAAAAGCAAGATAAAATCATTTATATTTTTATTCTTGTCTCTCATTTGGAGTATCAAGACCGCTACATTTGCAATATCCGAAACAAAATAGAGTGAGGATACCCGTTAACTAATAATTTAATACCATTAGATAATATGAAAATGAAAAGAAATCTTTCGCTTATTGCATTTCTCTGCATCTCGTTCATTGCAAATGCACAGCAGAAAATCACTTCGCCGGATGGCAATCTGGAAATGACTTTCCAGTTAAATCCAGAAGGCGCACCTATGTATGAATTAACCTACAAACAGAAAGAAGTAATCAAGCCAAGTAAACTGGGATTGGAATTAAAGAAGGAAGACGCAGAAGCTAAAACCGACTTTGAATGGACAGACCGGAAAGATACCGATAAACTGGATGCCAAAACCAACCTATACAATGGTTTTGAAATAAAGGATGCACAAACCTCCACATTCGATGAAACTTGGCAACCGGTATGGGGAGAAGAAAAAGAAATCCGCAATCATTATAATGAATTGGCAGTGACGCTGAACCAACCGGCGAACGACAGATACATCATCATCCGTTTCCGCCTGTTCAATGATGGCTTGGGTTTTCGTTATGAATTTCCTCAGCAAAAGAACCTGAATTATTTTGTGATTAAGGAAGAACATTCACAGTTTGCCATGGCAGGCGATCACACCGCCTACTGGATTCCGGGAGATTATGACACACAGGAATATGATTATACCATCTCCCGCCTGTCTGAAATCAGAGGATTGATGAACAAAGCCATTACCCCCAACTCCTCACAGACTCCATTCTCACAGACCGGTGTGCAGACTGCACTGATGATGAAGACAGACAATGGCCTGTATATCAATCTGCACGAAGCAGCCTTGATAGACTATGCCTGTATGCACCTGAACCTGGACGATAAAAATATGGTCTTTGAATCATGGCTGACTCCGGATGCACAAGGTGATAAAGGATATATGCAGACCTCCTGCACTTCTCCCTGGCGCACTGTCATCGTGAGCGATGATGCACGTAACATTCTGGCATCACGCATCACCCTGAACCTGAATGAACCTTGCAAGATTGCAGATACTTCATGGATCAAACCGGTGAAATACATCGGCGTATGGTGGGACATGATTACCGGTAAAGGCACATGGGCATATACAGATGACCTGTCCAGCGTAAAACTGGGAGAAACAGATTACAGCAAAACAAAACCAAACGGCAAGCACTCTGCAAACACAGCCAACGTAAAACGCTACATTGATTTTGCAGCCGAACATGGATTTGACCAGGTATTAGTAGAAGGCTGGAACGAAGGTTGGGAAGACTGGTTTGGAAAGAGCAAGGACTATGTATTCGATTTTGTTACTCCCTATCCGGACTTTAACGTGAAAGAACTTCAGAACTACGCAACAAGCAAAGGAGTGAAACTGATGATGCACCATGAAACTTCTGCTTCTGTCCGTAACTATGAACGCCACATGGACCAGGCCTATCAATTTATGGTAGACAATGGATATAATTCAGTAAAAAGCGGCTATGTAGGCAACATCATTCCACGTGGAGAACACCACTACGGACAATGGATGGATAACCACTACCTGTATGCAGTAAAGAAAGCTGCCGATTACAAGATCATGGTCAATGCCCACGAAGCAACACGTCCTACCGGTATCTGCCGCACTTATCCCAACCTGATTGGTAATGAGTCTGCCCGCGGTACTGAATATGAGTCATTTGGAGGCAACAATGTAAACCACACCACCATCCTGCCGTTCACACGCTTGATAGGCGGTCCGATGGATTACACACCGGGTATCTTTGAAACACATTGCAACAAGATGAATCTCACCAACAATTCACAAGTACGCTCTACACTTGCACGCCAGCTGGCACTGTATGTAACGATGTACAGCCCGTTACAAATGGCTGCTGATGTTCCCGAAAACTATGAACGCTTTATGGATGCTTTCCAATTCATTAAAGATGTAGCTATAGACTGGGACGAAACTAAATACTTGGAAGCTGAACCGGGAGATCATATCACCATCGCCCGTAAAGCAAAAGGTACAAACGATTGGTACATTGGTTGTACTGCAGGCGACAAGGGTCATACCTCTAAATTGGTATTCGATTTCTTGGAACCGGGCAAGCAATACATTGCCACTGTTTATGCAGATGCAAAAGATGCTGACTGGAAGAATAATCCGCAGGCATATACTATCCGCAAAGGCATAGTAACCAACAAAAGCAAACTGAATCTGAATGCAGCAAGCGGAGGCGGTTATGCCATCAGCATCAAAGAAGTAAAAGATAAATCAGAGGTAAAAGGAGTAAAGAGGTTATAGATTAATCAGGTTGTTAAGGAGAACAGTTTTCAATAGGTATTTTTTATTGAGATATGAAACTTAGTATATTAATTTAACTTTAAATTTAAAGACATGAAAAGAAACTTGATGTTCAAGGTCCTACTAATGCTAGTTGTAGGATGCTTCTTGTCCATAGATGCATTTGCCCAGCAAATAGCAGTCAAAGGACTTGTAAAAGACACAACAGGTGAACCCATCATAGGAGCCAATGTTGTGGTGAAAGGAACAACCAATGGAACGATTACCGATTTTGACGGTAACTTTCAACTGAATGCCAATAAAGGTGATATTATTATTATCTCATTTATTGGGTACCAAGCACAGGAAGTGCCTGCTGCACCTTCTCTGAACATTATCTTGAGGGATGATTCACAAATGTTACAGGATGTAGTGGTTATCGGTTACGGTACAGTAAAGAAGAATGATGCTACCGGTTCTGTAACAGCTATCAAACCAGACCAATTAAGCAAAGGTATTACCACTAATGCACAGGATATGCTTTCCGGTAAGGTAGCCGGTGTTAGTGTTATCTCTAATGACGGTACTCCGGGATCGGGTGCACAAATCCGTATCCGTGGCGGATCCTCTCTAAACGCCAGCAACGATCCGTTGTTGGTAATTGACGGTCTGGCTATTGATAACCAAGGTATTAAAGGTATGTCTAACGGGCTATCAATGGTTAATCCCGAAGATATTGAAACATTTACCGTTTTGAAGGATGCTTCTGCAACCGCTATCTACGGTTCACGCGCTTCTAATGGTGTCATCATCATTACTACCAAGAAAGGTAAGAACGGTCAGGCACCGAAAATAAACTATAACGGTTCTATTTCTATGGCTACTACCCAGAAACGTTATGATGTATTGGACGGCAACGAATATCGTGCGTATGCACAGCAATTATGGGGTGACAAATATCCGGCACCCATGGATACTGCCAACACTGACTGGCAAGATCAGATTTTCCGCACCGCAGTGAGCACTGACCACCACGTATCCATAACCGGCGGATTTAAGAATGTTCCTTACCGTGTATCTTTAGGCTATACCAGAGAAAACGGTATCATCAAGACTTCTAATTTCCAGCGTATGACGGCAGCTGTAAACCTTGCTCCATCATTCTTCAATGACCATTTGAAGTTTAATATCAATGCCAAATACATGAACGGTAAAAACCGTTATGCTGATTCCGGCGCAGCCGTTGGTGGTGCTTTGTCTATTGCTCCCACCCATCCTGTTTACGGAGAGGGAGAAGCCTATCAATTCTCCGGTGGCTACTGGCAGGATATGCAATCTGCAAAAGATTTCAGTGATGAAAACTGGAAATATACTACCAATAAGAACACCCCTCAGAACCCTCTGGCTGCCTTGGAACAACGAGATAAAAGAGCAAACAGTAACGACTTCGTAGGGAATGTGGAAGTAGATTACAAAGTTCATTTCTTACCGGACTTGCGTCTCCATGCCAGCATCGGCGGTGAATATGCCGAAGGTAACGAACATGAAATCGTTTCACCTTATTCTTATACCAATAACTATTATGGATGGGACGGAATGTCTACACAGTATAAGTATAATATCTCTTATAATGCATACGCCCAGTATATCAAGTCTTTGGGTGCACACGATTTTGACATCATGGTCGGTGGTGAGGAACAGCACTTCCATCGCAATGGCGCCGATGGCGTAGGTCAGGGATGGGACCCGTATAAAGGTACACCTGTAGATCAGGCATTACATAGCCAGAAAGCTACTGCTACCCGCAATACATTGGTTTCTTTCTTTGGACGTTTGAATTACTCCTTGCTGAATCGTTATTTATTTACCTTCACCATGCGTTGGGATGGTTCTTCACGTTTCAGCAGTGACAACCGTTGGGGTACATTCCCCTCACTGGCATTAGGCTGGAAGATAAAGGAGGAAAGTTTCTTGAGAAATGTGAACTTCCTTTCTGATTTGAAGCTGCGCTTGGGTTGGGGTATCACCGGACAGCAAGATATAGGTGACGACTTTGCTTTCATGCCTATTTATGTAACCAGTGATGACTATGCACAATATCCTTTCGGAGATACTTATTATTCATCCTCACGCCCTAAAGCATTCAATACAGAACTGAAATGGGAAAAGACCACAACATGGAATGGTGGTTTGGACTTCGGTTTCCTGAACGGAAGAATCTCAGGTGCTATTGACGGATATTATCGTAAGACCGATGACTTGCTGAACAGCGTTAAGATTCCTGTAGGAACAAACTTCAATGCACAGTTAATGAAAAATATCGGTTCATTAAAGAACTACGGTATGGAATTCTCTATAAACGCCAAGCCGATTGTTACCAAAGACTTTACTTGGGATCTGACTTACAATGTAACATGGAACCATAATGAAATTACCAAACTAACCGGTGGCGATAGCAGTGATTACTACGTAGAAACAGGAGATAAAATCTCAAGAGGTAACAATACGAAGATTCAGGCAAACAAAGTGGGCTATGCAGCCAATGCTTTCTATGTGTACCAACAAGTATATGACAAAGACGGAAAACCTATTGAAAATATGTTCGTTGACCGTAATGGCGATGGCAAAATTGGCGTAGAAGACAGATATATCTACAAAAAACCTGCTGCCGATGTTTTAATGGGACTTACCTCAAAGATGTTGTATAAGGATTGGGATTTCAGTTTCTCACTCCGTGCCAGCCTGAACAACTATGTATATTATGACTTCCTGAGCAACAAAGCAAATGTCAGCGCATCAGGTCTATATACCAATAACGCATATGTCAATACCACTCAAGAAGCTATTAACCTGGGATTCTCCGGAAAAGGTGAATATTACATGAGTGACTATTTTGTACGCAATGCTTCGTTTATACGTTGTGACAACATTACCTTGGGTTATTCATTCAAGAGCCTGTTCCAGTCACAAGCCTACAATGGAGTGGGCGGACGCGTATTCGCTACCGTTCAGAATCCGTTTATCATCACCAAATATAAAGGTCTTGACCCGGAAGTCAAAAGTGGTATAGACGGCAATCCGTACCCCAGAGCCATGACCTTCTTACTAGGTGTCAGCCTTCAATTTTAACGTAACTTTAAAACGAAACAATCATGAAAACAAAATATTTTAAGAAGATATTTGCCTCAGCACTGATAGTTGCCGCCGTATTCGGTACAACTTCATGCATCAATGACTTGGATATCAGTCCGATTGACCCACAATTCACTCCCGGTTTCGACCAGAATGATGTATTCGTAAAAGAATATGCCTTGTTAGGATTGACAGGACAAAAAGGTCCGGCAGGTTCTCAAGACCTGGATGGACAAGACGAAGGTGAATCCGGTTTCTACCGCACCATCTTCAACTGTAACGAATTACCTAGTGACGAATGTATCTGGGCGTGGCAGACCGATGTAGATATTCCCCAACTCACCAATATCGGTTGGACTCCTTCCAGTATCCGTACCGAATGGGTTTATGTACGTTTGGGATATAATATCACACAATTAAATTTCTTCATGGATCAGACAGAAGGCAAGACAGATGCGGAAACTGCCCGCCAACGTGCGGAAGTCCGGTTCCTGCGTGCACTTCACTACTATTACTTCTTGGATTTATTCGGCAAAGCACCTTTCAAGGAACACTTTGACAATGAACTCCCGGTTGAAAAGAAGGGCAAAGATCTGTATGACTATATCCAGACAGAACTCAGCGAAAGCGAAAGTGATATGTATGAACCACGTCAGGCTCCTTTCGGACGTGCCGATAAAGCCGCCAACTGGTTACTCCGCGCCCGTTTATATCTGAATGCCGGCGTTTATACCGGAACGGAAGACTATAAGAATGCTAAAGACTATGCTGATAAAGTAATCGGTTCTGCATACGAACTCTGTCCGGATTATCAATTGCTTTTCATGGCAGACAATGACGAAAATGCAAAAGCAATGCAAGAAATAATTCTTCCTATCCGTCAGGATGGGGTGAAAACCCGTAATTACGGAGGTTCTGCTTATCTGGTAAACGCTGCACGTACAGCCGGTATGCCGCGTATGGGAACAACTAACGGATGGTCTTGTATCTTTGCCCGTGCTGCTTTGGTTAAGAAATTCTTCCCCGATCTGTCTCAAGTTCCTATGCTGCCTAGTGATATTGAACTGCCAGACCCTAAGACCATCAGTACGGATGAACAAATTGACGCCTTTGATGCACAATATGGAACCCGCACAGTGGATCTAATTAAAGCAGCTGGCGATGACCGTGCTATGTTCTACTCCGGTATCGGTGGAGGTATCCGCAAAATTGAAACAGATGTTATTTCAGGATTCAAAGATGGTTTGTCTATCATTAAATGGCAGAATATCCGTTCAGACGGTCAGCCTACACACCACACAGAATATCCTGATACGGACATTCCTTTCTTCCGTTTGGCAGAAGCCTATTTGATTCGTGCCGAAGCAAACTTCCGTACAGGAGGTGATGCAGTAGCAGACATTAACGTATTACGCAAACGCGCCAACTGTACAAGACTGGTTCAGAGCGTAACCGAAAAAGATATTATAGATGAATGGGCACGTGAATTTTATTTGGAAGGACGCCGCCGCTCAGACCTCGTCCGCTTCGGTATGTTCACTACTAACAAATATCTTTGGGACTGGAAAGGTGGAACACAGGCAGGTACAGCCGTTCCTTCGTTCTACAATGTCTATCCTATCCCCGCATCAGATATAAACAATAATCCTAATATGACGCAAAACGCAGAGTATTAAAAAAGTAGTTTGAATTTAACGATTAAAGCATGTATATTATGAAAAAGATATTCAACATATTGCTTCTGGCTGCATTCGCTTTACCCATGTTCACAGCATGTGAAACGGATAACGAAAGCAACCCCACCTTGCAGGAGCCCGATTCATTCGTGCTCAATGTTCCAGCGTATGCTACTAATAATGTGTACGATATGAAGACTACCAAAACGGTAGAACTGACTTGCTCGCAACCCGATTATGGTTTCCCTATTGCAACGACCTACAGCGTACAGGTTTCACTGAGCCCAGAGTTTACGGAAACAACGGAAGAAACAACAGCCAACTATACTGAACTGGGTACTACCTACCCCACTGCCAAAATGAACGTAGTAGGCTCCGAACTGAATGCAGCAATCGTTGACCTATGGAGTATAAATAATGAGGGTGTAGACTTTCCTGCCGAACCTATCAGCGTATATATCCGTCTGAAAGCTGTGATAACAGGAAGCGACAGAGGACAATGCCTCTCAAACATTATAGAATTGCCCAAAGTATTAGGAAACTTAGCGGTAGACAAACTGGAAGCTCCAAAGACCATGTTCCTGGTAGGTAATATGATTGATAAAGATTGGAAAGTATGGAAACCAATGGTGATGGTTAGCGGACTGGATGGTCAGTTCTGGTCACTGTTACATTTTGATGCCGGCAGTGAATTTAAATTTGGCACCAAAGAGAATGAATATATCGGTTCTGACGATACCCGTTTGACATTGGCTGATAAGGCAAGCTCCGGCATTTCAGGACTCAGCAATGGCAATTTAACTGTAACAGCCGCCGGTTGGTACGTGGTATATATCAAAGCTGCCGTGAAAGGTAGTGAGTATGAATTTACAATGACATTCTATCCCGGTGATGTTTATCTGTTCGGTGCAACTACCGTTGACGATAAAGGAGCTGCTGTATGGGACTACTCGGACAAGTGGAAATTTACTGCGCCCGAGGATAAAGATGGTTCATTTGTATCTCCGGCTATGGCTGCCAGCGGTGAAGCCCGTATCTGCGTCAAAACAGATGTAGACTGGTGGAGAACCGAGTGTACTCTTTATAATGGAGAAATCTTCTATCGCGAGAACCATGCTGTGAATGACAGCTGGGCAGCAGATATGGGGGCAGATTATTCTATCCAAGGTTCAGCCGGCAAGACTGTTCATATGAACTTCACCGCCGGGACCGGAGAATTAAAGTAATAACCTTAAAACGAAAGATTCATCATGAGAAAACAATTAATATACGCAGGAATGTTCCTTATTACACTGGGATTCACTGCATGCAACGAAGATTTCAAGGACTGGGCTGATCCCCAGTCCAATCCCCAAGAGGATCCTGCCGCACAGATGACAGCTACTTTCACAGCCGGCAAAGATGCTAATATAGTAATGGATACTGCAACTGCCGACTCTGTAGAAATCGCTAAATTAGCCTCAACGACTGCTGAAGAAGGTAGTACCATATCATTCAAGTCTTTAATACTGAATGATAACTATACGATTCCTTTTGTAGAAGATAACGGCACAGTAAGAGTTGCTTTGACCCAACTGGATAGCGTTACACAAGAGGCTTATAAAAGCCGTGCAAGTGTAGAACGCGATTTGAAAATTTCCATCAAAGCCGGTGCTACCACTCCCCGTGGAGATGGCATTCTTTTAGTGGGTAATGATGTGACCATCAAGCTGAAACCTGCTGCAACTCCCGAAGCAGATCCTACCGGATATTATGTGGTAGGAGCATTCACCGGATGGAATGCCGCCGGAGCCATGGCAATGACTCAAGATCCCGACAATAAGAATCTTTATATTCTGGAAACCGTTACGACGGCTACAAACCAAAATTTCAAGTTCTTCCCTGCGGCTGCTATCGGCAGCGAAGTAGACTGGGCACAAGCACTGGGTTGCCAAACTGATGGTGACACTGCAAGTGAAGGATTCATCTACTGGAACACTGGTGATAAAGAACCGGGTGCAATAATGGTAGAGGAGGCAAGTAAAATCAAAATCACTCTGGATGTTACCAACTTCCGCTACTCAGTAAAAGATAATAGTGCTCCTGCCGAACTTTACATGACCGGCAGCGCTTACAACTGGGGAGATACATGGGTGCAATTTACTCCTGTAAATGATACTAAGGGTTCATTTTGGGGAATCTATCATTTTGCTGCCGATGATGAAGTGAAATTTGCTCCACAGGCTGGCTGGGGAAGTGACTTCGGTTTCGTAACTATCTCTCAGGAATCTATCGACCGTGCCGGTTTGTCCGATGCAGGGGGTAATATCAAAGTAGGTAAAGCCGGATGGTATCTGGTATATGTCTCTGCAGTAGGTGATGATAAAAGCGTAGAATTCTATGCTCCCAATGTATATCTGACAGGAGATACATCTAATGGAGGATGGAACTTAATCGCCGGAGAACAAGACTTGTTTACTGTCCCCGAAACTGCTGACGGAGAATTTGTTTCACCTGCTTTCGTTAAAGACGGAGAAGTGCGCATTTGCGTTCATCCCAAAGAAGATGTAGATTGGTGGAGAACCGAATTCATCGTACTGAAAGGTGAAATAGCCTATCGTGGCAACGGTGGTGACCAAGAGCGTGTTCAAGGCAAGACCGGACAAAAAGTATATCTGAAGTTCAGTGATAATACAGGTAGAATAGAATAATATCTACCATCAGATAAAGGCTGCGTCAAAACTCTAAAGTAACTATCAAACACCGTAGGGGCGGATTGAATCCGCCCGAACCAGCGGTCACAACCCTGGGAGTAATACACAAGTGATAGGCCAACTTAGTTTTGACACAGCCTTTTTCTTTTACTTAATATAGAAATACCATGAAGAAACTTAATATTTATCTGTTAGGAACACTGTTCCTATTCTTTTTTAGTGCCTGTTCCGATAAAGACGACCCGATAGTACCGGAACCGAATCCCAACCCCGAGCCTACTCCCGAATTAAAAGAAGGGATCAATACAGACCTCGAATCTCCCGATGCAGACAAAGCATTAACCATTACCTACAAAGCCCCTTCCGGCTCTGCCTTATACGGATATACCGGCGACATCTATGCACATACCGGAATAATAACAGAAGACACATGGACCTATGTGGTTGCCGACTGGAATCAGAATATAGACAAGTGCAAAATGAAGAAAATAGAGGATAATATATGGAGTATTACCCTCTCCCCTTCCGTGCGCCAATGGTATAATTCCGGGGAAACTCCTGTTACCAAACTGGGCTTTGTATTCCGCAGTTCGGATGGCAAGAAACAAACAGATGATCTGCTCGTCACTCTCACTGATAATAAATATCAGGAATTTGTCCCGGCAGCCATCAAACAAGCTCCATTGCCCGCCAATGTAGTAGAAGGTATCAATATAATAAATAACTCTACCGTAACCCTTGTGCTTTATGACAAGGACACGGATGGCAACCATAAAGACTTTGCCCATGTAACCGGTGACTTCAATAACTGGAAACTGAGTAACGATGACAATAGCCAGATGTTTCGTGATGATGCAAGCGGTTGCTGGTGGATAACCCTCAACAATCTGGATGCAACGAAGGAATATGCTTTCCAATATTATGTAGGAACCAAAAACGGTGAGATCACCCGACTGGGAGACGCCTATTGCGAAAAAATCTTAGATCCGGACAATGACAAGAATATACCTGCCGCTACTTATCCGGACAACAAGAACTATCCCGAAGGAGGCAAAGGTATTGTTTCCGTATTCCAAATACAGAAAGACAACTATAACTGGAAAATATCTAATTTCAAAATACAGCACCCTGACCAACTGGTGATCTATGAAATGCATTTCCGTGACTTTACCTCAAGTAACGATATCAACGGAGCCATGCAGAAACTGAACTATCTGAAATCATTAGGTGTTAATGCCATCGAACTAATGCCCGTTCAGGAATTTGACGGCAACGATAGTTGGGGATACAACCCTTGTTTCTTCTTTGCACTAGATAAAGCCTATGGCACAAAGAAGATGTACAAGGACTTTATTGATGCCTGCCATGAAGCAGGAATGGCAGTTATCTTTGACGTAGTGTATAACCACGCCACCGGAAACATGCCATTTGCCAAGCTATACTGGGACAGTAAAAACAACAAAACAACCAAGAATAACCCTTACTTTAATGTAGACGCGCCTCACCCTTACAGCGTATTCCATGACTTTAACCATGAAAGTCCACTGGTACGCCAATTCGTGAAACGCAACCTGAAGTTCCTGTTGGAAGAATATCATATTGATGGTTTCCGTTTTGACCTCACCAAAGGTTTTACTCAACATTCGTCCACAGAAAGCACTGCTTCTCAATATGATGCCAGCCGCATAGCCATCTTGAAAGACTACAATGCCGCAATCAAAGAAAGTAAGCCGGATGCATTCGTTATTCTGGAACATTTCTGTGAGAATAAAGAAGAAAAGGAATTAGCAGCAGATGGTATGCATTTGTGGCGGAATATGAATAATGCTTATTGCCAGACAGCAATGGGATATAGCGATGACAGCGCTTTCGACGGACTATTAGACGAAAGTACCCCGTCATGGGTAGGATTTATGGAAAGCCATGATGAAGAACGCGCCGCATTCAAACAAATACAATGGGGAGACGGTATGTTAAAAACTGATTTATCCGCACGTATGCAGCAACTTAGTACCAATGCATCCTTCTTCTTCACTGTACCGGGACCTAAAATGATTTGGCAATTCGGAGAGATGGGATATGATGTTTCTATCGAAGAAAATGGACGTACAGGCAAGAAGCCATTGCACTGGGAGTATCTGGATAATACGGATCGCAAAGCACTGCATGATACTTATACCCGACTGATTAAGTTACGCAATGAAAACCTTGAATTATTTAGCAGTAATACACAGTTCTCTTGGGAAGTAGGTGCAAGCAACTGGGAGCAAGGGCGTTTTATCACTTCATCTTCTACTACAAAACATATGGTTGTGATGGGAAACTTCAGTAACACAGATGGAGAATATACCATTACTTTCCCAGTTGCCGACAAATGGTATAACTACCTTACCGGAGAGGAAATGGAAGTGAAGGAAAAGACTCAAAAGATAGAAGTTCCGGCACACAGTTACCGCATCTTTACTACATTTCCATAGTAAATGAATGGAAATAAACAGCATTATCACCCACCGTAGGGGCAGATTGAATCCACACGTGTCCACTAAAAACCGTTAACAATCTCTGTAACTCGCTATCCACAAAG
>CABMPB010000015.1 GCA_902388365.1 uncultured Bacteroides sp. | reverse complement strand
CTTTGTGGATAGCGAGTTACAGAGATTGTTAACGGTTTTTAGTGGACACGTGTGGATTGAATCCGCCCGAACCAACGGTCACGACCTTGGGAGTAATACATAAAGTAAATCGTTTTCGGGCAGATTCAATCTGCCCCTACGGTGGATGAAAACGTTACTGAAAATGTTAGCGAGATGTGTATAAAGGGAGGGCTGCGTGGTGCAACCTAAGTTGACATGGGGGGTACGGACATAAAAAAAGTCTGTTGTGCTTTCGCACGGCAGACTTTCAATTCTCTCTAGTGTTCGTTCTGAAATTATTCAGCTACAACTGCAGAGTCAGCAGCTACTGTATCAGCAGCTACAGTGTCAACAACTTCTGTTTCAACAACAGCAGCTTCTTCTACTACTGCAACTGAGTCAGTTGCTTCAGCGTTGTTATTAGCAGCCTTGTTTCCGCAAGATGCGAAAGAAACAGCTACGAATGCTACGAACAAAAATACTAATTTTTTCATTTTCTTTGCTTTTAAATCTGTAATACTAATGTTGCTTTCTTAAAACGATGCAAAGGTAGGCACTTTTTCAATACGTTGTACCGAAAACAACAACTTTTTTTCCACTTTTTTATGTTATAAAACCTATATTGCTGATTCCTAGCATGTTTTACAACATAATTTATTCTTCGGCAATGCTATTATATAGGAAGCGTTTGATGCTTTTCTTGGGAGTTTTCTCAAATTCCGTAGGGTAAAGCTGTATTTTGCTCACTTGCTCATAATTGCCTATCAGTTTATTCAGATTCTTTAAATTTTCATCCATCACTGTTTTCAGGTTCTCAGGCGTATTAAGTCCCAGGCTATCAAGACTTTCATAATCAGGATAGACTAAGGCTACCAGTTTCTTGTTGCGCTCAATAATCAGGCTTTCCGAGATGAAAGGCATATTATTGAGTTTTGCCTCTATTTCTTCCGGGAAAATGTTTTGCCCGTTGGAACTGAGCAGCATGGTTTTGCTCCGTCCGCGTATATAAATGAAACCGTTGGCATCAATCGTACCCAAGTCGCCTGTCTTTAGCCAACCGTCTTCTGTAAACACTTCGCGTGTGGCTTCCTCATTCTTATAATATCCTTTCATTACGTTCTCGCCGCGTACCTGTATTTCTCCTGTTACGTTATAGGGATCATCCGATTCGATACGTACCTCCATAATATCCAGCACCTTTCCGGAGGAGCCGGGGATGAATTCATTCCAAGGGGCATAACTGATAAGCGGTGCGCATTCTGTCATGCCGTAACCAATGGTGAATGGGAATTTGATTTTATAGAAGAAATCAGTCACTTCCGGATTCATGGCGGCACCACCGATAATAACTTCTTTGAAACGTCCGCCCAGAGCATCAATCAGCTTTTTGCGGATTTGCGCATAAATCTGGTTGTCTAATAAAGGTATATTGAGCGCCCACTTCATGCTCCGTTTGTTGATGAGTGGCTGTATGACGTTCTTGTATATCTTTTCTATAACCAAAGGCACGGTGATAATCAGGTTGGGCTTTACTTCTTCGAAAGCTTTCATCAGGATCTTGGGCGAAGGAGTCTTTCCCAGCAGGGTGACATGAGTACCCACGGCAGTGGCGGTGAGGAAGTCGAAAGCGCATCCGTATGCATGTGCCAAGGGCAGGAAGGAAAGTACTTTTTCTCCTTTCTTTAACAGCCCGGTGCGGATGCCGAAAGTGACGTTGCCTGCTAGGTTGTTGCCGGTAATCATTACTCCTTTGCTAAACCCGGTAGTGCCCGAAGTATAGTTCAGCAGCATGATCTTGTCGTTGGATAAATCCGTATAATTGATATTTTCTTTGTGGAATCCCTTCGGGTAATTCTTCTCCATGGCTCTTTCTATATTCTTCACGAATTTCTGCACGGTTTCCCCATCGCGTTGGTGCAGGCATCTGAAGTCCGTCAAAGAAAAGACGGCACGCAGGCCACTCAATGCTTCTTCTTCCAAATTCTCCCATATATTGTCACTGGTAAACAGGAACGTGGATTCGGAATGATTGACGATGTGGTGCACATCGTTGGGCTTGAAATCTTGCAAGATAGGCACTACGATGGCGCCATAAGTCACAGTGGCAAGATAAGCGATGCACCAACGGGAGGTGTTCTTGCCTATAATGGAAATCTTGTCTCCACGGCGCAGGCTACAATGTTGGAACAACAAGTGTAGTTTGGCTATTTCTTCAGCTACTTGTCCATAGGTAAATGTGGTATCTTCCCCATAATCCGTGTAACACGGCAGATCCCAATTCTCTTTAAAACTATTCTCGTATAATTTAATAAAGTTCTCTTTAATCATTGCACATTCTTTAGCGTAATGTGCGAAAATAAGCATAATTATTGGTATTCTAAAGATTTTAAGTAGAATTATATGTACCTTTGCCCTCTAAACAGATAAAAAAGGTATGATTGATACGACAATTTTCCAGGATAAAACGGCCGTTTATTATACATTAGGCTGCAAATTGAATTTCTCAGAAACATCTACTATCGGCAAGACGATGAAGGAGGCAGGAATCCGTACAGCCCGCAAAGGAGAGAAGGCGGATATCTGTGTTATTAATACTTGTTCGGTAACGGAGGTGGCGGATAAGAAATGCCGCCAGGCTATCCACCGTTTAGTGAAACAGCATCCGGGAGCCTATGTGGTGGTAACGGGATGCTATGCTCAGTTAAAGCCGGAACAGGTGGCCGAGATAGAAGGAGTGGACATTGTGCTGGGAGCCGAGCAGAAAGGGGAGTTGATGAATTATCTGGGGAATCTGGAGAAACATGCTCAAGGCGAGGCGATTACCACTGCTACCAAAGATATTCGCAGCTTTTCGCCGTCTTGTTCCAGGGGCGACCGTACCCGTTATTTTCTGAAAGTGCAGGATGGCTGCGATTATTTCTGTTCTTATTGTACCATCCCGTTTGCCCGCGGCCGTAGCCGTAACGGAACGATTGACGAAATAGTGGAGCAGGCGCGCCAGGCAGCGGCCGAAGGCGGAAAAGAGATTGTGATAACCGGAGTGAATATCGGAGATTTTGGAAAGACGACCGGAGAAACCTTTTTTGATCTGGTTAAGGCACTGGATCAGGTGGAAGGTATTGAACGTTATCGTATTTCTTCCATTGAACCGAACTTGCTGACGGATGAAATTATAGAATATGTATCTCATTCGCGCGCTTTCATGCCGCATTTCCATATTCCCTTGCAGTCGGGGAGTGATGATGTGTTGAAATTGATGAGACGCCGTTATGATACGGCACTGTTTGCCTCTAAGATACGGAAAATAAAGGAAATAATGCCGGATGCTTTTATCGGTGTGGATGTGATTGTGGGTACTCGTGGTGAAACGGATGAGTTTTTTGAAGATGCCTACCGTTTTATTGAAGGGCTGGATGTGACCCAGTTGCACGTATTCAGTTATTCGGAACGTCCCGGCACGCAGGCGCTAAAGATAGAATATGTGGTGTCTCCGGAAGTAAAGCATCAGCGAAGCCAGAGATTGTTGGCATTGTCGGATGAAAAGACAAAAGCGTTCTATGCTTCCCATATTGGAAAAGAAGCGGTGGTGCTGATGGAAAAATCAAAGGCGGGAACTCCTATGCACGGATTTACGGATAATTATATCCGCGTGGAATTGGAACATAATGATATACTGGACAATCAATTGGTTCGCGTAAAACTGGGTGATTTTAATGAAGATGGTACGGCTTTAAAAGGGACTATCGTGTAAGTGTTCTACGCGCCGAGCTATATTAAAGATAAAATGGTAAAAATATCTGTTGTTATATTGAATTGGAACGGGGCGGAAATGCTCCGTGAATTTCTCCCCTCTGTGCTTCAATATTCGGTGGGAGAGGGGATAGAAATATGTGTGGCAGATAATGCTTCTACCGATACCTCATGTGAGGTATTACGGAGTGAATTTCCTACCGTCCGTTTGATAGAATTGGATCAGAATTATGGTTTTGCGGAAGGGTATAACCGGGCTTTGGCAGAAGTGGAAGCAGAATATGTAGTGCTGCTGAATAGTGATGTGGAAGTTACCCCGCACTGGCTGGAACCTTTGCAGGCTTATATGGATTCCCATCAAGAAACCGTAGCTTGCCAGCCTAAGATATTGAGCCAGAGGAATAAAGAATATTTTGAATATGCCGGCGCATGTGGAGGGTATATGGACCGATATGGTTACCCCTTCTGTCGTGGACGTATTTTTGATGTTGTTGAAAAAGATAGAGGACAATATGATACTGTGCAGGATGTATTATGGGCTACCGGCGCTGCACTCTTTATCCGCTTGGCGGATTACCGTGAAGCGGGAGGACTGGACGGGCAATTCTTTGCCCATATGGAGGAGATAGATTTGTGCTGGCGTCTCCGCAGTCGGGGGAAAAGGATAGTTTGCATTCCTCAGAGTGTGGTGTATCATGTGGGAGGTGCTACGTTGAAAAAAGAAAATCCTCACAAGACTTTCCTTAATTTTAGGAACAATCTGTTGATGCTTTATAAAAACTTGCCAGAGAAAGAATTGAAGCATGTGCTCTTTGTACGTGGCATTTTGGATGTGATCGCCGCCTGTGTTTTCTATCTGAAGAAAGATAAGGAAAATGCGCGGGCTGTTTTTAAAGCACGCAAAGAGTTTAAAGAAATCCGATATTCTTTTGCCGCTTCACGCATTGAAAATATGATGAAATCTACGGAGGATGTACTTCCGGAGAGAGTCCGTTTCAGTATTCTTTTAAAATATCACTTGTTGGGAAAGAAAAAGTTCTCTCAGTTGAAACTTTTTTAAATTGTTTCTCTTTATATTTCACTGTTTCAGATAAAATCCATATCTTTGTTTGGTAAAATTTAATCAAGAAGAAAAGGAGCTATAATGAATGTTCATGAAATAAATTATATCGAATCAAAGTCTATTCTGTCAAAGTTGAGAAGTGAGGATAATTATTTTGGTATTGCTTATAGCATGAATTTATATCGAGGGTGCCAGCATGGGTGTATTTATTGTGATACGCGTAGCAGCTGTTATCGTTTGGGTGATATTTCCCAGATTGCCGTGAAGAAGAATGCCCTGGAATTATTGGGAGGCGAATTGATGACGAAACGCCAGAGGAAAGGAACGATCGGGACCGGTTCTATGAATGATCCCTATATGCCTTTGGAGAAAAAAATGAAATTGACGCGGGGAGCGTTGGAGCTTATTGCCAAACATCGTTTTCCGGTTCATGTTATGACCAAAGGAAACCTTGTTACCCGCGATGTGGATGTGCTGCAAGACATAAGCCGGACTTATGCAGCTGTCAGTTTTACCATTACTACGGCAGATGACGATTTGGCTGGTAAATTAGAGCCTTATGCTCCACCACCTTCTGCTCGTTTCAAAGCAATGAAAAAGTTGGCAAAACAAGGCATTTATACCGGCGTTACTTTGATGCCCGTCTTGCCTTTTATTAATGATTCCATAGAGGATATGGAAGAAATTGTAGAAAAAGCAGTGGCAGCAGGCGCTTCTTATATATTGCCCATGTTTGGAGTAACGCTGAGAAGTGGTTCCCGCCAGTACTTTTATAATCAGGTAGATCAGTTATTCCCTAAGATGTCCAAACGTTATCAGACTTATTTTGCCGACCGCTATGAATGCATTTCACCCAATGAGCATTATCTGAATCTTAATTTTACTGAGAAGATTGAAGCATTAGGCATCAGTTCTCAGATGAAATTTTATAATCCGGAGGAAGGAAATGAGCAACTTTCTTTGTTTTAGAACATGGAATGACTAACTTTGTTTTCATCTAAAACTTAAGATGGAAGTAAAGCTCCAATATTTCTAAAAGATACGACTATGGATAAATTAGTAAGAAAAATCGGTTTGGTGGCTCATGATGCCATGAAGAAGGATTTAATAGAGTGGGTCCTTTGGAATTCGGAAAGATTGATTGGTCATAAATTCTATTGTACAGGTACTACCGGTACTTTGATTAGTGAAGCACTGAAAGAGAAACATCCGGATATAGATTGGGATATTACTATTCTGAAATCGGGTCCGTTAGGCGGAGACCAGCAGATAGGCTCACGTATTGTGGATGGCGAGATAGATTACTTGTTCTTCTTTACCGATCCTATGACTTTGCAACCGCATGATACGGATGTAAAGGCATTAACCCGTTTGGCGGGAGTAGAGAATATCGTGTTCTGTTGCAATCGCTCTACGGCAGATCATATTATTACCAGTCCGTTATTCCTTGATCCGGAGTATGAACGTACTCATCCGGATTATACCGGATATACGAAGCGGTTTGAAAATAAACCGGTCGTTTCCGAGGCGGTAGAACAGGTGAATAAGCGGAGAAGTAGAAAGGCGAAATAATAGACTGCTAAGAATAGAAGTAAAGGTCAGCTTTAAAAAAGTGATTTAGGTCGTCCTTTAGCTGTAGGGGCGGATTGAATCCGCCCGGATGCACCCTAATACACTCATAGGGGTGTTATCGGGCAGATTCAATCTGCCCCTACAGTGGGTGTAGTTATATAATTGGTATTTTCAAATTGTTTTTTGTATATGTTTTGTGAGAAAAATCAGCGTATATACTGTACTTCCACCCCTACATTCCTGCAATCAGCCCCCATAGGAGGGTTCTCTTTGGACAACCGGATATTTATTTCTTCAATATTGGGAAAATCATGAAAAAGACGTTTCCCGATACGTTCACAGACGTGTTCCAATAACCGGGAAGGGGTTTTCATTTCCTCTTTTACCGCTGCGTGTACATCGGCATAACTTATTGTTCCCGTTAAATCATCGGTTTGGGCAGCATGGCTGAAGTCTGTTTTCAGCTTCAAGTCTACGGTGAAGTAAGCTCCTACAACAGTTTCTTGCGGATCTACTCCATGATGGGCAAAGTATTTTGCGCCCTCTAAATAGATATACATTGATGATGCTTTCATATAGTTATAATAAAACTCCCTTCATCAAGGCGGATGAAGGGAGTTCTTCTTTCATGTTACATTATATAATGGACCATTATCCGCATCTGGACGTACCACAAGTCTTACAGATAAGGCATCCTTCTTGATATACAAGTGTTTCGTTGCCACAATTAGGACAGGTTTGTCCTTCGGCTTTGGTACCATCTACTACATATTTCTTCAGTGCACGTTCCACACCGTTTTTCCATGTATTGATGCTTTCGCTATCCAGTTGCAAAGAGTCTACCAGCTTGATAACGCGGTCGATAGGCATTCTCCAACGAAGCACACCGGAAATTAGTTTTGCATAGTTCCAATATTCTTTGTTGAACTTCTCGGACAGGCCTTCGATAGTAGTCTTATATCCACGCTTATTTTCGAACTGGAAGTCGTAACGCTTATTGCCGTCTTCATCTATATTCTTGATGATGCGCCCGCTGGTAACGGACTTTGGCAATAATATACCTTCTTCGTCATCTTGCAGACCGGTGAAAATTTCATAAGGATGTCCGTCCAGCAAGCCTACAAAAGCTACCCACTTTTCCTTGTTGTTCTGGAAACGCACTACTTCTGCTTCCAGTACTTTGGGGCGTACTTCTACTACCGTAGGCGGTTTGCAGAAAGGAACTTCTTCCTTCTTTTCTTTCTTGGCAGAAAGAAGGACTCCGGCACGTGAACCGTCACGATAAACGGTACAGCCTTTGCAACCTGAACGCCAAGCTTCTACATACAGACGGTTGACTAAATCTTCATCCACATCATTCGGCAGGTTGATGGTTACACTGATTGAGTGATCCACCCATTTCTGGATACGTCCCTGCATCTTGACTTTCATCAGCCAGTCTACGTCGTTGGAAGTAGCTTTATAATAAGGTGATTTTTCTACCAGTTCGTCTATTTCCTCCTGTGTATAACGCTTGGCAGGGTCATAGCCGTTTACTGTCATCCATTCCACAAATTTATGATGGAATACGATGTATTCTTCAAAAGCATCTCCTGTTTCGTCCACAAAGTCCACATGAGCTTGCGGGTCGTTAGGATTTACTTTTCTTCTGCGTTTATATACCGGCATAAATACAGGTTCAATGCCCGATGTGGTTTGTGTCATGAGGCTGGTAGTACCGGTGGGGGCGATGGTCAGACAGGCAATATTGCGGCGTCCATACTTCTTCATATCTTCATACAGTCCCGGATCAGCTTCTTTCAGACGGTTGATAAACGGATTGTTCTTTTCTCTTTCGCTATCGTAAATGGCAAATGCACCACGTTCCTTGGCCATGATCACAGATGAACGATAGGCTTCCAGGGCGATAGTCTTATGTACCTTTTCAGAAAATTCGGTTGCTTCTTCCGTTCCGTAGCGGAGTCCCATAGCTGCCAGCATATCACCTTCGGCAGTAATACCTACGCCGGTACGTCTTCCTTGGCCGCTTTTCTTATATATCTTCTCCCATAAGTGCTTTTCTGCACCTTTCACTTCTTCGCTTTCGGGATCAGACTCTATTTTGTTCATGATATTTTCAATCTTCTCCAATTCCAGATCGATGATATCATCCATGATACGCTGAGCCAGTGCCACATGCTTTTTGAACAGGTCAAAATCAAAGTAAGCATCTTTAGTGAACGGATTCACTACATAAGAATACAAGTTGATTGCCAGCAAACGGCAAGAATCATAGGGGCACAAAGGAATTTCACCGCATGGATTGGTGGAAACGGTGCGGTATCCCAAGTCTGCGTAGCAATCGGGCACAGATTCACGGATAATGGTATCCCAGAATAATACACCCGGTTCAGCCGATTTCCATGCATTATGAACGATTTTCTTCCATAATGAAGATGCGTCGATGTCCTTGGTGAAAGTCGGTTGTTCCGAGTCTACCGGATATTGTTGTGTGTAGGGAGTTTCGCTTACGGCAGCTTTCATAAAGGCATCGTCCAGTTTTACCGATACGTTGGCACCTGTTACTTTACCTTCTGTCATTTTTGCATCAATGAATGCTTCCGAGTCCGGATGTTTAATGGAAACGCTCAACATTAATGCGCCACGACGTCCGTCCTGGGCAACTTCACGTGTTGAATTTGAATAGCGTTCCATAAAAGGTACCAAGCCGGTTGAAGTCAATGCAGAGTTCTTTACCGGAGAACCTTTGGGACGAATGTGGGAAAGGTCGTGACCTACACCTCCGCGTCGCTTCATCAGTTGCACCTGTTCTTCGTCAATGCGGATGATAGCGCCGTAGGAGTCAGCAGCTCCTTCCATTCCGATTACAAAACAGTTTGACAAAGATGCTACTTGGAAATTGTTTCCAATACCTGTCATCGGACTTCCTTGGGGAACAATGTACTTGAAGTGATCCAATAACTCGTAAAGTTGTTGCGCGCTCAGCCCGTTAGTGTATTTAGCTTCAATGCGGGCTACTTCATTGGCAATACGCCAATGCATGTCTTCGGGAGATTTTTCGAAGATATTCCCGAAAGAATCTTTTACTGCATATTTGTTTACCCAAACTCTTGCAGCAAGTTCATCGCCTTTGAAGTATTGTAAAGATGCTTCGAAGGCTTCATCATAGGTGTACGTTTGTTTTTCCACTTTTATTTTTGGATTTACTATATTTATTAATAAGTTGTACGTGTAGAAGTCCCAACTCATCACAACAAAAGATTTGGCAAAGCTATATATGTTTTCCGAATAAACAAAATAAATCGCAAATAAGTTTTCAACAATTTGAAAGTTATCCAAAAGTTTTTGTTAATCGCTTGATTATCAAGCATAATTGAATTACTGATGCTGACTAAAGTTTTCCGTTTTGAAAATTAGCATAATTCATCAAAGTAATTAAATATTTGAAAGAAGTATATGTCTTTAGGCGATAAATTTTCAAAAAAGCGCATTTATACACTTTTATTTTTCTATCTTTGCAAGAAAAAGAATATGGAATCAATAAAGAACAGACGGACAATCCGTAAATACAAGCAAGAAGATATTCCTGCTTCTTTATTAAATGATTTGCTTGAAGAAGCATTTCGTGCATCTACCATGGGAAATATGCAGCTATATAGTGTTATTGTGACCCGTGACAAGCAGATGAAAGAGAAATTGGCACCAGCTCATTTTAATCAACCGATGGTTACCGGTGCTCCGGTGGTACTGACCTTTTGTGCCGATTTCAATCGCTTTAGCAAATGGTGCAAAGAGCGTAAGGCTGAACCGGGATATGACAATCCTATCTCCTTCTTGAATGCTGCTACCGATGCTCTGTTGGTAACACAAAATTTCTGTACATTAGCAGAGGAAAACGGACTGGGTATTTGTTATTTGGGGACAACTATTTATAATCCGGATCAGATTGTCGATATCTTGCATCTGCCGGAATTAGTGATGCCGGTGGCCACTATTACTGTGGGGTATCCGGATGAGTGTCCTCCACAGGTAGACCGTCTTCCTATTGAGGGGATTTTGCATGAAGAAGTATATCATGATTATTCGAAAGAGGATTTAGACCGTATTTATGCTTATAAGGAATCGCTGCCGGAAAATCATCAGTTTATAAGGGAAAATAATAAAGAAACCTTGGCGCAAGTATTCACAGATGTGAGATATAAGAAATCGGATAATGAGTATATGTCCGGAACTCTGAAAAGTACGTTGAAAAAGCAAGGGTTTGAAAAGTAGAGGGGATGTCAAAACTAAAAAAACGATTACCATTTAGCCGTAGGGGCAGATTGAATCTGCCCGATAATAGTTTGCTTTGTGCATACGGGCGGATTCAATCCGCCCCTACGGTAAATGATGTATTCTTTAAGTGGTAATTCTTTTGAGGATTATGCTTTCCTTCTTAATGAAGCTTCAATTTCTTCGATATTCGCTTTGAATGATTTATCCACTTCCACTTGGTCTTTCACTATTTTGCAAGCGTGTAATACGGTTGCGTGGTCTTTGTTACCTATTAACTGACCGATTTTAGAAGAAGATGAATCAGTATGTTTCTTAGCCAGATACATTGCCACCTGGCGAACCTGTACCACTTCTCTTTTTCTTGTTTTGGTGTGGATGGCAGATTCTTCTATTTCATAGTGGCTGCATACCTTCTGTATGATATCTTCTACCGTGATAGGTTTGTTTTCACAGCAACGCACAGCTTTCCGTATGATGCGTTCTGCCAAATCTAAATCAATATCACGTTTGAAGATGATGGATTGTGCCAGCAGTGAGTTGATGATACCTTCCAGTTCGCGGACACTTTCGTTCACATTCTCTGCAATATAGTTGATCACTGTCTCGGGTATGTTCAAGCCATCACGACGTATCTTGTTGCGCAAGATGTTCTTTCTTAACTCCACATCCGGTTTGTCCAGTTCGGCCACCAGTCCCCATTTAAAACGGGTAAGCAGGCGTTCTTCCATACCTTGCAGCATGACCGGTGCACGGTCGGAAGTCAGGATAAGCTGCTTGCCGTTCTGGTGCAGGTGGTTAAAGATGTGGAAGAACGTATTCTGGGTTTTGGTCACTCCGGCAAATTCCTGGATGTCATCGATTATCAAAACATCTATTGTCTGATAGAAACTGATGAAATCGTTGAAATGGTTGGTACGTACAGAGTCAGTGTATTGCACCTGGAATAAATGGGCGGATACATACAATACTCTCTTTTCAGGATATAATTCCTTGATGCGGGTACCGATGGCATTGGTCAGGTGGGTTTTTCCCACACCTGATGGTCCGTACAAAAACAAAGGGTTGAATGTTTTTGCGGGATTCTTGGCTACGGTTTCTCCTACAGTACGCGAGAACTCATTGCTGTTTCCTTTGATAAAATTCTCAAAGTTATAGTTAGGGTTCAGATGTGGGTCCAAATCCTGCGGAGCCGGAGCTTGCATCGGATTAGGAGCCTTGTTACCATCCCGTATAGCTGTTTGTGGCGGCAATGCCGGAGAACGCTTGGTTCCTTCCATCTCCACAGTTATATGGTTGGTCTTATCGGTCAAGATACAATACATCAACTGCGTTCCTTCCCCAATCTCTTTGTATAGGGCGGCGCGCAGCAAGTCCACAAACTTTTCTTCTAAAAATTCATAGAAGAAAGGGCTGGGGACTCCTATTGTTAGTGCCTTGTCCTCGTATTTTAGCGGTACGATAGGCTCAAACCACGTTTTATAGGTCGTTTCCGGTACGTTGTCTCTAATAATGTTCAGGCAACGGGTCCATAAAACGACGTGATCATTTTCAATCATATAAGACATTTATTATAAAAAGCGAAACTTCTACGAATGCAAATTTCGAAAGGAAATTCTAAAAAAACAAATCGCTTTTTACTTGCTTTTTATTTTTAAAGAGTAAGCTCTTTAGTTTCAGTTACTTATAAAAAACTCAATTTCGAAATGTAGAATTCAAAATTCCATATTGGTAATTACTTGATTTATAGTGAAGTATCTACTAAAATATGGCTTTAATTCTTTTTAAATGAAATAAGTCTACATGCTCTTTTAGCCCTATTTGCAGCCATTTACTGAATTGAAATAGAAAAATAGCCATGTAGACTTATTTAGAGAAATTCTATATAAGTAAATTTGTTACTTGTCTTTCTTCCCGAATAAGGAGAAGTGAACATAACGTTTAGGATGAGCTTTCAGGTCTTCCAGCAGTGACGCGGCATTTGCTGTTGTCGTACTTAAATTATGATAAAATGCAGGGTCGTTGAACAATAGCCCGATGGTATTGTCCTTGCGATTCAGCTTTTCGGTCAGCATCTGCACATTATATAAGGTGGAATCGACCTTGTTGAAAGTCGATGCATAATCAATGCCTTTCAGATTTTCACTGACTGCCGCAAAGTTGTCGGTGATAGTAATCAGTTTACCTGTTATTTGAGGAAGATCTTTCTGCATCAGGGAATTTAGTTGGCGAGTGGTTACATCCAAGTTTGCAGTCAATCTTTCTGCATTGTGGATAGTAGCCGTTAATGCGGGATCTGCCAGCAGTGTATTTAATGATTGCAGGATAGAGTCCAGTTTGGGAAGCATCTGTTCCATTTGGGGAACTAGCTTTTCCTCTGCGGCTCCCATCAGCCCTGTGTTGGTCTTTCCCGGCAGTGTGTCGCCCGGCTGATAGAATTCTGTTGCTGCATAATCCATTGTCAGATTCATCTTTACGGTTCCCAGCATTTCGGTTACCAGTTCGCCCGTACTTCCTTTGGGGATGCGCATTTCTTTATCTACTTCCACCTCTACGGTGACGTGCCCCGGTTTGGTATAGTTATAGTTAATGTTTCGCACTGTTCCCACCTTGAATCCGTTTGCAAATACAGGGCTGGAATTTGCCAATCCGTTGATATTTGTATATTCTACATAATAATAATTGGCGGATTGGAACATATTTATTCCCTTCAGGTAGTTGATACCAAAAATGAGCATAGCCAATGCAGCGATGCCTATTAATCCTATTTTTACCTCTTTCGTCATTTCAGTTATACCTTTATATATTATCTATTCTTTTTAAATTCTTTGATCGCTTCGTTCACATTCATCTTTTCCCCATTCTTAAAGGCAATGATGAATGCGTCCTTAAATTTGGTTGAGATGTTGCGTTTCATACGCAATATCTGGTTATAGTCCGTACTTTCTCCATATGTATATTTATAGAGTCCTTTTTCGCGGTAATAGTTTACGGGTGATAATCCTTTCAGTTGTTTACTGCCTTTAGGAAGTACTTTATCGGATGCCAGTATTTGTATTTTGAATACAGGCTTGCCGGATGCTTTGGACTGTGTCCCGCTTGTTCTTCTAGCAGGGCCGGGTGTAGGAGACTTTCTTTCTTTTGCAGGCTCCGTAGCTGTTTGGGCATCTGCTGTCTGTCGTTCTATTACCGGTTCTTCGGGAGTGGCTTCGGGTTCGGGCAAATCTTGCCGTTGCACTGTGCTTCTGCCGGCGGGGGCGTCATGTTCGCGTTTATAGTTCAGGAATGCCTTGTATATGCTATTTGCTAACGCGGTGGTTCCGGCATCCGATAACAGGTAGTCTTCTTCGTCCGGAGTTGAGATATAGCCCAATTCCACCAAAACGCTGGGCATAGAGGTGGCGCGCAACACCAGGAATCCTGCCTGATGCACACCTTTGTCTATGCGGCGTGCCGTACTCTTAAACTGTCTTTGTATCAGAGTTGCCAATTTTACGCTTTTCTCCATATTCTTATCCTGCAAGAATTCGAATATGATATAACTTTCGGAAGAATTAGGATTGAATCCTGCGTAGCGTTGTTTATAATCGTCCTCTATCAGGATTACGGAGTTTTCTTTCTTTGCCACTTCCAGATTTTCCTCTGTGCGGTGAAGTCCTAAAGTGTAGGTTTCGGCTCCCCGCACTGTCTTGCCGCGGGCTACGGAGTTGGTATGGATAGAAATAAATAAATCCGCTTTGGCGTTATTGGCTATCTGTGCACGGCGGTCAAGTGGGATAAATACATCCGTCTTTCGGGTATAGACCAATTTCACGTCATTGCAGTTGTTCTGAATCAACCGTCCTACTTTCAAAGCCACATTCAGGTTGATATTCTTTTCCTTTCCCCGTTTGCCTATAGCACCGGGATCGTGCCCGCCATGACCGGGGTCAATGACGACTACGAAGTCCTTTCCTTTTACCGGCTGGCAAAAAAAAGGCAAGGCCAACCAAAGGCTGCACAACAGAATTGCTATTTTAAGTCTATCGGTTTTCATTTTCAATTTAAGGTGCAAATGTAGCTATTTTTAATGAAAACTCGGCTTTTGCCTTCAAGTTTTCTGTTTTTTATTCGAAACTTGCTATAAAACCCGAAAAATAGACGAGTGTTTGAACTAAATTCTTTTACTTTGCATTCCCAAAATATAAGCTGAAAAGATGGACGTGTTTAAGTTTCTGAAGAATTGGACGTTACCTCTTGCTATGCTTGCAGGAGTTATCGGTTATTTTATTTTTGCCAACTTCACTTTTCTGGAGCCGACAAAACCATTTATGAATTGGCTGATCGCAGTTTTAACCCCTTCATTGATTTTTGCCCAGCTGCTACTTACTTTTTGCAAGATAGAGCCTAAGGAACTTGTGCCCCGGGCGTGGCATGGGTGGTTGTTGTCTATTCAGGCAGTATCTTGCGGCATCATAGCGTTATTGTTGATTTTTTGTCCGATGAATGAATCGAATAAAGACATCTTTGAGGCTGCTATGGTGTGTCTGATCTGTCCCACGGCTACGGCTGCGGCTGTAATTACGGGCAAACTGGGGGGAAGTGCTTCCAGTCTTACCACTTATACATTGCTTTCTAATATTTTGGCTGCCATAGCTGTTCCGCTTGTCTTTCCTTTAGTGGAGCCGCATGCTGATGTTACTTTTATGGTGGCGTTTCTTAAAATTCTGAGTAAGGTTTTTCCGTTGTTGCTTGCTCCGTTCTTCTTGGCATTGTTCCTTCGTTACTGTGTTCCCAGGGTGCATCGGGTTTTATTGAACTATCACACTTTAGCTTTTTACCTTTGGGCGGTGGCATTGACTATCGTTATGGGGCAGACTACGCGTTCGCTGGTAAATAGTACGGCAGATGTTTCGGTGGAAGTCATGATTGCATTTGCCGGACTTGTTACTTGCTGCCTGCAATTCTATTTGGGTAAAAGAATCGGTGGAGCGTATAATGACCGCATCAGTGGCGGGCAGGCGCTAGGACAGAAGAATACGGTGCTTGCCATATGGATGGCGGTTACTTATCTTAATCCGTTATCTTCCGTAGGACCGGGTAGCTATGTGGTGTGGCAAAATATTATTAACAGTTATCAGTTGTGGAAAAAGAGGAAGAAGGAGCTAGTAAATTAAAAATAAATAACTGATATATAGTTCAAAAAGCTATTTCAACAGGCTTCGCCCAAGTATGTAGCTGCAGAAGGAACAGAAAAGGTGCAAAGGTTTTTAGGCTCTAAAAAGTTTATTGTGCTTGAATACAAGAAAAAAGTGCAGTTCATTTTATAGTGAATTGCACTTTTCTTATATTTGTGAATATGTTGAATATGATAGACACTCAGTAAGATGATAACAACAATAGCTCCATGTGGAATGAATTGTGAATTGTGCCATTCATTCCAAGACAAGAAAAAGTTATGCCTCGGATGCCGAAATAGGCAAACGAATTGTATTATTTGGAATTGCGACAAAAAAGTCACTTATTGCTTCGAGTGTTTAAAATTTCCTTGTAAACGATTGAGGCAGCTTGATTTGAGGTATAAAACTAAATATTCTATGAGTATGCTTGAAAATCTGGCGTTTATTAAAGAATATGGGGAGGAACTTTTCTTGCAACAGCAACAAGAAAAATACGTTTGTCCCGATTGCGGAAATTTGCATACAGTGCATTATGACTATTGTGTTTATTGCAAACAAAACAAACGTAACAAGAATATTCAAAAATAAAAGCCTCTGGCAGATTATACAATATGAAGAACAAAAGGAATACAGATTATAAGGTTGGCGATTTGATTTATGACGCAGATATTTATGATGGATTAAATACTTTCCTATCTGATTTGCAGTTTTACAAAAAGTGGTTACCGAAAAATAAAGACGCTAAAATACTAGAACTTTGCTGTGGAACAGGCAGGCTTACACTGCCAATAGCAAAGGATGGATACAATATTTGTGGAGTAGAATTACATAAACGGTGAGTTTCATTCAATCCAAAATTTGGATATGAGATTATTTTTCCCTCAAGAATTAGATTCATACCTGAAATGGGCTGGATTTAATATCATTCGCAAGTTTGGAGGTTTCGAAGAAGAACCATTTACCGATACTTCAGAAAAACAGATATATGTTTTAGCATTTGTTGAAGGAAGCATTTAATTTAAAGATATGATTAATTCGAAATATAATATGAAAGCAGACTTTATAATCAGAGCAGCTCAGCAGTCGGATACTGCTGAGTTAAGAGATTTGTTTCAAAATACTGTTCTCATGATAAATAGCCGTGACTATTCACAGGCGGAAGTTGAAGATTGGGCATCGTGCGGAGATGACCTTTCTAAAATAGGAGATATGATAAAGACTCACTACTTTATTGTAGCTGTTAATCGGCAGTTGGAAATTGTTGGTTTCTCATCTATCACTCCCCAGGGCTATTTGCATTCTATGTTTGTTCACAAGGACTTTCAGAGTAAAGGTATTGCTACGATGCTTTTAGAAGAAATAGAACGGCATGCAATTACAACCGGAATTACGCGGATTACATCTGAAGTGAGTTTAACAGCCCGTCCTTTCTTTGAAAAAAAAGGTTATATAGTAGAGGAAGAACAAAAGCGTAAGGCTAATCAGCTTTCTCTTATTAATTTTTGGATGGCAAAGGAGCTGAGTTGAATCAAGCTAAAATGCATTGTATGATTATTCAAATAGAAACGAACAAAAAACAATACTTAGATTTGCTCTTACTTGCTGATGAGCAGGAATCTATGATAGACCGTTATTTGGAACGAGGCGAAATGTTTGTGCTCGAAGATAATGGGACGAAAGCTGTTTGTGTGGTTACCGATGAAGGAAACCGAATTTGTGAATTGAAGAATATAGCTGTTGATCCCTACTTTCAACGGCAAGGATATGGAAAGAAGTTGATCAATTATTTAATAAGCCACTATTCAGGGAAATACACACAAATGATTGTTGGGACAGGAGATGTACCAAGTTCTATCGGATTCTATACCAGTTGTGGCTTTGACTATTCCCATCGCATTGAAAACTTCTTTACGGATAATTATGATCATCCTATGGTAGAAGATGGAATCTTGCTTAAAGATATGGTTTATTTCAAGCAAGAAATATAGTTGCTTGCTTGAAATATAATGAACCTTGCAAGATACTCCTTGTTTACGACACTTGTATAATGGAAGTCGCAACTTTCTTCAGATTGCTATTCTTTGTCCATGCTTGCAGGCGTTGCAGGAAATCTTTATCTGTAACTTTACTGCGATTGATATTCAGCAGCTCCAGATAAAGCTCCAGTAATTGTTTCAGTCCGGTGACAGGCTTTTCGGGCAATCTACCCAGAAGCGTGGCAAGTAAATCTTCCAACCGTTGGTTATGAAACGCGCTTCGTTTGTACATACTTTCATAGATCTGTGTAGTGAAGCGCTTCAACGGGGCAATGTCCATACAGAGGATTCGTGCCAGGATCTCTCCCAACCGCTGATTGTCTATTCTTCCGGCAGTTATCCCTTCTATCCATAGTTCTGCGGCGTATGAACGGACGGTTTTGTCGGCAAAGAGCAGTGAACCGCCCAGTAAAAGCAAGCTCATCTCTCTGAGTGGGCAGTGGAAAGACAATAACATATGCAGGGCGCAAGTAATGCAGCGTTTGCTATCTTCCTGCGGTGTGCCGAAATCCATATAGCAAGTTACGATTTGTGTTACCAATGGTTCCGGACGGTTAGGGAAACAGCAGAACAGACGCTCCATATAGTTGGAATCGCCTATGTTATATCTGCTATTGATAATGAGATGCTCCTGCCAAAGCTGGCGGCTGTTGTGCTCCAGATACTTTTTCCATTTATAGAACTCCACGTCAAGCAAGAGCGCGTTTGTGGGATATGGATCTTTTTTAGGCTTGGGCTCCTTCCATTCGTGGATACCTGCCAGGTAATGATGAGGCAGAGTGTTGCATGAGAAAGACCGGAATGCCTCAAATTCCGTATCGGGATCTTTCACCAATCCTGCCGCAACCCATGCGGGCTGATTGATATAAGGTGGTTCGGGCATCGTATTCTCATCCAGCAAGAACTGGCAAAGATGGAGATATTCATCTTTCAACAACCGTTGGGCCAGGCTGACGGCTTCTTCTTTATCCTCCGGTGCACAGCGGGCAATGGCTAATTGTAAATCCCATGTAGAGGGCGTTGCACCGGCTTTTTGATAGGCGGCAAGCCGTTTCACCAGTTCGGTGGCTTGTATGTATGCCGGGCTATGTGTAGGGGTGGAAAGTAAAGGCAATGTATCTCCTTCTTTAATCTTCCGGATGGCCTCCAACCACAGTTGTCTGATGGGAGTAAAGCAAGTTGCGTCACTATAAGCAGGCTGCCAATCGGCAAGCCGTCTGAAGGAACGCTCGTCGTAAGCCCCTCTTGTCTCATCTTTTTCTTTCAACCGGGCAAATACATTTTTCAGGAAACCGGTAATGGAATTATTGGTATGTGTCCATAGGCGTTCATATTCCAGCAGGAAGGTGGCAATGAGGTCTTCGTAAACTTCCCAGCCATTGGCTACAATGTTGAAAGCCCGTTGAAATACAGGCTCCATCCGGCTGAAATCATCTGCATTCAGTTGAGGGTGGAAAGCAATGATAGAAGCTATTGTCGTATCTATTTCCCAACTTTCGCCCATATCGAACAGGCGGCTCAGTTGGAACAGGAAATCTTCTTTATTGCCGGGCAAGGCGATGCGATTGTCTTCCCTGCAAATGCGAATTGCCTCTGAAGGCATATTTTCGGGCAGTAAGTTTTCTTCTATGATTCCGGCTTCTTCGGCAGATTGTTTTATAAAGGCAGCAAGGCTTTCTTTCACCTTTTGAAACATTTCCGGTTGATAAGATTGCAGTGCCTCTTGCAGGACGGAAGAAGAAGCGTCGCCATATTTTAAGATAAAGTGGGCGGCTTTCTTTTGCAGGCTTTCATCTTTCTTCAAGAACAGTTGGCAAAGCGTGATGCAACACGTTTCTTTCATTTCGGGATGGCGTGTTGCAATCTGTTCAAAGAGGGAATGAATGGTGAGTAATGAGTTCTTGGGGCTGGAAAAGAAAAGAGTGGTGGCCCGTTCCGTGAACTCCTGATACCGGAATCCCTCTTGGGCTACTACTTTCTTTAGTTGTTGCAGCATCACATTTACCGGTTTGGTATAAGAGGAAGTGAACACTTGCATCATGTCTTCCTGCAAAGATAGAATTTCTTCTGTGGTGGGTTGCAATTCCTCAAAGAGTGCGGCAAACCAACCTATCATGTCTTTCTTAAAACTTCGTTGGAAAGCGGAAAGGGTGGTTTTCAGCAGTTGGTTTCTATCCAGATGCCCGTCTAGTGAAAAACGGTAAAAGGCGGCGCTGAAACTTTCATCGCGTGGGGTGATTCCTTTCTTATAGGCCTCTTTAGCCCGATCATTGTAATAAACGATGGATGATTCCTGCTCAAAAAGATACCAGATATGTTCTTTCAAGGTTATTTCCCGTTTTAATAGCAGGTCGCTATCGAAAGCATTGTCTCCTTTAGGCGTGGAAGGCTTTAGCATAATGTATCCGGGAAGCATTTGGGCTATGCGGTTGGGAGAAATCTCTTTTATGTATCCCATGTCTGTAAGCTGCATCAGTTCCTCATAGGATATATTGAAGTTCATGTAACTTTCTCCATCATCTATATACTCTGTCAGCCAGGAGGGCGTGTAAAGGGAAAGCAGTTTGCAAAGCAGGTGGAAGTTTATATGATAGCCCAAGTCCATTTCCCGTTTGTTGCAGCACACAAACTGTACGGCACCCAGAAAGCATGCCCTGTCCTGACTGCAAAACGTGCTACTGCTGAACCCTGCGAATTTGCCTGTTATCCATTGCAGTTCCCGAATGGTGGGCAGGAGTTTCCTCCGTTCCTTCATTGGGAGTTCTAATAATCTCTTGATAAAGGGTATTAATACTTTTTCTTCTTTCTCCGAAGTATCCTTGTAAGCCTTGGATAATTTCTCCAACTCGTGTTTTAGTTCTTCCATACTACTTGTTTCTTTACTGCCAGAATGTGTTTGCAAGCTCCCCGTTCTCCCTGATTGCTGCTAAACCAGGTGCACGTGCAGCGTTCTTTTCCGCTTTCCCTGTCTAAGATGACTGTATGTTTTACTCCTCCGCTTCCTGCTACGCGCGCTTCCGTCCGGTTGGGGGCATTGGATATAATTTCCACTTTCCCTTCTTCCAGCAGTTTATCCGCTGCCATCATTCGTGGGTTGAGGCTCAGAATGCGTTCGGTCTTGAAAGGCAGGCGGCGATAGAAGAAACTGTTTTCATCCAAATCGAATCCCAATAACCCCATAGCCGCCAGTCGTGCGGAAAGTGACTCTGCTTTATCAAGGTTGATGTGTTCCCGGGCTGCAAATAAAGTAGGGTTGAATTGCTGGTTGGCATAACTGTATTTATCCATTGCCGCTATCCAGTTTTCGGGAACATCTTCCAGCAAAGCATCCAGTGCGGCGCCTTCTCCTGAGAATCCCCGCCAGCATTCCCTGGACAGGGAGAGGCTGAAACGGACAGCTCCAAAGTAGAGTTGCCAAATGGTGGCTTGCATGGTGGGATGCACAAATAGACGTAACTCATCGGCAAACGGCAGTAGAGGTTCCAGCAAGCGCAAGCGATGAAGCCCGCCTATGCAAACGGCATTCATGCTTTTTACCGGCGAGAAGGCAGGTTTGTTGCCGCGCATCACCAGGTAATAGTCGCACTTTATGGCTCCTTTGGGCATGGTTTGGAAAAGTTGCAAAGTCTGTATGCGGTTGAATGAATAAACTCGTTCGGCGACGGATTGATAGATTTGTACGGTGGTCAGTCCTTTTATCCATTTGGTGGGGAGGGGGACTTTGCGCTCTATCACTTTCTCTCCTTTATGATACAGGCCCACTTCTTTAGGACCGACGGACATGATCATCCTTTCCTGTTTGCTGATACTGCCTAAAGCAGAAAGCATGCCGGAGTTGAAATCGACGTTGGTCGTTCCGTTTTCCAGAAACTCTCCGTCGTGTCCCTCGGGCAGTACATCTACTCTGGCATACACTCCCGCACAGTTGGAGAATCCTTCAAAGCGCAGGCGCTCGTTTCCCGCCGTCACAATGGGATCTTTCAGCAGGGAGAGCTGGGCAGGAGTCAGGTTGAAACTGGACTGCACCACATGGGATAGGGCGATGAGGCAACGCGCCGTCATGTAGGGTTGCGTCAACTTTCCCCAAAAGAAGCAAGGGGCTTCCTTTTTCTCTATCTCACTATATTTGGCAAGGAACAGTTCACCTTGGTCGGCCGACTTTCTGAGTGCGGAAGGAGATAAATATTGGTATGAGATGGTATCGGTCATGGATCAATCAAGATTTCTTCGCATTTAAACTTGCATAGGCAAAGTTAGTCTATTCTCCGGAATAAACCAATGCTTTGCAAAGAGAGTATTATTTTTTTGTGAACGATTTGCGCTCATTTGAAACATATTTTTTGTACCTTTGTGCCCGAAATGGAGCATAAAGTTCCATACTATCAATGAAAAGAGCAGATCAGAAAACATTTATGTACTTCTTTAATGGCGTATTAATCAAATTGTCACTTTTCCATGACTGGGGAAGAGAAAATTCAGATTAAGGCGTACACCTTATTATATATCCCTTTTCATATTCTAATCATTTAAATATCATAATTTAAACGTATGAGCAAATTCACTTTGTTCATAATGGCGTGTTGCACGTCATTATGTTCTGTGGGCGTGCATGCCCAAGAAGTGTCCGGACGGGTAATCTCTATCAATGAGATGTTCTCGCTTGCCGACCAAAACAGTAAATCACTACGTCCCTCCGTGACGGGAGTCAATGAAGCGCGCGAAGGTGTGAAAGTAGCTAGGAATGCTCGTCTGCCGGAGATCGAGGCTTCCTTATCTTTCAGCTATCTGGGAGATGCCTGTATCATAGACCGTGACCTGTCCGGCGGCATGAATGCCCCCATGCCACATTTTGGGAATAATTTTGCTATTGAAGCTACACAGGCTATTTATGCCGGCGGGGCAATTTCCAGTGGCATAGAACTGGCAAAGTTGCAGGAAGAAATTGCCAAGCTGGATCTGGAAAATAGCCGTGATAAAGTACGATTCATGTTGGTGGGGTATTACCTGGACTTGTTTAAACAGAAAAACATGCTTCGTGTGTACCGGCGGAATATTGAACAGACCAAACAGGTACTGAGAGATATTCGTGCCAAAGGAAGTGAGGGAATCGTCCTGAAGAATGACATCACCCGCTATGAACTGCTGTTGGCAAACCTGGAGTTGACCCACACCCAGATTCAGAATAGCATTACTATTTTGAACAATAACCTGACAACCACTTTAGGACTCTCCAACACCATCACGCTGGAGCCCGATACAACGATTCTTGCCGCTACACTGCCTGTAGAGGACAAAGAAAACTGGACCAATGCCGCCTTTGCCCATTCACCTTCCCTAAAACAGTTGTCACTGGCAGTGCAGATGAGCCGGTATCAAGATAAGATTGTAAAATCCGAAAGACTCCCCAAAATAGGTCTGTTCGCCGGGAATAAGTTTGACGGGCCTATCGTTATCGAAGTGCCGCCCATCAATAAGAATCTCAATTATTGGTATGTAGGAGTGGGAGTGAAGTACAATATCGCTTCCCTTTATAAAACCAACAAATCCATAAACCGCAGCAAGTTTACCATTCAGCGCACCATGGAACAGTATGATGATGCCCGCGAGCAAACCGAACTGGCTGTGAAAGCGGAGCATATTAAATACTTAGAATCATACGTGGAACTTACCACCCAGCAGAAAAGTGTGGAACTTGCCAATCAGAACTACTCGGTAGTAAGCAACCGCTATAAAAATGATATGGCGCTTATCACCGATATGCTGGATGCAAGCAACTCTAAATTATCGGCGGAATTGCTACTGGTAAACGCTCAAATCAATACCGTATTCAATTATTACAAACTTCTTTATATCTCGGGAACATTATAAAAAACTACCATTATGAATAAAAAGACTAAGAAATTGACATTCAATATTTGTGTTATTGCCGTTTTGGCTATTGCGTTGTTATGGGTATGCGCCCGTTTTGTCCATTTGGGCAATGTAGAGTTTACGGATAATGCCCGGGTGCGCCAGCACATTGTGCCTGTAAATAGCCGTGTGCAGGGATTTATCAAGAAAATCTATTTCACAGAGTACAGTCGGGTGCACAAGGGCGATACATTGGCATTGATAGAAGATACTGAATTTCTTTATCGCTTGGCACAGGCTGAAGCCGATTATCAGAATGCATTGTCGGGAAAGACGGTAATGACCTCTACCATCCATACCACCCAAAACAACATTTCCGTTTCCGATGCCGGCGTGCAGGAAGCCAAGATCCGCCTGGATAATGCAGAGCGTGAATATAAACGCTATAAAAACCTGTTGGCGCAAGATGCGGTGACCAAGCAACAATATGATGCTATCCAGACCAACTATGAAGCATCCAAGGCACGTTATGAATTACTGGCACGCCAAAAGACCTCTACCGCTTTAGTAAAACAGGAACAAACCCAGCGTTTGGAACAGACGGAAGCGGGCATCAAGTTGGCAGAAGCAGCCTTAAAGCTGGCCCGCTTGAACCTTTCGTACACCGTTATCATTGCTCCGTGCGACGGAACCACCGGACGCAAGGAAATACAGGAAGGCCGGTTGGTGCAACCGGGGCAGACCTTGGTAGACCTGGTAGACGAAAATGATAAATGGGTGGTTGCCAATTATAAAGAAACGCAAACCTCCCATATAAAGGAAGGGCAAGAGGTGGAAGTGGAAGTAGATGCCATCCCCCATGTCACTTTCAAAGGAGTGGTGAAATCCATATCACAAGCTACCGGAGCCAGTTTCTCATTGCTTCCTCAGGATAATTCCGCCGGTAACTTTGTAAAGGTGGAACAGCGTATCCCGGTCCGCATTGAGTTTACGAAAGAAAACCGTCCCGAAGACATGGAGCGTTTGCGTGCCGGAATGAATGTGGAATGCCTTGTAAATTACTAGTCTATGCATGATATAGGTCCTTTTTCTATCCCGGCTATGCGTGCCTTTGTGCCCGAAAAGCTCAGACCGTGGATTATTATTTTGTTTGTCATCGTCTTCCAGTTATCGGGTGGCGTGTATCTGGCAGCTGTTGGCGAGATGGTCGGCTCTACCGCCCTGATGCAGGAAGACATTATGATGGCGGGTTATGCCTCCATGGTGGGAATGGGGCTGACCTTTGCCATTATGTTCCGGTTGAAGTTTCGTTTTGCATCGAAAACTTCGTTTCTGGTGTGCTGCGCTGTTACCATTATCTGCAATCTTATCTGTATGCATACCCGCAGCGTTCCTGTTTTGGTGGGCGTTTGTTTTATTTCGGGTTTCTTTAGAATGTGGGGCACTTTCGAGTGTAATTCCACCATTCAGCTATGGCTTACACCCAAACGGGATTTGTCTGTCTTCTTCTGCTTCATTTATCTGTTGGTGCAGAGTTGCATTCAGCTTTGCGGCATAATGACGGTGTACACGGCATCTTGGGCAAAGTGGGAATTTATGCATTGGGCAGTTATTGCTTTGTTGCTGATGGTAATGATTGCTACCGTCATCTTGTTTCGCAGTTACCGGTCCATGCGCAAGTTGCCGTTGTTCGGCATTGACTGGCTGGGGGCTTTGCTTTGGGGAACCACCTTGCTATGTGTTATTTTCATCTGCGTATATGGTGAACATTATGATTGGTTCTGTTCCGGCTACATACAGGCAGGGGCGGTGGGGGCCGTCGTTTCATTGGGATTGAATTTATGGCGCGCGTCATTTATCCGCCATCCGTTCATCAATCTGGAAACATGGAAGTACAGGGTGGTTTATCTCACTTTCCTACTCTATATTGTGATTGATATTTTGCTGGCACCCTCTCATTTGTTCGAGCATATTTACATGGAAAGCGTGTTGGGTTACGATTCTTTGAATGTGATTTCCTTCAATTGGGTTGTCTTGCTGGGAGTGGTGATAGGGGCGGCTTTTACGTTCTTCACTTTTTCCCGTCGCAAGTGGTGTTACAAGACGATGACCGTCATTGCTTTTACTGCTATTACGGGCTATCTCATGATGTTCTATTTCACGATAGACTATAATCTGCCTAAAGAAGCATTGGTTTTTCCAATCTTTTTAAGGAGTTTCGGCTATGTCATAATCGCCATCTGTTTTCTCACCTCCTTGTCCCGTGTGCCTTTCCAGTTCTTTTTCCAAGCGGTGAGCATTCAGGGATTTGTCAGTGCCAGTTTGGGAGGAGCAGTGGGTACGGCGGTTCTGAACCGTGTCTTTACCGTGGTAATGAAAAAGAATGTCATGTTGCTTGGATCATCCGTCGATCATGTGAATCCGCATATTGGCACTTTTCCTTTAGGGCAACTGTATGGGACAGTGCAGCAGCAGGCTCTGATGGTGACTATGAAAGAGTTGTATGGCTGGCTCACTTTAATCGCTCTGTTCTGCCTGTTGCTGTTTTGTTTGAAAGAGAATCCGGTGCGTCCTTTTCGAGCCTTGCATCCCACTTATAGGGCAATCCGCAGATTTGTTAAACATGAATTGCGAATGGATAAGAATACGGTATAATATTAAAAGATGCTATTGTGTCGCACTTTTCCCGATTAATTTTGTATTTTTACAGAAACGATTAACTGTAACAGGAAATGATTTTTTCTATCGTATTAGGATGTATGATGGTGGCTTTCGTAACAGTTTATCATTTCGGAAAGATGCCGAAGAAGCAACACGAAAAGATTTATTCAACGATGACCACCGCAGAACTTATCAAGTTAATGCAGTCCATGCACTGCGAACTGGTAAGGAAAATCGATGACGATTCGTTTGTTATCGGTTTTCAGGGAGGCTATTTCCAAATTTTAAGGGACAAGAGCGGGCAAAGCATCCAGATGTTTTACAAGGACTTCTATGCATGCAGTTATGAGCAATCCAAGAAAATAGTTTTTGATGTGAATGGCATCAACCGCCAATACACGGCGTGGAGCTGCTATTTGCGTAAGAGGCATGAAGACGGGGAAAGCGAAAAGCCTTTCTCTGCCTGCCTGTCTACCTATTTATTCCTGTCGGGCAGTGAAACTCAACTCAAAAAGCAATTACGGCTCTTGCTTGAAGCAGCCTTTATCATAGCACGCAGTTTCAAGGAACTGACCGAGCAACCTATGCAAGTTCAGGATGCTTTGGCAAGAAAGGAATTTGATAACCGGCTGGCTATATTGCGGCGAAAGTTGGAGATGGGGCATGGCGAACTGAAAGAACTTACTGATGAATTTCACCAGCAGATGGATCGGGTGGAAGGCATCCTTTCTTTGTTTGAGGAAATAAAGCAGGAAGATGTGCTGGGCATGACCCTTATAAGTGGTGAGAAAGTAGAGAAACGCACCGAACCTCTGTCCATTCTTTCTTTCCGGCTGAAAGATGCAGTGATGGATGAAGACGGACAGGACAGGGAAGAAGCTGTGCTTTATCTGGAACTGACCCAAGGACATCTGGTGATTGTGTTGGAAAAGGCTTCCGGCAGCAACAAGCGTTCCCTTTATTTCAAACTTTCCGCCATGCATACCGATGGACCGGATGCCTTTTTCGATGAAACCCAAAAAGGCAGAATGGTGAGCAGTTTGATTGAAATCCGGTTGACAACGGAGAATGAGGATTATTGGGAACTTAAATATATGGTAGACGATGCCCGGGATAAAGCAGCCAACAAGCATTTTGATGAATTGACCGAAGAACAGCAGGCATTGTTGGCATATACCCGGCCCACTTTGCAAACTACCGTTTATTGGGGGAAGAAGTTTTTCAGGCAGCAATGCTATCTTCAGGCATTGGGTTGTTACCTTTATATATTCCGCTATTATCAGGAGCATTGGGTAGAGCTGTCCGATAAGGGAAAGGAGGAATATTATGTCATTTGTTATCACATCGGCTTTGTCTACCTGACACTGGGATTCTATGAAAAGGCATTCTATCATTTGACCAATGCCAAGAAAAATTCGTCAATCAATGCCATCAGGGACTTTACCAACTGTTTAATTGAGATGAAGGACACGGGAGCCATCGAGTATATTTATTCCATGGTGAGCATGGTGAACAGTCAGATAAAGATGTATGGTGATGAAAATAATGTATTGCTTCCGTTGTATCATTTCCTTCGCCGCCGGGCAACGCAAGTCTTGGTCAGCTTGAAATATTTTGCCCAGGCGCGGGAACTTCTTTATCAGATGTTGGGAGAAGAAGAAAACAGGGAGTTTGCCAAGCGGGAGTTAAAGTACTTGGAAAGCATGGATCTGAATGATTCTGCCGGACAGGGGAGTTGAGCAGTCCAAGTTACATATCCTCCAATGTGAGGCATTTGGCTTCCATTTCATACTTGAAAAGTACTTTCTTATGGATAGCTTCAAGCTTTTGTTGGAATAACTCCGGCTTGAAATTTTTTCTTTGGCGTTTTACTTCAGCAACCAGTGCTTTCTTTTCAAACAGATATATTCCTACTATATCTATTTCATTGGCATTACCTTTTGCTTCCCACCATGAACCTATATCCATAAACTCTCCGCTTTCCATCATCTTTTGACGGAAATATTCCTCCAACAGCAAGCCGGAGTAAGTAGGATAATCTTGCTTTATGATACTTGCCAATCCTTTGAAATTACGTATCTGTAATAAGGATTGGTATTTACTGAAGTAGCGAAACCAAAACCGCAAAAAAGGATCGTAAATCTCATATCTTACTGTCTGCGTACCCTCTTTTGAAAGGATAGGACGTTTCTTTGTTACGATATTATAATCTTCCTCAAGTCGTTTTAGGTAACCTCCCAAACTAATATCCAGTTTGCTCTCCATTTGAGGCAATGTGTTTTCTCCACTGGCGATGGCTTCAATAATAGAAAAATAGTTTCCGTATTTCTTTCCAAATTCCTGAATCAGCAACGTATTCCCTTCATCAATGAAAGGAGAATCCGGCTGCACCATAAAGTCCACCATCTTTTCCATATCTGTAGCTCCGGCATCCATAAACAGTTCTACATATTTGGGCACTCCTCCCGTAAATGTATAAAGTGCCAACAGGTCGTCCGGCTCATATCCGGGATTGTAATCGTACAAGATTTCTTTTAGAACAGATGTCTCAAACGGATAAAGTTTTAATACCCTGTCACTCCGGCCAAATAATGGTTCTTTGGCGTCTTTGAAAATCTGTTCCATTAGCGTATATACGGAACCGCTGACTACCAGATTGATATTCGTCCTCGTACGGAAACGATCCCAAATATCCTGCATCCCACTGTAGACAGAAGGATTTATATTGAAAAATTCTTGAAACTCATCAATTATCAAATTAAATTTGTGACGTGTTCCTTGTTCCATTACAAATTCAAAGAGTTTCGTAAAACTAAAAATCTTACCCGGAATAGAAATGCCCAGTACTTGGGCGGCTATATCGGCAAAACCGGTACATAAATCAGCTTCATTGCTTCGTTTCACAAACCAATATATCGTTGTCGTATCTTCGCAACTTTTAAAAATAAGGCTTGTTTTGCCTATTCGCCTTCTACCGGTCAGAACGGTAAGTTTGGAATGGCCTGCAAATGCTTGTTCACGCACCTTTTGTAATTCTTCCAATTCTTTGATTCTATTGTAAAATTTCATAAGCCTCGTTTTTAATTAACCATCGTAAAATTAACCGCGGTTAATTTTACCGCTGTTACAAAGTTAAGCATTCTTCTTCAAAGAGCAAATATTTTAATAGAATTATCCGGTTGCTGTCCTATTTGTGGCTTTTATCGACTTTATATCTGTTCTGCACTATATTTAAATTGCACTCAAAAAAATCCTTCAAATGCTTCATTCCCCTATAATAGCTTATTTATCAGAGGATTATCATGAATGAATATTTGATGATTCCTTCATAAATGTTTCATTCTATTTTTCTATTTATTTTTCTTTGTTTGGGGCTTTTTGATATACCAAAGGTTATCCATAAAATAGCGGTTGACAGGCTTCTATGGCGTATTTGATAAGGAAAGTTATGTCTGGAAGAATATCCTTTTTGGTCCTATTGAAGTCATGTTTTTGCCTATTCGTTATTATCGTTTTACTAAAATGATGAGACTTCATTACCCTAGTGATGAGAAATGATTACTAGATTGATGAAGTCTCATCACTCTAGTGAAACGATAATTATGAACGGACGAAAAAACAACTTTAACAGGGCAGATTGCACTACTTGCCCGGTTTAATAAGATATTATGATAAGGTATTAATGAAGAGATAAAGAAAGGGGTTACTTATTCATACAGCAAATACTTCTCCCTCATCTTCTTATACGCTTCCAGTTCCTCCTGCCATCCCGCACGTATTTCTTCCTCACCGGCACCATTTATTATTTGTTGTCGCACGGTGCGGTTACCTATCAGCAAATCAAACCATTGCGGTCGGGTAAAGAACTTATCGCCTTTTCCTAGATCCTGATAAGCTTGATAATAAGCAATGATATATTTCAAGGAAAAGCCGCGGGGAGCAGCAATATTCCGAAGGTTATTGCCATAGCAATACTGGTCTTTGTACATCGGATTCTTGTCAAATCCTTCCAGCGCTTCGGGTTTAAAACAAAAAGAAGATATGCGGATGTCCGGTGAGCCGATTACCTGAAAAGGAAAATGAGTGCCTCGTCCCACACTGATAGCCGTTCCCTCAAAAGGACAGAGTGAAGGATATAATGCAATGGCCTGGTCATTGGGCAAGTTGGGAGAGGGCTTTACCGGAAGTGAATAAGGTTGCCCATGCTTCCATCCCCGAACAGGAATAACGGTCAGCGAACATTTCTCGCCATTTGCCAGCCAGCCTTCTCCGTTTATCATCTGTGCCAGTTCGCCCACCGTGCAGCCGTGCAACACAGGAATGGCGTGCATGCCTACAAAACTTTTTTGACTTTTTTGTCGTACGGGACCATCTACATAATCACATGGATTGGGACGGTCGGTAATCAGTAATGGTTTGTTGTTTTCGGCGCAAGCCTCCATTACATAGTGCATGGTGCTGATGTATGTATAGAAACGCGCACCCACATCCTGAATATCAAAAAGCACAACATCTACATCCTGTAGCTGTGCGGGGGAAGGCTTCTTGTTTTTACCGTAAAGGGAGAGGATAGGTACTCCTGTACGCGTATCTTTTCCGCTCCTGATGGTTTCGCCGGCATCTGCATCTCCACGGAAACCGTGTTCGGGGGCAAATACCTTTTTTACTTGTACGCCTGATGCTATTAATGTATCCAGCAAATGGGTTTCTCCCACCATTGAAGTTTGGTTCACCACCAATGCTACACGCTTTCCTTTTAATAAAGGTAAAAGCCGGTTCATTTGTTCTGCTCCGGTGACAACCTTTTGTGCACTCAGCGCGTTGAAAGTAAACAATAGGGAGAGTAGGAAAATGTATTTCGTTTTCATGATATGTGGCGATTATTTTGTAATATTGCACAAAAATAAGAATTAAATTGAGAATGGACGCACTCGCTATCATTAATAAATATTATCCGGAAGATAATGAATTGAAACATATCTTGTTGACACACAGCCGGTCGGTGGCTGATAAATCGTTGTGGATTGCAGATAAGCACCCCGAACTGAACCTGGACAGGCAGTTTCTGGAAGAAGCGGCAATGCTTCATGATATAGGCATATTTATGACGGATGCGGCAGGAATTTATTGCTTCGGGCCTCATCCTTATATCTGTCACGGATATTTGGGGTCGGAGTTGATGCGGAAGGAAGGCTATCCGCGCCACGCTCTGGTGTGCGAGAGGCATACGGGAGCAGGTATGTCCCTGCAAAGCATTATTGACCAACAGTTGCCCGTCCCTCATCGGGATATGGTGCCGGTTTCGCTGGAAGAACAGGTGGTTTGCTTTGCCGACAAGTTCTTTTCAAAGACCCATCTGGAGAAAGAAAAGAGCGTGGAGAAGGCACTGAAAAGTATTTCACGCTATGGAGAAGACGGCATCATCCGCTTTAACCATTGGTGCGAATGTTTCTTGTAAGCCTTAAAAATAAATTAAATATCGGCTAAATAGTTCATAATTGGCGGATAATGCTTAATTTTGCCCCTCAAAAGCGTAAATGATTTGTGAATGACGCCACTAAAACGACATAGATTTATAACATTCCTACTACTATTTGCATGCCTGTTGCTTTCTTTAAGTACAGGGGCTCAGCGCAGACGGCGGAATTCTACCTCCGGCAATGACACCCTGAAAGTAGATAGTACCATAGTAGATACGCTAGGCGTAGCTGCATTGCCTGTTGATACGGTTGCCCCTAAAAAGAAGCAGCCGCTGGACGCACCCGTGGTGTATGAGGCAAATGACTCCATTGTGTTTACCGAAGGTGGCTATGCGCATCTGTTTGGTGACGGTAAGGTGAATTATGAGAAGATAGAGCTGACTTCCGCCGTGATTACCATGAATATGGACAGCAGTACGGTTTTTGCCCGTGGAGTTCCCGACTCGGTGGGAGTGGAGAAGGGCACACCTATCTTTAAGGATGGTGAAACGCCTTATGAATCAAAGATCATGCGTTACAACTTCAAATCGAAGAAGGGTTTTATCAATAATATCGTTACCCAGCAGGGCGAAGGATATGTGACCAGTGAGGAATCTAAGAAAGGCGCTAATGATGAACTTTACCTGCGTCACGGACGATACACCACCTGTGACAATCACGAACATCCTCACTTCTATCTGAAACTTTCAATGGCAAAAGTGCGCCCCAAGAAGAATGTGGTCTTCGGTCCCGCCCAATTAGTGGTGGAAGATGTGCCGTTGCCCATCGCCATTCCCTTTGGTTTCTTTCCCTTCAACAGTAGTTATTCTTCGGGATTCATCATGCCGACTTATGGTGATGAAATGAACCGTGGTTTCTACTTGCGCGATGGCGGTTATTACTTTGCTATCAGTGACCGTATGGATTTAAAACTGTTGGGTGAGATCTTTACGAAAGGTTCATGGGGGCTTTCTGCACAGTCTAATTATAATAAAAGGTATAAGTATAGTGGTAACTTCAATGCCAGCTACCTGATAACCAAGACCGGTGAAAAGAATATGCCGGACTATATGGTGACAAAGGACTTCAGAATAGCATGGAGCCACAGGCAGGATGCCAAGGCAAGCCCGAACAGCTCTTTTTCTGCCAATGTAAACTTTGCAACGAGCAGTTATGACCAGCGTAACCTGAGCAGTTTGTATAATCCGCAGCAATATTCAAACAATACCAAGACATCAAGTGTGAGCTACTCTCGTAACTTTCCGGAGATTGGTTTGAATCTGTCCTCTACATTTAATATTTCTCAGAATACGCGTGACTCGTCTATCAGCGTGACATTGCCCGACTTGAATGTGTCACTGAACCGTATCTATCCGTTCAAACGCAAAAAGTCCGTAGGAGATGAGCGTTGGTATGAAAAGATTTCACTTCAGTATACCGGTCAGATGACAAACTCTATCAATACCAAGGATAACCTGATATTGAAGCAGGGCTTGAACAAATGGACAAACGGTATGCAGCACAAAATACCTGTCAGTGCCACTTTTACTCTGTTCAAGTACTTTAATGTGGTGCCTACTTTTAACTATACGGAACGCTGGTATATGCGTAAAGTGGAACAGAGTTATGACCCCACAGCTCAGAATAGCGTGAGAAGGGACACCATCAATGGTTTCAATCGTGTGTATAACTATGATATGAGTTTGCAGGTGAATACCAAGATGTATGGTTTCTATAAACCGTGGAAGAAGTTGTTTGGTGATAAGATTGAGATGATTCGCCACGTCTTTACTCCATCGGTGACAATGAGTTATGCTCCGGACTTCAGTGTTTCCAGTTATGGCTATGTAAAGAGTTATACTTATACGGATGAGAAAGGGGAAGTGCGTACCAAGACTTATAATCCTTATGAAGGATTGCCTTATAGTTTTTCGCCAAGTGGTAAGTCTGAGAACTTTACTTTCTCCATAGATAATAATGTGGAAATGAAGGTGAAATCAGACAAGGATACTACCGGCGTGAAGAAGATCAGTTTGATTGACCAATTAGGGGCTAATATTTCTTATAACGCTGCTGCCAAGGAAAGACCGTGGAGTAATCTGAGTATGAATTTGCGTTTGAAGCTGACTAAGAGTTATACTTTTAATATGAATGCCACATTTGCTACGTATGCCTATGAGTTTGACGAAAATGGTAAAGTAGTAGATAGTAAACGTACAGAGTGGTCTTATGGACGCTTCGGTCGTTTCCAAGGGTATAGCGGTTCTTTCTCATATACTTTGAATAATGATTCATGGAAGAAATGGTTTGGTCCGAAGGACGAGAAAGACAGTAAAGATAAGGATAAGAAGAATGAAAACCTGGATGAATACAGTGATGATGAGAATGATACTAAAGAGGATGAAGATAAGTCGGGTTTAAGAAAGACTGAAAAGGCTGCGATAGATCCGGATGGATATATGGCTTTCAAGATGCCGTGGTCTTTGAGTTTGAGTTATAGTTATAGCATTCGTGAAGATAGAACCAAGGATATCAATATAAAGAGTATGCGTTATCCTTACTCTATTACCCATTCGCTGAATGCTTCCGGTAATATCAAGTTGGGTAGTCGCTGGAATATAAATTATTCTTCGGGTTATGATTTCAATACGAAAGAGATGTCTATGACAACGGTGAATATCAGCCGCGACTTGCACTGTTTCCAAATGACTTGTGGCTTGGTGTTCGGACCGTTTACTTCATATAACTTTAGTATCCGTGCCAATTCCAGTATGTTGACTGATGCTTTGAAGTGGGATCAGCGAAGCAATACGGGTAGTGCGGTGAATTGGTATTAGGAGAAACCAGATCTTTTTTATTATCACATAGCTTGTAGGGGCGGATTGAATCCGCCCGATAACATTCACTTGATGCATTCGGGCGGATTCAATCCGCCCCTACGGTGAAATAATAACAAAAAATAGAATGCTTACCACTGAATAGGCGCCTGCCCATGTGCCTGTAGATACTCATTAGCACGACTAAAGTGCTTATTGCCAAAGAATCCATTATAAGCTGACAATGGGGACGGATGCGCAGAAGCCAGTACCAAATGTTTATTCCTATCTATAAATGCCCCTTTCTTCTGAGCATAAGATCCCCACAAAATAAATACGATATTTTCCCGTTGCTCTGCCAATACCCGGATAGCAGCATCCGTAAATTCTTCCCAACCGCGACGCTGGTGCGAACCTGCTTGATGTGCGCGTACAGTCAGCGTAGCATTGAGCAACAATACTCCCTGATCTGCCCAACGGGTCAGATTGCCCGAAGTAGGAATAGGCGAACCCAGGTCACTCTGTATTTCCTTGAATATATTCTGTAAAGAAGGAGGAAAAGGAACTCCGTCATTGACAGAGAAACAAAGACCGTGTGCCTGTCCCGGGCCATGATAAGGGTCTTGCCCGATGATAACTACCTTTACTTTATCAAAAGGACAAAGATTGAAAGCATTGAATATCAATTTGCCCGGAGGGTAGATAGCAGTAGTCTGATACTCGCTTCTTACAAACTCTGTGAGCTTTACAAAGTAGTCTTTCTCAAATTCAGGTGCCAGATGTTCTTTCCAGCTTTCTTCTATTTGTACGTTCATTGTGTTTCGATTATTAAAAATGTGGGTTAAAGATAACTGTATTTTACAACAATGACAAATAAAAAGAGGATGACTTTTATATCATCCTCCTTCTTCAATTGCTGATTGATTATAATCAAATAAGTTGCATACCTAATTGTGCGCATTCTTTTCTCATGTCTTCAGGCCAGATACTGGCTTGAATTTCGCCTATATGGGCTTTCTGCAAATAAAGCATACAAAGTCGTGACTGTCCTATACCGCCGCCAATACACAGAGGTAGTGTTTCGTCCAACAGGCGTTTGTGGAAATATAGTTCTTTGCGTTTCTCTTGTCCGCTGAGTGCTAATTGGCGGAGCAAGGCTTCCTTGTCTACACGGATACCCATAGATGAAAGTTCAACGGAACGGTCCAGTACTTTATCCCATACCAGCAAGTCACCGTTCAGACCGGGAAGACCGGTTGCGGGGTTGATGGTGGTATAATCATCATAGTCCGGTGCGCGAAGGTCATGTTCTTTGCCATCACTCAGTTTGCCTCCTATACCTATAATAAATACGGCGCCATATTTTTGTGCGATAGCGTGTTCACGTTCTTTCGGAGTCTTGTCCGGGTACATTTGGCAAAGTTCTTCAGAATGGATAAAGTGAATGTCATGGGGTAGGAAGGGTTTGATTTGTGGATACATTTCGCATACCATGTATTCTGTGCGGCGCATAGCGGCATAGATGCGGGTTACTATCTCTTTCAAAAATTCGATAGTGCGCTGTTCTTTGGTAATGACGCGTTCCCAGTCCCATTGGTCTACATATAATGAATGCAGGTTACCCAGTTCTTCGTCGGCACGGATGGCATTCATATCTGTGTAGATGCCATATCCCGGTTCGATATTGTATTCGGCCAGAGTCAATCTTTTCCATTTGGCCAGTGAGTGGACTACTTCGGCTTGGGCATCTCCCAAATCTTTAATGGGGAAAGATACCGCACGCTCTGTTCCACTCAGGTCGTCGTTGATACCCATTCCTTTCAATACGAATAGGGGGGCGGTTACACGACGAAGGCGTAATTCTGACGACAAGTTCTGTTGGAAGAACTCTTTTATCTGCTTGATACCTAGCTCTGTCTGTTTCAAGTCGAGCAAGGCTTTGTAGTTAGCTGGTTTAATAAGATAGCTCATTATAATTGGGTCAAGTTGTTTTAATTGCTTGCAAATATAGAAATTATTTGTGATATTGCTACTTTTTTAGCTGAAAATATAATCAAATTGATTGTTTTATGCTTAAATTAACGAGCAAAATATTATTATGATAGATAATTTTCTCTATTTATTAGGAGAAAGAAGATATATTTTGTACTTTTGCGCGTCCAAGTTACAAATGCACCCGTAGTTCAATGGATAGAATACCGGATTCCGGTTCCGACGATATGAGTTCGATTCTCATCGGGTGTACAATAAAGCCGTGCTTTTAAAGAGCACGGCTTTATTGTTGTTTTACTTTTCTGTTATACTTTGGTTTAATTGGTAATTGGGTTTATTCATCTTCTTTATTATTCTCGCTTTCCTCACTTGAATTTATTTGTAGAACACTTTTGGCATTTAAAGGAGAAATGGCTGACCTTCCGGTTTTTTCTTCCAATTCCAGTCTTGCATTCCGGGCAATGTTGCCGCCCTGTTTAGCTACTTCTATATGGTCGGTGAATGATTCCGGGTTGTTAGTTTCTGAAATTTGTTTTGTGGATAATTCAGCAAGCATGTTCAGGACAAGTTCCGTATTCGTCATGTTGTCCCGAAGGTTTTCTTTCTTCAATCCTTTATACTTTTTGTATTCCTTAGTGGTCTTGCCAGACCAAGTTTTGGTAATAATATCGGTGAGGGTTGCGAATTGGACTCCTTCTTGCAATCCTTTTCTTTTCCATTCATCGGTCAGGTCTTTACGGATTTCGATGCTTTTGAGACGCTGGTTAATCCAGTTATCGGAATATCCCAGTGCTTTGTATTCCATCATAGCACGGTCTATAGTGAGTTCCGGGTCTTGCATTTCATCTAGGCGTTCTTTTGCGACTTGTGCCATCCATAGTTTGAACGGTTCTGCTTTGGGGGAAGGGATGGACTGGATGAGACGGAATAGCTGTTCGGTTGTGGCAACATCTGTTTTGTAGAATTTGCCGTCCGATGATGGTAATTTCAGTTGGTGACAGTTTGTCACCAACTCACTTCCTTCAGCTTTGAGACGTTGTTTCAGCTTGTTCCAATACTTGCGTCCGTCCACACTGTCAGTGAGTACACTTACTACATCTACAATGGAAAAATACCATTCTTCTGTTTTATCATCCCATACAGTACGGATTTTCTTATCCTCGAATATCTTTATTGCATCTTTTTTAGTCATAGCATTTTATTTTTTGAATAGTAGTCATATTGAATTGTTTTAATGACTCACAAATGTAGCATATAAATTCTTACCGCGAAAGGGAATATAGTGGGAATTTGTTTTGCTTTTCTTATCGGGTGTACAATTTAGCAACCTCTTTACGAGTTTTCGTAAGGAGGTTTTTTCTTACTCCATGTTTCTTTCTGTGAACCTTTTCTTCCCTTTCCGGTTCTTCCCTTATGAAACTTTTGAAAATATCACTTCATATTTAGCATATTCTAAAAAATAAACGCTAATAAAGGATATTGTTTCTTTTATATCTTGCATATACTAAATGTGCAAGCATATATTCGTGGGTGATTCTAAAATAATTTGATTTATAGATTGCTTTAGAACTGGCATTTAATTAAACTATTTTATTTAAACATTAAAATCAAGCAAATCTGAGATTCATGAAAAAGGCTCTCTTTCTTATCGTATGCCTGTGTTTTTCAATAAACATGATGGCGCAAACAAAGTCGATAACGGGGCTGGTGGTAGACGCCACCGGCGAACCCATTATCGGCGCGAGTGTCCTGGAGGTAGGGACAAACAATGGTACAATAACCGATGTAGACGGTAACTTTAACATGCAAGTGCCTGTAGGGGCAAAGCTGGATATAAGTTACCTGGGATACAAAACCCAACAGATTGTAGTAGGGGCAACGAACAGCTACAAAGTAGTATTGAAAGAAGATGCGGAAATGCTGGATGAAGTCGTGGTAACAGGCTACGGCATGAGCCAGAAACGTTCGTTAATGACTAACTCCATTTCAAAACTGGACGACAAAGTATTGCAGAATGCGGCAATGGGCAATGCGGCACAATCTCTGCAAGGTACGGTTAGCGGTTTGCGTGTGACAAATACTTCGGGTAAGCCGGGTAGTTCGCCCAATATCGTTTTGCGTGGAGGTGCATCTATCAATAAGAACCTGGAAGGTCCGTTGGTGGTAGTCGATGGACTGGTACGTTCTATGGACGACATCAATCCTTCGGATATTGAGTCCATACAGGTGTTGAAGGATGCCGCTTCCACCGCTATTTATGGTGCGCGTGCCAACAATGGTGTCATTTTGGTAACCACCAAGAAAGGGGTGGAAGGCAGGACACAAATCACCTATAAATTTAAAGGAGGCGTGAACTTTGCACGCGAAGGGTATAAATACCTGGGTGCAGAAGATTACTTGTACTACCAACGCTTGGGATGGCAACGAACGAATGGCAATTCAAGTATGGAAAACCAAAAAGGTTTTGGCGTAAACTCCGGAGTGGATTTGGCTTTTATGACGGATGACAACCGGCATTTATTGAATGAAGGGTGGCAATCAATGGCAGACCCGACAGACCCGAACAAAACTTTGATCTTTAGAAACCATGCCGGAGAGTTGCATGACTTGACTTTCCGCAATGCCGCTTTCACACAAGATCATTACTTGAACCTGGCGGGAGGAAATGATAAAGGCACTTTTTCTTCTTCTTTGGGATATTATTCTGAAAACGGTCAGATTATATCAACCAACTATAAGCGTGTGAATGGTACTATCAATGGTTCGTACAAGTTACTTCCTATCTTAACGGTAAATGCCGGCGGTAGTTTCTCCTGGTCCAAGATGCCCGACCTGTGGACTTATGACTTGAAAAGTCCTTGGAACGGAGAAACCGGTGAGTATGAATTATTCTATCGTACCATGAGTATGTTTCCCACTTGGAATCCTTGGAACGAAGACGGAAGTCCGGCTGCCGGATGGAGCAATCAGGATGGTAACCCTTACTATTGGAAAGATAAGTTGACCCGTTCTACAACAAACCGCAAGACTTCATTTAATATAGGTTTTGCATTGGAGATCCTTCCGCAACAGTTGTTCCTGAATGGAAACAGTTCGATGTATTACACGGATTATCAGTTTGAGTTGTTCGAAAAGAAGTACCAGCAGATAGGACAGGCTCCTAATACAAACCGCAATGCTTCTCAAACCAATTCAAAAGTCTTCCAACAGCAACATGCCTTGACTTTGGAATATAAGAAAGGTTTTAGCGGGCATAACATCAATGCCATGTTGGGCGGTGAGTATTTCGATTACCAGTATCAGTATTTGGAAGCCCGTGTATCCGGTGCTCCTACAGATGATATACCGACTTTGAATGCCGGAACAAACCGTACTTATACATCTTCTACCAAGACCGGTTACCGGATTCTTTCCGGTTTTGCCCGCGTTAATTATGACTATAATTATCGCTATATGCTGTCATTGGTAGCCCGCTATGATGGTATCTCCAAATTATCCGATAACCGTTGGGGATTCTTCCCGGGCATATCTGCCGGTTGGAATGTGCACGAGGAGGCTTTCTTTAAAGATTCCAAGTTCTCTGAAATCGTATCATTGATCAAGCCGCGTATCAGTTACGGTCTGAATGGTAATGTAAATGGTATCGGAAACTTTGATGTATATGGAAAGTATGGTTCGGTAGGCGCTTATAATGGCAATCTGGGGTATTTGAATACAGGAGTTGTCAATAGCAAACTGCGTTGGGAAAAGAGCCATACGTTTGAACTCGGACTTGACTTGGGTTTCTTTAATAACCGTGTGCACATGATTATGGATTATTATAACCGTACCACTTCCGATTTGCTCACTGATGTAAACTTGCCGGAATATACAGGATTCCCTTCATTTAAGACCAACCTGGGCACTATCAGTAACCGCGGTTTCGAATTGGAAGCCAAAGTGAATCTGTTGACCAAGAAAGACTGGTCATGGGATGTGACGGCGAATACTTCTTTCGTGAAAAATATGGTGAAGAAACTGCCTTTCAACGGCAATGTGAATAATCGCCAAGGTGGTGAACAGATATGGGACCCGAAATCCAACTCATTGGTTTGGGTAGGCGGCATTCAGGAAGGGAAAAGCCTGGGAGATATTATTGCCTACAAGCAAGTACGCATCTTGCGCGACTGGGACGATGTGAGAAACAATGCAGGTGACTTTATAGACGAAGTGGCCAACCTGTATGGTCCGAATAAAGCTGCCGAATATGCAGGCAAACCGGGATGGAAACCCATCGAACCGGGAGATGTGTTGTGGGATGACAAGAACGGAGACCATATTATCAACTCTTACGACCGTGAAGTGGTAGGCAATATCTACCCGAAATGGACGGGAGGTTTCTCCACCACTTTGAACTATAAGAACTGGTCTTTGTATGGCCGTTTTGATTACGCAGTGGGGCACACCATCTATAATGACTTGAAAGCAAGAATCCTGGGACAGTATAACGGTTCGTTCAATTTGATTACGGATGTAAAGAACTCATGGTCTGAAACCAATCAGGATACAAGCATTCCTAAATTCTACTGGGCAGACCAGAATGCGAAGAAGAACATTACCCGTTCCAATAACGGAACCACGAACCTGAACAATAACAACTCCAGTTTCTATGAAAAAGGAAACTATCTGTGTTTGCGTGAGGTGACATTAAGCTATAAGTTACCGAAGAACCTGATAAATAAGGTATTCCTGACGGATGCATCCGTATATGTTACCGGTCAGAACCTGTTCTACATTACCGGATATGACGGTACTTCGCCGGAGCCGGTTATGGATATTCAGGCAAATGGCCGCGGAGGTATAGACAACGGACGTTATCCCACACCGAGAACAGTATTATTTGGTTTGCAACTTTCATTTTAATGACTAAGAAGACATGAAAATAAAAAAGATTATATGGGCTTTTGCCGCATCTGCCCTGTTGATAAGCGGATGCACATCACTGGATATGGACCCGGTGAGTGATATTACGGATTTGAATTATTGGAAGACTCCGGAACAGTATGATTCCTTTGTTTATGGATTGCACAGCCGTTTCAGAAGTCAGACTTGGAATCTGTTCTTGCTGGGAGAGGCTAGAAGTGATGTGTTTGGCGATACTCCTTTCGGTGGAGAAGCCACACAGGGAATGGAGCGCTTTCCTTATAATACACTGAATGCAGAGAATACGGGTATCACCGGTTTTGGCAATTTGTATCAGAATATAAACCAGATGAACTTGTTCATCAGCAGGACTCTGAATACGGATGTCCTGAGTGAAAGTGCCAAGAATTACTATTTGGGACAGGTTTACGGACTGCGTGCCTACTATATGTATCAGTTATATCGTTCCTGGGGAGATGCAGTGTTCACGGAAGAACCCAGTTTGGGATTTGAAGTAGGCAAACTGGCAAAGGAAGCAACTCCTGCGGCCGAGATCTTTGAACAGGTGAAAGAGGATATTCAGTCTTCCTTAGATTACTTTGGTTCCAACTATACTATAAAGGAGAAGAAATCCTTATGGTCTAAAGCTGCGACGTTGATGCTGAAAGCCGATGTGTTTTTGTGGAGCGCCCATCGTGACGGAGGCAAGGCGGATGCACAGGTTGCCAAGAATGCTTTGACGGATATACAGAATAATATCAGCCGTAGCAATCTAGACTTGATGGATACTTATCAGGGAGTATTCAACTATGATAATAAAGGTAATAAGGAAATCATCTTCACCATACATAATGAATTGTTTGAATACAATCTATGGAATGGGAATAACGATTTATTCCCCCAAGCTGATTATTTAGGTAAATTCTATAATGCAGATGGCACCTTAATAAATACGGCTGTTGAAAATAACTTCGGCATTATGCGTCTGATGGTGAAGTTGGAGAACTTCAAAAAGTTCTTGTCGGGTGATACCCGTCGGGATGTGACATTGAAAGACGTATATAATAAGGAAGAAAACGGAGATCTGGTACTGGTAGGACTTTATCCGCATAAGTATTGGGGCGTTATGAACGGCAGCACACGTGTGCGTTGTGATGATTATCCTATTTATAGATATTCTGATTTGTTGTTGATGTTGGCTGAGGCTAAAGTTTTGCTTGGTGAAGACCCGTCTGCTGAGATAAACCAGGTGCGTCAACGTGCTTTCGGTGCCGATTATGATGCTGCCACTATAGGATTCCCTAACCAGGCGATTGATAAAACTCCGATGGATGCCATATTGCAGGAACGGTTATTTGAATTTATGCTGGAAGGCAAGCGTTGGTATGATTTGCGTCGTTTGGGTGATTCGTATGTACTTAGTCACACTCCGGCACAGTCTGCTCGTTTGCTGTGGCCTATCAATCAGGGAGCTCTTACTAATAATCCTTTGTTGAAACAAACGCAAGGTTATTAAAATACAGAGAGCTAAAACAAGATAGTTAATAAAAAGGTGGTGCTCTTTATAAAATTAATAAAGAAATCACCTTTTTATTTGCTCTATTCAATTAAAACTTTTATTTTTACCCCCGTAAAATTATAAATATTATGAGAAACCCTAACTTATTACTGCTAATTGTTGTTTTTATACTAGCACCCTTCAAGTTGAGTGCGGCGGCAGATACAGTTGCTGTTCGCGAAACCCGGATTCCTGTGTTGATTGAGAGACAGGACAATGAGTTGTTTAATTTGCGCATAGAGGCTACTCAGAGCCAAATGCTGAATGAAGTGAAGTTGAACTTCGGCAAAGACGTGAATTTAAATGAGATTGAGGCTGTCAAGCTTTACTATGGCGGTACTGAGAGTGTGGAGAGGAAAGGAAAGACCTACTTTACTCCGGTAGATTATATTTCAAGTAATACTCCGGGAAAGACACTGGCTGCCAATCCTTCTTATTCCGTGTTGAAAGCAGAAGTGAAGGCTCCGAAACGTGAAGTCGTATTGAAAGCAGATCAAAAACTGTTTCCGGGCGTAAACTATTTCTGGATCAGTTTGCAGATGAAGCCTACCGCTTCCATACTTTCCAAAGTATCTGCCGAAATAACAGAAACAAAGGTAGATGGACAAGCAGCTCCTTTGAATATCGTTCGCAAAGCCGAAACCCACTATATGGGAGTAGGTGTGCGCCATGCAGGTGATGATGGTGTAGCTGCCTATCGCATCCCCGGATTGGTAACTTCTAATCAAGGAACTCTGCTGGGCGTGTATGATGTACGTTATAATAACAGTGCAGACTTGCAGGAATACGTGGAAATCGGTCTGAGCAGAAGCACAGACGGTGGACAAACTTGGGAAAAGATGCGCATCCCCATGGCATTCGGCGAATATGATGGTCTGCCTAAGGCACAGAATGGAGTAGGTGACCCCGCTATCTTGGTAGACAAGAAAACCGGAACTATCTGGATTGTAGCTGCCTGGACACATGGTATGGGTAATGGCCGTGCATGGTGGAACTCTCAACCCGGCATGGATCGTAACCACACAGCACAGTTGATGATGGTAAAGAGTGACGATGATGGTAAGACTTGGTCCGAACCTATCAATGTAACGGAACAAGTGAAAGATCCTTCTTGGTACTTCTTGTTGCAAGGGCCGGGCAGAGGCATTTCAATGGAAGATGGCACCTTGGTATTTGCCAGCCAATATATAGGTAGCGACCGCATTCCCAATGCAGGTATCATTTATAGCAAGGATCATGGCAAGACATGGAATATCAGTACATTGGCCCGCACTAACACCACAGAAGCACAGGTAGCCGAAGTAGAACCGGGCGTATTGATGCTGAATATGCGCGATAACCGTGGCGGTAGCCGTGCCGTAGCTACAACTACCGATATGGGCAAGACATGGACAGAACACGTTTCCTCACGCTCAGCTTTGCCGGAGCCGGTATGTATGGCAAGTCTGATCAGCGTTAAGGCCAAAGATAACGCATTAGGTAAAGATATCCTTTTGTTCTCTAATCCGAATACTACAAAGGATCGTCATAGCATTACCATCAAGGCCAGCTTGGACGGTGGTGTTACCTGGCTGCCCGCAAACCAGTTGTTGCTGGACGCAGGTTGGGGCTGGGGATATAGCTGCCTCACCATGATTGATAAAGAAACCGTAGGAATCTTATATGAAAGCAGTGTGGCTCACATGACTTTCCAGGCTGTAAAATTGAAAGACATCATTAAAACAAAATAAATGAAGCATAAGTTTGCCTGCTTTATAGGTATGATACTTGTCTGTGCCGTTACAATGGCGCAGGCAAGTATTTGTCCTTTGCTTCCTGTCCCCCGGCAATATAGGGAGACGGGTAAAGCGTTTGCAATGGGGAAAGTGAAGCTTTCTACCCCGGTATTGAAGTCGGAGTGGGAAGCTTTTATTGTTAATGCGGGTGGCAAAATAGCTGACCGCGCATCTCTTGAAGTGAGTGTAGAAATTGTTCCAACTATTGATGAGGCACGGATAAACGCAGATGAGGCGTATCATCTGTCCGTATCCCATAAAGGAATAAAGGTAGAGGCAACTACAGAACGGGGAGTGTACTGGGCTTTGCAGACACTTCGCCAGTTAGAAAAGAAAACAGGTGGGAGGAGTTCTTTCGCTGGGTGCGAGATTGTGGACTGGCCTGCTTTCCGCATCCGTGGTTTTATGCAGGATGTGGGACGTAGCTATATTTCCATGGAAGAACTGAAAAGGGAGATCGAAATCCTGTCCCGCTTTAAGATCAATGTATTCCATTGGCATCTCACCGAAAACCAGGCATGGCGTTTGGAAAGTAAGATATTCCCCATGCTGAACGATAGTGCGAATATCACTCGTATGCCGGGGAAATATTATACATTGGCGGAAGCCCGTGAACTGGTGGACTTCTGCAAAAAGCACCAGGTAATGCTGATTCCCGAGATCGATATGCCGGGGCATAGCGCAGCCTTTATACGCACATTCCGCCATGATATGCAGAGCCCGGAAGGAATGAAGATCTTGAAGTTACTGATAGAAGAAGTATGTGAGACATTCGATGTGCCTTATTTACATATAGGTACGGATGAGGTGGAATTTACCAATCCGGACTTTGTCCCCCAGATGGTAGCCTTTGTACGTTCCAAAGGGAAAAAGGTGATTTCCTGGAATCCGGGCTGGCATTATCAGCCGGGAGAAATAGACATGACTCATTTGTGGAGCTATCGCGGCAAGGCCCAACCGGGCATCCCGGCTATTGATTCCAAGTTTCATTATCTGAATCACTTTGATACTTTTGCCGATATAGTGGCTTTGTATAACAGCCGCATCTACAATCAGGCAGAAGGAAGCGATGATATTGCAGGCACTATATTAGCCCTTTGGCACGACCGCCTGATTGATAATGAGCGCGATATAATACTGGAGAATGGCTTCTACCCCAATATGCTTGCCATTGCCGAACGTGCCTGGCGAGGTGGCGGCACGGAATATTTTGATGGCAACGGAACCATGCTTCCTGCCGAAGACTCTAAAGAGTTCAAGGAATTTGCCGACTTTGAGAAACGTATGTTATGGCATAAAGAGCATACCTTCCAAGGCTATCCGTTTGCCTATGTAAAGCAAACCAATGTAAAATGGAATATAACGGACGCTTTCCCCAATGGCGGAGATCTGTCCAAAGCCTTTCCTCCGGAGCAGGAGTTGAAAGATGTATATCAGTATGAAGGAAACCGCTATGGAGTGCGTCAGGCGATAGGGGCAGGCATTTACTTGCGCCACGTGTGGGGAACGCTGGTTCCGGGCTTCTATGCCGATCCTAAGGAAAACCATACAGCTTATGCTTATACCTGGGTCTATTCCCCCAAGGAACAGGAAGTGGGCTTATGGGCGGAGTTCCAGAATTATAGTCGCTCGGAAATGGACTTGGCGCCATTGCCGGGAAAGTGGGATTACAAAGGTAGCCGCATCTGGATCAATGATAAGGAAATAATGCCTCCCGTATGGACAGCCACCCACCGCGTAAAAAGTAATGAAACGCCTTTAGGCAATGAGAATTGTGTGGTACGGCCTCCATTGCCGGTACATCTCAATAAAGGATGGAACAAAGTATTCTTGAAATTACCTATCGGCGCGTTCAGAATGGACGAAACCCGTCTGGTGAAGTGGATGTTTACCACTGTCTTTGTCACCCTCGACGGAGAGAAAGCTGTAGAAGGACTTATTTATTCACCGGAAAAACAACGATAAATGAAACGCATTGCTTTATTTCTTTTGGGATTATTACTTGCGTTGCCCCAGTTTGCACAGGAACGCAAATACTCTACTTTCTATGAACAGAGAGCAACTTTGTTTGAAGAACTTCCTGTTACTTCAAAGGATATTATTTTCTTAGGTAACAGCATTACCAATGGTTGTGAGTGGGCGGAACTGTTCCAAAACGCTCATGTAAAGAATAGAGGTATCAGCGGAGACATCTGCATGGGGGTATATGACCGCCTGGACCCTATTGTGAAAGGAAAGCCTGCAAAGATTTTCCTGTTAATCGGCATCAATGATGTTTCGCGGGGAACCTCTGCCGATACAATAATTTCAGAAATTGGACTTATTATTCATAAAATAAAGCGGGAATCTCCGAAAACAAAATTATATTTGCAAAGTGTATTGCCGGTAAACGAATGTTATGGAATGTTCAGCGGTCATACTTCACGCTGGCAAGTGGTAAAACAAATTAATGATTTGTTGAAACCGCTGGCTGAAAAAGAAGGGGCTACTTATGTAGACTTATACAGCCGTTTTGTAGATGGAAATACCGGTAAGATGAACCCTCAATATACCAATGACGGATTGCATTTGCTGGGTAAAGGCTATCTGTTGTGGCGTGATATTGTAAAACCTTATGTTAACGAAAAATGAAAAAAATACTAATTCTATCCTTATATATATTGTTCTGTGCCGTATTGTCGGCTCAGAAACCCGTAAAAGTAGCCTGTGTGGGTAACAGCATTACCTATGGATATGGCTTGGCAGACCGGGATAAAGATGCCTATCCGGTAAAACTCCAGCAAATGCTGGGTGAAGGATACCTTGTAGATAACTTCGGAAAATCCGGCGCAACCCTTCTGAATAAGGGACATCGCCCCTATATGCAGCAAAAGGAATTTAAAGACGCTTTGGCCTTTGCAGGCGATATTGTGGTGATTCATTTAGGAATCAATGACACAGATCCCCGTGACTGGCCCAACTATCGTGATTTCTTTATTCAGGATTATCGGGCATTGATTGATTCATTCCGTGTGGCGAATCCCAAATGCCGCATTCTGATTGCCCGCCTCACTCCGATAGCCGACCGTCATCCGCGTTTTGAATCGGGAACCCGCGACTGGCACGGTGAAATTCAGCAAGCAATAGAAACCATAGCCAAGTATGCCAACGTGCAATTAATAGATTTCCATGAACCTTTGTACCCTTATCCTTATCTGTTGCCCGATGCGGTGCATCCCACCAAGGAAGGAGCAGCTATCTTGGCAAAGACCGTATATGAAGGGATAACAGGAGACTTTGGCGGCTTGCAGATGCCGGAACTGTTTACGGATAATATGGTATTGCAATACGGTCAGCCCTTAAAGATTCATGGCACGGCAAATGCCGGAGAAAAGGTGACGGTTTCCATCGGCAAACAAAAACAACAGGCGGTAGCTGCCTCTAATGGCAAATGGTCGGTAGAACTCCAGCCTTTAAAGGCGGGAGGCCCTTATACATTGACCGTGTCGGCAGGAAAGCAGAAGTTGGAATATAATAATGTGTTGGCGGGCGAAGTATGGCTTTGCTCCGGACAGTCCAATATGGAGTTCTATCTGAATTGGAGCGTTACGGCCAAGCAGGATGTTCCCCAAGCTGCCAATAACAATATCCGCCTTTATGACATGAAAGCGCGTTGGCGCACAGATGCGGTGGAATGGGATGCTTCGGTGCTCGATTCCCTGAATCATCTGCAATATTATAAGGATACGGAGTGGACGGTATGTTCTCCCGCAACGGCCGGTAATTTTTCTGCCGTGGCTTATTACTTCGGCAAGAAGTTGCAGGATAGCCTTCAAGTACCTGTCGGCTTGATTTGCAATGCAATCGGCGGTTCGCCTACCGAGGCATGGGTAGACCGTAGCACTTTGGAATATCAGTTCCCTGCTATTCTGCGCGATTGGACTAAGAATGATTTTATTCAGGACTGGGTGCGTGGGCGTGCTGCTCTCAATGTAAAGAAGTCCGGCGACAAGTTGCAACGCCATCCTTATGAACCGTGCTATCTGTATGAATCGGGCATCCGTCCCTTGCAGCAGTTCCCGGTGAAAGGTATTATTTGGTATCAGGGAGAATCCAATGCACACAATCGCGAGGCCCACGAAAAACTGTTCAAACTGTTGGTAGAAAGCTGGCGCAAGAATTGGGGCAACGCTGATCTTCCATTCTACTATGTGCAGTTATCCAGCATAGACCGTCCTTCATGGACTTGGTTCCGTGACAGCCAGCGCCGCTTCCTTTCCGAGATTCCCCACACAGGTATGGCGGTAAGTTCGGATAGGGGAGACTCACTGGATGTACACCCTAAATTCAAGAAAGAAGTAGGGGAGCGTCTGGCAGCATGGGCTTTGAATAAGACCTATGGATATAAAAATGTGGTTCCATCGGGGCCTCTTTACCGGTCGGTCACCTTTGATAAAGGGGCGGCATATATTTCTTTTGATTATTCGGACGGTATGCATGCCGCCGATGGCAAGGATATTCGTACCTTTGAGGTGGCGGGCGACGACCAGGCGTTCTATCCCGCCAAAGCAATGGTAACGACCGATGGAAAGATAAAAGTATGGAGTGATAAAGTAAAACAACCGACGATAGTACGATATGGCTGGCAACCGTTTACCCGTGCCAATTTAGTAAATGGCGCAGGCTTGCCTGCATCTACATTCAGGTCGGATGTAAAATAAGTCCTGTCTGCATGGCGGGGACGTAGTGTGTTTCACTTAGTTTCATAGGGTTGGAACTAAAGTTTCACACCGTTGGAACTAGAGTTTCATCCTGTTGAAACTAGAGTTTCATGCCGTTGAAACTAAAGTTTCGCGGTGTGGGAACTAAAGTTCCATATGGATGTAACTAAGTGAAACTCCTGAAGTCTTTTGCAACATGTAGGCAGAAAATAAAAATAAAGAGTATATAGTTATGATGAGAAAGCTACAAATGTTAATGATCTTAGGATGTTTTCCTATTCTATTAAGTGCTAGAGAGTACAAAGAACCGGAGAAGGTGACTTTACACCAAGGCTGGGAGTTTTCCCAAGTGGGCAAAGGAGAATGGCTGCCTGCCAAAGTTCCCGGAACTGTGCATCAAGACTTGATCAGCGCAGGGCTGCTTCCCGACCCTTTCTATGGCAAGAACGAAGAAAAGGTGCAATGGGTGGAGAATGAAGACTGGATGTATAGAACCACTTTCAATGTGACGGACGAACAACTGGCTCGTGATGCCGCCGCCCTTCAGTTTGAAGGACTGGATACATACGCTGACATTTACCTGAACGGTGCTTTGCTGGAACGCACGGACAATATGTTTGTAGGCTATACCATTCCCGTCAAGGAGGTGTTGAGAAAAGGGGAGAACCGCTTGCAGGTTTACTTCCATTCGCCCATCAAGCAAACCTTGCCGCAATGGGAAACAAATGGCTTTGACTATCCTGCCGATAACGACCATAGCGACAAGCGTGTCAGCATTTATAGTCGCAAAGCACCTTATAGTTATGGCTGGGACTGGGGAATACGTTTGGTTACCAGTGGCATATGGCGTCCGGTAAACCTCGTTTATTATGATGCGGCTGCCATTGAAGATTACTATGTGCGCCAAGCATCCGTAACCAAGGAATTGGCAAAAGTAGAGAACCGTTTGACGGTAAACCATATTGCTTCTGCCCCCCAAAAGGCGGAAGTAACCGTGAGCTATTCCTACAAAGACGGTGAGCAGGTGACCGAACAAAAAGAAGTGACCTTGCAACCGGGAAGCAATGAAATAAACCTTCCCATAGAAATAAAGAACCCACACCTCTGGATGCCTAACGGTTGGGGTGAACCGGCTCTGTATGACGTTGAGGCGCAAGTAAAGATGGATGGAAAAGCCATCGCTACAAAGAAGGAACGTATCGGACTCCGTACTATAAAGGTAGTGAAGGAGAAAGACGCCCAAGGCGAAAGTTTCTATTTTGAAGTGAACGGCCAGCCCATGTTTGCCAAAGGATCGAACTTTATCCCCGATGATGCCCTGTTGCCCAATGTTACGGCAGAGCGTTATCACCAACTTTTCAAAGACGTGAAGGATGCCAACATGAATATGATTCGTGTATGGGGAGGCGGAGTTTATGAAGACGATGCTTTTTATAAGGAAGCCGATGAAAACGGAATCCTGGTATGGCAAGATTTCCTTTTTGCCTGTACCACTTACCCGTCCGATCCTACTTTCCTGAAACGTGTGGAGGCAGAAGCCGAATACAATATCAAGCGTCTTCGCAATCACGCCAGCCTGGCAATGTGGTGCGGAAACAATGAGATATACGAAGGAATGCGCTATTGGGGATGGGACAAGAAATACACCGACCCTGCCATTATGGAAGGCATGAAGAAAGGATATGATAAACTTTTCCGTGAATTGCTGCCTCGCAAAGTGGCGGAACTTGACCCGGATCGTTTCTATATGCACGGCTCTCCTTACGAAGCCAACTGGGGACGCCCGGAGAGTTGGAAGATAGCCGACAGCCATAACTGGGGAACCTGGTACGGACAGAAACCTTTTGAAAGTTTCGATACCGAGATACCCCGCTTTATGAGTGAATATGGTTTCCAGGCATTCCCGGAAATGAAAACCATTGCTACTTTCGCTTCGCCGGAAGATTATGCTTTGGAATCCGATGTAATGAATGCCCATCAAAAGGCATCCACCGGAAACTTCCTGATTAAAAAGACGATGGGGCTTTATTATAAAGTGCCCGAAGACTTTGAGCAACTGGTGTACCTGGGATTGGTATTGCAGGGACAGGGGATGCGTCACGGTATGGAGGCACATCGCCGCAATCGTCCTTACTGCATGGGTACGCTTTACTGGCAGTTGAATGATAGTTGGCCGGTGGTATCATGGTCCAGCATAGACTATTATGGAAACTGGAAAGCGATGCATTATCAGGCACAAAGGGCTTTTGCTCCGGTGTTGGTAAATGCTATTAAAGAAGGGGAAGACCTTGCTATCTATGTGATGTCAGACAAGTTAGAGAGTGATAAAGAGGTGACTCTACAGTTGCGTGTGATGGACTTCAATGGAAAGGTGCTGGATAAGAAAGACATAAAAGGAGAAGTTCCGGCGAATGCCTCTACCTTATATTATAGGGAGAAATATGAAGGAATGACCTCTAATCCTAGAAATACGTTCCTGTTGATGACCTTGAAGAACAAGAAAGGGGAAGTGTTGTCCGAGGAGATTTATTATTTCAACTATGCCAAAGATCAGGATTTACCCAAGGCGGATATTCGTTATAAGGTGAAACCGATGGATGGAAAATATGAAGTGACTCTTTCAGCCAAGCAACTGGCAAGGGACGTATTCATTGAAATCCCCGTTCAGGGAGCAAGATTCACTGATAACTTCTTTGACTTGTTGCCGGGACAAACCAAGAAAGTGGTTATAACTTCGGATCAACTGAAGAAGAATGAGAAAGTAGAAATAAATATCCATCAATTAAGTGATACTAACTAATCAATAAATATCTATTATGAAACGTTTAATGGGCCTTGCAGGGCTGACAATGACAGGTTTTATGCTTCTATCCTGTAACACAGAAGTGAAAGAAGCAAACTATCAGGTGATTCCATTGCCGCAAGAAATCTCGGTAATGAATCAAGCTGCTCCGTTCATCTTATCGGATGGTACTAAAATCATGTACCCGGAAGGCAATGAAAAGATGCAGAAGAACGCAGAGTTCCTGGCAAGTTATATCAAGGACTTGACCGGAAAGACCCTGACCGTACAAGCAGGTACGGAAGGTAAAGGAATCATCCTGCAACTGGGTGAAACATCTGAAAACCCCGAAGGTTATCAGTTGAAAGTAACCGGAGACCAAGTGGTTATTGCCGGACCTACAGAAGCCGGAGTTTTCTATGGCATCCAGACCTTGCGCAAATCTATCCCCGTGGTACAAGGAATGGACATCGCTTTGCCTGCTGTTGAAATCAATGACTATCCCCGCTTCTCTTATCGTGGAGCGATGCTGGATGTATCCCGTCATTTCTTCCCGGTAGACTCGGTGAAACGCTTTATAGATATGTTGGCTTTGCATAACATCAACCGTTTCCACTGGCATTTGTCCGAAGACCAGGGCTGGAGAATTGAAATCAAGAGTCGTCCGGAGCTGACTGAAATCGGTTCAAAGAGATCCGAAACAGTTATCGGTCATAACTCAGGCAAGTATGACGGCAAGCCTTACGGCGGTTTCTTCACTCAGGAAGAAGCAAAGGAAATCGTAGCTTATGCTGCCGACCGCCACATTACAGTCATTCCCGAAATTGATATGCCGGGACATATGCAGGCTGCCCTGACTGCTTATCCTTATTTGGGATGTACAGGCGGACCGTATGAAGTATGGAGACAATGGGGTGTATCCGAAGACGTGCTTTGTGCAGGAAATGATGAAACCTTGAAGTTTATTGATGATGTATTGGGCGAAATCATTCAGATTTTCCCATCAGAATATATTCACGTAGGTGGTGACGAATGCCCGAAGGTACGTTGGGAGAAATGTCCTAAATGCCAGGCTCGCATTAAGGCTTTGGGTTTGAAAGCCGACAAGAACCATACAGCAGAAGAAAAGCTGCAAAGTTTCATTATCAATCATGCTGAGAAGTTCTTGAATGATCATGGACGTCAAATCATCGGTTGGGACGAAATTCTGGAAGGCGGATTGGCTCCTAATGCCACAGTAATGTCATGGAGAGGTGTTGCCGGAGGTATTGAAGCAGCCAAGCAGAAACATGATGTAATCATGACTCCTAACACGTACTTGTACTTTGACTATTACCAAACGAAAGATATTGCCAATGAACCCGATGCTATCGGCGGATATGTGCCTATCGAAACCGTTTATAACTATGAACCGATGCCTGCCGATCTGACTCCCGAAGAACAGAAATACATCATTGGTGTACAGGCTAATCTGTGGACAGAATACATACCTACATTCAGTCAGGTGGAATATATGGAATTGCCTCGTATGGCTGCTCTTTCTGAAATTCAGTGGACGATGCCCGAAAAGAAGAATTACGAAGGTTTCCTGAAACGCTTGCCGCAGTTGGTTGATATTTATAATGTATATCAGTATAACTATGCTAAGCATGTATTTGATGTAAATGCCGTGTTTACTCCTAATCCTCAGGATGGTACGTTGGATATCACTTTGTCTACTATCGACAATAGTCCTATCTATTACACTTTGGATGGCACTGAACCCACTGCCGCTTCTCAGCAGTACACAGAGACATTGAAGTTGAAACAGAATTGTACATTCAAGGCTATCACGATACGTCCTACAGGAAGCAGCCGTGTGGTTACGGAAGAAATCGTTTTCAATAAGGCAAGCATGAAGCCTATCACCATGCTGCAACCGGTGAATAAGCAGTATGAATTTAAGGGTGCTCCTACATTGGTTGACGGACTGAAAGGTAATGGTAACTACAAGACTGGCCGTTGGATTGCTTTCTACAAGAATGATATGGAAGCAGTGATTGATATGCAGGAACCTACGGAAATTAGCAATGCATCTATCTCTACTTGCGTAGAGAAAGGTGACTGGGTTTTTGATGCCCGTGCTTTTTCTGTGGCAGTATCAGAAGATGGAAAGAACTTCAAGGAAGTTGCTTCTGAGAAATATCCGGCAATGAAGCAGGATGATAAGAATGGTGTATTCAATCATACTTTGTCTTTCGATCCTGTAACCGCCCGTTATGTAAAGGTTACTGCTTTGGCGGAACATAGCATTCCTGCTTGGCACGGTGGTAAGGGCAATCCGGCTTTCTTGTTTGTGGATGAGATTGCTTTGAACTAAGATTTAGATTTCTCAGGTAAACATTGCGCAGCTCCCCCTTATGAAGGGGGCAAGGGGGATGTTCTCAGTAGGATATGGTTGTCTTACCCGAATATGGGACAAGAGAACATCCCCCTTAAATCCCCCTTTATAAGGGGGAGAAGCTGCGCAATATAATCTATAGGATTCAAATTATTTACTTCACCATGAAAACATGATAAAGAAAATAATACATAGCGTTTTAGCAATAACAAGCATCATGGCAACTACTTCGTGTACCCCATCCGGTGCTCCTGAAATATCTCTTGAGAAAATGCATGGCTTCCCTACAGAGGATGCCGGTTTTCTGAAGGGAGTTTCTGCTTTATATGCAGGAGCCATTGACGGGAATTTACTAATAGCCGGAGGCTGCAACTTCCCCGATACCCCGGTGGCTGACGGAGGAAAAAAAGTTTTTTATCAAGACGCATACATAGCTCCATTGACAGGAGATACGGCGTTTAACTGGAAAAAAATAGGAACCTTGCCTCAAGCGGCTGCCTATGGAGTCACTATTTCTACTGAAAAAGGGTTAATATGTGTTGGCGGAACTACGGCTACACACAGCTTATCTGATGTATTTCTTCTATCTTTGCAAAAAGACACTTTGAAAACGGATACTTTGCCATCTTTACCGGTAACCATAGATAATATGGCAGGTGCTTTGTTGGGGCACTCGTTGTATATTGCAGGAGGAAACGTGAATGGCGTTCCTTCCCCGGCTGTTTATTCATTGAATCTGACGGATACTGCCAAAGGTTGGCAGAAGGAAACCGATATTCCCGGTGAGCCGAGGGTGCAACCTGTATGTGTGGCCCAAGCCGGCAAACTTTATGTATGGGCCGGCTTTGCTCCGGCATCGGAAAGTAGGGAAGCCTCATTATCAGTAGATGGATATGCGTACTCTCCCGAAACAAAAGAATGGAATCCTGTTGCTACGCCTTGTGATGCTCAGGGCAATGATGTTTCTTTAGGTGGCGGAGTGGGAACACCTTATGGTGAAGGACTGATTTTGTGTGCCGGCGGAGTAAATAAGGAGATCTTTTTGAAAGCTCTGCAAGGTGTGTATGCAGGAAAAGAATATTTGTCACATCCGGTGGAATGGTATCGGTTTAATAACAATCTGATGCTTTATCACCCGCAAACGGATGAATGGAGTACCCTAGGTACCTATGAGCAAGGTGCACGCGCCGGGGCAGCAGTCGTTTCATGGAATAATTTCCATTACATTATCAATGGAGAACTGAAACCGGGGATTCGCACCAATGAAATAACAAGAATAAAAGAGAATAGAAAATGAAAAAGTTGATTATACTAACAGGAATTACATTAGGCTTGTTCCTGGCAAGCTGTACTAAGCAGAAGAAAGATACACTATCTGTTATTCCCATGCCGGTAAAAGTAGAATTACGTGGCAATTACTTCCCATTGACTACACAGATGGGGTTACAGGTTGATGCTCCGGAAGGAGATAAAAAAATACTGGAAAGTTATTTGGCTGCTTCTCCTATGAAACTGGTTCCGGCGAAAGGAGATCAAAACCACAATGCAGTAATCCTGCAAAAAGTTGATCAATTACCCTGCATTCACTCTCCGGAAGGATATGTGCTGACGGTGACTTCCGATAATATCTATGTTCAGTCAACTTCTGGCGCCGGTCTGTTCTATGGAGTGCAAACCCTGTTGCAAATGGTAACGGAAAAGGGAATACCGGTAGGAACCATCACAGATGAGCCTCGCTTTCCTTATCGTGGCATGATGCTGGATGTTTCCCGTCATTTCTATGACAAGGAATTTGTGAAAAAGCAAATAGATGCTTTGGCTTATTATAAATTAAATCGTCTGCACTTGCATCTGACTGATGCAGCAGGCTGGCGCATTGAAATCAAGAAATACCCCCGTCTGACTGAGTTTGCCGCCTGGCGTGAATATCCTACCTGGAAAGAGTGGTGGAACAACGGACGCAAATACAAAGAGGAAGGCGATAAGGATGCTCACGGAGGTTATTACACCCAGGATGATATCCGTGAACTGGTAGCTTATGCCCAAGACCGGTATATAACAATCATTCCCGAAATAGAAATGCCTGCACATTCGGAAGAAGTGCTTACGGCATACCCCGAACTCTCGTGCACGCATGAACCCTATAAGCAGGCTGACTTCTGCGTGGGCAATGAAAAGACTTTCGAGTTCCTGGAAAATGTACTGACTGAAGTAATGGATCTTTTCCCTTCAGAATACATCCACATTGGTGGAGATGAGGCGGGCAAAGCCTCATGGCCTGATTGCAAGTTGTGCCAGGCACGCATGAAAAAGGAAGGATTGAAAGATGTGAATGAATTGCAGAGTTATCTGATTCACCGCATTGAAGTATTCCTGAATGCCCATGGTCGCAAACTGCTGGGTTGGGATGAAATATTGGAGGGTGGACTGGCTCCCAATGCCACAGTGATGTCTTGGCGAGGCACGGAAGGCGGCATGAAAGCCGTTAACTCCGGTCATCTGGCCATTATGACTCCGGGCGAGTTCTGTTACTTTGACTCTTATCAGGATGCACCCGATTCCCAGCCCGAAGCGATCGGTGGTTATCTTCCTTTGGCTAAAGTTTATTCGTTCAATCCTGTACCCGATACGTTGAGTGCGGATAAGGCTAAGTTGATCTACGGTGTACAAGCCAACTTGTTTACAGAATATATTCCTACTCCGGAACATGCCGAGATGATGATTTATCCCCGTATCCTGGCTTTGGCAGAAGTAGCGTGGAGTGCTCCTTCCGTGAAGGATTATGATAACTTCCATGCCCGTGCCTTGAAAGCGGTGGACGAACTGAAAGCCAAAGGATACAATCCCTTCGATTTAAAGAACGAGATAGGAAATCGTCCGGGTGCTGACAAACCTATACAACATCTGGCAGTAGGCAAGAAAGTGACTTATGGACCGGATGCCGCCTACTATCCCGGTTATTCAGCCGGTGGCGACAGCGCTTTGGTAGATGGAATTATCGGTGGCTGGACGTATGGCGACAGACGTTGGCAAGGTTTCATTGACAAGAAAAGAATGGATGTGACCATTGATATGGAGAAAGAAACAGAAATTCATTCCATCGGAGCAGACTTTATGCAGGTATGCGGTCCTGAAGTCTTTATGCCGTCGGAAGTAATCATTTCCGTTTCCAATGACGGCAAGGAATTTACCGAACTGAAACGCATCGAACATAAGGTGGTGAAAGACGATAAAGTGACTTTCATCAACTTTGGTTGGGAAGGTGATGCTAAAGCGCGTTACATACGCTACCAGGCATCATCGGGTGAGTTTGGAGGTTTCTTGTTTACAGATGAAATTGTAGTGAAATAAAATAGAACCTATTATAAAGAACAAATAGCATGAAGAAACAAATTCTTTTATCTGCCGTTCTTGCCTGTCTGTCGGTCTTTTCGGCGACAGCACAGAAAGAGCCGGTAGACTATGTAAACCCGTTTGTGGGTACTACGAATTACGGTACAACTAACCCCGGAGCCGTGACTCCGCATGGAATGATGTCGGTTACTCCTTTCAATGTGATGGGAGTACCCGAGGGCGACAAGGACAAAGACAAGCAATGGTGGTCTACCCCTTATGAGTTCAACAATAAATACCTCACCGGCTTTGCCCACGTAAACCTTAGTGGGGTGGGTTGTCCGGAACTCGGTTCATTGTTGCTGATGCCCACTACCGGCAAGCTGGATGTGGACTATCATAATTATGGCAGTTTCTATCAGGGCGAGACGGCAAATCCGGGATATTATACCAATACGCTGGATAAATACAATGTAAAGTGCGAAGTGACAGCAACTACCCGCACCAGCATGGCACGTTTCACTTTCCCTGCCGGACAAAGCAACATCCTGCTGAACCTGGGCGAAGGACTGACCAATGAAAGCGGTGCCACCGTACGCTTTGTAAACGACCGTGAGATTGAAGGCTCCAAGCTGCTGGGTACTTTCTGTTATAATCCCCAGGCAGTATTCCCCATCTATTTTGTGATGCGTATCAACAAAGTTCCTGCCAAACGCGGTTACTGGAAAATGATGCGCCCCATGGGTGTGGAAGCACAGTGGGATGATACGGCCGGCAAGTATAAACTCTATACTTCCTATACCAAGGAAATGAGTGGTGATGATGTAGGTGCATGGTTTACCTATGATACCACTGCCGGAGAAGTCATTGAAGTAAGCATGGGCGTTTCTTTTGTAAGCATTGAAAATGCCCGTCTGAACCTGGAAAAAGAACAACCTTTCGGAACTACATTCGATAAACTTCGTGCGGAAGCCCGCAAGAAATGGAATGACGACCTTTCACGCATCAAGGTAGAAGGCGGAACGGACGAACAGAAAGGAGTATTCTATACAGCCCTGTATCACACCATGATCCACCCGAACATCTTGCAGGATGTAAGCGGACAATACCCGCAAATGGAAGGAGATAAAATCCTTACCACCAGCACCAACCGCTACACTGTATTCTCTTTATGGGATACTTACCGCAATTATCACCAGTTGATGACGCTGGTATATCCGGAACGTCAGATGGACATGATACGCAGCATGATGGGTATGTACAAGGAACACGGATGGTTCCCGAAGTGGGAGTTGTACGGACGTGAAACATTGACAATGGAAGGTGACCCCTCTATCCCTGTTATCGTGGATAGCTGGATGAAAGGTTTGCAAGACTTTGATATTGATACGGCCTACAAGGGAATGTACAAATCAGCCACCACACCGGGCAAGGACAACTTGATGCGTCCGGATAATGACGACTATATGGCTAAAGGATACGTGCCGATGGAAAGCCAGTATGATAACTCCGTATCTCATGCACTGGAATACTATGTGGCAGACTATGCGCTTGCTAACCTGGCACAGGCATTGGGCAAGAAAGAAGATGCCAAACTGTTCCGCAAACGTGCCATGGGATATAAGAATTATTACAGCAAGGAGTTTGGTACATTGCGTCCTATCACCAAGGAAGGCAAGTTCTATGAACCTTTCGATCCGAAAGAAGGAGCCAACTTTGCACCAAGCCCCGGTTTTCATGAAGGTAATGCATGGAACTATACTTTCTTTGTTCCCCATGATATTGACGGATTGGTCAAGCTGATGGGAGGGGAGAAGAAGTTTGTAGACAGGCTGCAAAGTGTATTTGATGAAGGTAACTATGACCCGGCTAACGAACCCGACATTGCTTATCCTTATCTGTTCAGCCGTTTCAAAGGCGAAGAATGGCGTACACAGAAATTGGTGAAGGAACTGCTGGCTCAGTATTTCACCACGAAGCCCGATGGCATTCCCGGCAATGACGATACGGGAACCATGTCTGCCTGGGCTATCTTCAGCATGATGGGACTTTATCCGGATTGTCCGGGTGTGCCTGAATATACATTGACCACACCGACCTTTGACAAGATTACACTCAAACTTGATCCCAAGTATTGGGGTAAGGACGAACTGGTAATCACGAAAGAAGGAAAGGGAGATTACATCAAGGAGATCAGACTGGGCAAGAAGAAGATAAATAAATATCTGATTTCACATGATGAATTGATAAAGGCTGGTGAAATAACATTTGTCGTAACAGAAAACCCTAACAAGAAATAACTATGAATACGAAACGATTATTGTGTGCTGCACTGGGGGCGGTTTGTTCCTTTGCACTGCTCCAGGCACAGGTCAGAACCGAACAGACATTAGAGAAAGGATGGAAGTTCACCCGCGAGGACAATGCGGAGTTTGCCCAACCCGGCTATAACGACAGCAAATGGCAGAGCGTGACCGTTCCCCATGACTGGGCAATCTATGGTCCGTTCAGCATCAACAATGATAAGCAGGAAGTGGCCATCACTCAGGATGGACAGAAAGAAGCGATGGAACATGCAGGGCGTACAGGCGGTCTTCCGTTTGTAGGAACCGGCTGGTACAGGCTGAACTTTGATGCGCCTGCGTTTGAAAAAGGGAAGAAAGCAACTTTGATTTTCGATGGAGCGATGAGCCATGCCCGTGTCTATGTAAACGGGCAGGAGGCAGGCTATTGGCCTTATGGCTACAACTCTTTCTATGTAGATGCAACCCCTTATTTGAAACCCGGTGAAAAGAACGAACTGGCAGTCCGCTTGGAGAACGAGCCGGAATCTTCCCGTTGGTATCCGGGAGCAGGATTGTATCGCAATGTACATCTGGTAATAAATGAAGATGCATATATTCCTACATGGGGAACTTATGTCACTACTCCTGTGGTAACGGATAAATATGCAAAGGTTTCTCTGAAAACCTCTTTGGTAACTCCGCAGGGAGCCGATAAAGGCAAGTACCGCATCGTTACGGAGATAAAGGATAAGAACGGTAAAGTAGTAGCTACCGAAGAAAACAAGTTGAGCATTTATGACAATACTTTGTTCGACCAGGAATTTGCAGTAGTCAATCCCGAATTGTGGAGTCCCGAAACACCGACCCTTTATATAGCCGATTCAAAAGTATATGAAGGGACTACCTTGAAAGACGAATACACCACCCGTTTCGGCATCCGTACTTTGGAAATCATTCCCGATAAAGGTTTCTTCCTGAACGGAAAGATGATCAAATTCAAGGGGGTATGTAATCATCACGACCTGGGCCCGTTGGGCGGTGCTGTGAATGATGCCGCTATCCGCCGCCAGATCCGTATCCTGCAAGATATGGGCTGTAACGCTATCCGTACTTCCCATAATATGCCGGCTCCTGAGTTAGTAGCGGCTTGTGACGAAATGGGTATGATGTTGATGGCGGAATCCTTTGACGAATGGAAATCGGCCAAGGTGGCAAATGGTTACCATAAAGTATTTGATGAATGGGTGGATAAGGACTTGACCAACCTGATTCGTCATTACCGCAATAACCCGAGTATCGTCATGTGGTGCATCGGCAATGAAGTGCCCGACCAGTGGAACGGCAGTAACGGCCCCAAACTGTCACGTATGTTGCAGGATATTTGCCACCGCGAAGATCCTACCCGCCCTGTGACACAAGGCATGGATGCCCCGGATGCGGTAGTCAATAATAACATGGCAGCTACTATGGATGTGGCAGGCTTTAACTATCGTCCCCATAAATATCCCGAGAACTATAAGAAGTTGCCGCAACAGATTATCTTGGGTAGCGAAACAGCTTCTACCGTCAGTTCACGCGGCGTTTATAAGTTCCCTGTCACCCGTCAGGCTATGAAGAAATATGACGATCATCAGTCTTCTTCTTATGATGTGGAACATTGCGGTTGGTCTAATCTGCCGGAAGACGACTGGATTTGGCACGAAGATAATGCATGGGGAATCGGGGAATTTGTATGGACAGGCTTCGATTACTTGGGTGAACCCACTCCTTATTATACCGATTGGCCCAGCCATTCTTCCCTGTTCGGTATCATCGACCTGGCAGGCTTGCCCAAAGACCGTTTCTACCTGTACCGCAGCCATTGGAACAAAGATGCGGAAACACTCCATATCCTTCCTCACTGGACATGGCCGGGACGTGAAGGCGAAGTGACACCTGTCTTTGTTTATACGAACTATCCTACGGCTGAATTGTTTATCAACGGAAAGAGCCAGGGAAAACGTACCAAGGATCTGACCGTTACTGCCGAAAACAGTGCGGATTCCACTTCCATCGCCGACTTCAAGCGTCAGAAACGCTATCGCCTGATGTGGATGGATACAAAGTATGAACCGGGAACAGTGAAAGTGGTGGCTTATAATGATAAAGGAGAGGCTGTTGCCGAAAAGGAAATCCATACGGCAGGTAAGCCCGACCATATAGAATTGGTGGCAGACCGCAATGTAATAAAGGCAGATGGCAAAGACCTGTCATTTGTAACCGTAAGGGTGGTGGATAAGGACGGCAATCTCTGTCCCGATGCCCAACACCTTATTAAATACTCGGTGAAGGGAGCCGGAACCTATCGTGCCGGAGCCAACGGCAATCCTGCTTCACTGGAACTTTTCCAGGTTCCGCAGATGAAAGTATTTAACGGAATGATGACGGCTATCGTTCAGAGTACCGATAAACCGGGAGAAATAACGTTGACCGCAACAGGTAAAGGACTTAAATCAGGTAGGTTAGTTTTACGTAGTGAGTAAAAAGATTCGTTTTGTTTATCCCTATCTGTGCCCCGCTTGATTTTATTAAGCGGGGCTTTTTACCTAAAAATAGTTAGAAAATAATTGGAGATATATACGTATAAACATGAAAAAGTTCGTATTTTTGTTCTCAAATTTAAAATATACCAATTAAGAACCTAACTTATCATAGTATCATGTTGACCCAAATCATTAATGCGAAGATTCTCACCCCACAGGGCTGGTTGAAGGACGGGTCTGTCCTTATGCGCGACAATAAAATTTTAGAAGTTACCAATTGTGATTTAGCTGTAATCGGAGCCGAGCTGATTGACGCTAAAGGTATGTATGTTGTTCCCGGTGGTGTGGAAATCCATTGTCATGGTGGTGGAGGCGGAGACTTTATGGAAGGAACCGAAGAGGCTTTCCGTACAGCCATCAATGCCCACATGAAGCATGGTACTACCAGTATTTTTCCTACCTTGTCTTCATCTACCGTTCCCATGATAAATGCTGCTGCCGAGACTTGTACAAAATTGATGGCAGAGCCTAACAGTCCCGTACTGGGATTACACCTGGAAGGACATTACCTGAATATAAAGATGGCAGGCGGACAGATGCCGGAGAATATTAAAGATCCCGATCCTAACGAATATATCCCTATCGTAGAAAAGTGGGATTGCATCAAGCGTTGGGATGCTGCTCCCGAATTGCCGGGCGCTATGCAATTCGGAAAATACATTACCGGAAAAGGAATTGTAGCATCTGTGGCACATACACAGGCCGAATATGAAGACATCCGTTCCGCATGGGAATCAGGATATACACTTGCCACTCACTTCTATAATGCAATGCCCGGTTTCCACAAGCGCCGCGAATACAAGTATGAAGGTACGGTGGAAAGTATTTACCTGATAGATGATATGGATGTGGAAGTGGTAGCCGATGGTATTCATGTGCCTCCTACTATCTTGCGATTGATTTATAAGATAAAGGGTGTGGAGCACGCTTGTGTCATTACCGATGCTTTGGCTTGTGCTGCCAGTGATAGCAATGTAGCTTTTGACCCGCGTGTGATTATTGAAGATGGTGTTTGTAAGTTGGCAGACCGTTCTGCATTGGCAGGTAGTGTGGCTACTATGGATCGTTTGATCCGCACCTTGGTTCAGAAGGCGGATATTCCTTTGGAAGATGCTATCCGCATGGCGTCAGAGACTCCTTCCAAGTTTATGGGAGTGTATGATCGCAAGGGGTCGCTCCAGAAAGGAAAGGATGCTGATATTCTGATTTTAGACCAGGATTTGAATATTCGTGCTGTTTGGGCGATGGGGCAGTTGGTAGAAGGTACTTATAGTCTGTAAGAAAGTATTATAGATAAAGGAATGGGGTGCACACTGTAGAGAGGATGCACCCCGTTTTTTATTTTAATTTCATCAATTCTTTTAATATAATAATCCGAACATCCAGAGAGGAATGCGGTTATGGTGTCCCACCTCTGTACCGTCTACTGCTAAGAAACTATTCGGTATATCCTTTATCTGATTAAATGTCTTTGTCTTTCCGCCTACTTCAAATAAGTATTGTCTATCTATGTAAAAATCGCCTTGGGAAGGTAGCAACACTTCATGACCAACACTTAGTTGATTGGAAAAGAATGTTTCCCTTAGTGTCCCTATGTCTGCATTGGGTGATAAGGCATACATCAGATTGGTATTTTCCAAATAGATTTTATCCGGACGTGAAAGACTTTTATAGTTCTTCACTTGCGTACTTAATAATGATAATAACCCTCCTCTTTCCAGTGCATAAAGCATTTTTAGCCCTTGTTCCCTGTTTGTGTCCAGTTCTTTGTACAACTCACTCATTTTAGGAGTATGCGGTACTCTTTCAGCCAGAATCATTAACATCTTTTTTACCTTTTGAATCGTGATATATTGCACATCTTCCACGGCAGGTAAGTCAGACTCTATAACTTGGCGGACAACTTCCTGTAGTCTGAAATCATAGCCTTGAAATGTACTTTTATAGAATGGATAATATCCCGTCTGGAGATATTTTTCAAACAGGGGAAGTATTTTTATATCTGCTGTTATTTCAGATGCTATGGCTACATGACACTGCAAAAGTTCTTCCAAGGTATATGGAGTTATTTTCATTCCGCATTCAAATTCTAGAAATTCTCTGAACGATAGTCCGGCTAACTGATAAACGATTTGCCGTCTGGATAGATCACCTTGTTGGGTATCTATTTCCAGCATAGAGGAACCGGTATATGCCACATATAAATCCGGATAGTCATCATTCAGATTTTTTAGCACGGTCTGCCATTGGGGGAATCGGTGCACTTCATCTAGAAAAAGATGTGTCCCGCCGTGTGTGTAATGGTATTCCACTAAATCGTCCAGTGAATGGGTGGAGAACCATAAATTATCTAATGAAACATATAGGGCGCAATCGTTTAGCTCAAAATGTTTCTTGATATGCTGAAGCATCAGTGTTGTTTTTCCTACTCCTCTGGCTCCCTTGATTCCTATAAGTTTATCATTCCAATTAATCTTTTCATAAAGATACCTTGTGAAAGATAAAGGTGTATCTTTCAATTTTCGTCGATAAGCTCGATAAATTCTTTCAATATCTTGTTCTTCCATATGACCCTTTCTTTTTTACAAAGATAGGAAAATAAATCATTCAGAATCTATCTTTAGATGAAAAAACAATCTTCCAACGTCTTTTTATTGAATGAAAATAAATCTTCCAACGTCTTTCCTATTTCTCCACCTGCAACACATACCCTTTCTTCATCAACGATCTAATCTTCACACTCGCATCATTGCGCAACGCCTTTCTCAAATAACTAATCTGTACATTCAGCGCCAGTGAATTGGCGTAGGAAGAATCTCCCCACACATTATTCAATATAATCTCCCTATCTACGGAAACATTGAGATTCTTTGCCAGTATGCGCAGTATCTCTGCTTGGCGTGAAGTAATCAATACCTTATTATTCCCCGTCCTGATCTCATTCGTCGTATAATTGAAAGTACTTTTCCCAAACGTATAAGTTTCTGACTCCACCACCTCATTAGCACATTGAAACCGTTCACGGATGCGTGCCAGCAGTTCTTCGGGATAAAAAGGTTTTGCCAGATAATCATTGGCACGGAGGTCGAACCCCTTTAGCCGGTCAGCTTTGTCGCTACGGTCTGACAGGAAGAAGATAAGTACATGATGATCTTGTTCGCGTATCTTTTGCGCTACTTCAAAGCCATTCAGTTCAGGCATATTTATGTCCAGCAAAACCAAGTCGGGTTTAAGGGACGGATATTGTTCCAAGGCAATGCGTCCGTTTCCGGCGTAAGTCACTTCATATCCTTCCGCTTCCAAAAAGCGTTTCAGAAGCATGGAGTATTTCAAATCATCATCGGCAAAAAGTATCTTTATTGTTTTCATAAATGGCTATGTAGTGAATGGATTATTGTGGTAATACAATGTTGAAAGTAGTTCCCCGCCCCGGTTGACTGGTTAGGGAGATTGTTCCGTGATGGGCTTCGGTCAGCAGTTTCACATAACTCAATCCCAGTCCGATGCCCGGTATATTCCGATCCGGCATATTGTTTCCGCGATAGAACTTATCGAATACTTTGCCCTGTTCTGATGCGGGGATTCCTATTCCATTATCGGCAATACGGATAGTGAGCGCACGTCCTTTCTGTAAACAATATATATCAATGCAAACTTCTTTGCCGGAGTATTTGATGGCATTTTCTATCAGATTGCTGATCATGTTGGCAAGGTGCACCGCATCGGCGGTTACCAATGGAGATTCCATTTCATAGTGAGGGCGGAGGATGACTTGCTTATCGGCAGGCGCATTATTCAGCCGGATCAGTTTATCCACCGTTTCACACAGGTTGAAGGTGCGGATATTGAGAGGGGTATGCTCATAGTCTGCCCGTGTCATATCGCGTACTTTGGCAAGATAGGCAGAAAGGTTGTCCAGCTCAAACATGGAGTCTTTCAACACCTCGTCCATCGCTTGTTCATCCGTGCGCATGGATTTGTTATTAAGGAATGCCACACACATTTTCAATGTCTGCACTGGGCGTTTCAGTTCGTGTATCATTGTGTTCACAAAGCTCTTTCGCATTTCGTCTATCTTTCGTTGTTTCAAGATGGTTTTTATTTGATAAATAAGGCAGAATATCAGCAATAGAATCAGTAGGATGCTACCCATTAATTGCCATGCCATCTGCCGTATCAAGGGATTGAGAGGTACGCTAAAGGTTGCAGTGAAAGCCTGTTTTTGGAATGGATTGTAAGGATAGGTTACACGCATTTGCGGTGGAAAAAGCTTTCCGGTAGGGGCGTATGTACTGTTCCATGTTATAGAATCAAGCGTTACTTTCTTCATCTCAAGAGGTATAATGCCGTAAGCAAGGAAAGCGGAGTCCAGACTTTCCAGTGTTAAAGAATTAGATATTTCTGTACTATAACGGCTTGTAGCATCAAGTAAAACTTCATTGGGGATGTTTTTTATGCAGAATGTATCCCGGCGTTCTGTCAGCCTCTTTTGCAGAGCTTCGTAAGTGTCCGGCTCTTTTGCCAACCGGGCATGTTCCTGCGTTATATTATAAAATGAGACGATACAGTTGGTATTTCCTTTACTGTCGGTAGAATCGGGCATTTCTATTTTGTAGTTCACCGTCATTGCCAGTCTTTGGGTTCTGCGTGTGTATCGTGCTTCGAATACTTCCTTTTCCACTTTTACAATCTGCTCGTGCATCGTATGCATATACTCATTTACGGAGTAGCAATATTGGTTGTATAGCCAGTAACTCTGTCCGCCTATCATCAGCAGGGCAGTGATGATGGTAAGTATCCAGACTGTTTTTATCCTCTTTTCCATGTGTCTTGTTTTTCTTTGAGGCAAAGGTACAGGCTATCTCCGGATATACAATGTACGCGAAGGCAGTTTTTTGCCGGGCGTAATATTTCAGTAATAACTTTGGGCGCTTGGAGTAGAAGGAAAGACCTAGCTTTGCGGTGTGAAACCGATGTAACTATTCAGAACATCCAAACTATAACAGAGTATGAAAAAGAGACTTTTTACCTTGTTGCTTTCAGCAAGTGCACTATGGCCTTGCATGGCACAAATCACGGTCGTTTCTACCAGCGACATCCGAAAGAGTGAACCCATAGACGAGTTGGTATTCCGTGCCCAGTATGAACAGACGGTAGTGGAAGATTCTACCAAGACCGATGCCCAGCCCAACACCGAAACCATGATGCTGGAAATAGGAAAGAAATCATCCGTCTATTATAGCTATACAGCCTACTTGCGCGACTCCGTGCTGTTGGCAGATGTGGAGAATAATGTTTCGCAGGATGCCATGAATGAACATAGCAAGGCATATGGCAATGCGAGGGTTACTTATCGGATTTATAAGAATTATCCTGCGGGAAAAGTCACGACATTAGATCGTATTGTAACCAGTAATTTCCGTTGTGAAGAAAAGAACGAGAAACCTCAATGGACTTTATTGCCCGATACGGCTACCATCCTGACTTACCCTTGCCGGAAGGCGACCTGCCATTTTCGCGGACGTAACTATACGGCCTGGTACACACTTGAAATTCCTGTAGGCGAAGGGCCGTGGAAACTTTGCGGCTTGCCCGGTTTTATAGTGAAAGCAGAGGATAGCCGGGGACATTATACGTTTACATGTACGGGCATAGAGCAGTGCAAGGCGGTGAAGCCTTTGCTTTTCAACGGCAAAGGATATGAATCCGTCAGCCGGAAAGATTTGAATAAAATATACGAGCGCTATGCCAAAGACCCGATGGGATTTATTGCCTCTACCGCTCCCAACGTAAAGGTAACCATGACAGATGAAAACGGTAATGTATTGAAACATGTGGAATTTCCTTATAACCCGATAGAGTTGCCGGAAAAATAAGACTAAGATGAAAACAGCAATCATTCTCTCTTTGCTGAGCCTGTTGCTCAGCATGAACACAAATGCACAAAACACGATAGAGGGGCGGGTGACCGATAAGGAAACCCGCCAACTTCTGGAAGCTGCTACCGTCACTTTGCAACAGGGAGCAACAGGTAACGTAATCAACTACACCCTGACAGATTCGGACGGATATTTCCGTCTGAATGCTTCCTCCAAAGAGAATATGAAGGTGGTGGTGCTCTATATGGGATATAAAAAGGTAGCCCTGCCTGCCGCCTTCAGTAAACCGATGAATATAGAACTGGAACAGGATGCCATCTTGCTGAAAGAAGTACAAATCCGTCCCGGTCGCGTATGGGGGCGGCAGGATACTTTGAAATACGATCTCACCCGCTTTGCGTCCTCCAAGGATCAGAATGTAAGTGATGTGCTGAAAAAGCTTCCCGGCATCAATGTGGAGGATAACGGAACCATAAAATACAACGGAAAAGAAATCAGTAATCTTTATGTGGAAGGAATGGATGTGAGTGGCGGTCGCTACAATCAGATAAACAAGAACTTGAAAGCAGACGCTGTGCAGGCAGCAGAGGTGATAGAAGGACACCAATCCATCAAGTCTTTGCGTGGCAAGACTTTTACGGATGATGTTGCCCTCAATCTAAAACTGAAACCGGAAATCCGTTCCCAATGGATTTATACGGCGATGGCAGGCGGAGGTTATGGAGAAGAAACATTGTATGATGCAACTCTGAATGCTTTACAATTAAGCCGTAAGAAGCAAACTATCTATAATTATAAAGCGAATAACACAGGACGGGATATGCTGTCCGACCAAAAGAAGCTGGCAATGGGAAACAGCTTTGACAGGGTGACGGATAGCGAGATACCTGTATTCCTGTCTTTGCCCGAACTCACTATGCCTTTGTCACAACAGCGGTTGCTTTTTAATGAAACGCATACGGCTTCTGCCAATCGTTTGTATCGTTTGGATGAAGACAGGCAGTTGCGTTTTCAATTGGGTTATACTCATGACCGCAGTACACAACAACGGGGGAGTGATGAAACGTATTATTTTGCACAAGACACCATTCATACAATTAATAATCAGGATTATCGTTTGAGGACGGATTACTTGAATGGAGAGTTGAATTTTGAGAATAACACAAATACGTATTATACCCGTGAGAATCTGACCTTTAGCAGGGCATGGAAAGATGGACTGTCATCTATCACAGGGGATGAAATGGTTTCTCAGCGGATCAAGAATTCACAGGTGGAGATAAAGAATTATTTCAGTCAGCTCTATACCAAGGAGAGATATACGTGGGGAATCCGTTCGTATATCAGGTATAGTTATTTGCCATCTTCATTACAGCTATCATCCACCGTGGAACTGGAAAATTTAACTCCCCAAAACAACTCGTTATCGTTTTCCCGTAGGGGCGGACCCGTGTGTCCGCCCGATAACATTCTGGATAGAAAAAATGTTTTGCCGGATGCATTCGGGCAGACACATGGGTCTGCCCCTACGGTGGAAAAGATGAATGTCAGCAATACCTATACAGACAATTCCCTTTACTGGATGCGTAAAAAGAATGGAGTAAACTACCAATTAACCGGCGGCTTTCGTGGAGAACTTTCTTCGGTGAAACAAGAAAACCGTTATTCCGCCAACCGCTACATGCTTTATGCCGCCCCGCGCATGGAGTGGGAGAAGAATAACTTCCTCCTCACCGCCTCGGCAACAGCCCAATGGAGTCGCTTCCCCACTCAGTCATACAGCCGTTTCTACATTAACCCTTCTCTCTTTTTCCGCTATAAATTCACTCCCCGTTGGAAAATATATTTATCAGGAAATATAGACAAGACGGAGGGTGCATTGAACGATATTTATCCTTCTATGTACCAAGCAGATTACCGCACAACCATACTCAACTCCGGAATCGTCCCCCAAAGTACCCGGCAACTTTACTCCATGTACCTGGAATATAAGAACACAATCAAAGAGTTCTTCTGGACTGCATCCATGGCATATTCGCACACCCGCCGCAACCTGATAACAGAACGTAACTATACGGACGGCATATTCCAATTATCATCGAACAAACAAAATAACGCATCCCGCAACTATACCTTAAACTCTGTCCTTTCTAAAGGAGTATATGACTGGAATTTAAAGACTTCACTGGAACTGACATTAAGCCGAAATGAAGGAAAACAGTTGAATGAAGGACTCATCCAAGATTACCGTTACGACTATCTGCGAGCCGAACCAAAGATTGTATGGGCGCCATCTTCACTTTTTGAAGCGGAATATAAGGCAATCATCAGTTGTGGTTCTTCAAAGATAGGAGAGGACACCCGCCTGGACCCGCTATGGGATGTATCCCAACGGCTCACTCTCAGCTTCGGCTTCCATGAAACCGACCTCCGTCTATCAGGAGAACATTTTTACAATGACCTTAGCAAAACCCAGCATTTGAATACATGGCTGGCAGATGCCTCTTTGGTGCACAAAGCTGGGAAATGGCGCTTTACAGCCTCCGTCATGAATCTGTTTAATAAGAAGCAGTATAGTTATACACTCTATTCTGCCGTGCAAAGTTATACTTCATGGGTAAAACTTCGTCCGCGTGAATTTCTGGTATCTGCACAATACCAATGGTAGTCAATTCTTCATCTTTTGCAAGATGTCCTGTTCTATTTCGGCAGTTGTTTCCTGACGGTATTCTTTGTAAATAATTCCATCGTTCAGATAATGGATCATATCACATATCTCCCTCAAAGACGAGATGAGGTGGGAAGAAACAATAACTGTTTTTCCTTCCTCTTTCAATTCCCGTATGAGCTTTTTCATCAGGAGGCAACCTTTTAAATCCACCCCGTTGAAAGGTTCATCAAGAATATATACATCATTATCTTGCAACAACAGTGCCATAAATGCCAGTTTCTTTTTCATTCCGGTAGAGTATTCGGCCGCATACCTGTCAAGAGGAAGCTGGAATATCTCGTTGGAATGTTTTATGGCATCAGCATCTATGTCCAGTCCTTTGGCCCTCATGCAGAACTCCAAATGTTCCAGTCCGGTTATTTGGGAATAAAAGAAAGCGGAGGCGGATAGATAGCCTATGTTCAGAGCCTTGTCTTTGATGATATTTCCGGTATAGTCATACATTCCCATGATGCAATTAAACAGAGTGGTTTTCCCTGCCCCGTTTTCACCTACCAGTCCATAGATGTTGCCGGATTCATAATTCAGATGAATGCCATTCAGTACATGTACCCTGCCGAAGTTTTTATGTAAATCGGTAATTTCTATCATAACAGTGTCTTTATATTTCTGTGCGCATAATATATTAATAATAAAGTAATTGCCACTTCCGGCAATAAAAGATAAGGAACAAAGAGTGAACCTAAATAAAAAGGCAACAATAGAATGAGCTGCACCATGAACAGCAACACCTGTGAACGAATAATATGTCGTAACATACTGATGCCCATTGTATAAAGAATAATAGCTATGTAAAACACCGGAAAGAAGAACACTTCATTCCACTGCCTGCTGAAAAGTATAAGTGTGATACCCAAAGGGGCAGAGGTAATGAATGTATTCCATGCGATACTTTTTAGTTGGAAGAAGCATAGCGTTCTGAAATTTCTGAAATGAAGCAGATAACTGTCCTCCATACTCTGCATATATCCCGAAGCCTGTACCAATCCCCAAAGAATGAGGCAGACTTTATCTATTCTGATATTTCCATGTATGGCTCCTATGATGGAGAAAAGAAGCAGTAATGCATATAGCCAGATAACTTGGCGAAACATCCTTATATACTCATACCCTCCTTTATAAAGTAAAGGCAGGCGGATTGGCTTTTGCCTCATCTTTATTTCCTTGATAAAAGGCAGTACCCCGGCAAACAGACATAAAGCGATGGCGTCTATGTATCTGCCTTTTACCATTTCCATAGCTGCAAAAGGTAGTGCTATCAATACGTATTCTTTCATCAGAAAGACCGGAAGCTGTGCTGTTAATGTGCGCAGAAACTCCTTGTCTTTCCGTAGGTTGTGGTAACTGCCCAATAGAAAGATGCATACAACAGGAATTGCCAACCGGTTCTCTGCAAAGAACAACACCATCGTGGCAAGCATTGTCACGATGGCGAGAAAGACTATTCTGAATATTCCCAATTCCAAGACTATCCTTCCAAAGTTTTTCAGGCGAAGCCGAAGATATAGCTGGAACATAAATCAGTATTTCTTATCCTTTAATTCCATTAATTCCTTATTAACCCGTGTAAACTCTTTAATCTTGTCAGAAAAATAATGAAACAGAAAATAATCTGCCAATATACCTATCAGCATCAGGGTACAGAATATGAATGTAAACCACCAGAGATGGCGATACGTATAAAGGAGCACGCCGAAAAATGGTATAACCAATAAATACCCGATGATATAGCTCCTGTTAATCAATGCTTTATACCGAAGCACATTTTTTATTTGTACTTCAAGATTTGTCTCTTTCTTTATCTTTACCAGTAACATAAGGCACGTAAAGTTAACCCCCAGCGCATAAAAAAGAAGACCAAAGCATACCGGCCAATACAATAATTGCCCGTTCAAGTGAATAAAGTCAACAAGTATCAGAATCGTAGCTCCCAATATAAATAGGCAGGCTGCTTTATCCACTCTTATCATTTTCTGCAAACAACTTTCTTTCTGCCGTGACAGCATTTCTATAATCTGTTGCTGATGAACCAGTTCATTCTGACCGACCCGTTCATTCAACTCCTTCCACGCTTTTTGTAATTCTTCCGGTTCCATATTATTATATGATTACAAGTTCGACATATTTTTTAATTTCTCTTTGATACGGTGCAATTTTATCGCGACATTATTGCGGCTCGTTCCGGTTATTTCGGCTATCTCGTCATAAGATTTCTCGTCCAGCCAAAGCAAGATGAACATACGGTCCACTTTGTTCAACCGCTTGATCAGAGTGTACATTTCTTTCAGCATTTCATTGTGCTCGCAATCCTCCAACACATCTACCTGTTGTTCCAAAGGAACATAGTCGTATTTCTTTTTCTTTCTGAAGTCGGAGATACACGTGTTCAGCGAGATGCGATAGACCCAGGTTACAAACGAGCTGTCTCCCCGGAAACCTTTGTATGCTTTCCATATATTGAATACCGACTCTTGAAATAGGTCGTTCACATCATCATTATTGTCAGCATACATAAAGCATACCTTATATATAATGTGCTTGTATTGCAATAGCCGATCTGCAAATTCCTGTTCTATGCTCATCTTCTTTCAAGGTGTTTTTTATTAGGTTAGTCGGTAAACGGACGGAATAGTTACACCTGCTTTCTCAAAAATATATATTTTCTGATTATTTATAGGAGGAACTGGTGTATTTCTTTGGAGATTAATTACTTTTGCCATAATCATAACCCATTCACAAAATCTAAATGATATGAAAAAGCTATTTTTATCCGCATTGTCATTGGCAGTAGTAGCCGTGCTTTGCTCTTGTGGCGGGAAACCTAAAACACACTCCGTAGCTCAAACAGGCTTGGTAACAATCCCTTTGGAAGCAAGCATTGAAGAAGAAAGAAAGGTTGCATTGAGCGACTTGGCGGAGAAAGTGGAGTACATCCCCTTGGAAACAGATACGAACTGTCTGATTGGGAACCTATGGGATAACAAGATAATCCGTTCAAAGCAATATTTCTTTTTGGCAATGGGGAAAAGCCTGCTTCAATACTCATTGAATGGAAAGTTTGTCCGCAATATTGGAAGCGTGGGGCAGGGGCCCGGCGAATATAGTTGGATTACAGATATAGACGTTAGGGATGATTCCCGGCAACTTTTTGTTTCTACCGATGAAAAGATAAATGTATATGATATAGAAACTGGAGAATTTCTTCATTCACTTCCTGCCGGTTATAGGGATTTCCAGTTCAAGATGCTGAATGATACTACTGCGTTCCGCTTTTTGTATAATTCAAATGGGCAGGTAAAGAACCGTGTCTTGATTACTGATAATCACGGAGATACGCTTCGTGCCTATCCTCGTTACGATCTGTTTACGGTAAAAGAAGGGATGTCGTATATGATTGGCTCCCGCAGTGATCGCTTTATGTACCGATGTGGAGGTGACATCTGCTATCGTGAGAATTATAATGATACTATTTTTACTGTAACAGAGCAGGCACTTATTCCTCGTTATTTGGTTGATTTAGGCAAGTACCATCTGCCATTGGAATATCGTTTTGAAGTATTGGGAGATAATAAAAAGTTCGTAGAACTGTCCGCTCCTTACTTTGCAATTCATCCTATTGAAACAGCCGATTATTTATTAATTCCTTATGAGGGCTGGGCAGAGAAAAAGGATAGAATGGTTATTTATGATAAACGGAGTGGCGAGAGTTATGCCGTAGCGGATGGAACCCTAAAGGATGATCTCAATCATTTGTTTGATTTCATTCCGACGGTTGCATTAGATGATCATACGTTGCTGAAGGTCTTTACTGCCGAAGCTATATTCAAGCTCGCTGAGAAGGAACCTTCCATCTTGGAGCATGAGGCCTTGAAGGGGTTGCAGGAAGATGATAATCCGGTTCTGATGGTGGTAACTCTTAAATAAAAAGAATGTGCCAAAATACTAAAGCAACTCATTTGAATCAAAATAAATGTATGGAGAAACATGATATAAATACGATTTATGCTCAATATCAGGAATTTATCAATTCTAACTGCACAGGATTAAAAGAGGAAGTTGAATTGATAATTAGGCAGAAACGGCTATCCTCTATAATGAATGACGCGAAATGGCTAAAACTGCAAACTGCAATTCTATCCATAACAGGATTTAAACCGGCATACAGTGTTCAGTTATTGACTGATGAGATTGAATATCTTCCTGTATTTGGAAAAGTACCGACTTATTTAGGGGATTGGGAACTCTTATATGAAAATTGGGAATACGCTCTACCACCATTCTTTAATATTAAATGGATGGCTATTCAGCCTTTATTTGAAATTTACAGAGGAAGATTAGTAAAGCCTGAAATCATAGATAAATCTGATATATTGCTGGATATTCTTCATCAGTGTCATATACCGTTTGAGAAAGAAGACGAACATACATTTGTAATTTATGGATATAAATGATGAATAAACTAATAGCAAAAGGATAAATCACCCTAATAGTCGGTTAGCCACCTGACATTAAGTAGCCGGTTAAAAATAATATGATGCGGAAGTTCATTTCTTAATATGTAAGCTGCGTCCTTAGGTCAATTTATGCTATTTCTTTCAACTTTCTATTTTTAGTTCTTATCACATCATTCTGATAATTCATCGGTATCAGTATAATACCTCTAAAAATACTGTTTTGTCTGATCATCTATATTTCAAAATAACCTGTTTTTTCCTTTCATTTAAGCCTTTCTTACCTAAAGAATAAGTATCTTTGTACCGTTAGGTTCTATCTCCCAACCTTATGGATTTAAATCCCAGCGCTTGGGAGTTAAATCCTAAGACTATGGAGTTAACTCCTAAGCCTTGGGAGATAGAAGGTGAATAATCGAAAACCCTTACCCATAAGGCGTCGAGGGCTTACTCTTATGGATATAATCTTTTAGTAATGGATATAAAATACGATTTTAAGGAGAATCCTTTCAAGGAAAAGGATGGCAAACCGGTGCTCTATCCGGCAGTGGTGGTGAGGGAAACGATAACTACCGAAGATATAATAAAGGAAGTGGCAAAACACAGTTCGTTTTCATCGGGATGTGTGCTGGGCGTGTTGCAGGAGGTGACGGATGCCATTGTGGCTCATCTTCGTGCCGGACAGAATGTGCGGTTGGACGAATTGGGAACTTTCTCACTTGGCTTGGCTTCGCGCGAAGTGACGGACAGGAAGGAGATACGCGCGGCTTCCGTTGAGATAAAGAAGGTGAACTTCCGTCCTGTGCCGGACTTGGTGAAGCGGGTGCGCATGGAAACGAATATTCTCCGTGCTGAATTCGGCTTTATGCCCACAGTGAAGAAGTACACTAAAGAGCAACGGTGGGAGTTGTTACGTTCCTATTTGCAGGAGCATGGTTCTATAACTCGTCTGGCTTATTCGGAGTGGTTGGGACTGGCGCGCACCACGGCGGACAATGAGTTGAGAAAGTGGAATGAAGAAAAGAAATTGGCTAGGGAAGGGAAACACTCGCACGTGGTGTATGTGTTGCGCAAATCTCAAAATGAGTCCGAAGATTGATTCTTTTTCGTGCTTTGTTTTGAAATATAGGCAAAAATGTGGTGGTAGAAGATGCTTTTTACCTTATGGGAAATCTACTACCACCACTGAATCAAACCCCTTATTCATCGGCATTTGAAGATAAACAGTGGTAGTAGTGGTAGCAGAAAACTAAAACTCTTGGAGGTGAAAAAAACGGGGAAAAGAGATCTGTTGTTTCTCCTTTCCCCGTAATATCTATTATTCTTGGGTGTTTATCCTATGATCCATTTACTGCCCGGTATATACGAGATAATCTTTGCCGTGACGAAACAGCAGATGAATGTAGTCACCGCAATGCAAGGTATGGCGGCAACGGTGGGTAATTCCAACGTGTACTTGAATACACCTACCCATAATCCCAACCAGAATATGTGCATCAGGTATATGCCGTAACTGAGTTTCGACATTTCTGTTATGAGCCGTGGAGAATTGGGGCGCTCTATGCATGAGAACATAAGGAATGTGCCCGCTGTGAGAATCACACAGTTGATGGTACAGAATGCCCATCCTATCTCTATGACGGGTGTGGAGTGTGTCTCGCCGGGTATGGCCTGAACATAGAATGAGTAGATGGTGAGTGCGGCGCCCACCACCATTAAGATGGTTCCTATGGAGAGACGTTTGGACCGATTCCATGTGAGGTGTACACGTATGTAATGAGCCAGTACGAGGTATCCCAGGTAACCGGAGAAGTACCACAGCATATGGTATTCGTTCCAGAAACATTGTCCCCATACTTCACCAAACCATCGGTTGAGGTAAGGCATGCAGGTTGATAATGCGAATAGCCCTATGAAGAAACGTTCTTCTTTAGCCGTGGCTTTCTTTATCCATGGAGAGATGATGGGGATGAACAGGTAAAGGCTGATAAGGGGATACATAAACCATAGGTGTCCGGCCAGCGTGGGAAAGTTTAGCAATATTCTTGATAAATCTTTTGTTGACGTTTCCCCATCTAGTTGTCCCCACAGCAAAGGCAGAGTGCTGTATAATACCATGAAGATGATAAAAGGCGGAAGGATGCGGGTGAAGCGTCGGCGGTAGAATTGCCACATGGTTTCTTCGTCTTTCATGGGCACAAGAAGATAGGCGGAGACAATCATGAACAGGGGGACTGCCATACGTGAGAAACCGTCATATATGGCTACCCACAAGCGGTCGGCCTCATTGGATAGATAGGACTGCGGTCCTGCCATGTCTGTAGAACCGGGAGCACCATAAAAGTTTTCACTGGCATGTACAACGATGACAAGGAAGCATGCAAATACGCGCACATAATCTAAAAAGACAATACGTTTCATTTCTTTGAGTTTTCTGGTAATTAGTAATAGTAAGATGGTTTTTGTTTATCCCTCTTTATGCATTCATAACGGAAATACGTTGTGGCTTTCCGAGTGCTGCTTTATTTTCGGCGGTAAAGAAACAAAAAAAACTTGGAATACCAAATAACTCTGTTTGAAGGATTGTGTAATATTCCTATGTTTACTTCCTTTCATACAGCATACCCGTCGCCTTCAAGTACTCCACATAGTTCAGATAAAGTTGGAAATGGGCATCCACTTTTGTTTCATAAGCCTGTTGCCACAAAGCCTGTGCCTCCAAGTGGTCTGAAAGCGTTTCCAATCCTACTTCATACTGGCTTTTGCTGACTCTCATATTTTCTTCCGCCTGTTGCAGGGAACGGTTGGAGAGTTCACTTTCCAACTTGGCTTCATCCAGGTTATTGGCAGCTTGGGTCAGTTCCAGTAACATCTGCTCATTCATATTTTGCTGTTGCAGGCGGGTTTGTTCCAATTTGGCTTTGGCGGCGCGTACCTTGTTGCTTCGTTCGCCAAAGTGAAAGAGTGGAACGCTTACATTCAGAAGGACGGAGAAACTTCCTTTATCCAGCAAGTTCTCCTTGTTTATCTCCAGCCCGTGGACGTAATCGTAGGAGCCTCTTACACCGATTTTGGGGAGAAGCTCACTGCGGTTCAGCTTTACTTGCTGCTTGGCTATGGCTACCTGTTTGTCCAGAATGCCGTATTCGGGACGGGCGGTAATATCCAGGACTTGTATTTCCAAATCCTGTTCAATCTCCGGAAAGTCTCCGGAAACGCGGATGTCGGAAGTTAATGGTTTTCCGATGAGGTGGCAGAGGTTCATTGTTGCCAGCCGCAAGGCGTTCTCTGCTTTGCGTATGCTGAGTTCGCTTTCGTTCAGCTTTACTTGTACTTTCAGTACGTCGTTCTGTGGTTTCAGTCCATGCTTGTGGGCACTTTCCACGTTCTTTTTCAGTTCGGCGAGGACGGCGTTATACTTGTCGGCTACTGTTTTCATTTCTTTTGCCTTTACTACCAGGGCGTAGGCTTGGTCTGTTTTCAGAATCACTTCGGTGGCAGTCAAGGTTTCATTCATTTGTGCCATTTCCTTGCCTAGTACGGACATTCGGTAGGCAGAGAGGATTTTGCCGCCCATGTAAAGCGGTTGCTCCACTTGTACGCCGCCCATATAGACCCAGCCTATTTTGTAATCCAGGTTGATGCCCGGAAAGTAAGCAAAACCGCCATTGGGAACGGGTTGTCCGGTGGCATCGGGCAGGAAGGTGGGCAGGTTGCCGCCTGCTATTCCGTAACTTCCGTCGGCGTTGCTATAAAGTCCTGTTCCGCTGGCAGTGAAGTTGGGGAAGAAGTTTCCTTTGTAGCTCTTTGCGGTATAACGGGCACTTTCCGTTTGTTTCACGGAAGCTGCTATTTCCTTATTGTATTTCAGTGCCATTTCCCGGCATTCCTTCAGGCTCAGTGTTTCCTGTGCCAGCAAAGGCAGTGAGCAAAATAAGGAATATAGAATGATAGTTATCTTTTTCATCAGTCAGTCTGTTTTATGTGAAAGAATAATGCATATAATATAGGTATAAAGAGCAGTGTGATGAGAGTACTGAACAGCAACCCTCCCATGATGGCTGCCGCCAGCGAACCAAACATGGCATCCGCCAGCAACGGTATCATGCCCAGGATGGTAGTCAGCGATGCCATCATTACAGGGCGCAGACGGCTTTGCGAACTATCTATCAGGGCGGTGATCGGTTCTATACCTTGGTTGATTTGCAAAGTAATCTCGTCCATCAACACGATACCGTTCTTGATAAGCATACCTATCAATCCCAATGTGCCCACGATGGCTACAAAGTTGAATACCTTTCCGGTGAGCAGCATCACCGCTACCACTCCGACAAGAATCATGGGGATGCAGCAGAAGATGATGGCAGGTTTCCGGTAATCCTTGAACAGCATGATCAGAATGGCAATCATCAGAATGATGGCTAACGGGAAGTTCTTGAACAGATACTTCATGGATTTGTCACTGGCTATCTTTTCCCCTTGCCACACCAGTGAGTATCCGTCCGGCAGGTGTATTTGCTCTATCTGGCCGGCAACGGCAAGTCGTGCCTTTTCGGTCTCTATGCCGGGGGAAGGAGAGCATTGCACACGCTGGCTGCGTTGCCCGTTGTAACGGGGCACTACGGGATCTTCCCATCTGATGTCCACATCTTTGCTGATTTGTTTCAACGGGGTGCTTCCCATGATGCTTTCTACCAAATCTTCTTTGGAAAGCGTGCCGGATTGCAGCTTTACCATCATCTCCGTACTTAACAGCCCGTTCAGTGAGGGGATGGAAGAAAATACCTGTGTATTGCCCAGGTTCTCTATCGGTTGCCCTTCTTCGTCAAGGCATTTCAGGTAAATGTTGTTTTTGTGGATGCCTTCATAAAAGGCGCCGATGGGGATGCCGCTGGTGGCGGTGAGCAATGACATGCTGACATCGTTACGGCTCAAGCCCAAAGCACGGGCGGCGGGTTGGTCGTATTCAATGGTCAGGACGGGGATTTGTGGTTCCCAGTCGGTGGTGATGAGGCATACTTCCGGGGTGTTCTCCATGATGGCGCGGGCGCTGTCTGCCAGCTGATGCAGTACGGCAGGGTCCGGCCCAAGGAATTGTGCCTCGATGGGGTATTTCTTGAACATCAGGTTGTATCGTTTCAGCTTGACGTAAGCATCCGGATAGGCTTTTGACAGGTAAGACTGAATTTCATCCATATTGTTTACCAATTCATCGGGAGAAGTGAAGTCTATTATCAGTTCTCCGTAGGCAAGGGATGGATTGGCAACACTGCGCACCAGGTTGTAACGTCCCGGAGTTCCGCCTATGGAGGCGGTGACGTGGGTGACTTCCTTGCGGCTTTTCAGGTAAGTTTCTATTTCTGCCAGGTCGTGTTCCACGCGGGTGTAGTTATTTCCTTCGGGCAGTTTGTATTCCATATAGAGTTGGTCGTAAACCATATCGGGGAAAAAGCCTTGTCGCATAAACCTGTAACCGAAAGCGGAAAGGAGCAATAAGGCGACCATAGCGAAGACGAAGCTCCATCTGTGGCCCAGTCCGAAGCGGAGTGCTGCCCGGAGGGCGGCATAAATACGTCCTTTATAAACACGTTTTTCGCTGTTGTTGGTGTCTGCGGCAGGGTGCAGCCTGCGGTTTGCCATCAATGGAACGTGCATTAATGCCAGTATCCAACTCAGTAGCAGGGATACTGCCAGTACGATGAAAAGGTCGCGCGTATAAACTCCCGCAGTGTCGGGCGACATATAAATAGGTAGGAAAGCGATAATGGCAATCAGTGTGGCACCCAGCAAAGGCATGGCGGTCTGCCGTCCGATGGCGGTCATAGCTTCCATCCGGTCTTTCCCGGCTTTCAGGTCTACCAATATTCCGTCGATAATAACGATGGCGTTATCTACCAGCATACCCATTGCCAGTACAAAGGCGGCAAGGGATACGCGTTGCATGGTTCCGCCTGCGGAATAGAGAAACAGGAATGATCCGAATACAGTGATTACCAGGCTGATTCCTATGATGAGCCCACTCTTGAAACCCATGGCAATCATCAGGATAAGCACTACGATAATGACTGATTCTATCAGGTTGATGACGAATGTACCCAATGAGTTGCCTACACGTTCCGGTTGGTAGAATATTTTGTGGTATTCTACTCCGGCGGGCAGGCGGTCGGCTTTGAGTTGTGCCAGCTTGGCGTCTACTGTGTGTCCCACTTTTACAATGTCCGAACCGCTGGTGGCGGCAATCAGGATGCCTATTGCACGTTGTTGGTCATAGAGCATTTCGTTGCGGGTGGGAGTTTCGTAGCCCTTTTCTATTTGTGCGATGTCCCTCAGGCGCAGTTGGTCGTCGTCGTGGCCTTGGATCAGCATTTTTCCAATATCCTCTACGGTCTTGAACTTGTCGTTTACCGTTACGCGGATGCGGTTGTCGCCATTGTCATAATAGCCTGTGTAGGTGGTTTTGTTCTGTCCGTTCAGTGTGGCAAGGACTTCGGCCGGTTTTACGCCGAGGTTTGCCATGCGGTCTTGCAACAGGGAGATGTTGATGCACTCGGCACGCTTGCCGTATAGTTCGATCCGGTCTACACCTTCCAGGTCGTTGACTTCGCGTTTTATCAGTTCGGCATAATCGGACAGTTCCCTGTCGGAAAGACCATCGCCTGTCAATGCGTAAAACATGCCATATACATTTCCGAAATCGTCTTTCACTATCGGGGTGCTTGCCCCTTCGGGCAGGGAGGCGCGGGTATCGCTTACTTTGCGGCGCAGCATATCCCAGCATTGTTCCACTTCATCATCGGGCACTGTGCTCAATAATTCAATCTGTATCAGTGACAGGTCATTATAGGAATAGCTTTCTATATTATCTATATTCCCCATGGTGCGGATATTCTTTTCGAGTATATCCGTCACTTCCAGCTCCACCTGATGGGCGGAGGCTCCCGGATAAGTGGTTACCACCATGGCAAGTTTTACCTTTATCTCCGGATCTTCCAGTTTACTCATCTGGTAGCAGGAGAAAGCGCCTCCGAGCAGCAGGACGGCTACCAGAAAGTAAATCAGGTTGCGGTTATGGAATGCCCATTTACTTATATCCATTATAATAGTCCTCCTATATTGGTTTTAGTGATGAGTGGCAACGGTTTCACGGTATCTCCGTCTTTAATGTGGTGTATTCCTGAGGATACAATCTGTTCTCCCGGTTTCAGTTGGTCGGAAGTAATGAGGCTGCGTCCGTTATTCAGCAGGCGGAAGGGGGATACTTCGCGGCTATGTACGGTTTGTTCGGATGGATTGTAAACGAATACATATGATTTCTCATTCTTTTGCAGAATGGCATTGGTGGGGACTGACAGTGTATTTGCCTGGTCTGTGTCGCAGTAGATGGTGACCATGGTATTCATTCCGGGTGAGGGAACGGGTTTGTGGTCGGGCATCAGTTGCAGGCGCATGGTATATAGTTGGTTGGCATTCGCTTTAGGGGTGACACTTATCAGTTTTAACGGATAAGTCTGTCCCGGATAAATATCGAATGTGCAATGATAGCGGCTGAATTGCTCACGGCGGATGTATTCGGCTGCCGGAAGATTGATTTCCACTTCGGGAGTACCTGCACTGATCATAGAAATGATGGGCATGCCGACTCCTACGGTTTCGTGCGCTTCAAACAGGCGTTTTTGCACGTATCCGTTAAAGGGGGCGTAGAGACGGGTATATGCCAGTTGGTCTTTATGATGTTTATACTTGGCTGTAATCTGTTTCAATCCATATACTGCTTTGTCGTTGGCATTGGGAGTCGTACCGTTTTCTTTGTAGAGGGCGATAACTCTTTCCGCTTCGGCTTTCACTTGTTGGTATTCGGCTTCTGTTGCATCCAGTTGCACTTGGTAGTCTGTAGGGTCCAGTTCGGCCAGTAATTGCCCTTCATGCACACGCGTTCCATCTTCTACATATATTTTGTTGATGGTGCCGCTCACTCTGAATGAAAGGCTGATATCTTGTGCAGCTTTTACTTTTCCCGGATATTGCAGGAAAGTTTGTTCGTCAGCAGAAATGACCGTGTCTATTTTTACTGTTTGGTAGTCTTTGGTTTCCTTGGCACGTTGGGCGCAGGAAGTCAATAAGATGAGAGAAATACCTGTTAGAATGAAATGAATTTGTTTCATAATTTAAGTATGTTAGTTTTCAACTTTCAATATACAAAATTATTTCAAAAGAACAGTATAGAAAAGGTTGAAATGAATGATAAGTTGTTCGATTTTTCTATTTGCTATCGGAAAATAGGTAAAAAGTGTCTGTTTTGTATTTACTTTGTAGTGGACTTATAAATTTGACGGAAAAGATAGAGTATAATAAATGAAGAATAAAGAACAAAAACGATTTGTTTCATCTGTAACAGAACTTCAGATTGGTAACGGGCAAGACTCAGTATGTGATTTCCTGCATAGGTATGCTTCCCAATATCATAACAAGGATTTCATATCTTCCGACCCGGTGCAGTTTCCCCATCGCTACCACTTGAAAGCCGACATAGAGATCAGCGGTTTCCTTACTGTATTCCTTAGTTTCGGTGCACGTCCCCAGATATTGAAAGCGGCGGAACGGCTGGATGGCATGATGGACCGGAAACCTTTGCAATATGTACTTTCAGAAAAGTGGAAAACAGATTTCTGTGGAGAGGAATCTTTCTATCGAACTGTTTCCAAAAACCGGATGGCTCAGATCTTCTATTGGCTTCATGCCATTTATAGTAAACACGATAGTATGGAGAGCGCCTTGCTTTGTGAAGTGGCGGAGGGTACGCCGATACAACGACTGTGCCGCCTTTTCGGGGTTTCGGATAAAGCGCCTCAAAAGAAATTGAATATGTTTCTCCGTTGGATGATTCGGAGGGATTCAGAGGTGGATTTTGGTATTTGGACTCGTTTTTCTCCATGCGAACTGATTATTCCTCTGGATACTCATGTCAGTGAAATGGCTTTCAGGCTGGAACTGACTAAAAGCAAATCATATACATTGAATAATGCCAGGGCCATTACCCGGGCTTTGGCGGAAGTCTTTCCCGAAGATCCTTGTTTGGGAGACTTTGCTTTGTTTGGCTATGGTATCAATGAAAATGAATAGAGAAAAATACTAGTTGGATATTAAAATGTTTTAATTATGTATCTACCTTATATATACGTAAAAAAATGCTTTTATTTAAAATCATGTATTTCCCTCGCTATAAGTAGGTTATGTGAAGATAGACATGTAAAATGCTAAGTTCCTTTAGAACTTAGTCTTGTATTAATTTTAGTTTAACAGCGCAAATATATATATTATTTTTAGAAATACAATAAAGGAACTAAATAAATTTATTTATTATAGCTTGTTATCTTAATATTAAAAGATTCTTCTCTCTTGTATTTAAAATAATAACCGTAAATTTTATAAAATTGGGTTGCTAAATTCAGTTTAGCTTTAAAAATAGATTTCTTTTGGGTATAAAATAGATAGATAAATCTATTCTTTTTTCCTTTTTATCCTGTGATAATAGTTCTTAAGTAGATTTTAAGTGAAGAAGTAAGTTCTAAAGGAACTTGGTTTGAATAATTTATTTCTTTACTTAAAATAATACTTTATGAAAAAAACTTTTTTATGTTTTTTGCTCTTACTCTGTTCTTTAGGAGCAATGGCCCAGAAAAAGTCGATAACGGGGGTTGTCGTAGATATGATGGGCGAACCAGTAATTGGTGCCAGTGTGGTAGAACTGGGTACAACCAATGGTACTATTACGGATTTTGATGGAAACTTTTCTCTCTCGGTAGCACCTGATGGAAAAATTCAGGTAACTTTTGTAGGCTATAAAACAGAGGTGATAGCTGTGAAGAATCAAACGAATTTCAAGATCAAGTTGAAAGAAGACTCTGAAATGCTGGGTGAAGTCGTTGTAACTGGATATGGTGGCAAACAGTTACGTTCTAAAGTTACTGCCTCTATTTCAAAAGTAGGGGAGGAAACATTGAAAGTGGGAGCCTTCTCTAATCCGGCACAAGCTTTGTCGGGAGCCGTAGCAGGTTTGAAGGTTACTCAAAGTTCGGGTAATCCGGGAAGTACGCCTACCATTGTGCTTCGTGGTGGTACCGACTGGGGAGGTACCGGTTCTCCGCTGATTATGGTGGACGGGCAGTTGCGTACCAGTTTGAGCGATATCAACCCCGAAGATATCGAATCTATGGAAGTATTGAAAGATGCAGGTGCAACCGCTATTTATGGTGCACGTGCCAGCAATGGTGTTATTCTGGTAACTACCAAGACTGGTAAGGTGGGGCGCAGTGAAGTAAATCTGAAGGTGAGATACGGATTGAACTATGTGAACAGTCCTTATGATTTTTTAGGTGCCAAAGATTTTATCACTGCTTTGCGTACAGCTTATGCTACTACTCCTTGGGCGGATAAGTCTTCTTTGAGTACTGCTTCTGCTTATGGAACCGGTAATGTGTATGGTGATAATCTGGTATGGAACTTGTTAGTAAAAGATATCGATAATGCGTTCTTGCTGAACAAAGGATGGCAGGAGATGCAAGATCCGTTAGATCCTTCTAAAACCCTTATTTATAAGGACTCAAATCCGGCGGATTATAACTTGAATAACCCTTCGCATACACAGGATTATAACATTAACTTCTCGGGAGGTAACGAGAAAGGAAAATATTATGCAGGTTTGGGATATTACAGATCAAACGGCCTTCCTGTGAACTCATTCTATGAACGTTATTCTTTCGTATTCAATGGCAGTTATAAAATTTCAGACTGGCTTTCTGCCAGCTCTAATTTCAACTACAATCGTGCTAACTGGGAGAATATGCCGGCCTCTCAAGCAAGTGAAGGCTCTTATTTTGGCCGTATTATGTCTGCCCCTCCTACAACACGTTTTGAAGACGAGGACGGAAACCCGCTTTTAGGACCGAATTACAGCGATGGTAACCAGTCTTTCCAGAATGATAAATTCAAAAGAGACAATCAGAGTGACAAGTTTACTATGATCCAGACATTGGAAATCAAACCGATGAAGAATTTAACCATTAAGGGAACTGCTAACTGGTATTACTCGGAAGAAGTAAATGAATGGTTTAATAAAGACTACCAAACAGCTCCGGGAAATAATTTTAATAGAGCTAGAGATACCGGAGCTCAGTTTAATCGTGAATTTTCACAGACTTACAATCTGGTGGCCAATTATACAGCTACATTTGCTAAAGATCATAATGTGGATGTAATGGTAGGTTCGGAATTTTATGATAAACAGAAGAAAGGTTTTAATGCTTCGGGATCAGGTGCGCCTACTGATGATTTTGGAGATTTAGGCTTGACCAGTAGTGATAAAGGAAAGAGATCTATCGATTCATGGCATGAACAATATCGTATTCTTTCTTATTTCGGACGCGTGAATTATGACTATCAAGGTAAGTACTTATTTTCAGGTGTGTTCCGTTATGACGGTTACTCTTCTTTGTTGGGTGATAACCGTTGGGGATTCTTCCCGGGATTGTCTGCCGGATGGATTTTCGGCAAGGAAGATTTTGTGAAAAATGCCGTTCCGCAGTTGTCATTTGGTAAGTTGCGTGCCAGCTACGGTGTGAACGGTAATGCTACCGACATAGGTCCGTACACTTTGCAGGGATCGTATAACTCGCAGAAATATAATGGTAATGTAGGGTTCTTGATTGGTTCTCTGCCTAATCCGGCTTTGAAATGGGAAAAGACCCGTACGGCTGAAGTGGGCTTGGACTTGAGCTTCTTTGACAATCGCTTGAATGCCAACTTTACTTATTACAACCGTTTGACTATGGACAAGTATGCAGATTTGAGTTTGCCTACCACTACCGGTTTTTCCTCAATTAAGAATAATAATGGTGATTTCCGCAACAGTGGTATAGAAATTGAATTGTCGGGAACTATTCTGAAAACAAAGGACTGGACTTGGAAAATGGGAGGTAATATCTCATACAATAAGAATATGGTAGTTTCTCTTCCTTATAAAGAAGGTGTCAAGAACAACCGTATCGATGGCCAGCAGATTTATACCGGACGCAAATTGCCGGACGGAACTTATGAAACTATTTTTGTAGGTGGAAGACAAGAAGGTCAGGAGCCGGGACTTTTGGTAGCTTATCAGGCAAATGGTATGTATAAGAGTTGGGATGAAATTCCCGGAGATCTGGTGGTTAAGACTGGTAACTTCCAAGGAAAATACCAGTATGGACCGAAGGCTTATGCAGCCTTGAGTGATGCCCAAAAAGCAAATGCACTTGCCATTCAGCCGGGTGATGTGAAATGGACGGATGTGAACGGTGACGGTGTTATTGATGCGTTTGACCAAGTTGTAGTTGGTAATACAACCCCGCATTGGTTCGGTGGTTTCAATACGACGTTGAATTGGAAAGGATTCACTTTGTATGGCCGCTTTGACTTTGCATTTGATTATTGGATTTATGACAATGATACTCCTTGGTTCTTGGGTTGTATGCAGGGGGGATACAACACGACTAAAGATGTGTTCAATACTTGGACGGAAGAAAATCCGAATGCTAAATACCCTCGATATGTATGGGCAGACCAGTTGGGTACAGCGAACTATTACCGTCAGTCTACTATGTTTGCATATAAAGGTAATTATTTGGCGGTACGTGAAATTTCATTAGGTTATGAATTGCCTAAGAAGATAGCTAGTAAATTGTTTTGTCAGCGTGTGAATCTGTCTGTTACCGGTCAGAATTTGGGATATTTCACTTCGGCTAAGGTCGCTACTCCCGAAGTTTCGAAAGCAGGTTCGGGATATGCATTGCCGCGTACGTTGCTGTTCGGTTTAGATGTAACCTTCTAATTAATAACCATAATAAATAGAATACTGAAATGAAAAATATAAAAACGACCTTATTATCCGGAATGCTGTTAGTGGCTTCCGGTGTTATGACTACTTCATGTAGTGACTTGCTGGATCTTTCTCCTATTGATTACTATGGTAGCGGTTCTTATTGGACTACTGAAGCACAGGTAACAGGTTATATGGATGGTATCCATAAGCATATACGCGACGCAGCCGATCAGCATATTTTTACCTTCGGTGAGTATAGAGGCGGTATTTATAAATCGGGCAATGCATCCGATGGTAATGCGCTGTATGGGGGGAGCATTGTTTTGCAGAACTTCGACGAGAATAATACGGGAGTGACTAATTTCGGTGGTCATTACGGACGTTTAGCCAACATTAATTTGTTTATTGAACGTGTGACCAGCGCCGACTATGTAGGTGAAGCCAAGAAAAAATATTATTTGGCGCAAGCATATGGTCTTCGTGCTTTTATTTATTTTGAACTTTACCGTATTTATGGTGGCGTACCTTTGCGACTGGATGTAGAGGTAATTAATGGAATCATTGATCCGGAAAAATTGTATATGGCACGTTCTACCCCCAAAGAAGTGATGACACAGATCAAGAAGGATTTGGATCAATCTATGGAGTATTTCGGTGATGTGGACAGTTTTGATCCTTATAACCGCGGTAATAATAAATCATACTGGTCTAAAGCTGCAACCGAATGTTTGATGGGAGACGTTTACTTGTGGACTTCCAAAGTAACTACCGGTGATAATGCTGCTAATATAGCTGACCTGGCAGTGGCCAAGAAGCATTTGCTGAATGTTGTCAATAATTACGGTTTGAAAATGCAGAATAACTTCTCAGATGTATTTGATGCTGCCAATAAAGGCAATTCGGAGGTGATCTTTGCTATTCGATATGTTGAGGGCGAGGCTACTAATAGTTTAGGAAACTATACATATACCGTTCAAGGTGAGGTGGACAAGAAAGGTTACCGTGCGGATGGTACAAGATGGGACGATCCTCTTCATCTGAACAGAAACGGTTTTCAGTGGTATGAATATATTCCCGAACTTTATCAGTTGTTTGATGAAAATGACAAACGTCGCGATGCTACATTCATTGCTTCTTACAAGAAGGACGAGGAAGGCAATTTGGATCTTTGGGGTACTCATATACGCAAGAATATAGGTGTAATCAATGCGGAAGGAAATCGTGTTTATTGTGGTGATTATTGTTTCTATCGTTTGCCTTGGGTATATCTTGCATTAGCCGAAATAGCTAATATGGAAGATGACAAAACCAATGTAGAAAAATACATTAACTTGGTTCGCCAACGCGCCTATGCTGATAGTGAAGGTAATTGGGATACTGACAAGTATGCTTATAAGGCAGGTGACTTTACGCAAAACGAATTGGCCATACTTCACGAAAAAGATAAGGAATTTGTTCAAGAAGGTCAACGTTGGTGGGATGTCTATCGTATGACTTTGACCAAAGGAGGAAAACATCTGGTATTCTGCCCTGAAGCTAATTTGAAAAATGACGGTAATCCTATACTACCGGAAGCGGAAAGTTATAAATTGTTGTGGCCTATCGAAAGAAATATGTTGGATAAGGACCCGGCAATTAAGCAAACTCCGGGATACGAAGAAGCTGCGAAAAAAGAATAGCTATAGATGCTTAAACATAGAACTGTGATTTATAGTTGACTGACCTAAGCTGCTTATTTTTTAAGGTTAGTTGATTGTGTGAAGGAGATAATAGCATATCGGGAGATATGCTATTATTAATTTAAATACATAAAACCAGTTCTGTATTTGGGAATTTTTTATTAATATTGCAGTCGGAAATAAATATTTTTAATTAATATAGAATATACACTATGAAAAAAAACATTTTAACTTTTCTTTTTTGTTTGATTTCTGTTTCCATGTTTTCTCAAAAAGTTTATACTCCGGATTGGGAATCGCTGGATAAACGTCCGGTGCCGGCTTGGTTTGAGGATGCCAAATTTGGTATTTTTATTCATTGGGGATTATACTCTGTACCCGGATGGTCTCCTAAAGGCACTTATTCCGAATGGTATAAATATTGGTTGGATACCAAGACATTGATGGGAAATGGTGATTTTACAGGTACGGAGATTTATGATTTCCATACAGCCATGTATGGTAGGGATTTTACATATGCTGATTTTGCTCCCATGTTTAAGGCAATGAGTTATGATGCCAATGAGTGGGCTAAATTGTTTGAACGTGCCGGTGCCCGTTATGCGGTGTTGACAACCAAACATCATGATGGGTTCGCATTATGGCCTAATAAAGAAGCTTCCACATCATATGGCAGACCTTGGAACAGTATGGAAATAGGTGCTCATCGTGATTTGGTAGGTGAATATGTAGATGCATTGCGTAAAACCAATATAAAGGTGGGATGTTATTTCTCTCTTCGCGAATGGGGGAATCCATTGTATACCAAAGAAACAATGGGATTGTTTTATGAAAAACATTTCTTTCCTCAGTTGAAAGATCTGGTAAATACCTACAAGCCGGACTTGATTTGGTCAGATGGACCTGACCAGATTAATGATAAAGAGTGGCAGGCGGAAAGGACATTGGCATGGCTTTATTCTGAATCTCCCGTAAAAGATAGTATTGTAGTAAATGACCGTTGGGCAAATAATACAGGGCGGAAACATGGAGATTACTATACCAGAGAATATAGTAATTCGAATGCTTCTTATGATAAACCATGGGAAGAATGTAGAGGTATAGGGCTTTCATTCGGATTTAACCAAAACGAAGATTTGGAAGATTATACTTCGCCTAAAGCATTAGTTCTGACTTTAGCTAATATTGTGAGTCAGGGTGGAAATTTATTGCTGGATGTAGGTCCTAATGCGAATGGCAAAATTCCTCCTATCATGCAGGAACGTCTGATTCAAATGGGTGATTGGTTGAAAGTGAATGGAGAGGCTATTTATGGGTCTCGTGCTTGGAAGAACACCTGTCAATGGTCTAAAGGAAACAGGGAATGGAAATCTAAAGAGAAACATTATGTAAGCGGTGATGCTATTCTGAAACAGACTGTAGATCCTGAGAAGGGGTATGCGGTGAAAGAAGTGTTTTTCACGAAGAAGGGAAAGAATGTATATGCCATTCTGCCTAAGTACCCTAAATTTACGATAACGCTGAAAGATATTCACTCTACAGGAAAAACAAAAGTGTCTTTATTGGGTTCGGATAAAAAAGTCATCTGGAAGCAGAAAGGAGATGATATTGTAGTAACAATGCCAGCTTTTTATGCAGATGAATTGCCTTGTGATTATGCATGGACACTTAAATTAGAGAATATAGCAGATTAATTTGTTGATAGATAAAAAAAGTAATCCCCGACGGATTCACATCCATCGGGGATTTTCGGTTTTTGGTTAAAGGTTAGTATAAAATTAGGTTAGGTTGTTTCTTTATTATAAAGGAATGTATTCCACAAACGCTTCCATAGCTTCGTAGCATGCCAAACCAAGTTTGTCATACAATTCGGCTGTACCACGGTTGCGGTCTTCACTTCTTTGCCAGAACAGACGTTCGTCATTGCCCAAGAACGGTGCGCTTTCCATCTGAGACTGGTGTTTCAGGATAGAGTTACGTTTTGCACGCAGTTCTTCTGGACTGAACGGAACGGCCATTTCAATATTCTCAATTTCCCATTCTGCCCATGCACCGCGATACATCCAGATGCGGCAGTCTTTCAACCATTCTGCACCGGCTTCTTTTTCGATGTCGATAGCTGCCAGTACGGCGTCTGTGCAGACACGGTGTGTACCGTGCGGGTCGGCCAAGTCACCTGCCACATAAATCTGGTGAGGTTTTACTTCGCGCAACAACTGCAATACGATTTCTACATCGGCTTCGCTGATGGGGTTCTTCTCAATCTTACCGGTTTCATAGAACGGCAGGTCAAGGAAATGAACACGATTCAACGGAATTTGATTGAAAGTAGATGCGGTGCGTGCTTCACCACGGCGAATCAAACCTTTGATGGTAAGAATGTCGCGGCTGTCCATATCACCTTCTTTCTTTGTAGCCAGGAATTTCTTGATTTCAGCATATTTGCTCTTGATGGCTTCGTTGGAGTTATCATCAAAAAGCTGGTTGAAACCATTGATAAAGTGCATGAAGCGTACTACTTCCTCATCGCCTACGGCAATGTTGCCGGAAGTTTCATAAGCCACGTGTACTTCATGTCCTTGCTGAACCAGACGGCGCAGTGTGCCACCCATTGAGATCACATCATCATCGGGGTGTGGAGAGAATGCTACCACACGTTTGGGGAATGGTTTGGCGCGCTCGGGACGATAGGTATCGTCTGCATTCGGCTTGCCACCCGGCCATCCGGTGATGGTATGCTGCAGGTCATTGAATATCTTAATGTTTACGTTGTAAGCAGAACCGTAGAGTGCCAGCAGTTCGCTCAGTCCGTTTTCATTATAATCTTTATTGGTCAGTTTCAAGATAGGTTTCTTGACACGCTGGCACAACCAAACGATGGCGCTACGGATCAGCTTGTCGTTCCATTCGCAGTTGGTTACCAACCAAGGACGCTGGATGCGGGTCAAGTGAGAAGCGGCTGCCAGGTCAATGCAAACATTTGCATTATTGTGTATTTGCAGGTAGGAAGCAGGCAGCGTGTCGCTTACTTTATCTTCTACCGCATTCTTGATAATGTCGGCTTTATCATCGCCCCATGCCAGCAGGTACACTTTGCGTGCAGCCATTATGGTTGCCACACCCATTGTGATAGAGCAGGGGGGGAGATTGTCTACACCCAGATTGTGTGCAGCTTCTGCACGCGAGGTAGAGTCGATCAAAATCAGTCGGGTAGGAGAGCTGAGGCTGGATCCCGGTTCGTTCATGGCAATGTTACCTTCGCGACCGATGCCCATCAGAATGATGTCGATACCGCCAAATGTCTGGATACGTTGCTCATACAGGCGGCAATATTCGATAACCGCTTCCTGAGGGATGGTTCCATCAATGGTAAATACATTCTGCTTGTCAATATCCACTTGGCTCAGGAATAAATCATTGAGCTGTGAGAAACTGCTTCCTGCACCTTCGGATGCCAAAGGATAATATTCGTACAGGTTGAATATGACTACATTGCGGAAACTCAGTCCTTCATCTTTATGTTTGCGGACCAGTTCGGCATAAAGCGGACGTAATGAAGCGCCGGTTCCGGCACCGATTACGCAAAACTTTCCTTCACGCTGGCGTTCCTGTATCTTTGCAGCAATTTCATTGGCAATCTGCTGCACGCCTTCTTCCATTATTTCATAGATGTCGGTAGGCACCTTTTCGCAACGGGTGAGGACGGAACGTTCCACCGCATTTTCGGGTTTATAATATTTCGTAGACACTCTGTTCAGAGAGATCTGCGAACTCAAGTTTGTTCTCATAAATTACAAATTAGCTTTTTCGATGTCTTTAAAATATTTGTAAGTTCCGACTTTCAGTTCGGCTGTTGCAGCTTCATCACAAACGATGATGCCATGTTCGTGCATTTGCAATGCACTGATGGTCCACATCTGTGTGATACCGCCTTCTACGGCATGTTGCAAGGCGCGAGCCTTGTTGTGGCCGTTGCAGATAATCATCACTTCCTTGGCTGAAAGAACAGTGCCTACACCTACAGTTAACGAAGTTTTGGGCACTTTGTTCACGTCATTATCAAAAAAACGTGAATTTGCGATGATTGTATCTGTAGTCAATGTCTTAATACGTGTACGTGATGACAATGAAGATCCCGGTTCGTTGAACGCAATGTGTCCGTCAGGACCAATGCCACCCATGAACAAGTCGATACCGCCTATTTCAGCGATTTGCTTTTCATAATTGGCGCATTCTGCTTCCAAATCTTCAGCGTTTCCATTCAGGATATGTACATTCTCTTTCTTGATGTCAATATGGTTGAAGAAATTGTTCCACATGAATGAGTGATAGCTTTCGGGATGGTCTTCGGGCAAGCCTACATATTCGTCCATATTGAAGGTAACAACATTCTGGAAAGATACTTTTCCTTGTTTGTTCAGCTCTATCAGTGCTTTATACATACCTAGCGGTGAAGATCCTGTAGGACAACCCAGAACAAAAGGTTTTTCCGGAGTCGGGTTTGCCGCATTAATTTTACTAGCTACATGGTTTGCCGCCCATTGTGACAGCGATTGGTAATCAGGTTCGATAATTACTCTCATGGTTCTTTTCTTTTTTAAGTTTAAAGTGTTAAGTTAACTATACGGGTTATTCCATATTATCAGTCTTAGGACGGAGGAATGTCAATTGTACTACCAATGCAATAAGCACGATGATAGCCAACATGGCAAATCCCAGTCCCAACTTACCTCCGTCTGTCCACTTTCCTAAGACGTCGGTAATGGCTGCTCCCGCAAACACGCCTGTCATATTCATAATGCCATAGGCGGTAGCACGGTGTTTGGATGAAACGAACTGGCACAGAATAGGCATATTGTTGGCATCGAAGATACCATAACCTACGCCAAAAAGTAGTCCAGCTCCCACAACGGCTACAAAACTATGTCCGAATCCCAGCAAAAGCAGGGAAGGGATAGTAAGTCCCAAGCCGATGGCACCCGTGTACACACGTCCTTTTATATTTCTTTGCACCCACTTATCGGATAAGGTTCCACCAATTATTACACCGATGAACGAAGATAACGCGATGGTGATAGTCGACATGGGGCCGGCTTGTGACATCGGTATATTCAGGTTCTCGGCGAACAATGTAGGTAACCAATTTTTGGTTGCCCATCCCGGTAAACTGGGGGCTGCAAAATATAGCAGAATCACCCAGAATGCAATATTACTGAAAAGTAATGATAATCCCTTCAATAAATCGCTTTTTTCTTTGCCGGAAGGTGAATTTATTCTCTCAATTTGTATTCTATCCTTCTTTTCGTGTAAAAAGAGCATTAAAATTACGGCATAAGCAATGCCGACAATGCCGAACCAGTGAAAAGTAGTATGCCATGAAAAAGCGGCGGCTACGGTGGCGCCGAAACCTCCGATGGCTTGTCCCGTATAAAGACCCGTCATGTGGATACCGATAGCCAGTGAACGCGATTTCTCAGAATGATAATCGGCTATCAATGATAGTCCTGCCGGAATGTAGAGTGCTTCGCTGATGCCCATTAAGGCACGCAAGAAGAATACTTCATTATAAGTATCGGCAATACCCATCAGATAGGTGACGGCCGACCATACGAACAAACTGCCCACAATGAGCCATTTGCGGTTAACACGGTCGGCTACCATACCGGCTACAGGGCTCATAAAGCCGTATATCCAGAGGAAAATGCCCATCAGGTGACCAAAGTTGGCGGCGGATTGCAGTTCGGTAATGTCCATCGCCATGGCGTCCCTCATGGTGGACAGCATTTGCCGGTCCATATAATTCAGCAGGGCTACACCCCATAACAATCCAACTACAACCCAAGGATAAATTTTACTGTTTTTCATGATAAATAGATAGAGGCTTTATGAATGTAATTTTTTGGCGGCAAGTATTTCGTTGCACAATGTATAGCCCTTTATCATCATTCTGGGAATGTGGAACGGGCCTTTGAACAGGTTACCTTTTGCCATTTGCGCAGGTGTGCCGTCGCGGTGGAGGTATCCGAACCATTCACCGTATTCATTATCGGGGAAATGGGCATAAGTCCATTCGCTGATCTGCTTGTGCATATCAAGGTATTTTTCATTTCCGGTTGCCAGGTATGCGTACAAGGTGGCAATGATGGCTTCCGTTTGCGGCCACCAGAATTTCATATCTTGCGAATAGTCTTGGGGCGGAAGGTTTTTGCAATCCTTGAAGTTGATGATGCCGCCGAACTCTTTGTCCCAACCCCATTCCCAAGACCAATCCAGGATGGTGAGCGCCAAGTCGGTGATATTCTTGTCCCAGTTGCGGTATTTGGCTTCTTCCAGCAGGAACCAAGCGGTTTCAATGCAGTGTCCCGGGTTGATGGTACGGCCCATGTTGCTGTCTATAAATTCTCCTTTAGGACCTACTGTTTCCAGCAATGCCTTGAATTCGGGATGAATAAAATCTTTGTGCAGTTGGGCGATAGAAGCATCAATTTGTTGGTTGAAGTTCTCGTCCTGTATGGCTTCACGGATGCGCGATGCTACATTAATTAATATCATCGTGATGGAATGTCCTTTCATGGGAAGGGTATCCAAATATTTGGGAGCCAATATTCCGGGAGTTTCCATGAAATACTGCATACGCTTGAACAACTCCAATGCTTTTACAGCATAACTCTGGTCGCCGGATGCAATGGCATATTCGGACATGGCGATAGCTGCAAATGACTCTGAGAAGATATAACGGCGCTTGCGCAGCGGAGTTCCCTCGGCGGTAACTTCGAAGAACATACGTCCGTCCGTATCAAAGCAATGTGCCTCGATAAAGTTTATTGTGCTTTTTGCTGCTGCCAGCCATGCTTCGTTCTTTTCGATATGGTTGTAGGCATAGGAGCAGATGAATGCGAACCGGCCTTGAAACCAAACGGACTTGGTGGTATCCATCAAACTGCCGTCGCGGTCAACGCAGGTGTAAACACCTCCGTTGACTTTGTCCAGTCCATGTTTTAGCCAGAATGGCATAATGTTGGTGGTCAAATCTGTCTTATAGGATTCCGACCATTTCTCTATATAATCTGTTGAGAACATTTTAGTTTAGGTTTATTTGTTACATCTTTCAAAGAAATTGATCGCTTCCAGTTCGGCTTTCATTGCTGCTTCTTCCTCATCTGTCATGTTTTGGAACGGAGTGCGGTTCTTGCCTAAGTCCAGGCCGATTAATTTCATGATGCGTTTACCTCCTACAATGTTTCCACGATAGTGGCAAATGACATTGATCACTTCCTGAGAGAAGTTCTGGCGTTCACGTGCCAATTCCAGATCTCCGGCTTTCCATGCTTCGATAATGCCTACCAGTTCTTTGCCATTATAGTTTGTTGTTCCGCCGATACCGCCTTGAGCACCGCCCATAGCCAGGCAAGGGAGGATGGTTTCATCCTGACCGTGCAGCATATCGAATTTACCATTCTTGTACAGGCGGCATTGGTTGTATTCATAAAGACTTTCGAAAGTATATTTGATACCTGCAAAGTTAGGAATACGTCCGTCTACTGCTTCCAAAAGGGCAACCATTGAAAGGAATGCGCCATTGAAAGCGGGGATATGATAGAAATAGAAAGGAAGTTCGGGAGCTCCGCATGCAATTTCTTCGCAGTATTTCACCAGTTCTTCAATGCGTCCTACTTTAGGGAAGGGAGGTGCCATTGCCCCGATACCCCATGCTCCGATTTTCTGTGCGTGTTCGGCAAGGCGTTTGCTGGATTTTACGCAAGTGCTGCCTACATGGACAATCACCTTAAAACCTTTGGGAGCAACTTCTATCCAGCGTTCAGCCAGTTTCATACGTTCTTCTTCGGTCAGCATATAGCCTTCGCCGGAAGAACCATTAATAAATACACCCTGAAGTCCGTTTCTTGCCAATAGCTGGCAATATGCTTCGATGGGTTCGTAATTTACTTCTCCGTTTTCATAAAATGGAGTAAAAGGTGCATCAATTAGTCCGTGAATCTTTTCCATAGCCTTTATTTTATTTGAAATGAATATATTATATTACTTAATCATGTTGTGTGCAAATATATAAATGATTTGGTAAACTAGCAAAGGAAAACTAAATTAATTTATTAACTAATCTTCTTTTAATAAAAAAGAAGGCGGCTAATGGCTGTTTATTCTTTTTCTGGCCTAACCTTGTCACAAGGAAGCGTGATGAAAAAGAGTGATTTACTTTCATCTTCTAAAATGTTTTTTGAAAAATCTCTTTATCTGTTCTTTGGTTTCATAAAAAAATAACTATATTTGTGAACATTAACGGAATATTTTTATTATGGGTGAGCATTTGTTGAAAGAAATTGAAAAGGGCTCCAAGATGGCTATGATGAAAAAAAGAATCATTACCCACTATATAAACAATGGCAGCTCTACAATTACTGATTTAGCGAAAGAATTGGATTTAAGTGTACCAACTGTTACAAAGTTCATTGATGAAATGTGCGAAGAAGGGTACATTAATGATTATGGCAAACTGGAAACTAGCGGGGGACGACACCCTAGCCTATATGGTTTAAACGCTGATTCCGGCTATTTTGTCGGTGTGGAAGTGCGACAGTTCTCCATTAATTTGGGGGTTATAAACTTTAAAGGGGATGTAGTCCAACTTAAGATGAACGTTCCTTTTAGGGCAAAGAATACGCCTGAAAGTCTGGATGAATTGTGTAAACTAATTAAGCAGTTCCTTCAAAAAATAAATGTCGAGAAGAATAAGATATTGAATATCAACGTAAATCTTTCTGGACGCGTAAATCCTGATTTGGGATATAGTTATAGCATTTTCAACTTTGATGAGCGTCCCTTGACGGATCTTATTTCGGAAAAGGTGGGAGGCTACCGTGTTTCTATTGACAATGATACCCGGGCTATGATATATGGTGAATATATGCAAGGCGTGGTGAAAGGGGAGAAGAATATCCTCTTTATCAATGTCAGTTGGGGATTGGGTATGGGCATCATTATTGACGGAAAGATTTATAGAGGAAAGTCCGGTTTTTCCGGTGAGTTCGGGCATAATTATGGATATGAAAATGAAATCATCTGCCATTGCGGTAAGAAAGGATGTGTAGAGACGGAAGTATCGGGTGCGGCTTTGTATCGCATTCTGCTGGAACACATTCGTAATGGTGAGAATTCCATTATTTCCAATACAAAGAAGAATCTGGAAGATTTAACGCTGGATGATATTATTGATGCTGTAAACAAGGAAGACTTGCTGTGCATTGAATTGGTAGAGGAAATAGGGGTGAAGCTGGGACGTCATGTGGCAGGGTTGATTAATATCTTTAATCCGGAATTGGTGATTATCGGTGGGGCATTGTCGCGTACGGGTGATTATTTGACTCAGCCTATCACTACTGCTATTCGTAAATATACTCTGAATCTGATGAACCGCGATTCTGTAATAGTGGAGTCTAAATTGAAAGAAAGAGCAGGAATTATCGGAGCTTGTATGCTGTCGCGCAGCAAGTTGTTTGAATAATCATATTAGTTGTTCTTGCTGTAGGGGCGGATTGAATCCACACGTGTCCACTAAAAAAAATTAAGATTTAATTGAGTGTCATTTTGATAGTC
>CABMPB010000014.1 GCA_902388365.1 uncultured Bacteroides sp. | reverse complement strand
TGCTATATAGTTCAATCCATTGGCTACGGGGGTGGCTACCCAGGTTTCTTTGGAACCTGATTGGATCAGTTGATAGTTACATTCGTTGGTAGTACCGACGGGGAGTATTTGGGCGGCATCTTTGGTTTGCTGGATGCGGATTTGGTCACCATCATAGAACTTGTCACGGTCATACATTGCGCTGCTGCCCGCATCAGTGGGAAGGGCTTCCCGGCTATGGATACCTGTTCCGGCTATATCTGCATTTACGGTCATGGCATAGCCTTCGGGCTTGGCATCTCCTGTGCCTCCACTGGTTTCCCATCCTTTTATTTCCACTCCTACCAATGTCATTCCCGTAGGGCCGAAGCGGAAAGTATAGACGTATTTCTTTCCTGCTTCCCATGCTTGGGACAGGGTGGAAAGGTCGGCTTTCATCTCTACGCCATCTACTGTGATGGTGAAGGTGCTGGTTTGGGTGGCAGTGGCACAAGGTAAGGCATAGGTGGTAAGGATATAGGGAGTACTGTCGGCATCGGTGGTGGCTGTTAAATCTTTTCTGTTGCTTAAATCGAAAGTGTATAAAGCAACACCACTGGTAGATGCTTCGGTGCCTGTGATACTTCCATCGTGCAGGTTCATTCTAGAGCCATTGTCTGCCTGTAGTTTTGGTGCTCCATCACGGGTGTAGGTAATGGAACTGATATTTCCGGTTTGGTAATAGCCTGTTCCCTTGATGATAACGAATTGTATTTGGGAAAAGGCGTGTTTAAAGCCGATGGTAACACTCGGGCTCTTAAAGTTGGCGGTGGGTTGGTCGGTGGTAAATCCGCCATTGGCGTATTCCACACCATACATATAGTCGGTGGCGGCGCTGGTAAAATCAAGACCTGTACCCGCTTCTATAGTGGGTGCATAGTTGATGGCACTGGTGCTGATAGCAAGAGTGGGATGGTTTCCAATATCATTAGTTGCCAGCGTAATACTGCTATCAGTGTAGGGATAACCTGCATAGATGGTGGCAGTCTCTGCATAGAGCAAAGGGGCAGTAGCCCCACTTGTCGGGGTTACTGTACCTGTGTTACCCTGTTCATCACTGGTAAAAGTATATGCCGTAGTTTCCCCGTATAATGTTCCTTTTAGATAGACTCCCATAGTTCCACTATAGAGGGGTGTAGTTGTTGTTGCTTCCCTTGCAGCATCAGGAACCACCTCCAGCCCTGCCATAGATAGTTGTAGGGCTGCGGTGGATTCTGTGCCTGTGCCGGTATCGACACGGGGAGCATCCTGCTCCGTACAGGCGGGGCAGGATAAGACCAAGGCTACAAGGCTCAGGGACAGGGCGGTAGGGATGTTCCTTTTTATCATTGGTTTATTGGGGTTAATGGTTATTCTAATGTGACATCACCCATGGGGACATCAGTTCCCCAGGATTCTATAGCTACATTTGTTATGCTTAATTCTTTTCCACTGAGCTTTAAGGTATAGACATGGTTCTTGCCTGCTGCCCAGGCTTGGGAAGTAGGGCTGCTGCTAGGTAATGCATGTGAGTATGTTTGACCGTCAATCGTGACCTCTACTGTTATGCTTGATTTATCAGCTGTCTCATTGGGATAAGTCAAGATACTGAAAGCAGGTGACTGGCTTGCATCTTCTTTTAGGGTATATCCGGCGGCATCACCTGTATAGATAAATCGGGTGAACTTAGCAGCTGTGGCAGTCGATTCCACTGTTATATTTCCGGTACTGATATTCATGGTTGCATCAGAGTTCCCTTTTGTCAATGTGGTGCTATTGTTACTATTAAGCACAATCTTAGTCAAACTACCTGTGTTATTATATTTTTCTTTAACCACTTTAAAGCTGACCAATGCCATGGCATGCTTCATTTTAAGGGATACACTGGAAGATGTACTGTTGGCAGTGGGTTGAGTCTCAAGAGCTACATCTACTGTGTTTTGTGCACCACCATTACCACCACTTACTGCATACATATAATCTATATCCTTTGCCGTGGTATTAATGCTACCTGCTTCATTACTTGCAACAATAATTTTGTTATCATCACCTGCACTATCCGCACCACCATTTAAGGAAACATTAATGGTAGATGATGTGCTGGGAGTACCACTTTCATTGATTTTCAAAGCAGTACTTCCGTCAGCTTGATAAGCAGGATAGTAAGCAAAAATAGTCACAGCATCTTTGGATAAATAGATCTTATCACTTCCTTTTACTCCCCAACTAGAGCCATTCTCAGGATAGTTATAAATCGCATAATTATTCTCTGTCCCAGTTGAATAAACAGCAATGTTTTCCAAAACCTTTCCATCAGTTCCAGCCACAGCCGCCCTAGTCAACGCAATAGACGGATTAATTTTAAGTTCTACCAATTCATTCGATTCATTACTTCCTTGGTTTTCATCCAAAGTAGACTGGTCAGTACAAGCGCACATCATAGCCATACAGGCAGTGACGAACATAGTTGTTTTAAGTGTTTTCATTTTCTTGTTTCTTTATTTGTTAGTTTATATTCATGAAATCAATGTACGGGAATATCTATGTCACCCATAGGAATATCACTCCATGCCGTGATGGTGGCATAAAGTGTCAACTCCACTGTATCCGGATTCTCAGGCTTTCCGGGATCGGGATCATCCGGGTTAGGATGGTCGGGATGGTCAGGGTCATCCGGATCGGGATTGTCAGGATTATCGGGGTCCGGGGTGTCCGGATTATCAGGATCCGGGTTATCAGGGTTATCAGGATTGTCAGGGTCGGGATTGTCAGGATTATCGGGATCTTCTTTCCCTATATCATTAGGCAATTTGATGGACAGCTTATAAGACAACCCCGTTTCGGAACTGCCACCCTCAAACTCCACCGGTTGATTTGCCAAAACAATATTATGTTCCGGATTCTCATCCCTTGCCAATACCAGATTCAGAGTAAGGGCCGCTTTGGGCTGTATCAGTATATAACCCAGGGACAGAGTGCTTCCGGCCTTCACCACCTCACCGCTAAAGTCCTCTACGTTATAGACTTCCAAGCGGATGGGATCTTCACCAAACTGTACCGTGCCATTCAGCACATCCAGCGATGCGCTCCCCGCGGAACCCTCAATGCTGAGATGCTTGAGGCGGTATGTGCCCTGAAAGTCTTCCTCCGTATCCAGCGACACATTGAGCTGCGCCAGCAGGTGATGGAAAGTCAGCGCCTCTGCCGAAGGAGTGAAGGGAGTGCCCAAAGACCCGGCAGTGAGCCCGGCATACAGAAGGTCTTCCTTGCCCGTCAGCGTATAATCGGCAATGCCATCGGCCAAAGAACCGGTGCGGGGATAGAAGCCACGCAGGTAAATGGCGGAACTGTCGGCCGGATAATATTGCACGGGACTAAGGGCAATGCGGGAACCGGTGGCCATGCCGTTCCACACCTCGGCAATATGCCCGGAGGAAGTGCCTGCGGCTATGCTGATCTCTGTACCGTCAAACCCGTTGACGGCAGCGCGGGATTCAAGGGAAGTGTATAGTTCGATGGCTACAGGGTCGGGATCGGGTTCAGGACCCGGACCGGGAGGAGTGGGCGGAGTTACGGGGTCATCAGAATCATGACCACAACCGGCACACAGGCAAACGGCGAACATACATATAAAAAATAACTTTCTATTCATATAAGCTATTGGTTCACAAGTGATTAATCAATAAAAGCTGCTATAACATCCCTTATTTAGAAAATAAGGGAGATTCCGCCGGCCTTAGTACGGATAAAAATTTATAAATCGGTAAAATAAAGTGAATATTGCGTGCTTTTCCCGTTTAGCAATGATCCCATGAGGGGCAAAAAGAAGGATAAAAACTTGTTAAATGGACAGAAAAAGCATAGCGGTAGGAAGCCGTATATGCCTATTTTTGCCATTCTGCCACTGATGGGGTTATCAAGAGGTAAAAAGAGCCAAAAACAATACAGTTACAACGTGAGAAATTAGATTTTACAAAAAAAAATCCGTTTTTCTTTGTTTCTTTATCTGATAAGTCCTACTTTTGTTCCCGGATATGAGACATTCTTTTATTGTAGTATGTGCTATATCATTGAACTATAGACTGTTACACTTCCATACCCTTATTTTCTAAATAAGTGATCAGGCACGCCCGCAAACAAGATTATCAACACTCATGCTCACCATTTCGTATGATTTATTCAACTTCTCCTGGCTCAGTTCAGCCAGATAAATCAATGTGGTTCCCTCAGACCGGTGTCCTAATGCCTGACTGATGGCAGCCAGCGGAATATCCATCTCATGAGCCTGGCTTGCCCAAGTGTGCCGAGCCACATAATAGGTCAGTTTCATCTTCTGTCCCAGTTCCTCCCCTATCTTCTTGAGTTGCTCGTTGATTTGTCTCTGAATCTTTTTGTAATCTTTATGTGAAACCTTCTTTTTATTGGGAAGAAGGGGGAACAGATGTAAAGATCCCTTTCGCCGGTACTTATCAATAAGGATACGCATTCCCTTGGAAATACCAATGCAAACCCGGGTGCCGGTCTTTACGCGGCTATAGACAAGGACATCTCCGTGGATATTCTTCTCCGTGAGGTTGGCAAGGTCCACAAAGGGGATGCCACATGCCAGGAAACAGAAAGTGTAGCAGTCTATGGCAAGCCGCCTCATCGGAGAGCCTTTATCGTCCATCCGGATAATACGCTCTGTGATTTTCTGCGAGGTGGCGCGCTTGTCGGTCTTCTCACGCTTCAGCTGCAAGTGGGCAAAGGGATTGACGGGGGCAACGTGGGTCGCTATCCCATGTTTTACAGCATCATTATACATTGCCCGGAAATTGCTGAGGTAACTGTTCACCGTATTGGTTTGCAGCCCCTCCTCTTGCAGGTGTGCCTGGAATTCATCTACTACCTCACCGGTCACACGACTCCAATGCAGCGTGGATTTCTTCCAAAAGCCTTGCAGACGGACAAAGACCGCATGATACAACTCTGCCGTACTATCTTTCCCCAGCTTCTCCTTCTTACTGATACATGTCTCCATGTAGCTAAATACATCATTTGATTTCATTGCTTCGCACTATTTTAAATTGTAGGGGCGAAGATACAACAGAAAGGGGGATAGATAATCCTGTTATCTCACTGAATGTTTATTAGCAAGTATTCAGAGGGGAAGTTATTCATTTATTTCAAGTAATCAGCAGGCACCACGCATAAAAAATAGTCAAACATTAAACTATTTTTCGATAAAAATACGTACCTTTGCGCCCAATAATACAAAAAGAGAAAAATAATGGATAAAAGTGAACCGTCACGCGACCTATTCCTAAAAATACTGAGCACACGCATGGCTTTCCGCCAAACCATCCAACGGGTATTGAAGCGTAACAAGATAGAGATAACCATTGAAATGCTCCAAATAATGCACTGCCTGTGGCGCAAGGAAGGAGTAAGCCAGCAATACCTTGCCGAAAGGACGGCAAAGGACAAAGCCTGCCTCACCAACCTGATTAACAATCTGGAAAAGAAAGGGTGGGTAATCCGCAAAGAAGACCCTACGGACAAACGCAACCGACTTATTTTCCTTACCACCAAAGGACGGGAATTATCCTTGCAAATACGCCCCCTGACGGATGAACTATATGCCCAACTAACCAAGAAAATGGGCGAAAAGCAAGTACAGAGCACCATAAATAACCTAACGAAACTAAGCAATATACTGGATGAGATTTAAACATTACATCGTATTATCCCTGGCGCTACTACCGGGCTTGTCACTGAAAGCGCAACAGACCTATCCCCTCTCCCTGAACGAACTTTTTGAAAGGGGAACGGAATACAGCCTGCGCATCAAGGCATCTCATATACAGGAGATAGTAGCAAGCGAAAAAGAACAGACAGCCCGCAATCTGCGCCTGCCCGAAATAAAGCTGAATGCAACTACCGGATACATAGGTCAGCCCACCATCTTTAAAAGCGGACTGGCACACCCCACGCACCCCGACGTGCCGGACTGGTCGCACAACTACAACGTAGACCTGACCCAGCCCATCTACCGAGGAGGCAAAATAGAACATTCCATCCGCAGAGCCTCACTGGAAAAACAGATAGCCCAACTGAGCACCGCCAACAACATAGCCGACATAAAGCTCTTGCTGCTCCAACAGTACATTGACCTGTTTACGCTACACAAACAACAAAAAGTATTGGAACGAAATATCGAAGAATCCAAAGTGAGACTGAAAGACATTAGGAAAATGCGAAAAGAGGGTGTCCTGACCCGTAACGACGAAATAAGAAGCGAACTGCAACTGACCAATGACGAACTGGCCTACCGCGAAGCCAAGGACAACACCTACATCGTATCCCAACAACTGGACGTGATACTGGGCTTGGACGAAGACCTGTTGTTGCTGCCGGACACCGCCTTACTGCATATGCCAGTAGAACTGCAAAGTTGCGACGCCTACATAGAACAAGCCTATCAGAACTATCCCGAAATAAGATTGGCACGTTATCACACCCAACTAGCCATAGCAGACAAGCGCCTCACCCAAGCCGACTATCTGCCCACCCTGTCCCTGCATGCGGGCAATACCTTGGCACGCCCCTTGAGCAGCACCATGGAAGATATGTTCAGTAATAACTGGAATGTGGCACTCAGCCTGTCCTACAATCTGTCCTCCCTATATCACAACAAGCATAAGATGAGGGAAGCGCAACAATACATCAACCTGCAAAAGAATGCAGAAGAACAACTGATGCAAGACATACGGGTAAAAGTGAGAAGCGCCTATATCCGCCACAACGAAGCACTGGACCGGGTAAAGGCCCTGCGCCTGTCCGTCACCCAGGCAGAAGAAAACTACCGCATCGTGCATAACCGGTACATGAACCAGCTCTCTATCCTGACCGACCTGCTGGATGCCAGCAACATCCGCCTGCAGGAAGAACTGCAACTAACCACCGCCCGCGCCAACGTGATCTATACTTATTACGAACTGCAACGCATCTGCGGAAATTTATAACCTAAAACAAGAACCCATATGGCTACACTTAAAAAGAAACGGCAACAACTGATCCGACAGAAAAGAAAGAATATAATCCTGAATAGCGTATGCATCCTTATCGCCTTGGCAGGCATTTCGTGGACGGTAGATTATTTTTGGAAATACCTGAACTACGAAATTACGAATGATGCCGTGGTAGACCAATACATCTCCCCCATCAACATACGCGTACCGGGCTACATAAAGGAGGTGCGCTTCACCGAACACCAATTTGTAAAAGCCGGAGACACGCTGCTGATTCTGGACGACCGCGAATACCGCATTAAACTGAAAGATGCGGAAGCCGCACTGATGGATGCCCGCGCCTCTAAAGATATCTTGGGATCGGGCATACAAACCAGCCACGAAAACGTATCCGTGCAAGAGGCCAACATAGCCGAAACCAAAGCCCGCCTATGGCAAATGGAACAAGACTATAACCGGTATGCCAACCTGCTGAAAGAAGAATCCGTGTCCCAACAGCAATACGAGCAGGTAAAGGCAAATTACGAAGCCATGAAAGCCCGCTATGAAGCCCTACTGAAACAGAAGAACGCCGCACAGTCCCAATACTCGGAAACGACCAAGAAGACTGCCAGCGTGGATGCCTCTATACTGCGCAAAGAAGCCGACTTGGAAATGGCGGAACTAAACCTCTCCTACACCGTGGTAACCGCCCCCTATGACGGCTACATGGGTCGCCGCACACTGGAGCCCGGACAACTGGTGCAGGCAGGGCAAACCCTGTCCTACCTGGTGAGGGGCAACGACAAATGGATCACCGCCAACTATAAGGAAACCCAGATAGCCAATATCTACATCGGGCAAAAAGTAGTGATAAAGGTAGATGCATTCAGCCACAAACTGTTCCACGGAACGGTGACAGCCATATCAGAAGCAACCGGTTCCAAATACTCACTGGTCCCCACAGACAACTCGGCAGGAAACTTTGTAAAAGTACAGCAACGCATCCCCGTGCGCATAGATCTGGACGATGCCACCCCCGAAGACATGGAGTTGCTCCGCGCCGGAATGATGGTAGAAACCGAAGCATTAAAAGACTAAGAAGAAGATGGTAAAACTGCAAGCCCTGAATGTTCCTGTCCGCCGCTGGGTTCCCCAATGGCTGGGATTCGTTACTGCCATGATAATCATGATTCCCGTGGCACTGATAAACGGCGCTTATACGGGAGACATTACCGAAGTCTCAGGAACACTGGGTGTGCTGAGTGAAGATATTCGTATGGCATACTATGCCACCTCGGTGGGCATGGCGGTGGCTTATCCTCTTATTCCCAAGGTGCGTGCGGTGCTAACTACTAAAACGGCTTTGTTAATCGTCTTGCTGATGCAGGCTATACTTAGCTTTATCTGTGCCAAGGTGCACCAAATAGATATTGTGATTATTTGCAGTTTCTTTATCGGCTTCTTCAAGGGGTTTGCCATGTTGGAGATTATCATCATGATCCGCCCTTTCTTCAGTCCCGCCAATGTGCGTAGTGAATTTTATGCCTATTTCTACCCTATTGTTTTCTCGGCAGGACAAGTATCGATGGCACTCACGGCACAACTGGCGTATTATTACCAGTGGCAGCATATGTATTATTTTGTCGTAATCCTGTTGCTGATAGCCATTGTCTTTATCTCAGCGTTCTTCCGCTACGGACACAGCCCTCTGCATATTCCTTTCAAGGAAATGGATGGCAGGAGTGTATTACTTGCCGCCACCAGTTTGTTGTTTATCATCTATATATTCACTTATGGCAAAACACTGGACTGGTTTTCTTCTCCAAAGATTGTGATATATACCGTTGCAACACCCATCTTGCTGTGGCTGTTCTTCTACAGACAAAGCAATGCTAAAAAGCCTTATATCCGAGTAGAGGTGCTGAATCATAGCAAAGCCCTTATCGGTTATTTCTTTATGATTCTCACCATGTTCTTTTCCTCCAGCAGTTCACTTATAATCAGTTATGCCACCAGCATTATCCGCATAGACAGTGTACACACCAATGCATTGAATCTATGGATGCTGCCCGGTTTTATACTGGGAGCCATCATCTGCTTCTGGTGGTTCCGCTGGCAACGCTGGCGTTTCCGTTTCCTCGTTTCGGGCGGAATGTTTTGCTTCGTTATCTATTTTGCCATCCTGTACTTCGGCATTGCTCCCGGAGCAAGCTATGAAATGCTCTATTTCCCCATGTTCCTGCGTGGCATGGGAATGATGGTTTTATTCATCGCTTTCGGCGTGTACGTGGTAGAAGATATGAATCCCAGACTGATGATATACAATGCTTTCTTCCTGATTGCATTCCGTTCTGCATTGGCACCAGCCCTGTCTACTTCTTTCTACAACAACATTCTATACCGCCTCCAATTGAATGCTATGAACATCCTCTCGGAGAACATGACAATGGATAACCTGCTGGCCTCCAAGCAATATACCCAGTCGCTGAACAGTGCACTGGCACAGGGACACGGCATGAGCGAAGCAACCCAAATGGCAACCAACAGCCTGTATGCCACCCTGCAAACCCAAAGCCTTTTATTAGGGTTGAAAACAGTTCTTGGCTATATGCTTATCGCATCATTGGTTATTGCCATTATTTCTCGTTTTATCCCTTTCCATAAGACTGTGAAAGTGGCTATCGTCAAAACGGGTGAGGATATGGTATAATAAAATAAGCCCCCTGCATCTACCACAAAAAGATGCAAGGGGCTATCACAACTCTCTCTTTAATCAAACCCTAATTATCTGATCTCTGTCTGAGAAAAATCAAACTGGCTCAACTTCTCCGGTGATGCCGATGGTTTCAAATCGAAAGTTATCTCTTTCTCACCATTTGTAGCCGAATTGATTTTTACCTTTATACCTTTGGTTTCCGAAGTAATATCCAAAGAATTCAAATTAAAAGATACCGCACCATATACCCAACGGTCAATCGTATCATCATACGTATTGTAACGATATTCCAAATGAATATATCCATCATCCTCCGGAGTTACCGTGGTATTCTTTACCAAGCTGACACGGTGCTTATACTTCGCCGGCAGATTCTGATTAAAAATAATATTCAGATAGCCGCCTCTGCTGATCCACATATTTCCTTCATAGATGCTCACCGGATCATTGCCGAATTCTTCTTCATTTTCGGCGGTCAGTTCCTCTATATTCTTTGTGAGGATCTCTCTGATCCCTTCCAGTTTAATAGAGCAATCATACCCTTCCGGATAGTTATCAAACAAGGGATTGAAGTAAACAATTACCCGCTGCCCGTCAATCGGTGAGTAACCGGGATAATTGGTGGCGGCAGGCCAAAGTTTTCCCCATCTGTCACCAGTAAAATCATATACATGGGCTCCTTTCACATTCACAGTAGCCCAATCTGCTGCAAAATCACCAATAGAGTAGTAATCGCCATCATCGCATGACTGAAAAGTAACTCCAATGACTGCCAAGAATGCTAATAAAAATAGGTTCAACTTTTTCATAACTATCATGTGTTTTTATATCTTCTGTCTTTTAAAGGGAGAAAAGCAGCAAATACTGCATCCCACACATTAATATTAACTTATTTTCAGTAAATGGTCTTTGCAGACGCTAATTGCATTTCTTTAATTTTAGCATAAGAAACAAAATACGGACACGGTTGTTATCTATAGGATAATAATAAGAATACAATATGAAAACAGCAGTAGCACTAGGAATAGACATTGGCGGTACAAATACCAAGTTTGGTTTTATAGACCGAGTCGGAAACTATTTGGCGGAAGGAAATATACTGACTGCCACCCACGAAAATATAAAAGATTATTTAAAGGAACTATGTGCAGCAACGCACACCCTTTTCAGCACTATTGAGGAGACTTCCACCCTGATTGGCATAGGCATCGGAGCTCCGGACGGAAATTACTACAAAGGGACCATAGAATATGCTCCCAACCTGCCTTGGCATGGCATTATCCCCTTTGTAGAAATGATGAAAGAATATTATCCCAACCTCCCCATCTATCTCACCAATGATGCCAATGCAGCAGCCATAGGCGAAATGATTTACGGAGGGGCAAAAGATATGCAGGATTTTCTGGTAGTGACTCTGGGTACAGGATTGGGAAGCGGATTTGTAGCTCATGGTAAACTGATCTATGGACATGACGGATTTGCCGGAGAACTGGGACACGTTATCGTATCTCCGGATGGAAGGCAATGCAGTTGTGGGCGGAAAGGTTGTTTGGAAACCTATGTATCAGCTACCGGCGTAAAGCGAAGTGCCTACAAGATGATGGCAAAATACACCACTCCCAGCCCTTTACGCGATATTCCTTTTAATGACATGGACGCAAAGATTATCAGTGAAGCGGCACTGGCAGGTGATGAACTGGCACAGGAAACGTTCCGATACACAGGAGAGATGCTGGGAAAAGCTCTTGCCAATGTAGTTGCCATCACCAGCCCCCAAGCCATTTTCCTGATGGGAGGTCTGGCAAAAGCCGGAGAGTTGCTGTTCAAACCTGTTCGTGAATCCATGGAACAGAATATGATGAAACTATTTAAAGGAAAAGTAAAATTACTTCCTTCCAAGCTAGTAAAGAATGCAGCCATCTATGGAGCAGCGGCTTTAGTGTGGGAGGAAATAAAAATATAAAAAAACAAGCTCCCGATTCATCACGAACCGGGAGCTCTAAAACTGAGTTTATACAGATCTTCCCATTAAGGGGAACATGGCCTTGATATTAGCTTTTTCACCCTTTCTATGTTAAGGATATGGTTTATATATTTAAAGTTTAGCTTTTAATGTCTCGTATTAACTTAAACAGCAAAAAATGTGCCAATAAGTATAGCCATACACAGTGCGCTAGTTATCAATAGAATAACAAGCCTCATTACACAAACCGACTGTGGAATACCTGTAGGATAGATCTACAAATTTGTAGAAAAAGTCCACACTTTATAAAATATATCCCTATCTTTGTGCACCTTATTACTAACTAAACAAAATATGTCACTATGAAAAAAAGTCATTTAGGTGTGCTTTCACTAGCCTTAACTTCATGCCTGGTAGCTCATGCAGAAAACAAAAACCGTACCTCTGACAAACCAAATGTTATCTTTATTTATGCCGACGACCTGGGATATGGCGACCTGGAATGCTATGGAGCAAAGAATATACAGACTCCCCATGTAAACCGCCTTGCCAACGAAGGTATACGGTTTACCAACGCACATGCCACTGCTGCCACCAGTACCCCATCACGCTATTCCATGCTGACGGGAGAATATGCATGGCGCAAACCGGGAACGGATGTTGCCGCCGGAAATGCCGGTATGATTATCCGTCCCGAACAATACACCATGGCAGATATGTTCAAAAGTTCCGGTTATGCCACAGGGGCATTCGGTAAATGGCATCTGGGACTGGGAGACAAGACCGCACAACAAGATTGGAATGCTCCCCTGCCCGCCTGCCTCAGTGATTTAGGATTCGATTATTCCTATATTATGGCTGCCACAGCAGACCGTGTTCCCTGTGTCTTTATAGAGAATGGAAAAGTTGCCAATTACGATCCTTCCGCCCCCATAGAAGTGAGCTATGTAAAAAATTTCCCCGGAGAACCTACAGGCAAGGACAACCCCGAACTGCTATACAATTTAAAACCGAGCCACGGGCACGATATGTCTATTGTGAACGGCATCAGCCGCATCGGATATATGAAAGGCGGAGGCAAGGCATTGTGGAAAGATGAAAACATTGCAGACTCTATAACCGCACACGCCATCGACTTCATTAAACAGCACAAGGATGAACCTTTCTTTATGTACTTTGCTACCAATGATGTGCATGTCCCCCGTTTCCCGCATGATCGCTTCCGCGGTAAGAATAAGATGGGATTACGCGGAGATGCTATCGCCCAATTTGATTGGAGCGTAGGTCAACTATTGGAAACCTTAGACAAGATGGGATTGACCAAGAATACATTAATCATCCTGTCCAGTGACAATGGTCCGGTAGTAGACGACGGTTATGATGATAAAGCAGAAGAACTGCTGAACGGGCATCAACCTACAGGTGGTTTGCGTGGAGGCAAGTATAGTGCATTCGAAGGTGGAACACGCATTCCGCTAATTGTACACTGGCCTAACACAATCCATAAACCTGAAGTTTCCGATGTACTTGTTTCACAAATAGACTGGCTGGCTTCAATGGCTTCCCTGGTTGATGCACGTATCCCGAAAGGCAGTGCTCCCGACAGTTACAACCGCCTGGGCAACTTGCTGGGACAAGACAAGACCGACCGTCCCTGGGTATTGGAACAGGCTTCTAACCATACCATCTCTGTCCGCACCAAGGACTGGAAGTATATAGAAGGAAGCGACGGACCCAAGATGGTTCCTTGGGGGCCAAAGATAGAAACGGGTTACCAAGGTACTCCGCAATTATATAATATGAACCAGATAGGTGAAAAGGAGAATGTGGCAACCCAATATCCCGAAAAGGTATTTGAGTTGGAACAAATATTGCGGAAAGTCCGTGATAAAAGCATTCAGATGAAATAAACTGAAAAAGGAAATGCCATGTTTCACTTGGTATTATCAGCATAGAACTGTTGTTCAAACTGATGATACAAAATGAAACATGGCATTCTTATTTCCTTACTTCCACAGGTTTACAAGCCACGCTCTATCAAATAGTCCTGCCCTGCTTCAGTCATCAAATCATACTCATATACCTTATATAATGCAGGATATTGCGGATTAATTTCACTGGATATCAATGGCTCTTTTATATCTGCTTGCATATAGAAAATATTCGGATTTTTTCCTATTGCTTCCTTTATTCCTGCCCCACGCAAAGGCACATAAGAACGTAAACGCAAATTTCCTCCCAATCGAGAATGAATCTTAGCCTTATCAAGCTGTACACCATCCCAATTCATGTCTATCACAAAACCACCACGGGCTACCAGTCCCTGTACACTACCTTTTGCCCAGGCATCCGGCAATGCTGGCAGCAGATGCACCGCACCGTCATGACTCTGCAACAACATTTCGGCAACACCCGCCGTATAGCCGAAATTACCATCAATCTGGAAAGGCGGATGCGCATCAAAAAGGTTGGGGTATGTACGCCCCTGCGGATAATCTACTTTCACATCATCACCAGGTAACAGCTTCAGCATATGATTGATAATGCGATATGCATGATTACCATCCAGTAACCTTGCCCACAGATTAACCTTCCAGCCAATAGACCAACCGGTAGCCTCATCACCACGCTGCAACAACGTGTTCTTGGCAGCTTGGAAAAGCAAAGGATGGGAATACGGAGAAATTTGATTACTGGGGAATAATCCATATACATGGGAAATATGGCGATGTTTGTCATTCGGATTATCAAGATCTTCCAACCACTCCTGCAATTGGTTGTACTTTCCAATCTGCATGGGTGCCAAGCGATCTATCATAGACTTCAGGGAATCTTGATAGGAAATAGAACCACCTAATAACTGAGATGCACGCAAAGCATTACTCAGTACATCAAAAACAATCTGATTGTCCATGGTGCATCCTGCCACAATGGTAGATGCTGATTGAGTATCCTCACCTGTCGGACCATGTTCGGGCGACATGGACGGAGCTGTCACCATCCAGCCATACTTGGGATGTGCTATCAAGTAATCAAGATAAAAATCGGCAGATCCTTTCAACACCGGATAAATCTCTGCTAGAAATTGCCTGTCACCGCTATACAAATAGTGTTGCCACAAATGGGTAGTCAACCATGCACCACCCATAGGCCATGTGCCATAGAATGCCTTATCTACTGGACCGGTAACACGCCATATATCGGTATTATGATGGGCTACCCATCCGCGCGAGCCATACATATTGCGAGCGGTTCTCTGTCCCGTCACCGCCAGTTCTTTCACCATCTCGAAAAGAGGCTGATGTGTTTCACTCAGATTAGTTACCTCTGCCGGCCAGTAATTCATTTCCGTATTGATATTTATGGTATATTTCCCATCCCAGGGAGCCAAGAGTTTATCATTCCAAATGCCTTGCAGATTAGCAGGCTGCCCACCCGGTTGAGAGGAAGATATGAGCAAGTAACGGCCATATTGGAATAACAGTACTGCCAAAGATACATCTTTACCTTCATTAAAATGAGCGATACGTGTGGTCGTTTCCTGTTTAGCTTCTTCACTGGTTCCCAAGTCCAATTTTACCCGGTCGAATTGTTCTTTATAACGGGTGATATGTTCCTGCAAAGCCTTGTCATAGGGTTGTTTCATAGCCGAGGCAAGATAGTCACCGGCTTTTTTGCTTTCATTGCCACTTATATTCTGATAATTCACAAAGTTTGTTCCCGACGATATATAGAGGGTAGCACTGGTCGCATTCTCTACAATGATATTCCGGTCGTTTACCTTCATGCTTCCGCCTTCCACATTCGCTTGTGTCTGCGTTTCCATACGAATCAGTCCTTTCACACCTTCATGGTCGCGACCATTTCCTGTAAGAACCAGTTTCTTTCCTTTACGGCCTACCTTGTAGTCCAATGGAGAGGTGTAGCCTACTTTGAAATTCAATTTGCCGGGCTGGTCTGCCGTTAGATGCACAATAATCACTTTGTCAGACAAAGATGCAAAGACTTCACGCTGATAAGTCACTCCATCCACCTTATAGCGAGTTGTGGCTACAGCACGTTCCAAGTCCAAATCACGATAATAATCGGTTACATTTTCGTGTCCCTGATTCTCGATAATCAAACTGCCAATGGTTTGATAGGGCATTCCATTTTTCCCTGAATAGAATGTTTTCTGAATCAGATTTTGTGCATCCATGTTCTTTCCTGCAAAAATCAGTTCGCGCACTTGCTCCATACTTCCCAGAGCTTCCGGTTTATCATTCTGATACGGACTTCCGCCCCACATCGTTTCATCATTCAGTTGAAGTTCCTCGCGCGCAGTTCCTCCGTATGCCATCGCTCCCATCCGGGAATTCCCTACAGGAAGGGCTTCCACCCATATTTTGGCAGGTTGTTTATACCACAGTTTCAGGTCACCTGCCTGAACAGATAATGAAAAGGACAATAGTATGCCTGCTAATAAAGAATGTGTTTTCATGGTTAATAGTTATTGTATAAGGTACAAATATAATTTAATAATCAATACGTGCAAAATGATGGGAACATTTAATCATTCCAAAAACAAAGATGATAAACAAAAGCCCCATACCGGTGGAAGTTTAATTCCTACCGGCATGGGGACTCTTTTTAATGAAAAATGTGTGTTGGGAAACTGCCCTATTTATTCTACTGAAAACTCTCCTTTGCTTCGGATATCTTCCGAAGAAGCACCTACGAGGACCTCAAACTTTCCGGGTTCTACGGTCCATTCCATGTGACGATCCAGAATTTCAAGATCTTCCGGTGTCAATGTAAAAGTTACTGTTTTCTTTTCTCCCGGTTGCAGATGGATTCTTTCAAATCCGCGCAACTGCGAGTCATAAGGAATAACACTTGCCACTACATCTCTTAAATAAAGCTGTACTACTTCATCGCCTGCACGTTTGCCCGTATTGGTGATGTCTACCGATACGGTTATGGGACTTTGAGTGTGCTTGGTAACCTGATGGATCTGCAAATTGGAGTAATCGAAAGTGGTATAGCTCAAGCCAAAACCAAACGGATACAAAGCTCCGTTTACACGGGTGTTTCCCGAACCATTGGGACCACTGAAATATTGTCCGTCCTGTGATCCCGGTTTGAAGGGGAAGTTGAACTCTATCTGCCCGGTAGTCTTGGGGAAAGTAACTGTCAAGCGTCCGCCGGGGTTATAATCTCCGAATAAGGTTTGTGCAATGGCTACTCCTCCCAATTGGTTGGGGAACCAGGCTTCCAGTATGGAAGGTATGTTGCGGGCTGCCCAATTAATGGTCAGTGGTTGACCGTTAATCAATACCAGGACTACCGGTTTGCCGGTTGCATACAAGGCTTCCAATAACTGTTGCTGCCGTCCGGGTAAATTCAAGTCGGTGCGCGATTTACTTTCCCCCGTACAGCTTTCGTCTTCGCCCAAGGCTGCGATTATTACATCACAGTCCGCCGCCAAACGTACAGCCTCGTCTATGCCTTGCTTCTCATCGTCCGTTAGTGCAGTCGGCACAATTTCGCTATCGGGCCAGTTGGCGTCTTTTGTTTTGCATCCCTGGGCATAAGCTACTTCTACCTGATTGTCTAAATAGTTTTTAATACCATCATACACTGTTACATTTTCCAATCCTTGCGGACCGTAACGGCTTATCATATAATTGGTTTCTTTAGCTAATGGTCCGGCTATCAAGACCTTTTTCAATTCGTTTTTATTCAGCGGAAGCAAGTCCCCGTCGTTTTTCAGCAAAACGAGTGATTGTTTTTGCATTTCCAGTACAAAGTCTGCATGCTTGTCGGCTCCTACGATTTTGTCGGCTGCCTTTATATCATTCACATAGGGGTCGTCAAACAATCCTAATTCAAACTTTACACGCAATACATCGGCTACCCGTTCATCAATTACCTTCATAGATAGTTTACCCTCTTTTACCAATTGGCGCAATGGGAGTATATAATCCTCGGGGTGGGTGAAGTGTGTGCGTACATTTAAACCGGCTTCTACCACTTGGCGCACGGCTTCTTCATACGTATCGGCTACGCGGTGTTTGGTTTGTACATACTCTACGGCTTCACTGTCGCTCACCACATATCCTTTAAAACCATATTGCTGGCGAAGCAGCTCGGTCAGGAAGTAATGGCTGGCTGTAACCGGCACACCGTCCCAGTCATTGTAGCTACTCATCACTCCTTTGGGATGTGCTTCTTTTATCACCCTTTTGAAAGGATATAAGAATAAAGAGTGCAGGTCGCGCGGAGAGATATGAGGATCGGTTCTTACGGCAGCATCCCGTCCGCCTTTAGGAACGCCATAGGCTGCATAATGCTTCAGGGTTGAGGCTACACCCTGTTCCTGAAGTCCTTTTACCATTTGAATGCCCAGTTCGGCTACCAGATAGGGTTCTTCGCCATAACATTCAAGGACACGTCCCCATCGCGGATCGCGCGCCACATCCAAGATAGGTGCATATACATTGGTATATCCCAGAGTCTTGGCTTCCTTTCCGGAAATGCTGCCGGCTTGGTACACCAGTTGTTTGTTCCATGTACTACCAATGTTTATCGGTGCAGGGAAAGGCGTTGCTTTGGTGTGGTTCAAACCGTGGATTCCTTCATTCGAGAAATCTACCGGTATGCCCAAACGGGTTTCTTCTATAAACCAGCGTTGGATGGTATTTATGGCTTTGGCATGATTGCTGAAAGGATAAATCAGCTCCGGATATGCTCTGCGTCCCCGTCCCAGTCCGTTGAGTTCTTCGTCTATGTTGGCAATGCCGTCTTTCCATATTTCGTTTTTCCAGTTGGGGGTGGGCAACGAATCTTTCAGCACTCGCCCTGAACCGTACAGAGTTGCCATTTGGCAGGTCTTTTCTTCTAACGTCATCTGCTTCAGCAAGTCCTTTATGCGGTCTTCAATGGGCGCATTGGGATCTTCGTACACATCCATTACGCCATTTTTGTTAAAGTCAATCCATCCTTTTTTATAGATGGTGTCTTTGGCTGTTAAAACACTCGTTCCCAAGCAGGCTAGTGTTAGAAACAACAATCGTCTTTTCATGTCTGTTGGTTTATTGAATTAAGGATAAAAGATAAATTGCCTGTCTATATAACCGACAGGCAATTTATTTTAATATAAACAATTTATTATGCAAAAATACCTATTCTTATTTAGTATCCCACCACAAACGAACAGAGATTTTATTATATTCTGATTGTGCATTATAGTTTGCGGTATTCATAGATGCTTCCTTAGATGGATACAACACGCGTACCGGCGCTTTTTCTTTATTCAGCAATGAGCCTTTTTCGCGGTCATCATCCAATACGGGCAAGTCTGTACGGCGATATTCTGCCCAGTTTTCATAGATTTGCAGAATATTGAGGTGCATCCATTTCTGAGTAGCGATTTGCTCAAGTGCCTTGCTGCTGTCGAACTTATAAGTAGAGCCTGCCAGCCAAGTGCTTAATGTTGCATCCGAAACATCAGCATTGACGATATTTGCATCTTTGCCTGTAGCATCACTATCCTTATAATAAGTGTAGTAGTTCTGGATAGACAGTATCACACCTTTGTTATAGTAGCTTTCAGCATCTCCGCTTATCAGGTTTCTGGCTGCGGCTTCGGCCAGGCAGAAATAAGTTTCGGCTGCTGTCATGCCTATACCCACCGGCAAATGATAGTTTTTGCGGAAAGTTATAGAACTGTAAGCTGCATATTCTTTATATAGGTTAACTCCATTATCGGGTGTTGAGTTAATAAGGGCGATAGCATCATCAGCCGATGAAGGATAACCTTTTATAGGCTGGGTAGGATCTACCACATTACCATCATCATCCACTCCCGGCTGGAAGAATACCGGCAAACGGGGATCGGCTGCCGCAGTCATTCTGTCTACCATTCCTTGGGGAGCATACATATAGTATCCCTGACTCTTGGAATGGCTTTCATTCATGGCACGCCAAATGCCGTCGGGGGCAGTCTCCTGTCCGGAAACAGTGAGGTAAGCATTATCGCTGTTATTAATGATCAAGTCATTTACGTTCAAGCTGCCTAATACTTCTTTTGCCTTATCGGGATCTACATTGGAAATGCGCATAGCATAACGCAATCTTAAAGAGTTTGCAAATTTAGCCCATTTGGCAACATCACCTGAGTAAATAATGTCTTGACGCCGGAAAGCATCATCACTTGCCGGATTGGTTTTGAAGTAATCGGCTGCTTCTCTCAAGTCATCCAAAATTGAATAATAAATATCTTTTTGGGTGTCATACTTGGGTTTCAGAATCACAGCGCCTCCATAGATGGCATTACGCGCGGTGAAGGCTTCGCTGTAAGGCATATTTCCAAAGAAATCGGTTGCAATTGCCGTGTTATATGCTTCCAGCACTTTAGCGCCTTCGGCATAATTGCGGTAAGCTGCCTGTTCGTCACTACTCAAAGTAGCATAAATTTTATCGATTTCCGTCAGGCTTCCCATACGGGTAACATAATAGTTTTCCCAACGCCCCAAGTCACTCTGGATGTCGTACAGGTTCATACGGTCTGTTCCTGTTTGGCGTGCAGTAACCTGGACATAGTTACCAAAACGACGGAAAGTGTAAGTATACATATCACCATAGTCGTTTTCAATAGTCTTTTGCGCACCCTGTGCAAACAGATATTCTATTTTGGTAGATGTAAAAGCATCCGGATCATCATGCTTGTCGTTCAGCTTATCAGTGCATGAAGTAAAGGCTACTGCCGAGCCTAAAAGCAAGCTATATAATAGATGTTTCATAATATTGTATTCTTATTATTTATTAATGTAATAGTTTAGAAGCTGGTACTGAGTGAGAAACCAAAGCTTCGGGCTGATGGATACGAAGTATATTCCACATAAGCATTTGTACCGCTGGTACCCAAAGTTGCTTCAGGGTTCACATTAGGCACATTCTTGTAGATGAAGAACAAGTTACTTCCTACCAAAGATACATTCAGATTTTGCAATCCCAGTCTGGTACACAACTTAGTCGGTACACGATATGACAATTTCATTTCACGCAGTTTGATGTAAGTATTGTCATACAGGTTATCTTCCGAACCATTGCGGTTGTAACGAGAATTATAGTAATCGGCAGCCGAAAGGATAACATCATTTTTAGTTCCGTCAGCTTTCACACCATCGGCAATGATACCGTCATGGTATACCAAACCGTCCATAGAGTTAGCGGGAGCTGTTGCATTGTGGCTATCTAACTGAATTTTCCGGTTATTACCGTCAATGTAGTAAGGCAGACCGCCATATTGTTCGTCACGTCCGTACAGTGATTCTTTGCCGGCACCTGATGATTTCAGGAAGTTGTTGGTGAATGATAATAATTTACCTCCGAATGAACCGTCAATGTGTACACTTAAACTCAAGTTCTTATAGGTAAATGTATTGGTGAAACCACCTAAGAATTTAGGAGCTGCACTTCCTGCATAAGTAAATTCGGACTCTTGCTGGTATTTACCATTTTCATCCAATACAATATTGCCTGCTGCATCGCGTACCCATTTCTGGATATAAACACTTGGTACAGAATATCCCGGGACAGCTTTAAAGATAGCAGCACTCCATGGGTTACCAATCTCGCGGTCGTCCATGCCTTCAACCAATGAAACCAACTCATTGTGAGTATAGCTGAAGTTCAACGTACTTTCCCATTTGAAATCTTTGGTTTCAACCGGGCTTCCATATACCTGTACTTCAATACCGCTATTGGAAATTTCTCCGGCATTCATCTTCATACCTGTGGCACCTGTAGAAGGGGCAACGGGAACAGTAATGATCTGGTTTTTAGTACGGTTGGTGTAGTAAGCAAGGTCAAGACCCAAGCGGCCGTTCAGAATGCGGCTTTCGAAACCAAATTCCCATGAATAGGTCTTTTCAGGAACGATATTGGTAGGAGGCACACTTGAACCAAAGCTATTGGTGATAGCACTGTTATTGAATGATCCGTATGTATATGAATTATTGGTAAAGTAAATATCAGGAGTAGTATTACCTACAACAGCATAGGATGCTCTGAGCTTACCATAATTATACCATTCGGGCAAGCGGAATGCATCTGTAAATACAAACCCCAAACCTACTGAAGGATAGAAGAAACTGCGGTTTCCTTCCGGCAGACGTGAAGACCAGTCATTACGGGCTGTCAAGTCCAGGTACAAGAAACGCTTGTATGCCAACTGTGCAGAAGCAAATACGGCACTTAAAAATTCACCTTGTTGGTAACCGGTATCTCTGCTGGCATCCTTAGGATTCTTTTTATTGTTTTCGGTAGAGAACATACCGTTATATTTCAAGCCTTGTGATCTCCAAGTCAGTCCGTGTTCCGAAATGTCTTCGGCAGAAGTACCTACATTGACACTTACATCATAGTGTTCGGCAAAAGTCTTGTTGAACATCATCAATGCTTCGAAATAGTTCTTTTGATAATGGTTATCAATCGTTTGGTAACTACCTTGCAGGTTGTTCATATCAGCCGGATCTGAATATTTTGTGAAGTACTCTTTGTTCTCTTTCTTGTCAGAGTAACGGTCCGTACCACCACGCAGACGCAGGTTCAGGCTTTCAAGGATTTTCACGTTAGCAGCCAGTGAAGCAATAAGACGCTCGCGGGTTTGAGTGTACGAGTTCTCGTTTTGCTGCCACATCAGGTAGTTGATAATGTTATCACGATTGCTGGAACTGATACCCGAAATTGCATCAGTCAAGTAGTAACCATCAGCATTCTTGTAGTTGTCTTTCCACAACTGGGTTATTTCATTACGAGGCATCGGATAGTTTGAAACACGGTCGATACGGGTCGGCGGGTTTTTAGTATCCGAGATGTTGAATGAAATAGAAGCATCCAATGACACGCGGTCTGACATCTTGAAGTTTCCTGCCAAGCTGAAATTATGCTTGTTTTGTTTGAAGTTTTTCAGATAACCGCCATAGTTCATATTGGTATATGATACACGGTAGTTTGATTTTTCGGTACCGTTGGTGATAGCGATGCTGTTGTTGTTGGTAAATCCGTCTTTAAATACATCTTTCCAGTTGTCGGGTTGTGGAGAGAAAGGACGTTTTACGCCATCCCACCACAGTACTTCCGTTCCGTCCATGCGGGGACCGAAACTGCGGTAAGTAGAACCGTCGTAAATCTTTTCGCCATTCGCATTGGTCTTAAAGAAAGGAGAAGTACCGCCACCAAATACATTCTGATATTCCGGCAGATAAGCACGTTGGTCATAAGTATATGAAGTACTTAGAGTGATACCCAATCCTTTTTTATTGCCATCGCCACGTTTGGTGGTGATAACGATAACACCATTCGTTGCACGCGAACCATACAGCGCGGCTGCATTGGCGCCTTTCAGGATTGACATTGATTCAATATCATCCGGGTTAATATCATTCAGAGCTGAACCTTGCTGGGTTTGGTCACGTTCACGCCCACCCCAGTTAGAGTCGGTATCATTAATAGGAATACCGTCTACAACGATTAACGGACGGGTATTACCTTCTACAGTGTTTACACCACGAATCTGGATTTTAGTACCTCCGGTAGGACCGGCTGCCGTTTGCATAATTTGCACACCCGGCGCTTTACCATAAAGTGTGTTTGCAATGTTTTGTACTGGTACAATTGACAAGTCGCCCGACTTCAATTCACTCATTGCATAACTCAATGCGCGTTTTTCTTTCTTAATACCCATGGCAGTAACTACTACTTCACCCAATGTCTGGGTATCTTCGGCCATAGTGACTTTAATACTTTCTTGTCCCGTGTACTTTATTTGTTGAGTAACATATCCTATATAAGATATTTCGAGAACGGCTCCCGGTGTTACTTCGATAGAAAAATTACCGTCAAAATCTGTAATCGTACCGTTAGTAGTACCTTTGACTGTAATTGCCGCACCAATAATAGGACCTGATGCATCAGCAACATTACCTGTTACTTTTTTGCTTTGCTGGGCAATTGCTACTGCTTCATTGCGCTCAACACTTGTTGCGTATACGGAAGCTGTACTTGATAAAGCTCCCAAAAGCAACATTAAACTGATAGGTTTGAATGTCTTTTTCATACAATGTGTTTAACAAAGAATTATATATTCGAAGCAAAATTAGCAGCAGGGCCAAAAATTCAATAAGACAATGGATTGGTAATATATCAAAATCAGTTTCCCGACAGATTTTGATATTTTTTTGATGGATTTTACCATTTCATACTGGGCGTTAAGAGCTAGAGAACAAAATTAACTTGCAAAAAGCAAGAGAATATGGGGATATTGATTATTTTTGCAGCAACCAAACATTTAATATATATGAAATACAAATACATTATATTACTATGTGTATGTTCGTTCTTATCTGTTTTTGCTAAAGGCAAGGATCTTTATTTCCAACACATTGACATGGCACAAACAGCAGTTCAAACTTCTGCCATATCTATCTATCAAGATGAAAAGGGGGCTTTGTGGTTCGGCAACGAGCGACTCAATGTATATGATGGCACCAATATTAATTCATTTAGTTTTTCAGAACATCTGCCAGCACTGGGAAATAATACGATCCGTACCATCTGCGGAGACGGAGAACATAAACTTTTCCTATTGGCAGATTATGATTTAGTTTCTTATGATATAGTTTCCGAACAATTTGTTGATGAAAGCATAAAGGCCAGAGATCTTGTTTATTATCAAGACTCCCTGTATGGTTGTTATGGCGACCAACTATTTCGCTACAACACCGATAAACAGGAAAAAGAAGTGCTGTGCACTTTAGAATCGGCAGACATGGGCAATATTTACCATATCCGCCCCTATGGGGAGGGATGGTTGATGGGAACTACCCGCGGAGTATATCTATATGAAAAAGGGCAAGTACATACTTTGCTACCCAATGAAAATATAACCTGTCTGTTTGTGGACTGCCAAAACCGTATATGGGTAGCAATAGATGGTAAAGGGGTGATGATATATAATAAGGAGAAATGGGTTTCTCTGGCAGACATTTGCCCTACAGTTACAACTGCCATCCAAACCCAGGTGCGGTGTTTTGAACAAGATCGAAATGATAATATCTGGATTGGCTCTTTCGGAGGCATAACAGTGGTAGATGACAAGCTGGAAAATTCTTATTTATTGGTGCACGACAAAGATAATTATTGGTCTATCAGACATACTTCTGTTTATGCCATTTACCGCGATAAGCAGGATAACATGTGGATTGGAACTTATTATGGGGGACTAAGCTATTTTAATCCGGTAACAGAGGATTTTTCTTTTTACCAGGTAGAAGGCAAAAATGGCAAAGGCAATTCATTGAAAGGTTTCTCATTTGGCAGGATGATAGAAGGAGAAGATGGAAATTTATACATCGCAACAGAGAGTGGAGGATTGAATATACTGAATAGGCGAACCAATAAAGTGAAGCATCTGGACCCGGAAAAAGGAGAGTGCCCCAGCCGGACAACCAAATCAGTATGGTATGACAAGGAACACCAATGTTTGTATGTAGGCACATTCCTGCATGGTCTTTTGAATCACAAAAGTAATATAAAAAAGCGAGATAGAGAAAAGCAGAGCAATAGATTTGAAGAACAGGCAGTTTAGGATATTTGAGAGAGATGGCATGAAGCCAACGAAAACCGTTAAAAAGCCAACTCAAACCAAAGTCACGTGCCTAATCTGTAACCTACGCTTGGTTACGAGTTAGAAACGGCTTGAATAAGTTTGAAGGCTGTATATGAGCGATTTTCGGGCAGAACGGGAACTAAAATACGAATAAGATTCGTTGATTTTGGCAAAACGGCTGAAAAAAGTTGGATTTCCCGTTTTTATTCTGTGATCTTCAGTGATTTGCGTATCAACAAGTAACTCTACACGAATTAATTTTGAACCTAAAAAAAGTAGAGTTATGAAGAGTACATTTTCGACAATTTTCTACCTGAAAAGACAGGCGGTAAAAGCAGACGGCACATCGCCAATTATGGGACGTGTGACTATCGACGGAACGCAAACACAGTTCAGTTGTAAACTCACCATTGATGCGAAAATTTGGGATGCCAAAACGGGTCGTGCCACAGGTCGTAGCACGGTGGCTTTGGAAACGAACCGTATGCTGGATAAGATACGGGTAAAAATCAACGGGCATTATCAGGAGATTATGGATCGGGACAATTATGTCACGGCAGAAAAGGTGAAGAACGCCTTTCTTGGATTGGAGCATCGCCAATACACCCTCTTGAAGGTTTTTGAGCGTTACAACGAGGATTACGAGAAATTGTATACTGCCGGGATGAAATCAAAATCAAGCCTTAGCAAGTATCAAACGGTGTATAAGCACCTGAAAGAGTTTATTCACCAACGCTACCGTATGAGTGACATAGCGTTGAAAGAACTTACCCCCGCTTTTATTACCGACTTTGATATGTTCCTGCGTGTGGATAAACATTGTTGCAATAATACCGTTTGGATTTATACCTGTCCGCTCCGGACAATGGTATCTATCTCCATCAATAACGGCTGGCTCACCCGTGACCCTTTTCGTGAATATGAAATTCAAAAAGAGGATACCGAACGGGGCTTTTTGACCCGTGAAGAGATTAATATGCTAATGAATGGCAAGCTAAAAAATGGCAAACAGGAATTAGTGAGGGATTTATTTCTGTTTTGCTGCTTCACGGGTCTTAGTTTCACGGATATGCGCAATCTGTCGGAAGAGAATCTACGTACCTATTTTGATGAACACGTCTGGATTTATATGCACCGTCAAAAAACGGGTGTACAGTCCAATATCCGCCTATTGGATATTCCGCTCAGAATTATAGAGAAATACAAAGGGCTGGGAAAGAACGGCAAGGTATTGCCCGTTCCCTCGTATATGAATTGCTTGTACGGCATCAATGTCGTAGCCAAGAAATGCGGTATAAATAAGCGACTTACGTGGCACATGAGCCGTCATACGATGGCAACGGAGATATGCCTAACCAACAATGTACCCATTGAAACGGTAAGTTCCATATTGGGGCACAAGAACATTAAAACTACGCAGATTTACGCCAAGATTACCAAAGAAAAACTCAATAAGGATATGGAAAATCTGTCGGCACAGTTGGGAAATATTGAGGAATACAGCCGTGTTGCGGTTAATCTATAATAGTGTAAGCAATGGAAAGAGGAACTATAACAATCAGCAGAACCAGCGTTACCATCACAGGTCACGTGTGGATGGCGGACTATGAAATTGCCGAACTGTTCGGTGTCACCTTATCGGCTGTAAATAGCAACATTAAGGCTATTTATAAAAGCAGAGCATTGCATGAAAGCGACACATACCAATATCTCCATTTGGCAAATGGCAATCGGGCAGATGGCTATAATATGGAGATGATAACCGCTCTTGCCTTCCGTCTCAACAGTCTGCCGGCGAAAATCTTTCGAGGATGGATTATCAAAAAGGCGGTAACGCCTATTCGTTCAGAACCCCCTATCGTACTCCAATTCAAAGAGGGGTTTCAGTGTTGAACACATAAACAGCGGAGGGGCAAGCCATTGACGGTTTGCCCCTTTGCTGTTCTAACGCATAGCCTTCTTGTAATTTTCTTCGAGCATCTGCTCAATGTCCGTTTCCCGATACAATACCTTGCCTCCGAATAGGATAAAAGGTAATTTTTTATCGTTGCGGTACTCCTGTAAGGTACGTCGATGGACTTTGAGCCGCTCGGCAACCTCTTTGTCGGTCATATACCGTTCTCCGTTCAGCGGCGGATGGTAGTTCTGGGATAACTCCCGCACCTGCTTTGCCCCTTTTCTAAGGGCGTTCAATGCCGACGCGACACGTTCGTCATCGGCTGTAATTACATTCTCATTCATATATTACTGTGGATTTTAGTGGTTTTTAGGTGAATGGCTACGGCGTGTCCCGTTCCGTTCGGAATTGGTCTATTACGGGTAGTAGGCGTTCTACCTCATCGGGCTTGTAGTAGAACTTTCGGTTTACCTGTGAAAAGCCTATCAAACGGTTATCCCGCAATGTTTGCAGTGTCCTTTGGCTGATGTGTAGCAGCCTGCACACGTCCTCACCATCGAGCCATCGGCTCATTTTCTTGTCGTTGCATCTGTGATGCAAGGCGTTTGTTTTCTGGGTAAGCACAGCTATACCGGATAACAACGCCTCAAAAGTTTTCTTTTCAATAATTACGATTTCCATATCTGGCACTGTTTTGAGTTTGATGCAAAAGTATCTCAACTCCATGAGTATTTAATCGTTTTTCGCTGCTTGGCGGTTCGTGGCGGTCGGTTGGCTTTACTTGGCGGTCAGTTGCATTCCTTTCTCATAAAAATCTTTCCCCAGTGGCATACCCACTAATGAAACCCACCCACGCAATAGTCTGAACTTTGCCACAGAATCAAAAAGTTACAGGTATGGAGATTATTACAATAGAAAGTTCCGCCTATCAAGAACTACTTGCCAGAATAGACAGGATTGAAGGCTATGTGAAAAGCAGAGAGCCGAAGGCAGACGATGATAAAATAAATATATGGTTGAGCAGTAAAGAGGTCATCTCTTTACTCGGCATCAGTAGCCGCTCCTTGCAACGGCTACGAGACGGCAAGCGCATTGAGTACGCTTTTTTCGGAAGAGCTTGCCGCTATCATATCTCGGAAGTGGAGCGGCTCATTAAAGATAGCGTAATCAATGGTGATGCTCAAATGCTGGACGAGTTCAAACGCAACTATCTACTAAGAACAGGAGGTAAACGATGAGCGAGCCACTTAACACAGCCACTTTTGAGGGGTGGATGCAACGGATCATGGAGCGTTTCGACCGGAACGAGCAGTTGATTTGCTCGCTTACGGGTAAGGAACTCAAAGAGGTTCATTATCTCGATGGCGAGCGACTGTTGGATAATCAGGATTTGTACCAGATGCTCCACAGTAGCGAGCGATCCTTGCAGCGCCATCGAACCGATGGCGTATTAAAGTATTGCAAGTTGAAAGGCAAAGTCTATTACAAGGAGTCCGATGTGGCTGATTTTGTGAAGTACCACTTTGCCGAATCAGAGCTGAAAAAGCAGCAGGCGAAAGGGGTGCAAACCGCCAAAAGCCGCCATCCAACCGCCAAGTAACGCCACAGGGTACGCAAGCCATTGCGCTGTATATCAAAGCGATTACTTTCGCTGCCGATCAATAGTGTTTTCACTTAAAAATAGAATCAATGGAACAGAAAAAGAACGAAAAAGATGTGCTGATCGTCCGGGACGAGAAGACGGGAGAAATCGGTGTCGTTGCCGGATTGGGCAAAGACGGCAATCCGAAACTGAGTCCGCCCAAAGCGGAGAACAAAGGGGATTTTATGGTATTCAGCAGACATGACAATGCGCTTGACAGCTTCTTTACCAATTTCTACCGCCAGACCAAAGAGCCGAAACGTTTCGGGTTTTACCGGGTGGCGGCAGACACCGTAGAGCAGGTGATAGACGTGCTCAAAGATTTGCTCAAAGACCCCGAAGCCAACAAGGAACTGCTCGCTCCGCACCGTGTGGATACGGAACCGTATCAGGAAAAAGTGCAGGCAGAGCAGGCACAAACTGTGTCCGAAGAAGTTAAACCTATCCCCAATGAGTCCAATGAGCTCAACGACCTCGACCCTTTCTGGCAAGCGATTGAAGATCATTGGTTTCCTGATGAAAAGGAGCCCGGAAAGCAGGAGCAGTCACAGAAACAGGAAGATGAGCAGGGGCAGGCAGCAGACGGACAGCCTGCACAAGAGCAACCGCAGCAGGAGCAGCCCAAAGAGGAGAAGCAACCTTACAAACCCATCGACGAAAGCCGTATCGACTGGGCGGATATGAAAGAGGTGTACGGCATTGACCGGGACGCGCTCGAAGCGTCGGGCGACCTGAAAAAGATGCTTAACTACGGCAAGTCGGGCTTAATAAATATTGCCCCCCACTTCAACGGCGAGCGTTACGAGCTGGAAGCCCGCCTTTCATTCAAAGAGATGCCCGACGGCAGCATCGGTATTGTCCCCCACACGATGCGCAAAGAGCCGAAGCTCGACCAGGAGTTTATGGGGCATAGCTTTACGGAGGAGGACAAGGCGGCGTTGAAAAAGACGGGCAATATGGGGCGTGTGGTAGATTTGGTAGATAAGAATACGGGCGAGATTATCCCTTCGTATGTCAGCATCGACCGCCTGACCAACAATCTGGAATCCATCGCAGTGAAGGATGTTTTTATCTCTAACAAGATTGGCAATACCCCTATCTCGAAGCAGGAACAGGAGGAGTTGAGTGCCGGGCGTGGCGTAAAAAAGGAGATTGAGTTGAAGAACGGCAAGAAGTTCACCACCACCCTGCAAGTCAATGCCGATTATCGGGGTGTGGAGTTCGTACCCCGCAACACCCAGCCCCGACAGGCGAAGCGGCAAAAGGAGAAACCTGCCAAGCAAACTACACAGTCGCAGCAGCCCAACCTGCCTAATCAGTCCGACAATGAGAAGAAACCAAAAGTCTATAACCACAAGTGGACGGATGAAAACGGCAATATCCGTGCGCCGAAAACATTGGGAGGTGTGGAACTGACACCGGAGCAACAGAAAGATTTTATGCAGCATAAAGCCATTTATGTAAAGGACATGATGCGGGACGGAAAGGGTGAGCCATATACATCCTTCGTTAAATACAGCTTTGAAGCGGGCAAACCCCACTACTACAAAACCAATCCCGACGTGACGCAAAAGCAAGAGATTGCTCCCGCCGCCGAAAGCCGCACACAAGTAGCGGTGAATACCGACGGCAAAACCAACGAAGCGACCAAACGTGTGCAGGAGCCTTTGCGACAGGGACAGACGCAGCCAACCGAACAGCAGAACCGGGAACAACGCCGACAGCCCAATAAGCCCAAAGGCGTAAAAGTTTAGCGATATGTTGATAATTCTGCCTGTTTCCGAGACGGCTCTACAATGGGTCGTAGAGGGGTTTCCACCTTTAGCGTGTCAAGGTGCCACTTCGAGGTGGTCAAAGTGCCACTTTGAGGAGGTCAATGTGCCACTTCGGCGAGGTCAAGATAGCGACGAGAATCGGATGTAAATAATTAAGAGCAATAGGCCAGGTTTGAACGATCTTACAGAATAGAAACAATCATCAGAAATAACAACCGGGGCAATAGCCCCAACCACTAAAATCCACAGTAAAATTAAAACAGTATGAAAACAATTCTTGCAGAAAAGCCCAGCGTGGCACGGGAGATTGCCCGTATCGTGGGTGCAACAGAGAAAAAGGAAGGTTACCTGACGGGTAACGGGTACAATGTAACGTGGGCTTTCGGGCATCTGGTAATGCCAGCCCTGCCCGATAGCTATGGCATCAAGGGCTTCCATCGGGACAACCTGCCCATCATCCCGCCCGTGTTTACCCTTGTTCCCCGACAGGAGAAGACCGACAAAGGCTACAAGCCCGATAGCGGCGTGGTGGCACAGATTAAGGTTATCGCCAAGTTGTACAGTGAGAGCGACCGGATAATCGTGGCTTGCGATGCCGGAAGAGAGGGAGAACTTATACATCGTTATTTGTACGAATATATCGGCTGTGCCACCCCGTTCGACCGCCTCTGGATCAGCTCGCTGACCGACAAGGCTATCCGTGAAGGGCTGGAAAATCTGAAAAACGGAGCAGAGTATGACAACCTCTATTACGCAGCCAAAGCCCGTTCAGAAGCGGATTGGCTCGTGGGGATCAACGCCACCCAAGCCATTACCGTTGCCGCCGGGCGTGGAACCTACTCGCTGGGACGTGTACAAACACCCACGCTGGCAATGGTGTGCGAACGATTCTGGGAGAACAAACAATTTGTCCCCGAACCCGTGTTCCAACTCCATCTGGCAACTGATGGAGTAGAAAATGAGAGCGTGGTAAAACTCTCGTCCGTCGAGAAATGGAAGGAGAAACCGATGGCAGAAGCCGCATACGGGGCAGTCAAAGAGTGTGAAACATTTGCCGTTACCCGTGTGGAGTGCAAAGAGACGGTGCAGGAGACTCCGCTTTTGTATGACCTGACCACCCTGCAAAAGGAGGCGAATACCAAGCACGGCTTTTCGGCAGAGCAGACGCTCTCCATCGCCCAAAAGCTCTATGAGGCGAAGCTAATCACCTATCCAAGAACGGGTAGCCGTTATATTTCGGAAGATGTGTTCGCCGAACTACCCACATTATTGGCAGCACTCAAAAACTGCCCTACATGGGGCGGCTACGTTGCCACTATGAACGAACCCACTCGCCGAAGCGTGGACGGCACGAAGATTACCGACCACCACGCCCTGCTACCAACGGGCATGAAAGCCAAGAACCTCGATACGGACGACCGCATCATCTACGATATGATTGTGGGGCGTATGCTCGAAGCCTTTTCCGACAAGTGCATCAAGGATGTAACGACGGTTCGGGCAATGTCCGGCGGTGTGGAGTTCATTATCAAAGGAGCGGTAATCAAGCAAGCCGGATGGCGTGCGGTGTATCGTGAGCCGGAAGAAGACCAAGAGGTTACATTGCCCGCGTGGAACGAGGGAGATACGCTCCCCGTCAGAGGTTGTTCCCTTACGGAAGGGAAAACCAAGCCCAAACCGCTGCATACCGAAGCATCGTTGCTTTCGGCAATGCAAACCTGCGGCAAGGAGGTGGAGGACGAGGAACTCCGCCTGTCGCTCAAAGAGTGCGGTATCGGCACTCCCGCCACACGAGCATCCATCATCGAAACGCTTTTCAAGCGTGAATACATGGTGCGGCAGAAGAAATCCCTCGTGCCGACTGAAAAGGGGCTTTCCATCTATTCGGTTGTCAAGGCAATGCGCATTGCGGACGTGGCAATGACGGGCGAATGGGAAACGGCACTTGCCAAAATCGAGAACGGCGGGATGAATGCCGAAACGTTCCGCAAAAGCATTGAGGTGTATGCTACGCAGATTACCGAAGAGCTATTGACCTGCGATAAGCTCTTTTCGCACAAGGATACCGAGTGCCAATGCCCCAAGTGCGGCAAGGGAGCGATGCAGTTCTACGGCAAGGTGGTGCGATGCAGTAACCCCGATTGCGCCTTGCCCGTATTCCGGCAGAAAGCCGGCAAAACGCTGACCGATTCCGACATTACCGACCTATTGACCAAAGGGCAAACAGGAGTTATCAAAGGATTCAACAGCAAGGCAGGCAAGGCGTTCAGTGCATCGGTCACTTTTGATGCCGATTTTAATACCGTGTTTGTGTTCTCCGACTTGAAAAAAGGAAGGAACAACCCGCGAAAAAAGAAATAATGCGTATATTTACCACTGAATTTACAGTCAAAGGTCATTCGTACTATTATATAGTTGATACTGATTTTTACTGTGGATTTTAGTGGTGGCACTCGGCGGGGACGTCGAGTGCCTTTCGCTTTTTATCCGGTTTATCAATCACAATCCACTAAAATCCACAACAATATGAATAAGAATAAGAAAAATCAAGCGACCGAATTGTCCTATTACGGACTGTACCTGTTAAACTACCTCAAAGAGAACCACCCCGACCGGGCAACCGACACCGCATTTATTAACGAGCGTGCCGACCACGCCGCCGAGGTGTACGAACAATCCCGGCTGGAGGGCAATACACCAGACAGTGCGCAGGAGCTGGCGATGGCCGCACTTCTCAAAGGCTTGCATTTCTCTCCCTACAATACGATTGTAGAGGTATTCTGGAATGAGTTTGAAGACGAGATAGATCCGGGCTATGCTCCAACACTTGCCCTTCAACTGCTTCCGGTATTCACACCAGCGTTTGCCCGCTATCCGCTATCGGATGACTTTGCCCAATCACCCGCATACGACCGGCTCTATACCGAACTGACGGGAGCCATCTCACTTATTACGGAGGACGAAGATGGCATTTAACCGCAAAGCGAAGCTGCGGGACAACATCGAGGCAATACGGACGGTATTCACATTGGAAAAAGAGCGCAGGGCGGCTAATCCCGACGAAAGGGAGATACTTAGCCGCTATTGCGGTTTCGGCGGGTTGAAGTGCATCTTGAACCCCGCTGCCGATTTGATGGATTCCGTGCAATGGGCAAAATCAGACCGAGAGTTGTTCCCCATGACAGCGGAGTTACACAGGCTTATCCGTGAACACTCTGCCGATGAGAAAGAGTACAAACGCTACTTCGACAGTCTGAAAAGCTCCGTACTCACAGCGTTCTATACTCCCCCTGAAATCGTATCGGCACTTGCCGATACGCTCCACGCAAATGGCATTACCCCTGCTCGACTGCTCGACCCGTCGGCAGGGCAAGGGGTGTTTATCTCCGCTTTCGGGCAGTACGCTCCGCAAGCGGAGGTAATGGCGTTTGATAAAGACCTGATTACGGGCAAGCTACTCTCGCACCTCTATCCACAGCACAAAGTGAGAGGCGAAGGGTTTGAGCGAATTGAAAAACCGTTTACGAATTACTTTGATGTGGCAACGTCCAATATTCCCTTTGGCGATGTAGCTGTGTTTGATCCCGAATTTACGGGAGCTGGCGACTACCCACGCCGTGCCGCCTCTAAAACCATTCACAACTATTTTTTCTTGAAGGGACTGGATGCGGTGCGTGACGGTGGCATTGTAGCGTTTATCACCTCGCAGGGGGTGATGAATGCCCGTGAGGGGGCAATCCGTATGGAGATGCTCAAACGTGCCGACCTCGTGTCGGCTATCCGTCTGCCGAACAACCTGTTTGTGGATAGTGCCAACACCGAAGTGGGTAGCGACCTTATCATCCTGCAAAAGAATGAAAACAAGCAAGGGATTAGCGAAACGGACAAGCTATTTGCCAACAGTACCCCCGATGCGGCGGGAATTACCACAAGCAACTATTTTCAACAACACCCACAGCAGATTGTCAGCACGCAACAGAAGTTAGATACCAACCCTTACGGCAAACCCGCAATGGTCTATCTACATGATGGCGGTATTGAGGGCATTGCTGCCGATATGCGGCAAATTCTTTCTACTGATTTTTCCCAAAGGCTCAATGTGGATTTATATAAAGGTATAAAGCCACAGCAGAGAGAACAAGTAGCACCGACCGTTGCCGTGCAACAAGAACCGGCGAAAAAAGAAGAGAAGCCGGAAATCACCCCTCCCGTGATGGATTTATACGACCTGTTCAACCTCTCGCAAGAGGAACGCAGGCAAGCACAACAGGGGTTAAAGAAAAAAGCGACCGCCAAGCAGGGCAAACGTTCCGCTCCGGTTTCCCGAACGCTGTTCGACCAACCTGTTGCAGAAGCAAAGGCAGCCGAACCACCCATCGACCCCGATGCGGTCTATGCCGCCATTGACTGGGACGAGAACCCACCCATCAACGGATTCTATGAGGCGATGATGAACCTCGGAGCGGAACGCCGGGCACAGCTACGGCAGGAGAATCTTGCGGCAAAAGAGCAAGCGACAAAACCGACAGCAAAAGAACCGGTGCAGAGTCCATCCGCCCAACCGCAGGAACAAAAGCCTGTTTACCCGATTGCCAACGGTTTTGAGGAGGAACACCGCCGCCGTTATGAACGCCACCTGCAAGAGGTCAAAGAGCAGGAAGAGGCAGAGAAGATAGAGGTGGAATTGATAAAACCCCGCCCGTTAATGGGTAAATTGGAACCGCACCACAAAGAGGGTGCTTTGGTGGCGGACGGCAATCAGGTAGGCTATCTGAAGGGTATCACCCGCTACGGGGCAACCTTTCATCCGCTGGAACTGAATAAGCAGCAGCAGGATAAAGCGGAGCTGTATATCGCTGTGCGGGACAGTTACCAACGTCTGTACACCTATGAAGCCGAGATGCGGGAGGAGAACAAGCCCGAACGTGAAGCCTTAAACACCTCGTATGACAAATTTGTAGAGCGTTACGGGTGTCTGAACGCCAAAGCGAACGTGAAATTTCTCTTGATGGACGCTTCGGGGCGTGATATGCTCTCGCTGGAACGCACAGAGAACGGACAGTTTATCAAAGCGGATATTTTCGACCACCCGGTAGCGTTTTCCATCAACGAAGTTACCCATGTAGATACTCCAATGGAGGCCTTATCGGCTTCGCTCAACCGTTACGGGGCGGTGAACCTTGATTATATGGAGTCGCTCTGCGATAACAGCAAGTCCGAATTAATAGAGCAACTCAAAGAACGTATCTACTTCAATCCACTGGTGGATAACTACGAGATTCGCGACCGCTTTGTTGCTGGGAATGTAGTGGAGAAGATGGAGCAACTCTCCCGGTGGGCGAATAACAACGAGGGGCACGAACGAATGCCGGAGGTCGATGCGTCGCTCGCTGCGTTGCAAGATGCGATGCCACGCCCGATTACGTTCGATGAGTTGGATTTCAACATGGGAGAGCGTTGGATTCCGACGGGAATGTACACCGCATACGCCAAGCACCTGTTCGGTACGGATGTTTCTATCTCCTACTCGGAGAGTATCGACGAGTATTCGGTCAAGTGCGGCTCGAAGAATGCCAAAGTGCTCGACCAGTATGCCGTGCAGGGGTATTACCGCACATACGATGGTATCAACCTATTGAAACACGCCTTAGTCAATACCGTACCCGATATTACCAAAAGCGGAGGCAAGGATGCGGACGGCAGGGAGATAAAGGTACGGGACAGCGAAGCGATACAGCTCGCCAACTCGAAGATTGATGAAATCCGTAACGGATTCTCCGATTGGTTGCGTGAACAATCGCCGGAGTTTCAGCAGCGGTTGGCAGATATGTACAACCGCAAGTTCAACTGCTTTGTCCGTCCAACCTACGACGGTTCGCATCAGGAATTTCCCGGATTGGACTTGAAAGCACTTGAAAACAAGTACGGTATTAGCTCTGTTTATCAGAGCCAAAAAGATTGTGTCTGGATGCTGAAACAAAACGGAGGTGGCATCTGCGACCACGAGGTGGGTACAGGCAAAACGCTGATTATGAGCCTTGCAGCACAAGAGATGAAGCGGTTGGGGCTGGCACACAAACCGATGATTATTGGATTAAAAGCTAATGTATCAGAGATTGCCGAGTGTTACCGCACGGCGTACCCCAATGCCAAAATTCTCTACGCCACCGAAAAGGATTTTGAACCGAAAAATCGTGTCAAGTTCTTTAATAATATCAAGAACAACAACTGGGATTGTGTGATAATGTCGCATGACCAGTTCGGCAAGATTCCTCAGCCGACCGATATTCAACAGGAGATATTGCAGAAAGAATTGGATTCGGTGGAGGAAAATTTGGAGGTACTCAAAGCACAAGGCAAGGAGGTTTCACGGGGTATGCTCAAAGGGTTGGAGAAACGAAAAATCAACTTGACCGCCAAGCTCGAAAAGGTGGAACACGAGATAAATTCCCGTACCGATGACGTGGTGGATTTTAAGCAAATGGGTATCGACCACCTGTTTGTTGATGAGAGCCACCAGTTCAAGAATCTTACCTTTAACACTCGCCACGACCGTGTGGCTGGGCTGGGTAATAGTGAGGGTAGCCAAAAGGCACTCAATATGCTCTTCGCCCTGCGTACTATTCAGGAACGGACGGGTAAGGATTTAGGGGCTACGTTCCTGTCGGGGACAACTATCAGCAATTCGCTCACGGAGCTGTATTTACTTTTCAAGTACCTGCGCCCGAAAGAGCTGGAACGGCAAAATATCAACTGCTTCGATGCGTGGGCTGCCATCTTTGCCAAGAAGACCACCGACTTTGAGTTTTCGGTAACGAACAACATTGTGCAGAAAGAGCGGTTCCGCTACTTTATCAAAGTGCCGGAGCTGGCAGCGTTCTACAACGAGATTACGGACTACCGTACAGCCGAAGATGTGGGCGTGGATAGACCGAACAAGAATGAGATACTGCACAATATTCCACCCACCCCACAGCAGGCGGAATTTATCGAGAAGTTGATGCAGTTTGCCCAAACGGGTGATGCCACGATATTAGGGCGTGGGAAACTCTCGGAGTCGGAAGAGAAAGCGAAGATGCTTATCGCTACCGACTATGCCCGAAAGATGGCTCTCGATATGCGGATGATTGATAAGGAGAAGTACGAAGACCATCCCGACAACAAAGCATCGCATTGTGCTGCCAAGATAGCCGAGTATTACAAAAAGTATGACAGCCAGAAGGGAAGTCAGTTCGTTTTTTCGGATCTGGGGACATATCAGCCGGGGCAATGGAGCGTGTACAGTGAGATTAAACGCAAGCTGGTGGAGGATTACGGTATTCCGGCTTCGGAGATACGGTTTATTCAGGAGTGCAAGACCGAAAAGGCACGCAAGGCGGTGATTGCGGCAATGAACGAGGGAAAAGTACGTGTACTGTTCGGCTCGACAAGTATGCTCGGAACAGGTGTAAACGCACAGAAAAGGGCGGTTGCGATCCATCATCTCGACACCCCTTGGCGACCGTCCGACCTCTCGCAACGGGATGGGCGTGCGGTCAGAAAAGGCAACGAGATTGCGAAACTCTATGCCGACAATAAAGTGGATGTGATTATTTATGCGGTTGAAAAATCGTTGGATAGCTACAAGTTCAACTTGCTGCACTGCAAACAGACCTTTATCAGCCAGCTCAAAAGCGGAGCGATGGGGGCACGTACCATTGACGAGGGGGCGATGGATGAAAAATCGGGTATGAACTTTTCGGAGTATATGGCTATCCTTTCGGGTAATACCGATATATTGGACAAAGCACGGTTAGACAAGCGGGTTGCCGCATTGGAGGGTGAACGCAAAAGTTTCTATAAGGACAAAAGCAGCTCGGTACATAAATTGGAGTCGCATACTAAAATATTGGAGAGCAACAACGAGCGTATTGCCAATCATACTGCCGACTATGCCGCTTTTACTTCACGGGCACAGACCGATGAAGATGGCTACCACCGTAATTTGGTGCGGCTGGACGGATTGACGGCTACCGACGTGAAGAGTGTCGGAACCAAGTTACAGGAGATTGCCAAGAATGCCACTACCGGAGGTCAGCATTTGCCGATTGGCGAGTTATACGGGTTCCCGATTTTGGTTAAGACCGAAAGTGCTATCCGTGAAGGTGTGGAGGTAAAGCAGAACCGTTTTTTTATTGAGGGAGCATACAAGTATAGCCACAATAACGGTCAGTTGGCAATGTCCGACCACAAGGCGGCAGCAACGAGTTTTCTGAATGCGTTGGAGCGTATTCCCAAGCAGATTGAGCAACTTCAAGCCGAGAACGCTAAATTGGAAAAGGATTTGCCGACCCTGCGTGAAATTGTAGGTGGCACGTGGAAAAAGGAAGATGAGTTAAAACAACTGAAATCCGAAGTGGCGGCTCTGGAACGAAAGATACAACTGACACTTACTCCACCCACACAGACCAAAGGGGAAAATGGGGAGCAAAAACAGGAGACGAAAGCAACTCTTTCGGCAAATGATGATAAGGACTTTATCAAAGACCACATTGCTATTGCCCGTCTGAAAGCACCCGTTGCAGATGCTGTAAAAGGTTTCAAAATTTAAAGAATGGCGGCTACACTATTTATACTTTATAGTGTAGCCGTTATTATCATTACTATGACTAATAAATAACTTGTTTCAATGATCGTGTTTTTACGAACAAATATTTGGTAGTTACAAAAAGTGTTCGTAACTTTGCGAACAGATTAAAACGAGTATGAAGAAGAATAGAGATTATACGGCAGATAGTGAGCAATTAGCTCGTTTTGCAAAAGCGTTAGGGCATCCCGCACGCATTACAATAATTGAGTTTTTGGCATCGCAGGAAAGTTGCTTCTTTGGGGACATCCATGATGAACTACCTATTGCCAAAGCTACCGTGTCGCAACACCTCAAAGAGTTGAAAGATGCGGGACTGATACAAGGCGAAATCGAGCCGCCCAAAGTTCGATATTGTGTCAATAGAGAGAATTGGGATTTAGCCCAACAGTTGTTTGGTAAATTCTTCTCTAATTGCCGGATTGACAAAAAAATATGCTGCGAATAGTTGCATATTTTTTTGGAAACAATGTTCGTAGTTTTGCGACCAACAAACATTAAAATTTAGATAAAATGGAAATTAAAGTTTTAGGAACTGGGTGTGCAAATTGTAAGGCTCTGCACGAAACCGTAAAGCAAGCGGTAGCCGAATTAGGAATTGAAGCTACCATTATCAAGGAAGAAGACCTGATGCAGATTATGAACTACAATGTCATGTCGTTGCCGGGGTTAGTCATTAATGAAAAAGTTGTTTCTGCCGGGAAGAAACTTTCGATGGCAGATGTAAAAGCGTTTTTAACCAAGTAATTTGCATGAACATGAAAAAGTTATTGTTTATTCTTTTGGCAGTTATCGGATTGACCTCTTGCGGCAATAATCAAACTGCCAACGCTCAAACCTCGACCAAAGCTACACAAAAGGAATATGTGGAAGTTCTCTATTTTCACGGAAAACAGCGTTGTATTACCTGCAATGCGATTGAAAAGCTAACCAAAGAGGTGATTGATAAAGATTTTGCCGGACAACTTAAAGATGGTAAAATTATTTTTAAGGTAATCGATATTTCCACCAAAGAGGGCGAAAAGATAGCCGATAAATATGAGGTAACTTGGTCGTCGCTTTTCATCAACAACTGGAAAGATGGCAAAGAAACAAAAAACAATATGACTGATTTTGGATTCTCTTATGCCAAAGGTTCGCCGGATGTGTTCAAAGCCGGAGTAAAGAAAAAGATTGAAGAACTATTAAAATAACCGTTTATGGAGTTTCTTCAATCACTTTTAGATAGCAGTAATACGCCCATCATTACGGCTTTTCTACTCGGCATCTTAACAGCCATCAGCCCATGCCCATTGGCGACTAATATAACCGCCATCGGATATATCAGTAAAGATATTGAAAGTAGACATCGCATATTTTGGGGCGGCATCCTTTATACGGTAGGACGCATTATTACTTATACCGCTCTTGGATTTATACTCATTCCTATTTTGCGTGAGGGTGCAAGTATGTTCGCCATACAGAAAGCCATCAGCAAATATGGGGAAATGTTAATCGCACCCGCCCTGATATTGATAGGTATTTTTATGCTGTTCGGGCATAAATTGAACTTGCCGAAATTTGGTTTTGGTGGCGGTGGTAGCGACAAATTAAAAAACAAAGGCTCGTGGGGTGCACTTCTGTTGGGCGTTTTGTTTTCATTGGCTTTCTGTCCTACAAGCGGTGTGTTTTATTTCGGTATGCTGATACCTATGTCGGCTGCCGAAACGGGAGGATATTTACTTCCGATTGTTTTTGCCATTGCCACAGGATTGCCCGTGATTATCGTTGCATGGATTTTGGCGTACAGTGTGGCTGGTCTTGGCAAGTTCTATAATCGGATACAAGTATTCCAAAAGTGGATGAATAAAATCATAGCCTTACTCTTTATTGCAGTGGGCATCTATTACGCAATTACATTTTACTTATAATCAATATAAACAACTTCAATATTCAAAGAATATGAAAACGATAGAAATTTTTGATCCCGCTATGTGTTGCCCCACAGGTCTATGTGGGCCAAACATCAATCCTAATTTAATGAGAATTGCTGCTGCCGTTCAGTTCTTGCAAAAGCAAGGGGTAAACATCAAACGACACAACCTGCGTGATGAACCGCAACTATATGTGTCAAACACGGAGGTAAATGGCTATCTGCAAGAAAAAGGAGCTGAAGGTTTACCCGTTGTGCTTGTCGATGGAGCGATTGCAGTTGCAGGAGAATATCCGACCAACGAGCAACTAACCGAGTGGACTGGCATTGCACTTAATTTTGTTCCAATTAATCAGTAATAACAGATTATGAAAGCATTTGATTTATCAAACATAGAACTCACTAAATACCTGTTTTTTACAGGTAAAGGCGGTGTAGGTAAAACTTCCATCGCTTGTGCTACGGCTATCGGCTTGGCGGACAAGGGTAAAAACATTCTCCTCATAAGCACCGACCCTGCTTCTAACTTGCAGGATGTTTTCAACCAACCGTTGAACGGACAGGGAACGGAGATTGCAGAGGTCAAAGGTTTGACCGTTGTAAACCTCGACCCCGAACAGGCAGCGGCAGCATATCGTGAGAGCGTGATTGCTCCGTTTCGTGGCAAGTTGCCTGAAAGCGTGATTCAGAATATGGAAGAGCAGTTGTCCGGCTCGTGTACGATTGAGATTGCGGCGTTCAATGAGTTTTCGGATTTTATTACGGACGAAACCAAACAAAAGGAATACGACCATATTATTTTCGACACCGCACCTACCGGACACACATTGCGTATGTTGCAGTTGCCATCGGCATGGAGTACGTTTATCAGTGAAAGTACACACGGGGCATCATGTTTGGGGCAGTTGTCAGGCTTGGAGCAACGTAAAGATGTCTATAAAAAAGCGGTTGGAACACTTGCCGATGGGGGTGCAACCCGTTTGGTATTGGTGAGCCGCCCCGATGTAGCACCGTTGAAAGAGGCGGCACGCTCTTCGCATGAATTGGAATCGCTCGGCATTGAAAACCAAATACTCGTAATCAATGGTATTTTGGAGCATACGGACAGTAGCGACACGGTTTCGCAGCAGATAGCCGACCGGGGGCAATCGGCATTGGCATCTATGCCCGAATCATTGAAACATTATCCTGCTTATAGTGTTCCGTTGCGTTCGTATAATCTTTCAAACATTGCCAATATCCGCCGTCTGTTGTCGGAAGATACATTGGATGCCGATGTGAGCTACACACCATTGAGTGGAGAAAAGAGCATCGACGATTTGGTGCAAGACCTCTTCAATACAGGCAAACGAGTGGTGTTTACAATGGGTAAAGGTGGCGTAGGCAAAACCACTATGGCGACCAACATTGCTTTGAAACTGAACGCACTTGGCAAAAAAGTGCATTTAACCACCACCGACCCCGCAAACCATATCAACTATGATTTGGCAACGGGTGCAGGGATAAGCGTTAGCAAAATTGACGAAGCCGAAGTGCTGGAAGCCTACAAAAACGAAGTTCGTGCAAAAGCCATCGCCAACAATATGTCGCAGGCGGATATGGAGTATATCGAAGAAGATTTGCGCTCTCCGTGTACACAAGAGATTGCCGTATTCAAAGCCTTTGCCGATATTGTGGATAAGGCAGAAAACGAAGTAGTGGTAATCGACACCGCCCCCACTGGGCATACACTGCTTTTGTTGGATGCTACACAAAGTTACCACAAAGAGGTGGAACGCACGCAAGGTGAGGTTTCGGGTGCGGTAGCCAAATTGCTGCCCCGTTTGAGAAACCCCGAAGAGACCGAAGTTGTTATCGTTACGCTGCCCGAAGCTACGCCCGTGTTTGAAGCGGAGCGACTGCAAACCGATTTAAGACGTGCCGGAATCAACAACAAATGGTGGATTGTGAACTCCTGCTTGGCTTTGACCCACACCAAAAATCCATTCCTGCAAGCAAAAGCAAAGAGCGAATTGGGGTGGATTGAGAAAGTGAAACAGTTATCAAATAGTAATACAGCACTCGTTGAGTGGAAAAATATATAATTAGCAATGAAAAAAGTACTGATTCTTTGTACGGGTAATAGTTGCCGCAGCCAAATGGCACACGGCTTTTTGCAGTCGTTTGACAAAGATTTAATCGTCCGATCGGCAGGAACGAAAGCCGCAGGCAAGCTCAACGAAGGAGCGGTCAGAGCAATGGCGGGAGTGGGTATCGACATATCGCACCATACCTCCGATCCAGTCGAGAAATACTTAGGCGAAGAGTGGGACTACGTGATAACTGTTTGCGGCGGAGCAAATGAGGCTTGTCCGATATTCACAGGCAAGGTGAAGCATCGTCTGCATATCGGATTCGATGACCCTTCACACGCCGAAGGGACACCCGAATTTATTGAAAATGAGTTTCGCCGTGTGAGAGATGAAATTAAAAATCGTTTCTACGAATTCTATTCAACAGACATTCTAAGTAATGAAAACTACTTTCCATCCGACTCTTCAATCATCTGCTTTTGTTCACAAATCACTGTTTCTGATATTAAAAATGCAATTGCAAATGGTGCAACAAACGTGCAAATGGTTAGAGATATACTTGATCGACACCAAACAGGAGATTGTTTTCGTAAAAATCCATCTGGTAAATGTTGTGGTAGCAATATCGTGGCAGTAATACATAAATACAAATAGACAGCAATGGAAAAGAAACAACAAGGCATAGGCTTTTTTGAAAAATATCTAACGCTATGGGTGGCGTTATGTATCGTGGTTGGTATTGCTATCGGGCAATATATCCCGGCTATCCCCGAAACATTGAGCAAGTTTGAGTACGCCAATGTATCAATCCCTGTCGCCATATTGATATGGTTGATGATTTACCCAATGATGCTAAAAGTAGATTTTCAAAGCGTAAAAAACGTAGGGAAACGACCCAAAGGTATCATTGTAACCTGCGTTACCAACTGGCTGATAAAGCCATTTACGATGTTTGGCATCGCATGGCTCTTTTTCTATGTGATTTTCAAGGCTCTAATTCCCGCTGACTTGGCGCATGAATACCTTGCTGGGGCGGTACTTTTGGGTGCAGCACCTTGTACGGCAATGGTTTTTGTGTGGAGCTACCTCACCAAAGGCGATGCAGCCTATACACTGGTACAAGTAGCGGTGAACGACTTGATTATCCTTGTGGCGTTCGCTCCGATTGTGGCGTTTCTGTTGGGTGTGGGCGGCGTTGAAATTCCGTGGGACACACTCATTCTTTCGGTTGTTCTGTTCGTGGTTATTCCACTTTTGGCAGGAGTTTTTACCCGTATGAGTGTCGTTAAACGCAAAGGGATTGAGTATTTCAACAACGTATTCGTTAAGAAGTTCGACAACTTCACCATTGGCGGACTACTGCTTACACTTATTATCCTCTTCTCTTTTCAAGGAGAAACGATTTTGAACAACCCGCTACATATCTTGCTTATCGCTATTCCACTCATTATTCAAACGGTGCTGATATTCTTTGTGGCGTATGGATGGGCGAAAGCGTGGAAATTACCGCATAATGTGGCAGCTCCTGCCGGAATGATTGGGGCAAGTAACTTTTTTGAACTATCGGTAGCGGTAGCAATTGCCCTGTTTGGTCTTCAATCGGGAGCCGCACTGACAACCGTAGTGGGCGTATTGGTCGAAGTGCCAATAATGCTGATGCTGGTTAAAATTGCAAATAACACTCGTGGGTGGTTTCCTGCGAAATAAGTTTAATACCTAAAACAATTAAAATGAAGTCAGTAAAAACATTCCTACTCCTTGCAGCCACTATATTGGCGACAAGTAGTTGTTCCGCCGAAAAGAACGCATCAGTTAAAGAGCAGTTGGCAAAAGCCAAAGAGAGTAATAACACGGTGTTGATGGTCGTAACAGACAAAAATACCTCTGCCGAAAAGATGAATGGCTTGGTAAAAGAGTCCATCAAGGATTTACAAAATGTCGCTATCGTACAAATGAGTGTGGACGATGAAAAAAATGCCGACTTGGTAAAGGAGTATAGATTGAGTGGTGCGCCTATGCCTGTGCTACTTATGTTCTCAAACAAAGGGCTAATGATGGGCGGAATGGTTGAAGAGCAGGTTACAAAGGAGGCGATTGTAAACGCTATCCCCACACCAAAATACAGCGATATTACGTTTGCATTAAGTCAAGGTAAACCTGTGTTTGCGGTGGTATCTAACGGTAAATTCAAGAGCGACAAATCGGCTCGTGAACTTTGCGAATCTGCAAAAAAGGAGATGGCAGATAAAGCGGAGGTCGTAGTAATTGATGCCGAAGATGTGAACGAAAGTAAGCTGATAACTATGTTGAACATCAAAAATAAGTTGGAAGATACTTTTATCATCGCTATTAACGGTCAAGGTATGATGTCGGGACGTTTCGATACCGTTCCTGCCAAAGCGGACTTGATAGCTGCTGCAACGAAAGTGATGCAAGGCGGTTGCGCACCGGGTGGTTGTACACCTACTTGCGAGTAATTAACGTGTAGCCATGAGGGAACTTGTGGCTATATATTTCAAAACAATGTTCGTATAAAGACGAACCATAAAGAGAAAAACAATGAGTAAAAAATCAGTTATCGGAACAACCTCTGTGGGGGTGTTTTCCTCAATTCTTGCCTTTTTAGGCGTGGTGTCTTGCTGTGGGATGCCTATCGTTGCTGGGGTGCTGGTGTGGCTTGGTATCGGAGCTTCACAATTAAGTTTCTTTGCCGAATACCGTCCCGTGTTTATCGGGGTGGCTATCGTAGCCCTGTTATTCGGTTTTTGGCAGGTTTATTTCAAGAAACCATCATCATGTTGCACAACCGACAAAAGTTGTTGCGGTACACCTGCAAAAGATGAAAAACCAAAATCAAATATCGTGCAGAAGATATTTTTGTGGATTGGCGCAATCGTGGTTATCGCTATGCTCTTTATGGGAAATCAAAGCGAACCCGCTTCTGAAACCTCTCCGCTTGCTCCTGCCGTACAAATTCAAAGTGAACAACCGGGCTGTTGCCCTCAATAACAAATAATAGAGATGAATACGCTTTTAGATACACTTCAATACTTTGTAATTATCACCATTGAACTGATAGCCCTATTTATGCTAATCAGTGCTTTGGTCGAAATTGTACTCATGTATATCCCTGCCGACAAGATACAGAAGAGCTTGTCGGGCAAAGGATTACTGGGAAACATTCTCGGTGCAGGCTTCGGTGCATTAACACCGTTTTGTGCCTGCTCCACCATTCCTATGACCGTTGGATTCCTCAATGCCGGAGTTCCTTTTGGCTCTGTTATGTCGTTTCTGATTTCATCCCCGCTACTGAATCCAATTATCATCGGGATGCTCGGTGCTTTGGTCGGAATCAAAGCGGCTATAATCTATTTCATTATCGCTTTTATCTGTTCGGTAGCTTTCGGTGCTATCCTGCAAAAGATAGGAGGACAGAAGTATGTTAAGAATGTTCGTGTGAAGCCAAATAGCTGTTGTGGTAGCTCTGAAGAGGTGGTTGATAAACGGAAATTGCCTTTTAAAAATAAACTTAAACTTGCATTTACCGCTGCATGGGGGAGCCTGCGTCCAATTATGGGTTATCTGTTGATTGGTGTTGCACTGGGCGCTGCTATCTACGGATATATGCCCCAAGATTTTGTAATGAAAATCGCCGGGCCGGATAATCCGTTTGCCGTACCTGTTGCCGCTATTTTAGGTGTACCACTCTACATTCGTGCCGAAACCGCAATTCCAATTGGTATTGCATTGATGGGTAAAGGTATGAGCATAGGTGCTGTTATTGCCCTTATTATCGGTGGTGCAGGAATGGCAATTCCTGAAATGAGTATGCTTGCCAGCATCTTCAAAAAGAAATTGGTAGCTATGATTGTAGCAACCATTTTTCTGACGGCAGTCGTTGGTGGGTATGTGTTTAATATCTTATTGTAAATCAAAAAAAATACAGAAACAATGGAAAAGAAAGAAGAGAAAAAAGGTTTTTGGGCATCTTTGTTCACACCTAAATCCGGATCATGTTGCTGTGGTAGCGTAATTGAAGAGGTGAAAGAAGAAACACCAAAGCAAGACGATGCGGATAAAGAACAAGAAAACGAGAGTAAAAACACGCCAACTTGCGATTGTAGCGGTAATTGTTAATGAATAGTTGCTATGATACAGGAGTTTTCAAAGCCAAGGTAATACCGTAGGTAACAGTATGATATTAAGTATTTTCTTCTATGTGGTTACACCTGAACACTTTTGCAACTTTGTTGCAGCACATTGTGGTTATCTTTGCAGTATAATTTAAAAATCAATAGATATGGGACAATGTAATTGTAACACAGAGATAAATATCAATAATACGACTTGTGTAAAAGAAAAGTCTATTATTGCGGAGTATTGGCGACCACTTCTCTCTTTAGCGATGATTCTGGTTGGAAGCGGTATAAATGCCATGAATGTTCAACTCTTCCAAAATGAATATATTTCATTAGTATGGTATATATTGGCATATATTCCAGTGGGCTTACCTGTGATGGTTGAAGCATGGAAAAGTATTCTTCTGAAAGACTTCTTTAGTGAGTTTACATTGATGTCAGTCGCTACTATCGGAGCATTTTATATAGGGGAATATCCGGAAGGAGTTGCTGTAATGCTCTTCTATACTATTGGAGAACTTTTCCAAGAGAAAGCCATTGATAAAGCGAAACGTAATATCGGAACACTATTAGATACAAGACCAGAAACCACATTCGTGCTACGAGATGGTAATCTATTGTCGGAGTCTCCTAAAATGATTGGCATTGGAGAGGTAATTGAAATCAAGGCAGGCGGTCGAATTCCATTGGATGGTGTATTGCTGAGTGATTTTGCCGCATTCAACACTTCTGCTCTAACAGGAGAAAGTATACCCCGCAAAATTCGTAGCGGTGAAGAGGTGTTAGCGGGTATGATAGTTACGGACAAGGTAATTCGTATCAAGGTTACTAAATCTTTTGACAAGAGTGCGCTCGCTCGTATTTTAGAATTGGTTCAGAACGCAACGGAAAGAAAAGCACCTGCGGAACTCTTTATTCGGAAGTTTGCCCGTATTTATACTCCAATTGTGATTGGGTTGGCTGTACTTACGGTACTATTACCCTATCTCTATTCATTCATTAATCTTGAATTTGGATATATTTTCAACGATTGGCTATACCGGGCATTGGTATTTTTAGTTATTTCATGTCCGTGTGCGCTCGTAATAAGTATTCCATTGGGATATTTTGGAGGAATTGGTGCAGCTTCACGACTTGGTATTTTATTCAAGGGTGGTAACTATTTAGATGCAATAACAAAAATCAATACCGTAGTTTTCGATAAAACAGGAACATTGACCAAAGGAACTTTTGCGGTGCAATCTATTCAGAATACCGAAAAGATGCCGACTGAAGAGTTGATTATGCTAATAGCATCGGTAGAACAAAACAGCACACATCCTATTGCAAAAGCCATCGTTCAGTATGCCGATGAACAAAACATAGCCCTTATGCCAGCTAATAATGTAACTGAAATAGCAGGTTATGGTCTGGCAGCAGAGGTAAATGGAGAGAAAATCTTAGTCGGAAACGTGCGATTGTTGTCTAAATTTGAAGTAGAATACCCTCGCTCTATTATGGATATTACAGAAACAATTGTAGTATGTGCCGTTGATAATAGCTATGTGGGCTACCTGCTTCTCTCTGATGAACTTAAAGAAGATGCACAATTCACCGTTCAGAACTTAAAATCACTCGGCATTGAAAATATTCAGATATTGTCAGGAGATAAACAAAGCATTGTCTCTTTGTTTGCCGAAAAAATAGGAATTTCAAAAGCCTATGGAGATTTGTTACCGGAGGGAAAGGTTGCACATATAGAGCAACTCAAGCGAGATAAAAACAATCGTATTGCCTTTGTAGGTGATGGAATGAATGACGCTCCGGTGCTTGCATTGAGTGATATCGGAATTGCAATGGGCGGTTTAGGTAGCGATGCTGCAATTGAGACGGCAGATGTAGTGATTCAGACAGATCAGCCGTCAAAAGTGGCTACTGCAATTCAAGTCGGGCGGCAAACCAGACGTGTCATTTGGCAGAATGTATCATTGGCATTTGGAGTTAAAGTAATTGTTATGGTTTTAGGCGCAGGTGGAATTGCAACATTATGGGAGGCTGTTTTTGCTGATGTGGGAGTTGCTCTTATTGCGATTGTCAATGCAATAAGGATACAAAGAATGATAAAATAGTGCATGAATCAGTAACAGGGAATTTAGTTTCCTGTTACTGTGAAAAATACAAACTAAAAAATGAATTGTGATGAAATACAGGAATTTGGTAAAAGTAAGTGTCGCACTTACAGTGATGTTTTTTATAGCCAATAAGAGTTATGCCCAAGAGTGTGGTCCAAATTGTCCAGCATGTTCCGGCGGAAGCAGTGGTGGGCTTATTGCCAAGAATAATTTGGTAGTTTCTGCATTAGGAATGCCTACGTCTGATGACGAATACGCAGTTGCAAATCTTCGTTACGGTGTCTTTAAATGGTTGGATGTGGGGGTTGGTTATGGCTTTAAAGCGAAACAGCCTATATGGAGTTTACGAGTTCAGCCATTGGCTGAAAAGGAGGGCAAGTGGTATCCTGGAATAATTATTGGAACCGGAAGTGTGCGAACAGGAGGGAATGATCAATCTGTGTATGCTATGCTAACAAAAACAGTGGAGTTTAGTGAAAAGTTTGCGCTACAGGGATATGTAGGAGCCGCATCAATATTTAAAGATTTTAATAGACCTTTTTTCTTGACGGGGCTATCGGTTATTATTATGGAGAAGTTTACGCTATTTGGGTCGTATGATGGAAAAAATTTCCATGAAGGATTTTCATGGGCAACAACAGACAAACTAACTCTTTCAGCACTAATGGTAGAAACCCGCTATCCTGCACTATCTGTAAGTTATAAATTTGATTTTGGAAAAAAGAAATAAATAGTATGCTAATTCTATTATAAAGTCGATTAGATTTGTTATATTTAAGCCTATGGTGGTAATTGAATCTATTCGTATCAACGCCTAAACTTCGACACTAAGCGCATTAAATCAATATGCTTGGTAGCTAAAAATAACATATTATATATGGAGAATAAAGAATATTTGGAAAGATTAGAAAAAAGAGGTGTTAAACCCACCTCTTTACGTGTATTGATACTCAAAACAATGATGCAGGAAAATCGTGCTGTGTCAATACTTGATTTAGAAAATCTGTTAGACACGGTAGATAAATCGACTATTTTCCGAACTATCTCATTGTTTTTGTCTAACCATTTAATTCACAGTATTGATGACGGCAGTGGATCTCTGAAATATGCTGTATGTGGTAATTCTTGCACATGCGCCGTTGAGGATTTACATTCGCACTTTTACTGTAATAAATGTCATAAGACCTATTGTTTGGAAGGTATTGATGTGCCTGTGGTACAGTTGCCTGTGGGCTTTACGCTGCAAAGTATCAATTATGTACTCAAAGGGATTTGCTCGAACTGTTCCGTTGATAAATGATAAAAAAACTGGTTGATAGGGTGAAATTAATATGTTTGCAACTTAGTTGCACGTTTTTCGTCTTATCTTTGCACCAACAATGAATAATAGATGAAAAATTTCTTCGCCATATTACCCATTTCAATAGCCGTACTGTTAATAACAGTATTCTCTATTGTTCCCCACCACCACCATCAAGAGGTGCTGTGTGTGGTAATGGAAATGTGCGAAAAGGATAATACCTATAACGACCAGCACACAGAACATGATACCTCACAAGAAGAGACTAATCATGAAAGCGGATGTACTGTTAATTCTTTATATACAGCTTCTACCCATATTCTGAAGAGTGACTCATCGTTGAGTGATGGAAACAATCAATTATCTTTAGCTCAATGCTTTTGTTTACTTGCATCTTATTTATTATATACTCCTGAACTATCAGTTAACAAAACGGCATACCCTCGTTATGTCGTCTCATACCAGTCCGCCTCTCTTGGTCTTTCCAGCGGACTTCGTGCCCCTCCTGTTTGTCTTTCTTAATTAAAACAGAGATTTCTGTTGTATAGCTTATTGGCATCTGAAAATTGGGTGTCAGATATGCTTCTATTAAGATTTTTACACGATAAACACCTTAAGGAGGAATCATTTAATTATGTTATATAGAAAGAAAGCGGGACGTTTGTTGCTGCTCTCAGGTTTGGTGTGCATATGCTGTTCGACAAGCGTATATGCTAATGAAGCAGCCTTTTCTTCAATGGAAAATGAAGAACCAGCAGACAGTATTACAAGCATCAAATCTGGATTCTCGTACAAGCAACTCATATTGCCAGCTACATTGATGGCATATGGTGCGGTGGAGGTTATGTTAGCTCCTAAGTACAGATTACTTAATTATGCAATAGGTCATGAGGTCATCACTCACCAACCTAATAAATTTACAATTGATGATATTACACAATATGTTCCCGCAGCCAGTGTATACATCTTGAATTTGAGTGGTATAAAAGGTAAGCATAACTTCAAAGACAGAACAATTATATTAGGTTTAGCGAGCTTGTTTACTGCTGCATCGGTTAATGCTATCAAATATACTGCGAAGGTTGAACGACCAGATAAATCGGCATTTAACTCTTTCCCATCCGGACATACAGCTGTGGCATTTATGGGTGCGGAATTTCTATGGCAAGAGTATAAAGATGTTTCTATATGGTATGGCATTGGCGGTTATGCAGTTGCGGCAGCAACAGGTGCTCTTCGAATATATAACAATAAGCATTGGATTGGGGATGTTGCTTTTGGTGCAGGGCTTGGTATATTAAGCACAAAACTAGCATATTGGCTATATCCTACAATACAAAGTAAGCTATCAAAGAAAAAAAATAAAATTAGAAACAACCTAGTCTTTTTTCCATACTACAATGGACAACAAGGAGTCGGTCTTTCTATTTCAAAACAATTTTAAACTGGTAAATAATATGAAAACTAATATTGGAATCATTCTCGTTATTGCGGCTTTTTTTATGGTAAGCTGCAGCACATCTTCAAGTAATGAACAAAAAGCAACTACAGATAGTCACGAACATACTGAAGGTGACGGACATGATCATGAGGCGGAAAAGGAACATGAACATTCTGCCGACGATGGACACGACCATAGTGCGGAAACGAAAGAAGAAGCACATGCCGATGAAATTGTCTTTACAAAGTCACAAGCCAATGCGGTAGATCTTAAAATGGAACTTGTTGCGCCTGCTACTTTTCGGAATGTAATTAAAACAAGTGGTCAAATTCAAGCACCTCAAGGTGATGAGCAAACTATTGTTGCAACCTCGAATGGTATTGTGACCTTTGCCAATACTTCTATCAGCGATGGTACTCCCGTTCGTGCTGGAGAGACAATCGTCGTTTTGTCTGCAAAAAATCTGCAAGAAGGTGATCCTACTCTAAAAGCGAAAATTGCTTTTGAGACAGCAGAGAAAGAGTATAAAAGAGCGGAAGGACTTGTTGCAGATAAAATCATATCAGCAAAAGAGTTTGAGCAAACACGCTTACGCTACGAAACGGCAAAAGCCGCATATCAAGGACAAGCATCGAATATAACAGCATCGGGCATCCGTGTAACCTCTCCTATAAACGGATATATAAAGAATCGTTTGGTTAATCAAGGAGAATACGTTTCGGTTGGGCAGCCGATTGCTACAGTTGCTCAAAACAGACGTTTGCAACTTAGAGCAGAGGTTTCGGAAAATTACTTCAAGCATTTGAAGAGCGTCAATAGTGCAAACTTCAAAACTGCCTACGATAAAACGGCTTATAAGATGTCAGACCTGAATGGAAAATTATTATCCTACGGCAAAGCGTCAAGTAGTACTTCGTTTTATATTCCCGTAACATTTGAATTTGATAATATCGGTGATATCATACCCGGAGCGTTTGCGGAAGTCTATCTATTGGCACAACCCAAAGAGAACGTTCTATCCGTTCCCGTATCTGCTTTAACAGAGGAACAAGGGCTAAACTTCGTTTATATTCAGATTGAAGACGAGGCTTTTAAGAAGCAAGAGGTAACCGTAGGACAAAACAACGGCATTCGAGCAGAGATTGTAAAAGGATTGAAGAGCGGAGACAAAGTTGTAACAAATGGAGTGACCCAAGTTAAGTTGGCTGCATCTTCTTCTGCTATACCTGACGGTCATAATCACTAATCCATTAAAAATCAGAATTATGTTGAATAAGATAATAAAATTTTCACTCAATAACCGTCTGGTAGTCCTTGTGGCATCCGTGTTATTGATGTTGGCAGGTGCATATACTGCTACAAATATGGAAGTGGATGTGTTCCCGGATTTGAATGCACCGACTGTTGTTGTTATGACCGAAGCCAAAGGCATGGCTCCTGAAGAGGTTGAACGCCTTGTTTCGTTTCCAGTGGAAACGGCAGTTAATGGGGCTACAGATGTTCGGCGTGTACGTTCTTCCTCGACTACTGGTTTTTCGATTGTGTGGGTAGAGTTTAATTGGGGAACGGATATTTATAAGGCTCGACAAATTGTCTCTGAGAAACTTGCGGTTGTCAAAGATGCTTTACCTCCCAATGTAGGGAATCCAACGTTAGGTCCTCAATCATCTATTCTTGGAGAGTTGATGTTTGTAGCTTTGACCGCAGATACCACCTCATTACAAGAATTACGCACCATTGCAGACTGGACAATTCGTCCTCGTATTCTGGCAACGGGAGGCGTAGCACAAGTAACGGTTTTGGGAGGAGAGATTAAAGAGTATCAAATACTGTTGAATCCCGAAAAAATGAAACATTATGGTATCGGTCTGAACCAAGTAAACACCGTAGTGCAAAATATGAATCAAAATGCCGCCGGAGGTGTCTTATACGAATATGGTAATGAGTATATTATACGTGGCGTTCTTTCGACGGATAAAATTGAAGCTCTTTCAAAAGCTGCTGTAACAACAGTGGATGATGTTCCTGTACTGCTGGAAAATATTGCAGAAGTAAAAATTGGTAATCGTGCTCCAAAAATGGGGGTAGCATCCTACCGTACCGAACCTGCTGTTGTAATGACAATTACTAAACAGCCGAATACCAGCACACTTGAACTAACTGAAAAACTGGATCTAGCACTTGCTGAATTGCAAAAAACGCTTCCAACTGATGTGAAGATGTCGACCGATATCTATCGGCAGTCAAGATTTATTGAAAATTCTATCGACAATGTACAAAAATCATTGTATGAGGGTGGTATTTTCGTAGTAATTGTACTCTTTATTTTCTTGATGAATGTCCGCACTACTGTTATATCATTAGTCACTATTCCGCTTGCATTGGTAACCTCGATACTTGCCCTTAAATGGATGGGACTTACAATCAACACGATGAGTTTGGGAGGTATGGCAATCGCCATTGGCTCGCTCGTTGATGATGCTATTGTCGATGTAGAGAATGTATTTAAGCGACTACGAGAAAATAGAAATAAACCGGAAGCGGAACGCAAAACAGTTATGTCTGTAATCTTTGAAGCTTCGAAAGAGGTGCGTATGCCCATTTTGAACTCCACGCTTATCATTGTTGCCAGCTTTGTTCCGCTGTTTTTCCTCTCAGGTATGGAAGGGCGTATGCTTGCTCCGCTTGGCATCGCATTTATCGTAGCGTTATGTGCATCGACTGTGGTGGCTTTGACCCTTACACCAGTATTGTGTAGCTATTTGTTGGGAAGTAAGAAGAATGAGAACAAACTGGAAAAAGAGCCATTTATAGCTCGTAAACTCAAAGAGGGTTACACTAAAATTCTGGCGTTGGCACTTCGTAACAAAAAAGTTGTATTGTCGATTACCGGAGTTGCTATGGTCGGAGCGATAGTTATATTTTCTACGCTGGGACGCAGCTTTTTGCCTCCCTTCAACGAAGGGTCATTTACTGTGAGCGTAAGCACATTGCCCGGTATTTCATTGGACGAATCTGATAAAGTTGGTCGCATGGTTGAAGAAGCGTTACTGACAATCCCCGAAATTCAAACCGTAGGTCGTAAAACCGGACGTGCCGAGTTGGATGAACACGCATTAGGTGTGAATGTTTCAGAGGTTGAAGCTCCATTCGTTTTGAACAAGCGTTCAAAAGATGAGGTACTGGCTGAAATTCGAGAAAAGATGAAAAATGTTCCGGGAGTAAATGTTGAAGTTGGTGCACCAATTACGCACCGCATTGATGCAATGCTATCTGGAACCCGTGCGAGTATTGCCATCAAATTATTTGGTACAGACTTAAATAGAATGTTTTCTATTGGCAATCAAATCAAAGGTGCGATACAAGATGTCGAAGGTATCGCCGATTTGAATGTCGAGCAACAGGTGGAGCGTCCTCAGTTAAAAATAGAACCTAAACGTGAAGTGTTGGCAAAGTACGGACTCTCTTTACCTGAGTTTGCCGAAATCGTCAATGTAATGCTTGCAGGAGAGGTGGTTTCACAGGTGTATGAAGGTAATAAAGCCTTTGATCTTACAGTAAAAGTAAATGATGAAAGCCGTGAGACAGCAGAAAGAATTAAAAACTTGATTGTAGATGCCAAAGGACGTAAAGTACCTTTAAGCAATATTGCGGAAATAACCTCATCGGTTGGTCCGAATACAATCAATCGTGAGAATGTAGCACGTAAGATTGTCGTATCAGCGAATGTTGCCGGACGTGATTTGTTGGGTGTGGTGAATGATATTCAAAAAATAGTAGATGAAAAGATAGAACTGCCGGAAGGTTATCATGTTGAATTCGGTGGGCAATTTGAGAGCGAACAAGCAGCTTCCCGTACGCTACTGATTACCTCTATCTTCTCTATATTGGTTATTTTCTTGTTGTTGTTCAATCAATTTAGAAGTGTTACCCAATCTGTGGTTATTTTGCTTAATCTTCCATTGGCATTAATCGGTGGAGTTCTTGTGATATGGTTTACAGGAGGTGTTGTGAGTATTCCCGCCATTATCGGATTCATATCACTTTTTGGTATTGCTACTCGTAATGGAATGCTACTTATTTCTCGCTATAACGACTTGCAAAGCGAAGGTATGTCGGCCTTTGACAGCGTGATGTATGGTTCGGCAGACCGTCTGAATCCGATATTGATGACTGCTCTTACTTCAGGATTGGCATTGATTCCGCTGGCTATCGGAGGGGATCTTCCCGGTAATGAGATTCAAAGCCCGATGGCAATGGTTATTCTGGGAGGACTTTTCACTTCAACGCTGCTTAATGGATTTATTATTCCAATAATGTATCTAATTACCAATAAGAAGATTGTTGCAGAAGTTATTAATGATGATGAAATTAAAGAGGCATAAATTATGAAAAAGATAATAGTAAGCATTATGGCAATTTTAGCGACAAGTTCGCTATTTGCACAAAATAAAATAAGTGATGTGTTGGGGGCTATCGAGCAAAATAACACTACGCTCAAAGCATTACGTGAAACATCCGATGCACAGAAATTGGAGAATAGAACAGGCATATATTTGCCTGACCCAGAGATAGGTTTCAATTATCTCTGGGGAAACCCTTCTTCGGTTGGTAATCGTCAAGATGTTAGTGTTTCTCAAAGTTTTGACATTGCAACCCTATCGGGATTGAAAAGTAAAGTTGCCAATGGAAAGAATGAATTGGTTGAATGGCAATACAAGGCAGACCGAATGAATATACTCCTTGAAGCTAAAAAATATTGCTTAGATTTGATATATTACAACTCTTTACTGAGTGAACTTGCTGTACGTTTAGAACATGCCGAAACCATTGCGGCAGGGCAAAAAGAACGTCTTGATAGTGGAGAAGGCAACGTGTTGGAATACAACAATGTTCAGCTTAATTTATCGACCGTAAAAGGTGAAGTATCTCGTATTGAGACGGAGCGGAACAGTGTTATTTCGCAACTCACAAGGCTCAATGGAGGTATGGAGCTAATGCTTGATGATTCTATATTTGCATCCATTGATCTGCCTACTGATTTTGTTCAATGGTATACGATTGCCGAAGATAAAAACCCCGTTCTTTCGTATGTAAAGCAAGAGATTGAACTTAGTAAGAAGCAAGTTTCATTAAGTAAGTCGATGGGGTTACCTACATTCTCAGCGGGATTTATGAGTGAGAATGTGGTTGGGCAACGTTATCAGGGTGTTTCTGTCGGAGTCTCTGTTCCTCTATGGTCTAATAAGAACAGAGTAAAACAAGCGAAAACGGCTGTTCGTGCTGCTGAATCTAGGCAGACAGATGCTAAACAGCAGTTTTTCAGCCAGCTTGAAATTCTATATGCTCGCACGCTTGGGCTGAAGAATACAGCGGAAAACTATCGTGCATCACTGACTAATGCTAATAATAGCACACTCCTAAAACGAGCACTTGACACTGGACAAATTTCTATGCTGGATTATATCGTAGAAATCGGACTATACTACAATACTGTCAGCCAGGCTTTACAGGCAGAATTGGATTATCAAAAGGCATTTGCCGAGCTATCAGCTGTGGAATTGTAATGAAACGCAGGGATAGACGAGCATTGGAACGAAAAGGTGAAAAGCATAAAAGCAGAGAAAAACAGCCACCGAAATGGCTGGTAATAGCGAGTATAACCGCAGGACTATTTACTGGTTTTTGTTTCTGGTATTTCGTTTCAAGGTGTGGAGGTGAACATTGTTTCTATAACTATTTCCCTCTGGGTGAAATGCTTTGTTCTGTACTGTTGTTCGGAGCCTTTCCTTACATATTTTACTCCAATGAAAAGTAGAACAATTAGATTAAAATATCACATTGCATCAGAAATAGAGGGAGATAAAATTCCCTCTATTTTCAATTGCCTGTAAATTAAACAGATGGAATTGGTATGAAAAATGAAATAAAATGGTTTTGTAATGAAAGCCCGAATGATTGTTGTTTCGATATAAAAAAGTACACGGCAGGGACTGCTATATCCAATATTGACTTTACCACTAATTATTTAGTCTACTGTCAATCTGGTCAAATATGCATTAGTAGCACTCTTTTCCTTGATGAAATCTTATGTGCTGGTGAAATAATGTTCATTCCTCGCATGAGTGAATGTAGTGGTACGGTTTTAAGTGATGTGACACTGTTTATACATAAGTTCAACAATACTGTATGCCAACCTGAAAACTGTATCTTATCATTTCTTTATAGCCATCGGCATAAGGATAAGAGAAACTTTTGTTGCAAGTTGTCTATCCCCAATTCATTACATATATTGATGGACAGTATTTTGTCTTATATTAACGATAAAACATACGACCCACACATATGGAATTTGAAGCACAAAGAATTGATTTGGGTATTCACTCGCTATTACTCCGCCGAAGAGCTCCGTTCGTTCTTCCACCCGATGACCGACGAGCAAGTGCCATTCAAGAGCCTTGTATTGACCCACTATCGCAAAGCCAACAACACCGAAGAATTAGCCGATTTATGCGGATATGGGGTACACACCTTTCGTAGAGTGTTCAAAAGCGAGTTCGGTACACCTGTCTACCGATGGTTGATACAAAAACGGGCGGAACACATCAAATTCCGCCTTGCACAGGAATACATTCCCTTTGTAGATATTATAGATGAGTTCAACTTCTCAACCCCTGCAAATATGAGTAACTTTTGCAGGAAATATCTTGGCGATTCTCCATCGAACCTGCGAAAAAAGATGCAAGCGAAATAATATAATAAACTTGCTCAATTTGAGAAAGGATATGCAAACAATAAGAAAAAGGGTTAGATGCTGATATTCGTACCTTTGCACAAAAATTAGATAAAAGAATTTTTGATGCAAAAAAAGTATGAGGAAATTATGCAGGAGGTGGACAGACGGGTGTCGGCCATCGACCTGAATGGAAAACATATCATTAAGGATTGTAAGGCAATTATTGTTTTCCTGAAAGAGAAAATGTCGGAACTGAAAGAGTTTGTATGCTGTGCCCCTTTCAACGACGAGACAGAAGAGATAATCTTTTTCAAACGTTACAAACCAACTCTTGTGGGCTGGCTGATCTACTTCCACAAGATACTGCGTATCGAGAGCCAACGTCCACTGGGCGAAGAGGAATTGGAGGGTTATTACGAAAAGAAACAGGAAGAATTGAAGAAGTTTTTTGACCGCCACGTGGCATTTTTCCAGTATTACCGGAGCGGTGGTTCCCACATGGATCGGCACTATTTTCTGCGAGGTCAGCAAGAAAACACGATTGATGTGGATGTTTGCCAATTTGACGAAGATCCGGCGTTCTCCACCGGATACGACCATCTGGTTGCCCGTATCATTGCAATGGAGATGCTATATGCCTTTCTTTCCTTCCGGCGAACCTGCCTGAAAAACAGTTCCGATGGAGATTTGGTCGAGTTGCTGAAAGTCAAAGGTTCGTTCCAATGGACTGGCACTGTGGTTGAACTGGTGGAGCTGATTTATGCCCTATACGAGGTGAAGTGTATCAACAACGGCGAAGTCCCGATTACGGAATTAGCCACCTTCTTCGGCACGCTGCTCGGGGTGGATCTACGGGAGTGCTACGGAACTTATGCCGATATAAAACACCGCAAGAATGCAAATCGTACTTATTTTCTTGACAAGATGAGTAAGGAGTTGAACAAGCGGATGGAGCGGGACGAGGAGAAAGAGAAGAAGCGGAGATAAGACCGAACTAAAATAGCGGCAGTAACTTTTGAGGGTTACTGCCGTTGCTGTTTTAAGGGGCTACTTTTGCTGTATCAGGTGTGCCAGTTCTGGATTGTCGGCGATGCGTTTGAGTTCGTCCGCCACGATCTGTTTGACATCGGCTTTGATGCGGTCGTAGTTTTCCTTAATCTGCTCCTTCATACGGTCGTTGCCGTCCGAGTCGGTAAAGTCGGTAATGATAGGGATTTTCTTGTAAGCGGATTCTTCCCGTTTCACTTTTTCGGAGTCCACAACAATCTCACAATGGAAAATCTTTTGCTCGATACGTTCCGTGAAGTTATCCGATACGGAGCCGACAAACATACCCTGTGTCAAACCGGAAATCTTGCTGGGTGGTATTAGGCTATCCATCTGGGTATTGATAGAGGTGGATTTGTCTTGGCGGTTGATGGTGATGGATTGGCGTTTCTGTAATACCTTACCGAACCGCTCGGAAAGGTTTTTGGCGGTTTCGCCTACCACCTGACCGGAGAAGATGTTGCCGACGGTGTTCATCACGACTTTCGCCTCTTTGTCGCCGTAGTCACGCACCAACTGGCTGAAGTCCTGAAAGCCCAGACAGACGGCAACTTTGTTGCTTCGGGCGGTGGCAATCAGGTTATCCAATCCCTTAAAATAGATGGTCGGTAGCTCGTCGATGATAACCGAACTTTTCAGCATACCTTTCTTATTAATGAGCTTCACGATGCGGGAGTTGTAAAGCCCCAATGCTGCACCGTAGATGTTCTGGCGGTCGGGGTTATTGCCAACGCACAAAATCTTTGGTTCTTCGGGATTGTTAATATCCAACGTAAATTCGCTATCGGACATCACCCAATAGAGTTGCGGTGAAATCATACGGGAAAGCGGGATTTTTGCCGATGCGATTTGCCCCTGCAATTGTTCAGCCGCTCCGCCGAGCCACGCATCCATAAAGGGCGAGAGGTAGTTTTCGAGGTCGGGATAAGAGGTCAGGATAGGGAATATATCTTCGTACCGACGGTTCAGGAACTCAATAGCGTGCGGGAAGGTGCAATACTTGCCGCCCTCGTAGATTTTCAGATACCAGATTATACTGGCGAACAGGATAATCGGAGACTCTACGAAGAAATCGCCCTGCTTCTGCACCCACGTTTTATTGAGGTTGAGCATGATGGTGTATGCCGATTCGTAAGCATCGGTAATATCCTCCATGAAGTCCGGGTGAATGGGGTTGCAACGGTGGCTGCGGCGGGGGTCGTCGAAGTTAATCACGTAGAACTTCGGCTTAACTTTGTAGCCGTCTAAATTGTTAATCAGGTGGTTGTAAGCAATGGTAGACAGGTCGGGGTACTTGAAGTCGTACACGTACTGCGAATAGCCCTTTTCAATCTGCTGTTTGATGAAACTGTTTACCACGGCGTATGATTTTCCGCTACCCGGCGTACCTAATACGATGGACGCACGAAACGGATTTACAACATTAATCCATCCGTTGTTCCATTTCTTTTTATAGTAGAAACGGGTGGGCAGGTTGATGGAGAACTCGTTTTCAAGCAAGCGGGTTTCCTGCATGAACGATTCGTTTTCTTGGTTGAAAACGTCGTCCATCAGGTTGTTTTTGAGTAGGCGGCTCATGTAAAGCCCCGACATCAACAGGCAGATATAACCGACCGTCATCGTAAACAGATAAAGTGCGGTGTTTGCCTCCACTGCCAATGGCAGCGAGAGAATCCACCAATTGAGGAAAAAGAAGACAAAGCCCACACCCATAAACGTCCAGATCTTCGCCCACGTGATTTTTTCCTCCTTTACGCCCGATGTGCCCAGACAGGAGAGTCCGAGCAATAGAACGGCAAACAGTTTGGTGTAAACGATGCTCCCGAATAGTCCGGCGGTGGTGTGGAAGTTCATCAGGATTTTATCGACCACACCGATGTTTACATCCCACATTTTAATTGCTTCGTAGCAATACCAATAGATATTGATAACTACAAACAGGATGCTTACAGCTCGTAAGAAATCCATTATCTTGGCTAATGCCCTTAAATCATCATCTTGTTGTGACATAATTTTGTTTTTAATTGATTATTAAAATGTTAAGTGCGTCTTTGACGCTTCTTTTTCTTGCGTTGCATCCGGCGGCGGAACGCTTCTTCCTCGGGGTCTGTGCCATCAGGTAATATCGACAGGTCAAACATACCTCCGACAACTGTATCCCCTTCGGGTTGCTGTTCGTGCGGTGCGTGTTGCTGCGGCACATAGCTTTGTGGCTCGGATGCGGCATTGCCGGAGCGCGCGGCTTGTGCCTCTTTTCTACCTACCCACTCTTCCAGTGCATTTGCCGAAAGCTCTTTGCCCATGCGGGAGCCATTGAGTACACAACCGGTGTTGTGGTCGATGAACGTTGCACCGTATATCCTCCCCGTGTCGGTTTCCCGAAACACCACATCGACACCTTTGGCTTTGAGGTTCTTGATTAATTCCTCTTTGCCAGATGATTGTCGCATAGCGGCAAACACTTTCCCTTTGGTGTATTTACCCAAATCCTTCTCGGCTATCTCGGTTTTGGAGGTGGCACACCGCTTGTCGAAAGCATCATATCCGGCGTGTTTGCCAAAACGGGAGGCTTTGAGCGGATTGCCGACTTTATCCCCTTTCTCGTCCGTTGCCGAATAGACAAAACCCCGATACACCCTGCCGCCGACCTCGCCACGAGCCTCTTCAACGGTGATGTTGTAGAGAGAAAGCAAGGCACGGTATTCGCCGAGCGACTGGAAACGATAGTTGCCGGATAGGTGTTTCAATACATTACCCACCTGCCGTTTCACATTCCCCTCGGACGGGTTGACCTTGTATAACGCTCCCTGCTCCAATCGTTGCCGACGGCTACCCGACGGGTGCAGTCCGTACTTCTGCTCCAAAGAATCAGTCGCCCGTTTACTGCGGCGGTGGATGTAACGGTCGCTCAGTTTCTTCCCTTTCTCGTCCACGTTGAGCGTAACGATATGCAGGTGCTCACGGCTAATATCCGAATGCTTGAACACGACGTATGGCTGATTGCCGTAACCGATTTTCTCCATATATTCCTGTGCGATGTTCATTAGTTCCGCATCGTTCAGCTTATCGTCGGGGTGTGGGTTGAGCGAGATATGTGCTATGGGTTTCTCGCTTCGCACCTGCTCCGGGATGTAGCGTTTGAAGTCCTCCATGCAGCGGGCAATATCCAATTTCCCATCGCCTTGGTCGAACACTTTGTGAGCAACAAGTAGCTTCCCTTCGCCCTCGTTTACCTTTTCACCATTGTAAGACAACGCCCCGTAAAGCGAACTACCTACGTTAATTTTGGCAACCATCGCTGTTGAAATTCGTTGGTTAAACCCAAAATCTGGCGGCTCAATGTGGCAAGTTCGATGGTCTGTTTCTCCAACCTGAAGAGCAGTGCCATTGCTTTTTTCTCGGAAAAATGGCTCTTTAGCTCCCTTACCGTCTGGTTGTAATTGACTCCGACGGCTCTGTATTGAGCGTGCAGGGCGGATAGTTTTGTGTAATAATCAACCAGTGTCTTATCAATTTTAACTACCCGAAACTCTTCGGAGAAGACACGGGCTTTGATAAAAACGGCTTTGGCGTACACGCCCGACTGCTCGTAGAGGGTAAGAAATCGGGCAAATTCCTCGCTCGTGAAGCGTACCATAATACAATGTGTAGCCTTGTCGGGCTTTGGAGGCTTGCCTCCGGTCTTGTTTTTCTCTTTTTTCATTTAACTGTGGATTTTAGTGGCACGACATAAGCCACGGCTTAACGCTTACCGCAGGTATGAAACAGGGCTTCCGACTTCGGAGGAAAAGCCCAGCCCTCCGCCGGAGCAAGGCTTTTGGGAGTAACCCAAAAGGTATCGAGTTACTCGATACACACCTTGCTGTTTTCGTTTGAAAACAAAAATCCGTTTGGGAAACGGATTGTAGAGAGCTTATCTCATGGGTGCGGCGTGCGTTGGCAGTGAGCCTTGTCGCTTGGGTGCAAAGTTACGAGGTTTATATGGTTGATTTTCAATGAGCAAACCGCCAATAACCGCCAACAAACCGCCAAGTACCGCCACGAGGGGTAAAGGTGATACAAGTGCTAATTATTCGTTGTTAATTTGCTGACAAGTTGATTGAGAAACCTATTTGTCGATTGATTAACAAACTGGATTATTAACCAATAAATTGATTGATTAGTCAAGCGATAAATCGGTAAATTGATAAACTGATAAATCACTCGACTGATTAATTGATAAACCAGTAAATCGGTAAATTGATAAATCGACTAACAAACCGACAAACAGATAGATTGATTTGCAAACTGACTAATAGGTGTATGAGACAATTAATCAAATGATTGGTTAGTCGGCATATTTGTCAATCAACAAAAGAGTAAATTAATAAACAAATAAACTGATTGTATAACCAATAAAAATTAGAAACATGAATGAACCTTTGTTAGTAGCCTTCTCCACTCAAAAAGGAGGGGCAGGAAAAACCACTTTGACAGTTTTAGTTGCAAGCTATATGCACTATGTCAAGGGACTCAATGTAGCAGTCGTAGATTGCGACTTCCCTCAATTCAGCATCAAGGATATGCGGGAGCGGGATTTGAAAAACATTGAACAGAATGAGCGGAGTAAAATAGCCGCTTTTGAGCAGTTCAAAAGATTGCAGAAGAGAGCCTATCCTGTCTTAGAGAGTCGCCCCGAAGATGCGGGAAAGGTTGCGGAGCAACTTAGCACGGCGGGAACATCACCACTTGACATTATCTTTTTTGACCTGCCGGGTACGGTCTACAATACGGGTATCATCAATACGATAGCCACGATGGACTATATTTTCTGCCCGATAGCTGCCGACCGTGTAGTGATGCAAAGCTCCCTGCAATTTGCCTCAATGGTGAATGACCACCTAATCAGCAGCGGCAAGTCAAACATCAAGGGGTTGTACCTCTTATGGAATTTGGTAGATGGTCGAGAGAAGACCGACCTATACAGAATCTATGAGACGGTGGCGGCTGAAATGGGAGTTTCTATTTTGAAAACAGTTCTTCCCGATAGCAAACGCTTTCGCAGGGAGGCTATGGAGGATGGCAATAAAGCCCTGTTTCGCTCTACGCTCTTTCCACCCGACAGAGTATTGATTAAAGGCAGTAATCTGGATTTATTGGCAGACGAGATATTAACCATCATAAAAGAGTAAGGCATGGCAAAAAAGTTTCAAGTAGATATGGATGCAACCTCTATCATCAACTCACTGCGTCCAGATACGCCATTTGCACCCATACCCACTCCGCCTGCTCCAACACCAACTCCTGCTCCAGTGGAGGTGCAACAAGTGGAGGGGTCAGACGATGCTCCGCCTATCCCCAAAGTAAAGGATGTATCTCGAAGTAAAAAAACAGAGGGCGAGGATGAGTATATGCAACGATTTATTCAGAATACGAATATGTCGGCTCGTTCAGGTAAGCTCGTTTACGTACGGCAGGATTATCACGACCGTATTTTGCGGATTATTCAAGTGATAGGAAAAAACAAATTATCCTTGTTTGGTTACATTGACCACGTATTAGCTCAACACTTTGACCAGTACGAAGAGGAAATTAAGAAATTATACAAAAAACATTATGAAGAGGTTTACTGATATGAAAAAGAGAACAATAAAGACCTTTTTGGCTCCAAAAGAAATCCAGACACGCCAATGTGTCTATATCAGCCGGGATGTGCATCAAAAGATAGCCAAAATGGTAAACGTGCTTTCCAACGGGGAGACAACCATTGGTGGCTATATAGATAATGTATTGTTGGAACATCTGAATGAGCATCGGGATGAAATAAATACCCTTTATCACAAACAAGTAAAAGATTTGATATAAGCCTATGGAAACACTACTGATATGCCTATTGCTACTCTACAATACGTGGTTGGTTACCTATATCTTGTTCTGGCGAAAGAAGAAAAACGATGTTCCGGTTGAAGAACGCCCATCAACCAAGCTACCCAAGAGAGAGGACGGAATTGTTGGAAAGAGCCACTTCAAAATGGAGAGAAAACCGCCAACAACCGCCAACGAACCGCCAAGTACCGCCATTGAGCCTGAAGGTGAGGTTATTACAGATATAGCCGCTACATTTGCCGACGAAGCGGAAGAAGCACCATCGGCACGGTTACCGGATGATAAGGTAGATGAGGCGTTTGAAGATATTCGGAGTTCCGATGTACCACAGGAATACGAAGATGACGAAGAACAACCAAGAGGGCAATATGCGACCGGAGCCAGCTTCGAGGAAATCGGTGCTGCATTAAAGGTTGCCGATGATCCAAGTGCCACACCGCAAGAGCGAAAGACGGCAGGACAGATTTTTACGAATATGGAAGGAGACGAACTATTTAATAAGATAATAAGAAATAGCTCTGAGAGGGCAAAAAGAATATCGGGGTTAATGGACGAAATCTTAAATAAGCCTATCTCTGGGGAGGGGGAAGCGGTTGAGGTTTCAGTCCATCCCCAAAATAAAGCCGAGGTGAAAGTGCCTGCCGACATTAGCGGGTTCGACATCCGGGATTTTGTATAACGATTAAAAAGTAAAGAACAATGAAACAGAAAGAGTACGGTTGAACGAAGTGCCACCACTAAAATCCACAGTAAAAACAGTATTAACCGCTGTCGGGAACAGAGCCTATCCAACTCCGTCCGGTAGCACAACTTAAAAAAGTATTTATGACTAAAAAACAGATTTTGTTCTCCGCAGCCTTTATGATGGCTGCAAGTAGTGCATTCGCACAAGGCAACGGTATGGCGGGTATCACCGAAGCCACAAGTATGGTAACTTCGTATTTCGATCCGGTCACGAAATTGATCTACGCCATCGGCGCAGTGGTGGGACTCATTGGTGGAGTCAAGGTGTATGGCAAGTTTTCGAGTGGAGACCCCGACACCTCGAAGACTGCCGCAAGCTGGTTCGGAGCTTGTATCTTCCTGATTGTAGCTGCCACTATTCTCCGCTCATTCTTCTTATAATCAAGTTATGGCTGAGTTTTCAATCAACAGAGGGATTGGGAAGTCGGTTGAGTTTAAGAGCCTCAAAGCACAGTACCTATTCATCTTCGTGGGTGGGTTGCTGGCACTCTTTATACTCTTTGTGATTATGTATATGGTTGGCATCAACCAATGGGTTTGTATTGGGTTCGGGCTGGTCGCCGCAACAGTTCTGGTGTGGCAGACCTTCGCCCTGAACGCCAAATACGGCGAACATGGACTAATGAAAGTGCAAGCCCGAAGCAGTCACCCAAGATACATCATCAACCGTCGCAAAATCCCCAGACTATTCAAAAGAGGTCGCAGACCTTCTTAATTCTCTATACATTATAATAAGAAGAACAAGATGAGAAATATATTAAAAGCAACAACCTTAGAGAGCAAGTTTCCCTTGCTTTCGGTGGAACACGATGTAATCGTGAGCAAGGATGCCGATGTAACGGTCGGGTTTCGGGTGGAGCTGCCCGAACTCTACACCGTAACGTCTACGGAGTACGAGGCGATACACTCGGCTTGGGTCAAGGCGATGAAAGTGTTGCCGGACTATTCGATAGTCCACAAGCAGGACATCTTTATCAAGGAAAATTACAAGCCGCAAACGGATAAAGAGGACATCAGTTTCCTCTCCCGTTCGTTCGAGCGGCATTTTAACGAGCGTCCATACCTTAATCATTATTGCTACCTGTTCCTGACGAAAACGACAAAGGAGCGAAGCCGCACGCAAAGTAGCTTCAATACGCTGTGTCGTGGGTTCATTGTTCCGAAGGAGATTAAGGACAAGGAGGCAATGACGAAGTTCATTGAAGCCGTTGGGCAGTTTGCCTCGATTATGAACGAGAGCGGATTTATCAAACTGCACCGTCTGACCACCGATGAGATTGTAGGCACGGAGTCGCAAGCCGGAATTGTGGAAAAGTATTTTTCACTCTCGCAAACCGACACCACTACATTAAAAGATGTGGCACTGGGAGCCGACGAGATGAAAATCGGCGATAATATCCTCTGCCTGCATACGCTCTCGGATGTGGAAGATCTGCCGGGTAATGTAATGACGGATATGCGGTACGAAAAACTATCTACCGATAGAAGCGACTGCCGCTTGTCATTTGCCGCACCCATTGGATTGATGCTATCCTGTAACCACATTTTTAACCAGTATGTGTTTATTGACGATAGTGCCGCCAACTTGCAGAAGTTCGAGAAGATGGCGAAAAATATGCACTCCCTTTCGAGGTATAGCCGCTCCAACCAAATTAACAAAGAGTGGATCGACGAGTATCTGAACGAGGCGCACAGTTTCGGGCTGACTTCGGTACGATGCCATTGCAACGTGATGGCGTGGTCGGATGATAGAGAGGAACTCAAACAAATCAAAAATGAGGTGGGTAGCCAGTTGGCGTTAATGGAGTGCAAGCCACGCCACAACACCGTTGATACACCAACTTTGTTCTGGGCGGGAATACCCGGCAATGCTGCCGACTTTCCGGCGGAAGAGAGTTTCTACACGTTCATCGAACAGGCGGTTTGCTTCTTCACCGAGGAAACTAACTACAAAAACTCTCCGTCTCCCTTTGGTATCAAGATGGTAGATAGACTTACGGGCAAACCGCTGCACGTGGATATTTCCGATTTACCTATGAAGAAAGGTATCACGACCAATCGTAACAAGTTCGTACTTGGGCCGAGTGGTTCGGGAAAGTCGTTCTTTATGAATCACATGGTGCGCCAATATTACGAGCAGGGCACGCACGTGGTGTTGGTGGATACGGGTAACTCCTATCAGGGCTTGTGCGAGATGATAAACAAAAAAACCAAAGGGGAAGATGGGATTTACTTCACCTACACGGAGGATAAACCAATCAGCTTCAATCCTTTTTACACCGACGACCTTGTGTTCGACGTGGAGAAAAAGGATAGTATAAAAACATTGTTGCTGACCTTGTGGAAGAGCGAGGACGATAAGATTTCCAAAACAGAATCGGGCGAATTGGGTAGTGCGGTAACGGCATACATCAACCGCATCAAGGCAGACCGCAGTATCGTTCCCAACTTCAACACGTTCTACGAGTTTATGCGTGATACCTATCGTTCGGAGTTGGAAGAGCGAGCCATCAAGGTGAGTAAGGAGGATTTCAATATCGACAATTTCCTAACCACGCTGCGGCAATATTACAGCGGTGGACGCTTTGACTTTTTGTTGAACTCCGATAAAAATATCGACTTGCTCGGTAAGCGATTTATAGTCTTTGAAATTGATGCCATCAAGGAAAATAAAGAACTTTTCCCCGTTGTAACCATCATTATTATGGAGGCTTTTATCAACAAAATGAGGCGGTTAAAGGGTATTCGCAAACAACTTATTGTGGAAGAAGCGTGGAAGGCTCTTTCCTCTCCGAGCATGAGTGAGTACCTGAAATATATGTATAAAACCGTCCGTAAATACTTCGGTGAAGCCATCGTAGTAACGCAAGAGGTGGATGATATTATCAGCTCTCCGGTAGTGAAAGAAGCCATCATCAATAACTCGGACTGCAAAATCCTGCTCGACCAACGAAAGTATATGAACAAGTTCGACAGCATCCAAAATCTGCTCGGTCTGACGGATAAGGAGCGGGGACAAATCCTCTCCATTAATATGGCAAACAATCCGTCCCGACTTTATAAAGAGGTGTGGATCGGACTCGGTGGAACGCAATCGGCGGTGTACGCTACGGAAGTTTCCGTCGAAGAGTATTTGACCTTTTCCACGGAGGAAACCGAAAAGATGGAGGTAATGGCACTTGCCGATGAGCTTGGAGATATAGAGCTTGCCATCAAGCAACTTGCCGACAGGCGACGTAGTAAAAACAATTAAAATCCAACAACATGACGACCATTTCAAAGAGCCGACTTTTAGAGTTGGCTAAATATACCCTTGCCCTGACTTCCCTGTTTCTGACCGCTTGCGGGGAGATAAAGGAGAACGACTTATCGAAGCTCTGCGGTAACTGGGTAAGTGTAGCAAACAAGCCCGACGTGCTAATCTTCAAAGAGGGCGAACACTACAAAGTAACGGTGTTCAAAAAAACAGGTGTTACCCGAAAAGTAAAGCCCGAAACCTACCTGCTGGTAGAGGAAAATGGCAATCTTTTTATCAATACGGGGTTCCGAATTGATGTTGCCTACAACGAGGCAACCGATGTATTGACCTTTTCACCCAATGGTGATTACACGAGAGCCAGCGAGAAACAGTAGTAACCACTAAAATCCAAAGTAATATGAAGCGATTTTTATTTATGGCAATGGCGTTGGTATCCTTCGCCTTGCCCTCACAAGCCCAATGGGTGGTAACCGACCCTACCAATCTGGCGCAGGGTATCGTGAACACGACCAAGCAGATTATTCAGACCTCTTCGACGGCTTCCAATATGCTAAGTAATTTCAAGGAAACCGTAAAGATCTATGAGCAGGGTAAAAAATATTATGATGCGTTAAAGTCTGTAAATAACTTAGTTAAGGATGCCCGTAAGGTTCAGCAGACCATCTTGATGATTGGTGAAATCTCCGATGTGTATGTTATCAGTTTCCAAAAGATGCTGCGTGATCCGAACTATTCGGTAGAAGAACTCGGAGCCATTGCTTTTGGCTATACCAAGCTGTTGGAAGAGAGTAACGGCGTGTTGCAAGAGATGAAAGAGGTGGTGAATATCACCACGCTTTCACTCAGCGATAAGGAGCGAATGGATGTAGTGGACAGGTGCTACAACTCAGTCAAACGGTATCGCAATCTGGTGAGTTACTACACCAATAAGAATATCGCCGTGAGCTATCTGCGTGCAAGAAAATCGGGCGATACCGACCGTGTGATGGCTCTCTACGGCAGTGCTAACGACAGATATTGGTAAGCGTATGGAATTTGAAAACTTACATCAGATTCTCCGCAACCTCTATGTAGAGATGATGCCCCTCTGCGCTAATATGGCGGGGGTGGCAAAGGGAATTGCCGGGCTTGGGGCACTCATTTATGTGGCAATCCGTGTGTGGCAGTCCCTTGCCAGAGCTGAACCCATCGACGTGTACCCGATGCTCCGCCCGTTCGCCATCGGTATCTGCATTATGTTTTTCCCGACTTTGGTTCTCGGTACGATGAATACCATTCTAAGCCCCATCGTGCAAGGCACGCACAAGATGCTTGAGTCGCAGACTATGGATATGAACAAGTATCGGGAACAGAAAGACAAATTGGAATATGAGGCAATGATGCGAAATCCCGAAACCGCCTATCTGGTGAGCAACGAGGAGTTCGACAAGCAGTTGGAAGAACTCGGTTGGGGCCCGGAAGATATGATTACGATGGCAGGGATGTATGTGGAAAGAAGTATGTACCAGATGAAAAAATCAATACGTGATTTTTTTCGTGAGATTTTGGAATTGCTTTTTGCTGCTGCCGCCTTGCTAATCGACACGCTTCGCACGTTCTTTTTGATTGTGCTTGCCATACTCGGCCCGATAGCCTTTGGCATCTCGGTCTGGGATGGTTTTCAAAGCACGCTTTCGCAATGGATGTGTCGCTACATACAGATATATATGTGGCTTCCCGTATCGGATTTGTTCAGTAGCGTATTGGCGAAAATCCAAGTGTTGATGCTCCAAAACGACATTTCCGAATTGCAGAACAACCCCAATTTTTCGATTGAGGCAAGCAACGGAGTTTATATCGTGTTTCTCATCATCGGTATTTTGGGCTACTTCACCATTCCGACCGTCGCAAGTTGGGTAATACAGGCAGGAGGTGTTGGCAGTGCTGCCCGTCCGATTAATCAGGTTGCCGGAAGAACTGGTGCAGCGGTTGGTGGTGCGGCAGGTGCGGTAGCGGGTAATTTGGCAGGACGTGCAGGTCAAGCCGCCAAAAATATGGGAAGTAATGCGATTAACGGAGTTAAGAAAGCATTTGGCAAGAAATAATGAATCAATTAAAAATGTAAAACAATGGAATTTAAGTCATTAAAGAACATCGAAACGAGCTTCAAGCAAATCCGCTTGTTCGGGATTGTCTTTGTCTGCTTGTGTGCCGGGATTGTGGGTTACTCCGTGTGGAGTTCCTACTCCTTTGCCGAAGCACAGAGACAAAAAATCTATGTGTTGGACGGCGGTAAATCGTTGATGCTTGCCCTTTCGCAAGACTTATCGCAGAACCGTCCGGTCGAAGCAAGGGAACACATCAAGCGGTTTCACGAACTGTTTTTCACCCTTTCTCCCGACAAATCAGCGATAGAGGGAAATATCAAACGGGCGTTGCAACTTGCCGATAAGAGTGCCTTTATACACTACAACGACTTTGCTGAAAAGGGGTACTACAACCGTATCATTTCGGGTAACGTCAATCAGGTGGTGCAGGTGGATAGTGTGTCGTGCAACTTCGACAGCTATCCATACAAGGCGGTAACCTACGCACGGCAAATGATTATCCGTGAGAGCAACGTAACGGAACGCAGTCTTATCACAAGGTGCAACCTGCTGAACTCCGTCCGCTCCGACAATAATCCGCACGGATTTATCATCGAAGCCTTTGAAATCATCGAGAACAAGGATATAAAAACTCAAAAGCGATGATAGGCAAGTATGTAAGAAAGATACAGGACTGGGTAGATGATAATCTACGCCGTCTGTGCGGACAGATAACGCCCGGTAAGCGACTGGCAGTGCTGCTTACGATGTTCCTTTTCTTCGGTATCGCCTCCGTTTACATCTTTGTGAGTGCGATTTACAACATCGGAAAGAACGAGGGACAGCGCATCGAGATTGAGCATATCCAAATGCTCGAACTGCAAAAACGAGATAGTATAAACCAATTAAACATCTACGACAATGGAACAATCGCAAGAGATTAAAAACGAGGTAAAGCCGCCCAAAGAGCCGGACAAACCCAAAAAGGATCTGACCGAAGAGCAGCGACAAAAGCAAAAGAAGTTTATCATCTACCCGTTGATGGGTATTGTTTTCATCGTTGTGATGTGGCTGATTTTCGCCCCATCGGAAACGGAGAAAGCGCAGGAGCAGGTGGGTTTCAATACCGATGTTCCTATTCCGACCGACAACAAGTTGGTGGACGATAAGCAGACCGCCTACGAGCAGGATATGTTGAACCGCAAACAGGAGGAACGCAGAAATCAAATGCAGGATTTGGCTTCGATGTTCGGGGGTGGCGAAGATGAGGATGCAGAGATGCCGAGTTTCGACGAACCACAAGAACCAAAGCGTAGCTATGGCGGAGGTGGCGGCAGTGTCCGACCGAAAGAGACTATCCACGCTTCGGCAAACGCCTACAAGGACATCAACCGCACGTTGGGTAACTTCTACGAGCAGCCGAAAGAAGATCCCGAAAAGGAAGAGATGCGCAAGGAGCTGGAAGAACTTCGAGAGATGGCGTATAACCGTCAGACGGAGAAGGAAACAGCGGACGAGCAGTTGGCTTTACTTGAAAAGTCCTATCAGTTGGCGGCAAAGTATATGCCGTCGGGAGGTCAAGGGCAACCGATGCTGGGGCAGCCATCTAACGTAACTACCACTCCGGCGAACACCAAGCAGACCGAAGCCTATAAAAACGGCAAGGCGCAAATGAACACTATCAGCGAGGTTCGGGAACGTGTGGTGTCGGGGTTGTCGCAACCGATGAGTGATTCGGTATTCATTGCCGAATACTCACGGGAGCGAAATATGGGATTTCATACGGCAGTCGGTATAACGGGACAGTCGGAGAAAAACACCATCAAGGCGTGCATCCACGAAAACCAAACCATCACAGACGGTCAAGCGGTGCGAATGCGATTGTTAGAGCCGATGAGGGCAGGTGAAACGGTCATACCGAAAAATGCACTTGTTACGGGAATGGGCAAGATTGCAGGCGAAAGGCTCGGTATCTCTATCAATTCATTGGAGTACAAAGGGCTGATTATTCCGGTGGAGCTGACGGTTATCGACAGCGACGGTCAGGAGGGAATTTTCATTCCCGGTTCAATGGAGGTGGATGCTATTAAAGAGATAGCCGCCAATCTGGGTGGCAACCTCGGAACGACCATTAATCTGAACCAACAGAGTGCGGGCAATCAACTATTGACCGATTTGGGCAAGGGAGCTATACAAGGCACATCGCAGTATATCGCCAAGAAAATGCGAACGATTAAAGTCCATTTGAAAGCAGGGTACAGTTTGATGCTCTACCAAAATAAACAGTAACTCAATTAATAATTCGGAGTCGCCGTTGCGACCCCACCACTAAAATCCAAAGTAAAATGAAAAAAGTAATGTTAGCTATCGCCCTGATGCTGGGCATTGTAAGTGCAAACGCACAGGAATCAACAGGCGACCTTTTTGAAGGTCTGACCAAGAAAGTAACTTATGACCGCATGATACCCCCGTATGGATTGGAAGTATCATATGACAAGACGGTACATATCATCTTCCCGTCGGCGGTCAGGTATGTGGATTTGGGTTCACCCAACCTCATTGCAGGTAAAGCGGACGGGGCGGAAAATGTAATCCGTGTCAAAGCAACGGTTAAGAACTTCCGCACCGAAACCAATATTTCGGTCATTACCGAAAGCGGCAGTTTTTATACGTTCAACGTTAAATATGCCGATGAACCGTTGTTGCTTAACATCGAGATGAAAGACTTTATCCACGACGGTAGCACAGTCAATCGTCCGAACAATGCACTCGATGTTTATTTGCAGGAACTCGGCAGCGAGTCCCCGAAGCTCGTTCATCTGATTATGAAGTCCATTCACAAGAACAACAACCGTGAGGTGAAACACATCGGTGCAAAATCGTTCGGTATTCAGTATTTGTTACGTGGTTTGTACACGCATAACGGGCTGCTGTATTTCCATACGCAGATTAAAAACTCGTCCAACGTGCCTTATGACATTGACTTTATCACCTTCAAAATCGTGGACAAGAAAGTTGCCAAACGTACCGCCATCCAAGAACAGGTTATCTTCCCTTTGAGAGCATACAACTATGCCGTTCGTGTAGCCGGAAACAAGGACGAACGCACCATCTTCACAATGGAAAAGTTCACCATTCCCGAAGATAAACAGTTGGTCGTGGAGCTTCACGAAAAGAGCGGAGGCAGACACCAATCGTTCGTGATTGAGAACGAGGACATCGTGCGTGCCAGAGTGATTAACGAATTAAAAGTGAAATAAGATGAAGCGTTGGTTATTTATTATAGTAGCGTTGCTTGCCCTCACAGGGCAGGCAAACGCCCAACGCTGCCTACCGGGTATGCAGGGGTTGGAACTTCGAGGCGGTTTTGTCGATGGAATACAAAAGCCACTCAATTATTACGCAGGTATCGGTCTTTCCACTTACACCAAAAACGGCAATCGCTGGGTCTTTGGTGGTGAGTATCTGAGTAAGCAGTACGCATACAAAGATATTCAGATACCCAAAGCCCAATTCACGGCAGAAGGTGGATATTACCTCAATTTCTTGTCCGACCATTCCAAAACATTCCATCTATCCATTGGCGGCTCGGCACTTGTTGGCTACGAGACAAGCCGATGGGGGGATAAGTTGCTGCCCGATGGGGCAACACTAATGAACAAAGATGCCTTTATCTATGGCGGGGCTATCACATTGGAGCTTGAAACCTACCTGTCCGACCGGGTGGTATTGCTCATCAACGCACGGGAACGTGTGCTTTGGGGCAGCTCTATCGGAAAATTTGCAACCACCTTTGGAGTGGGACTAAAATTCATCCTAAATTAGAATAACAATGAAGATTACACTATTATTATCAGCATTTATGCTATCAATCATCGGGATGTTGTTTACCTCCTGCGATGACAAATTAGAGGTGCTGCAAGCCTACGACTTTTCAGTATCAACGATGCCTGTGCAAAAGCGCATCAAACAAGGAGAAACGGCAGAAATCCGCCTGCAACTCCACAAGTCGGGCAACTACAAAGAGGCGGAGTTCTATATTGGTTACTTCCAATTTGACGGTGTTGGCACTCTAAAAATGGAAGACGGCACAGTATTCCTACCCAACGACACCTATCCACTCAAAAAGGAAACCTTTCGGCTCTATTACACCTCTGGGTGTACCGACCAGCAAGCTCTGACGCTCTACGTGTACGATAACTTCGGGCAACGCTACGAATTGGAGTTCAGTTGGCAAAACGATTCGGGAAAGGAGAGTGAAGCAGAAGCAATGCTGTAAAATCCAATTATATTCTGCTTGAATTTGCAAACAATCCATTAACTTTGTACTCATTAACGTAAAACGATTCGCCTATGGGCAAATGATTTTAATAGTAACATACATATAATAATGGCTTTTTAGCTGTTTATTCGCATCCGTGAAACGACCAAATTAAGCGACAGAATAAACAGGTGAGGCTTGTGCTATATCCAATTAGCACGGGCTTAACTTGTTTGTCGCACGGTGCTTGGTCGTACCTACGGATGGAACTTGTTGAGTACCGTGCTTCTTTTATATCCGAAGATTGGTGCTCCACAATAGTAAGTCTCAAAATAAAAACCAATCATAAAATGGAAATGAATAAAGAAAATACCGTTGCTTTTGTCGGTTCAAATACCGCCCGAATATTGTCTAATACGAATGATGCCAATTTAATCAATGTGTTGCTAACGGAGACTTATCTGCTGGTTGCTACACTCTACCAACAAGGTTTTAGGACATTCCTCATCGGTACGACGGATGGTTTTGAGACGATAGCAGCCAAAGCTGTGCGGATGTTTCAAAGAGAAAAGACGGATATTGAGTTAATCACCGACCTATCCGATTCTGACTTGGAAAACTGTTCTCAACTGGTTTGTTACTGCGGCAATCAAGATAGTGATACCGCACGAGTTTATGAACGTGCGAAAGAGAAAGGTATGCCAGTAATTAACCTGCACACCCTTATGGCAGCCTATTTTGCCAATAACAGCCCTGCAAAACAGGCTTTACAACCCTATGATAAAATAGATGGTTTTCGTTACTGCAAGGAGGGGATTTTGTTGTGTTACCTCTATGGCGACAAACCTGTTATAGCTCCTTTTGAGAATATCGAACGAGTGGAACAACGGGGAGATAAAATCTACGTTACCCTTACTAATCAATTGGAGGTCGATGCGTATATTCTTTCAGAAGATGATGTATAATCTACTATAAATCTGCCGTTTCATCAGCTAAATAACGGCACAAAAAATAACCCTCTGTAAAATCAGAGGGTTTCACGAGGGCTTTTTGCTACTTTTGTGCCGCCTGCTCACTGTCTTTTAGTTTTGCATCCAGAATGATAGAGCAGTATAATTCTTTAATGATGTTAAAAGGAGAACTAACTCACTGTCCAGTTTAAATAACCAACTTTTGATTTAGTCCAATTATATTGTAAAGGATTACCTGCTTTATCTCTGTCTAAACTTAATAAAAATCAAGATGGAAAAGAAAGAATGCTGCATTGGTATAGATGTGTCTAAGAACACTTTAGATATTGCAATCTTTGATGGAGGTATGGATTGGAATAAGCATATCCAAGTGCCTAACAATCCTAAAGGGTATGCAAGTATTGTTGCATGGTTAGGGAAGAACGGCATATCCAAGAAAGGCATTCGTCTTTGTCTGGAATACACGGGACTATACGCCCATTCTTTCCGCTTATGGATAGAAGAGCAACAGATAACTTATTATATGGTAAATCCTATGAAAATGCATCGTTATGAGATTCCTACCAATATAAAAGGTCTGGGACGTATAAAAACCGACCAAATGGATGCCTTTCGCATTGCGATTTATTGCTATCAGAATTATCGTTTATTAGAACCGTCCAAGTTGCCTTCCGAAAGCTATTTTAAAATCAAACGTTTGCTTGCTGAACGTAAACAATACGTCAGGCAAAGTACATTATACCAACAACAACTTCATGACATATCGGCTTACGATACGGAGTCATCCCGGCATCGTAAGGAAGAAATGCGAGTACAAATGCATTACCATATAAAACAGACAGATGAAGAGATAGACAATGTTTTGAAAGAAGATACGGCATTACTGAACAACTATAGTCTGCTTACTTCCATAATAGGTATCGGTCGTGTAAATGCATTGACAACTATTGTGCTGACCGAGAATTTCACGGCTATTACAGATCCGAGAAAATACGCCTGCTACATAGCGGTAGCACCTTTCAGAAGAGAATCAGGCACAAGCGTCCGTGGGAAAGCAAAAGTATCTAAAATGGGATTTAAACAAGCCAAAGCAGACTTATCCATAGCGGTTGTCACCACTATACAGCATGACCCTGATATCAGGGCATACTGGCTTCGTAAAAAAGCTGAAGGTAAACAGACCGGGATTGTGATGAATGCAATTAAGTTCAAATTGATACTCAGAATGTTTGCTGTAATAAAGAGGCAGGCTCCTTTTGTCAAGATGGATGCCTATAAATAAGAATATACAATATTAAGAAGGTGAACCAAACTTTCTTTTCGGGTATACACAGACCGTTTCACTGATATGGACTTTCTTAATAACTCCAATACAGGACAGTGAACCAGACTTTCTTTTTGGGAATAAGACCATGCTCATGATATGGACTGTCTTGGCTTGAATTCATTACCTTTGTCCCGGTTTCTAATCAGATTGGAACACCGGGAGAAGGCAGTGAACTATCCTGTTGTTAGACAGAAGCTCTTGGTGATTGATATAGTCTTCTTCTCCTGCACGAGGATAATGCCAATATAGAAATATAGGAAAACGACCTTTTAAAAGATGGTGGCTCATATCCTCTTGTCGGTTGTTCCTTTCGTTTCAAGCGTTGTAAATTTATGAAAAATCAATGGTACGCAGGTATTGACGTGAGCAAAAACACATTGGATGTTTCCGTATACGTGGAAAAATCCAAACTTAAAGATTTCCCTTACAGACAGTTTTACAATACTGCTGAAGGATTTAAAGAAATGGTGTCTTGGATTAAAGAACAAGGCATTGTACTTAAACGAACAAGTTTTGTGATGGAATATACGGGATATTACTCATGGAACATACGTTGTTTCCTTGAAAGCAGGAAGTTGAAATACCGTATGGAAGACCCGTTGGAAGTCCGTTACCGTTCCGGCATCGGCAAGGATAAGAACGACCAGCTGGATTCGGCAAAACTGGCAGATTACCTTGCACGGTACTCCGATACGCTCTCTCCCAGTAAATTACCGGAAGAAAGCCTGATACGGCTGGAAGCACTGCAAAAGGAACGTAAAACATACGTTGAAATGCGTGTGTCGCTATTGAATAGAATACAAGTTTCCCGCTACAAGGAGGAAAAGAAACGGCAATTAAAAATAGTGGAAGAATTGACCAAACAGATTGAAACCGTGGAAGAGCAGATGCGACAAATCATTGCCGAAAACGAAGATTTGGAAAAGAATTACAATTTGTTGTGTTCCATACCCGGTATTTCCTTTGTCAATGCCATAGATACCATTGTCAATACAGAAAATTTCACTTCGTTTGGAAGCGCCCGGCAGTATGCCTCTTATGTAGGAGTGGCGCCCCATTCCAAAACATCCGGCAAATGTGTGAAATGGAAGCCCAAACCTTCAAGGCATTGTGATTCTTTGGCGAAAGCTGACTTGTCACAGGCTGCTAAAGCTGCCGTCGAGTATGACAAAGAGATGAACAGATTTTATAATCGTAAAACTAAAAATAAAAAAGATACAGATACCAAACGTAAAGCCATGAATGCCGTGAAGTTTAAACTCATACTAAGAATGTTTGCCGTCATTAGACGGGGAACTCCTTTTGAACGGCTGGCTACATAACTTTAAGCACTTTTTGAATGGCGAACTATATGCGGAATGTGCCGTTTCGCTAAACCATGTAGGCTAATCAAAAAGTTTATAGCGGTTGCACCAATTAGAAATCCAAGCATTATGCCTACTAAAAGAAATAGTGAACCGCATTTACATCCTTCGTAACGGATATTTGTCATTTCCGCTACCGGAATGTTATGCGCATACCAGCCAAAAATAGCATTTACATCTTTTAACTACAATTTCTCTGGCATTTATTTGGTTTAGTCTTAGAAATCAAAAGTAGCGGGCGGATTGCTCCGCCCGTATGCAGTTAAAATCTTGTGTATAATCCTGTAATAGAAGTAAATATTTCTTCAAGCATATCACAATATACACCTTGATGGCGTGCAATGTCTTTTGTTGTTACCTCCAGCGTTTTTTTACTGAATGAGTGTCGATAGAATCTCATGATGTAAGTATCTGTTGCTTCATCGAGAAGAATATCAAGTCTGTTGGCGGAGGTTTTGTTCCGTGAGAGGTTCATCCGTAACCCGTTTCCCAAATCTATAAAATCTTTACTTCCTGTCATGGTGGCAAATCTTCTGCCACCTATCTGCTGTAAAATCGTTTTTGCTATCATATTATTGAATTTTATTTTTAGTGTTTAACCATTTATCTCTGCGCTCCCTGCATATTTCCAAAGAAGGGGCTACGGTACTATATAACTCGCCATCAGTGTGGCGGTAGTCGTATTGGCAGTATCGCCCACGTTTTCTCGGTCTGGGGGTAAGGTTAAAATATACATACTTCTCTTGCCCCAATTCCGTGCAAGTGGATACTCCGTTTTTGTTTAGTGATTTCATCTCTATATAAATTAAAAGATTACGATTAAAATTCGATTGTTGTTAAGTTCTGCCGAATTTGGGGATTTGCGTTGCTTTACCCAAAAGTGGTTACGCCCAAATCCCCACGCAAAATAATGATGGGCAAAGGAGATATAGGGCAAAGATTTCACCGCATCTTTTAACTCTGTTTCATTGGTGCAGTTTATACCGATATGGATTAACTGGGCAAATGATAGCAGGGTGTCATTGTTGCAGGTGTCTATCATTGATTCGATTGTTACATTCATATTCTTAGGGTTTTATGCAGCCATACGGCTACGGATTTGTTTGATATTCTTATTTACGAGTTTTACGATGCGGTCGTGGTGTTCGGTGTTCTTGTTACATACACCTCTGCTCTGTACCACTTTGAGAGTTTTAAGCGATATTTCCACCGTCTCGATGCGCTTGCCGTCAATGGTGGCAGAGAGTACCAAAGAGTCGGTACGAAGAAAGTAACTGCCATCAAAAACACAATGGTGCATCGCTTTGCCCTCCTCCATATATTCGTCCACGCTCTCCAATACTCGCACTTGGATAGTGCCATCGGTAAAGGCTATGCCGAAGAACTTGGCTTTGAGTTCTTTGAATTCCTCCTCGCTCTCTCGTGCCTTTTTGCGTTTCTGCTCCAACTCCTGTCGTTCATTGTACGCCCTGCGTCTCTTTGTGTAGAGGTCGTGTTGCTGGTGCAGATTGTCGGGACAAACGTATTTCGGGCTGTTGGTGTCCTTGCCGAAGAAATTGAGTTGCTCGATATAATCGCACCAGATAGAGCCGTCCTCAATCGTGTAGCCGTTGCGGATTGCGATACGCACCGATGCCCAATAGTTGGCAACCCTTTCGGATTGGCTGTTCACAAGGTATTTGAGTAGGCTGTATTGCCCTGCTTTGAGTAGCGTTTCGGCTTTGCTGTCGGTAAGGATTGAGCGGAACAAGTCAAAGGGTGCTATTTTGTGGTATGCTCCCGTAAATCCGTTGCGTGTTACTTCGGGTATAAACCTCTGTCGAGGGTAGAATTGTGCAGGGTTTATATCGTGTGAACGGTGATTAGGACGGATTTCAAGTCTTGATGAGATGTCCCAAAGGTCGTAATACATAATGCTCATTTGGCGTAATCGTGCAACGGTAGCTGTTCTGCCGTTGGGAGCTATCCACCGTTGAACAACCTCTGTGCAGGTGTATTCGATTGGTTGTCCTGCCTTGCGGTAAGCATTGATATAGAAAAATCGTATAACTTGATACCCTCCGCAAGTGGTAATCATTCCGAAATACTCCGTTTCTTTGAATACCCTTTTGTTGGTGGCATTTACCTCCAACTTGGTGGAGCAGTTGGGACACTCGCAACCTAAAAGAGTGTCAGCAAGATAGCCGTTACCACCGTTCCACTTGTGTCCGCACTCCAAACAAGTGATTATACCCTTTGCGTTACGTTTGCCAATATGGTCAAAACAGTGCTTGTATGCCCAACGCTTTTGCGGTTCGGTGATTTGAGGTAAACGTTTGCTTAACTCTATTATGTGCTGTTGAAATTTGTTCTTTGGTTTCATGGCTTAAAAATCGAATAAGGAGGGTTGGGGTTTAACTTCTACTTTGGCACGTTTTGCAAGTGCTTTCTCTTGTTGTTGCTTCAACTTGGCGTATGCTTCGTTCTCGGCTCGCTTGATGGCTTGTTGCCGTGCTTCCGCCTTTTCTTCTTCGGTCAGTTCTACGTGGTGATTGACTACCACTTTGCAGTCTATCGGATTACCGATTTCGATGTCCGCTTCGTCGTAAAAATGCACGGCTTGCCCGAAAATTTCATCGTCTGAAAAACCTGCACAACCACTTTTCTGAACATAGTTTAGAATGTATGTAACACAATCCTCGATATTTTTCAATGGGTTGCGATATGCACGAGCAAACAGTTCGTCATACTCCGCACGTTGCTCTAAATAGCTCTGTATCTCTCTCTTGAAATGTTCTGTACCTTTCATATCCTTTGGGTGTTATGTTGATTAATTGAATAGAGTGCCGTTGCTTAGGTATTCCCAATCGTTAGCGTTGCTTTCTTCGTGAAAATTTTCCTCGCTCTGCGTGTACTGCATATCATCACGGCAAAAGCGGAAGAAGCTCGCTAAACACTTGTCCATTAGTTGCAAATAGGTGGTGTTCTTGTCCGGCTGTTTAAGAAAATCATATATCGGTTCAAGAATGGCACAATCGGCACAATATCCTGTTAGGGTACAATCTGCATTGCGAAATACTCGGCTTAACCGTTTTTTGGTAGTTGTGCCTACGGATGTCTTGCCCCAATAAATCTTTGGCGTGTATAGCTTATGCCAATGGTTATTGATAATGTATGTTGCCAAACGTACTCCGCAAAGTTCCTCGACCTCTGCCGACAAAGAGGTGAAAAAGCTATAATTGTAAGTGCAACTATCATAACTCCATCTGCGGACATCTATGTTGAATAGTTCTTCAAACTGCTCCATCGTGTTGCGGTTGTCGCTTGAATAGGAATACTCCCTATCTTCAATCCATTTGTAATAGGCTTTTTGCTGTGCATCTGCCGATAATTCGTGTATCGGGAAGATGCTATATTCTCTTGTTATTGTTCTCATTGTTATTTCGTATTGATAGTTGCTAAAATGATTTCCTCTAAATACTGCGGATTTAACTCGTTGAAGCAATAGGCTATAAAGTCTCTCTTTGCGTCCCCGATTAACTCGTTGTATAGTTCCCGAAAGGGGCTGATATTGCCGTTGATATAGACACTGACCATATACTCGTAAATGTTCTCCACTTCGTAATATCTACACTGCTGTGCTACTGTTTTTCCTCGTCTTGCGCTCATAACCGTATCTGTTTAAGAAATTAATATCCAAAATATCCCACCGATGATTAAGGCATAGAACAGGACGTAAAGCACCATTGCCAACGCTAATGTCAGCAAGAACTGAATAATACCCCTGCCCACCGTCAAACCAATGAACCACCACCAAAATCCACCACCCAATAGGGCTGAACCTGCAAGGGCAACAAGTGCCACAATCGCTATTTTATACCTTGTTTTCATCGCTGTTGTTTTTTTAAGTTTATGCGGATTCTTGAGGTGAGGGAGTTGAAGTTTCAATTATTATCTGCCTCTTTTGAATCCGACATTTTTTTTATGCGTCTTTCCGTCGGGTCGGTCGTTTTCGTTTCAGGGGCGATAAAAGGTGCAGGGTTTAGGACAAACAAGGTTTATGAGAAAAATACTCTCTGGACGCAGTACAGCAGGAAGATTTTTGTCAGAACCGCTTGCGGCTCGACCTTGTTTGTCCGTGAAGAACCCGGAAATACCTTTGCCACTGAGAACGAAACACCGACTTGACGGTTTAGAAACAGCATATTGTGGAGGATTCATATTAGAGAGGTAGATTAAGATTTATCACTTAATCTTTTCCATAGTGGGGTAACCACTATGCTATCAAAAGGGTGGGTAGGCAATGATAAAAGATACCGCTTCGCATAGTCGGGAAAAGAAGTATCCCCTGTCTGCAAGTGTTTGAACTGCTGACAGGGGATATTTCAGTGGCTATGCCGTAGGATGAATACGGTTGCTCTATTTATAGGGCAATGGTATTCAGACGAACACATGGTCTTTTATCCCGATGAAGGGGTTGAGTTGATTAGAAATTAGATGAAATTTCGTTTTGATATGTTCTTTTTTTGAGCTACTTTTGTAGCATAAGAGTTATTTGAAGTATGCAAAGCACAGAAATCCTAAACATTCTGTATATAACTAATTCGTAACCTATTACGATGCAAGCATAAAGTCAATATCTATGGCTCAATAACTTACCTCTTTTTTATATATTCCTGCTACAAAGACGGCAAATTTACTCCCATAGGAAATGAAATCTTGCAGAATGCGTCACAACGCATTGTTTCCCAGCTGATACCTTGGAAGGGGCAATTAATTGTTACTACTCAGGAAGGATTTTATTTGCTTAACCTGCAGACCCAAAAACTGACCTCACTGTTTACGGACGAAAAACTTCAGGCAAGCACAAAAGGGATGATCCGTTTTGCCTTTTTGGATGATAAAGAACGGTTATGGATGTCGATAGTAGCCGAAAACTTTCCGGTCTGCATTGATTTAAAGGCACAAAAAGTAATAGACTGCCCGGCATTGCAGAAAAATATAGGTAACAAGGCAGTGCAATGCATTACAGCAGATGAACAGGGACGCTTGTATTGGGCTATAAATGGCGCGGGAGTATTGGTTTATAATCCGGAAGATCAACAGTTGGAACAATTCACCCAAGAGAACGGAATGTTGCTGACTAACAGTGCATTCCAGGCAGAAGTAGTCGATTCACAATTAGTGGTTATTTCTCCCAAGGGAATTACCTTGATAGATCTCGCTACAAAGAAGGCTACACATACCTTGTTCAGCAAGGACTTTCCATTGCATTCCATCAATGTGACTTGCGGTTTGTATGTAGCCCCTTCAGACAGTATGATTTTTGTAGGAGGAATAGAAAGCATGATGTCAGTCAAAGTTTCGGCTTTGGCAGATCATGACAAGCCTTACCATATCATGTTTAATTCATTGGTAATCAATAACAATCCGGTCTTTCCTTCTCCCGAAGGCATTTTAAAAGAGAATATAGCCTACATTTCCGAGTTAGAATTATCTCACCGACAAAATAATTTTTCTATCGGCTTCACATCTACCAATTATCGCAGTACGAGCAGCGAATTATTTGAATATAAATTAGTGGGTTGGGACAAACAATGGATACATGCTCCCTACCCCACTATCACCTATTCGGGATTGACTCCGGGCAAATACACTTTAATAGTGCGCGATCCTAAAAACGATAAAGAAATATCATTGAAGATAGTTATTCATCCTCCTTATTATGCCTCGGTTTATGCCTATATCCTTTATGCATTGTTGTTGCTCCTTATTGTGAGATGGCTCATCAGGTATAATAAGAAACAAGCAGTATTGCAGGCGTCATTAGAACAAGAGAGCCGTGAGAAGGAACGTATAGAGAGCTTAAATCAGGCAAAACTAAAGTTCTATGTGAATATTTCCCACGAATTGCGTACACCGCTTACGCTAATGAGCAGTTTGCTGGAACTAGTGTTACAACAACAAAATTTAGGCATCACGGTAAAAGGAAAGTTGCAGAAAGTAAGGCAATACACGCTACAGATGCAACAACTGATAACCGAATTATTGGATATACGGCGTTTGGAGCAAGGAAAGATGCCTTTGCAGGCTAGTTTGCAGAATATTGTGGAATATAGCAAGCACATTTTTGAATCCTTCCGCGATTATGCAGTGATGAATCGCATTCAATATAAAATGGAGTGCGTAGAACCGGAAATATTTGTATGGTTTGATCCGCTTCAAATTCAGAAGGTTTTAAATAATTTGTTGTTGAATGCGTTTAAATTTACTCCACCCGAAGGAAGTATCCGTCTGTCGATAGTAAAAAAGGAGGCTGCGGTTCAGTTGATAATATCAGATACGGGATATGGTATAAAGAAAGAGGAATTGGAACGCGTGTTCGACCGCTTTTATCAAGCAGATAATTATCACGAAAATGTGAATACCGGCAGTGGCATTGGTCTGGCACTGACGCGTGATATAGTAGAACAGCATAAAGGTACAATTGTAGTAGAGAGTGAAGAAGGGCAAGGCACAAGTTTTATTGTAACTCTGTTACTGGGCGAAAACCATTTAACCGATAAACAAAAGACACGCCAGATAGCTCCCATATCGCTACGCCCCTCTTCTACCTTTGACTGGGAAACAGAGATAGTGACTGATGCGGATGATAACAGTCAGGCAAATGCACGCAAAGTGTTACTGGTAGACGATAATCAGGATATGCTTCAGATATTAAAAGAAGCGTTCTCTATGACGTTTCAGGTTTATACGGCAACAAATGGTGAGCAAGGAATAGAATGTGCGGAAAAGGAGTTGCCGGATATTATTGTGAGTGATGTGATGATGCCCGGAATATCGGGACTGGAAATGTGCCGGCGGTTGAAAAAAAAGATGGAAACATCTCATATCCCTATTGTATTGCTAACTGCACGCGATGACATGGACAGTGCTGTAGAAGGACTGAAATGCGGAGCAAACGATTACATATTAAAACCGTTTAATGTTGAAATCCTGCTACTGAAGTGCAGTAATATCATAAACCTGATTCGCAAACAGCAGCACAGTTTCCGCACCGAAGCTAGAATTGATATATCAAGCATGGCTACCAATAAAGCAGAACAGAAATTATTGGAAGACTCGATAAATCTGATAAAAGAAAATCTTCAGAATGAGGACTTTAATATTGATTATTGGAGCAAGGAAGTGGCAATAGGCCGTACTCGCCTAAACAGCAAGATTAAGAGCCTGACAGGACTGACATTGAACGATTTCATCTTGCAAATCCGACTTCAGAAGTGCGCAGAATTACTATTGAATCCCGAACTTAATATATCGGAAATAGCATGGCAGACGGGCTTCTCCAGTGCCAGTTATATGGGTAAATGTTTTAAAGAACGCTTTGGAGTTACGCCTTTGCAATACCGTAATCAGATGATGACAGGCAAACAGTAAAATTGCGAATAAGAAGATATATTACATTTATTATTTCATCGCAAAGAAAATATTAATTATATTTACATGCCAATTGTATGGCATACATAACAAATATAAAACAAAGGAGATATGGAAAAACTAAAGATTGCATTGACCTTTTCCGGTGGCGGCTACAGAGCTGCAACCTTTCATTTGGGAGCCCTTTCTTATCTAGATTCTATTGAAGCAGAAGATTCTACGCTTCTCAATCATGTTGTAGCATTATCCACCATTTCCGGCGGAACGATAACCGGCCTTCGCTATATGCTGGGAACAAGCAGAGGAGAATCTACCCATACTATATTCAAAGAACTATATGATTTTCTGCTAAATACGGATCTGGTAACTTCTGCCCTGGATAATCTTTCAAAATATAAAGAAGGGCAAAATGCTTCTTTAATCCGCACAATGGCAGGCATATATAATGATGAACTATTCAAAGGAGCGGTTTTGGGAGATTTGATGGACAAGTTGGAAGAAAGTCCCATGAGCCGCTTCTCTGCCAACGCCACAGATTTCAGTCATGGACTGCCATTCAGATTTCAGATTACCGATAGAATCCAAAGTACTGCCGGCACTCCTTATGAATATGGCTTTATTGGTAACGAAATGAACAACCTGCCACGCAATGTAGCCCGCCACATCCGTCTATCAGAAATACTGGCTTGTTCTTCCTGTTTCCCCAGTGGTTTTGAACCTTTAATGTTTCCACAAGATTTTGAACTGGGAGAATCACCGGAGATAAAGGAATACCTGTCTCAATTTACTCCCATCGGCATAATGGATGGAGGGATAGTAGATAATCAAGGCATAGAACCTATCCTGCTGGCAGAGCAGCAAATGAAACAAGACAGACCCGACAAAAAGGATAAATGTCTGGATCTTATCATTATTTCCGATGTATCCAGCCCCTATATGGATCCTTATGAACCTTCAAATATCAGCCTGCCCGCCAAGATAAAGAGCCTGAGCCTAAATAAAATATCACAAATATTAGGATGGTCGGAAGGTATCGTTACAGGACTGCTGGTTGCCAGTTTTTTCTGCCCGGTCCGCTATGTTACCGATGTGTGTGTTGTGATATGGATACTTGTTACCATACTATGGATACTTTATTCCCAAATAAAGAAATTCATAGTAAAGGCAGCAAAAGAATCTATCATTACACATAGCGTATCCTCCATCCTCAATTTGCAGGTGGGCGATATTGCTACCTTGGTAGCAAACCGCATAAATTCTGTCTTGATGCTAACCACCACCGTATTTATGAAGCATATACGCAGATTGGAATATAACCGGGTTTACGATGATAGCAGTTGGTTAAACCGAAGAATAACAAATACCGTATATGAATTACGCCAAGATGAAACTTGGAAGAAAAAAATAGAGCAAGGGCAACTATCCAAAGACCTCGCTCCCAGCGAAGTAATGCAAGCAAACAGCAACAAAGCTGCTAATATGGGAACCACCTTATGGTTTACACCAGAAGAAAAAGAACAAGGCATTCCCGATGCATTGATTGCCGCCGGACAATACACCATATGCTGGAATCTATTGGAGTATATAGACAATATCAAGAAGAATCCGAAAAACCTGAATGAATCTCACAAAACCATTTTGGCATGTGAACCCCAACTAAGATCGGATTGGGAAAGATTTAAAAAAGAACCACTATTCAAGTTAATGGATTGGAAATAATGTTCCTGTATGATTCTTTAAGAGTATGGATATAAACAAAAAAGCTCTGAAATCTATTGATTCTCAGAGCTTTAAGCGGTGCGTACGGGACTCGAACCCGTGACCCCATGCGTGACAGGCATGTATTCTAACCAACTGAACTAACGCACCAATTTGTCAATTTATCATTTACCGAATCTCTCTCGATTGCGGTTGCAAAGGTACATAAGATTTCGAGATTTACAAGCGTTTAATGAAGTTTTTTCTGCACTTTTTTACACCTATACTGATAATTAGCGACTTACATCCGAAGAAAAATAAAAATACAAAAAAAACAGGTAAGCGTATGCCTATTTTAAATATAATGTGTATCTTAGTATTCCATAATTAAAGAATGTAGGAGTATGGACATGCACGTTTTTCAAATAGAATCAAATAAAGTTCTTCCACAAACAGGAGATATTATCATATCCTCACCCTTCCTGAAAGACTTTCATTTTACCCGATCTGTTGTGCTGATTATCGAAAACAATGAAGGGGGAGCCATGGGACTTATTATGAACAAAGATTATCAATACCACATTTTGCTCAATGACCTTATTCCTGAATTAGAGTTTGCACAACGCGTACCGGTCTACAAAGGAGGTCCGGTGAGCCGTGATACCATATTTTTCCTTCATACGCTGGAAGATCTGGAAGGTTCAATCCCCTTGGGAGACGGACTGTTCCTAAATGGAAAGTTTGAGGACGTACAGCAATACATACTCGATGGAAAACCTGTAGAAGGAGTAATCCGGTTCTTCTCCGGATATGCCGGATGGGTGAATGGGCAATTGGTAAAAGAGATAAAAGAAAACTCTTGGCTCACAACCAAAGCTCATAAAGAAATATTGCTGGACATGAATTTCCGCGAGCTGTGGCGTACTACGCTGAGTGACATGGGAGGAAAGTATGCTATCTGGGCACGTTATCCAAAGTATCCTACCCTCAACTAACCGGCTTCGTTTATTTTCTGAACCACTAATACATCCGTATAGCCACCGCCACACGTATGCATCCAGTCTTTCAGCACTGCACTCTCTTTGTATCCACAGGCTGCAAAGAGTTTGCGGCAGGGAAGATTTCCTACTGCTATATAGGCAAATAACTGATGAATACCCAGATAATGAAAACAATGTTCTTCTATTAAAGTCAGTGCCGCACAGGCTATTCCCCGTCCGCGATATGCCTTATCCAGCATAATTCCTATCTCGGCACGATTGTGCAAAGGATCAAAATAGCATACGTCAATGGTTCCCACCGTTTGCTGCTCCTCTATTTCTATCATCAAGCGCAACTGGCGGTCAGCAAATAAATCATTCTGACTTTGCTCTATATATTGCTTCAACTGAAAACGCGAATAGGGTCCGGTGGTATTACTCATCTCCCATACGTCCGTAGAATTCTCCAGACGGAACATTACTTCCAAGTCCTCCGGTTCCGGAGCACGGAGCTTCACTCCTCCTCTATGTAACTGTCCGCCATTCATTATCCTACTGCCGGATTTTTATTTTCATCTTTCACTAAATCCAGTTCGTCCAGCATACGTTTGCGTGTAGGAATACAGAATAAGGAAGCGATAAGCGCCATCATGGCACACATTACCCCCGTAGTATTCATCGTCAAATAATAAAACGATAGATTCACCAACACAGGCACCAACAGCATTCCTATTCTCACTTCGCTCCAACGGCGATAACTTTTCAAGGCTTCCGGCAAAGTAAGTTGTTTTACATGTTTTACCAATGACAGGCTGAACAGGCGAAGTGACAAAGGAATCAATCCCACTACCAACAAGATGCCCACTGTCTGCAAAATGTAGTCCATGCGCACATCTCCGGCATATACTCCTTCGGTCATTACTCCCGTTTCATAAAGGGCAACCAACACCAAAGGCAACACCCACACCAATACATATTCCAACTGCAACCATTGCAATAGTTGTTTTATCTTCTTCTCCATCTTAATTATAAATTTATGCAGTTCCGGTAAACAGGGTACGATTCACAATGGAACGCCCCAAAGTTACTTCATCCGTATATTCCAATTCATCGCCAATAGAAATGCCGCGTGCAATCACGCTCAGCTTCACATCCATATCATTCAATTTACGCGAGATATAGAAATTTGTCGTATCTCCTTCCATCGTAGAGCTCAGCGCCAAAATCACTTCCTTCACTTCACCACTCTTTACTCGCTCTACCAAGCTTTCTATCTGCAAATCGGATGGACCGATACCATCCATCGGCGAAATCACCCCACCCAGCACATGGTACAATCCCTTGTATTGCTGCGTAGCTTCCACCGCCATCACATCACGAATGCTCTCTACCACACAGATAGTGGAAGCATCACGCGCCGGATTGGAACAGATGCGACACGTTTCCGTATCTGATATATTATGACATACCTTGCAGTATTTCACTTCGTGCTTCAGGGTGATGATAGCATTGCCAAACGCCTCTACCACAGCATTATCCTGTCTGAGCAGATGTAACACCAACCGCATTGCAGTCTTACGTCCCACCCCGGGCAACTTCGCAAATTCTCCCACTGCTTTTTCCAGCAGCAGGGACGGATATTGTTGATTCATCGGTTATTTCTCTATTATAATGGATGCAAACTTACGCAAATTAACCGATTTTGCGTACATTTGCACTCAAAAAAATAACATGAACGGAATTTATATTCTGCTGACCATACTGCTTTATTTCGGAATGTTACTGCTTGTGGCGCGTCTCACCAGCCGCAATTCCGACAATGATGCCTTCTTTCGCGGCAACCGGCGTTCTTCCTGGTACATCGTTTCTTTCGGAATGATCGGAGCCTCTCTTTCGGGAGTGACCTTTGTTTCCGTGCCGGGAATGGTGCGCAGCATTGATATGACGTATATGCAGACCTGTTTCGGTTTCTTCGTAGGTTATCTCATCATAGCCCATGTATTGCTGCCGCTTTATTACAGGCTGAACCTCACCTCTATATATACTTATTTAGGAGATCGGATCGGGAAACATTCCTACAAGACAGGAGCCTCTTTCTTCCTCCTGTCCAAAATAATAGGAGCAGCCGCACGCCTCTATCTGGTATGCCTTATCCTTCAATATTATGTATTCGATGCTTTCCACATCCCTTTTGCCGTTACCGTGATAGGAATTGTGTTGCTGATATGGTTATACACCCGCCGCAGCGGCATCCGCACCATTGTATGGACAGACAGCCTGCAAACCCTCTGCCTGTTGCTGGCACTGGGACTGATTCTTTACGAAGTTTCCGGTAAACTGAACCTCGATTTTGAGGGATTGGTCCAAGCGGTCAAAGAGAATGAACACAGCCGCATTTTTGTATTCGACGACTGGCAAAGCAAGCAGAATTTCTTTAAGCAATTCTTTAGCGGCATTTTTATCACCATCGTTATGACAGGGCTGGACCAAGACATGATGCAGAAAAACCTGTCCTGCCGCAACTTGCGCGAGGCGCAAAAGAATATGTACTGTTATGGCATTTCATTTGTCCCCGTCAATTTTCTGTTCCTCTCGCTGGGTATTCTCTTGCTGATACTGGCTTCCCACATGAGTATCACGCTGCCCGCTGCAGGTGATGCCATCCTCCCCTTGTTTGCCGCTGAAGGGCATTTGGGCTTTGCCGTACTGATCTTCTTTACCATCGGCATCATTGCCGCCGCCTTTTCCAGTGCCGATTCGGCATTGACGGCACTCACCACCAGCTTTTGCATTGATATTCTCGGCATAAGCAAACTGTCCGAGAAAGAAGCTGAGAAACGCAGAAAGATAGTACATTTCTGCATATCGGTGGTCTTTATCGGATTCATCCTGCTATTCAAGGCAGTAAACAATAAGAGCGTCATTGACGCTATTTACACCATTGCCTCCTATACTTATGGTCCGTTACTGGGCTTGTTCGTATTCGGGCTGTTTACCAAAATGCAGCCGCGTGACCGCTTTGTGCCTTATGTTGCCATCGCTTCCCCGTTGCTGTGCTATGCCATCGATAGATTGGTATTTACCTATACCGGCTATCAGTTTGGCTACGAAATGTTGATGTTTAACGGCTTCCTAACCTTTATGGGGCTGACTTGTTTAAGTATAAAAACTAGAAATTATGGAAATACTCAGTGCAGAATTTGTGATAAGTAATACAAAAGTAGAGAAGTGCCCGCAAGATAACTTGCCGGAATACGCTTTCATCGGTCGCTCCAATGTAGGCAAATCCAGCCTGATTAATATGCTTACCAAGCGTCCCAAGCTGGCTATGACTTCTTCCACTCCGGGAAAGACATTGCTTATCAATCATTTTTTGGTAAACAAAGAATGGTATTTGGTAGACCTTCCAGGCTATGGATTTGCATCGCGTGGCAAGAAGGCGATAGATAAGATTCAGCAGATTATAGAAGACTATATTCTAGAGCGCGAACAGATGACTAATCTTTTCGTGCTGATAGATTGCCGGTTGGAACCGCAAAAGATAGACTTGGAGTTTATGGAATGGCTGGGTGAGAATGGCGTGCCTTTCTCTATTATTTTCACCAAGGCAGATAAATTGACCGGTGGGAAAGCAAAAGATAATGTGAATAAATATCTGAAAAAGCTGCAAGAACAGTGGGAAGAACTTCCGCCTTATTTCTTATCTTCTTCTGAAAAGAAACTGGGACGGCATGAGATTCTGGATTATATTGACAGTATCAACCAGTCACTTAAAATGCATAGTTAAATGATAAGTTATTCCACTATGTAACGCTGTTATCCACTGTAGGGGCAGATTGAATCTCATAGCCGTCAAGCTAAGGTTTCCATGCACTGTAGGGGCGCATTGAATGCGCCCGATAACATTCTGAAGATATATTTGTGGATGCATTCGGGCGGATTCAATCCGCCCCTACGGTAAGTGTTAACGAAATGGGTAGAAAGAGTAGTTTTTAAAAGGGAATCTGCGCAAATAAAGAATCAGAGCTTTATTGTCTTTACCTTACCCGGAATTATCGTCAGATGCACAGTTCCGTTGCATTCTATATCAACTTCCTGATATCTTGCTTCCACCACCACCTTTCCATCCAAAGCCATTACCCCCCACTGGCAGGCATTTTCCTCGTAAGCACAGTAATAGCCCACAGGAGGAAGGATTTTCCTGTACTTGGGAGGCACTACGATACGCTCGCCCAACTTCAACCCCCATTTCAGTCCCATTTGGAAAGGCAGGACATCCCTTATCTCTTCCAGACGTTTCTGCCGTTTCTGTTCCTCTTCAAGCTGTTGCTGCTGATAGGTTTTCTCGGCACGCTGCATAGCTTCTTCCTTCAATCTGCCTACCACTGTGTCAAAATCTTCTTCTCCCGGTTGGGGGGCATTGCAGGCTATATATTGTTTTTTCTTTCCTTTCTCCACATGGTAATAGTTTCCGTTACCGTCCATCACCACAATGCTACGGTCCGCCAGATGGCCACAGCACCAATAAACCTCCTCGTCATCACCTTCCAGCAGACAGGCAAAGACATCAAACAGGGTAGACCACACAGCATCAACCAGCTTACAATCTTTAGGGGCACGATAATCCGGTATCTTTAGATAAAAACCGTAAAAATAGATACTGTTTACATCCAGTCCGCGCATAGTGGCGTAGGGCTTCTTCGTGCGACTGAGGAAGACATCCCCTACCCTCAGCAATTCCACACTTCCGAATGGCAGTACAGCAGGCTTCTCTTTATAAGTCCTGTTTACTTTCAGATCAATATAAAAGTCATTGCCATTATTGTCTGTAACAGCAATGATGTCCTCTTTCAGGAATTTCAGTTTCCGATAGCAGTCTATTCTGATCCTTGGCTCTCCCGAATCGTCCACAATGCCCATCCGGTGGTCTTCAAATCTGACTGCCGCCCAATCTCCCTTGGTGTCAAATACTTCCACATATTGGGGCTTTGCCGTCATTCTTTCACCACGCCTTAAGCCCCAAAGGCCGGACTGCCTGTCATAATGGGCTTTCAAACTTGGGTATGCTTCTTTTTCCGATACAGCGGATTCCTTATTCTTGATGGCATCTATCAGTTGGCTATGCGTTATCACCACTTCCAGTTCATCATCCTGTGCCTCATTCTCCACAGGCAAGTATGGTGCCGTCCAACTATTTTCCATTCGCGCCCGGGACATGGCATTACCGATAATCCGTCCCTCAAACATCGCCTTCCAATCCCATTTCCGGGTGGGCAGTCCGAATATCCGGTACAATCCCACATTGTCTATCAACATACAGGATTCCTTGTTGCCCGACTTCCGCAGTCCCCGTCCCACCTGTTGCAGATATTTAGCCAATGAAAGTGTAGGACGTGCCAACTGGATAAACTCCACATCGGGACAGTCAAATCCCTCGGAAAATATATCCACATTGACCAGCACCTTTATCTTTCCCTGCCTGAAATCCTCTACCAACCTCTTGCGTTCAAGAGCAGGTGTTTTACTGTCGATGGCTACGGCTATCACGCCGCGTGCACTATAATAAGTGGCAATCTGACGGGCATGGGCGATACTGATGGCATATACGATTCCTTTCTTTCCGGGGGCATATCTCTCTATGCTTTCATACAGCCGCCCGATACTGGACCTCCGGTTCAGAACTTCATTCATTTCCTTCACCTGATAGTCACCGTCCGCCCCGCGTTTCCTAAGGGTGTCAATCAATCGTTGTTCCACGCTGTTTGCACGGATAGACACATAGTCAAATACAGACAGCCAACCCTTGCCTATGAATTCAGAGATAGTCCATGAGGTAATCAGTGCATCAAACAGTTCAGTAAATCCTTTCCGGTTCAGTCTGCATGGCGTAGCGGTCATGCCCAGCTTTCTTGCCTCCGGATACCTTTCCCAAAGTTCCCTGTAGGTTTCCGCCAAAGCATGGTGCGCTTCGTCAATAACTATCAAGCCCAGTTCTCTGTCTATATCCTTCCAGTTCCGTGACAGCCACTGGATAGACATTACATTTACCCTTTCATCTTCCTTCTTTATTCCGTACTTGGCAACGGTTTCCTCTATCTGTTCCACCAGTTCCCGGCGATGGGCTACAATCCATACTTGGGTATCAGAACGGTGTAAGAACTCCCTGACTATCGCTGTCAATAGGTGCGTCTTTCCCGTACCGGTCGGCATTTGTACCATCACGTTCCGATGAAGGTTCCACTCTTCAAAGAGCCGAACCTTCATTTCCTGCTGATAGTCACGGAGGACATCGTCTTTATAATACATATGGAAAGCCGGTCATACCACCGGCACAAAAGAAATAAGGGCTGCATGCCTTCATTGCACACAGCCTACAGAAAGTAGTCTATACGTTTATAGATTAATTTTTATATTCGTAGAATATCGTCTAGCTTTCTATTATCCAATCGCCCAAAGTATGCCTTTCCGAATCAAAGTTATTGCTTTAGATTTATCTGAGACATGGAGACATCAATAATAATGATATGAATCTATAGTCTAGTTATACAATATACGAACAATGGCTTGTTCTATCTTCCCCAGCATTACATCAACCATTTCTTCCTTACGCATATATCCCCTCCTCCACAATGTTCTGTTTCAACAGCCCATCCATGTCATCGCGCAATCTCACGATATCAACGGCACAGTCAAACAAGAGCTGAAGTTCATCCTTGATATGAACCAAGTCGAACATGCTGGGTGTCTGCAATTCCACACACACATCCACATCACTATCCTCAGTCTGTTCACCACGTGCCACAGATCCGAAAATCCCTATACGTATAATACCGTATTTATGAGAGTTCTCAGTCATATATTTACGTAATAATGCAATGTATTCAGATGTAGTTTTCATATAGTCCATCCAATTAGGTCTACGCAAATATACAACTTTTCTTCAGACAACTATTTTTCATTAAAGAATCAGCTTACAGCACCACTCTTCGCAGGCTTCGTGTTCATAAGTCAATATTTCCTCCGTATATTTTTCAACCGACATTTCTACACCCCAACCACCTTTACTTATTACGAAAGGTGATTGGGGCCAAGGCAGACTCTTCTCCTTTACAACTTCAATCCATCAATTTCATGATTCTTTTGAGGAAGCTCTTTTTTCTTTGTATCTTTTTCCAAGAGTTACCACATTCAAAGTATCCCACAAAAGTTTCTTATAAGGCAGGCTGACATCCAGAAGCTCACCCGTACACATCTCTACTCTATTTCCGCATATTCGTGATACATAGTCCGGATTAATCATATAAGATCGATGAATTTTGAGAAAAGAATCATCCAGGTAACTGCTGAGGGCTTTCAAGTTTAACGTTACCATAAGGGACTTTTCCTTCTTCGAGACCATTACAACTCTTGTGTAATTACCATTGGCTTCCAGATAAGCGATGTCGCTAAAGTCAAACACTTTGTAGTAGTCTCCTACTTTTAATGTGATTTTTGACTGTTTTTTTCCATGTCTTTTTTGCTTTTTAATTTATATATAAATGAAAAAGTGGGAATTTCCCACAGTTTTTTCTATTTAGGCTTGTACTTTATGTTAGATATTGAGCATTGTCTTTCATCATTCCTCTAAACATTCTTATTCCACCGAAAATGTAACAGATACTTACGGCAAAAGAAATTCCAAAAATATGTAACACATGCCGCCAATAATTTGGAAAACATAAAATAAATTCCCCAACAGGCTGTAAAGAACCAAATAACAAATGTATTAAATCCTAAACCTACTAAAGATATTATCACATATAAAGAAAATTCCAGCGATCTTCTATTTATTAATCGAACTCTAAAGACCCAATAGGTACACAAAAAATAATTAAGAACAACACCAGCAAGAAAAGAGAATATCGATGAAGCCAAATAATTGATTTCCCAACATTCTGCAAAAACATATAGAATAAAAAAATCAAGTAGTGTGCATATTCCACCAACAAACATATATTTTATCCCCTGCTTTAAAGATTCATTCCTAATCCCTAATGCCTCCACTAAATCATGTATCATCCTCATTAGCCAAGTTTTACAGCTTTTCCTCTTATTCTAAGAAAAAAATAATGAAAAAGAACATCAAATGAATTATAAATAGCCCCTTTTGACACACGGGGAGAAGGAGCCATATAATGAATGGGAACTTCAATATATCTCTCTTCACGAAGCAAATAACGAACTTCTGTCTGATAAAAATGAGCTTTTGAAAGTAAGCCATGTTCGACAAATAATCGGGCTACATGGGCATGAAACCCCATATAACCGGAAGTCATATCTCGCATTCTTGTGCCTAAAAGTATATTAGACAACACGGTTCCCATATGAGACAGGAAATAACGTTTCCAATTCGAATTATAGATAGAGCCACCATTTATAAAACGGCTTCCATATGCACAGTAATGACCTTCAGAAAGCACTCGCAAGAACTGAGGTATGGCAGCCGGATCATGAGATAATCCTCCATCTATTTCCAATATATAATCATAATCATGCTTTAAAGCCTCTTTATAGCCGCGTAAATAAGCATCCACTACATTTTTGTTTTCAGGGGCATAAACTGTATGAAAGCGTGCATCTTCCTTCTCCAAATTCGTACAAAGTTCCAAAGTATTATCTTTAGAAGCATTATCCACTACAAAATAGATTTCTCCCGTTTTTTCATCATCCAAAACAGCCTTTAATTGAGTTACGAATGTATCAAATGTATCCGCCTCATTAGCCAATGGTGATATAACAGCAAATGTTTTTAAATTCATGATCTATATTTTAATTAATTATTTTCCGAAAGCATCATCTTTGATAAATCCATGGCTGCCCCCATAGCAGCGTCCATATTGTAATATTCCCACTCAGCAAAGCGTCCCAACAAAAACAAATTCTCATTCTGTAATGAATCTTTCAAAGCATGGATCATTTTACGGGTCGACTCATTTTGCACAGGATAAGTGTATGGGGTATATGTATGGGCAATATATTTAGGAGAAAAAGGAATGGACAGCAAGTTTTTATCAATATCTTCCTTGGATATATAGTCGGTAAATTCAATCGTGCCACTCATTTTTCCATCTGCATTATTGGTCTTTGAGAAATTCCCGGTACAAATAATACGGTGTGCCTGATGGGTACGGCTCGGCATATAAATCCAACTGTATGGATTATGTTCTATTTCACACAATACGGAAGTAGTACCATGAAATTCCAAACCCTCGATTGCGGGAGAAAGTAGCCCAAAATCCAATACAGCGGAAAGCATACCGGGAAGCTGTTTCACATTTCCACAGAATATTACCTTGTCATATTCTTCTCCTTCTATAAACCATTTATTCCCTTGCTTCCGCAAGTTCATTATAGGAGTATTATAAACAATATCCAACCCTTCTGCCAACCTGTCTGCTAAAAATTGAGAGCCATTATGTTTGGCATAATAAAAAGAACTATGAACCATATTCATCTCTTTCACATGGTTGAAGTTATTGTAAATCATTTCTTCAACCGTAGGCATAGGCAGTTTGCCTTCCAGCCAAGATAAAGGAACATGTCGCAAGTCCTTCCGCCATATTTTCTCATTATAAGGCTGAAAATAAAGGGTGTACAAAGTATCCCCAAAACGCCCACGGAGAAATTCTTCAAAATTACTGGGAGAACCGCCATGACTACGGGCTATTGTAAGCAAATCACCTATAAAAGATTTCATTACCTCTTCCTTCATCATGTATGCATGGTTCTCAATGGGATAACCTATCAAGCTTTGATCTTCCATAGAGATGATGGCATTTCTGCTTGCTTTGGTAAACTCTTGTTCCTTATCGAAGAATTTCCAGAACCACTCCAATACATCCTGACGGCGGGAGTTAAATACATGACCACCCACCATGTGGTAAAGCGTTCCGTCCACCCTGTCGCATTTTATCAGACCACCTGGACGGGATTCGGTCTCAAAGACCCTGACCTTAAAATGATTTTTAAGGCAATGAGCGACTGACAGGCCGGAGATGCCTCCGCCTATTACAGCTATTTTTTCCATAAAATTATAAAATAAGCACTCGTTGTGTTACTATATGTTGTTTATCTCCATATAGATTACATTGAGTTAATTAATAGACAAAGGATGATTTCAAAGATTTAAAAGGATAGGATTCAAGGCTTACTACTTGAATCCAGTAAATATTGATTAAAGGGAAAAAAGAATACTAACTTATTTAATAAGAGCATCATAAATATATTCTTCGGTCAAAAACGCCCTGTCACAATATCCTTTTTTAAAATAACGGTTGACAGATACTTCTTCGCAACGGATACAGGCGACTTTGCAAAAGCTTATAAGAGGATTATTTTATCATATTGTTTCATTTTGCAGAATTAATTCTATATGCCTTGA
>CABMPB010000013.1 GCA_902388365.1 uncultured Bacteroides sp. | reverse complement strand
GGGGATGTGTCAAAACAAAAAATAGCTATCATTTTGCTGTAGGGGCAGATTGAATCTGCCCGATAATAATTTGCTTTGTGTATTTGGGCGGATTCAATCCGCCCCTACGGTGAACAATTTGATAGTTACTTTAGAGTTTTGACACATCCCTTTTTTATCCCATTGACTGTAGGGGCGGGTTCCCAACCCGCCCTGATCAGCAGTTACGACCTTGCTATTCTCGTTCTCCGTTCTCCGGATTTGTAATCCGGGGCTTCTGAATAGTGGTGGGGTATTGGATATACAAAAGATCTCCTGTCAGTTCCAAAAAGGTCTCCTAAGAGTTTCGGAAAGATCTCCTAAGAACTAGGGAAAGGTCTCCTAAGAGTTTGTGAGATGCTGATAGCGGATTCAACATCAGCGGCTTTTAGTCTAAGTCATATTGCTGAGTGATATATATCTTTCACCTATAACATTACTAATCTTTCACCTGTATCATTAGTAATCTTACACCCATAACATTAGTAATGTGTCACTGCTAACATTAGTAACGTGTTGCTGCATAGAGTCCGTTTTTACTTTCTGAAGAAAGTTTACTGAACCCCCTTTAACATGAAAGTGCTGATGGTCAGTCTGTTTCAATACCCGTGAAACGAAAAAGGAACTGAGGTGCTTTTTGGGGAGAGGGCTATAAATTCATGAAGCCTGCTTCGTGGAGCAACTAAGTTAACTTCATAGCCCAACTAAGTTAACTTCATTGCCCCATGAACCTAGGTGCATTAAAAACCATAATTGCCTCCTGTTATATCTGCTTCACCACACCTGTATGCCACTTGTGATAAAATCTGTGGATAATGGGGTAACAGGCAGCACTTTACGGTTAAACCCACCATGAGAAACTATTTATTTATAAAAAGAATATTGGAAAATGAACGTCCGTTTTCCAGAATAGGACGTCCGTTTTTCAAAAATGAACGCCTGAATTTAAAAAACGGAAGCCCGTTTTTCGGCTTGAGGCTTTCACTTTCTATATTCGGTAAGTCGGTAGCCGGACTTAATCTTAAACATAAATTATTTTTGTGCTTTTAGAAGATCTGTATACTTAGGTAATTCTTCGATGATAAGACCTGTACTTGCCTATTAAGATGCTGAAATTAAGTGATTTACGCTGTGTTTATTGGTAGAAGTAAATGTATATCTCTTAGTAAGAGATATACTATTTTTGTGCAAAAATAAGCAAAGTTTTGAGAACTAGGACATTTTTCATCAAAAAAAATTGGTTTTTCTTTAAAAAAGCGCTTTTCCATTGATTCACTTTGTTGTTTTTAGACTAATAAAATCTATGCTAATATCCTCATAATAAGAATATTGCATACACTAAATAGATCTCTTACTAAGAGATCTACAAAAAAGATCCGTTTTGAGGTCATTTACTATATAATAAGGTAAGCGCCCTTAATGCGGAAAAATGAATAAAGAGAATAAGAGAAATGGAGTATTTATTTTTAAGACGTAAGAAGACTACCGCTACTTCCGAGCGACAAAAGACTTTGCTTTTCAAAGCCGCCGAACGGCATTGGGAAGAAGAGTTTGCTGGGCAGGCAGTTGATGGTCGGAAAGTGGATTGCGATATATATAAAGGTATATTGTATCAGCTTGAAATACGTCAGATATTCCTTGATGCTTCCCTTTCTTTGAAAAAACTGAGCGTGCTGCTTGATACGAACCAGACTTATCTGTCGAATGTGGTGAACAAGTATTTCGGTTGCAACCTGAAAGAATTGGTTAACACGTATCGCGTGGAATATGCCAAGGAATTGCTTCGTTCCGGTCGTTGTCCCATGACTGAAATGCCATGCCGTTGCGGCTTTGCTTCGAAAAGTGCTTTTTATTCTGCTTTTAGCAAGCTAATGGGAATGTCACCTTTATATTACCAATCTCAGGAAAGGAGGAAACACCAATTAGAGTCTGTAAACTAGCTAAGCTATTAATAATGAACACAATATGTATAACCAATTTTAGTTTTTTAAATTTATAAATTTAAAGTTTTTCTATTATGAACAAAAAATTTTTAAGTGCAATCCTGTTCGGAGCCTTGATGGTTTCGTCAACAGGAACATTTGTATCTTGTAAAGACTATGATGATGACATCGATCGCATCGATAATTCGTTGAAAGATCTGAAGTCTCAGTTAGACGCTTTACAGACAAAAGTGGATGCCGGCAAGTATGTTACCAATGTAGAAACTACAACTTCTGGTATTACTATCCATTTGAGCGATGGTACATCTTATCCTATTACTAACGGTAAGGATGGTGATAAGGGTGAAGCTGGTGCTGCCGGTGACAAGGTGGAAATCAATGCTGACGGTTTCTTTATCATCAATGGCAAGACCACTGAATGGAAAGCTGTTGCTAAGGATGCAGCCGGACAAACTATTAAAATCAAGACTCCGACAGTTGCTGAAGACGGTACTTGGGTATTCTACAATGAAAAGGGTGAAGCTCAAAGCACCACTATTAAGGTAGCTCCTGTAACTGCCGTTCAGAACGAGGATCAGTCTTGGACTTTGACCGTTTACGATGCAAACGGTAAAGCACAGACTATCAAGTTGCCTACTGCTGCTTCTATGTTGACAGAACTGGATTTGGCTGGTTGGGCTAACTTTAGTGATGTGACTAAAGATTTCTCATTGACCAACAATTTGAAGAATGTTGACTTAACAGTAAACTATGCTTGGGTTAAAGAGATTAAAAAAGAATATGGTGATAAAAAGGAAACCACTTGGTCAGCACAGAAAGAAGTGACTAAACATCAAGTCCTGACTACTTTGGCTCCTACTAGCACTAAGTTGGTTGCCCGTATTGCTCCTGCTGAATTGGATCCTTCAACTTTGAAATTCACTTTGCAAGATTCTAAGGGTAATGTATTGCCTATTGCTTTGGGCGCTCCCCAAAAGTTTACTGGTGCATTGACTAGAGGTGCCGCTTCTTCTTATGCATTCATTCCGATGGATGTTACTGCTGATACTTATGATGCTGCTTCAGATTATGAAGATTTGTTCCCTGAAAACCGTGTTTATTCATTGGTTGAAGCTTCTAATTATAGATCTACTTACAGCGAATTTAAGATTAAAACAAATGCAGCTACTGTAACAGAACAGGATGTTCTGAAAGTAGACGGGAAAGCAAGTACCACAGGTACGTTTGATGGAGTTTCAAAAACCTACTTTGAAGTAGATTTGGGTAAAGCTAATAAACTGACATTTGGAAAAGCGATTGCTCCATCTAATCCAGAATGGGTTTATGACTATTATGTAGAACCCGTTGATGAAACAGTAGCTGAATTGTTCGGCTATAGTGCAGATAAGAAGAACGGTACATTTACTTTGGCTAAATCTGCTGACCAGATAACTAAAGCTCCGTTGGAACTTAATGTATATGCTTTGCACATTGATGGTAAAATATATCTTTCTACGATAAACGTGAAACCGTCTAGCCGTCTGGTTGACGAAGTAGTATTGAACGCAGGTAATGTAACTATCGCTAAGAGTGACAAAGCTAACAAGATGGCATTTACTATAAGTTTGGCTGATATGTTTACTTCTCTTGGAACAGACAATACTAAGGTATGGCAGTCTTCTACTTTGGGCGCTAAAACTAATGTAGTAAATTCTGTCAAGATTGGTGATACTTCAAAGAATGTTGGCGAAGAATTTGCGTGGATTAAGGCCGATGGAAAGGCAACTACTAACATCTATGAAGCTGCTAGCGTGAAAGTTTATGTTGCTTACACTCCTGCATTGTCAGTCGCTAAAGAATATGCAATGGCAGTAGACTTTAAGAATGCTTCAAATGAGGTATTGAACTCTGTTAAGATTAAGTTTACTCCGGTTCTTCCTGCATTGAGCAATTTCTTGGTTAAGAAAACAGCTTTGTGGAACGATGATGCTTCTGTATTGATGGCATACTTCAATGACCCTGCATCTGATGCAACTGCTACTCTGCCTTCTTCTTATGATATGGCTCAAGGCTTTACTACATTCGGAAATGCTAATGCGGGTGCTGTTATTGCTTTGACATTGGATAAAGACCAGAAGTTGGCTAATGATAAATATGTTGTTGGAGACAATCAGGCTGCAATAGGTGCCGATAACAAGACTATCACACTGACCACAACTGCTGCTGGTAGAGTTGATAACGATCAGAACAAGCCAGTCCGTGCTTATGGTAAGGAACTGAATGTTAAGGTTGGCATTACATACTTAAGTGTTTACAGCTATAAAGAAACAGATGCTAACAAGGCTGAACTTGCTGCTGCAAACTTCAAGGTTAATGTTCAGAGTGCTCTTGTAGCCGGTACTATCAAGGCTTTGGAAGGTGCTTCTATCGTAATGGAACCTGCTGCTGCCGGTGAAGTATGGAAGGTTACTGCCCAGAACGTAGGTGGCTATACATATAGCAACCAGGCATATAGCTTGTTCAAGATTGCAACGGCTACAAATACTTATAAGTACAAATATTCTTATATCCAGTCTGTAACATTTGCTACTCCTGACAAGGATCTTTATACGGTAGTTGATGCTAAGGGTGATGTTTCTACCAGTGGTGCTGCTATCGATCCTGTTTGGGATGATAATAAAGAGAGTGTTGCTTCTTATGTAGCTCTGAAACCGGGTAATACAACTCAGGAAGTTACGACTACTTTGAATGTTACTGTAACAGATATGTTCGGTTATTCTAAATCTGTTCCGGTATCATTGATTATCAACAAGGCAAAGAAATAATTCTGAACCAGTTGAAATTCTGAACATTTGAAGTTATCAACTGTCTCTCGTAGAAATTGAAGCTAATGTAACTTCGAATAGGTAATAATTATGCTAAGTAAAAGCTAGCTTCTCTTTGTGAAAAGCGGCTTTTACTCAGAGTAAAATTATTATAAACTCTTCCAAGCGGGGAAAGAAGATACTTCCTATTAACAGGAGTGATTCTTTTCCCGTTTTTTTTAATGTATCAGGTGCATATAATATAGAGTCAGAATGTTTTTGCAGTTTATCATAAACGGTTTTATCGCTGGCATCCTTTATTCGCTTTGTGCGATAGGATTCGCTTTGGTATATAATACCACCCGAATTTTCCATATAGCAGCTGCCGCACTGTATGTCATTGCTGCATATTCATTATATTACGTTTATAATATAATGAATATGGAGTTGCCTTTGGCGGTCTTTTTTGCTATTGTCGTTACTGCTTTATTCAGTCTGGGCTCCGAATGGATTGTATATCGGCCGCTTTATAAGAAAAAATCATCTCTCAATGTGGTTATGATTTCCTCTATAGGCTTGATGACCATATTGGTTAATGCCGTGGCAATGTTTTTTGGTAACGAAACAAAAGTTATTGATAATTCCATTCAACGGACTTATAATTGGGAAGATGTCATTATTACCACACCGCAAATGTACCAGCTCGTGGTTGGCATGGCGGTCATCATTGTTTTTATGTTTTTTATCCGGTATTCCCGTTTGGGAATACAGTTCAGAGCTTTAAGTTCAGATGATGTCCTGTTCAAGGCACTGGGCTATCGTGTAAACCGCGTCCGGAATATTATATTTTTGTTGAGTGGAGTCTTTATAGCACTGGCTAGCTGTTTGACGGTCTACGATGTAGGGCTTGATCCCCATATGGGAATGAATGTACTGATAAATGCCATGGTGGCTATGATTATAGGAGGAATGGGACGTTTTAACGCATGCATTCTCGGAGGCTTGTTATTGGGCATATTGCAGTCCTTGGTTGTTTACCAATTTGCCTCCAACTGGCAGAATGCCATTACATTTCTAGTATTGTTATTTTTCCTTTTCCGGCGTCCTCAGGGAATTGCGGGATATAAACAACGTACTGTATAATGGAATATATTCTACATATCATCATTATGCTCAACATTTATATCGTGTTGGTGCTGAGTGCCAATCTGCCGATTGGAATGGCCAATCTGTTGAGTATGTGTCAGGCTGCATTTTATGGAATAGGTGCTTATATCAGTGCTTTCTTTTTGATGCAGTTCGATTTGCCTTTTGTCATCATAGCCTTGACTGTAATGTTTGTTACAGGGCTGTTCAGTTGTGTTATCTCCCTGGCTTCCATCAAACTGAAAGGTGATTATTTTATTTTGGCTTCTTTGGGCTTTCAGATGATAGTTTATACCATTTTGTATAATTGGACGGATGTGACACGGGGACCTTATGGTATTCCGGGCATTCCGAGTATCAAGATTTTGGGAGTATGGTCTCTTTCGAGTATATGGGGACATTTTATCCTTACTACTTTAGTTTGTTTGTTGGTAATAGCTGTATTTAAAAGGATAAAATATTCTCCTTACGGCAGAGTACTGAAAGCGATGCGCTCCGATGAATTGTCGGTACAGGCTTTAGGACGTAATACAGTATTGTTTAAGTCGTGGGCGTTTTTTCTTTCTGCAGCTTTCTCTGCATTGGCGGGGCTTTTCTATGCTTCGTATGTAACTTATATTGATCCTACCAGTTTCATATTGGATGAAAGTATTTTCATTGTCAGCGCTTTGTTTATAGGCGGTGTGGGAAATATCAAAGGTCCGGTGCTGGGAGCGGTTTTTGTAGTTCTGCTTCCGGAAATCTTGCGGTTTGTAGGTATGCCGGATACTTTTGCTGCCAATATGCGGCAGATTATTTATGGGCTGGCACTAGTTTTAGTCATGTACTTCCGTCCGCAAGGTCTGTGGGGAGAAAATGTGTTGTGATAGTATGATACTGCAATTGAAAGACATAACGCTTGGTTTTACGAATACCCGTGGTGAGGTGTTCAATCTGTTGAATGGGGTGAACCTAAGTGTGAAGCAGGGAGAAATAATGGCTTTGGTGGGCGGAAACGGTACAGGAAAGACTACGTTGTTCAATATAATCTCTGGCTTTCAGAAGAATTTTGGAGGGGATGTCGTTTTTGACGGTAAACGGTTGAATGGTATTTCGGCTCATCGGATTTCTTTGATGGGTATCGGACGTTTGTTCCAGGGGCGGCAATTGATGGGTGATTTGACATTGATGGAGAATATGAAGATAGCTTCGGATGACAAAACCGGAGAAATGCCGTTCGAACCCTTGTTGTTCCCTAAAAAGATCGTTCGTAAGGAATGCGAAAAGGAAAAACGGGCTGTGAGCATCTTAAAGAGTTTGTTTGGAGAAGATAATAAATATCTTAGCATGTTGGATAATAAGGCTTCCACCTTTTCCTACGGGGAACAGCGTTTGATTGCTATTGCCCGTTTGCTGATGGGAAACGACAAGTTGCTTCTGCTCGATGAACCTACTGCCGGAGTTAACCCCGTCTATATTGCAACAATAAAAGAAATGATTCGTAAAATGGTTCGTGACGAAGGACTGACTATTTTATTGATAGAACATAATATGCACTTTGTCCGTGAATTGGCTGACACCTGTGCTTACTTGGATGAGGGCGTAATTGCCAAAGTAGGACCTGCATCCATTGTACTTGACAACAAGGAGGTGCGTAACAGTTATTTAGGCTTATGACGGAGATTTTGAAGATATCAGAACTGAAGGGCGGATATATTCCCAATGTAAATATCTTGCAGGGAATTGACCTGGAACTTCATCAAGGTGAAGCGGTTGGAATTATCGGGCTTAATGGTTCGGGGAAGTCTACACTGGGGAAGTCTATAATGAATATGATCCCTCATAGGGAAGGTGAGATTATCTTTAATGGGGAATCAATCACCTATCTTTCTACCAGTGAACTGGCGCGGCGAGGCATTGCCATCATGCAACAAGGGGGACAGGTTTTTCGTGAGCTTTCTGTGTGGGATAATTTGCAGCTTTCGATTGGTAATAGGAAGAATAAAGCTTGTATTTCGGAATTGAAGTCAATTATACCTATTTGGGGAATGCCTGAGAAAGAACAGAAAGCAAGAATGGCGGATAAATTGAGTGGTGGTCAACGACATCAATTAGCATTAGCTATGGCATTGGTCGGAGAACCAAAATTGCTGATTCTGGATGAACCGAGTGCGGGGCTTTCGCCTAAGGCTGTAGGGGAGATGTATGAAATATTGGAAGTTGTACGACGGAAAATGAAGGTGGCGATCGTGCTTATTGAGCAGAATATTAATAAGGCGATTGGATTTTGTGATTATTGCTTGCTGCTGAAACAGGGAGTAATCGAATATAAATTTGATAATGCCGGAATAAAAGAAGTAGAAAATAGTATGTTTAATAAATAAGAAGATAAAATGGAATTAAGTAAAGGTGTGAAAAAAATTTTGGTAGGATGTCTAATGATGTCATTTCTTGCTGCTTGCCAATTTAAAAAAGAAAAAGAGGATATAATCAACATTGCATGTAATTTACCAATGACTGGCGATGTAGCTATCTATGGGGAATCAGTAAAAAATGGTTATGAAATGGCTCTGGATGATTTAAAAGATTCTCTATTTAAATATAATATTAAGATACAATTTGATTATCAAGATAATAAATGTCAAAATAAAGAGGCAGTGTCAATAATGCAAAAGCAATTATTAGATAATTGTGACATCTATGTGTCAGGAATAACACAACAAACATTAAGTATAAAAGAACAAATTGAGAAAAAAAATATACCCCATATTATTTGGTCTTTTTATCCACTTATCCTGTCGGAAAAAGAGAATATTATAAGGACTTGGGTAAATTTACCTGGTGAGCCCTCTCTTTTTAAACAATATATGGAAAATAAGAAAGATGTAAAAAGAATAGCATGTGTATATCTAAATGCTGCTAGTGCGAATGATTTGTTTAACAGGATATTTATACCAATGATTAAAGATAAATATGAAGTGGTATATAATGAATCATACGAAATAGAAAACACTAACTTCAAAGATGTTGTTTTAAAAATAAAAAAAGAAAATCCCGATATGATTTTTGTAAATGGTTATCAAAATCATATCATACAACTGGCAAAAGAATTTAATACTAATCAAATGAAGAAGGATGGAAATATTGTTTTTACATTTGATTTATTAGATGCTATGGGATATGTTGAGGATGAAGTCCTTGAAGGCTATATTGCCAATATACCCAGTTATGTTCTGGATAGGTCGGATGAAAAAAAAGATTGGTACCGTCGGTATAAAATGAAATATAATAGGCTTCCTACTTATACGGATGCTTATGCGTATGATTGTGCTAGTGCTATTTATCATGCTATTCGTACAAAAAGACAAAATGAACAACTATCATTAAAAGATGCAATCTTATCACTTAGATTTGAAGGTGTTACAGGAAATGTTTCTTTTGGTAAGAATGGAAATATGGAAAGTAAATCTATTATGTGTGTTGTAAAAGATGGAGCATTAATCCCTATTAAATGATAATTTTATGAAATCCAATAAAGGACGCCGAATTATTTTTGAAAGTTTGAGTTACCTGTACAAGGATAAAATAAATATATCAGATGCATTGTGTGGACAAGATAATTTGAAAATTTATGAAAAGTCAGGTCTGAAGAAGGTTGCAGGTATAATTAAAAAGGCATTAAATGATAGAGGTATTCTTCATTCTGTTTTTATAGAATTCAATATTCTAGGTACTATTTTGGATTTAACTGCTCCAGAGAAACTTAATAGTTTTGTGTATATATTAGATCCAAGTTTAGATAAAAACTTTTCTAGAAATGTACAATTATATGCTACTCCAATTATAAATTGGTTGTTCAATGAACAATATACTTTATATCATCATCCAGATATTTTTATAGATCCTGAGCAACCACAGGTGGTATATTCATTAATTGAAGAACCTAATACTATAGAACAAGATATTGTTATCAAAATTGAAAAAGAGAAAGAAAGGCAACTTAAGGATTATAAGTTGACAAACTATAAGTCTAAAGCGTATGTAAGGAAGGGAGATTCATATATAGGAAATATAAAGTTTGAAAGAAAATATGAAGACATATTATCGCAAGCAAAGAAGGTTAGGGAAAATTCAAATAAAACAGTAGAGAAAGAAATTTATGAATTTCATAAATATTACCATTATTATATATGTAATGATAATAAAACCGTATATATGGCAATTCCTATTCTTGGATCTCCATCATCTAATAGAGTGGGGAGGAATGAGTATATTAATAACATTCAGGGACAAGGCGTTGTGTTCGTCTTTTTTGATATAAACCAAAGCTATCAATATAATACGGATAGACTTAATAAGGATTTAGAAGAAATTTCAGAAGAATTATTTATCTCGTTGGGAGAATATATTCGTTTGTTTTCATATAATTATTTATTTAATGTAGGGCTTAGCCTAATGAATAAAGCTAGGAAAGAAGCTGTTAAATCTGCCAAAGCTGCCATCATGTCCCGTAACATGAGTCATAACTTAGGCAGCCATGTTATGGCTTATTTGAAGCAGAATCTTGGCTCGGTAATTGATATTGTTAAAGGTAATGTGATTGAGAAAATAGTTTCAAACAACCATCTGAATACTCAATTAGCCTTATGGGAAGATTATTTGAATAATGAAGCCGATATAGTTGTAAAAGATGGGCGACAAAATGGAGGTGATGAGAATAGGTATATGAACCAGATAGAGTTGCCGTTTCTTGTAGGAATAGGGCATTTTATTTCGTATATGCAGGAACGTCAAGACTATATTGCTACGGTTTCAACAGATTATGTGCCTTATTTTTCATCTTTGAATTTTAAGGATGATATTTATGATGTCTTGAATCCTGATTTGAGATTCTTGAGACATACGGACAGAATTGGAGGACGACCGGATAACATACTGCTTTCCTTTATTGCACGCTCGGAAGGTTTGCAACGTCCTGCCTATGCCAATATTTTAGTTCATGATGGTGCAAGTATAAGATTGAAGAATCAGATGGAGTTTGATAGTCTGAAAACTAGTTGCATAAAGAGGCGTGAGAATGATATTGTTATTAAATTTAGAAATTTTGATGGACTGAACGATGCTGAGTTTACACCTGTGACAATTGAGTGTGGGGATCAAAGTGCTGATGTTTATAAGCGAAAATATGATAGTCATAATCAGGCAAACGAGAAGGATCTGAACGATATGCGTTCATTCAACTTAAGCCTGCCGGGAGGAATAGCAGGCCGACAAGCTGTTTTTTCTATTATTGAAAATATCATCCGTAATGCTGCCAAGCATGGCTCTTGGGAAAAATCACAAGAGAAAAGACTGGAACTTACTTTTGACGTTTACGACTGTTCGGAAGAAGATTCCCACTTTATGAATAGTGAAAATAGTGAAACTTTACAGCTTAAAGAATATCTAAGGAAACATGAATATTTTGGGGCAAAAGACTCTCGTGACCTTTATATCCTCACTATCACTGATAATATCCCAATCGAATCTAAAAAGCTGGAACAGTTGGAGGAAGCTATAAAGCAGGACTATGTGTATGATGACTGCTCAATGGTTAACGAAAATAAAGGCATTAAGGAAATAAAAATATCGGCCAGTTGGCTCCGCAATCTTACTCATGAGGAAGATGAGCCGGGTATGGCTCCTATTTTGAATGTAAGGTTGGCGAATAAATGTTTGCAGTATATTATTTGTGTTCCTAAAGTAAAGAAATACGCGATTATTTGTCCTAATCCGGAACTATATATTGCTGAACATTTGCAATCTATCTACTATTATACGAAAGATTCCTTTATAAAAGAACGGAACAAGAGCTTTGAAGTAATTGCCATACTTGACGATGAGACAAATGGGAAAGTTTATGAAGAAATTAAAAATGAGATAATTCCTGTTTCTCCCAACCATATTGTGAAAATCAGCAGCGATGATTTAAAAGCAATTCATGCAGAGTTGAAGAATCAATCTAGTCCTAAGCTTTTAAAAACTGAGATATGGCAAAGGATTGATGATATGTATGCCCGTATGTATGGTATTGGGGACAAGGTTATGATTACAATTATCGACCAAAAAGTGGCTGATTCAGCTAAAGTTAAGGGCTATAATAACGAAACAAAACGCGTAGAGTGTTTGGCTGGTGAAAACGCAAGCGGATCTTTGCCCCCTTTTGTCTATAAGACACATCTCGAAACAGAAAAGAATTTTTATGATTTTCTACGCACCTATGTGATTAATAAGGGAAATGCCGATCTGAGTTTTGCAGAAGGTATTTCCGGGGGAAATTCTACCGACAGGCTGGTGCGGGGAGTGGAATGTGATTTTACTACCGAATGGTATTATAGGCATTTGAATGCAATGCGTAAGAGAATTGCAATATTTGATGAACGGTTGTTCAGCAAGACAACTAATCTGACAGATAGTGAATTGGGAGGAGTGGATAATTTGATTATTGAAGCGATAGAAAAAGGTGCGCAAGAAACGCCCGACAAATGCCTGAATGCTGAAGAAGTGCAGGAATTAAGTAAAATAGGACTGGATGTGGAAGGATGTACTTATCAGTCGGTTTACGAATGTGTGGGTGGCATGGTAACAGAGAATAAGTTCCAGTATGCAAAAAGTCATTTGATTGCTGTAAATCATTATAAGAACATATCCATATATAATATAATTTTCAATAGTGCGACACAGGAATTCGATATTTATGGTTATACGGAAATGGAGCCAAGTGCTGATACTATAAGGTTTAAGGTAGGAAATGTGGGAAAAATACTTCGGAAAGGAGATGATATCGATATCATTTTCAAAGAACCGGGATTTGACTACTTGTCTATTCATCAAGGTCTGCTGGACAAGATATATCACCAATGGGGAATTGTAGATAGTAGTAAGTGCAAGGTGACTCAAGCCTTTTACAATAAAATCATGCAAAAGAAAGAAACTGTCTTATTTGATGGTTATCAATATTTGCTTGGGCTTATAATCCATTCGGGGCGTGCTAAACCATCTATTGCGGATATGCCTCAAAAGCAACCTTTTATTCAGTATGCGTCATTGGACCATGCCATGTCTGATTGTAAGTATACCCTTGTTGAATTATTAGATAACGCACGATATGAATAATGAAGATGCTACCTTTAAATATAAAAAGGTTTATTTATTTGTAACAGACAGAATAAATGAAGTTCCTGAAGATCGCTTTTGGAGAGCGGAATGTAGAGATTGGAACTTCTCTGCTCATGATAAAGATGTTTATTTTAATGAAAATAAAGTACGTCTGTTTATTGAATTCTGGAATTCTCAGAAAGAAAAAAGTTTGGAGCAGACTGTTGTGAAGGCTTTTGAAGTAAAGAAAGGAATGCAAAAATTGCGATTCGAAAAACTGAAGGGGTATGAAAAGAAGGGAACACTGGACTTGCCCGGAGAATCGGAAGAAGTGGAAAAAATGATGGATGGAGTCAATTACTCAAGAATAGAGCCTTGTTTTCGGGACTTTGTTGATGTGAAGTATAAGGAATATGTTGCACATGATGATACTTATAAGAATTGGAAGAAAATCTACTATACTGATAAGAGGGAGAAAGGAATAGTGGTATGTGCTCTGAATGATTATAAGAGAAAAGAATATAAAGATGAGTTTAAAGACTATATTTATTACAATCTCCCACTCATATTTCCGGCAGATGAGTATTATGTATTTATTCATGGTCGGTATTTAATCATTGATAGAGATGAAACTTGTATAGAGGAGAAGATGGTGGAAGGGAATAACTTTTGTATAAAAACTTTTCATCACACCTTGTCTTATGTGGAATACAAGTTTCTGATAAGTCGGGAAGAATTTAATTATTTGTATTTGGAGCTATTGTTTGATGAAACTATCAGAGAAGCATTGAAAGAAGTCAATGAATGTGTCATTTCAATATTGGCTGATCCTGGATTTGTTGATGATGAACGTATTCAGACATTGGTTCGTAACTTGGATTTGCTAAGAGTGAATGGGAAAATAGCTGATGATGCTATTTTTAAATTAATAGGGTCGGTTGATTGCATACATAAAGGCTGTGAATTGGTAAATTTGTTGAATGATGTGGTTGCGGAGTCCCGCCTTTTGGGAATAAAATGAATATATGACGGCAGATATGGAATATGCTAAGGTACTTTTGAAGAAAGAGCTTTCCAGAGATATGGATGGTAAGCAGATTGTTACTTTCCGGTTTCTGTGCGAGGATATGAAATTACTTAAATATTTGAAGGAGAAAATATTGTGTAATTCTATGATTATTGCGCAGGGGTTAAATGAATATGCTGTCTTTTCCGACTACGTTGAGTTTTATAGTTTAGAACATGATATTGATTCTCTCAATAAATGCAAAACGTTAAAACAGAGTAATTGGATTCAGAAAAAAATGCCAAGGAAGCCGATATTACATTGGTCAATGTATGATTTGTTTTCACTTAGTGAGACATCATTGAAGGAAATATACTATATACCTCGTTATATCAAATATCTGGATAGCAGCATATGGCATTATTTTTTTCCTTTATTTGTTTGCGAAAGAAACGGAACGGGACAAGAAGCATGGAGGTATAACTCCGATATAAAACTTTTGGAATATATATTGAATCGTATCTGGGAGAATGCCTGTAATGGTATATATAATTTTGCTAATACTCATGAGTATTGTGAACTGAATACGAGGCTGGTCAATAATGCCTATCTTGATGAAAAGGCGCATGCACAGGCAGTTTCACCTTTTGTGTTTCATTCGGAATATGAGATGGAAAAGGAGTTATGTAAATGTTTGCACCCTGAGGAAATAGGGCAGGCTAAGAACTTTTGTTGTAGTGCGAAATGGAGAATGTTACTGCTGGACGATTATGCAAACAAACCATTAAAAGAAGCTGATGATATTTCTCAAAATAGCAGTTGCTGTTTGAAGGTAAATGGAGGTATGGCAGTGAAAATCACAGGAAAACTGAAAGTGATTATTGATGATCTCCGATCAAAAGGATGTACGGATATAGTATGGTGTTGCCCGTCAGAGGCAGAGATTAACGAACGTTATGAGAACAGGAATAATAATCAGTGGGAACTGAAGCCGTGGAGCTGGTATGACGTCAATGGGGACAAGATGAAGGAATATAAAGACCCTGATATTGCCATAGTATGTGCAATAAATGTAAAGCATGCATTTCAGTTGCTGATACTTCAGCGGTATGATATAGTGTTGCTTGATTATTTGCTTGGGGATAGGAAAGATAAAAAAGGTAGGGAGTACAGTTATTATTTGTTGAAGCTTATATATGATAAATGCAATTCCGATGGCGTTGGTAACCAGTCGTTATTCACATCTTTGGGTATTGAAAATGACGAGAATGTGGATAAAACTGATTTGTTGGGACCGGATGGCTGTTTGTACTTAATGCATATCTCGGCCTTTGTTTCCGCTATACAGGAGCGGCTGCGGGAACAACATTTATTGCGTAATGAATCGTTTTGGCATATAGCGCATGGAGCATGCCCTACCAATACTCCGGAGTTATTTCTATATTATTTATATCGGATAATGAAGAAACGCTATGAGTCAATTATGATACAAGATGGTCAGGAAGTTGGCACTCTTATTCATTTTTTAGATGGGATTTATAAGGAAAATCCACGTATGCAGAGTGTGAATAAGTTTAATACTTTACTGAATTTGCGTGCTCAATATAATAGAATTAAGAATGATGTCTATAAAGAAGAGCGTGATCTATTAAATATGAAAAAGAAGGATCCTTTTATCAAAGGTTGCTCACCTCTTGACTGTAGAAGTTCACGCTTGATCAGTTCGATATTTCCAGATATCCTGTTTTATGGTAACTCTTTTTGGGAACATCTTCAACATCTTATTTATCTTACTGCATACGGCACTATCCGCCAATGGACAGAGATGTGGGAAGAATATATCTTTATTAAACCAAAATTGGAATTAAACGGCGATAAGGGAACAACAGTTTGTAAAGCGATAGAAGATTATATCATTGCACTTAAAAGTAACTCTTAAACTATGAACTACGGTCGTTTCTTTGTATTGGATCTGGAGTCTTCCGACTTGGCAAAAGGCGTTGCGGTCTTTAATTACCGTAGTGTGAAGGCCTATGATCATGCTTGTGACTCAATCACTCCTAAATATCCTTTCTTCCTTACAATTACCAAAGACGCCATTGAGTTTAAAGTACATTATATGCAGGCTCGTTTGAAAAAGAGGGATGAGCTTGACCAAAACAGGAACTTGTTTGACTACCAAACTATACATATAACTCCGCAGACTGATGCGGAGTTTCCTAAGGATAAACTGGACAGTATACATGTGGAGGCCGTTATTCTATCGCTCCCTTTATCTTCTAATCTTGACGTGAAAGACCTCCTGACCGGAGCAATTAAAAGATCGTATTCAGTAGAGTTTCCGCGTTCAGAAAAAGAAAATAAAGAACCGTCTGACAAAAATGATGAGCATAACTATCTCATCCGATTGATGGACTGGAAAAAGCTGAAGCCGACAGATGAAGATGATAAAGGTATCTCTTTTTCGTCTTTGCCCGTTTTTGGCATTTATTCTGAGAAAGACAAAAAGAAGAGACTCCGAATGAAACAACGGGGAAAAGAAATAGATTATAATGCGGATATCAGAGAAAAAGGACAGATAAATAAGTTCCTACGGAAACTGTTGCTTGACTTTATGTTCGACTTGGAACATACGGATGTTTTTAAGAATGCTGCTAATTACGAGGAATTTGCTATCAAACTGAGAGGCAATTTCTTTTTTGTGGCTCTGATGAGTAAGGCCAATTTCTATTATTATCGGGCTGTTCTGGAGAAAGAATTGACAGAAAACCGGGACGATCGGGGCTTTGCCTTGAAAAAAATGAAATTTCAAGCTGCTTTTTTGGACAGCGCAGAGAAACGGTGGATAGAAGCTTTGCAGAATCCGTTGGCTAATAAAGAATTTCCCCAATTGAAGAGTTGGTATAGGATTGATGAGCATCTGTTTAAAAAGAGCAAGAATGATCGTTTTCAAGGTTGGTTCTCGGATCCGGAAACCGAATTGAATCGTGTTTATTATACAGAGAAGGAACATGATATTAACACTATAACAATCAACCGGATAATTAATAATTGGCAATATCCTGTGAAAAAGGTGCTGATTTATATAATTCAGTTTGTTGTAATGGGTATTTTACCTTTATTGGGAATTTGGACAGTGATGTCATTTATAAAGAAATGGCTGTTTGCTGCTGTGCCTTTTCCGTGGGAGGTCTCTCTTGAGTTGTTTTGTTCAATGCTTGTTTTGTGCTTTATCTCGCTTTTCGCTTATATTAGGATGTCAGGAAGCGCCAGAGGATTGGAGCAAAGGCTGGAAAATACTTCACAGTGGTGCATCAGGCGTTATGACTTTGTAAATACATCTTTGCATATTGGACGATGGCCTGTAGGCTATTGGGGAATGATTATTTTATTCGGATGGTTCTTTGGCTATATTTCCTGGGGGGATTTATCTTATGGGAGGTATGTGTTAGTAGCGGTATCTCTATTAATTATCATATATAATATAGTGGTTAACCTATATTATAAATTACTCCCCATTGCGTTTTTCTCTGGTCCATATCGTTATTTCAGAGGAGTTCATATTTTGTTGCCCCGCTTGGCGGCAGCAATTGTCACTGCGTGGATTACCATTACGTTGAGTGAAGATATGTTCAAAGCGTTTTTTGATTTGTCGCATCGCTCATTTCCTATAACTACTATCATGCTTACTGTGGTGATGTTGATCTTTGTCTATTTCGAAATAGGAAAAATTGTACCTTATCTAAATCCGATAAAAAAGCTTCTCCGGTCTGCATTATTGCTTTTAATAGGCTTTTTTTATGCAGTTATTACGGGTTTCTTATTCATTGCATTTTCTGCTGATAGATTTATAGAAAGGAGCGATTATCTGGATGATTTCTATGCGAATAAAGTGTTGGTTAAAGATTCGGAGTATTCAATTCAGGATCCTGGAGTTTTTATGATGAAAGAGTTTTATGCAACTATAGTGAAACAGTTTAAACCGGAATTGCATGATTCTGTTGTTCGTATAGTTAATAAGTATAAGGATGAGGCTGTTCTAACAGAACCTTATCAGATGGTGGAAAAGTTTCTGAAAGATCATGAAACAGAAATATCAAATTATAATCGGTTCACAGTTTTAACCTTTGAATTAATAAAACTGTATACGGAAGAAACGAATAATACCACTGAAAAAATTAATGCGATTTATGAGCATGCAACGATCTCGCATGTGATACAGTCCAGAATCAAACGGGCTTATGCAAGGTTGGATTCATTGAAGGATATACCTACAGCTGAAATTGCTATGCTTGAAACGGATGCTTCTGTAGATTCGTTGTGCAAACGCTTCTTAGTTTGTTCGGATAATCACCAGATATACAGAAGAGGGCTTTCTTATTTGAGGTACACCCCCAAATCAGGGAAAAAAGCTCCATTCAATATTGCTGAAACATTCAACATTGGCATAGCTAATCAGGCTGAATATATCGTCTTATGGGATTTTCTGATTCAGTTTGCTTTTGTCTCTATGTTTATTGGTATATTTTTACAACTTGTTTTGGAAGAGAAGCCTATAACAGAGCCTGTCTGATTATTAATATAAATATCACTACTATGAAAAGAAAATATTTTGCACCGGTTTTGTTTGTCTGTTTTTGCCTCACTATCATTTTCTGGATAAATTATGCGGCAAAAAATGAGGATTGTGTGAATGTTGGCGGAGGGACATATCTGGTTGAAACTACAACTAAATATATAGTTGCGGAATCTGATACTCTGTTGAATGGTAAACACTATGTTCAGGTTATCGATGCTGCTAACAAAAAAGTGAATGTTGTGTCATATATATGTCACATAATCTATTTTTTGACAGCTCTTGCTATTTTTGTTCTTATGCTTATAATATTGGACATAACAAAAGAAGACTAATATTGATATATTGAAGTCAGCCATACATATCTATCTATTTCGTTTTCTATAGAAGACGATTTTTGTGGAAAAACGTCTTCTATAGAAAACGAAATCCTTATAATGTGCACTCTTGAGCATACGCAAAAAATAGCTTATATATTAGCCAGTATCAAACAAGTTGAAATATAATAGGTTGAATTATCTATCGGTATCCATTAATAATGAAATATTTGCTATCCTGAACAAAAATCCCTTTTTATTCCTTATCTCTTCAAAGAAAAAATGTAAATTTACAAATAGAATCGCAAATAAAAAGGAAGAAAGAATATGGCACATTTTCCTAAACGTATTACATATGGCATGATGAACTTTGTTGACGTACGCGAAGACAACTGTTATTATGTAGACAAGACCTGTTTTATCCCTCTGATAGAACAGGCTAATAAGTTTTTCTTCTTTATTCGTCCACGGCGATTTGGGAAAAGCCTGACACTCTCCATGCTGCGCCATTATTATGATGTGCTGGAGGCAGATCGGTTTGAAAAATGGTATGGCGGCTTTATATTGGTCAACATAATACGCTGAGAGTAAAGATGGTGTCGAACGGGTAGAGCATCTTCGCCAAGAGGGTATTGAACAGGTTAATCGTTATGCTGCCAGTGAAATGGTGCAACATGCCATTGGTGGCACTGTCTTGCATAAAATAGTAGTGGTCTATCGGGGAATGGATATGGTAGTCTGTGAAGAGATTATCTGATTTATAATTCATTCTCAAGTTCTTTTCCCCTGCATAAATCCCTCATATTTGCACAGAATTTCAAAAAATGTGCTATTCTTCATCACTTTTATGCCTTTTGGAGAACCAAGATTAGAAATAATCGTTAACTTTGTCCCCAATAACATAAATATAGAAAAGGAGTTAATGTCTAAACTTTATATAATAGCAGGATGTAACGGAGCCGGTAAAACAACAGCTTCCTATACAGTTCTTCCCGAAATTCTAGAGTGCCGCGAGTTTGTCAATGCCGACGAAATCGCCAAGGGACTTTCTCCTTTTAACCCTTCCAGTGTAGCTATAGAGGCCGGACGACTGATGCTGAAACGCATCGGAGAGTTATTGTCTGCCGGCGCCAGCTTCTCCGTAGAAACCACATTGTCCACCCGTTCTTATATCAACCTGATTCAGCAGGCACAAAGCCAAGGCTATAGTGTCAGCCTGATCTATTTCTGGCTGAACTCGCCGGAACTTGCCATAGAACGGGTAAAACAACGTGTTGCCAATGGAGGACATGACGTGCCTGCTCCCATTATTCGCCGCCGCTATCGTTCGGGGTTAGAAAACTTTTTCCGTATTTATATGCCTTGTGTGGACTATTGGATGCTGGCAGACAATAGCCTTACACCGCGTGTTATTGTGGCAGATGCTTTCCGCAAGGGGGACGAAGCCAAGATTTATAATCAAGAACTTTTTAATAAAATCAAGAGTTATGTCGACTGAAGAAGAATATAGAGAACTGAGTGAGAAGTTGCGTTATGGTTTAGAACTGGCGGAACAACGGCTGATCGAGGAAACCGCTCGACGCGAAGGGACATTATGTTATGGACGTCCCGATGGAAAAGTAGTGCGTGTGTCAGCGACCGAACTTTTGAAACTCCGCGAGTCCGGTGGAAGCAATGGCGGAACTGTGGCTACTTGCGCATGTGCCGAGATGGAGAACGGCTGGAATCGTTGATAATCTATTTATATTAGTTTTATATGCGTATAGAGGGTGTCTTTGATAGATTACCCTCTATTTTTTTGTCCTAAATGGATGGTTATTATATTTTTTGTCTATCTTTGTTACGGTCCTACACAAATATCATTATAAAACAGAGTAGTCGTCATGGGAAAAAGTGTTTATATATTATGTGTGATAATGCTATTTATCATTCTCCCGCTACATTCGGCAGACAGGAATAATGAGCATTTGGCTAAACTGGAAAGTCTGATTGATAATAATATAGCTTATGATTCCATCGCTCCTATCGATAGTGTCATTATTTGGTGTCAGGAACTAGCCCCTGTCCTTCAGAAGGAAAACCGCACGGAATTATTCTTTCGTACCAATGAGTTACTGGTATTTCTTTATTCGTTGCGTGGAGATATAGGTCCCGCCATTGATAAAGCCCGAGAAATGTATGAGCAAGCAGAGGCTATGAATTATAGTTTGGGAATTGCTCTTTCTAGCAAAGCCATTGGTGATGGTTATTATTGCTCCGGTATGTTCAGGGAGGCTATTGGCGCATATACAGAAGCTATTTATTATCCGGTAGATTCTTCTCAAAAGTCTTTTTATAAAGAAATGGCCATGCTGAGACTTATTTCTATCCTTTTAAGGGAAGGGAATTTGCAAGAGGCGGAAGTGTATAGGGATAAGCTCCTGAAATCAGAATATATCCATACGAATAAGACATTGCAATTTTTTGCAGCCATAATAGACGTTTTTTACTATGCCTTGAAGAATGATTTGGATAATACCCGTGACAGCTTTGGGAAAGCAGAAGCTATTTACCAATCAGATAAGCAACCTTTCTTTAAATTGTTCTTTTATTATACACAAGGAATTTACAATGAAGCAATCGGCGCATATGAGACTGCATTGCAATGTTATGATCTTGTGCTAGAGAGCATTCGCCGCAAAATGAGATCGGTAGACTATTTGTTGGTATCCTATGCGAAAGCAAATTTACTGGTAAAAACAGGAGATAAAAAAGAGGCCGCCCGTATATATGAGGAAATCAGTGTCGTAACGGATTCGGTCGTAGCTCCCAGTTATGCCCATCGTATTAACAGACTCCGCGCCTCTTTTCAGGAAAATCGGATGAAGGTGGAGAATAAAGCGGAATTCAACCGTATCTTTATGGGTGGCATAATCATCGGTATGCTCGTGTTGTCCGTTATTATTTATCTGACTTTGCATATACTGAAACAGAACAGGAAGATAGCCGCCTCTAAGAAGCTGTTGGAACAATCCAGACAGAAAGCGGAGAATGCGGTGAAAACCAAGAGTCTTCTTTTGTCGAATATGAGTCATGAAATCCGGACTCCGCTTACTGCCCTTTCAGGCTTTTCGGGACTGCTGACCGAACAGGAACTTGATGCGGAAACACGTCGTCAGTGCGGAGAAATCATACAACAAAACTCGGAACTGTTGCTGAAACTCATTAATGATGTGATAGATCTCTCCAATCTGGAAGTGGGGAATATGAAGTTCAAATTTGACTTTTATGATGCGGTTGTAATTGGTGCCAATGTGATTGATACGGTGAATAGAGTGAAGCAGACTCAAGCCGAAGTGCGGTTCGTTACTCCATTGCAGTCCTTGAAAATATATACGGATGATGCCCGTTTGCAACAATTATTAATCAACTTGCTGATAAATGCTACAAAATTTACTCCTAGTGGAAGCATTGTCCTTGAGATTCAGCAGCAATCGGAAGATATGGCTCTTTTCTCTGTCACCGATACCGGTTGTGGAATTCCGTTGGAGCAGCAGGGTAAGATATTCAATCGTTTTGAAAAGTTGAACGAAGGAGTACAGGGCACAGGACTGGGACTTTCCATTTGCCAGCTTATTATAGAACGTATAGGAGGTAAAATCTGGATTGATTCAGACTATACGGATGGATGTCGTTTTTATTTTACTCATCCTATTCATCCGGTAGGAAAAGGAAAGGAGGCGCAAGCATGAAACGTTTATTGGTTCTTTTTGCAATGTTCCTCCTATTGGGAGGAGAGACGGGCAGTTTTGCCGATTCCTCGTCTTCTGTTCGGGATAGTTTGCTGAAAGTTTTGGAAAGTCAGCCTGCCGATGTATCCCGCTTGAAGACACTCTATGCTTTGTCTTGTATAGATGTGATGTCACCCTCCAGTCTGGACTATTTCGGGCAATTGCTGGATGAGGCGGGAAAGCAGAAGAATGTGGAATATCAATGCCTTGCCATGTATGCCTATGTGGTGTATTACTTTAATCATCAGGACGAGGAAAATACAGAGCTTTGGATGGACAGGCTATCAAAGTTTTCATCGGAACATAAATTTTATCATTGGTATTTTCCGGCTAAGAGAGCCGAGATAACTATGCAGATAGTGAAAGGCAGGATAGAATATAGTATTACGGAAGCAGAGGAGATGTATGAATTGGCTAAAAAAATGCATAATGCAAGGGGAATGTCTTCTGCCAAGCTTTGCCTGATGACCGGTTACCTGATGACAGCACGTTATAAGGAAGGGGAGGAGGCTGGTTTTGAGGCTTATCGTTTGCTTCCTTCTGATGCATCATTGGAAGAACGCGAAGAAGTTTTGCAAGAAATAACGATGGCATGTTCTTCTACGAAGAATAAGGACTTCTTGAAATATTTGCAGGAATATGAAGCTGTATTGAATCAAAAAGGTAAGAAAGGTTCAGGGTATTTGCTGTTGGAGGCTCTATATGCCGACTTTTATTTGGCTGAGGGCAAGCTGGAGCAAGCTCGCTATCACTTGAAGAAGATGGATAAATATTATTCTCCGACAACTTATATTCCTTCCCGTGGATTATATAATTTGGTATATTCCCATTATTACAGATACACTCAGGAGTATGATAAGGCTTTGGCTTATGCAGATTCTGCGATCAGCCTTCTTGCGGCGATATCTGATAAAGGAGGGGTGGACTATGAGATAGAACGGGCGGGTATCCTTGCCGATGCAGGAAGAACGGATGAGGCAATTCCATTATTTCAGAATCTTTTGGCGAAAAAGGATTCATTCTATATAGAACTGTCGACTTCCCAAATGGATGAACTCCATCAGATGAGCAATATAGATAAGCTATTGCTTGAAAAAGAACAGCATAAGACAATCATTCATTATATTGCTTTATCACTGATCGTTATTGCATTACTTGTCTTAATACCTTCTGTTGTGCGCATTTATAGTGTTCGTAAGAGGTTGAGAAAGGAAGAAGAAGAAATTCGTAAGATGACTTTGGTTGCTGAAGAAGCCAACAGTGTAAAAACGGATTTCCTTGCCAGTATGAGTTATAATATACGTCTCTCGTTAAATAATGTATTGGGGTTCTCGCAGTTGCTCACTATGGATTCCGGCAAGATAGATGCGTCTCAGTGGAAGGAATATTCCAGGATTGTCCAGACTAATTCGGCAGAGCTTATACAATTGGTAAATGATGTGCTTGATTTGTCAAGGCTGGAAGCAGGCAGAACTAAATGGCAGATAGAGGATTATGATATTATTCCATTGTGTGTGGATGCCCTTGCTGTGGTGAGTATGCGGAGTGAAAACCTTATTAAGGTAGATTTTAAAACTGATATTGAAAGCCAGCCTATCCGTGTTGATATAAACCGTTTTACCCAGGTACTGGTCAGCACATTGCTTTACCCCGGACCATGTAAAGAGGAGAGGACTGTATTTCTGTCCTTAGAGCATGATTCGCAAAAAAGCCTTCTTGTTTTCCGTGTTATAAACAGTCCGTTGGCCGATCCCGCATTTCAGACTCAGAAGGTGGAAGTACGGCATAGCATAAACCGCATGACATTGGCGTATTTTAATGGCACATATGCGGTGGAACCGGATGCGGCAGAGGGACCGACGGTAGTTTTCACCTATTCCAACCGGATATCAGTATAGTCTACCCCTGGTGTGCATGATCTCTTTGCTACCTTATTATATAGGTGGCAGAATATGTTTGGATGGATAGATGCGCGTGTATCAAGGGGTTGCTTGCAGGAAATGCGAGGAAAAAATATCTTAATTTGTTTGTCAGTTCAAAGAAAAGCCGTACCTTTGCAAGCCGATTATTATCAAAAGTTTATAAAAGATTAATTCTTAGCGTGTTATATAGTTCTTTGTCCGGGAACGGTTAGAGGCGCTGGGAAGAAATTGTTTTTTAGTAGTTAACATTTAAAAAAGAATTTAAGAGTGGATACTTTAAGTTACAAGACCATTTCTGCAAACAAAGAAACAGCTCAGAAAGAATGGGTTGTTATCGACGCTACCGACCAGGTCGTAGGCCGTCTCGGTTCGAAAGTTGCGAAACTGTTGAGAGGAAAGTACAAAGCAAGCTTTACCCCTCATGCTGACTGCGGTGATAATGTGATTATCATTAACGCAGACAAAGTGAAATTTACCGGAAACAAGTGGAACGACAAAGTTTACTTGCGCTATACAGGCTACCCCGGCGGTCAGAGAGCTATGACTCCTGCTGAGCTGATGAAGAAGCCTGACGGTGAAGAAAAACTGTTGAAGAGAGTAGTAAAAGGTATGCTTCCTAAGAATCGTCTGGGAGCTAAGTTGCTGGGCAACTTGTATGTTTACGCTGGTAGCGAACACAAGCACGAAGCTCAGACTCCGAAATCAATTGATATAAACTCACTTAAATAATAAAGAATGGAAGTAGTAAATGCATTAGGCAGACGTAAACGTGCTATTGCACGCGTATTCGTAAGCGAAGGTACAGGAAAGATTACTATTAACAAGAGAGACCTTGCACAGTACTTTCCATCAACTATTCTTCAGTATGTAGTTAAACAGCCTTTGGCTAAATTAGAGGCTGCTGAAAAATATGATATTAAAGTAAATCTTTGTGGTGGTGGTTTTACCGGTCAGTCACAGGCTTTGCGCTTGGCTATCGCTCGTGCGCTGGTTAAAATCAATGCTGAAGACAAAGCAGCACTTCGTGCAGAAGGCTTCATGACACGTGATCCCCGTTCTGTTGAACGTAAGAAACCGGGTCAACCGAAAGCACGTCGTAGATTCCAGTTCAGTAAACGTTAATATCCGGTTTTACTTAGAACTGGTTAAGAAGCGTTTAGTATCTAAACTACCGGGACTCTACTTCGTAGCAGACTACCCGATGGTTGGTTGAGATAAACAAAAAAGAAAGTAAACGATTTAAAGAATAACAAAATGTCTAGAACTAATTTCGATACATTATTGGAAGCCGGTTGCCACTTCGGACACCTTAAGAGAAAGTGGAACCCATCAATGGCTCCTTATATCTTCATGGAACGTAATGGTATTCATATCATTGACCTCCACAAAACAGTTGCTAAAGTAGATGAAGCTGCTGACGCACTGAAGCAAATCGCAAAATCAGGAAAGAAAGTCCTGTTTGTTGCTACTAAGAAACAAGCTAAACAAGTAGTTGCTGAGAAAGCTGCTGCTGTAAATATGCCTTATGTAATCGAGCGCTGGCCGGGTGGTATGTTGACCAACTTCCCGACTATCCGTAAGGCTGTGAAGAAAATGGCTACTATCGATAAGTTGACTAACGATGGTACTTATTCAAACCTTTCAAAGAGAGAAGTTCTGCAGATTTCTCGTCAACGTGCTAAATTGGAAAAGAACTTAGGTTCTATCGCTGATTTGACTCGTCTGCCGTCTGCATTGTTCGTTATCGACGTATTGAAAGAAAACATCGCAGTTCGCGAAGCTAACCGTTTGGGTATTCCTGTATTTGCTATCGTTGATACAAACTCAGATCCTTCAAACGTAGATTTCGTGATCCCTGCAAATGATGACGCTACTAAGTCAGTAGAAGTTATCTTGGATGCTTGCTGTGGCGCTATCGCTGAAGGTTTGGAAGAAAGAAAAGCTGAAAAAGTAGATATGGAAGCTGCTGGCGAAAACGCTCCTAAGGGTGGTGCCGGTAAGAAAAGAACTACTAAGGCTCGCATGGATAAGGCCGAAGAAGAAGCTATCAATGCTGCTAAGGCTGCCGCTTTCTTGAAAGACGAAGAAGAAGCTTAATATATAATAATTGAGAGTTGAGAATTGAAAATTGAGAAAGGGGCAGACTATGCTTTTAATTCTCAATTCTCAATTTTTAATTCTCAATTCTGTTTTAAGGATATTACTAACAATTAAAAAATAAAGGAATACTATGGCTGTAACTATGGCTGAAATAACCAAGCTTCGTAAAATCAGTGGAGCTGGTATGATGGATTGCAAAAACGCTTTGACTGAAGCTAACGGCGACATCGATAAAGCAATGGAAATTATCCGTAAAAAAGGACAGGCTGTTGCTGCAAAACGTTCTGATCGTGACGCTGCCGAAGGTTGCGTATTGGCAAAGAAAGATGGCGAATTTGCTGCTATCATCGCTTTGAAATGCGAAACTGACTTCGTTGCTAAGAATGCTGATTTTGTAGCTTTGACTCAGGCTATCCTGGACGCTGCTGTTGCTAACAAATGTAAGACTTTGGATGAAGTAAAAGCATTGCCTCTGGGTAACGGTACTGTACAGGATGCAGTAACTGACCGTAGCGGTATCACCGGTGAAAAGATGGAATTGGACGGCTACAACGTTGTTGAAGGCGCTTATACTTCTGTTTATAACCACCAGGGAAATAACCAGCTTTGCACAATCGTAGCAATGAACAAGGAAGCTGAAGCTGCTGCTCACGGAGTTGCTATGCAGATTGCTGCAATGAATCCTATCGCAATAGACGAAGATGGTGTACCCGAATCTGTAAAAGAAACAGAAATACAGGTTGCTATCGACAAAACTAAGAAGGAACAAGTAGATAAGGCTGTTGAAGCTGCTTTGAAGAAAGCCGGCATCAATCCTGCACACGTAGATAGCGAAGAACACATGGAAAGCAACATGGCTAAGGGTTGGATTACTGCTGATGATATAGCTAAAGCTAAAGAAATCATTGCTACTGTTTCTGCCGAAAAATCAGCTAACCTGCCACAGCAGATGATTGACAATATTGCTAAAGGTCGTTTGGGTAAGTTCCTGAAAGAAGTTTGCTTGTTGAACCAGGAAGATATCATGGATGGCAAGAAGACAGTAAGAGAAGTGTTGAAGGAAGCAGATCCTGAATTGCAGGTTGTTGCTTTCAAACGTTTCACTTTGCGTGCTGAATAATTTTATTCATCATATAGATAAAGTAAAGGGGCTGTGTGTTGCACAGTCCCTTTTTCTGTTTTATTTGGTTTGGGTATATCCTTCAGACTTCAGCAAATCAATAATTCTCTGCTTGAATTCTCCCTGAATAATGATTTCCCCATCTTTCACCGAGCCACCTACGCCGCATTTGGTTTTCAGCATTTTCCCCAGTTCTTTTAGGTCATCTTCCGTTCCGATAAATCCATTGACCAGTGTCACGGTTTTGCCGCCGCGGCCTTTCTTCTCTATGCTGACACGCAGCTTTTGTTGTTTCTTATCAGGTGTATCTATTTCCTCGTCTTCGGTATTTTCATACTTAAAATCGGGATTCGTGGAGTAAACCACGTTCAGGCGCTCTTTCCAATCGTTATTTTTCATGTGAATTTTGCTTAAATGAATAGTCAAAGATAATACTTTTTCTATACTCTAGCCGTCAATGTAACAAATAAAAGTGTACTTTTGCACATTACCTAATGATAATGCCTAAAGAACAGATGGATATACGTATGCATAAATTCTCGGATAAAGTGCCTGAGCCGACTTTGCGCAGACTCCCGTGGTATCTCTCGAATGTAAAACTGATGAAGGAGCAGGGAGAAACGTATGTGTCTTCTACCCAAATCTCCAAACAAATCAATATAGATGCTTCCCAAATAGCAAAAGACCTTTCTTACGTGAATATCTCCGGCCGTACACGGGTGGGGTATGAGATTGACGCCTTGATAGAAGTGCTGGAGCGTTTCTTGGGCTTTACGAATATGCATAAGGCTTTTTTGTTTGGCGTAGGTAGTTTGGGAGGCGCTTTGCTGCGTGACTCGGGCTTGCATCATTTTGGATTGGAAATAGTGGGTGCATTTGATATTAACCCGGAATTGGTGGGGAAAGAAATCAATGGAATACCTATCTACCATTCAGATGATTTTGAAAAGAAAATGAAATCTTGCAATGTGAATATCGGGGTGCTGACCGTACCCATCAATATAGCGCAGGAGATAACAGATAAAATGATAGCAGGCGGTATTAAGGCTGTGTGGAACTTTACTCCGTTCCGCATCCGTGTGCCGGAGCATATTGTGGTACAGAATACTTCGCTCTATGCCCACCTGGCTGTGATGTTTAATCGATTAAATGTAAATCAAGACTAGAAAAGTATGAAGATTATAGCCGTAGGAATGAACTACGTTGCACATTGCCACGAGTTGCATGCTAACGAAAACTTACCCAAGGAACCGGTTATTTTTATGAAGCCTGATTCGGCTCTGCTGAAAGACAGTAAACCGTTTTTTATCCCTGATTTCTCGGATCAGGTGGATTATGAGACGGAACTAGTGGTGCGCATCAACCGTTTGGGAAAGAATATTGCAGAGCGTTTTGCCCATCGTTATTATGATGCGGTGACGATAGGCATTGATTTTACGGCACGGGATCTTCAGCGTCAGTTCAGGGCGGAAGGCAAGCCTTGGGAACTGTGTAAAGGCTTTGATAGCTCGGCAGCTATCGGTGATTTTGTTCCGGTAGATAAGTTTAAAGATATACAGAATCTTCATTTTCATTTGGATATAGATGGAAATACCGTGCAGAGTGGAAATACTGCGGATATGCTGTTCAAGGTAGATGAGATCATTGCTTATGTCAGCCGTTTCTTTACGTTGAAAATTGGTGATTTGCTTTATACCGGTACGCCGGTTGGGGTAGGGCCGGTCAGCGTAGGTCAGCATTTGCAGGGATATTTGGAAGATGAAAAACTATTAGACTTTTATGTAAGATGAAAATAAGAGTAGGATTTGGATTTGATGTGCACCAATTAGTGCCCGGACGGGAGTTGTGGCTCGGAGGAATTAAATTTGAGCATGAATTGGGGTTATTGGGACACTCGGATGCCGATGTGTTGATTCATGCTATTTGTGATGCCCTGCTGGGTGCAGCCAATATGCGTGATATTGGTTATCATTTTCCTGATACGGCAGGTGAGTTTAAGAATATTGATAGCAAGATATTACTAGCCAAAACGGTGGATCTGATTGCTACCAAAGGCTATAAAATAGGCAATATTGATGCTACGGTTTGTGCGGAACGCCCTAAACTGAAAGCCCGTATCCCGGAAATGCAAGAGGTGTTGGCGCATTTGATGGGCATAGATGTGGATGATGTCTCTATCAAAGCTACAACAACAGAAAAACTGGGATTTACAGGAAGGGAAGAGGGCATATCAGCTTATGCTACGGTGCTGATAGAGAAGTCTTTGTAACGCTCATTCAAAGCACATTTTCCGTAGGGGCGGAACATCTTCCGCCCGATAACATCAGCCAAGAATCAACCCTATCGTCAATAATACCCCAAATAGCAACATATTGCGAGAAGTCTCCCCCAATATCTTATTTAATTCTTTCCCCTTATTAATCTTTACCATCCGCTGCCAAGTCAAAAAATGGGGCAATACATAAATCTGTGGTAATAACGCCGCCCATATATCCCCCTTTAATGCAAACAAGAGGCAAAGCCATGCAGCGGCTAAACCCAAAAAGAGATACATCCATCGTCCCGTCTTTGCTCCCAAACGCACTACAATGGTTTTCTTTCCGCTTAGCGCATCCTGTTCCCGGTCGCGATAATTATTTACCATCAGCAATGTATCTATAATTAAACCACATGCCAATGAAGCAATCGTCACATTCCAGGTCCAGTCATGGCACATCACATAATAAGTGCATCCCACCGGAACAAACCCAAAAAAGACAATGACAAGCACATCTCCCCAACCGTGATAAGCCAATGGATAAGGCCCTGCCGTATAGAGAAAAGCAAATAAGACGCAGAGCAACCCCACCGGAATCATTTCCAATCCACCATAAAATAAAAGGAAGAATCCCACCAGGCAAGCAGTCATGGTAGTCAGGGCAATCCCTCGTTTCATGGCATTCATTGTAATCCACCCTTGCGCACAGGCACGTTCCGGCCCCAGCCGGTCTTCCCGGTCACTTCCTTTCAGATAGTCAAAAAAGTCATTGATGAAATTAGCATCTATCTGCATCAGGAATGCAAAGAGGAAGCAAAGCAATGCCGGTATTATTTGAAACCAGCCGTCGGCATATGCCAAGGCGCATCCCAGCAGGACAGGAGTCGCTGCTCCTGCCAAAGTCTTGGGTCTACCGGCAAGCAACCATGCTTTTATTGAATTTGTTTGAACATTTTCCATGTCTATTTATCATAAAGTTGTGCAAAGATAAAACAATTAATTCTGTATCTTTGCCTCCAAATAAAAAGGATTATGAAGAAACAGTTTCTTTTTTTGTTTTTGACGGTTGCACTCTTGTCTTCCTGCGCTACAGCCACCCTGTCAGAATATCCGGGAGTGGGTCGTGTAAAGCAGTATGATTTTTACAGTTATGATGTTCCGCCCGCCTTTGATGGATTTCGCCTTGGTTTTGCTTCTGACTTTCATTATGAAAGCCGTTTTAAAAGAAGCACTTTGGATAATGCCGTGCGCGCATTAAAGTCAATGCATGCTGATGCACTATTGCTGGGAGGCGATTATGGCAGCAAGCAAGGAGGCGACTTGGATACCTTGTTTACTGCACTGAGCAGGGTCTTTACTCCTTATGGCACTTTTGCCGTGATGGGAAATCATGACTACGATTATTGTTACTCTGAGGCAAAAGGTGCAATGGAAAAGACCAATGTGCGATTGATGGAACATAAAAGCTATAAACTGATGAAGGACGGCCAGCATATCATTATCAGCGGTGTGCGCAATCCGTTTGACTTAAAAAGAAACGGTGACTCTCCATCCCAGCATCTTCCGGCAGATGATTTTGTTGTATTGCTCACTCATACTCCCGATTATGCAGAGGATACCGATGTGTCGAATGCCAATCTGGTGCTGGCGGGACACACTCATGGCGGTCAGGTCAGCTTGTTCAAGAAATACTCTCCGGTGAAACATTCCGTTTATGGCAATCGCTTCTTGACCGGATGGAAAGAGAATAGTAAAGGAACACCTGTCATTATTACCAATGGCTTGGGCACTTCCCGTGTCAATGTCCGCCTGTTTACCCCCAGTGAAGTTGTTTTAGTGGTGTTGCATCGGGTAGAGAAAAAGGAAAAATAAAACAGCTTGTTCGCTAATAACGTACAGGGTGTCCATTATCGGACACCCTTTTTTATTTCTTTCTGCTGATAATCAGCATATTATCATCGTGGCATACGCTTTGCCTTTTATAAAGTGAAGCAATTCAAGAAAAAAAGCAGAGAATGATGCAACGTTTTTAGAGTTGCTTGCGTCTAATTAATAAAGACGCACAGAACACGAATTATAAACATAAAAAATAAGACATTATGAAGACTACAATGATTACTACAGCTATGATGACAGTCGTTTTTGCTATTGCAAGTGTACTAACTGTTAATGCCGCCGAGCCTACGAAGATTACAAATGTTGAAATGGACAATGACCGTGTATCGGCTAAGGTGATTTACGAACAGGATGGCAATTTCCTGACTCCGGAGTATCGTTTTGAGTTCAAGTATAATGACAAGGGACAGATTGCAGAGAAGAAAAGTATGAAATGGAATGGTTCATCTTGGACAAACTACTATTGTATGACGGTAACCTACACAGACACAGAAGCTTATATTGATTATTCTTTGTGGAATAAAGATAAGAAAGAATTTATTCCCACTCAGAAATATGTATATACATTAGATGAAGCCGGTAAATTCCTGGCATTTCACTCATATAAGAAGAACACGACAGGTTGGGATTTGAATACTACCATAAATAATGAGGCTTTATTGGCAAATCGCTAAATGTGTGTGCTTTTAAAATTTAGATTAAATGATTGATTGTGTTTTTTCCTCGGGAGGGTTTAACTGTGACCTCTCGGGGAATTTTTTTATTTCAACTTCCCATACAGCCAGTTCATAGCCTAAATCAGACGCTTCAACAAGCAGGTATTTCTCCCCGATAGACAATGTCCTACTTTTGTGTCATAACAAAAAGTACAAGACATGTTCAAAGCTATCCTTCAATTCTCAGTAAAGAAGAAACTATTCGTGGGACTTACCACATTGTTTCTTTTGATTGGTGGAATTTATTCCATGTTGACACTTCCTATAGATGCTGTCCCCGATATTACCAATAATCAGGTACAAATAGTAACCGTTTCGCCCACATTGGCGCCTCAGGAAGTGGAGCAACTTATCACGATGCCCGTAGAAATTGCCATGAGCAACATTATGAATGTAACGGAAATCCGTTCCGTTTCCCGTTTTGGTCTGTCGGTGGTTACGGTGGTATTTAAAGAAAGCGTCCCTACACTGGATGCCCGGCAGTTGGTGAACGAGCAGATACAGACAGTAGCCGCAGAGATACCCACCGAACTGGGTATGCCCGAGATGATGCCCATCACCACCGGTCTGGGCGAGATATACCAATATGTATTGAAAGTAGCCCCCGGCTATGAAGACAAATATGATGCAATGGAACTGCGTACCATCCAGGACTGGATTGTAAAGCGGCAACTATCCGGCATTCCGGGCATCGTAGAAATAAACAGCTTCGGCGGTTACCTGAAACAATATGAGGTGGCGGTAGATCCCGATGTCCTTTTCTCCCTGAACATTACCATCGGAGAAGTATTTGAAGCCTTGAACAAGAACAACCAGAACACCGGAGGCAGCTATATAGAAAAGGTGAACCGCGCCTACTATATCCGTTCCGAAGGAATGATCAGCCGCACCAAAGATATAGAGCAGGTAGTGGTGGCAAACCGGAATGGCATTCCCATCCGCATCAGCGATATAGGTGCTGTACGCTTTGGCGCACCCAAACGCTTCGGCGCCATGACCATGGATGGAGATGGAGAGTGCGTGGGCGGCATCGCCATGATGCTGAAAGGGGCGAATGCCAATGTCGTAACCGGTGAGCTGGAGAAAAGAGTGGAGAAAATACAGAAGATATTGCCCGAAGGCGTCAGCATAGAACCCTATTTGAATCGTTCAGCCTTGGTCAATCGCAATATATCAACCGTGGTTCATAACCTGATAGAAGGTGCTATCATTGTTTTCATAGTACTTATTGTCTTCCTGGGAAATGTACGTGCAGGTCTCATTGTGGCTTCTGTTATCCCTTTGGCAATGCTGTTTGCCTTTATCATGATGCGCATCTTCAACGTGTCTGCCAATCTGATGAGCCTTGGAGCGATAGACTTTGGTATTGTGGTGGATGGTTCCATCGTGATACTGGAAGGCATATTGGCGCATATTTATGGAACAAAGTTCCGTGGACGCACCTTGTCTGCCGCCCAAATGGAAGAAGAAGTAGAGAAGGGAGCGGCCGGAGTAGTGCGTTCCGCCACTTTCGCGGTATTCATTATTCTGATTGTGTTCTTCCCCATCCTTACGCTGACAGGCATAGAAGGAAAGTATTTCACTCCGATGGCTAAGACATTGGTATTTTGTATCATCGGCGCCTTACTGTTATCACTTACTTACGTCCCCATGATGGCTTCCCTGTTCCTGAAACGCCATATTGTGACGAAACCTACTTTTGCCGACCGCTTCTTTGAAAAACTAAACAAGGTATATTCCCGCGGCCTGCATTTCTGTCTGAAGTTTAAATGGGGGACAGTCGCCGTAGCCTTTCTGGCACTGGCTTTCTCCTTATTCCTGTTCACCCGTTTGGGAGCAGAATTTATCCCTACTTTGGACGAAGGAGACTTTGCCATGCAGATGACTTTGCCTGCCGGAAGCTCTTTGAGTGAAAGCATTGAAGTCTCGAATGAAGCGGAAAGGGTATTGAAAGAAAAATTCCCGGAGATAAAGCACGTAGTGGCGAAGATAGGTACGGCAGAAGTCCCCACCGACCCGATGGCAGTGGAAGATGCTGATGTGATGATTATCATGAAACCTTTCAGTAAATGGACCAGTGCATCCACCCGCGCCGAAATGGTGGAAAAGATGAAGGAAGCGCTCGAACCCTTATCGGAACGCGCCGAGTTTAATTTCTCGCAACCCATCCAACTCCGTTTCAACGAGTTAATGACAGGCGCAAAGGCTGATATTGCCGTGAAACTATATGGTGAAGATACCCGTGAACTCTATGAGAAAGCCAAAGAAGCCGCCCGCTTTGTAGAGAAAGTTCCCGGTGCATCGGATGTAATTGTGGAGCAGACCATGGGATTGCCGCAACTGGTAGTGAAATATAACCGTGGAAAGATAGCCCGCTATGGCATCAATATAGAAGAACTGAACACCATTATCCGCACCGCATACGCCGGCGAGGCAAGTGGGGTAGTCTTTGAGAACGAACGCCGTTTTGACTTGGTAGTTCGCTTGGATCAGGAGAAAGTGGCCGATTTGAATTTGGACAAGTTATTTGTCCGTTCCAACGAGGGCATTCAGATACCGGTCAGCGAAGTGGCAACCATCGATTTGGTCAATGGCCCGTTACAGATCAACCGTGATGCAACCAAGCGGCGCATCGTAATTGGAGTGAACGTGCGCGGTGCGGACATTCAGCAGGTAGTGCAGGATATTCAGAAAACCTTGGATAAGAATGTGAAGTTGAAGCCGGGATATTATTTTGAATACGGAGGCCAGTTCGAGAACTTGCAGAATGCTATCAATACTTTATTGGTGGTGGTTCCGGTGGCATTAATGCTTATTTTGCTGCTGTTGTTCTTTGCTTTCAAGAATGTAACCTATACGCTGGTGGTCTTTTCTACCGTGCCTCTTTCACTGATTGGCGGCATTTGGGCATTATGGTTGCGCGGACTGCCGTTCAGCATTTCGGCAGGAGTGGGATTCATTGCCCTGTTTGGTGTGGCTGTATTAAACGGTATTTTGATGATTAATCATTTTAATGATATGCGGAAACAAACCATGTACTCTCTTTCCACTTCCCGGATCATTGCAAGAGGTACTCCCCATTTGTTGAGGCCGGTATTCCTGACCGGATTAGTCGCTTCCCTGGGATTTGTGCCGATGGCTATCGCTACCTCGGCAGGTGCGGAAGTGCAACGTCCCTTGGCAACGGTGGTGATTGGCGGACTGATTATTTCTACGGTGCTCACGCTGCTTGTCATCCCTGTATTCTATAAAATTGTAGGCAATGCCGTAACCTGGAAGCGCACTTACCGGGGTAAAAAGCTATTCTTCTTTTCTCTCTTTTTGGCAATCTTCTTCCTTCCCCTGCCCCTGAAAGCGCAAGAGAAAGTGACACTGGACCAAGCCATTGAGCTGGCAAAGCAAAACCATCCCCGACTGAAAACAGCTTCCGCCGCCATCCGTCAGGCAAAGGCGGGCAGGGGAGAAGTGCTGGAACTGGCTTCTACGGAAGTGAACTACTCCTGGGGACAGTTGAATGGTGAAATAAAAAAAGACAAACAATGGGAAGTGAACCAAGGACTGGGCTCGTTGCTTACTCCTTTCTATAAGAATGCCTTGGTGAACCGCCAAGTGGAGACCGGTACATTCTATCGTCAGATTGTAGAGAAAGAAGTCGTAGCAGAAGTAAAGCGCGCATGGGCTTATTACCTTTACGCCTACAACTTGCGCTCCCTTTACAAGGATCAGAACCGATTGGCAGAACAGTTGCAGCGTATGGGAGAACTCCGTTACCAGCAAGGTGAAATCACCCTCTTGGAAAAGAACATGACCACTACGATGGCGGCAGATCTAAAGAATCGCCTATTCCAGGCACAGGAAGAAGAAAAGCTGGCATTGGCCCGCTTGAACTGGGCTTGCTATACGGATAACCGTTTAATCCCCTCGGATACGGCATTGGTACAGTTCCCGGCTGATTATCAGGTTGCTTCCTATTCCGAAGCCCATCTTAATTACTTCCAAAGCCGGGCAAGCGAAGCAAAGGCGCAGTTGAACGTAGAGCGCAGCCGTTTCTTCCCCGAACTCTCATTCGGTTATGTCCGTCAAGACATCCTGCCCTTGAAAGGGTTGAACTCATGGATGGTCGGCGTTTCCTTCCCCATCTATTTCCTGCCCCAGCACAGCAAGGTGAAACAGGCAAAAGCTGTTGCATTTATCGCGAAAACCGAGGCGGAAGCCAATGCACGCGACTTGCATAACAAGGTAGCAGAAGCCGTAGCCAACCTTCGCCGCCAGTCCGAGAGCCTCCGGTACTACACCACTTCGGCGTTGAAAGAGGCAGATGAACTGATGAAAGTGGCAAACCTGCAACTTCAACATAGTGATATAAATGTTACCGAGTTTATACAAGCCATCAATGTGGCGCGCGACATTCACCGCGGATATATTGAAACCGTTTACCAATATAATATTGCAGCCCTTGAATACGAACTATTTAAATAAGATACAGCGATGAAAAAGATAACATTCCCCTTAGTCCTGTTACTGTTTGCAGCATGCAGCTCTAACAAAGAAAACCAATCGGCAGAAGAACCGGCTACCGCCGTTGCAGAAGAAGTAGTGCCCGATACGGCTCAGGTAGATGCCGTGACATCCGCCACCTCAAAGCCCAACCAAGTATCCTTCAATGGCACCATGGTGATCCCTCCCCAGCGCATGGCAACCGTTTCCCTCACCATGGGCGGAGTGGTAAAAAGCACGTCCCTGTTGCCGGGCGAATCTGTCAGACAAGGAGCTGTCCTTGCAACGCTGGAGAATCCTGACTTTATCGCTTTGCAGCAAACTTATCTGGACAGCCATGCGCAGACCGAATATCTCTCCGCAGAGTATCAACGCCAAAAGGCCCTCTCGGCAGAACAGGCAGCTTCTCAAAAGAAGTTCCAGCAAAGCAAGGCAGACTACCTCTCCATGAAAAGCCGGATGGAAGCCGCTGCCGCCCAACTGAACTTATTGGGTGTGACCCCCGAAACCTTGTTACAGCAAGGCATTCAGCCCTATTTGCAGGTAAAGGCGCCCATTAACGGCTACGTGGCAGATGTGGAAATGAATGTGGGCAAATACATGAATGCCGGAGATCCCCTTTGCGAGATTGTAGACAAGAGCCATACCCTGCTGCGACTGACTACTTATGAAAAAGACCTGGCAGATATGAAAGTAGGAAACCCGGTGCAGTTCCGTGTCAACGGCATGGGAAAGACGGTTTTCAAGGCTACTTTGATCTCTATCGGTCAGAAAGTAGATGAAAACACCCGTTCGGTAGAGGTATATGCAAGGGTGGATACGGTGAACGGCCAGTTCCGTCCGGGCATGTATGTCACGGCAAGAATCATGAAATGAGAATAATGCTTCCGTTGCAAGCATAAACTGTGTGAATAAATTCTATCTTTGCAAGAGCAACGCGCGACAAGATGCACCATAAAAAAAGAAAGCATGAAGAACCGATACACCTTATTTATTATACTCGTCTCCATATCTGTGGCCGTGCTCATCCATTTCCCGGAGCTGGTTTCCCTCTTTGATGTCTTTGAAGGCCGGAAACTATTTCCCGGCATGACGCCCATGGATGTGGCGAATGAAGTGTTTTTCACTTTCATTTCCCTTGTCATCTTGTTTGAGGTGAATATTTTGCTGTTCCATTTCAACCAGTCTGCCGTGAAGATCACTTGGCAGAAGATGGTGCTTTCCCTCATCCTGACGTGGCTGCTGAGCAGTCTGCTGGGAAAGTGCTTTGTGTTCCTGCACCACACTTTCAACATTCCTGCCATTGATGCCATGGTGCATCATTACCTCCATCCGTTGCGCGATTTCATTATGACGTGCACCGTGTCCGGAAGTTGCTACATTGCTTACCTCATCCGCCGCCAGCAAGAAGTGGTGGTAGAGAACCAACAACTGCAAGCCGAGAATATCCTGAACCAGTACGAAGCATTGAAGAACCAATTGAATCCGCACATGCTTTTCAATTCCCTGAACACCCTTCGTTCCTTGGTTCGCGAGGATCAGGAGAAGGCGCAGGAATACATTCAGGAACTTTCCCGCGTCCTTCGCTATACGCTGCAAGGCAATGAATCGAGAAGTGTCTTTCTGAAAGATGAAATGGATTTTGTCTCCGCCTATATCTTTCTGTTGAAGATGCGCTTCGAAGACAATCTTTTCTTTGATATTCGCATAGACAAACGGTATGAGAGCTATCTGCTTCCCCCCATGGCGGTGCAAATGCTGATAGAGAATGCCGTGAAGCACAATGAAATAAGCAACCGGCGTCCGTTGACTATCCGCATTTGCACGGAAAGCGACCGTCTGATTGTCTCCAACCCCGTGCAACCCAAGCTGACCGCTTCCGCAGGAACCGGCATCGGCCTGGCAAACCTGGCGAAGCGCTACACCTTGCTCTATAAACAGGAAATACAGATAACGGAAAACGAGAACTTTACAGTATGTATCCCTCTAATATCGAATATCTTATGAAAGTTATTATTGTAGAAGATGAGAATGCTGCCGTCCGCAACCTGAAAGCATTATTGTCAGAAGCAAGGCCGGAGGCGGAAATAGAGACCGTGCTTGACAGTATTGCCGCCGTGCTGGATTGGTTCTCCCTGCACGCCATGCCCGATTTAATCTTTATGGATATTCATTTGGCAGACGGTTCTGCTTTCGAGATCTTTGAGCATGTAGATATAACCTGCCCTATCATCTTTACTACGGCGTATGACGAATATGCCCTTCGTGCTTTTAAGGTGAATAGTGTGGACTATCTGCTAAAGCCTATCGGTAAAGGAGATGTGGAGCAAGCTCTGCAAAAGCTGGAGCATTTGCATCTTCAAGGGAAAGCGCCTTCTTCTGACGATTCCCTTTTGCAACTGATCCGTTCCCTGAAGAAGCAGGAAAGTTATAAGACGCATTTCCTCATTCCGGTGAAGGGGGATAAGTTGTTGCCTGTCTCGGTGGATATGATTTTACTGTTCTATATTCAGGATTGTAAAGTGAAAGTGGTTTTGGTGGATGGTAATGAGTATGTCTTCCCCCAAACATTGGATGAGGTGTCGGAGTGCATCAATCCGTCCCTGTTCTTCCGTGTCAACCGCCAGTTCCTTATCTCCCGTGAGGCTGTCAAGGATATTGATTTGTGGTTCAATAACCGTCTGGCTATCAATCTCCGTTGCAAGGTGACGGACGAAAAAGTCTTGGTGAGCAAGGCTCGTGTGCAGGAGTTCAAGGATTGGTTCTCAAGTACTTTGGGATGATGTGAATATTCTTTTTCCTTTTTCTTTCTTTCAGTTAAACCTTCTTTGCGGAAGGGTAAACCTTTGTTGTAGCAAGGGTAAGCCTTTTCTGCGGTAAAGGTAAGCCCTTGTTGTCGCAAGAGTAAGCCTTTTTAGACTATTATATTCTATATCCCAAAGCTTCGGATTTAAATCCTAGCGCTTGGGAGTTAAATCCCAAGACTATGGAGTTAACTCCCAAGCCTTGGGAGATAGAATGTGAAAGCTAGAAAACCCTTAGCCATACGGTCTCGAGGGCTAAGCCTGATAGGCATTTGACTTTAAGGTTGTCATTGTGCAGCCTCCCCCTTTTTGAGGCTACTCTTTTTACACAAGTGTTTTTAATATTCCCGTAACGCTTTCATCCACCGTAGGGGCAGATTGAATCTGCCCGAAAACGATTTACTTTATGCATTCGGGCGGATTCAATCCGCCCCTACGGTGGATGTTAACAGAGAAGTGTAGAATAGAGTAGCCTCAAAAAGGGGAAGGCTGCACAATGACAGGATTGTATCTGATTTAACACTTTTATGAACGAGTCATGAAGCATTTATGAAGGATCTTGAACATATCCTTCATGCGGAATCCCTTTATTCATCGTGGTTTCAGAGCATTTATGAAGGAATGAAGGAAAAATGAAAGAAATGCCTATTTGTATGTTTGGGGGAATGATTTCTTAAGATTCTTGCTTTATTCTTTTCAACTGTTCATCAACGGCAGGGTGCAGGAAATATCGCACGTCCCGCCCTTCGGCCAATGCTTGCCTGATGAAAGTGGAACTGATTTCTAGCAAAGGAGTATTTACTAATTGTACGGAGGAAGGAAGGGTTGAAGCATCCACCTCATAGCCCGGACGGGGATAAACCATGATGCGATGTTTTGCCAAAATCTTTTCAGCCTTGTACCAACGGGGGAATATTGCCCAATTATCAGCTCCGATAATCAGCGTGAACTCCCTTTCGGGGTATGCTTTCTGCAAAGCATCCAGCGTACTTACCATATAAGAAGGGCGAGGCAAGTGAAACTCGAAGTCGGAAGCGCGGAACTTGGGATAATCTGCAATGGCAAGTTTGACCAATTCCAATCGCAGATTATCATCCCATAAATCCGTTTGCTCCTTTAGGGGGTTGTGGGGAGAGACAAGAAACCATATTTCATCCAGTTCGCTATATTCACACAGGTAATTGGCAAGTGCCAAGTGACCAATGTGGATAGGATTAAACGAACCGCCGAATATACCGGTTTTTATTTTGCCTTTTTCCATTTACTGTAATTCCATATTTGACCGATGGCAACAATCCCCATAGCCACAGCTATGATATACTTCTGCATGGCTATTGCCATGATGCCTACCGCCAAAGCCACCAAACCAATGAGGATGCAAAGAACCATCATCCTTTGGGCTAATTTCTTCGGGTCTTTGATGATCATCTTATTTCTCTATAAAGTCTTTTATTACTTTCAAGGCTTCTGCTTGTGCCTTTTCTAAATCATCGTTTACTATCACGACATCGAATTTATCGGCAAATCCCAGTTCGAACTCGGCTTTTGCAATGCGGCTTTCTATCACTTCGGGAGCATCGGTGCCGCGTCCGGTCAAGCGGTTGCGGAGTTCTTCTACGCTGGGGGGCTGGATAAAGACGGATAAAGCGCGGTTGCCATAATATTTCTTGATATTGCAACCACCCACTACGTCTACGTCAAACACTACATTCTGCCCTGCTTCCAACTGCTTTTCAACCTGTGATTTCAGTGTGCCGTAAAAGCGGTTCTCGTACACTTCCTCGTATTCCAGAAATTCATCATTGGCAATGCGCTGCTTGAATTCTTCGGGAGTAAGGAAGAAGTATTCCACACCGTGTTGTTCTGTTCCGCGGGGCGGACGGCTGGTAGCGGAACATGAGAATGCCAGATTCAGGTTTTGTGTCAGCAAATAGTTGATGATGGTTGACTTGCCTGAACCGGATGGGGCTGAAAATATAATAAGTTTACCTGTTGCCATATCTTGATTCTTTATAATGAAAATATTGCCCGGCGCGTGGGTCCGGTTACATTACATTTAATACTTGTTCCTTGATCTGTTCCAGTTCATCCTTCATCTGAACTACAACATTTTGCATCTCGGCGTGGTTGGACTTGCTGCCGGTGGTGTTGATTTCACGTCCCATTTCCTGTGCAATGAATCCCAACTTCTTGCCTTGTCCATGTCCGCCTGCCATTGTTTCGCGGAAATACTTCAAGTGATTGGCAAGACGCTGCTTTTCTTCGTTGATGTCCAGTTTCTCGATATAATATATCAATTCCTGTTCCAGGCGATTCTTGTCATAGTCCACGCTGATTGTCTTTTCCAAAGCATCGGTAATGCGTTCGCGGATTTTCGTTACGCGTTCTGTTTCATACGGCTCGATAGACTTCAACAGGCGTTCTATGTTGTCTATTTTCTCATTGAACTTCTTTTCCAGTGCAGCACCTTCCTGCTTGCGGAAGTCTACCAGATGGTTGATGGCTTCTTCCACTACTTGGCGCACTGCTTCCCATTCTTCTTCCGTCAACTCCTGTATCTCGTCCTTGCTCATGATGTCCGGCATGCGAAGCAGGGTTGCCATGTAGTCTGACTGGGGATAGACATATCCCAAAGCCTTTGCCAGAGCCTGCATTTGTGCATCATAGCTTTTGGCCAATGGAATGTTGATTTGTGCGGCAGAGGTGCTTACCTCTTTCTCAATCCACAGGCTGAAATCTACTTTACCACGTTCCAGTGACTTAGAAATCATATTGCGGATTTCCATTTCTTTTTCACGATATAATGGGGCGATTCGGGTGGATAAATCCATCGCTTTACTATTCAGTGACTTGATTTCTACGTTAATTTTTTTATCTCCGAATGTGGCGGTTGCTTTGCCGTATCCGGTCATTGACTGTATCATAACTAATATGTTTTTTTGCAAAAGTAACCATTTTATGGAAATGAAGTATAAATAAAAGTGTATATTTGCAGATTATATTATATAAGTATAGCATTATGTCGTGTATTTTGCATATTGAGACCTCTACAGAGGCCTGCTCTGTTGCCGTCAGCGAGGATGGATTGGCGGTGTTCTCACGAGAGGACTTAAAAGGACCTTCGCACGCCGTTCAGTTAGGCGTATTCGTAGATGAGGCTTTATCGTTTGTCGATAGCCGTGGTATGCCGTTGGATGCAGTAGCGGTGAGTTGCGGGCCCGGTTCATATACAGGTTTGCGTATTGGCGTTTCTATGGCAAAAGGTGTTTGCTATGGGCGTAATCTGCCTCTTATCGGCCTTCCTACGTTGGAAGTGTTGTGCGTGCCTGTCCTGTTGCACCACGATTTGCCGGAAGATGCACTGCTCTGCCCTATGATAGATGCCCGTCGCATGGAGGTATATGCGGCCGTTTACGACCGCGCCCTGAATGTAAAACGCGAGATAGCTGCCGACATTGTGGATGAAAACTCCTATCTGGAGTTCCTGAATGAGCATCCGGTTTATTTCTTTGGCAATGGCGCCGCCAAATGCCGTGAGAAAATCACTCATCCCAATGCCTACTTTATTGAAGACATTCTTCCGCTGGGCAAATGGATGTTCCCGTTGGCGGAAAAAGCAATGCTGAACCGGGACTTTAAGGATGTAGCCTACTTTGAACCTTTCTATCTGAAAGAATTCGTAGCCTCCAAACCTAAGAAGCTCTTATAAATTGTAATTCAAAAATCATAATTAAAATACATGGAGTATAATACCCAACAACGAAAATTACCTCTTCCCGAGTATGGAAGAAGTGTGCAGAATATGGTAGACCATGCCTTGACTATCGAGGATAGAGCTGAACGCCAGCGCTGTGCCAATACAATTATCAACATTATGGGCGGTATGTTCCCGCATTTGCGTGATGTGCCCGATTTCAAGCATAAATTATGGGATCACTTGGCTATCATGTCCGATTTCAAACTGGATATTGATTATCCTTATGAGATCGTCAAAAAGGAATGCCTGGAGATGAAACCCGAAACATTGGCTTATCCGCACAATGGAATCCGTTACCGCCACTATGGCCGTATCTTGGAAAACATGATAAAGAAAGCGGTGGACTATCCGGAAGGTGAAGAAAAGAAGCAGTTGATCAGCTTGATTGCTAACCACATGAAGAAATGTTTCCTCAACTGGAACAAGGATGGCGTGGAAGATCAAAAGATCCTGGACGACCTTCGTGAATATTCCAGAGGGGTAATCAACCTGAAGCCCGAAGACTTGCATCTGAACGAACAACGTACATACGTTCCGCGCAGACCGCAACAAAACAACCAGCGCAGACCGCAACAGAATAATCAAAGAAAGAAATATTAATTCCTAAAATCCTGATACCATGGCTTCGTTTGTAATTGAAGGGGGACATAAGCTGCACGGCGAAATTCACCCGCAGGGTGCCAAGAATGAAGTATTGCAAATACTTTGCGCCACTTTATTGACATCGGAAGAAGTGTCTGTCACTAACATTCCGGATATTCTGGACGTGAATAACCTGATTCAGTTATTGCGTGATATGGGTGTCAAGGTATCAAAAACAGGGATTGATTCATATACTTTTAAAGCCGACACGGTAGATCTGAATTATTTGGAAAGCGATGAGTTCCTGAAGAAATGTTCCAGCCTACGTGGTTCGGTCATGTTGGTGGGGCCGTTGGTGGCACGCTTCGGTAAGGCTTTGATTTCTAAGCCCGGAGGTGATAAGATTGGCCGCCGCCGTTTGGATACTCACTTTATCGGTATTCAGAAACTGGGCGCTTGCTTCAATTATGACGAAGAACGCAGCATTTTCAGTATTTGTGCCGATCATCTGGAAGGTGCATATATGTTGCTGGACGAGGCTTCCGTTACCGGTACGGCGAATATCGTGATGGCTGCTGTCCTGGCAAAAGGGAAGACTACCATTTACAATGCTGCCTGCGAACCCTATTTGCAACAACTTTGCCGTATGCTGAATAGTATGGGAGCAAAGATTACAGGTATCGCCTCCAATCTGCTGACCATCGAAGGAGTGGAAAGCCTGCATGGCTGTAGCCATCGGGTACTGCCCGATATGATTGAAGTGGGTAGTTTTATAGGAATGGCTGCCATGACGGGGAGTGAATTGACTATCAAGGATGTATCTCATGAAAACCTGGGTATTATCCCCGAAAGTTTCCGCCGTCTGGGCATCAAGGTAGAACAGCGGGGAGATGATTTATTCATTCCCGAACAAGAACATTATCAGATAGAATCTTTTATTGACGGTTCTATCATGAGCATAGCCGATGCACCCTGGCCGGGGCTGACGCCGGACTTGCTGAGTGTGATGCTGGTAGTGGCTACACAGGCAAAAGGCAGTGTGTTGATTCATCAGAAGATGTTTGAAAGCCGTCTGTTCTTTGTCGATAAACTGATAGATATGGGTGCGCAGATCATATTGTGTGACCCGCACCGTGCCGTGGTGATAGGTCATGACCATAATTTCCAGTTGCGTGGCGGAAATATGACTTCTCCCGATATTCGTGCAGGTATCGCTTTGCTGATTGCTGCCATGAGTGCCGACGGGACCAGCCGCATACACAACATAGAACAGATAGACCGCGGTTATCAGAATATAGAACAACGACTGAATGCGCTAGGCGCACGTATTACAAGAATTTAAGGAGCTTATGATTAAGAAAGACGAAGTTTTCAAGATAGGCATGTTCAACAAGCCTCATGGTGTGAAAGGAGAGATCTCGTTCACTTTTACGGATGATATCTTTGACCGTGTGGACTGTGATTATTTTGTCTGCCTGCTGAATGGTATATTCGTTCCCTTCTTTATCGAAGAATATCGTTTCCGTTCCGATACTACCGCTCTGGTGAAGCTGGAAAAGGTGGATACGGCGGAAAAAGCCCGTATGTTTACTAACGTTGATGTTTACTTTCCAAAGAAGTATGCCGATGAAGAGGATGAATCGGAGGATATTCCCACTTGGAACTACTTTATCGGCTTCAAGGTAAAGGATGTAAAGCATGGCGAGCTGGGTGAAATAGTGGCTGTAGATGATAGTACAATGAATGTACTCTTTGCCATAGAAAAGGATGGAGAAGAACTGCTTCTGCCTGCCCATGAAGAATTTATGGTAAAGTTGGATAAGAAAAAGCGTTTGCTGACGGTGGAAGTGCCCGATGGCTTGATATAATATATAAGGTACGCGCGTAATGAAGAAAAAAAGAAGAAAAGCATTCTGGCATAACTTTAAGTTTAAGTATAAACTGACCATTACCAATGAGAATACGCTGGAGGAAATAGTGGGCTTACACGTTTCCAAACTGAATGGTGTATCCGTACTGCTGTCTGCCGTGACGGTTATCTTCTTGATTTCGGCAACCATTATCGTATTTACTCCGTTGCGCAACTATTTGCCCGGATATATGAACAGTGAAGTACGTGCCCAGGTGGTAACCAATGCTTTGCGTGCCGATTCATTGCAACAGGTGGTGGCACGCCAGAATATGTATATCATGAATATCCAGGATATTTTCAGTGGTGAGGTAAAGGCTGATACTGTGCAGTCTATTGACTCGCTGACTATTGTGCGCTCGGATTCCCTGATGGAACGTACCCGGCAGGAAGAAGAATTCCGCAAACAGTATGAAGAAACAGAACGGTATAACCTGACTGCCGTCAATGATAACAATGCAGCTTCCGGATTGATATTCTATCGTCCGACGCGTGGCATGATGTCGTCCAACTTTGATCCGGACAACAAACATTACGGGGTGGATATTGCTGCCAATCCCAATGAAAGTGTATTGTCAACTCTGGATGGAACGGTGATCCTGTCCACTTATACGGCAGAAACCGGTTATGTGATTCAGGTGCAACATGGTCAGGATTTTGTGTCCGTATATAAACATTGCGGCTCATTATTGAAAAGAGAAGGTGATAGTGTAAAAGGTGGCGAAGCAATAGCTTTGGTAGGCAATACAGGAGAAAAGACTACCGGGCCGCATCTTCACTTTGAATTGTGGCACAAGGGACGCGCCATCGATCCCTCAAAACACATTGTATTTTAATAAGATTATGAAGAAACAAATAGCGATATTAGGTTCGACAGGATCTATCGGTACGCAAGCCTTGCAAGTGATAGAGGAACATCCTGATTTATACGAGGCTTATGCGCTGACAGCCAATAATAGAGTTGACCTGCTAATAGAACAGGCACGCAAGTTTATGCCTGAGGCAGTTGTGATAGCCAATGAGGAAAAATACCTCCGGTTGAAAGAGGCTTTGAGCGACCTGCCTATCAAGGTTTATGCCGGGGCAGATGCACTTTGTCAGATTGTAGAGTCAAAGCCCATTGATATTGTGCTGGCATCTATGGTGGGATATGCAGGATTGCGACCTACTATAAATGCCATAAAGGCAGGCAAAACAATCGCTTTGGCAAATAAAGAGACATTAGTGGTGGCCGGTGAATTGATTAATGCGCTGGCAAACCAATATCATACGCCTATTCTTCCGGTGGATTCGGAACATTCGGCTATTTTCCAGTGTCTGGAAATGAGCAACCGTTTGGAGAAGGTGATACTTACGGCTTCTGGTGGCCCGTTCCGTACCTATACCATGGAACAGTTGCAGACAGTGACCAAAACACAGGCATTGAAGCATCCCAACTGGGAGATGGGGGCGAAGATTACCATTGATTCCGCGTCCATGATGAATAAAGGTTTTGAGGTAATCGAAGCCAAATGGTTGTTTGGTGTACGCCCCGATCAGATAGAGGTGGTGGTGCATCCGCAATCGGTTATTCACTCTATGGTGCAGTTTGAAGACGGGGCGGTGAAAGCGCAGTTGGGTATGCCCGATATGCGTTTGCCTATCCAGTATGCTTTCTCGTATCCACAGCGTGTAAAGTCTTCTTTTGAACGGTTGGATTTTGCGCGTGTCACAGATTTGACTTTCGAGCAGCCCGATACCAAGCGTTTTCGTAACTTGGCATTGGCATACGAAGCATTGCATCAGGCAGGGAATATGCCGTGTATAGTCAATGCTGCAAATGAAGTGGTGGTGGCAGCTTTCCTGAAAGATCAAATCTCTTTCTTGGGGATGAGTGATGTCATAGAGCAGACTATGGGTAAGGTAGCTTATATCAAAGAGCCTACTTATGAAGATTATGTGGCTACGGATGCTGAAGCGCGTCGCATAGCCGAAGGATTGATTTAGTTAGCTCCCCCTTTTGAAGGGGGCAAGGGGGATGTTCCCCTTGAATTAGAAATAACATATAAGGAGAACATCCCCCTTATATCCCCCTTTATAAGGGGGAGAAGAAAATAGTAAATAACTAGATGGAAACATTTTTGATTCGTGCTCTCCAGTTGATAATGAGCCTTTCGTTACTGGTCATTATCCATGAAGGAGGACATTTTCTTTTTTCGCGTCTTTTTAAAGTAAGAGTAGAGAAGTTCTACATATTTTTTGACCCTTGGTTCTCACTGTTTAAATTCAAACCAAAGAATAGTGATACTGAATACGGTATCGGCTGGGTGCCTCTGGGTGGTTATGTGAAAATCTCAGGTATGATAGACGAGTCTATGGATACCGAGCAGATGAAGCAACCTGCTCAACCGTGGGAATTCCGATCCAAACCGGCTTGGCAGCGTCTGCTTATCATGGTGGGAGGAGTTATGATGAACTTCTTACTGGCTATCTTTATCTATTCCATGATTCTGTTCCATTGGGGCGATTCTTTCGTTTCTCTGCAAGATATGACCGATGGTATGAAGTTTAATGAGCGTGCCCAGGAAATAGGTTTCCGCGATGGAGATATTCTTCTTCGTGCAGATGACAAACCATTGGAGCGTTTTGGCATGGATATGCTTCGTGGTATTGCTGAGGCGCGCACCGTGACTGTTCTGCGTGACGGTCAGGAAACTGATGTGTATATGCCGGAAATTAGCCTGTTGGATATGGCTAAAGAAGATCCGATGTTTGTAACAGCTTTAATCCCTAATGTAGTAGATTCCGTATTGCCGGGTGGAAGCTTTGCCAAAGCCGGAATACAGAAAGGAGACAGCCTTATTGCCATGGACGGTGAGATGCTGCATTCATGGAACACATTAGTGGAAAAGCTGGATAATATGCGGGCGAATGCAGAGATTACAGGAGCAAAGGATGCTACTTTGGAGATGGTTTATTCGCGTAACGGATTACGCGATACGGTTGCTGTTCGTACAGATTCCTTGTTTAAAGTCGGTGCTGTCGCCATGCTGACTGATTATAAGGAAACCACCCGCCAATTTGGTTTCTTTGAATCTTTTCCGGCTGGTGTGCAGTTGGGTGTAAATACCCTGAAAGGTTACGTGAATGATATGAAGTATGTATTCACAAAAGAAGGAGCAAAGAGTGTAGGCGGTTTCGGAACAATCGGAAGTATCTTCCCGAAGGTATGGGACTGGCATCGTTTTTGGGAAATGACTGCTTTCCTTTCTATCATTCTTGCCTTTATGAATATTCTGCCTATTCCTGCATTGGATGGCGGACACGTATTATTCCTGCTTTATGAAATTATAGCCCGTCGCAAGCCTAGTGATAAGTTTATGGAGTATGCGCAGATGGTGGGTATGTTCCTGCTCTTTGCATTGCTTATTTGGGCGAACTTTAATGATATAATGCGGTTCTTGTTCTAAGGACTTGTAGGGGGATGTGTCAAAACTCCGAAGTGTTCACCGTAGGGGCGGATTGAATCCCATAGCCGTCAAGCTAAGGAAAACATTGTTAAATCATTGCGCAGCCTCCCCCTTTTAAAGGGGGATTTAAGGGGGATGTTCTCCTTTGTACGGTTGCTTTTTGTGGTAGGGTACATCATCATCCCATAGAGAACATCCCCCTTGCCCCCTTTAAAAGGGGGAAGCTGCGCGATGTTTTAACACGATGAAACTTAGCTTGACGGCTATGGGATTGAATCCGCCCGTATGCACAAAGCAAACTGTTATCGGGCAGATTCAATCTGCCCCTACAGCAAAATGATAGCCATTTTTTTGTTTAGACACACCCTATTACTGGGTATGTATATATGAACTCTCTGTGAAGTATGGACATAAAAAAAGAGCGAAAGTTCTTTTTGAACCCGCCCACATCCTGAAGAACCCCCCTCCATAAAATGGGGTTCTTTTCATCTTTCTCGTCGCAGTTGTGTTATCCTTCTCTCTTGTACCTAAAAAACAACTCTTTTAATACCTATAAAACTAATTTCCTGAAAACTTTCTTTTTCTATTTACCTTAAATCTTTCTACTAACACCTTTGTTTGATAACATCTATTTTTTCTGAATCAATCTTTTTATACCTAAATCTAATACCTTAAATTAAAATCTTTACCTTAGTACTTAATACCTAATTCTTTTCTTTATTAACTTAATGTTTGGTTTCACAACCACGTTGCAAATGTACGGCTTTTCTTGATATTAGCAAGCAAATAGATGCTGAAAAACATGAAAAAGAGTAAATTCATGATCTAAATCAAGAAAATGCTCTTTTTAGTCTACTTCTGTGTTATCGCACACGGATGATGCGTTGGTTGCTACTGCCCCGAAATTCCAAGTAGGGAGAGTATAAATCAGGCTCAAAACGCCCATCCACGATTACATCTACATAATCCAGGATTGGCTTTAACATACCGTCGCTTTGTATCTGCTCTATTGTGTATCCTGTATAGCACCATATATTCTGTCCCGTGGCTTCTTTTATGTGCTTTACCAATGACAGAAATTCCTGTGGATGATAAAGCGGGTCGCCTCCGGAGAAGGTAACTCCGTCCAGTAATGGGTTATTGTTAATTTCGCAGATGATCTTTTCTACTTTCTCGGCGGTGAGGGGAGTGCCTGCCGATGGATTCCATGATTCGGGATTCTGGCAACCGCGACAATGGTGGCGGCATCCGGCTAAATAAATAGAATAGCGGATGCCTTCACCGTCGACTATTGTTTCAGGATAGGTAAATAACAAGTTCATGCTGATTATCCATGTTTTACCCGGTCGCGTTCTTCGGCACGCTTGGCAGAGTTCCAAGTGCTGAGATCGCCTGTCAGATAGCCGGTTATGCGTCTCATGCGCATTATATTTTCGCTTTGGCAGACGGGGCATTTATCATAAATTACCCCCTTGTATCCGCAAGCCTGGCAAGTGTCAACAGGATGGTTGATAGAACCGTAACCTATGCCTTCATCATGCATCACTTTTACAATTTTGGCAATAGCCTTTACATTCTTCTGCGCTTCGCCGTCCAGTTCCACATAAGTAATGTGTCCGCCACGGGTGATGGCATGGAAAGGAGCTTCGCGCTTTATTTTTTCTGTGATGGTGATAGGTTCTTTCACATCTACATGGAAAGAGTTGACGTAATAGTCATGCTCCGTCACTCCGGGAATGATGCCGTATTTGCGGCGGTCCATGCGGGTGAAGCGTCCGGAAAGCCCTTCGGCGGGTGTTGCCAGTACCGAGAAGTTCAACTGATACTTCTGTTTGTACTCATCTACCACTTTATTCATTTCCGTGATTGCTTCGTACAGCGTATCCCATGCCTTCTGGCTATGTCCGTGTCCTTCGCTATAGAGGGCCATCATTGCATTATGGCCGCCTATAAAGCCTATGCCCAATGTACCTTGGCGCAATACATCACCCACTTGGTCGTTGGGGGCAAGCTGTCCGCCGCCTTTCCATACGTCGTTGCCCATCATAAATGGGAATTGGCGTGCCAAGGCGGTGCGCTGGTATTGGAAACGGGTGTAAAGCTGTTCGGCAATCAACTCTGCCATGGCGTGTACACTTTCTATAAATAGTTCCTTTGCTTTTCTTTCTATCGCTTCTTTCTTGCCGGATTCTTCCAGATTCTCCGCCTTGATACGGGCTTCGATGGCAAGACGGGGCATATTCATGGTAGTGAATGACAGGTTACCACGTCCCAAAGAAGTCTTCTCACCCGCTACATTCTCGAAAACACGGGTGCGGCAGCCCATAGTAGCCAGTTCGTAGCGATAGCGTTTCGGGTCGTTGATGTCCCATTTCTCATTTTTATTGAAAGGCGTATCCAGGAACATGAAGTTCGGGAACAAGGCTTTGGCGGTAGTGCGGCAGGCTTTCAGGAATAAATCGAAGTTGGGAGCCTGGAATTCTATTTTTCCTTCCAATGCGTCTTCAAAGTTTTCCATTGCTTTTTTATAATCTTCCTCCGAATAAGAAACCCCGTCTTTTATCTTGAATATCTGAATAGGGAAGACAGGCACTTCTCCACGGGTACCCAGGCCTTCAATTGTTGCTTTCAGCAGTTCTTCTATAACCATACGGCCTTCGGGAGTAGTGTCCGTTCCATAATTGATAGAGCTGAACACCACTTGATTACCTCCGCGGGAGTGCATGGTATTCAGGTTATGAATGAAACCCTCCATTGCCTGATGGGTATCTTTGCGCGTCATGGCATGGGCCTTTTCTTCTATTTTCTGCAAAGCGTCTGCTCCCGGTTCTTTGCCTTCTACTTCTATGTAGAAATCGGTCAGGGTTTTCAGATGTTTGCGATAGGTCTTCCGTACTCCTTCGGCCATGAAGAAGTCGAAAGCAGGAATCGCCTGTCCGCCGTGCTGCTCGTTTTGGTTGGTTTGGAAAATGATGGTGGCCAGCGTAGCATAACTCTGGATGGATTGCGGAGTGCGGATACTACCGTTCTTGGTACGGAAACCACGTTCAAACAAGTCGTCCAAATCATATTGGATGCAAGTGGTGGTCTTGGTAGGATAGTAATCTAGGTCATGTATATGTATATCGCCCAATTGATGTGCTTCGGCAAACTTCTTGGGGAGCAGATACTTATAAGTATAATCTTTAGTGACTTCCGAGGCAAAAGTCATCATCTGTCCGGCAGGTGTATGGCTGGACATATTGGCGTTGCTCAGGTTTACATCATTCTTGTCTATAGCCACGATGCCGTCCATGATATGCTTCATCTGAGTTTTGCGGTCGCGTTCCGTATTTCGCCATTCGCGATAGATAATGTACTTTTTGGCAACTTCGGGGCGTACCTTCATCAGTTCCTTTTCCACCAAATCCTGGATTTCTTCTACACTGATGGTAGGAGATGCAAAATGACTGATTACCCGCATGGTAATATCGGCAATCAACTTGTCCTCGTTTTCAATTCCGGTAGCATGGAATGCTTTACCGATTGCATTTTTAATTTTACTGATGGAAAAGTCTTCCCGCTTTCCATCACGCTTGATGATACAGATCTCGGCGTAATTCATTGTTTGAAAAATTAATTATTTAAATAAAGAAATCATTCGTCCTCTCAGGCAGGTCTTCTGACTTATCTCTCCCCTGAAACGCCTTCCCGCAAATGTTTTTGTAGTGGCATCTTGTTTCGGCTTAGCGAGAATCACAGCAGCGGGTACTGTTGCTGATTTTCACGGCATTCCCTCTTAGAAGTGGTTAACTTCACCTTGTCGGACGGATGCAAAGGTATAACATTTTGGGAAACTTTTCGCTTTAAAAATGAATAAAAGTTTTCCAAAACGGATAACTTGCTGAGGATGGGAGAGTTATAAAATATACCATAAAGCCACCATGTGGCAGATGGTTCCACCCAGTACAAACAGATGGAAAACAGAGTGCATGTAAGGCAATTTATGGAAAGAATAAAATACGGCTCCAGTGACATAAAATACGCCTTCGGCTATCAGCCAATAAATAAAAAAAGTAGGCACATGCTCGCAAAGTGGTTTGAAAGCTACAAATATACTGCATCCCATTGCTACATAGCAAATGGTTTCCAGATAGCTATGTTCTTTCAGTTTGCAGAAACTCAGAATAGTTCCCGCAATGGCGCACAACCATACAAAAATGAAGATTCCCCACCCCCAATACCCCACTTCGCGTAAGGGAACCAGCATAATGGGAGAATAGCTTCCCGCAATATGGCAATAAATGGCGGCATGGTCACATTTGCGCAGAAAATCCCGGCGGGGAGAGGGCTTGCTGGCATGATACCAGGTAGAAGTGACGTATGAGGACAACACACCGAACAGGTAAATCCACATGCCGCCCACGGCCCATGGATTATCGCTGTTAATGGCTATCCGCATTAAATAACCGCCACCGATGATACCTATTAATATACCAACAGCGTGCGACAGGGTATTCGCCCATTCTTCTCCTTTCGTGTAATGTATTGCCAATTTGCTTATAAATTTACGGGTTTCAGACCCATTTGTTCTGCTTTCTTCAACATATATTCAAAAGCCGCATCGTGCTCGTTGGGAATAACTCCATCCAGTATTGCATCTTTGATGGAACTTTTCAAACTGCCTATTTCCCGACAAGGCTGCATGTTGAATATCCGCATGATTTCTTCTCCGTCTACCGGCGGTTGGAAATTGCGGATGCGGTCTTTCTCCTCCAGATCCTTCAACTTCTGGCGTACCAGTTTGAAGTTATCCAGAAAGCGTTGCTTGCGTGCTTCGTTTTTCGAAGTGATGTCCGCTTCACAAAGCATCATCAGGTCATCAATATCATCTCCGGCTTCGAATAGCAGGCGGCGTACAGCCGAATCGGTCACCACATCATCGGCAATTACGATGGGGCGCATATGCAGGCTGACCAGCTTTTGTACATACTTCATCTTTTCATTCATCGGCAACTTCATTTTGCGGAAGATGTCCGGAACCATCTTTTCACCTATAAAGTTATGGTTGTGGAAAGTCCAGCCGATGCGCGGCTCCCAACGCTTGGTGCGTGGCTTGCCGATGTCATGCAGCAGGGTGGCCCAACGCAACCACAGGTTGTCCGTATGTTTGGCAATATTGTCTACCACCTCCAGTGTGTGATAGAAATTGTCCTTGTGCGCACGTCCGTTGCGGGTTTCCACACCTTGCAGGGCAACCAGTTCGGGGAATATCAATGCCAGCAATCCGCATCTGTCCAGTTCAATAAAACCCTTGGACGGGATGGGAGAGAGCAATATCTTGTTCAATTCATCGGCTATGCGCTCTTTGGATATGATATTGATGCGTTCCTTGTTGCGCGATAAGGCTTCGAAAGTTTCATCATCAATATAAAAGTTCAACTGAGTGGCAAAGCGGATGCATCGCATCATGCGAAGCGGGTCGTCACTAAATGTAATGTCCGGGTCCAGCGGAGTGCGGATGGTGCGTTCCTTTAAATCGTCCAGTCCGTTGAACGGATCTACCAATTCGCCGAAACGGGTCTTGTTCAGGCATACTGCCATCGCATTGATGGTAAAGTCGCGGCGGTTCTGGTCGTCTTCCAAGGTTCCGTCCTCTACTACGGGCTTGCGGCTGTCATGGCTGTATGATTCCTTGCGGGCTCCTACAAACTCCACCTCCGTATCATGATACTTCACTTGTGCCGTACCAAAGTTCTTGAAAACGGATACATGCGCACCCCGCCCCAGCTTTTTGCCAAAGGCTTGTGCCATTTCGATTCCGCTTCCTACCACTACCACATCTATGTCCTTCGATGGACGTTTCAGAAATATATCGCGTACATAGCCTCCTACCACATAACATTCCAGTCCCAGTTCATCAGCTGTCTCGGAGATTATATTGAATATCTTGTTATTAAAATGTTCTTTCAGTTCCATATTCATCTTAAAGAGCTGCAAAATTACGATTTTTTGCGCAGGATAAGGAGAAATCACGCAATTAAATTGTATTTTTGCCTACATATAAAATGATTAAGTACATGAAAAAGATAGGATTGGTGGCATTATTTGCCTTATTATTGGCCGGTTGTGACGATGGCGGCGAGAAGAAAGCACAAGAAAATTTGCGCAAGGCTGAGGCTGCTTTAGCAGGAGAGAACTTCAATGAGGCTAAGTTGCAGATAGACAGTATCCGAATTCTTTACCCTAAAGCATTCGAGGCGAGAAAGCAGGGTGTGAAGCTGATGCAGCAAGTGGACTTAAAGGAGCAACAAAAGAGCCTGGTCTATCTGGATAGCATGATGGCAGTGAAGCAGGCGCAACTTGACTCTATTAAAGGTAACTTTGTGTTGGAGAAAGACACGGCTTATCAAGAGGTGGGTAATTATTTCTACCCCACCCAGACAGTGGAAAAGAACATAGGCCGTTCTTTCTTGCGCGGACAGGTAAATGAGTTGGGCGAGATGTCTCTTACTTCTATTTATTGTGCCGGAGGAACTTTGCATCACTCCGCAGTAAAGGTGAGTGTGGGAGAAACTTTTGCCGAAACCCCTGTTTCCAAAGACAGTTATGAAACGACCGACTTGGGACGTGTCATAGAGAAAGCTGACTATAAACTGGGAGAAGATGGCGGCGTTATCGGTTTCATCGTAGCCAATAAGGATAAGAATATCCAACTCCAATTCATAGGCGACAGAACATATAAGACAGCTATGCAGCCCAATGACCGTAAAGCGATAGTCGAACTAACAGAGCTGGCGCGTATCCTGTCGGGAATGGAGCAGATTCGTAAAGATAAGAAGGAAGCAAACCTGAAAATAGAGTTTGTGACCCGGAAGATGCAGGAAGAGGGGAAATAGTGGTTAATGGTTAGTGATTAGTGGTTAATGGGCTGCGCTGTTATGCCGCATGGCATTAATCACTAACCACTAATCACTAATCATTATTTACAGCCGTTTCAACGCCAACTTTATAACCTTCTCCACCGGGGCATCCGGCTCCTCTTTCAATATACCAGCCACCACCTTCATCGAAGCCGCCTGTGCAAATCCCAACATCGTAAGTGCCGCCACCGCTTCATCATGAATCTCAGAATTAGAAGCTGCAAACATTTCACTGGTCACCGTTTCCATGCCCGAAGCGGCAATCTTATCCTTCAAGTCCACAATGATACGTTGTGCTGTTTTCAGTCCGATGCCCTTTACCGTTTTCAGCAATTTATCATTGCCGGAGCTGATTACTCCGCATAGTTCGGTAGGGGATAAAGCCGAAAGAATCATTCTAGCCGTATTGCCGCCGATGCCCGAAACAGAAATAAGTAACAAAAATAACTCCCGTTCCTGTTTTGTCGAGAATCCGTAGAGTACATAAGCATCTTCCCGGATTGCTTCATAAATATAGAGCTTCGTACTACTCTGATTCTGAATAGCCGAGTATGTATTCAATGAAATATTGATGCCATATCCCAGTCCGTTACAATCTAAAACCACCATTGCCGGAGTAATCTCCGTAATGTCACCTTTAATATATTCTATCATTGTCGTATCATTTGATAATTTACAGTTCTTTGCAAAAGTAGGACTTCTATCTTTTAAATTATAAGTTAGGCAAGAATATTTTTAAATTATTAGGTCGGAGTGAACAAATAAACGGGGCAAAATGTTTAATTTTGCAACGAATTAACAGATAATCGTAAACTAAAACCAATAAAAGATGAAAAAAATTAGAGCAGCCGTTGTTGGATACGGTAACATTGGTCAGTATGTAGTGGAGGCTTTGGAAGCTGCTTCCGATTTTGAGATTGCGGGTATTGTTCGCCGTAGTGGTGCAGAAAACAAGCCTGCTGAGTTGGAACCTTATGCTGTTGTTAAAGATATAAAGGAATTAAAGGATGTTGATGTAGCTATCTTGGCTACTCCCACCCGTAGCGTAGAAAAATATGCAAAAGAAATCCTGGCTATGGGTATCAATACCGTAGACAGTTTCGATATTCACACACAAATCACTTCCCTTCGCCGTTCTTTGGACGAATCGGCCAAGGCAGGAAAGGCTGTTGCCATTATTTCTGCCGGTTGGGATCCGGGAAGCGACTCTGTAGTCCGCACTTTGCTGGAAGCGATTGCTCCGAAGGGCATTACTTATACTAACTTTGGCCCGGGACGTAGCATGGGGCACTCTGTAGCAGTGCGTGCTATCGACGGAGTGAAGGATGCTTTGTCTATGACTATTCCGGTAGGTACAGGCATTCACCGCCGCATGGTTTATGTAGAACTGGAAGAAGGAGCCGATTTCAAGAAGGTGGAAGCTGCCATCAAGGCCGATCCTTACTTTGTAAATGATGAAACTCATGTGTTGCAAGTACCTTGTGTAGACGATTTGAATGATGTAGGTCATGGTGTAAACCTGGTTCGTAAGGGCGTATCGGGAAAGACTCACAATCAGTTGTTCGAGTTTGATATGAAGATTAACAACCCTGCTCTTACAGCACAAGTACTGGTTTGCGTGGCTCGTGCTTCTATGAGACAACAGCCGGGATGCTATACTATGATTGAAGTTCCTGTAATTGATTTGCTGGAAGGCGATCGCGAGGAACTGATTGCTCATTTGGTATAAAGCACTTAAATAATTAGTATATTAAGAAATCTCTTCTCCGAATAATTCCGAGGAAGAGATTTTTTTATTTCCTTTGTGCTCATAAACAAAGAAATAAAACAATGATAGCAAGTATTGTATGGGACGTAGATCCGATGTTGTTTAAAATAGGTGGTTGGGAAGTACGCTGGTACGGACTGATGTGGGGACTTGGTTTCATCTTGGCTTACGAGATCGTGAGCCGTCTTTTCAAGAAAGAGAAGTATCCGGATAATTGGGCGGATATACTTTTTGTCTACTGCATAGTCAGCACAGTGATCGGTGCCCGGTTGGGACACTGCTTGTTTTATGAATGGGATTATTATAGCGCTCATCCTATTGAAATTTTCAAGATATGGAAAGGCGGATTGGCTAGTCATGGTGGTGTCTTTGCCATCATTTTGGCGTTGATGTGGTATTCCAAGAAGGTAACCAAGAAAAGCGTATGGTGGTTGTTCGACCGAATGATCCCTGCCGTGGCGGCAGTCTGCTTCTGCATCCGTTTTGGTAACTTGATGAATTCCGAGATCTTTGGTTATCCCACTACGCTGCCTTGGGGATTTGAGTTTGTCCGTTCTCGCGAGTGGCATCAGTTGTACGAAGGATTGCCCTGCCATCCCACTCAGATTTATGAAATGCTTTATTGTCTGGTAGCCGGTGTTACGGCTTGGGTGATGTATCATAAATATCATTTGCAGAAACATGTGGGACTGATTACGGGCGTGAGTTTGCTCATCTTTTTTGGCTCCCGTTTTGCTTTAGAGTTTATGAAGAATCCACAGGTTGCAGAAGAAGTGAATATGACTTTTAATATCGGGCAGTGGCTGAGTGTACCGCTGATTCTGCTTGGTGTGTACTTAATTTATAAGAGCAGAACAGCTAGAGAATAAATTGGAATAGTGGTAAAATGATCACTAATAAAGGTCGATCATTCATTTGAAAAAGATAATTGGAGAAAACGTTGCGTTCATGCTAATGAAATGCAGCGTTTTTTATTGATTTATAGAAAATTATGGGTAACTTTGCACAATCGAGGAATAAAAGTTAATGAATATGAAGAAAAGCATCTTATTATTATGTATCGTTTGTATGGCTTCTTGCTCTAAAACAGAAGATTTGTTTGATCGTGAGCGTATAGATGAAGAAGCGAAAGAAAATTTTCCGGTTGAAAATGTGGATCCCGATCATTCTTGGGAAACGGTTGGAGTGGCTACAATGACTGTTTCTGTAAATGAGGGAACAGGAGAGGAGTATGTTGTTAAATTCTATACAGCAGATCCTTTTAATGAAGAAAGTTATGCCATGTTATTGAAAAAGATAACATTGAATGATGGCAAGAATGCTACAGTTACTTTCGATGTACCTTCTGCTTTGCAATATATATATGTTGTAAGAGAAGATAAGAAATACAATAGACAGATGAAACCTGTTAGATTGTCTGAAGAAGCCAAGGGGGCAGTCTATTTTGGAAAGCAGAATAGGGCAAAAAGTCTGATGTCTCGCAGTGTTGCAGATGTAATATATCCTATGGCGTTAAACTCTGCAGCTATTGTTGAAGCATTTAAAACTCCGTCAAGAGAGGAACTGGAACAAATGGAATCATTTGGTGATGGATATAAATGGGGAACTACTACAGCTAAAACTTTTAAAGTCGATAAACAACCCAAATCTATAGAATTAGGAGGACTGGATAATATAACATTATATATAACGGCAAATATTGATCTAAACTCTTTGGCTTTAGGTACTAATACTAAAATACATATATTAACAGGTGGCAGTTTGGCATTGGATGCATTAAATATGCAAGAAAATGCGATGATAAGTGTACATCAAGGTGCAGAGTTTGCCATAAAGCAATCATTGAACCTGTCCAATGCAAATTTATACAATAGAGGTGAGATAAAAACGTCTACTGGCAGTTGTTCTGTTACCCAATCTGCTAAAGCACATATATACAATGAAGGTGAATTCTTTGATGATGACGATAAAAGAGCAAGCTTAAGTATAAATAATGACTGTTTTTTCGTTAATGCTAAAGATGTCGATCTTATAGATTTAACTTTAGCCGGAGGAGGGACTTTCATTAATGAGAATAATGGGGAAGTGGATATAAAGAATGTGACAACTGTTGGTGGTAATTGGGTAAATGCAGGAGAATTTGAAACCGATAAATTAAGTTATACTGATAGTAACAAATATTTATTCCGTAATGACTGTAAATTGCTTGTTAATGAAATGTTTACCATGAAACCTGCTACAGGTGCAACTTTTATAATGAATGGAAGTTCTACAATGCTTTGTAAACAAATGGATTTAAATCAAGCTACGATTCAATTGGGTAGTGGAGCCTTTGTAAAAGTAGAGAATAATATTCACTATGTAGATGGTAATAAGATAGTAGGCGCTGGAAATGACCTTGCTCTATTGTATGTGATAAATAATATCACATTTAATCAGAATCCGGGAAACCCGATAGTTTACAGTGGCAATTTGAGAGTAGTAGCGAAACATAATGGTAACTATGAGACTACAGAAGGTGCTTCTGTTATTCCGTTAGAACAAGTTAAGTTTCCTGCTGAAAATGACGGATGTGGCACAAACTTTGATACAGAAGGAGGTGGTAGGCCAAGTGGTGATACGGTTGCAATGTATACGTATGTTTTTGAAGATATGACCCGAGAGGTAGGTGACTTTGACTATAATGATGTTGTTCTATATGTGTCCGCTCCTGAAGATAATGGTGATGTCACTGTTCGATTGATAGCTGCTGGGGCTAGTAAAAAATTATGGATTGGATATAATGGAAAAGATCTGTTTGGTGAAGTACATAAAGCATTTGGTTGCGATGAAGGGGTTTTGATCAATACAGGAGGAGTAACCGCGCCTGAACCAGCGCCTGTGGTTGTAAATATTGGAGCAGGTAAATTATTGAGTCAAGCGGGAGATGTTTATATTTATGATGATGCTAATTATGAGATACATGTTGCAACTTTTAAGAAGCCTGGTCCAGGATATCCTCCTTATGGGCTTTGTATTCCAGGACAGTGGCCAAATCCTAAAGAACGTGTTAATATAGTTGGTATGTATCATTTCTTTGAAAAATGGGTGCAGGATAGAAATACATATACTAGATGGTATGAAGAATATATGAATATACCTGCATGGAAAGATAATGGTAATCAGTATCCATATGGTGATATTTAATATGTTATCATATTATTGGTGCTTAATAATATTAATTTTAAAACAAGTAGGAAAGTCTAGTGCAAAATTTATGTGCTAGACTTTGTCTTTTGAGATAAACATTCGACAAAGCTCCCTTGTCTCAATTCTCGTTTTGTATCACATCTTGCCTTTAGCCTATTTGTCTTGGCTATTCTATACTTCTGTGTGTTTCTTGTCTACATGTATATCATTCTGCCCTTCACCCCCTTCACCTCCCCATAATCCGCCATTTCATCGAAGAAAACAGGTGAATGACATCCTTTCACCCGGCCTTCACCCTATTCACCGGTTTTTATTGGAGTAGAGCTATCCTCCGGCATCGCCCTATACATCACATGTGGCGCCCGTCCATCTCTTTCTATCTTCTTCTCCTTGCTCCATTGCCGCAATTCGTTGCCCGCCTTTGTCTTCAGCAGTCCCGTTAGGGTGCAATATTTTTGGCAAGTGATGACAACATGTTCCTTCAGATACTTCTTCAGCAGCTCAAAGCGTTCTTTTTCCGAATACGTGGTAGACGAGGTCCGGAAACCATATTCCGCCCGTTCCAGTTTCCCCTTGGCGCGTACCTCCTTGCGGAATTGCCGGGTAGGCTTGAACTTCACGTTGTCAAAGTGCACCGAGACGGCGCGTATCTCGCTCTTGTCCGTCACTTTGCGGCAAGTCAGTGTAGCCGAGAAAGTGCCCAGTTCCCCCAACTTCACATTGTACCCGTCTGCCAGATAATTGGCGATAACCGTTTCCAGGTCACAGAACAGTCCCACGATAGTCCCTTCCTTGATGGTGGAACGCCGGGCAATCTCTTTGGCCAGGTCTTTCAGGTCTTTTGTACCCGATACTACAATCTGCGGATACAGAGTGGGTTGCTCCTCCTTTCCCTGTACATCGGGGGAGGTTCTAAAATCATACTTTGCTGCCATATTAATGGTTTTTAAAAGGGAGATTAAGTTATTTCTTACTGAAGGCTAAGGCTTTTCTTTCTGTTAACTTCTATAGTCTCCGCTAGTGGACCATACAGTCTATTATAGCAGACTGTATAGTCTCCCATAGTGGACTGTACGGTCTGCTAGCGGAGTCTGTCTTAATATTCAGTACAAAAGTACTTAATCATACTGGAAAAACCTATTAATCTATAGGGAAAAAGAGCTTATCTGGCAAAATACGATGCTTTTATTTCTGCAAGATGTATCATTTGTCGGAAAAAAGGAATTAAGGATGTTGGCCTTCATCAATAATTGGTCGCTTGGTGGTTTATAGTCGGAAGGATTTGCTTATATCCCATGTTGGATTGAAAAGAAAGGTGGCAGTATCCGAAATGCTAACAATTTCCGTCCTTTTGTATATAAAATAAACCTGCTCTTTTTGCTTAATAACTTATTTTTCACGTTTTTTGTAGCAAAGTCTAAATTCTAACAGATTATGAAAAAAGGTTTATTATGTGTACTGCTTTTGTGTACATTCTTTTCATGTATAAAGCATGAAGACGCGTATGTGGAAGGCGATGATAGTGCGAAGAAAAAAGAAGAGTATGACAAGGGATTTCCGGTGAAAGATATTGATCCGAAGCAGGATTGGAACTTGGCTAAGCAATTCATCGTTAATGTAAGTGTTAATTATGGCGGAGATGGTGAATATACGATTAAAATATATTCGGATAATCCGCGAAATGCTGATGTGAAGTCTTATTTACTGGGTGAATATACTGTGAAAGACGGTAGTATAAACGCCTTGTCTGTAGATGGGCTTTCTTCTTTTGAGTCTGTTTACGTTTGCTGTGTGGATGCAGCCAATGGTTATGTGATGAAAGAAGGTGCTGTAAAGGATGGAAAAACGACTGTTGCATTTGGGGTAATGTCTAACAGGGGAGTCTCAAAGGGAGTGGCTTCAAGAGTTGCTGGGGATTGGAAGGAGTTTGATGCTAAAGATATTTATGAATTGGTAAAGCCCGGTGGAGGTATTTTTAGAGAGGAGCATAAACCTAGTGATCCTAGTGTGATGAATAGTTACGAATTGGTTTCTACTGGAAAGTTTACAGTTTATGCTGTATATGGGGAGTCTACCAGTGAGGATAAATATGGATATTATTATTATGACCCACAGACAAATCCTTCTAGTAGTAATGAACTACAACTTCAGAAACTACTGGAAACACACGGAAATACTGTTGATTTTCTTTCTTATCGAAAAAAAGGTGAAACAGAGTGGACCAAATGGAACTTTTCCCCTTCTTCTGATAATGCAAGAGTTCTTGGAGAGAGTGAGAGGATTTCTTCTAAACCTTACACGATTGAAAATGTACCATCAGGATATAGAATCGGTTTTTATGTAATAAGTAGTTGGGGCATACCCTGGTGTAGTAATAAGAAATTTAATAGTAACCTTGAAATATCTGCAGTTATTAATCATAATGGCGTTCCTACTTATGTGGGACTAGAAGATAGTCCCGACTTTTCAGAATATACTGTCTTTGACTGTAATGATATTATATTTTATATTGACCCCAATGCATCTGAAAATATACCGGAAGTTATAGATCCTGAGAAACCGGTAGAAAAAAAGCCAATGTCGTGGATAATTGCTTGTGAAGACTTGGGCAGTGTAGGAGACTATGATTTTAATGATGTGGTATTTAGCGTGAGCCACGTTAGTGGAGAAAATACGGCTGTAGTTACCCCCTTGGCAGCAGGTGGAACATTACCGGCTAATATTTTGTATAAAGGTGAAGAAATAGGGGAAATCCATGCGCTGTTGGGCAGTAGCAATACCTCTACAATGATTAATACAAGTAATTGGGGAGAGGCAGGCACTCCTATAACTATAACAGTAGGAGCAGATTTTACCATGTCATCTAGTAATATGGGAGGTTTCTCGTTGAAAATAGGCGATGGCACGGCGACAATTACTGCCCCAGGCAAAGGTAAAGCACCGCAAATGATTTGTGTCCCCGGAGACTGGCAATGGCCAACCGAAAGAACCAGCATCGTATCAGCCTATAAAGGTTTTGGAGAATGGGGGGCAAATTATGGAACAAGCAAAGATTGGTGGCAAAAACCGACTGGTAATGTGATTAAACGTAACAATTAAATTCCTTTTGATATAAGAGAAGAAAGGTTGGTTCCCTACATGGAGAGTCAGCCTTTTTTTATTTCTATTTATTATCTCTGTCGTAATGGTTTATGCCAATGCCATATGTCTTTTTGATTCATCCACGGTGCTTTGGAAAGAGTGTATCCTTCGCCATGATGCGTGCTTATTATGATATTTCACAGAAAGACCGTTTTGAGGAACGCTTTGGCTATTTGTGGATTGGGAAGCATTTCTCAGGTGTTTAGTTACGATATAATAAACTATATAGAAATGGCGTGATAACCACTTGAAGATACTTGTTAAAGTACAAGGGTGAAAGCAAATAAAAGAGTTTGCTTTCACCCTTTTCTTCGATGAAATGGGGCAAAATGAGATGCAACAGTGTGAAAACACATTGGATAAAAACAGATTCCAGCCCATAATTTCCCGTTTGTTCACTAGGAATGTTACATTTGCAAGTACTTTTGTTTCATGAAACATTTTTGTTATCAGTTGCAACATTTGTTACGGTCTGTCCTTGGGGAATCGTGCATCTTTGCATCACAATCCGATGCGGGATTGCAGAACAAGAATGTTAACTGAATATTAAATCTAAAAAAGGAACGTATGAAAAAGACATTTCTTTGCGCACTACTTTTATTAATGTGTGCCATAGTACAGGCTCAAGACCTGACGGTACGAGGGAAAGTAATTTCCAAAACAGACGGCGAACCGATCATCGGGGCGACGGTGGTCGAAACAAATCAAACAACAAACGGGACTATTACCGATTTTGACGGTAACTTTACATTGAACGTAAAGCAGGGGACAGAACTGATGGTTTCCTATGTGGGTTTCAAATCTGTCCGCGTGAAAGCGCAAGCTACACTGAACGTTACCTTGGAGGAAGACTCCGAAATGCTGGAAGAAGTTGTGGTAACCGGTTATTCAACTCAGAAGAAGGCCGATTTGACCGGTTCAGTTGCCGTTGTTTCCACCAAAACATTGAAGACTACTTCGGATGCCGACCCAATGAGGTCTTTGCAGGGCAAAGTGCCGGGCATGACCATTACCGCCAACGGTTCGCCCAGTGGCACCGGTACGGTGCGCATCCGTGGTATCGGTTCTTTTAATTCATCACAAGACCCCTTGTATGTAGTGGACGGAGTGCCTACTACCCGTGCCCTGAACTCATTGAATACCAACGATATTGAAAGTATGCAAGTATTGAAAGATGCGGCTTCCGCTTCCATCTATGGTTCGCGTGCATCAAACGGCGTTATTATCATTACTACAAAGAAAGGTAAGAAAGCTGATAAGGTAAAGGTGGATTTCTCGGCTAATCTGACTGCACAGTTCTATACTTCCCAGTCCTTAATGAAGCTATCTAATACATCAGAATATGCGACAGCTATGGCCCAAGCTGCTTTGAATGATGGTCTGGACCCGGTGGCTTATGCCGGTAATTATGGCCTGAACTTGAATGCCCCGACCGGTACACCTATTACAGTGTGGAATCCGGCAACCGGAAAGTATGTGGATTATACGGTAAACGGCCGGTATGATGGCTATATCAACCAGAAGAAGACCATGAGATACTCGGATACAGATTGGCTGGACGAGATCTCCCGTACAGGATTCTCACAGAATTATGATTTATCTCTCTCACATGCCAATGACAAGCATTCTACGATGTTTTCTTTAGGTTATAAAAAGAACAATGGTATTTTGAAATATACAGATTTTGAAAACATCTCAGCCCGTATGAATTCTTCCTACAATGTGAACAAGTACCTCACTGTTGGTGAGAACTTTACGGTGACTTATACCAGCCAGGTGGATTGTGCTCCGATGGAAAATGCTTTGAAGATGGCGCCTACCGTTCCTGTATATGAAGAAGATGGTGAAACTTTTGCCGGTCCTGTAGGAGGCATGAGTGACCGCCAGAACCCGTTACGCGAATCTTATTATAACCGTGACAACCATTTGGACTACTGGCGTTTGTTTGGTAATGGCTATGTGGAACTGAAGCCTGTAAAAGGCTTGGTCATCCGTTCCAATTTCGGCATTGACCATTATTCTTCATTTATTAATGCAATGACAAATACCTATCATTCGGATATTGTCAATAATGACATTGCAAAGACTACACTTTCTCATAATAATGAAACAAACTGGACATGGTCCAATACGGCTAACTATAATTTCCAGATTGCGGGCAAGCATGATTTCACCGTGTTGCTGGGTACTGAAATGTCCAAGCAGTCGGTCATTGACTTTTCAGCTTATTCAGAAGAATATGCATTGGAAGATAAAGACTATATGTGGCCGAATGCGGCAACGGGTACCATGCGAAATACCGGAGCTAAGGTGGGTTACAGGTTGGCTTCTTTCTTTGGCAAGCTGGATTATAATTTTGACGACCTGATTTTGGCATCATTCACTATCCGTCGAGACGGTTCCTCCCGTTTCGGTAAAGACAACCGTTGGGGAACTTTCCCGGCAGCTACATTGGGTGTACGTCTGTCCAAACTGTTACAAAAAGACTGGATGGACGATTGGAAACTCCGTCTCTCTTGGGGGCAGACCGGTAATCAGGCTATTGACAACAATGCACAGTTCGGACTGTATGTGGCCGATTATGGCTTGGATCGTGTCACTTCCACTGCTTATGATTTGTTGTTGCAATATTCGGGAACTTTCCCGTCAGGATACCGTGCCACTCAGCTCGCCAATCCTAATTTGAAATGGGAGTCGGCCGAACAGTTCAATATCGGTACGGACTTCAGCCTTTTCCAAGGCAGTCTGTATGGTTCTGTGGATGGATATGTCAAAAATGTAGATGATATGTTGATAAACCCGGCTTATCTGGGTGCTTTGGGTGAAGGTGGCGCATCATGGGCAAACGGTCCTTCCCTGCGCAACTGGGGTATGGAGTTTGCTTTGGGCTATCGCAAGACATTGGCTTGCGGACTGGGAATTGATGTAAACGGTAATTTGGACTTCTTCCGCAACAAGGTGACTTATCTTCCGGAAACTTCAACCGGCTCTTATGCCCATACTACAACGGAGAATCTTGTGCAGTCCGGCCAGCCATACGGTTCTATCGTGGGTTATGTAGTGGAAGGCATCTTTCAAAATCAGGCAGAAGTGGACGCTTCAGGACAACCGAATGCACGTGTGGGAGGTTTGAAATATGCAGATCTGGATGGCAAGAACGGCATCACAGCCGATGACCAGGACTGGATCTACAATCCCGTTCCGGCGTTCTCTTATGGATTGAACATAGCATTGAATTACAAAGGATTCGATTTCAGCATGTTCTGGCAAGGAGTATGTGACAAGGATGTGTATAACAACCAGAAATTCCAGACAGACTTCTGGAGCATTACCGATGCAGGCTCAAACAAAGGAAACCGCCTGTTGGGTGCATGGACTACCGGCAATACCGGTTCTACCATTCCGGCACTGACCACTAATAATACTGCCGACGAAGGCCGGGCTTCTACCTATTATGTAGAAAACGGTTCGTATCTGAAACTGCGCAACCTGCAATTGGGATATAACCTGCCTGAATCATTCTTGTCCAAATTCAAGATGGGTAGTGCACGCATCTATCTATCAGGACAGAACCTGCTGACCATCAAGAGTAAGAGTTTGACCTGTCCTGATCCCGAAAACCCGGATTGGAATTATCCGTTGGCTACTTCTGTTTCATTTGGTCTGCAACTTGGTTTTTAATATTTAAAAAGAAGAAATTATGAAAAAGATATATACACTGATAGCAGCTTGCCTCATGGGCTTGACTTTGACTAATTGCGATGACTTTCTGGATTATAATCCTACTGCGGTGATTGATGAGGATAAGGCTTTCTCTGATCCCGACAAGATGGTGAATGCGGCTTATGCCATGCTGGGCGATTGCTGGTATGCATATCCGTTCAACCTGTTCCCTTATGGCGACATTACTTCGGATGACTGTCTGAAGGGTGGTTCGGGAACGACTGATACCGGTTATCATCCTTTTGAAATCTGGTCTACGCTGACGGCTACCACTCCGGGTGAAATGGATGAGCTGTGGTATCGCTTGTATTGTGCTGTTTCCCGTTGTAACCGCGCATTGGTTTCTTTGGACAGAAACGGGGCTGACAAACTGGGAGAAAGTGTGAAGGAGCAACGCATTGCAGAAGTGAAGTTTCTCCGTGCGCATTTCTATTATAAACTGATCACTGTGTTCCGTCAGGTTCCCTGGATTGACGAAGTGGCATATTCCAATAATACCATCGAACAAATTCGCAATGATGAGTTCTCGTATGAGGAATTGTTTGGCAAAGTGATTGCCGACTTTGAAGAGGCTTATAAAGTATTGCCGGAAAAGCAGACAGAAGGAGGACGGACGAACAAGGTTGCCGCCGCCGCTTATCTGGCAAAATGTTATTTGAACTTGGCATGGGGAGACGGCTATGAAGCCACTACGGGCGAGAGCCACTTAAATGAGGGCTATATGCAGAAGGTAGTGGACTATACGAATGAAGTGGTAAACTCCGATTATGGTTATCTGGAAGACTATGGAGATATTTTCTTGCCGGAGCATAAGAATAGCAAAGAATCTGTATTTGCCGTACAGTGTTCCGACTATCAGAATGATAATACAAGTTATGGTCGTGCCAACTGGTCTAACGTGCTGAACGGATGTTGGGGCATGTGGTCTTGTGGATGGGATTTCCATAAACCGTCACAGAACTTGGTGAATGCGTTCAAGACTGAAAACGGTTTGCCGATGTTTGATGATTTTAATGATGAAATAAGTTATCCGGTTAACGGACAGGTGAACAGCCAAAAATGGGATCCGCGCTTATTCCATACAGTGGGTATGCCCACCTATCCGTACAAATACGAAGCTGAATACATGATGACGAAGAATAATTCGCGTACGCCGAATACGTATGGTTATTATACTTCCTTGAAGGAAGTTCCGCAGCGTTCAAAGGGGGAAACATACAACGGGTCTTGGCAGGCATTTGATATGAATGACTATGTATTCCGTTATACGGATGTGATGTTGATGCGTGCCGAGGCTTTGATTGAACTAGGCAAGCTGAGTGAGGCTCGTACTATAATCAATGATATTCGTCAGCGTGCGGCCAATTCGGTGGACAAGCATATTGCCTATGCAAAGGAGCAGTGCGAGATTGCCCTTTATCCGGAATCTTATTTCCAGAATAAAGAAACGGCACGCAAATGTTTGCGTTGGGAGCGTCGGCTGGAGATGGCAATGGAAAATGGACGTTACTTTGACTTACGTCGTTGGGGAGTTGCCTCGGAAACACTGAATGCTTATTTTGCAAGTGAACAGAATAGTGTGTATGACGGACAGACCTATGGACAATATTATAAGGATGCTCATTACGAGGCAGGTAAGAATGAATTTTTCCCGATACCTTATAACCAGTTGTACTATATTCCCGGATTGTACACTCAGAACAAAGGATATTGATAAGTTAGGTGTAGGTTTGTTTTTTAGAGAGGTAAAAAGACTTTTCAGGCTTTATCGTGTTATTAATTTGAAATTTAGTATATCATGAAGAATATCATAATGTTTCTCATCATTTTCTTGATGAACGTATGCATCAGCACGGCGCAGCACGCCACCGGTTTGAAAGTCCATCATTTGGGCGCAAACCATACCTTGATACAAGTTCTTGAACAACAGAAATATCTGTTGCTGCCAGTTGAAGAAGCTGCTCCCGAAGCGACTGTACATGTCTTGCTTGATAATAAGATTGATCAGACAATCCAAGTCCGGCTGGCAGTCAGTCGTGTAGATTATTTGGTTCCTTTTGAACTGGATTCCTATAAAGATGCAAATGTATCGTTGGACATCCATACCGGCAATACCCGTGCCAATGTGCGGGATGCCATGGCGGATGCCTGCTGGGGGGAAATAACGTTGAGCAATACGTATGAGGTGGAGAATCAGGAAAAATTCCGTCCGCTTTACCATCACACACCGCTCTATGGCTGGATGAACGATCCTAACGGCATGTTTTACAAGGATGGTACGTATCACCTTTATTTCCAGTATAATCCCTACGGCTCTATGTGGGGAAATATGAACTGGGGGCATTCTTCCAGCAAAGACCTCGTTCACTGGGAACATCATCCGGTAGCGATTGCGCCCAATGGTTTGGGAACTGTTTTCAGTGGAAGCAGTGTGGTTGATAAAGAAAATACAGCCGGATTGGGTAAGGATGCAGTCATTGCCATTTATACTTCTGCCGGTGCCAGCCAGATGCAAAGCCTGGCATACAGTCTGGATAATGGCATGACTTTTAAGAGCTATGAAAAGAATCCTATTATTACATCGGATAAGGAATGCCGCGACCCGAATATGTTTTGGCACGAAAAGAGTGGAAAGTGGATTTTGGTGCTTGCCGCTGCTTTGGAAAAAGAAATGTGGATTTATTCATCACCCGACTTGAAGAACTGGACAAAAGAGAGTGCGTTCGGCAAAGGTTATGGCGAACAGGAAGGTGTGTGGGAATGTCCCGACTTGATGGAATTACCGGTTCGTGGCACAGACCGGACCAAATGGGTCTTGATTTGCAATATCAATCCCGGCGGACCTTTCGGCGGTAGTGCGTCACAGTATTTTGTCGGCGATTTTGATGGAAAGACTTTTACTTGTGACTCCAAGCCCGAAGTGACCAAATGGATGGATTATGGCAAGGATCATTATGCTACCGTATCATGGAGCAACACGCCTGAGAAACGTCATACGGTCATTGCATGGATGAGCAACTGGCAGTATGCCAACAATGTGCCTACACAGCAATATCGCAGCGGCAACTCTTTACCGCGGGATTTGGAATTGTACCAAGGCAGAGATGGAGAATGTTATCTGGCTACTTCCCCGGCTCCCGAAGTGAAAGCGTTGCGTGGCAAGAAAGCAATGAAATATGGCTCTTTCTCGGTCGGAACAAAGAAAGTGGGCAAGAAACTGCCGGTGGAAAACAGTGGAATCTGTGAAATAGAGCTGGAGTTGACAGGCCGTTCATCGGACGTTGTCTATATTACATTAGCTAATGCACAGAATGAGGAAACAGTCATGGCCTATGATTTGACGAAACATACTTTCAGCATGGATCGCACAAAGAGCGGCTTGGCGGATTTCAGTAAGGATTTCCCGGCTGTGACGGTGGCTCCTTGTCCGGAAGGTGAGAAACAGTCTTTGCGCCTGTTCATCGACCGTTGCAGCATAGAAGCTTTCGAAGGTGAAGGACGTTTTGCCATGACAAACCTTGTTTTCCCCGAAGAACCCTATACTACGATTGCCGTATCTACCGAAAAGGGTAGCTGCCGTGTCAATAATCTGACTGTATATCCTTTGAATGTGAACAAATAAAACAGCAGACTTATGAAAAACAATAAGAATAATTTATATATGAGGTTGATCCCGGTAATGCTGTGCTTCTTTGCCATGGGATTCGTAGACTTGGTAGGTATTGCTTCAAATTATGTAAAGGAGGATCTGGGTCTGACAGATTCGGAAGCGAATATATTTCCATCACTGGTTTTCTTCTGGTTCCTTATCTTCTCTGTGCCTACGGGTATATTGATGAATAAGATAGGACGGAAAAAAACGGTACTTTTAAGTTTGGTTGTCACCTTTGCCTCCTTGCTGATTCCTGTTTTTGGAGACAGCTACACCATTATGTTACTTTCATTCTCTTTGTTGGGAATTGGTAATGCGCTGATGCAGACTTCCTTAAATCCATTGTTAAGCAATGTCATTGTGGGAGACAAGTTGGCCAGTACGCTTACTTTCGGACAGTTTGTCAAGGCGATAGCTTCTTTCCTTGCTCCGTATATTGCCATGTGGGGGACAATGCAGGCAATTCCTACTTTCGGACTGGGATGGAGGGCACTATTCCCTATTTATATGGTTATTGCTGTTCTTGCTGTAGTATTGTTAGGACTCACTCCGATTGAAGAAGAAAGGCCTGATAAAGCATCCGGATTTAAGGAATGCTTCGCTTTGCTGGGGCGTCCGTTTATTCTGTTATCCTTCATTGGCATCATGTGCCATGTGGGTATTGATGTAGGTACGAATACTACGGCTCCTAAGATTTTGATAGAACGGCTGGGCATGACATTGGCAGATGCCGGATTTGCCACCAGCTTATATTTTATCTTCCGTACTATCGGTTGCTTCCTGGGGGCTTTTATTTTGCAAAAGGTATCTGCCAAATTATTCTTTGCTATCAGTGTATTGTGCATGTTGGCGGCGATGCTGGGATTATTTGTTTTTCATACGCAAACTATTATCTATATTTGTATTGCGTTGATTGGTTTCGGTAATTCCAATGTGTTTTCCATTGTCTTTTCGCAGGCGTTGTTTGCCGTGCCCGACAAGAAGAATGAGGTATCCGGACTGATGATTATGGGATTGTTTGGTGGAACAGTGTTCCCTTTGGCTATGGGAATTGCCAGTGATGCCATGGGACAGACCGGAGCTGTGGCGGTGATGACGGTGGGAGTGATTTATTTGCTAGTCTATACTTTTAAAATTAAACATAAATAGAAAATACCATGAATGACATTATCGTAGGAATGGGTGAGGCACTATGGGATGTGCTGCCCGAAGGAAAGAAAATAGGTGGCGCTCCGGCAAACTTTGCTTATCATGTGTCACAGTTTGGTTTAGACAGTTGTGTGGTCAGTGCGATAGGGGATGACAAGCTGGGTAATGAGATACTGGAGAATTTTGATAGCAAGAACTTGAATTACTTGATAGAGAAGGTGCCTTATCCCACCGGTACGGTGCAAGTGGAACTGGATGCAGAGGGTGTGCCGATGTATGATATTAAAGAAGGTGTGGCATGGGATAATATTCCTTTCACTCCGGCACTGGAAGAATTGGCAAAGAAGACTCGTTCCGTATGTTTCGGGTCATTGGCACAGCGTAGCGTGGTGTCAAGGGAAACCATTAACCGTTTTTTGGATGCGATGCCCGACGGGGAGGGGCAATGCAAAATCTTTGATGTGAATCTGCGCCAGGGATTCTACACCAAGGAGATTCTTTGTAACTCTATGAAGAAATGTAATATATTGAAGATTAATGATGAGGAATTGGTGACGGTGAGCCGCATGTTTGGTTATCCGGGTATCGATTTGCAGGATAAGTGTTGGATTCTTCTGGCTAAGTATAATTTAAAGATGTTGATTCTTACTTGTGGGGTGAATGGCAGTTATGTCTTTACGCCGGGTGAGATTTCGTTTGTAGAAACTCCCCGGGTGGAGGTGGCAGATACGGTAGGAGCAGGAGATTCGTTTACTGCTACCTTTGTAGCGGCTGTGCTGAAAGGGAAATCGGTTGCTGAGGCTCATAAGTTGGCGGTGGAAGTTTCTGCGTATGTATGTACACAGAATGGGGCGATGCCTCAATTGCCGGCGTGTTTGAAGGAAGGGGTGGTTTAAATGGAATAACGGGATGGAAATGAATTGTTTAAGGTAAACCTCCACCGTAGGGGCGGATTGAATCCTCCCGAATGCATCCACAGATACGCCATTGGGATGTTATCGGGCAGATTCAATCTGCCCCTACGGTGGACGGCAATGCTAGTCATTTCCATCCCGAAATGAATAAAACCATCCCCCTTGTCCCCCTTCCTTCTTTTCACTTTTCTCTATAGATCCTTGCTTTATTACCTGTTACCTTTTATCTTTGTTACAAAGAAACACCCTTGAAGAACATGAAAAACTACCTTTTATTTTTAATCTTGTGCCTTGCCGGAATCATGATGTCGTGCACTCGGCAACACACACGCTATCGCATCGGCGTATCCCAATGCAGCGATGACGAATGGCGCCATAAAATGAATAATGAAATGGTACGCGAAGCGTTGTTCTACGATGGTGTAGAAGTAGAAATCCGCACAGCCAAAGATAACAACCGGAATCAGATAGAAGACATCAAATATTTCATAGACCGAAAAGTAGATCTACTGATTGTAGCACCCAATGAAGCGGCTGCCATCACCCCTGTGATAGAAAAAGCCTATCAGCAAGGAATCCCCGTAGTAGTGGTAGACCGGAAAACCCTGTCGGATAAGTACACGGCTTTTGTGGGAGCTGATAACTATGAAATAGGAAAGGACGTGGGGCAATACATCATTAACCGCCTAAATAAGACCGGTAAAATTCTGGAAATAACAGGACTGGAAGGCTCTACCCCCGCTATGGAAAGACATAAAGGTCTGGTAGACGCTTTGGCGGAAGCGCCCGGAGTAGAATTGACAGCCAGCGTAGATGGTGGATGGCTGCAAAGTGTGGCAGCAGAGAAGATGGATTCCATACTCTCCACAGCCGGGGATATTGATTTAGTCTTTGCCCAAAATGACCGCATGGCTATCGGCGCCTATCTGTCTGCCAAACAGAAAAATCAGGAACATGAAATGCTGTTTGTGGGCATCGACGCCCTGCCCGGCAAAGAATATGGAGTGGAGCAAGTAATAACGGGAGTACTGGATGCCACCTTTATCTATCCCACAGGCGGCGACAAAGTGATACAGATAGCAATGGATATTCTGGAAAAGCGTCCGTTTGAACGTGATACTAAGTTATCAACAGCCCTTGTTGATAAAACAAACGCTCGCGTTATGCAGTTACAGACCGACCATATCACCGAACAGGATGGAAAGATAGAGCGACTGAATAACCAAATTGACGATTACCTTTCGCGCTACTCCGCTCAAACCATGTTTCTGTATGCGTGCCTCATTATATTGGTCTTGTTTGCTACCCTGTTGGCTATCATTGTGCGTGCCTACTGGACTAAGAACCGCATGAATATGGAACTTTCCCGGCAAAAGCAAAAACTGGAAGAACAACGCGACCAATTAATCAGTCTTTCCAAACAGTTGGAAGAAGCAACCCATGCCAAACTGGTGTTCTTTACTAACGTTTCCCATGATTTCCGAACCCCGCTTACGTTGGTGGCCGATCCTGTGGAGCAATTACTGGGTGGAGATCCGCTTACCCCCAAGCAACAGTCCTTATTAAAAGTGGTTCACAAGAATGTGACTATCCTGCTGAGGCTGGTCAATCAGATTCTCGATTTCCGTAAATATGAGAATGGAAAACTGGAATTGATGCGTACAAATATGGATCTCAGGGCACAGTTGCAGGAATGGAGCCACTCTTTCCAGTCGCTGGCAGTAAAGAAGCATATCCATTTTGCATTGAATGCCGGAGATGGGCAAACGGGTTACCGGATGGCACTGGATGCGGAAAAGATGGAGCGCATTTATTTCAACTTATTATCAAATGCCTTTAAGTTTACGCCCGAGAACGGAAGCATCTCAGTTACCCTTTCTTCTTTCATAAAGGAGGATGGCAAGAGATATGCCCGTTTGGTTATTGCCGATACGGGGACGGGGATCTCTGCCCAGCACATCCGTCATATTTTCGACCGTTTTTATCAGATTGATGTAAACCATGCAGGTTCCGGTATCGGCTTGGCGTTGGTCAAGGCTTTTGTGGAACTGCATGAGGGGACTATTGCGGTAGACAGTACGGAAGGGAAGGGGACTGTTTTTACAATAGACTTGCCTGTTATCGTAATGGAAGAAGCAGGCGCGGTGCAAGAAGTTCACGAAGCCCGAATCACGCAGCAGGCTGTGGTAGAAGAATTGTCGGATTTGGAAACGGAAGAGGTTGCTCCGGATGAGAATAAGGAATGTGTCTTGATTATTGATGATAATGCAGATGTGCGGGACTATGTGCGCTCTTTGCTGAAAGATGATTATGCCGTGATAGAGGCTGCCGATGGGCGTGCAGGACTGAAAAAGGCGATGAAGTATGTGCCCGATGCCATTATATGTGATGTGATGATGCCGGTGATGGATGGATTGGAATGCTGCAAACAGTTGAAAAGTGAGTTGCAAACTTCTCATATTCCGGTGATGCTGCTCACGGCTTGTTCGCTGGATGAACAGCGCATACAGGGTTTTGAGTGTGGGGCAGATTCGTATATTGCCAAGCCATTTAATTCAAAACTCTTACTGGTGCGCCTTCGCAATTTGATTGATAATCATAAGCGGTTGAAACAATTCTTTGGGGATAGGACCACGTTGTCCAAAGAATCGGTGAGCGAAGTTGATAAAGGATTTGCAGATCGTTTCCGCCGGTTGATAGAGGATAATTTATCAGATTCGGAACTGAGTGTGGAGGATTTAGGCAGTAAGATGGGATTAAGCCGGGTGCAGTTGTATCGGAAGATCAAGGCATTGACTAATTATTCTCCTGTGGAGCTTTTGCGCATTGCGAGGTTAAAGAAGGCTGCTTCTTTGCTGGCTTCATCAGAGAAAACAATATCTGAGATAACATATGAGGTAGGTTTCACCTCACCGTCTTATTTTACGAAATGCTATAAAGAGTATTTCGGGGAGAATCCTACTGATTTCTTGAAACGGAAAGGATAAGAAATACATATGGTGTCAAAACTAAAATTGGCTATCCTTTTGCTGTAGGGGCAGATTGAATCTGCCCGATAGCATCCGAATGGTGTATCTGTGGATGCATTACTCCCAAGGTCGTGACCGCTGGTTCGGGCGGATTCAATCCGCCCCTACGTTGAACCATTTGATAGTTACTTTGGAGTTTTGAACCCTAGTTATATCAAATTAAACTTTATATCAGCGTCGATAAATCCTTCTCCGCCACAAAAGACAGATTATTAAGAATAATCACCTCCCGTGCCCTATCCGGATTATCCGTTCGGAAAATCAATATCCCTTTATTCCCCAGCAAGAAAGAATACAGATAAGTAATTCCAATCTTTGCCTCACTAAAAATAGTAATAGCATCTGCCGCCCGTCCCGGCTGGTTATCCAGCGTAATGGCAAATACATCCGAAAGCGCCACGGATATACCGGCTTCTTTCAATGTATCATAAGCCCGCTTAGGTTCCGAACAGATAATACGGTAAATGCCATATTCCACCGTATCGGCAATGGTAGAAGCTATCAACTGGATATGAGCTTCTTTTAATAAGTTCAATACTTTCTGTAATGTCCCCGATTTGTTTTCAATGAAGACGGATAATTGTTGTATAGTCATAAACTTATTTTTTAAAAGGTTTTACGTAAGTCTTTTACTCGGACAGCTTTTCCCTCCGATTTAGGTAGGCTTCCTTTGGGAACCAACTTCACACGTGGGGTAATCAGTATCTCATCTTTCAGTTGGCGGGTGATTTCGCGGGTAAGCGCCTGCAGGCGTCCGTAGTCATCCGTAAACAACTGGCTCAATTCCACTTCCACTGTCATTTCATCATTAGATTCGGCTGTCTCAAGCGTAATGAGGTAATCGCTGCCCAATTCCTTGAACTGCATCAATACGGTTTCTATTTGTATCGGGAAGATGTTAACTCCCTTCAATATGATCATATCATCGCTGCGGCCCTTCATTCTATCCAGGCGTTTGTGATGGCGTCCGCAAGGACATTCGCCCGGCAGGATGCGGGTGAGGTCACGGGTGCGGTATCTCAGCAACGGCATTGCTTCGCGGTTGATGGTGGTCAATACCAGTTCGCCTATTTCGCCATCGGGTACAGGCTCCAAAGTGTCGGGATTAATGATCTCTACTATATAATAATCTTCCCAAATGTGCAGGCCGTTTTGCTCGCGACATTCAAAGGCTACACCCGGGCCGCACATTTCGGACATACCGAAGGAGTTGTAAGCTTTCACGCCTAACATATCTTCAATGCGGCGGCGTTGTTCCTCGGAATGGGGTTCGGCTCCGATGATTAAAGTTCTCAGTTTGGTGTCGCGCCGCGGATCAATGCCCATTTCTTCCATCACCTCATAGATGCGTGCTGCATAGCTGGGGATGGCATGCAAGGCAGTAGTGCCAAAGTCCGTGATGAATTTCAATTGCCGTTTGGTGTTTCCGGCTGCTGCGGGAACGGTCAGCATTCCCAGGCGCTCGGCTCCATACTGGAAACCCAGTCCGCCAGTAAACATTCCGTAGCCGGAAGAATTTTGAAAGACATCACCGGGACGCAACCCCACCATATAGAGGCAGCGTGCGATGGCATTTGCCCATTCGTCCAAGTCCTTCTGTGTATGAAGGATAACTGTGGGGTTGCCGGTCGTTCCACTGGAAGAATGGAGGCGCACTGTTTTCTCCAAGGGTACGGATGCCATGCCGAAAGGGTAAGTATCGCGCAAATCTTGCTTGGTGGTGAATGGAATTTTTTGCAGGTCATCCAGTGAATGAATATCATCCGGGCTCAGATGGTGCTCTGCAAACCGTTGTTTATAGAAAGGGGAATTCATGCAATGACGGACTGTCTTTTGCAGGCGTTCCAATTGCAATTTCTCGATTTCGGGCCTTGTCAGGGTCTCTAACTCTTTGTGTAAATACATAGTATTTTCTGTTTAGTTGGTTATCAGTCCCACAAAAATAGAAAAAAATATAATGCGGTTGGGAATAAGCTGACAAAATATGTATCTTTGGAGGATTTTAATTTAAAAATGTGATGAAAAAGACTTTATTTATAATAGGTATGTTGCTGGGGGTACTTTCGTTACACGCCCAGGATATGAAAACATTATTCATTGCCATGCCCGATTCGGTAGCTCCTTTATTGACGAAAGTGAACAGGGAAGACTTTGTGGATTTCCTGGCAAGCAATATGAAAGCGGAAGTGAAGAACCGTTTTGGCAAGCCTTCCGAACTGAAGAAGCTGACGGATGATTATTTGTTTCTGCAAACCACGGAACGCAGCAGCATGGAAATGAAGTTGTTGCCATTGAATGATTCCGTGAAAGTGATTTGTGTGGTAAATACGGTTTGCGGTCCGGCTTGTGATAGTGAAGTCCATTTTTATGATACGCAGTGGCAGGAGTTGGCGCAGCATGATTTTATTCAGCTTCCTGCTGTCGATGCTTTTTATCTGTCTGTTGATACAGTGAGTAATGAGGATTACATGGCTACCAGGGAAAAGGTAGATATAGAGTTGGTTAAGGCAAACTTATCGGAAGATAAACCGGTGATTACCTTTACATATACTACTCCGGATTATCTGGCAAAGGAAACCAGGGAAAAACTGGCTGCTTATTTAAAGAAAGAGCCGATAGTGTATGAATGGGAAGATGGAAAATATTCCGCCCCTACAGAACAACCATAACAAAAATAAAAGGCTGCATTCTCTTTCGGGATGCAGCCTTTTATTTTGAAACTTATTTGTAAAGTTACAAATTACTTTTTCATACGGTTACCGTAACGGCTCATGAACTTATCAACACGACCAGCAGTATCCACCAATTTAGATTTACCAGTGTAGAACGGGTGTGATGTGCTAGAGATTTCAATCTTTACAACCGGATAAGTTTCACCTTCGAATTCGATGGTTTCTTTAGTTGCAACGGTTGACTTTGACAAAAACATATCGCCGTTTGACATATCTCTGAATACGACAGGACGATAATTTTCAGGATGAAGACCTTTTTTCATTTCAGTATATTCTTTTATTGTTATTATTTTACTTGTTTGGTAAACAAAATAGGGTGTAATGGTCCATTTTGGACCGCAAAGATACAGCTTTTCTTTGAAACAGAAAAAACTTCGGGATATTTTTTCTTCTAAAAGCCTTATTTTCTTTATTCGTGGTATTGTAAGTAGTATTGCAAGGTGGACATTACAATATTATCAGTTTAAGACTATTTGCATAGAAAATAGTTAATAAAATCATTTTCCATGAGATATTTTTAGGGCGAAGTTGCCATAGTTAGCGCATTTATGATTACTTTTGCAGTGGAATTTAATTCACTAACAATTATAAATATTAGAACAATGGTTAATTACAAAGATTTAGGTCTGGTAAACACAAAGGATATGTTTGCTAAGGCTATCAAAGGTGGATATGCAATCCCTGCATTCAACTTCAATAACATGGAACAGATGCAGGCTATCATTAAGGCTGCAGTAGAAACAAAATCTCCGGTTATCTTGCAGGTATCTAAAGGTGCTCGTCAGTATGCTAACGCTACTTTGTTGCGTTACATGGCTCAGGGTGCTGTAGAATATGCAAAAGAATTGGGTTGCGCACATCCTGAAATTGTTCTTCACCTTGACCATGGAGATACTTTCGAAACATGCAAAAGCTGTATCGACTCAGGTTTCTCTTCTGTAATGATCGACGGTTCTCACCTGCCTTACGAAGAAAATATCGCTTTGACTAAGAAAGTAGTTGAGTATGCTCATCAGTTTGATGTAACTGTAGAAGGTGAACTGGGTGTTTTGGCCGGTGTGGAAGATGAAGTTTCTTCTGACCATCATACTTATACTGACCCTGAAGAAGTAATTGATTTCGCTACTCGTACAGGTTGCGACTCATTGGCTATCTCTATCGGTACTTCTCACGGTGCTTACAAATTTACTCCGGAACAGTGTACTATTGATCCTGCTACAGGTCACATGGTTCCTCCTCCCTTGGCATTCGAAGTATTGGATGCTGTAATGGAAAAACTTCCGGGATTCCCTATCGTTCTTCACGGATCTTCATCAGTTCCCCAGGAAGAAGTTGAAACTATCAACAAATATGGTGGCGCTTTGAAAGCAGCTATCGGTATTCCTGAAGAATGGTTGCGTAAAGCTGCTAAGTCTGCTGTTTGCAAAATCAACATCGACTCAGACTCTCGCTTGGCTATGACTGCTGCTATCCGTCAGGTATTCGCTGAAAAACCGGCTGAATTCGACCCACGTAAGTACTTAGGTCCGGCTCGTGATAACATGGAAAAACTGTACAAGCACAAAATCATCAACGTGCTGGGTTCAGACAACAAATTGGCTGAATAATAAATCATTCATCCTATATAATAAGGAGAGGCTGCTATCTTGCGATGGCAGCCTTTCTTTTTGGGGGATATAAAACGATCAGGGCATATTTCTGTATTTTAAGGGAGATACTCCGGTATGTTTTTTAAAGTAACGTCCAAAGAAAGACTGGTCGGGGAAGCAGAGTTGGTTGGAGATTTCCTGAATGCTGAGATCGGTTGATTTCAGCAAGGTCTTTATTTCCAATACAACATGTTTGTCTATGATGCTTTTTGCCGTTAATCCGGTAACATTCTGAATCACTGTAGAAAGGTATCGTGCAGTGATGAATAACTCATTGGCATAAAAAGATACCTCCCGCTGGCTGGTGCAATGTTTGTGCACCAACTGGATAAACCGTTTGAATAATTCCTCTTGACGGCTGACGCCTTCCGGACGCTTCTGCATAAACAGCCGATGGGTTTTATCATAAATTTCCAGTAAAAAGCTCTGTATATAGTTTTTGGCTATTTGTAACCGGAAACAGTTTTCCCTGTCATTATAAAGTTCTTCTATCGTTTCAGCCAACCTGTTTACGCTTCGTTCGCGCCCTGCGGGAAGCACCACGCAGGGGGCTTCTTTCAGGAAACGGAAGAAAGGAGGTTCCAGTCGGTTGCTTATCTCCTGAAACAGGGTGGGGGAACAAACAATAAAGGATATTTTAAAGTCGTCACTTACTTCGGTTATGTGGATAATGCTGCCCGGCAGCAATACCAGTTGGGCATTCGGAATAAGGTCGTATTCCAACAAGTCTATTTGTATATGTGCATGTCCCTGTCGGCAGAAAAAGATAGAAGCATTGTTCAACTTGATAAAGCGGTTTTCTATTGCTTTAAAATCACCTGTGCCGGCTATAAACGGATCATTCTCTGTAATGTGCCAAATTTCCATATCTGTTCTTATTTTGAAGCAAAAGTAGATATATTTTTTGGATATAGTGGAAGTTAGTTCCGTTTTTGAACAATGGCAGCTAAGTATTGAACTCAATCGCATGGGAAAATCGGTCTACCTTTGCCACCGAATTAAAACAAAGATTGGAATATGATAACAGTAAACAGAAAATGGATGCGACTAATGGTATTAGTTGGTTGTGCTACTTTGGTGGCGTCGTGTAAACAGGCTCCTGCTCCACAAATGGAGGCGGAATATGCGGTATTGAAAGTATCGCCATCGGACAAGGTTTTATCTACTACTTATTCGGCAACAATCCGGGGTCGCCAGGATATTGATATTTATCCGCAGGTATCGGGTTTCCTCACTCAGCTTTGTGTGGAAGAAGGACAGGCGGTGCGTCGGGGACAGATCCTTTTTATTATCGACCAAGTGCCTTATAAGGCAGCTTTGGAAACGGCACTTGCCAATGTGGAGTCGGCCAAAGCCGGACTGGCAACTGCACAGTTGACCTACGATAGCAAGAAAGAACTGTTTGCCAAGAAAGTAGTTTCGGAGTTTGACCTGAAAACAGCGGAAAACTCTTGGCTGACCGCTAAGGCACAGTTGGCTCAGGCAAAGGCGCAGGAAGTAAGTGCACGCAATAATCTTTCTTATACAGAGGTGAAAAGCCCGGTAGACGGGGTGATTGGCACATTGCCTTACCGGGTAGGCGCATTGGTTAGCGCCAGCCTTCCCCAACCGTTGACTACGGTTTCCGATAACTCGGATATGTATGTGTATTTCTCTATGACCGAGAACCAGTTGCTGGCCTTGACGCGCCAGTATGGTTCCAAGGCGGAGGCATTGAAGAATATGCCGGAAGTGGAATTGCAGTTGAATGACAAGTCGATGTATGGAGAAAAAGGGCGGATTGAAACCATCAGCGGGGTGGTAGACCGCAATACCGGCACCGCCAGTCTGCGTGCCGCATTTCCTAATAAGAACGGTTTGCTTTATAGCGGAACATCCGGTAATGTAATCCTTCCGGTATCTAAGAAAGGAAGTTTGGTGATTCCGCAGGCAACTACTTTTGAGATACAAGATATTGTATATGTATATAAGGTAGTGGATGGCAAAGCCCAGTCGGCCCCTGTCAGTGTAACCCGTGTGAACGGTGGTAAGGAATACATTGTGAATGAAGGCTTGAACGAAGGCGATGTGATTGTAGCCGAAGGCGTAGGCTTGCTGCGTGAAGGAACTCCTATTAAAGTAAAACAAAACTAAACCAAGAAACATGAATTTAAGAACCTTTATAGAACGCCCCATCCTATCGGCAGTGATCTCTATTTCGATAGTAGTAGTGGGCATCATCGGGCTTTTCACATTGCCCGTGGAACAATACCCCGATATTGCTCCGCCTACCATACAGGTAAGCACCTCTTATTTCGGTGCCAGCGCGGAAACCCTTCAAAAGAGTGTGATCGCTCCGTTGGAAGAAGCCATTAACGGTGTGGAAAACATGACTTACATGACTTCTACCGCCAGCAATGCAGGATCAGTAAGTATTACTGTCTATTTTAAACAGGGTACTGATCCGGATATGGCTGCCGTCAACGTGCAGAACCGTGTATCCAAAGCTACCGGACAGCTTCCGGCGGAAGTAACCCAGGTGGGTGTCACCACTTCCAAGCGGCAAACCAGCATCTTGCAGATGTTCTCCCTGCATAGCCCGGACGATACTTATGATGAAAAATTCCTGTCCAACTATATCAGTATCAACCTGAAACCTTCTATCCTCCGCATACAGGGTGTGGGCGATATGATGATTATGGGTGGCGACTACAGTATGCGCATCTGGATGAAGCCCGATATAATGGCGCAATATAAACTTATTCCGGCAGATGTGACGCAGGTACTTGCCGAGCAGAATATAGAATCGGCTACCGGTTCGTTTGGTGAAAACTCGGACGAGACTTACCAATATACCATGAAATACACGGGGCGTTTGATCACTCCCGAAGAATTTGGCGAGATCGTGATCCGTTCTTCTGAAGATGGGGAAGTGTTGAAACTGAAAGACATTGCCGATATTGAAATGGGTGAAGAAAGTTATGCCTATCATGGCGCCATGAACGGGCATCCGGGTATTTCCTGCATGATCTTTCAAACGGCAGGCTCCAATGCAACGGAGGTAAATAATAATATTGATACATTCCTGGAAGACGCAAAGAAAGATTTGCCGAAAGGAGTGGAGTTAACTCAGGTAATGAGTTCGAATGATTTCTTGTACGCTTCTATACACGAAGTAGTGAAGACACTTTTTGAAGCTATCTTCCTGGTTATTTTGATAGTGTATGTTTTCTTGCAGGATATTCGTTCTACCGTTATTCCGTTGGTGGGTATCATCGTTTCCCTGATTGGTACATTTGCCTTTATGTCTATTGCCGGATTCAGTATTAACCTGATTACGCTGTTTGCGCTGGTGCTGGTTATCGGTACGGTGGTGGATGATGCCATCGTGGTGGTCGAGGCGGTACAGGCACGCTTTGATGTGGGCTACCGTTCTTCATACATGGCCAGTATTGATGCAATGAAAGGTATCAGTAATGCGGTCATTTCTTCTTCACTGGTATTTATGGCGGTGTTTATTCCGGTTTCGTTTATGAGTGGAACTTCGGGAACATTCTATACTCAGTTTGGTCTGACGATGGCAGTTGCCGTAGGTATTTCGGCGGTCAATGCATTGACGTTGAGTCCGGCATTGTGTGCGCTGTTCCTGAAACCGTATATCAATGAAGACGGCACGCAGAACAATAACTTTGCAGCACGTTTCCGTAAAGCATTCAATGCGGCTTTCGACACGATGGTTGAACGGTATAAGAAAGGTGTATTGTTCTTTATCAAGCGTAAGTGGATGGTATGGTCATTGTTGGCATGTTCTGTGGCTTTGCTGGTGTTTCTGATGAATACCACCAAAACCAGTCTGGTGCCCGATGAAGACCAGGGCGTGGTGTTTGTCAATGTCAGCACAGCGGCAGGTAGTTCGTTGAAAACTACGAATGACGTAATGAAACGCATTGAGCAGCGTATGGAAGATATTCCGCAAGTATTGCATGTGCAGCGTGTGGCAGGTTACGGCCTGTTGGCAGGTCAGGGTAACTCTTTCGGTATGCTGATTCTGAAACTGAAACCGTGGGATGAACGTAAAGGAAAAGAAAATGATGTGCAGGCGGTGATCGGGCAAGTCTATGGCCGTACTGCGGATATAAAGGATGCCAGTGTGTTTGCTATCTCTCCGGGTATGATTCCGGGCTATGGTATGGGTAATGCGTTGGAGCTTCATATGCAGGATAAGATGGGTGGCGATGTAGGTACCTTCTTCAATACCACCCAGCAATACCTGGGCGCATTGAACCAGCGTCCCGAAATCTCGATGGCATACTCCACCTTCGATATTCGTTATCCGCAATGGACGGTGGAGGTGGATGCTTCCAAGTGTAAGCGTGCCGGTATTACTCCGGATGCTGTGCTCAGTACTTTATCCGGTTACTATGGCGGACAGTATGTATCCAACTTCAACCGTTTCTCAAAAGTATATAAGGTAATGATTCAGGCCGATCCCAAATTCCGTGTGGATGAGGCTTCGCTGAATAATATCTTTGTGCGTATGTCCAATGGCGAGATGGCTCCTTTGGGGCAATTTGTAACCTTGACCCGTAGTTATGGGGCAGAATCGTTGAGCCGTTTCAATATGTTCAACTCCATTGCCGTCAATGCGATGCCTGCCGATGGGTATAGTACCGGTGACGCTATCCGTGCCGTACAGGAAACTGCTGTGCAGGCACTTCCGAAGGGGTTTGGTTATGATTTTGGCGGCATTACCCGTGAAGAAACCGACCAAAGTGGTACTACCATTATCATCTTCGGCATTTGCTTCCTGATGATTTATCTGATTCTGAGTGCGCTCTATGAAAGTTTCCTGATTCCGTTTGCCGTGTTGCTGTCCGTACCTTTCGGTTTGATGGGTAGTTTCCTGTTTGCAAAGATGATGGGACTGGAAAACAATATTTATTTGCAGACCGGTTTGATTATGTTGATCGGCTTGCTGTCAAAGACTGCCATCCTGCTCACCGAGTATGCCACCGAGCGCCGAAAGGCAGGCATGAGTCTTACTTCTGCCGCGCTTTCTGCCGCCAAGGCCCGTCTGCGCCCTATCCTGATGACGGCGCTGACCATGATTTTCGGTCTGTTTCCGCTGGTGGTAGCCAGTGGTGTAGGTGCCAATGGTAACAGTTCGCTGGGTGCGGGTACCGTAGGTGGTATGGTGATTGGTACGCTGGCGTTGCTGTTTATTGTACCTTCTTTGTTTATCGTATTCCAATATTTGCAGGAAAAGGTACGTCCCATTCAGTTTCAGCCGGCGGCCGATTGGCAGATTCAGGAGGAATATGTAGAAGCCAGTGAAGAAAGAAAACGTCATTTGGAAGATAAAGGAAAGCAGTAATCCCGTAGGGGCGGACCCATGTGTCCGCCCGAACCAGCGGTTACGACCTTGGAAGTAATACACGCATTATTAAACATCATAAAATGAAGAAACAAATCATTCTATCAACTGTCGCAGCACTCGCACTGAGTAGTTGCGGCATATATACCAAATACAAACCTGCAACCGAAGTCCCCGAAAACTTATATGGGGAAGAAGTGGCAGTAGCAGATACCTTGGATAATATCGGTAATCTGAGCTGGCGTGAAGTGTTTACCGATCCGCAGCTTCAAGCACTGATAGAACAGGGACTGCAAAGCAATACCGATTTACAGTCGGCACAATGGCGTGTCAAAGAGGCGGAAGCCACCTTGTTATCAGCAAAGTTGGCTTACCTGCCTTCGTTTGCCCTTTCTCCACAGGGAACGGCAAGCAGCTTCGATAAAGGGAAGGCTGTACAAACCTATACTTTGCCTGTGACCGCCAGTTGGGAACTGGATATCTTCGGCCGTATCCGTAATGCCAAGCGTCAGGCAAAAGCATTGCTTGAACAAAGCCATGATTACGAACAGGCTGTTCAAACTCAGCTGATAGCCGGTATTGCAAATACATATTATACTTTACTGATGCTGGATTCTCAACTTGAAATATCAGAGAAGACGCAGCTGTCATGGAAAGAAACCGTAGATGCTACCCGTGCCTTGATGGATGCCGGATTGGCAAACGAAGCGGCCGTTTCACAAATGGAAGCTACTTATTATACTATATGCACCTCGGTTCTTGACCTGAAAGAACAAATCAATCAGGTAGAGAACAGCTTGTCGCTGTTGTTGGCCGAAGCTCCCCACGCCATCCGGCGCGGCTCACTTGTAGGGGCAGACCCAAGTGTCTGCCCGAATGCGCAAAGCCAACCATCTCGGGCGGACACATGGGTTCGCCCCTACGGTGGATTAAATCATCTTGCAGTAGGTATTCCTGTGCAGATGCTTGCCAATCGTCCCGATGTACGCAGTGCAGAACGTTCTTTGGAAGCAGCTTTCTATGCCACCAATCAAGCCCGTTCCGCTTTCTATCCGTCTATTGTACTGAGTGGAAGCGCCGGATGGACAAACTCAGCCGGAAGCATGATTGTGAATCCGGGTAAATTCATTGCAACCGCAGTAGCTTCACTTACCCAGCCACTTTTCAACAAGGGTGCCAACATCGCCCAACTGAAAATAGCCCGTGCACGACAGGAGGAAGCTAAACTGAGCTTCCAACAAGCCCTGTTGAATGCAGGAAGCGAAGTGAACAACGCTTTGGTGCAATATCAGACTGCGCAAGAGAAAGCAGCCTATTATGACAAACAAATCATTTCATTACATAAAGCTTTAGAAAGCACCTCCTTACTGATGCAACATGGAAATACAACTTATCTGGAAGTATTGACGGCGCAGCAAACCCTACTCAATGCACAGTTGACGCAGGTTGCCAACCGCTTTACCGAAATACAAGGCGTAATCAACCTCTATCAGGCATTAGGCGGAGGTCGTGACTAAATTTAGCATACTGTTATCTTCAAAGCGTTGAAGTAAAAAAGCTGCCGAAGTAGTGATACTATGCGGCAGCTTTATTTTTATATCAGCTTTAGTCTATGGTTCTACAATGACACAAACCGGATTGGAATCTTCATTTATATCTTTTAGAAAACTAAGCTTCCCTTCTTTGGCAACTTCCGGATTTTCATCTATCCATTCATCTATTTTTCCTATCTCCAGCAAGGCGGCATATTCACCTTGTTCCGAACAGGTAGTGGGGTAGATAGGCATGAAATGTGCCAAGTCATCCGTTACCCCTACGCTTGCATCATTCATGTAGGTCGTATTATTTCCCTTATCATAGATGCCATAGAATGTTTTTTTGATGTCATATAATCCTTGCATGGATATAAAGAAAAGGCGTTTGGGAGTTTCCATGATATTGGTTACAACGACATAATCCTCTGTACCCTCTTTCTGCCCTATCTTTTCAGCAGGGAAATGGCGTTGGGCAGTATTGAAAATGATGTAAGGAGTGGCTTTGTGCCCTTTTATGTCATAGATGGTGTCATTGAACGATTTCCTAAAACGTATCCCGCCATCGTTAATCCAAAGCGAAGGGCAGTCTATGGGAAGCGCTGCAACTGTTCCGTTCTGATAGTTTACATATATTAATCCACCTACACTGAGACTGCCGGGGAGTTGCTTGAATACGTTGATGCTGGATATTTGATCCATACCCATTGGATCACCCGGATTTGCAAATTCCGGTAATGAGTCTTTTACTTCTCCTTTTTCATTAAGATAGAGTAAAGCACTGGCTTGTGGTTGTCCTATTCCTTCGCCATAATGGGCAAGGATAAGGGAATCGGCAAACGTGAGGTAAAGGGATTGGGAGATATTTTGTGGAAGTGTCACTTCGCCCAGGAAATGATCTTCTGTATCATATTTCACCAGTTTATTGGGCTGGCGGTAGAAGTAAAGGACATTGGTCTTAGGATGGATAAGGCAATTGGCGTTGCTGTATCCTTGTGGGTCTTCCCCTTTATGACCGATGCTACGGATGAACTTTCCGCTTTGTTTGTCAAATAACAGGCAACGTCCATTCGTGGAGACAATAATATTTTCTTTGGATAGTTTGATGGAATAAGAATTTCCTATCAATGACGAATCTGTCGTTTCCAAGGGCACATAGCGGATGTTCGTTCCCAGTTGGGAGGCTTTTAACTCTGAGAGATGTTCAAAACTGCCGGCAATGTCGATTGCATTCAGGTCGTTGGTCGTGTTTTTGAAAGAGCAGGCTCCTAATAGTAATAGGAATAACCCACCCAAAATGGTTTGCTTCTTCATAGTGATATTGTTAAAAGAGAAAGAAGTTGTTTGTTGATTGAAAACAACTTCTTTTCTCTGTATAAAATAATAATGTGTTTGTTATCTTGCGGCAAAGAACAACGAATTGCCGGTAGCAATACGTGCAGCAGCAACGCCCTGGGCATCAGGAGTAACAGTCATGGATGTACCGTTTTGCAGGCTCATGGTGGCTGTTCCGTCTTCATTCATTTTAACCAGCTCAAAGCTTTGTCCGTCAGCGACAGCATTCCAGGTATTGTTTTCTTTGTCATATACCAGGTCTACTGATTTATCTTCGCCTTGCTTGGTGATGGTGTAACCGTTTTCGTTGGTCTTAACCAGATATTCACCGTTCTCTCCCTGTACGGTTTTTACTTCACCGATAGAAGCCGTAGGGTTAGAACCACTCCAGAATTCAATAGAGTTTAATACTAAAACGTCAGCTAAGTAAGCTATTTCGTAAACCGGTACAATATGGAAAGCAAGGAAAATAAGTTCGTTTACAAATTTGTCACTTACTCCCTGGTTCCAATCCTTCAGACTATTCCATAATCCGAAAGAGCCGATGCATGAAGAAAATAGGACACTTCCACTCAGCATGGCGCAAACAAGAACTGTTTTGCTCTTTTTCATAAATCAATAAAGTTAAGTTTATAAAAAGTAATTTTGTGACGATTTTCCAGTATAAATCACTTTAATCGTCACGCAAAGATAGAACTTTTTTATGGAAATAGGCTTCTCTACCTAAAAAACTGTATCTTTGTAAGCTGAACATGGAAGAAACTATTAATCAAAAATCTTATAAAATAATGAAAGAACAAATTCGTAAAAAGCTCAACGACTCCAAGGCTCTGCGGTGGAGTGTGTTGGCGCTGGTGGCCTTCACCATGCTATGCGGTTATTTCCTGACCGATGTAATGTCTCCCTTAAAACCGATGCTCGAAAAAGAGTTGCTGTGGGATAGTTTGGACTATGGAATCTTTACCAGTGCATATGGCTGGTTCAATGTATTCGCCTTCATGCTGATTATCGGTGGTATTATTTTGGATAAGATGGGAGTGCGTTTCACCGGAATGGGCGCTTGTATCCTGATGGTGTTGGGTTGCGGATTAAAATATTATGCTATCTCCAGCACATTTCCCGAGGGAAGCACGCTTCTGGGTATGAAGACACAGGTGGGAATGGCTGCGCTGGGATATGCCATCTTTGGTGTAGGCGTGGAAATTGCCGGTATCACTGTTTCAAAGATTATCGTGAAATGGTTTAAAGGCAAGGAAATGGCGCTTGCTATGGGTATGGAGATGGCAACAGCCCGTTTGGGTACTATGTTGGCACTGGCTGTAACTGTTCCTATCGCTACTTTCTTTGGCGCTACAGATAGCGAGGGCACGTTCCATCCTAATATTCCGGCTCCGTTGCTGTTGTGCCTTATCATGCTGTGTATCGGTACTATAGCTTTCTTTATCTATACTTTCTATGATAAGAAACTGGATGCTTCCCTGGAAGAAGAAGGAGCCGAACCGGAAGAACCTTTCCGCATGAAAGATATTTGGCTGATTGTTACTAACAAGGGCTTTTGGCTGATCGCGTTGCTATGTGTATTGTTCTATTCGGCTGTATTCCCCTTCTTGAAATATGCTACCGACCTGATGGTACAGAAATATAATGTAGATCCGGAGTTGGCGGGTACTATTCCCAGTTTGTTGCCGTTGGGAACTTTGTTCCTTACTCCACTCTTTGGTAATGTGTACGACCGTATCGGTAAGGGAGCTACGTTGATGATTATCGGTTCTGTGCTGTTGATATTCGTTCATACCATGTTTGCGTTGCCTATTCTTAATGTATGGTGGTTTGCTACTATCGTTATGATTATATTGGGAGTCGGTTTTTCTTTGGTACCATCGGCTATGTGGCCTTCAGTTCCTAAGATTATACCGGAAAAGCAATTGGGTACGGCCTATGCTCTTATCTTCTGGGTACAGAACTGGGGATTAATGGGTGTTCCTTATTTGATTGGTTATGTATTGAATGAATATTGCAAGGGGCCGGTGGTGAATGGTATGCAGACCTATGATTATACGCTTCCTATGTGGATATTTACCTGCTTTGGCGTGGCTGCCCTGTTCTTTGCGCTCATGCTGAAAGTTGAGAATAAAAAGAAAGGATATGGTTTGGAAGAAGCTAATATAAAGAAATAAGCGCTTTCTTACCTTATTTTAATTTATGAGGGTGTGTCAAAACAAAAATTGGCTATCATTTTGCTGTAGGGGCGCATTGAATGCGCCCGATTACATCCCGAAGGTATATTTGTGGATGCATTACTCCCAAAGTCGTGACCGCTGGTTCGGGCGGATTCAATCCGCCCCTACGGTGAACAATTTGATAGTTGTTTTAGAGTTTTGACACATCCCTTAGTTTAATATGATTCTTAATGAGTCGTCTGAGTATTGTTTTTAATCTTTATCAATCTTCACAATCCCTCCCGTATTCGGATTAAAAATCACCCGTGTATTTACCTTCTTATTAAAAAGATTATCCACCAATACCTCAGTCGCTCCGAACTGAGTCACAGGTAATTCGCCTTCAAAATACCGTTTGGCGGGAGTAAATACCGTAACCTGTGCTTTCCCTGGGATATTATAAATAACACCATCTATTTTCTTTTTCTCTTTCGCTTTCGGATCTGCCGGAGGCAATGTCTCTTGATTGACAATAGAAATATAGCAAGGTTCGCCCGCCAAGTCATCAACGCCCAGCACTCCCAGCTTCTTTGAAAAACGGAATGCCACTTTATCTTTTACATCACCTTCCGGAGTAACACGGATGGTAAATGTTTTCTCTGTGCGATTGGTGGTTCCGGCAAACATCTGCATCATAGCCTGTTCCTGTTCGTCCAGATTATCCAGCATCAGCTTTAAGGCAGCACCGTCTTTCGGCATATAGTCAGCCTGTCCGCGGGTCAGGCTGTTTTTGCTTTCGCGGATGTTATAGATTTCTTTGGCAACCAGTTCCGCCATCTTTGCGGTAGAGCCTGCCATCAGGATTTCCTCGGTCATAAAGCTGCGCGGATCAATCCGTTTCTTTGCTGTTTCGGTGATTTTTGTTGCTGCAATCTTTTCGGCAGGTGAGGTGGTGTTGATTGCTTTTATAATGCCTTCGGGCGTCAACTCTACCTGCGAAGCGGCACTTTTATCTTTCAGTTTTACAACGTAGGCATTGTCCGGATCGGGGACTCCTACGGAACTAACTTTGATGCTATTGATCTCCCAATGTTCTTCCGGTTTGGAAGAAATGCCTGTCAGTCGCAAATAGCGATCTGCATACTGGCAGAATTCACCGGGAGTATAGACCACTTTGGTAGCTGTTACTTGCAACTCTATTTCGGTCTTAGGCAAGTAATAAACCACTCCTTCGCCCATCGCTCCGGGAGTATATGTGCTGAAATCTTGTGCGGCGCCACTCATGGAAATCAGTAGCCCTACTGCGATCAATCCTTTTTTCATATTTCTGTATTCTATGATGTTATTAATTCTTTAGTTATTGCATATACAGGGGAACATCCCTCTTAAACAGAGTGTACCAAAACTAAAATCGGTTATCCTTTTGCTGTAGGGGCAGATTGAATCTGCCCGATAACAATTTCCGTATGCATTCGGGCGGATTCAATCCGCCCCTACGGTGACTGATAGCTACTTTGGAGTTTTGATACAGCCCCCGGCTGTGCTGTGGGGTGCTAATTTCTTCCAAGCCTTAGGTAATGCCTCGACAATATCGCCCGAAGTAAGACCTATTTCCCCTTTTTCTTCCATTGCAATGTCTCCGGCCAGTCCATGTACATAGACTCCCAACCGGCAGGCATCTTCTTGCGCATATCCTTGTGCCAGCAAGGCTGCCAGAATACCGGTCAGCACATCACCGCTTCCGGCGGTAGCCATTCCCGGGTTTCCGGTGGGGTTAAAGTAACAATTACCTTCGGGGGTGACAACTGCACTCCATGCACCTTTCACAATGATATAACTTTGCAGATAGGCGGCCAGTTCTTTAGTCTTGGTCAGCCTCTCGTAAGTATCCATGCATTTGCCTATCAACCGTTCCAGCTCTTTTAAATGGGGAGTGAGGATACATCGTTTCGGTATCCGGCTCAACCAGTTGCGGTGCGTACCGAAAATATTAATGGCATCCGCATCCAGTATCAGTGGTACGGGGCAACCCTGTATCTGTTCCATCATGGCAAGTGCCGTATCTTCTTCCTGTCCCAGCCCCGGCCCGATGGCAATAGCCTGATAATGGTCGGTGTCTACCGGTTCGGCAAAGTAACGGTCGTGTATGTCGGTCTGCACAATCGCCTCGGGCACTGTGCTTTGCAATAAATCATGGTTATGGATAGGCACATGTACGGTGAGCAATCCCACGCCTGAACGCAGGCACGCCCGGGCGGAGAGGATGGAAGCGCCTGCCATGCCGTAAGATCCGGCGATAAGCAGTGCATGACCGAAAGTCCCTTTGTGTGCAAAGCGCTTTCTCGGTTTGATGAGATCACGCATTTCCTGTTCTTCGGTAATATAGTAAGGGCTTGGGGCCGTGTCTACAAAATCCTGTCTCAGCTTGATGTCCAGCAATTCCCATTCGCCTACTATATCTTCATTCTCGGGAAAGAAAAATGACAGCTTGGGCAACTGGATGCTGAGAGTCACATCTGCCCGTATAATGTTTTGGCGGAGGTTATAGGTGTTGTCCTCGCACATCAGTCCGGAAGGCACATCAATAGCCACCACCGGAGATTTGGAAACATTTATATATTTCACCACGGCGGCAAATCCGCCATTCAGGGGCTTGTTGAGGCCGGAACCAAACAAACCGTCCACCACCAGATGCTTTTCTGTCAATGCAGGCGGATCGAACTGTGTGCTCACCTCTGTGAAATAGATAGAGCCACATTCTTTCAATCGTTCAAGATTGGTCTGGCATTCTTCCGATAGTTTCCCTTTGGTGTTGAACAGAAAAACTTCTACGTGATAGTTCTGTTTGGATAACAAGCGGGCTACGGCAAGTGCATCGCCTCCGTTGTTGCCCGGTCCGGCGAATACTACGACATGGAAGGAGGTATCCCAGCGGTGGGTAATGGCACGCGCCAGTTCACAAGCCGCCCGTTCCATCAGGTCGATGGAGGCAATCGGCTCATTGGCTATCGTGTACTTGTCCAGCTCTTTCAGTTGGGTGCTCGAAATAATTTTCATGACAATCTCTTTGGTTTGAATGCACAAAGATAACACTATTTACAAAAAGAGGTGATGCTAATACTTCGATACTTGGAATAAAAATGTTATTTTTGCAGCAATTTAATAAATTAGCGGTTATGGATACCATTCAAATCAAAGATAAACGTTTCACTCCCTTTATCCCCGAAGAGCGGATATTGAAAGAAGTGGCACGGGTAGCGAGTGAAATAAATCGGGATTTAGAAGGAGCTAATCCCTTGTTCTTAAGTGTGTTGAACGGTGCGTTTATGTTTGCAGCCGACTTGATGCGTAATCTTACCATTCCCAGCGAAATATCTTTTGTGAAACTGGCTTCCTATGCAGGTACTTCCTCTACGGGAAAGGTGAAAGAACTGGTGGGGCTGAATGATGATATAGAAGGACGTACGGTGGTGATTGTAGAAGATATTGTAGATACCGGCGTGACTATGAAGCATCTGCTGGAAACTTTGCAGGCAAAGAATCCCAAAGAAATCCGTATCGCTACGTTGTTGCTGAAACCCGACAAACTGAAAGTGGATTTGAATATCCACTATGTGGCTATGAGTATCCCTAATGATTTTATCGTAGGTTATGGCTTGGACTATGACGGACTGGGACGTAACTATCGCGATATTTACACGGTAGTGGAATAAGAATTATACAACTAAAATAAAAACAAAAGGTAAAACAAGATGTTGAACATTGTAATTTTCGGTGCTCCGGGTTCAGGTAAAGGAACTCAGAGTGAACGTATTGTAGAGAAATACGGTATTAACCACATTTCAACAGGAGATGTGCTCCGTACAGAAATCAAAAATGGTACTGAACTGGGTAAAGTGGCTAAAGGCTACATTGACCAGGGACAGTTGTTACCGGATGAACTGATTATTGATATGCTGGCTAGCACATTGGATGGTTTCAAAGAAAGCAAAGGCGTTATCTTTGATGGTTTCCCCAGAACGATTGCTCAGGCGGAAGCATTGAAGAAAGTACTGGCCGAACGTGGACAGGAAGTATCTGTAATGTTGGATTTGGATGTTCCCGAAGAAGAACTGATGGTACGTCTTATTAAGCGCGGACAGGAATCAGGCCGTGCTGATGACAATGAAGAAACAATCAAGAAACGTCTTGTTGTGTATAGCTCACAGACTGCTCCGCTGATTGACTGGTACAAGAACGAAGGTAAATATCAGCACATTGACGGCGTGGGTACTATGGAGAGTATCTTTGACGATATTGCGGCTGCTATTGAAAAACTGTAAGAAAATAAATAAGCTGTAGGGGCGGAATGCTTCCGCCCGTCCAATGCCGGATGGTATATTAGTGGATGTATCCGGGCGGATTCAATCCGCCCCTACAGTATAATGATAGATTGAAAGAACTATGGCTGAATCGAATTTTGTTGATTATGTGAAGATATATTGCCGTTCCGGAAAGGGCGGTCGAGGCTCTGCGCACATGCGTCGTGAAAAGTATGTACCAAACGGTGGCCCCGATGGTGGCGATGGCGGTAGAGGAGGTCATGTTATCTTACGAGGAAATCGTAATTACTGGACATTACTTCACCTTAAATATGAACGCCACGTTTTTGCTTCTAATGGCGGCAATGGCTCCAAGGCAAAAAGTTTTGGTAAAGATGGTGAAGATAAAACCATTGATGTCCCTTGCGGAACAGTGGTCTACAATGCCGAAACCGGTGAATACATTTGCGATATTACCGACCACGGACAGGAAGTAGTCCTGCTGAAAGGCGGACGCGGAGGCTTGGGCAACTGGCATTTCCGCACGGCAACCCGTCAGGCGCCGCGCTTTGCACAACCGGGAGAACCGATGCAGGAACTCACCGTTATCTTGGAATTGAAACTGTTGGCAGACGTAGGTCTTGTGGGTTTCCCCAATGCCGGAAAGTCCACTTTACTGTCTACCGTATCCGCAGCGCGTCCCAAAATTGCCAATTATCCGTTTACCACCTTGGAACCTAACCTGGGCATTGTTTCCTATCGCGAAGGAAAATCTTTCGTAATGGCAGATATTCCCGGAATTATCGAGGGAGCCAGTGAAGGCAAGGGCTTGGGACTTCGTTTCCTTCGTCATATTGAACGCAACTCCTTGTTACTCTTTATGGTGCCGGGAGATACGGACGATATTCGCAAGGAATATGAAATCCTATTGAATGAATTAGCTACTTTCAACCCCGAAATGCTGGACAAACAGCGTGTGCTTGCCATCACCAAGAGTGATATGCTGGATGAGGAACTGATAACCATGCTGGAACCCACTTTGCCGGAAAACATTCCGCATATCTTTATTTCATCGGTAACAGGCATGGGCATTGCCCAGTTAAAGGATATTCTGTGGACAGAACTGAATAAAGACAGCAACCGTCTGGAAGGTGTTCGCACAGAAACCATTGTTCATCGTGCCAAAGATGTAGTCAAGTTGCAAGAGGAACTGAAGGCTATGGGCGAAGACGAAGACTTTGAATACGAATATGAAGACGATGCCGATGATGACTTCGATTACGAATACGAAGAAGAAGATTGGGACGAAGAAGACGAGAAGCAATGAAACGGCTGACATCAGATAATAAAATGTTGGGATATGAGCTGATGAAGGCATATCCCAACATTTCTTGTTTTTCTACGACCCGCCACGGAGGTTGTAGTAAAGGGAACTATGCATCCTTTAATTGTAACGGATATTGTGGCGATAATCCCGAAGATGTTGCCCTGAACAGGGAAATGCTTTGTGCTTTACTCCCGGTAACCCCCATTGAGCTGGTTATCCCCCATCAAACCCATAGCGATCAAGTGCGAATAGTAGATGCCACCTATATAAATAGATGTGCAGAAGATAGGAAAACATCACCCATCGTGACGGAATCTCCAAAAGATCGGAAAACATCCCCCGTTGGAATGGACTCTTTTGAAGATCGGAAAACATCCCCCGACGGAATGAACTCTTTTGAACATCGGAAAACATCCCCCGTAGGGGCGGACCCATGTGTCCGCCCGAACACACAATTAGAAGGAATAGACGCCCTAGTAACCCGGCTCCCCGGCTATTGCCTATGCATCTCAACCGCCGATTGCGTCCCCGTCTTATTGTATGCCCCTCATACCCAGGCCATCGCCGCCATCCACGCCGGATGGCGCGGAACAGTTTCCCGAATTGTGGAGAATACGCTAACACTCATGTCCGAACAATACGGCACCCAAGGAAAAGACCTCATCGCCTGCATCGGCCCCAGCATCTCCTTGGAAGCCTTCGAGGTAGGAGATGAAGTCTATCATGCATTCCACGAAGCGGCTTTTGACATGAACATCATCGCCCGGAAAGAGTCCAAGTGGCATATCGACCTATGGGAAGCCAACCGTCAACAACTATTAGCTCACGGCGTAAAGCCCGAAAATATAGAGATATCCGGTATCTGTACCTATCATAATAACGATGATTTCTTCTCGGCCCGCCGCCAAGGAATCAACTCCGGCAGAATATTATCAGGTATCATGATACACCCATCTGTAGGGGCGGATTGAATCCGCCCGAATGCACAAAGTAAAAGATAAATAAAGTATGAATATTGAAGTATCAGCAGAAATAAAGAAAGCCTGTCCGCACTTCGCCGGAATCGCCATCAGCGCCACGGTAAAGAACACCGCCTACAGCGAAACTTTGTGGAAAAAGATAGACGAGTTCACCGTGCACTATCGCGAAAAGTACACCATAGACTCCATCAAAGACATGGCAACCATCCATGCCACCCGCGAAGCCTACAAGAAATGCGGAAAAGACCCTAGCCGTTACCGTCCTTCCGGTGAGGCGCTTTGCCGTAGAATCCTGCGTGGAATCCCTCTATATCAAATAGATACTCTGGTCGATTTAATCAATCTGGTATCTATCCGTTACGGATATTCCATCGGCGGATTTGATGCCGATAAAATTCAGGGAGATACCTTGATACTGGGCATTGGTAAAGCCGGAGAACCCTACGAGGGCATCGGCCGTGGGGAACTGAATATCGAAGGAATGCCCGTATATAGAGATGCCATCGGCGGAATAGGAACCCCGACCAGTGACAATGAGCGTACTAAACTGGAACTGGGAACTACCCGTCTCCTCACTATTATCAACGGATACAGCGGCAAAGAAGGATTGCAGGAAGCTGCCGACTATATGTTGGAACTGCTGAAAGAATTTGCATCATCCGAGAACGAAGAACTGATTTATTTCTAAAAAACAATGATGAAAAGCACACAATTACTATTTTTGTTGTTTATAAGTATGACGGCATGGGCGGGAGGTCCTGCAAAGAGCAACTTTACTGCTATGGAAATTAACCATGTCAGGGTAAAGACACCCGGACTATTTGAAGGGCGTAAAAGTTTCTCTATCCATTTGGACAGTTTGAAAGAGAATGAATATTGTTTTCCCCTTCCGGGTGGCAACGTGATTTCTCCTTACGGCACCCGTCGCGGACATAGTGGTACGGACATCAAAACCAAAGCCAATGACACCATCCGTTGTGCATTCGATGGGGTAGTGCGCATGGCAAAACCCTATGCCGCCTATGGAAATGTAGTTGTGGTGCGTCATGCTAATGGGTTGGAAAGTCTTTACAGCCATAATTCCAAGAACCTGGTAAAGTCCGGTGATGTGGTGAAGGCAGGAGATGCAATAGGGTTGACAGGCCGCACCGGAAGGGCTACTACGGAACATTTGCATTTGGAATTCCGGGTGGATGGGCAACACTTCAACCCGAATATTATATTTGATATGAAAGACCGGACTTTGCGTAAAACGGAGGTGGTTTGCACCAAAGCCGGCAATGGAGTGATAGTAAAACCGAAATTAACGCCTAAAAATTAAGACGATGGATATAGAAAAAGCAATCACCGAAGGAATAGTATTCAAAGGTGGAAAATCGCCGGACGGCAAGAAAGAAGAAAAAGTAAAAACCAAAGCCAAGAAGAAAAGCTATATTACGGGCTTGCATGGCTCAGGATCTGCCAAGATGAAAGAGGGCTTCAGGAAGAAACGTGCCAACAGGCATAAAAATAAGTAAGTGTAATGGTAGCTTTTTGAAAATAAAAGCTATATTTGTGAGAGTAATTACGGCACAAACTTATGTGTATATAAACATATTTATGAACTAAAAACAAGACAAGTATGAAAAAGCTAGCTTTTTTTGTAGTATTTGCATTGGTCGCATTAGTTGCTTCGGCACAAACACAGATTAATTGGAGTGTGAAAGCCGGTTTAGGTTTCAGCAATTGGATGGGAGACGGCTCGGATGGCGCTAAAGCAAAGTTTGGATATAAAGTGGGAGTAGGTGCCGATGTCCCTATTGATGGAACGTGGTCATTCCAAACAGGCTTGAACCTTGTCTCTAAAGGAGTTAAAGGAGGAAGTGACGGAGTTGATGTCACTGTAAACCAAATGTATCTTGAACTGCCTTTGATGGCTGCCGTTCATTTGGGCACAGCCAATAATTTTGATGTTGTTCTCAATGCTGGTCCTTATCTAGCCTATGGTATAGGAGGTAAAACAAAGTCTAAATATAGTGGTCTTGAGCTGAGTTATGATACGTTTGGAAAAACGACTGTTGATGGTACGACTCTTGAAGGACTTAGACGCTTTGATGCCGGACTAGGGTTAGGCGTCGCATTTGACTTTAACCGTTGGGTGATTGGGCTTGATACGCAGTTGGGACTGGTCAAATTGGAAGATGGAGATGCTTTGAAGAATATGTCTTTCTTTGTAACGGCAGGATTTAAATTCTAATTGTTTTCATTATACAGACAAGAGTGTTGTAAAGGCTATGTCACAGGTTTGCCTTTACAACATTTTTTATTTTCACCTCTAATAATGACACAAACTTTTTGATATGACAATAAAAGACAAAGCAGCAATAAGGAAATTACTCTTTTTTGCACTATTTGCAATAGCTACATTGGTGACATCGGCGCAAAATCAAGTGAATTGGAGCTTGAAAGCAGGAGTAGGCATGGGTAATCTCATTGGTGATAACATGATCTCTCCCCAGATAAAACTGGCCTATAAGTTTGGATTCGCTTTGGATTGTCCTCTCTCTAAAGTCTGGGCTTTGCAAACGGGGCTTTTCTTTGTTTCAAAAGGAACCAACCATACCATTGTAGAAGTAGACGGATATTCGGCCCAGGCACAAGTGAATGCACTTTATATGGAGTTACCTCTTATGGCTGCCGTTTATTTCACCATAGACCGTAATACCAAGATTATAGTTTCGGCAGGTCCATATTCAGCGTGGGGAGTGGGAGGTAAGACCAAAGCCTTAGGTTACAGTTGGTCATCGTCCTCCAAACCTGATTGGGACTCAAGGAATGTGATCGAAATGAATACTTTTGGCGAAGACGGTCTTGATTTACGCCGCTTTGACTATGGTGTAGGTGCAGGAATTGCTGTAGAATATCGGCATTATATCATTGGCATAGACGGGCAACTCGGCTTGAGTAAACTTCAAACGGATCTTGATGCAAAGCATCTTACGGGATTTGTAACGGTGGGGTATAAATTCTAAAAATCTTATTTGCCACAGATTACGCAGATTAACACAGATAATATATGTTTCATTACTTATTCGAGTCTGTGTTAATCTGCGTAATCTGTGGTGCTTGTTATATTGGATTAATGATGGAACAACCGAACCCCGGTGAACGCCATCGTTATACCATATTTATCACAAGTATCAATCACATGGTCATCACGTACAGAACCGCCTGCCTGTGCAATGTATTCCACGCCACTCTTGTGGGCACGTTCTATATTGTCGCCAAAGGGGAAGAAAGCATCCGATCCTAGTGCTACGCCTTTCATTGTATCCAGCCATGCACGTTTTTCTTCGCGGGTCAATACTTCCGGCTTCTCTATAAAGAACTGCTGCCAGATGCCATCAGCCAATACATCCTCGTGGTCGTCACTGATATATACATCAATGGTATTATCACGGTCGGCACGGCGGATCTTTTCTACCCAAGGCAAGTTCATTACCTTCGGATGCTGGCGCAGATACCATATATCAGCTTTGTTTCCTGCCAATCGAGTACAATGGATACGGCTTTGTTGTCCTGCGCCGATACCGATTGCCTGTCCATCCTTTACATAGCACACTGAGTTGCTTTGAGTATATTTCAATGTAATCAGGGCGATAATCAAGTCGCGTTTGGCTTCATCCGTAAAGTGTTGGCTCTTGGTCGGGATAGTAGTCAGCAGGCTTTCGTCCAACTTTATTTCGTTACGTCCCTGTTCAAAAGTGATGCCGAACACATCTTTGTGCTCAATGGGAGCCGGACGGTATGCCGGATCTATTTTGATGACATTGTATGTACCTTTGCGTTTATTTTTAAGAATCTCCAATGCTTCCGGAGTATAATCGGGAGCAATAACGCCATCGGAAACTTCACGGTTGATGAGGCGTGCGGTTGCTTCGTCGCAAGTGTCGCTCAATGCGATGAAGTCGCCGTAAGAGGACATGCGGTCTGCACCGCGTGCCCGTGCATAGGCTGTTGACAGTGGGGTAAGGGGCAGATCGTCTACAAAGTAAATCTTCTTCAATGTATCGTTCATCTCGATGCCCACTGCGGCACCTGCCGGACTCACGTGTTTGAAAGATGCAGCTGCGGGCAATCCTGTAGCTTCTTTCAGTTCCTTTACCAGTTGCCAACTATTAAATGCATCCAGAAAGTTGATATATCCGGGGCGTCCGTTCAATACCTCGATAGGTAATTCCCCCTCCTGCATAAAGATGCGTGACGGCTTCTGATTGGGATTGCAGCCGTACTTTAGTTCTAATTCCTTTGCCATAGTTTTTTGTATTTTGGTTCTTTATTTCTCAGTGAGGCACAAAGGTACGAAATAAAATTGAGAGTGGAGCAAAACTTCCGTTGCTCTAGTGCTAACTGCTCTCATTGCTGTCTGTGACTGTCATTAGGTTATTAATTTGCTCTACTTTAGCTTTTTCCTTAAATTTGCTTCATTAGCTTCATGCTGGCAGTTAAACTATTGGTAATAAGATGATTGCCTGATTGTTTTCCTTCAGGTTTGCTTCACAAATGCTTCATTTTGCTTCATTAATGCTTCAGCTTCCCTGTCAACCCGACAAGGGAATAACTCTTGAAAGAGTCAACTGATATTACAACTAAGTATTAACTCTGTCAACCATCCTTACAAGTAAGCTGAAGGAGTAGTCAACCTAAAGCGTTAAACTGCACACGTCTTCCATTTCTCTTAAGGGAAACTCCAGTATCCATAGGTGGAAACTCCAGTCCTCCCAGTATGAAACTCGAGTGTTCACAGCATGAAACTGGAGTCTCCACAGGGCGAGACTCCAGTTTCGCCTATTTGAATTTAGCGAAACTGAGCGTGAAATACACTACCAAAGATAGTGTTCCTCGTAATTATCAAAGGTGAATTCACCCTGAAACCCCTTATTTCGTGCTGTTTGAACAATGAATTCCTGTTCTTTGGGAGTAAGGAGAATGTCGCCACGTCGCATCTTGAAATATTTGCTGCGCGGATAGGTTCCGATAAGACGGTCGCGGAAAGCATCCAGCACACCCACCGGAAATGTTTTTAGAACACGGGTGAACCCGCGCGCATGGCGCACTTTGGCATTGGAACGGTAATAGCTCGGTTTCCCGTCAGCGCCTTCTATGCATTTGTGCGGAAGGACGATGGTGGCATAGTCATTTTCTTCGGGCAACGCGGCAACAGCCAGGTGGCGCAAACAGGTATCTGCCAGTGGGCAGTCGCTTTTCAGGCAGAGGCCATACTGAAAGGGAATATCTTCAAATCTGATCATTATTTCTTACTGTTTTTGTTTGTCTTTGGGATTGAATCTCACTACAGGGTAAAAGTTACTGCACGTCCGGTTTGTCCAGCAGTTGTAGGGTGATGGAGTGGTCTTGGCAAATGTTGTCCATATCCTATCCAGTTTTGATATCTGTCTATCAGTGTGATGTATTTTCCTTGTTTCATTTGGTCAGTCAGTACTTTCAGGCTGATGCTTTGCAAGGTTCCTTTTTGAGTGTTCCGTAGAGTGATGTTCATTATTTTATTCTCGTAAATAGTTAATTCTTGCAAAGGTACGGAAACAATCTACTGAAAACAACTAATCGTAGGGGGAATTGTTGGCGATGAAGGGGTTCTGAAAGAGTTCTGAAGGAAAGCTGAAGGAAAATGAAGCATTAATGAAGCAAAGCTGAAGGAAATTTATTCCTGATTCCCTTTATTCATCGGCGTTTCTGAAGATTCCTGAAGGAATGAAGGATATTATGATGAAATTTGTATAGTATGTATTAACGATAACCATAGTCTATAGTAACTTCCTCTTTTTTCAAGAGTTACTCTTTCTACACATCTCCGTTAACATTGACCGTAATGTTTTCATCCACCGTAGGGGCAGATTGAATCTGCCCGAAAACGATTTACTTTATGCATTACTCCCAAGGTCGTGACCGTTGGTTCGGGCGGATTCAATCCGCCCCTACGGTAAATGTTAACGAGATGTGTAGAAAGAGTAGTTCTTGAAAGGGGAGGAAGTTGCTATAGACTAATGGCATATGCACGCGCATAATATATAATAATGTGTATTCCCTTAAGCTTCATTTTCGTTTTCCGCAAAAGTCTTTCTTCTAACCTGCCTATAAATCAACGTATTACAAATTAGTTTCAAAAAAGTTCAGA
>CABMPB010000012.1 GCA_902388365.1 uncultured Bacteroides sp. | reverse complement strand
TGACACGCTGAAAATTGACTACGCGGGCGTGATACCTTTTCCTGTTCGTCCCTATTGTGTTGGGCGATTGGTAAAATTCAAATTGTATAGCCATGGCTTTTCTTTTTCTCAGTTACTACTATCCTTTTTCTTCCGGACTTTCTTCGGTTTTTCTCCTTTCAAGTTTATCGTTTCACTATATTGATGAGAACAGATCACCGTAGTGATGAGTTCTCATTATCTAAGTGATGAAATATCATCACTTTAGTGAAATGATAAATTTGACGGTGCAAAAATATAAAAAAGAAAGGATAAAAAAGAATATTCTTCCTGTTATTTTAGCTTAATCACTTTTCCCCCCGAATGCCACTCAAACTGTTGCAAAACGGATAATTTGGTATTAACTTTGTGGCAATGAAGAACTAAAAAGAAAGAGAAATGATAGAAAAAATGATTGAAGAATTCATGAAATGGTGTAAATCAGTGAAAAAGAGTGATGAACAGCCTACAGAAGTGCAAAAGGAAGAAGTAACTACTTGTAAATCAAAAGATAAACCCAAAAATACGGTGCTGGATGAGTTGCAGAAGTTTCTTTATAATAGATATGATTTCCGTTATAATCTGCTTTCTGAGCAGCCGGAGTATCAGGAACGCCGGTGTGCGGATGAAGATACTTATTATCCTGTAAATCAGCGAGATCTGAATACTTTTTGTATAGAGGCTCGTGTGGAGCATATCAACTGTTGGGACAAGGATGTGAGTCGTTTGCTCAATTCGCGCATGGTGAAGAATTATCATCCTTTTTTGCATTATATGAATACTTTGCCTGCATGGGACGGGACGGACAGGGTCACTCCGTTGGCAGAACGTGTCTCTCATAAACCGCTGTGGGTGAACGGTTTCCATCACTGGATGCTGGGTGTTGCCGCCCAATGGATGGGGCAGGCGGGGGAGTGTGCCAATGCGTTGGCTCCCATGTTGGTGAGTCGTGAGCAGGGGAAACGCAAATCTTCTTTTTGTAAGATATTGATGCCAAAGGCACTTACACCTTATTATATAGATAAGTTCGACTTGACGAGCGAGAGTGGTTGCGAGCAGAAACTGTCTCTCTTTGGTTTGATCAACATGGATGAATTTGACAAATACCGTCCCGGTCAGATGCCCACTTTGAAGAACCTGATGCAGATGACTTCGCTGACTTTCCGCAAGGCGCATCGTCCGTCATTCAGCAGTTTGCCCCGCATCGCCTCCTTTATTGCCACTTCCAACATGACGGACTTGCTGACTGACCCCTCCGGCAGCCGCCGCTTTCTGTGTGTGGAGGTGAATGACAAGATAGACTGCACGCCTCCGCACCATGCACAACTCTTTGCCCAGCTGAAAGCTGAACTTGCCGGAGGTGCCCGTTATTGGTTTTCGTCGGAGGAAGAAGCGGAAATTCAACGTAATAACCGGGAGTTCTATAAATCACCGGCGGAGCAGGAATTGTTTTTGCATTGCTACCGTGTGCCCCGGGAGGGGGAGAAGTCGGTGCTCTATACGGCTACGGATATCTTCAATTATTTGCAGAAACGCTATCCGGCTGCCATGCGCGGGGTGACTCCTATCCGTTTGGGGCGCATGCTGGTTTCCCTGGGGGTGAAGCGGGTGCATACTGAGTATGGTAATGTGTATCGGTTGGTGATGCTGAAAGATTCTTCTTTGGACTGAAATGTTTTTCGGGTGTGATCTTTCAGCCGGAATGCCTTTCTGCACAAGGTTTGTGGGAAGGCTGAAACTTTTGAAGGAGTTTTAAAGCGGGGAAGAAGGTAAGGCGATGTTCCGGTGTTTCACTTTGCAGGAAAACAAATAAAGAAGTTATCGGTCTCTATCATAATATTGGCAAATCCATCGTAATCCACAAAATTGTTTTTTATTTATTGCTTAACTTCGTTTCAATCTCCCGAATGGACGGTATAGTACCCTCCACTTCGGTTGGATAAAGTTGGGGTAACTCATATTCTGATATGCCAATGAGTTGGCTGCTTGATTACAGTGCATATTGTGCCAACAGGTTGTTCTTGTTTTTGCAGATAAGCAGTCCTATGGTAGGATTATCTATTCCTTGCAGTTCATACAAGTTCGCTGCCCAATCCCCAATAGAATTCAATAAGTACGTTATTTACCTTTACTGTTGCTTTTGTTTGGATGTGGCAGACTGAAATTTTTGCTAATTCTTGATTTGTGTAAAAGAATAATAGTCAACAAAGGAGTGGATTCTGCACATTTACTCTGCTGAAAATGCAAATTGATTAGATATAAGCAGCTTAGGAAATATCTTTCTAAACCTTATTTCTAAAACGTAGAGGGGTACATCCTACATTCCTCTTAAAATACTTATTAAAGAAGCTATCATTGGCAAAGTTTAATTTGTCGGCAATCTCCATTATAGATAAGGTGGAGAATTTTAGCAGTGCTTTTGCTTCCATGATTACAGCTCGTTCTATCCATTCTTTTGCAGTAACGCCACTAACACGGCTGACCACAATGCTAAGATAATTATTAGATATGCAAAGATTGTCGGCATAAAAGGAGATGGAGCGTTCTCCTCGGTTTGCATAGGTATTTAGCAGATTCAAAAACGTATTAAAAATCTCTTGTTCGCGTGATAGCTCTTGCTTTTCTATAAGACATATAGTCTGCCGTATGTCATCACAATATTTAATAATACCACGAAGTAGGTCATAAACGCTTGTTTCTCTACAATCACATGATTTAAATACTCGTATTATCACATCAATGAGTGATACGGCTATTTCTTCCTGTTCTCTATTTAATGGTATTAAATTATTAGATAAGCGATCAAGAATTTTGGGTTTATGTTCTTGAAATAGCATATTTACTAGGCTATCTGACATGATAAAAATGTCGAAAGTGAAATCATCAGTACAAGACTCCACTTCATAAATTGTGTCGCTATTGAGTACAACTAAGCATCCTTGCATTACAGTTTGTGGTTGTAGATTAATTGTTACGACTGCTTGTCCCTTGCTTACAAAGCCAAACAAGGTGTAGTGCAACATAAAAGGGTCGTTGCCTAAGAATGTTGTACTAAGAAGATGTTGATTATTGGTTACAACGAGAAGGTTTTGAGAAAAACAACTATGATTGTTTTTCCCTACACGTCGACTTACAATATCTTTAATATAATCAAATGTTAGTGAAAGTGGTCGCACAATGTTCCTTTTATTGGTTACAGTGTCCAAAATTAGTGAATATATAGGATAGATGTGCAAATATTTGCTGTTTTTATTATGGTAATCAATGAATAGAACATTTTTCAAAATGAATGGATAACGGGTTTATAGAATAATCACTGTAATTTTGCATCATTAATGAGAAACAATGGTATCATCACTCAAAGAAACAAATGAGATGAAAGAATTTGAGACAAAACTTGGTACAGACCAAATAAAAGAGAGTAAATTCACGCTAATCACTAATTATTTAAAATGACGACTATGTTGAGATTCTATCGACGAAATTGGTACTATGTAGGAGCTGTGCTCTTCGTTATACTGTCTTACTTCATGGCATTTTGGGGTGTCAACCACATGTCACACTTACAGGTCATAATGGTTTTCAGTTTCATGGCCATGCTTGTACATCAGTTTGAGGAATATGGACTACCGGGTGGTTTTCCTTCATTCTTCAACATTGCTTTCTGGGGAGAACGCAAACAAATTGATAGCTACCCATTCAATGCCAATACTGCTATGGTAAACAATGTATTCCTTTGCTATCCTTTTTATATTATCGGCATAATTTTCCCAAGTTGCATTTGGTTCGGACTGATTCAAGTTGGTCAAGGGATGGTGCAAATTTGGAATCATGGCTATAAGAACAATAAATTGCTTGGCACATGGTATAATCCTGGACTTGCAGCAGTACTTTTCTTGCATTGGCCTCTCGGTATCTATTATATATACTATGTGGCAAGCAATAATCTTGCAACTACAAGTGATTATGTAATCGGTGCAATTGGTTCTCTGCTCACTATGGTTGTATTATGGGTTGGTCCTGTCAAACTTCAAGCGACTCGTACCACAAAATATCCATTCGACAAGGACCGCATGTATGGTTTTGGAGAAAAGACATTAAAAGATATGCTTAAATCAGACAAAGAATAACGATGATAAAAACAAAATTTATGAGTGCAATAATAGGATTAACCTTAGCAATTACAGCTAATGGGCAGAAGATAGTAGAACTTCCTTCACCAAACTTGGAACAAGGAATGACAGTAATGAGTGCATTAAAATCAAGATGCTCTATCCGTGAGTTTGATACAAAAGCACTTTCCCTTCAACAACTTGGTGATTTGCTTTGGGCTGCCAATGGTGTTAATCGTGATAATGGTAATCGTACTGCGCCATCAGGCATGAATAGACAAGAGATTGATGTCTATGCGTTTCTTCAAGAAGGAGTGTTTCTATATAATGCTCAAGAACATGTACTTGAACAAAAAGCAGAAGGTGACTATCGAGATCTTGTGGCAGGACCACAAGAGTTTGTATTGTCAGCACCGGTATCTCTTGTGATGGTTGCCAATCTTGACAAACTTATGGATGTGGCAGGAGAACGTTCTGCTTTGATGGCTGCCGTTGATGCAGGTAATGTCTCAGAGAACATCAATCTCTATTGCGCATCGGTAGGATTGGCTACCGTGCCACGTGCCACAATGAACATCGCTCGTATCAGGGCTGTCTTGAGTCTTGGGGAGCATGCCATGCCCATTATGAATAATCCTGTTGGTTACGCTAAAAAATAGAGTACCTGATCAATATACAGTAATTGTAGTTCCACCCATCTTCTTCGTTTGATGGATGGAGCTATTTTTTTTGTAGCTTTGTAGTAAACTCTCTTATTATGTTTCTTCCCTTTTGCATTTTTAGATATTGTTTTCATCGAAAAAACAGAGTACATGCCCGTCCGTTTTCCGTCTTCCCTAAAAAGAAGGAATCATAATCAATAAATAATATAGCATGCTATGAAGTTACTTTTCTCCTTATTATTTGCCATCTTGGCTTTCACCGCCTGTACGAAACCCGAAAAGGAAGTGTATATCTTCACCTCCCATCGTGAACCGGCATTGGATGGACTGCATTTTCTCTATAGCTATGACGGCTATCACTGGGATAGCATTGCAGGGGCATGGCTGAAACCGGAAATAGGAAATAAAACACCTTACTATAATTATTTCACCAAACAGACCGAGGAACAAAAATACTCTCCCAATTCCATGATGCGCGATCCCTCCATTACCCAGGGGCCGGACGGAACTTTCCATCTGGTATGGACTATCAGCTGGAACGGCGAGCAAGGTTTTGGCTATGCCAGTTCAAAAGACTTGATCCATTGGAGTGAACAGCGCGAAATAAAGGTAATGGCAGATTCCCTGACCAATAATGTATGGGCGCCGGAAGTCTTTTATGATGATGAAAAGGAGCAATTTATTATTGCATGGTCTTCGGCTATTCCGGTAGAGAGATATACGGCTGCCGATAGTTTGGGAGCAAACAAGAGCCATCGGGCTTATTATACTACGACTAAAGATTTCCAAACTTTTACTCCGGCAAAGGCTTTTTATGATCCGGGTTTCAATTCAATAGACGGATTCATTGTGAAGCGGGACAAGAGTGACTATGTGTTGATTATAAAGGATAATCGAAAACCGGGTTACAGTGATTTGTTCTGTGTCTTTGGCACGTCGGCGGAAGGTCCTTATTCGGAACCTTCGGTGAATTTTGCTCCTACTTACTCCGAAGGTCCTTGTGCTGTAAAGGTGGGAGATGAATGGCTGATTTATTTTGATGTGTATCGCGAAGGGCGCTATGGGGCTGTGTCAACAAAAGATTTCAAGAACTTTACGCCGATAGATGACCGGATTTCTATTCCGAAAGGACATAAGCACGGCACTATCTTTAAAGTTCCCGAATCCGTTCTTTTGAACCTAAAAGCCGAGGAAGCTAAAAGATTCCCCCAAAAGGATTAATTTTTACCCAAGTATCATTGATTTTATAGCTTATTTTGAACCTTTGAAATTAATAAAATGTGATAATATGAAAATCAGGAATTTAGCATTGCTTCTCCTTATTATAATAGAAGGAAGCATCTGCCGGGTGGCAGCGCAAAGTGAATCCACCGTTTACAAGCCTTGGAGCCACGGGCCATTGAAAGTGAGTAAAGAAAACCGTTACTTGATGAATGCTGACGGAACGCCTTTCTTTTGGCTGGGGGAAACCGGCTGGCTATTGCCCGAAAAGCTGGATAGGGATGAGGCTTCTTATTATTTGGAACATTGCCGTCAGGCAGGATTCAATGTGGTACAAGTGCAGACTGTGAATGGAGTGCCTGCCATGAATACTTACGGTCAATATTCATTCCCGGATGGCTTTAATTTTAAGAATATCAATCAAAAGGGAGTCTATGGATATTGGGATCACATGGATTATATTATTCAGAAGGCCGAGCAGAACGGCATTTATATAGCTATGGTCTGCATCTGGGGAGGTTTGGTACGTTCCGGCTTGATGAATGTGGACGAAGCGAAAGCATATGGTAAATTCCTGGGGGAAAGATATAAAGATTCTCCTAATATCATTTGGGTGATAGGCGGTGACACGTACGCTGATCGCAATCAGGATATATGGGAAACATTGGCAAACAGTATCCGCGCCGTGGACAAGAACCATGTGATGACTTTCCATCCCTTTGGCCGTACTTCCAGTGCCACACACTTGAACAGTGCTGCATGGATGGATCTGAATATGTTCCAAAGCGGACACAGACGTTACGGACAGAAGAAAGGAGATGGAGATACTTCCGTGACCGGTGCGGAGGAGGATAACTGGCAGTATGTGGAAGATGCTTTGTCCATGACTCCGTTGAAACCTGTGCTGGATGCAGAACCCAGTTATGAGGGTATTCCTCAGGGATTGCATGACCCCAGTCAACCCCTTTGGCGTGCATGCGATGTGCGGCGTTATGGATATTGGTCTGTTTTTGCGGGTTCTTGCGGGCACACGTATGGACATAATAACATCATGCAGTTTGTGAAACCGGGTACACCGGGCGGTTATGGAGCCGATGGAATAAAGAAGCCTTGGTATATGGCGATGCAAGATCCGGGCTTCAACCAGATGAAGTATTTGAAGAATCTGATACTGACCTTCCCTTATTTTGACCGTGTACCGGATCAGAGTGTGATTGCCGGTAACAATGGAGAGCGTTATGACAGGGTTATTGCTACCCGTGGAAAAGATTATTTGCTGGTATATAATTATTCGGGCCGTCCCATGTCGATAGATCTGACTAAAATAAGCGGTGCAAAGAAGAAGGTATGGTGGTATAGTCCGAAAGATGGAAAACTTTCTTTTGTAGGGGAATTTGATAGCAAGGTCACTCCTTTTACCTACGATGGCAGTTACAACAGGGATAGTGATAACGTGTTGATTGCTATTGATTCCAGTAAGGATTATGTTTCTACAGAGTGGTCTGAACTTCCTGTAGTACATCAATAAGACAGTATTCTTTTTAAGTTCTTTTTATCCTAGCGTAATAAAAAAAAGAGTAACTTTGTGCGTCGTCATACAGAGGGTATGGCGACGCATTTTTAAATTGATAAGGGATATGAGAATAACAGAACTTTTTAGAAGGTATTTGGTATTTATTTTAGGGTTATATTTTCTTGCGGCCGGCATTGTTTTGATCATACATTCGGCATTGGGTACTACTCCTATTTCAAGTGTAAACTATGTCTTGAGTTTGAATACTGCTTTATCTTTAGGTGCGTGTACGTTTATCATCAATATGCTGATGGTCGTGGGGCAATTTTGGTTGATCCGGGGGCATCAAAACCGTCGGGATATTATTGAAATATTGCTTCAGATTCCATTCTCTTTTATTTTCTCGGCTTTTATAGATCTTAATATGGCATTGGCGGCAGAATTGCATCCTTCCAATTATGGTATGGCATTGGCGATATTGCTTGTGGGGTGCTTTGTACAGTCCGTTGGGGTAGTGCTCGAAATAAAGCCTAAAGTGGCGATGATGAGTGCTGAGGCATTTGTGAAATATGCATCACAGCGTTATAACAAGGAGTTCGGACAGTTTAAAGTTTATTTTGATGTAACTCTGGTTACACTGGCTGTGCTGTTGTCTTTGGTATTTACCCGGAACATCGAAGGGGTGCGCGAAGGATCTTTGATTGCAGCGTGTATAACGGGATACATTGTTACTTTTCTGAATAAGCGGGTAATGACAAGAAAGATGCTTCGTAAATTAGTGCCTGTGTTGAAATGATGGTCTATAAATAATAAAATGTGTATCTTTACCGCATGAATGAGGAAATAGCGGAATATTACGAAGAATTATATAGTCTCTACATAGAAAAGGAACAATCGTTAGAGCGTCGTTACAGGCAGTTGCGTGAGTCACTGGAACGGGTGGTGCGGGAACGGATGCAGGGCAGTAGCTTGCAGACTACCGACTTGGCAGCCCGCATTAATTATGTGGCAACCCAATATGAACTGGATACGAAGGAACAGAACCGGCTTCATACTTTCCGCCTTACCTCCAATGATATTCTGAATCACCGAAAAGCTCCCGTTCAGGAAGAATTTCTGCGCGACTTGCGTGCCGTGGCTTATGCCTATCGGAAGATGTTCAAAGAGGATATTCCCTCGAAATTGTATTCCGCGTTACCTAAACAAGACTTCACACCATCTGCACAGCAGGAGAAAGTGAAGCAAATCCGCCGTATCCGTGTCTGTTTTGATTACGCGGATGACACCTATTTATATGTGCATCCCGTAGATGTAGTAACCGAGGAACCGATAAGGGTGGTTTATAATAAAACCGGAGTGAATGCCGAATTTAAAGAAACGGTGGAGGGGCTTTGGCGCTATGCCCAACTCAATCTGGTAGATGTGGCAGTAGGTGAGGACGGCATTTACACCCCTTCTTTTATCGTATTGGAACCCGATTACCTGATCGATATTAGTTCTTTGGCAGAATGTTATAAAGATTATGGCAGCCATCCCGGCAATTATCTCTTGAGCCGGTTGGTGCCGATAGATAATGCCCGCCCTTTGCTCTTGGGAAATATTGCTAATCTTTTCTTGGACGAGTGGATACATGCCGGAGATGAAGAACCGGACTATATAGCCTGCATGAAGAAAGCGTTCCGCCAATATCCCATCGAACTGGCTGCCTGCGAGGAACTCCGTGATCCGGCAAAAGAAAAAGAGTTTGCCAAGGATTGCCGGAAGCACTTTGATCATATACGGGAGACTGTGCAGCGCACTTTCCTGGAACCGGGTTATAATCTGGATAAAAAAGATGCTGTGCTGGAACCCTCGTATATTTGTGAAACACTCGGTATTCAGGGACGTTTGGACTATATGCAGCGGGATATGAGCAGCTTTATTGAAATGAAATCGGGTAAAGCGGACGAATATTCCATGCAGGGAAAAATAGAACCTAAAGAGAATAACAAGGTGCAAATGCTGCTATATATGGCTGTGCTGGAATATAGCATGGGGCAGGATCGCCGGCGGATGCATCCTTATCTGCTATATACCCGTTATCCATTGCTTTATCCGGCAAGGGCATCATGGGCGCAAGTGCGGCGCATCATTAACCTGCGTAACCGCATTGTTGCGGCAGAGTATGGAGTTCAGTTTCACAATCATCCGGATTTTACAGAGAAACTACTTTTGCAGATCACTCCGGAAACATTGAATGAAAAGAAGTTGCAAGGCCGTTTCTGGGAGCAATTCCTGAAACCTTCTATTTCCCGTTTCAGGGAAAAGTTGTGTGCATTGGAACCTTTGGAGCAGGCTTACTTTTACACGCTCTATAACTTTATAACCAAAGAGCTTTATACCTCTAAATCCGGTGATGTGGATTATGAGGGGCGTACCGGAGCTTCTGCACTATGGCTCAGTACACTGGATGAAAAGCGGGAAGCAGGGGAAATCCTGTATGATTTGAAAATTACGGAGAATGGAGCTTCACAGGCGCACAAGGCTTATATCGTTTTGTCTATTCCCCGCTATGATGAAACATTCCTTCCCAATTTCCGCACGGGTGATGTGGTGGTGCTGTATGAGCGTAATAAGGCTTCGGACAATGTGACCAATAAAATGGTGTTTAAAGGGAATATCGAATTGATTACGGAGCATGAATTGCGCATCCGCCTCCGGGCAACGCAGCGTAATTCGTCTGTCTTTCCTCTGGACAGCCGTTATGCGGTGGAGCATGATATGATGGATACTACATTCCGAAGTATGTATCTAGGTTTGTCCGCTTTCTTGGATGCTAATCCGGAACGGCGGGAATTATTGTTGGGGCAGCGTTCTCCTCGTTTTGATTCTGCCTTTGATACAGAAATAGCCGGGGCAAGCGATGATTTTGAACGCGTGGCATTGAAGGCGGAAGCTGCCCATGACTATTTCCTCTTGGTAGGGCCTCCGGGAACAGGTAAGACTTCGCGGGCATTGCGCAGAATGGTGGAACATTTCTATGCCGTGCCTTCCAAGCAAATCTTATTGCTGGCATATACAAACAGGGCTGTGGACGAAATCTGCCAGTCGCTTTCTTCCATTACTCCTGCTATAGACTATATACGGGTGGGAAGTGAACTGTCTTGCGACACACGTTTCAGGGCACATTTATTGGAGAATATATTGGCGGAATGCAATAGTCGGCGCGAAGTGAATATCCGTATGGCAGGTTGCCGGGTATATGTGGGCACGGTGGCTTCCATTGCTGCCAAAACGGAACTGTTCAAACTGAAACATTTTGATGTGGCTATTGTGGATGAGGCTACTCAGATATTGGAACCGCAGTTATTGGGCATTCTCTGTGCGCGGTTTACAGACGGACGGAATGCGATAGGGAAATTCATTCTGATAGGTGACCATAAGCAGTTGCCGGCAGTGGTGCTGCAAAATGGGGAACAGTCCGAAGTGCGTGATGAAGGATTAAGAGAAGCAGGACTTTTTAATCTGAAAGATTCTTTGTTTGAACGTCTCTATCGTTTCCATTTGAAAGAAGCCCAGTCTAAGGCGGTGGATATGCTTTGCCGTCAGGGACGGATGCATCCGGGAGTGGCCTTGTTTCCCAATCAGGCATTTTATGCAGGAAAGTTGGAACCGTTGGGACTTCCCCATCAGTTGGAGGCGATAGAATGCCCAGTGCGGTTTATACCTTCTACGCGCGATGCGAATAGTACTTCGGGAAAGACCAACCAAAGCGAGGCGCGTATTGTAACTGAGTTGGCAGAAGAAATATACCATATCTATAAGGAAAGGTTTGTTCCCAATCGCACTTTGGGCATTATTACTCCTTATCGCAGCCAGATAGCGTTGATACGCAAAGAGCTTCAGACTTTGGGTATTCCTGCCCTGAACGAAATATCCATAGATACGGTAGAGCGTTACCAGGGGAGTGAGCGGGATGTGATTATTTACTCTTTTTGTGTGAACCACCTTTATCAATTAAGGTTTCTTCCCAACCTGACGGAAGAAAACGGAGTGCAGATAGACCGTAAGCTGAATGTGGCGTTAACCCGTGCCCGTAAGCAACTTTTCATCACCGGAGTACCCGAAATATTGAACCATAACTCCATTTATCGCCGGCTTATTGAAACCATCTATTAGGGAAAACCCTACTTATTATTAGGGTTTTTCCTTTTAAGGTATCTTTTTCCCTCCTTATTTTTGTAGTGTTAAAAATAAGACGCTATGAAACGATCCATTCTTTTCCTGTCATTTATCTTGTTGGGGTGCAGCATTCTTTTTGCGCAGAGCACTTCATTGAGCCCTACGGTAAACATTAAAGGTGTTTTCCGAAAAGAATATCAAGGCATTTCAAAGGGAACTCCTTTTGTGCTTCAAAGAGTTGTCAAATTGAAAAATGCTTCGGAACAAGGTGTTTCGCGTACTCAGGCTGTACTGATAGTCAATGGCGTCCAGTTGGGACTGCCGATGAATATGTTTGATGTTGTGCGCCTACAGCCGGATGATAAGAACTCTTTTTGGCAAAGCAGGCAGCTTTCTAATGAACTGATTACATATTATGAAAAGAAAGGTTATCAGGAATCACTGCGCAAGGAACAAGCTCAGGAAGCCAATGATTATCTGAGAGAACTGGAACAGTCAAAACTCTTTTATGAGGATGCGGCGGTAGAGGACTACTTGCAATGTTTGTTGCTATCCATCATCCCCGAACAAATGGCTGTGAAAAGGGAAGGAGTTCCACAAATCCGTGTATTGAAATCTCCATCTCCGGATATGCTGATGCTGGCAAATAATTGCCTGCTGATTTCCACAGGGATGTTGACAACTCTGGATACCGAAGAAGAATTGTATGCTATTCTCTCCCGCGAGGTGGCGCATTATGTGCTGGATCATGGTATGATAACAGTGAATAAAAATATAGCTCGCGCCCGTCGTGCCGAGTTCTGGGGGGCTGTGATGGATGGAGTGGTGGCTGCAACGGAGGAATACCTCACAGAGCGTTATGATTATTATGTTCCCGGATTGATTTATGTGACTAACGATGTGGTGCAGGCACTGGTCAATGATGATATAATGAACCGCATGGGTCTGGATTATTCGGCTCAGCAGGAACGGGAGGCTGATAGGGTTGCTATGGCATTTATGGATATAATGGGAAAGAATAAAGAAGCATTGGTGTCTGCTCTAACCAAGATAAATACTTATTATGAACGCCAGCGGGATGCAGTAGCGTTGTCTAAGTATGGCATCTATGGTTCTTTGTCCAAGAGATTGGAGAAGCTGGGTGAAGCTCCGGTACTGGAGGAAGACCGGAATTATCTAAAGAAAAATTCGGGAGTCGTTAGTTTTGAGGCTGCTATGCTGGACTATAATAAGGATTATAAAGAGTCACGCCGGTTGGCAATGAAGAATATAGATAATGGGATGGCTTGTTCAGATGATTATCTGATGGTGGCACGTAGCATTATGAAGCTCTCGAATACACCGGAAGCGAATAAAGAATGTATGTCTTATCTGGATAAAGCGGATGAAGTTGCGAAAGTAACGAACCTGAATATCTGTAAGATGAGAATCTTATTGTTGCTTAGAGAAAATAAGCAGATGGATGCCGTAGATCTTTTGCATCAATATCAAAGCTTATTGGATGCTATGTTCCAGCAGCCGCATAGCGAGGAAGATGCCCAATGGATTGCTGCTGAGCATACCTGGGCAGAGAAGTTATTGGATAGAACTTATATAATGTAGATATATTTTTTTTAGGATTACAACACTAAAACTAAACAAAGAATCCCCCTATATCAGCTCTGGTATAGGGGGATTGATTCTATATAGACTTGAATGATTATGCGTCAATCAATTTGTATTTGGGAACTAATGCTTTCATGATGATCCAACCAATCAGATAAGCTACGGCACAAACACAGAATACGATGAAGTAACCGGCCGGTTTTCCTTCAAATCCCATAAAGGTCATATTCGTTTCTGCTGCATAGTCAAATAATCTGCCGGAACCCATATTGATAATGAAAGAACCCAGACCGCCTGCCATACCACCTATACCGACGATTGTGGCGATAGTGCTCTTGGGGAACATATCACCTACCACAGAGTAGATATTGGCTGACCATGACTGGTGCGCTGCACCTGCAATACCAATAATGATGATAGGATACCAGTATGAATAGTTACCCAGCGGCTGTGCAAACAGTGCCAGCAAGGGAAACAATGCAAAAATAAGCATTGCCTGCATACGTGCTGCATACGGGTTTTTGCCTGTTTTGTTGATAATGATAGTAGGTAATTTACCACCATAAATAGACAACATGGTTATGGCATATAATACGAAAATCAGGATTTGGGCAGTGGAAGTATCTGATGCAAAGCCATATACGTCCGAAATATAAGCCGGAGTCCAGAACAGGAAGAACCACCATACACCGTCGGTCATGAATTTACCAACGAATACAGCCCATGTTTGTGGGTATTTGAAACAATTCAGGAATGAAATTTTCTTATTGTCAAATTCATTAGCCGCAGCCTGTTGTTCTGCTGATTCGTCCGGATTATTGTTGTCTTGTTCAATATATTCCAGCTCGGCTGCATTTACGCGTGGGTTAGCGCTAGGCTTCTTGTAAAGGAACATCCAAAGTCCCATCCAGATAAATCCCAAACCACCGATTACGACAAACGCCATTTCCCAACCGTTACCTACACCAATGCTTTGGAAATAACGTGCCAAAGGAGGAATAGAGATGGGAGCAGCCAAAGCGCCAATAGTAGATCCGGCATTAAAGATAGAGGTAGAGTATGCGCGGTCTTTTTTAGGGAAGTATTCGGCAGTCACCTTGATGGCGGCGGGGAAGTTTCCTGCTTCACCTGTAGCCAATACGATACGGGCTGCAATAAAGTAATAAACGCTGGTGATGGCAATGGTGGAAGCAACGGCTCCGGTTGCCGAAATCATTTCTTCTGCGTTATGAATGCCTAATGTATGCTCGGTAGCCCAACCGCAAAGTGCGTGAAGACAAGCTCCTGCAGACCAGATGGCGATAGCCCAAAGATAACCTTTCTTGGTTCCCATCCAGTCAATGAAACGACCGGCGAATAGGTTGGCAAGGGCATATACAATAGAGAATATTGCCGTAATATCTCCATAGTTTGAATCTGTCCAGTGGAATTCCGGAGCAATGAAGTCCTTCCATGTTAATGAAAGTACCTGACGGTCGAGGTAATTGACTGCAGTGGCAAAAAATAACAGTCCGCAGATTATCCATCTGAAGTTCGTCATCTTCTCACCTGCTTTTTGAAATGTACTCATGATAATAGATTTAAAAATAAATGTTTTTCTGAAAGACGCAAAAATAATGTATTTGTACTAAGTCTTTGCGTAATAATTGGTTAAACTCGTTCACTATTTGGTAATGTGATAAATTCTGATCGGAACTTATAATATGCAGCCTCCTTTTGGGGAGCTACTTTTTCTACACATCTCGTTAACACTTACCGTAGGGGCGGATTGAATCCGCCCGAACCAACGGTCACGACCTTGGGAGTAATGCATAAAGTAAATCGTTTTCGGGCAGATTCAATCTGCCCCTACGGTGGATGAAAAAATTACGGTAAATGTTAACGGAATATATAGAAAGAGTAATCTCTAGCGGGGATAAGAATAATCCCGACTATTGTAAACGAGAAAGATATTACTCATTTATCTCATTTCAGTATATGTAACCTTGTCCATATCTCCATAATCCAGGTTTTCACCACCCATACCCCAAATGAACATATAGTTGCTGGTGCCTGCAGCAGCATGGATAGACCATTCGGGAGACATCACAGCTTGTTCGTTCTGCATCCAGATCACTCGGTTCTGTTGCGGTTCACCCATAAAGTGGCAGATGGCGTTGCCTGCGGGAACATTGAAATAGAAGTAAGCCTCTACGCGGCGGCTATGAGTATGTGCAGGCATTGTATTCCATACACTACCCGGCTTTAATTCTGTCAATCCCATTTGCAACTGGCAAGGACCTTCTTCCAATACATTGGAAACAATCAACTGATTGATAACACGGTCATTACTTTCTTCCATTTTTCCGGCAGGGAATGAATTGGCTTTTAATGAACCCTTGCGTCCGTCAATGGTAATCAACTGAGTCTTATATGCTTTGTGAGCCGGAGTTGAGTTGATATAGAATTTTGCCGGTTTGCTGGCATCTTTGCTCTTGAAAGTCACTTTCTTGTTGCCTCTACCTACATACAAAGCTTCTTTGAAGTTCAAAGTGTATGCTTTACCGTCAACAGTTACGATACCTTCGCCACCTATGTTGATTACGCCTAACTCGCGGCGCTCCAAGAAGTATTCTGCTTTCAAGGGATCAATGGTTTCCAATACCAGTTCTTTATTTACAGGAACTGCACCACCGAAAATCAAACGGTCATACATAGAGTAAGTCACATTGATTTCATCCGGAGCCATTACTTTTTCCATCAGGAAACGGTCGCGAAGCATGTCTGTATCATAATGTTTCACGTCTTGCGGATGGCAAGCTATTATCATCTTGTTGTAGTTCACTTGGGCTGAGGCTGATAATGCAGCAACACCCAACATCATGGCGATTGCAAATTTTTTCATATTCGTTCTTATTTTATTAATTATCTTTCTTTTATTGTGCTTCTTTTACTGATTTCTGGTATTTAACGATAGCGCGACGATTCAAGACCATAAGGAACAAGGTAATCAACACTAAAATAGCAGAACCAATTATCTTAAATGAATAAGTCATGTGGAATATAGCCCACGAGAAAGGACTTGAAGCAAAGTCTAATGCGCCACCTTCAAAGCCTTCGGGGATATTTACGGCAGCATCCTGTGTCTTGGCATATACATCATGGGCAGCTTGTGTGAAGTAAGGAGCCAAGTCGGTTACAAAATAAAGACCGATAGCCAATACTACAAAACCGATAATGAAGGTTTTCAGTACGTTACCTTTGGTGATAGGCAATACCAACGGGAATATATAGAACATACCGGCCAATGAAGCCAACGGCAGGAATTCATTGCCCGGAAGGACAACTGCCAATAATATGGTTACAGGGATTAATAACAATGATACTACCAATGTAGCCGGATGACCGATTACCAAAGCAGGACTCATACCGATATTCAGACCCACAGCCCCTTTGAACTTCTTGGCAATCAGTTCGCGAGTCGCGTCCGAGATTGGTTTCAAACCTTCGATAAACAGGCTGGTAATACGGGGAATCAATTCCATAACAGCTCCCATCTTGATACCTAAACCTAAGATATAAGGGATTTTATCTATTATTTCTTGTCCGTTTTTGCAAGATAAGGCTCCAATGCCACAACCTACCAAGATACCTAAAAACAAAGGTTCTCCCAACAGGCCGAACTTTTTCTTCATACCTTCGGCATCGATATTCAGTTTGTTGAATCCGGGAATCTTATCCAATACTTTGTTTATAACGATAGCGAAAGGAACGAATCCTGCACAAAAAGGTTGTGGAATAGAGATGCCTTCCATCTTATCATAAAATCCTTGGAATTTATCTGCTGTATAGTCGGCTAAGATTAGAGTAATGATATAGCAAATAACTGCTGCAAAGAATCCCCACAGGATACTATCGGAAGCAAAATAAACCACGGCTCCGATAAAAGCGAAATGCCAGTAGTTCCATAAGTCGATATTGACTGTGCGGGTGGTCTTGGTTAATAGCATCAGGATGTTGACAGCCAGACAAACCGGAATTATAAATGCGCCTACGGAAGTGTTGTAGGCTACGGCTGCTGCGGCAGGCCATCCCATATCGAATACTTTCAGTTGCAAGCCATATATTTCGACAACTTTGCTTAATGCCGGACCCAAACTGCTGGTCAGAAGGGCGGTTACCACTGATAAACCTACGAAACCAACTCCTACCAACAAACCGCTTTTCAAAGCCTTGCTGAATTTGATTCCGATACAAACGCCTAAGATTGTAAAGATTATAGGCATCATCACCGCTGCTCCTAAACCGATGATATAACTAAAAACTTGTTCCATTCTCTTGTGAATTAAATAGTAATTGACTGTGTTTCTACAATAGTATAAACTAAAAACTGCCCCAAAAATAAAACCTTTTCTCAACTTATCAAACATGAAAGACATAATAATTAGTAAAAAGACAATTTTTGAACGATTTTTATCGTTATCGCGCACAAAAATGATCGTTTCCGTACACGAATACCAATTAATACACCCTCTTGGTTGAAAAGTACACACGGACTTTCGGATAAAATGCTACTTTTGTAGATAGAAAATAAGTAGGTCTAATACTAAAAATAAAAGTCTTCATGAAAAAGAAATCTATTTGTAAATTTATTGTGTCCGGTTTACTTGTGGCTGCTCCCTTGGTGAGTATGGCACAGAGTGTTTGTGGGAATAAGCCTTGGTCTGTCCGTATGGCAGAGTCGGAGATGGCGCGTTGCCCAGAATCCTGGCAATTGGACTTTCAGACTCGTTTGAAGTGGGATTATTGTCATGGCTTGGAACTTCAATCCATGCTAGATGTGTATGACGCATATGGTGATAAGAAGTTCTTTGATTATGCTGTGGCTTATGCCGATACGATGATACATAAGGATGGTTCTATTGTCACTTATAAATTGGATGAATATAATATTGACCGTCTGAACTCCGGCAAGATGCTGTTCCGCATTTATGAACAGACAAAGGATGAAAAGTATAAGAAAGCGTTGGATTTGCTGCGTAGCCAGTTGGATACCCATCCGCGCAATGCCGATGGCGGCTTGTGGCATAAGAAGATTTATGAAAATCAGATGTGGCTGGACGGACTCTATATGGGACAACCGTTCTATGCAGAGTATGCCTATCGCAACAGCCGTGTAGGTGATTATGCCGATATTATTAATCAGTTTGTTACTGTAGCCCGTCATTGCTACGATCCCAAAACAGATTTGTATCGCCATGCTTGTGATGTGAGCAAACGAGAAAAGTGGGCGGATAAGGCTACCGGACAATCACAGCATTGCTGGGGACGTGCCATGGGATGGTATGCAATGGCTTGTGTAGATGTATTGGACTTCCTTCCGGAACATGAAGCCGGACGCGATTCGGTGATTGCTATTCTGAATAAACTGGCAGCTCAGATAAAACGTACTCAGGATTCACAAACCGGAGTTTGGTATCAGGTAATTGACCGTAGTGGTGACGAAGGAAACTATCTGGAATCTTCTTGTTCTACTATGTTTGTTTATACTTTGTTGAAAGCGCTCCGTAAAGGGTATATCTGTCCGTCTTATATGGCAGTTGCAAAGAAAGGTTATGAAGGCATCTTGAGACAATTTATCGAAGTGGATGATAAAGGATTGGTTTCCATAACCAACGCTTGTGCCGTTGCAGGACTGGGCGGAAAGCCGACTTATCGCACAGGAGATTATAATTATTATATCACTGAAAAGATCCGTTCCAATGATGCAAAAGCTGTAGCTCCATTTATTATGGCTAGCTTGGAATGGGAACGTTTGTTTCAGAAAGGCGGCTGTGGATCAGCGTGCAAGTAATAGGGGAGGAAGAGGATGAAAAGGACTTTAGGATTATTGCTCTTTCTGATGGTAGTTTGCGGTGCATGGGCACAGCAACGGCAGGATACTATTGTTGTATCTCGTGATGGAACAGGAAAATACCGCACTTTGCAGGAAGCTATAGAAAGCGCACGTGCTTTTATGGACTATACGGTGACCATTTATGTGAAGAATGGGGTGTATAAGGAAAAGCTAATAGTGCCCTCTTGGCTGGAGAATATAGATATTATAGGAGAAGATCGTGATAAGACCATTATTACTTATGATGATCATGCGAATATCAATAAGATGGGTACTTTCCGCACTTATACCGTGAAAGTAGAGGGGAACCATATTACTTTCAGAAATCTGACGATTGAGAATAATGCAGCCCAGTTGGGGCAAGCTGTGGCTTTGCATACGGAAGGCGATTGCTTGAAGTTTATTAATTGCCGGATATTGGGTAATCAGGATACAATCTATACAGGTATGCCATTTACGCGCCTGTATTTTAAGGATTGCTACATTGAAGGAACTACTGATTTTATATTCGGCCCTTCTACTGCTTTATTTGAAGACTGTACCATTCATAGCAAACGAAATTCATATGTCACAGCGGCCTCTACTCCAAAGGAAGCTAAGTATGGCTATGTGTTTAAGCATTGCAAGTTGACGGCTGCTCCCGGTGTGGATAAGGTGTATTTGGGGCGTCCTTGGCGTCCATACGGCTATACCTTATTTATGGAGTGTGAATTGGGAGATCATATCGTTTCTGCGGGATGGCATAACTGGGGAAAACAGTCCAATGAGGAAACCGCACGCTATATGGAATATAAAAATACCGGTGAAGGTGCAAATGTTTCGGAAAGAGTAAAGTGGAGTAAACAACTTACTAAGAAGGAAGCGGACGCAGTGACGAATGATGCAATTTTTTGTACTCATAGCACTTGGAGTCCTAAAGACTAAATCTCAGAATATCAGTGTTATATAGATGATGAAATGGAGAACCTTTATGAAAAATTAAGGGTATCTCCATTTTTTGTTGTATTCTGAATGGTGAACAGTTTGTAGACATTAAGAAACAATTCCTGCACATATGGCTTGTTCTCATTGTTTATTTTTGCATACGAATTTAATATTTAATAACCTATGAGGAAAATATCTAATTACATGGGAAACATGAGACTGATATGCATTTTGCTATTCTCTTTATTCTCATTAGGCGCTATGGCGCAAATTTCTATTACCGGTACAGTGAAGGATGCCACTGGTGAAGCTATTATTGGAGCATCTGTTTTAGAGAAAGGTACGACTAACGGTACAGTGACGGATCTTGATGGAAACTTTGCTTTAAGTGTTTCCGGTAAGAGTCCGATTGAAGTCTCTTACATTGGTATGCAAACGCTTACTATTGATGTGAAGGGTAAGAAGCATTTTGAAATCGTTCTTCAAGATGATACACAGGCCTTGGAGGAAGTTGTGGTTATCGGTTATGGAACAGTGTCGAAGAAAGATTTGACCGGTTCTGTAGCTTCTGTCAGTGCAAAAGATATCGCTTCTATTCCGGTATCGAGTGCAACCGAGGCTATGACCGGTAAGTTGGCAGGTGTAAATATCACCACTACTGAAGGCTCTCCTGATGCTGACGTGAAAATTCGTGTACGTGGTGGTGGCTCTCTGTCACAGGACAATTCACCTTTATATATAGTAGATGGATTTCCGGTTTCCAGTATCAGTGATATTGCTCCTTCCGAAATTCAGAGTATTGACGTATTGAAAGATGCATCGTCTACTGCCATCTATGGTGCCCGTGGTGCGAATGGTGTAATCATTGTTACTACAAAGAGTGGCAAGGAAGGTAAGACAATGGTTGATTTTGGTGCATCATACGGCTTTAAAAAAGTGGCCAAGATGAACAAGGTCTTGAGTCCGTATGACTATGCTTATTATCAGTACGAGTTAGGATCTACTGATTATGGAAACTACAATGACTTGGATATCTGGAAATCTATTGAAGGCAATGACTTTCAGGATGAGATCTTCGGGCGTACAGGAAACCAGACTCAATATAATGTAAATGTAAGTGGGGGAAGCAAAGACTTGAAATATAATGTGAGCTATGCCCATAATGATGAAAAGAGTATTATGTTGGGATCCGGCTTTAATAAAGATAATATCAATGCAAAGATTAATGCGGATTTGAGTCAATGGCTGACTTTAGATTTTAATGCCCGTATGAGCTACACCACAGTAGACGGATTGAGTGGCGGTGCCGACACCAATGAATCAAATGCAGCAAACTCTATCGTTGCTAATTCTGCCCGTTTCCGTCCTATTGATCCGTTGAACAGCAACTCTGACGATGACGAAAACAATACTTCTTCTCAGAAGAATCCGTTGGAACGCTTGCTGGCTACCTACAAACAGCGCACTACATTCAATCAGAATTACAACGTAGGTTTGAACTGGAAACCAATCAAGAACTTTACTTTCCGTTCTGAATTCGGATACGGATGGAAATATGAAGATACAGATCAAATATGGTCTTCGGATGCAGTTCAGAACTCAAAGTTAGGCTATAACGGACAGCCTCAGGCTATATTATTGAGAAATACGACCAAGAACTGGCGTAATGCCAATACTTTGACTTATGAAAATAAGGATTTGTTTGGCGGACGTGACCGGTTGAATGTTTTGTTGGGACATGAAGTTTCAAGCAGTTGGAAGAAAGCAGTGGAGAATACTTCCGTAGCTTTCCCCACATCCATGACTATTGATGAAGTAAAAGCCAATATGGCAGCAGGAACTGCATTGCCTACAGCGACTACTATTTCTGCAAAAGAAAATATGCTCTCTTTCTTCGGGCGTGCCAACTATACAATGATGGATAAGTATTTGTTGACCGTAACGGTTCGTGCCGACGGCTCAAGTAAATTTGCAAAAGGCAATCAGTGGGGCATATTCCCGTCTGCTGCTTTGGCATGGCGTATGTCTGATGAAGCCTTTATGAACAACACTAAGGATTGGTTATCCAATTTGAAAGTTCGTTTGAGTTATGGTACTGCCGGAAACAATCGTATCAGTTCCGGTTTGATGTATACTACTTACTCTATGGCTGGTAATTCATCAAAGGCACCTTTCTTTAACGGTGACCGTGCCAGTATGTTAGAATTGGGTAGCAATTTGTACAATCCCGATTTGAAATGGGAAACGACTATTACGCGTAACTTGGGTATTGACTATGGCTTTTGGAATAACCGTATTTCAGGATCATTGGACTTTTATTGGAACACTACCAAAGATTTATTGATGAGAACTGAAATACCGGCAAATACAGGTTATGGTTATCAATATCAGAATTTCGGTAAAACTTCTAATAAGGGTGTTGAACTGGCTATGAATGCCGTATTGGTGGATCGTAAAAAGTTTAGCTTGAATTTTAACTTCAATATATCTTATAATAGAAATCATATTGATGAATTGGCAACAGAGAATCCTTGGCAAAGCAGTAGCTGGTCTGGAAGTACGATCTCCAAATATGAAGATTTCCGTGTAGAAGAAGGCGGTCGATTGGGAGAGATATGGGGATTTAAAACCAATGGATACTTTACGGCTTATGATGCAGTGAGCAATCCTAATGGTGAATTGGTACTAAAAGGTACAAACTGGGAACTGAGAGAAGGATTGAAAGATAACAGTTCCACTATTACCGGTGGTAAATATTATCCGGGTGCCTTAAAAGTGGAATGTGATGAAAATGGTGATCCTTTGAAACAAAAATTAGGCAATACTGTCGCTCCTGTAACCGGTGGTTTTGGTTTTAACGGTAATGTAGGAAACTTTGATTTTAATGTATTCTGCAATTACTCCGTAGGAAACAAAATTATTAATGGTAATAAATTGGCGCTAGCTTTCAATACAGGATCTGCTAAAGGTTATAACATTAATAACGACTTTGCTTTGAACAATCGTTATACATGGATTGATCCCGCTACAGGTTTGAACCTCGGTAAACCTGCCAGCTCTACAGTTGATTATTATGGCGCTGAAGGTTTGGTTCAACGATTGAATGCTTTGAATGCCGGTGCTAATATGTATAATCCGGCTGCGGTTACTACCATGCAGTTGATAGACTATGCAGTGGAGGACGCATCATTCTTGCGAATTAATAATGTGACAGTGGGATATACTTTGCCGAAAGACTGGGTGAAGAAAGTGTTTATACAAAATATCAGAGTTTACTTGACCGGATATAATCTACTGTGTATCACCAAATATTCAGGCTCTGACCCTGAAGTGGATACAAGTAGTAAGAGAAATGCGATGACTCCGGGTGTTGATTACGCATCATACCCAAAGAGCCGTTCATTTGTAGCCGGTATTAATGTTACATTCTAATTTTAAAAGGATAAATAGATTATGAAGAATATAGTAAAAGCAATAATAATATCTGCCGGTGTATTGAGCTTCTCGGCTTGCTCTGATTTTCTGGATCAGACTTCACCGTCAGAACAAACAGGACAAACTGTTTATGAATCTACCTATTATACAGGTTTGGCGGTAAATAAGATCTATGGCGGGTTAACGCAAGATCAAACTTATTCACAATATATTCCTATTGTATGGGGAACTAATTCGGATTGTGAGCTGGTTGATGGATTGGGAGCAGATGCAACCAATACCTCTAATGAACGCGGTAATATGAATTACAATGCAAATCCGGGTTGGGGAAACATCGCAAAACTTTGGGATGCTTTGTATGGTATTATAGAGAATGCTAATCTGGTGATAGAAGGTATTGAAGGCAGTTCATTGGCACAGTCAGGAGGCAGTGATCAAAAAACGATGCTCCGTTATAAAGGAGAAGCATTGACATTGCGTGCTATGGTTTACTTTGATCTGGTTCGTTTCTTTGGCGATGTGCCTTTGAAACTGGAATCTTCGAAGGCGGATCTGAGTAATGCTTATTTGGCAAAAACAGATCGTGACGAAATTATGGATCAACTGATTTCGGATTTGGAGGAAGCAATTGATTATCTTCCTTGGGCAGGAGAAGTTTCGACTTATACAACGGAACACATCACGAAAGGTTATGCACACTCTTTGTTGGCAAATATTGCTTTGACACGTGGTGGATGGGCTATCCGTGAAAAAGCAAAAGAGGGCTATGTGACGGCTACGGAGAATAGTGATCCTGCTTACCCTACTCAGCGCTGCAATGATGCAACCCGTAAATCTCTGTATGAATTGGCGTTGACACATTTGTCTGCTGTTATCTCAAACGGAACTCATAAATTGAATCCTTCGGTAGAGAATGAATGGTATTTGCTGAACCAGCGTAAATTGGACGAAAACTATCGGGAAAATATTTTTGAAATACCGATGGGATTAGGTGTGAGCAGTGAATTAGGTTACACGGTGGGTGTGCGTATCAATGGGGCGAGTGCAAAATATGGAGCAAAAGGTAATTCATCCGGAAAATTGAAACTGACAGCTCCTTTCTTCTGGTCTTTTGATAAGAATGACTTGCGCCGTGATATTACTTGTGCCAACTTGCAGTTGAAAGAAACCAATGGCGTTTTGAAAGAAGAAATGGTAGGTAATACCCCATTTGGTATTTATTGTGGAAAGTGGGACATCCGTATGATGAGCGAAGAATGGCGCCAGGCTGCCATTGCCACTGGAAATGCTAAATGGATGAGTGGTATTAATGTGGTGAGAATGCGTTATCCACAGATTTTGTTGATGTATGCAGAGGTAATGAACGAACTGGCCGGCCCCGACGGAAGTTATGCAGGTTCTGCCGGTATGACGGCTCGTCAGGCTCTGAGTGCTGTGCATTGCCGTGCCTTTGATTATGATAATAAAGCGGATGCAGAAGCATATATTGCTGCTATTCAGGCAGATAAAGATGCTTTCTTTAATGCCATTGTCGATGAAAATGCTTGGGAATTGGCAGGTGAAGGTTTCCGTAAATTCGATTTGATTCGCTGGAACTTGTTGAGCAAGAAAATTGATGAGTTTAAAGAGTTGTATAAAGACCAGATGGAGAATGAGTACCCTGAAAAGATTTATTTTAATTATACGGATGAATCAAAAACGGTTATTGATATGTCCAGCGTTACCTGGTATGAAACACTGGATTCGGAAACAGCTAAGAAATATGATGATAATAAGGGCTTCTTCGGTGCGGAACGCACTGATTCCAAGCAGACTCAACTGTTGACTAATCTGCCTTCCATTGCATCAGGCTTGAATGCATCGGTGAAGAATCGTTATTTGATGCCGATTGCTTCAACTACTATTTCCGCTTCCAATGGCAAGTTGCATAATTCTTATGGATATAGCGATTAACGGTTAACCTTAAAATTACGAATAAGATGAAGAAATTAAAATATATAGCAGGTGCAGGAACTTTAATGCTCTTCACTGCATTGTCTTCCGTTTCATGTACGGATGGAAATGATTGGGATGTGGATGGTTCTTATGACCGTTTGTTCAGTGTCGTATCTTCTTCATTGTCGGTTTCTGCCGAAACGACAACTGCTGAGGTGAAATGGGCAAAGACTCCGAATACAGAGTATTACGTTATTGAAGTAAGCAAAGACTCTTTGTATGATGAAATACCTATGAATACTGGTAATGCTACTGTTTTTGGTGAAGACAAGTCAATTGTGACTTCTCCTTATACATTGAGTAATTTGGATAGCGACAGCAAATATTTCATTCGTATCAAGGCTTTGTCTTCTGCAAAAGCGGAATCAAAATGGTCTTATTTGGAAAAGTACGCATTCGAAACAAAGGCAGAGCAAATACTGGATGGAGTAACTGCTATTACCGGACGCAGTGCTATCGTCAGTTGGGATAGCAGCTTGGCTGTTACTCATTTGCTGATCCATAAAGATAAAGGTACAGAAGCGACAGAGGCGCAGAGAATTACCCTGACGGATGCTGATAAGTCAATTGGTACTTATAAGCTGACCGATTTGGAAGCGAAGACGGCTTATGTTGTTTCCATCTGGAATAATGAAGTACAAAGAGGTCTTCTTAAATTTACCACTACCGAGGCTTATCCTGAAGGCTATGACGTAGTGACTGTAGAAAGCACTGCCGCTTTGAATGATCTCTTTACTAATCCTGCTGATTATATTACAGGAAATAATGGAAATATGGTAATCGTATTCCCGAAGGGAAGCAGCCTCAACATGGCAGGAGATGGAAATATACTCACAGTACCTGCTGCATTGAAGTCTGTTATATTTTGGGGTGAAGCCGGAGGGGACAAGGCTGTATTTATGCCGAAAGGTTTGGGCTTTGAAGGCACACATGAAACGGTGCGCTTCTATAATCTTGATATTCAGAACGAATCTAGCGGTGGGGACTATGTAATCAATCAGAATGTAAATGGTACCATTACAAACTTGAGCATCGAAGACTGTACGGTTAGCAAAACACGTGGTGTATTGCGCGTACAGGGCGATGGGGCACAAGGATCTATTGATAATTTTACGATCAGTAATACAATATTGACTGATATTGGTTCGTATGCTATAGTGAATTCCAAGTTGAGCGGATTTGCATGGAAGACTATTAATTTCAGCAATTCTACCTTTAATACGGTCAATGCCGGAGGTGTTATCATTACGCAACAAGACAATATTGCAATGAACATTGACAACTGTACATTCTATAACTGTGTAACGACCGGTAAATCATTCATTGATATCAATAAAATGTCCGGCGTAACTGTGTCTGTAAACAAGACTGTCATTGGACAACTGTATAACTATGCTGACGGTAGCACGATTAAAGCTTATAGTGTGAAGAATATTGCTACTGCCAATGATGTTTATACCACAAGCGACTGTCCTTATGCCAGTGGTTATGATTGGGGCACAGTTTTGGAAAAGACCTCGGCTCAATTATTTGTAGATCCGGTTAATGGAGATTTCCATATTCAGAACGGTGCTGTGAATGCAGGCGACCCACGTTGGTTAAGCGAATAAAAAGTTTGAATAGAACAATGAAAAAAAAGTTAGTTGTCTTGGGGATAGTAACATTGTTACTTCCCCAAGTAGCTTGTTCCGCAGAATCGGTTGGAAGCTCAAATGATCATACGGATTTGAAAGAATATCCGGTTCCTGATCGTACCCAGATACCTGCTTTCCCCGGTGCTTATGGAGCAGGGCGTTACACCACCGGTGGAGCAGGCGGAAAAGTGTATGTAGTGACTAATCTGAATGACTCCGGAGAGGGTAGTTTTCGTTGGGCATTGAATAAGAAAGAAAAAAGGACCATTGTGTTTGCCGTGAGTGGTATTATAGAATTAAAGTCTACTTTGAAGATTCAAAAGGATGCCGGAAACGTAACTATAGCAGGACAAACGGCTCCCGATGATGGTATCTGTTTAAAGAATTATTCTTTTCAGGTAGATGGTGATAATGTTATTGTTCGCTATATTCGTTCCCGCATGGGAGATGAGGCTAAACAGGAAAACGATGCTATGTGGGGACGTGGTTGTTCCAATGTGATTATAGACCACTGTTCCTTTAGTTGGAGTACGGATGAATGCGCTTCTTTCTATAACAATACTAATTTTACAATGCAATGGTGTATTCTTAGTGAGAGTCTTACGAAATCCGTTCATGCAAAAGGCAACCATGGATATGGTGCTATTTGGGGAGGAACAAATGCTACTTTCCATCATAACTTGATGGCACATCATAGCAGTCGTACACCCCGTTTGGATGGTGGACGCTCGGCAGGTAACTATTTGCATGAGGCTGTTGATCTGCGTAACAATGTTTTTTATAATTGGGGACCGACTAATGGAGGCTATTCCGGTGAAGGTGGTTCTTACAATTTTGTGAACAATTATTATAAGCCGGGTGCTTCTACCAATACAAAGAAGTCTTTGGTGAATCGCATTTTTCAGCCCAATGCGGATGATGGTACTCAGAATAATCCTAAAGGTGTATGGGGAAGATTCTATGTTGCCGGGAACTATTTTGATGGTACCTCTCCTTATCTGGATAGTAAATATCAGCCACTCCTTCAGGCTGTTAATGATGATAATTGGGTGGGAATACAGCCCAATTTAAATAAAGGTGAGTTGCCTGAGGGAAATATAGATCATATCAAATCAACCGTACCCTTTGTGATGAGTGCCGATGTTGACGAATTTACCCAGTCTCCAAAAGATGCTTTTTCATCGGTATTATCTCATGTAGGAGCCTCTTTAAAACGTGATGCGGTAGATGCTCGTATCATTAAAGATGTTAAAGAAGGAACTTATAATAAGGTGACCACTATTAATGGAAGTACCAATGGATTGATTGACAGCCAACAGGATGTGGGAGGCTGGCCACAATATATTGCTACGGTAGCCTTGGTAGATACAGATGGTGACGGTATGCCTGACGAATGGGAGAAGAGTAAAGGCTTAAATCCGGAAGATGGCACTGATGGGGCGAAATATAATTTAAGTCCGGATTATACTAATCTGGAGGTCTATTTGAATAGTTTGGTGGAAAGCACTTTCCCCGGAGAATAGTTACAAGTATTATTTGGAAGTGGAGAAGTCCTATCTTGAAAGTATGAGAAATACTTTCGAGGTGGGACTTTTAGTTTTACTATAAAGCAAAAAATCTAATTAATCCACATAAAAGGATAAAAACTACACATCGAAATATTACCATTGATGTAATTTTGCGATTGTAAGGTAGACGTTATATAAGCCTTAAACATTTTAATAACTATAAAAACACATCTTATGAATCTAAAAGAATTAGCTAGGAAAGCTATCTCAGCTCTGTTTTTGAGTATGCTTTGTTTAGTTGCTTTTGCCCAGACCTCCACAGGTTTGGTGAAAGACAAAACAGGCGAACCTATGATTGGTGTGAATGTACTTGTAAAGGGTACAACCAATGGTACAATCACTGATTTTGATGGTAAATTTTCAATTCCGGATGTTCCGGGCAATGCTACTTTGGTGGTATCCTATATCGGATACCTTAGTAAAGAGGTAAAGGCCGGAAAAGATTTGGTTATTGTATTGGAAGAAGATAACAAGACTTTGGATGAAGTGGTTGTTATTGGTTATGGTACGGTGAAAAGACGCGATTTGACAGGGTCTGTAGCATCTGTATCTGGTGATAAACTTGCCGCCAATCCGGTAGCAAATGTGGCACAAGCTTTGCAAGGAGCTTTGCCAGGTGTATCTGTAACTTCTCAAGATGGTCGTCCGGGTGCTGGTATGTCTATCCGTGTTCGTGGTGGTGGTTCTATCACTCAGTCTAATGATCCGTTGTTCATTGTAGATGGTGTACAAGTTAGCGGTATTGATGATATTCCGGCTGATAATATTGAAAGCATTGATGTTTTGAAAGATGCTGCTTCTACTGCTATTTATGGTGCACGTGGTGCAAATGGTGTAATTTTGGTAACTACTAAAGGTGGTAAGGAAGGAAAAACAACAGTAAAGTATAATATGTACTATCAGTTGAAGGAAACCCCTGAAACTTTGGATGTATTGGATGCTTATGATTTTGTTCTTTGGAATTGGTCTTATGGCACAGCTTATGGTAAAAGTTATGGAGATGGTGTCGCCAGCTATTACGGTTTGGGTTCACAATATGGTAATCACTTGAATGAGTATAGAGAAGTAAAATCTCATAATTATGTGGATGATGTTATGCGTACAGCCAGTACTTGGAATCACGATGTCTCTCTTTCCGGAGGTACTGATAAAACTAAATATTATGCTTCTGTGAACTATACTGATGATGAAGGTACTCGTATTAATTCTGGATATAAGCGTTGGAATGCTAATATTAAGTTGGATCAGAAGATTACTAATGATCTGAGTGTCAATTTTGATGTTCGTTATTCAGAAATAGGTCTTGAAGGACGTGATTTTGGAGTGGCAACTTCTGCTTATAGATATCGTCCGATTGACAATCCATTGGGTAGTGCAGATGCTACAGATTTGGGTATGGGATCAAGCAATGTGGAAGGTGGAAATAGCCCTATCGATCAAATTAATAGTTATCAGAATATTTCCAATAGGCAGCGTTTGCGTGCAAAAGCAGGTTTGACTTGGAAAGTGATTAAAGGCTTGACAGCTAAAACGGAACTTTCTTTAAGTCGTAACTGGGGGGAAGAAAAATATTGGAATGATGGTGTCTATGCAGGAAGTGATAGTGAGGCAAAATTGACGAAAAGTGATGGCTATGGCGTACGTTGGGCTACAACTTTGAACTATGAGGTGCAAGGTTTGGGTGAAGACCATAGTCTTTCGTTCTTGGTAGGCAATGAAGTGCTCGCTTCCAAATCAAATAAATCTATTATTAATGGTTTCGGTTATCCGGAAGGATTTACCATGGATGATGCTTTTGGTATGATAAATATGACAAATACTTCATTGGGTAAAGACAATTTTAGTAATACGATAGGAACTCCATCACACACACTTTCTTGGTTTGGTCGTGCCAACTACTCTTACAAAGGCAAATACCTGTTGACAGCTACTTTCCGTGCGGATGGTTCTTCTAAGTTTGCTCCTAATAATCATTGGGGGTATTTCCCGGCTGCCGCGGTCGCTTGGCGTCTTTCTGACGAAGCCTTTTTGGAAGATGCTAAAGACTGGTTGGATAACTTGAAGTTACGCCTTTCTTATGGAACTTCAGGATCTGATAATATTGATGCTTCTTTGTGGAAAGGTACATGGGAACCGGGTACGGTAACTGTAGATGGTGTGGTTACCCCAATCTATAAACCGGGTGAGATGAAGCCTAATCCTGATTTGAAATGGGAAACTACTATTTCTAGAAATTTAGGATTGGATTTCGGCTTCTTGAATAACCGTATTCGTGGTAGCTTAGATTTCTATTGGAACACAACAAAGGATATTTTAATGAAAGTGCCTGTAGATGCATCAGCGGGATATGCTAACCAGTTTCAAAATGTAGGACAAACTTCCAATAAAGGTCTTGAACTTTCTTTGGGTGCCGATTTAATTCATACTAAAGATTTTAACTTGAATTTTGGCTTGACTTATAATTTCAACAAGAATAATATTGATAAGTTGACTGATGCAGCTTTGGCGGATGTGCATACTGGTTGGGGATCTTCTATGCGTGTTCCTAATTATGACTACATCATCCGTGTAGATAATCCGGTCGGTATTATTCAGGGATTCAAGTCGGCAGGCTTTTATACTGTAGATGATTTTAATTATGCTAATGGAATATGGACATTAAAACCAGGTGTGCCTGATATTCAAGGCCTTGTGAATTATGTTGGAGGAGATAACTATGCACGTCCCGAGGGTCAGACTGCTTTTCCGGGTGTTATGAAGTTTGAAGATACGGATGGTAATGGTACGGTTGACGATGATGATAAGACTATTATTGGGAAAACAATGCCTCAACATACTGGTGGATTCAACATCTCGGGAAATTACAAGAACTTTGATTTCTCATTAGGCTTTACTTATCAGATAGGTGGTGATGTCTATAATGCGAATTCAATGTATACGATGATGGGAAATAAGGATACTTCATTTGGTGCCAATCGTCTGGCTATTATCAAAGATTGTTTCAAAATCTATGATGTAAATAGCAGTGGTGATTTGTATGCAGTGACTGAGCCGGATGCTTTGCGTGCATTGAACGCAAATGCAAAATATGCTTTGCCTTATTCTGAATATGGTATTGTATCTTCCGATTTTATTGAAGATGCTTCTTACTTACGCTTGAATACATTGACACTTGGATGGACTTTGCCTTCGGCTTGGACTAAGAAAGTGGGAGTCTCTAACTGCCGTATTTATTTTACAGGTAGTAATTTGTTCTGCTTGGCAGGTTATTCCGGCTTGGATCCAGATGTCAATACGGCAAAAGATGGAACAGATGGTTTCCCAACTCCCAATTATGATTATTGCGCATACCCGAAGGCAAGAACTTATACTTTTGGTATTAACTTAGCATTTTAATAGAAAAGTGAAATGATTATGAAAAGAAAAAATATATATTCAATAATATGCGTAGCTGGTCTGTTGACTGCTACTTCTTGCAGTGACTTTTTGGAGACCACTTCACCGTCTGTCGTAGATGGAGATTTTATCTTCTCTAATAGTGCACTCACTCGTTCTGCAATGGACGGAGCTTATGAAACATGGCGCTCTTTTGCATCCGATGTAGCTTTTGGTGATGGTCAATATTATGGAGCTGACGTTACAGGTTCGGATATAGAACGCCATCCTGAATCGTTTGATAAACAACCCAATCGGCATTATCCGGAGTGTTTTTATCAGAATGGTACTTATACCAGTCAGTATGCAACAGTGAACAATGATAATAGTGAAGCTCGTTGGAGTAAGGGTTATGATGTGATAGGTAGGGCTAATGCAGTGGTTACTGCCATGGAAGAAGCTGCTAATTTCGATGAAATCATTACGAATGCTACTGAGCCGACGGCCTTGAGCCAGATGTATGGTGAAGCAGTAGCTATGCGTGCTTCAACTTATCGTGAGTTGATGCGTATTTGGGGGGACGTACCATTCAGTATGGTTTATGGTATAGCTGCTGACGGACTGTCGCCGCGTGATTCTATTTATGATGTTTTATTAGCGCAGTTGCAGAAAGTGGAACCTTTGATGTATCCTGTTGGTTCTATTCCAGGGCTGTCGGCAACGAGTAAAAACTACTTTTCTCAAACTTATGTTCAGGGATTAATAGGGCGTATGGCTATGGATGCCGCTGGTTATCAAACCCGTCGTGCAGATTTAGGCGCAGACTTCTATAAAGATGGAGAGGGGAATGTCTTGACTTTTGAAACAAAAGGTAAACCTAATGCCAATGCCCAAAATGCAGTTTATGGACGTCGTAGTGACTGGCAGAAATACTATACTGTTGCCCAGACTTATTTCAAGAAGGCTATTGATAATCCGGGTACGGCCAAATTCTATTTGATAGATCCACGTACGACTGACAATGGACGTATCTACGGTAATCCATATCAATATTTCTTTGAACAGATGCATGAAGATGATGCAAAATATGCGGATGAATCTGTTTATGAATATCCAATGCAGCAAGGTGGCCCTAATGATTCTCGTCCTTATTCATTCGGTCGTGTGTCAAATGGCGGCGGTAAAACTGCCTATCCTTGTAAATCTTATGGGCAAGGACGTGTCAACCCTGCATTTTATTATGGATTGTTTGATCCTGAAGATATGCGTAGGGATGTTAGCTGTACTGTAACAGGTAGTGCTGGTGACGGTACAGAAGTCTTAATTCCATTTAATCCAGCATCACAGGCTAAGGGGGGTGGTATTTCTCTAAATAAGTGGGATGAAAATCGTCAGAAGGTTACTTGGGTGGCTGCTCAACGTAAATCAGGTATTAATGGTCCATATATGCGTATGGCGGAAATATATTTGGGTTATGCAGAGGCGTGTGCAGCATTAGGTGAAGATGGATCGGCTAGGCAATATTTGAGAACTGTCCGTGAACGTTCATTCCCGGCAGGAGAAGCTAAGACTGACCAATTTATTTCTTCTTGCGGTAGTGTATTGAGAGCTGTTATTGAGGAGCGCGGTTTTGAGTTCGCTGCTGAAGGTGACCGCCGTTGGACCTTGATTCGTACCGGTTTCATCTCTGATGCAGTCAGACGTGTTAAAGATTTGACAAAAGCGATGTTGGATGGCTTGGCTTCCAATGGGTATTATGAATTTGAGAACGGAAACGTTATCTCTTCTTATGTATGGACTAAAAAGGTCGATGCCAAAACACTTTATGGTCATAGGTTGACAGCTCAGTGCCCGGAAGATAAGAAAGATGATCCGGTCCTTTATCCGGGATGGCGTGGTCAGAAAGATAATTGGGAAGAAGAAGGTTGTAATTATGGGACAATGACTCCTGCCACAAATTTAGCCATCAAGGGTCTGTTTAAGCATATTGCAGAAGGCAGTGCAGAAGCACAGGCTTTGGAAGCAGATGGTTATACCAAGCAAAATTGGGGTGTTGATCTGGTTACTTATTATGATGAATATTACAAATATCTCTTCTATGATTATGACTATGAAAGTGCTCCAATCTACTTATGGCCGTTTACTCCGAATGCGGTTGCTGCAGGTGGAATCACTAATGGTTATGGATTCAAGCAACAGTAAATAATGAGGTAGGAAAAGCAACAAAATATTAAATATAGATTCTACTCTTTCATTAGTTTCTGCTGAAGGAGTGGAATCTATTTAATATTTAGGCTAGTTCCCTTTTATTCGTTTAATGAAAACTTTTAAATTTACTGTTATGAAGAAAATTGTGTATTGCTTATTTTTGTTCGTTTTAGCCTCATGTGCTGGATATGTAGAAGATATAGGTACTGATGTCTCTACTATACAACCAAGAAGTGCCGGAACGGAAAATTTTCCTAATTATTGGAATATTCTTAATGCTTCTATGTCTGGTGATACTATGTTTTATGATTTGGTCTATTCTAATACAGAACATCAGACATATGCTTGTTATTCATTATATACACTCTTTTTATACAAAGGCGCTTATGATGGTTATTATGGTGGATACTCAATAGGTTGGAATTATGATTGGCGTACAGGGCTTTATCAGCCGGAAACTATACCTGCTGAGTATGGGATTGTAATTCAAGAATGGGATGAATGCCTGGAAGATGGGGAAACTGCTAGGTTTATTCCATATAATGAGACTTATTCTAGAAGAAGAGGAGTGCATTTAGCTCCTGGTAAGACTTTGGATGACATTGAGTATGTGCTATTCTTCCTTTACGATAATAAGAACTTTAGTATTTTGGGTCGATTGGATAGGTATGTAGACGATTGTACTGATTTTTACGCAGAATAATTGCTAGAACGATATATTTTTTATTCCCAGCCACGTACTGAACTTTAATCAATACGTGGCTGATTATGCTTGTTCCAACTCTAGTGCGGACTCTCAATAAAATAAACTGTTTAACCTTGACTCGCACAGACCTCCTATCATGCCTGGGTCATCCTTTTGTATTCATAATGCACAAACTTAGGGGCTATTCCTTTATTCATTGTCAGGGCTTCTGCTTTTCTGCTTTCTTATTTTCTTGTACCTCCAGCCACAATTCATCGACAAGATACTTGTCGATGCGACAATGCAGGTCGGCAATTCCTTCTTCTATCTTCCTTGCTGTTGCAGGGGTATAATATGTATCTGTTGCTTCTTCGAGCGAACATTATGTTCTTCGCTATAAATGCGTATAATACGAGCTATTTTCATATCCAGAACTATCTGACGCACATCTGTTTGTCTGTTTCCAGTAAGTCAGGAACAAAGTGTTTCAAGCGTTCAAACAGTTTGTTTCAAGGCATTAAATAAAGTGTTCCAACCGCATGAAACACTTTGTTTGACCGTATGAAACACTTTGTTCAATAGTGCGAAACACTTCATCTCTCAGCATGGAATGGAGGAACATTTCAATATGTTTTTTAAAAACGTATCGGGCAATTCGGTACAAGACAGGACTTATTTAGTGAAGAATGAGAGTGTTGCTCTCATCATTTAGCTCATCTCTCATACTTGCTCTCATCATTGAAATGACTTATACATCGTAACTTTGGCTATGTTGATGAGAGCATGAGAGATAAAAACGAAAAAAACTTTTCTCTAGAGAGGTCGAATGTGAGCTATTATAGCATAAGGCTAAATTTGCACATGAAAGACCAATTTTTCCCTCCTTCTATAAAGGTATTCCCTTAATTTTGTAATCAAGACATCAAATGAATCCCAAATCTGATATAAAATGAAAAGCAAGACACTTATAAGCTTAATCATCGGTATAACCATTTATTATCTGCCTGCAAAGGCGCAAACAGAATTAATCCCCACAGTAGAGATACCTGCGGGACATTTCTATATGGGCACTTTAGGCGAAGGTGAGAATTATGATGAAGCCCCTCTGCATAGGGTGCATATATCCCATTCGTTTAAAATGGGGATCACAGAGGTCACCAATGCCCAGTATGAAATGTTCTGTCCTGAACATAAAGCCTTGCGTGGTAAGAATGGCTTTTCAACAGAGGATGATGAGCCCGTGGTATATGTCAGTTATCAGGATGCTGTAGACTTTTGTAAATGGCTGACGGAAAAAGAAGGTAAAACCTATCGTCTGCCTACAGAAGCCGAATGGGAATACGCATGCAAAGCAGGGCGTTATTGGAATTTCTATATGGACGATAAATTACCGGCAGCTTATCAGAAAAACCAAGTGATTACTGCTACTCCTCAACCATTATCACTAAAGGTGGCACAGACTCCTCCCAATGAATGGGGACTATATGATATGTGCGGCAATGTGGAGGAATGGTGCTTGGATTGGTATGGACCTTATGTGGACCAGGAGCAGACAGACCCTGTAGGTTACGCTGACGGAATGGCGAGAGTAACAAGAGGGGGAAGCCATAATACTCCTGCGAAATACCTCCGTTCAGCAAACCGCATGGCTATGCTGCCCGAGGACAAGCATGTAATGACAGGGTTTCGCGTTGTGCAGGCAGATTATCCGCAGACAATGCCGCTTGTCCAACCCAAAGATAAATATACTGTTTCACAAACCCAATGGGATTGGGCTTCCCGGTGTATAAAGAAACCCATCTTTACTCCCCCTTTAGTATATATTCACGAACCGGATGCCGATAGCGGAGTACTTTTCTTTAAACATAATCATCAACCGGCAATCACTTGGTGTGATAATGGAGATTTGCTGGCTATCTGGTTTTCTACGGACGAAGAAAAGGGCAGGGAAATGGTAGTCCTTTCTTCCCGCTTGCGTGCCGGAAGTCATGAATGGGAGAAGCCTCGCCTGTTTTATCAGATAGCTGACCGTAATCTGACAGGATCGGCTTTGTTGAATGATGGTCAAGGAACACTTTACCATATCAATGGAGTGGAAGCTGCCGGACATTGGCAGAATTTGATGATGACTCTGCGTACCAGTACGGATAATGGAAAAACTTGGACTAAACCCCGTATCATTGCACCCGAACATACCAAGCGGCATCAAGTCATAGCCGGAACTTCCATTACTAAGGAAGGATGGTTTATTCAGGCTTGTGATGCCGGTTCCGGTGGTAAAGATGGTGCAGCTATCCATATCAGTAAAGATAAAGGTAAGACTTGGACAGAGCCTTGGGACGGTGCGCCATTACCTGATTTTAAAGAGGGGAGTGTAGGAACGACTATTGCCGGAATACATGCCGGAGTTGTGCAACTGAAAGATGGAAGACTGATGGCATTGGGACGTAACAATAGTATTCCTGACAAGGAAGGACATCTGCGTATGCCCATGAGTATTTCTGATGACATGGGGAAGACATGGCACTATTCTGCATCAGAGTTTCCACCTATTGACGGTGGACAGCGTCTTGTGCTGATGCGTTTAAACGAGGGGCCTATCTTGCTGATTTCTTTCACTGACCACCCTTTCCGAACTCCCAAAGAAGATCGTGGTATGATGTTCACTGATGCATCCGGAAAACACTTCAAGGGATATGGTATGTATGCTGCTGTGTCCTATGATGAAGGGAAAACCTGGCCGGTGAAGCACTTGCTTACTGATGGAGTATATCGTTTCCTCAACGGAGGTGCTTGGACCCAGTTCTTTGAGATGGATGGAAACCATGCAGAACCCCGAGGATATTTGGCGGGAACGCAGACACCTGATAATATGATTCATCTGGTAACAAGCCGTTTCTATTATAAATTCAATTTGGCTTGGTTGGAAGGGAAGTGATGCTTCAGTTGGATAAAAAGTACACATAATAAATCATTTTTTGCACCATGATTGAGAAGTTAGGAACTAATTTTGGATATTCATAACTCTTAAATCTGATACCAAATGAAACAGCTATACGCTTGGATTATATGGCTTTGTGGAATAATGCTGGTTAGTACATCATATGCCCAATCTGCTTGTAATTACACTTCATTAGATTCTTCACGACCTATTGAATTCATGGGAGACCGTATTCGTTATGCCGGCGAGGAAATAATTCTAGGTCCGAAAACGTTCTTTATTGACGGTCAGTTGTCTAATGAAGAAGTCGCCAAGTATCCCTATGTATTTAATACGTTTAATGATGCTGCAACGAAATTCACGGCAGGAACTGAACAGGAACCGATGACGGTTTATATCGCTCCTTATGTGTATTGGATAGATGATCCTGATGATCCCACCATCCGTGTAGGCAAAAATGGACGTGAACCTTTCGGGCTGATTGTAAAATGTCCCTACCTCCACTTGGTCGGATTAAACTCTGATCCACGAAATACAATATTGGCTTCCATGCGGGGACAGACGCAGGGAGCTATTGGTAACTTTACCATGTTTGATTTTTGGGGAGACGGATTATTGGTGAAAGACCTGACGATGGGAAACTTTTGCAATGTGGATTTGGAATTCCCATTGAAGAAGGAATTAAGTCGCAAGAAAAGGATGTCTGCCATCACCCAGGCTCATGTGGCTTATTGTCATGGCGATAAGATTATAGCCGAAAATGTTCATTTTATCAGTCGTCTGAATATGAACCCGCTGAATGGTGCCAAGCGCATACTATTTAATAACTGCCATATGGAAAGTACCGATGACGCATTGACGGGTACAGGGGTGTATCTCAATTGTACACTCCGGTTTTACGGTCAAAGACCCTTTTGGAGAAGTGATATGGGAGGTGCGGTTTTCCTGAACAGTGATTTTTATATTTGTCATGATGAAGACCGTCAGTATTTCTGTAAATCCGTAGGTCCGGTGAGCGTAGTTGATTGTCGTTACCATTCCAATAAATCGGTTTATGCCGGATGGACTCATGATCCTACGGATTGGCTGCGGTGTTATCAATATAATGTAAAACTGAATGGACAACCTTATGTAATTGGTGCCGATAAACCTTATAACACGGTTTGTATGGATCAGTTGAATCTGTTAGGTGCATTCAGGCTTGAAGAGGATGGAAAAGTAGTTTATAATACCTATAATCTGTTGAGAGGTGAAGATGATTGGGACCCGTTACAGGTGAAAGAACTTGTAGTGAAGAAAACTATGCGTGATGGTCGGGACTATGGTAATATGGCAACTTGCCTTTCTGTGACTCCGCTAACAGCTTCTATACAGACCGGCAGTCAACCGGTGAAGTTATCTGCTCAGGTAAAAAGGCATTGCAATTACATATTAAATAATACACCTGTGAAATGGAAAGTGCAACAAGGCTATGAGAATGATGTGAGACTTTCTGTTACAGAGGGCAATGAGTGTATCGTAACAGCAATTAATAAGGATGATGAAACCAAGCATTTTACTGTAATAGCTTACACAGTAGATGGACTGGAATGTGCGACGGAACTTACGGTTGCTCCGGATTTTGTAAAAGCTCCGGACTTTATTGAAAGTCCTAAACTAAGTATACATAAAGGGGGGGCTAGTGTGAACTATACCTTGGATTTAAATGGACGTAAGGATGAATCACTGATAACCTGGTACAGATGTACAGATAAAAATGGTGCAAATGCACTTCCTGTATCTGTGTCACGTTTGGGTGAACCGGAATACAATTATCAATTAGTAAAAGAAGATATTGGCTATTATTTAATGGCAACTATTGCTCCGAAGCATTTGCGTTGCTTGCCGGGGAAAGAGCATGCTGTTGTTTCTAAATCGCCCGTTAAAAAGGGGCAGGTGAATATCAGCCATACTTATGAAACAGATTTTCAGAATTTCCCGTGCAAAAATCAACCTCAATTATTACCCGGCTTTTGGACTGTCGGAGGATATAAACCGTTGGATACGTCAGAGTATCATTGGGCAGTATATCCCGATAAGGACTATTGGGTTTATGGTGAAGGCATGAATGGTTCTCATGGCACGGGATTATTGCAAGATCAAAAGGGAGCTCGCTTGCTTTATACTCCACTGGATGGAACCTATGGTGACATGGAAATTACTTTGAATGTAGATGCCAGTAAGACTGCCGGACAAGGTTTTGGTAGTGCTACGGGGCAGTATTTGGATTTATATATCAAGTTCGATACCCGCACTTTGAGCGGTTATGCGTTACGGGTTATTCGTACCACAAAGTATAGCAATGCCGTTGACTTTATGTTAATGAAATATGAGAATGGCAAGACTGAAGCTATTACAGTTCCGGTTTCTTCTACCTGTTACCGTACTGATTGCACCATAACACTAAAAGCGAAAGGTGGAAAGTTGACAGCTCATGCCGAAACTACCACTCCCTTGCCCGCCCCTGTTACAGATCCGAACTTGAAACTCTTTGTAGACCTTGAAGCAGACATTACATCGAATACTTTTGGTGGCACCGGTATACAGCATACGGGTAGCTGCGGTGAAAGTACTACCATGCTGCATTATCTGAAAGTAGAGTGGCAAGACTAGAGTAATTTAAATCTGATAAAAATGAAACAATTAATGATGAACACTACAAAATCATTCTTTTTGATGATTATGGCACTTCCTGTTATGGTTGCATGTAACCATGCGGAATCTGTTGGTGCTAAACTTTTTCCCGCTTCGGGCTCGAAAAATGTTAATCCTGATACGCATTTAGTTCTTACCTTTCCGGACACTCCTGTCCTTAATGATTCGGGTATGATACGGGTATATGATGCAGCTACTAACCAATTAATAGACAGCCTGGATCTGAGCATCCCTGCCGGACCAACAAAAAGCCGCACTTACGGACCGGAATGTGACTATACCAAAGTACCTTATGATTATACCCGGAGTGAAATGCCTACCAATAAAGATACGCGCCCGGGCACTCCTTCGGGTATGGCGGAGCCTACTCCTCCGGAGTATCAGCTTAACATTATAGGAGGTTTTACAGATGCATTCCATTTCTATCCGGTGATAGTCCATGATTCCATAGCCACTATCTATTTGCATAATAATATGTTGGAGTACGGACATAGCTACTACGTAACTATAGATAAAGGTGTCTTAACTTTGGCTGATGGCAGCTTTAATGGAATAAGTAAAAGTGATAGGTGGACGTTTGCTACTAAATCCGTAGCGCCTGCTTCAATAGATACATTAGTAGTAGATGCAGACGGAACCGGAGACTTCAATACCGTGCAAGGAGCTTTGGATCTTATTCCTGATTTCAGTGAGAAACAAACAGTTATCTTGGTAGAACCGGGAGACTATGAGGAACTGGTGTACGTCAGAAATAAATCGAATATAAAGATTAAAGGATCAGGCATGGAGAATACAATAGTGCATTATGCAAATAATGAAGTATTCAATCCTCATCCTCTTACACTAAAAACCAATGAGTGGCCGGGCACTTTCCCATCTCGCCGGGCAGCTTTTATGCTCGATAATTGCAATGACATAATTATGGAAGATATAACGGTTGCTACAGATCTGAAAGGGCAGGCAGAAGGCTTACTGATAAATGGTGAACGGATTGCTTTATATCGTGTCCATATTATCGGCTCCGGAGATGCATTGCAGGCCAATGGAACTGTCTATATGGAATCTTGTGAAATGGATGGCGGTGGCGATACCATTTTGGGACGTGGCAGCCTGTTTGCTTATAAGAGTAACTTCCGTAATGATGGCGGCCCTTTTTCATGGGTAAGAAATACAGCGGGAAATCATGGGGATGTGTTCGTAGAGTGCACTTTTTCTACGCAAGATGGTAAAAAAGCGAGTTATGGGCGTACTAATACCAATCATGGAACTGCTTATCCTGATGCGGAATTTGTATTAATAGATTGTAAGGTAAAAAACCTTATTCCCGAAGGATGGAGCGCAATAGGAGCGAAGACAGCAAAAATGTATGAGTATAATACATGTGATATGGAAACCGGCGAATCTGTAGATGTGTCGAAACGTCATTCATATTCCCACCAACTAGTTAAACCTATGGATGCAGAACTGATTAATAATTATAGAAATCCTGCTTTCGTACTTAAAGGTTGGCAACCTGTTAGTTACGTTAGCAAACCCAAAAAATAAATAGAACGGATAAGTTTGCGCAATCGATATATTCAAGAATGAGTGTTTGAGGTACAAATACTAAAAGTAAGGTATGGATGAACTATTAAAGTTGGAAACTGAAACTTTTAATAAATTGTATACTGATTACAGATTACGATTTATTCGCTTTGCGCAAACTTATATCCCTGATAGTTCTATGGCTGAAGATATTGTAATGGAAGCGTTGGAATATTACTGGGAGCATCGGAAAGAAATACGGAATGATGAAAGCATTCCAAGCTATTTATTAACTGTCATCAAGCATAAATGCTTGAATTACTTGAGGCAGGAGCGTTTTCACATCGAAAAGAATAATTCTCTGTCTGAACTTGCCTTATGGGAATTGGATTTTAAAATATCAGCATTATCAGCCTGTGATCCTTATGAACTTTATCGGAATGAGGTTCAGGAACTTGTTACCAATACGCTTAAAAAACTATCTCCAAAGACGCGGCAAATCTTTCTAATGAACCGGTATGGAGATCTGTCTTATCCGGATATAGCGAAACATTTGGCTATCAATCAAAAAACCGTTGAATATCATATTAGTAAGGTGCTAAAATTACTGCGTTCAGTTCTTAAAGACTATCTTTCCTGCTTGATTTCTCTTATTTAGATCTTTTTTTTATTTTTCTTTTAGGGTGTTTCTTCCATCATGTGCCTATAAGGTAAATAAAGAAACAAATGGAACTATTATCACTCTATAATTTCTTTGCCGGCAGAGCTTCAGATAAGCAAAAAGAAACCATTAAGCAATGGGCGGAAAGTTCACCGGCTAACTATGAGACTTTATGCCGTGAAAAGAAAATCTTTGATGCCGGCATATTGTTAGTAAACGAAACAGAACTGTCTTGTCAGAAGCATAAGCCGGTTTTGCATCGGGTGGTGAATTATACAGTAAGAATAGCTGCTGTCATTCTTTTGTTAATAACAACAATCCTGGTTTATAGATACCAAAATTTGGCTGAAAGCTCCGCCATGTTGCAGACTATCAATGTACCTGCCGGTCAAAGAATCAATCTAATATTGGCTGATGGAACATCGGTATGGCTCAATTCAAATACGACGTTTAGCTACCCTTCGGTCTTTGCTGAAAACCAACGCAGGGTGAAACTTGATGGAGAAGCATACTTTGAAGTTGCTCCCGATAAAGAGAAACCATTTAATGTATATACCTCGAAGGGAGAAGTGAAAGTATTGGGAACACATTTTAACTTGGAGGCTTATTCTGGTACTGATGTTTTTAAAACTTCTTTATTTGAAGGGAAAGTGCAAGTCAAAGTAAAAGGTGATCATATTTATTTGAAACCCGGTCAGATGGTCTGTTGTTATGGAAATGGCAGGAATCATTTAAAGACAATAGAGGATTATGATCAGTTCAGGTGGCGTGAAGGGCTGATTTGCATAAAGAGTGCAAAGTTTAAGGATATAATGAAAACATTTACTAAATACTTTGGTGATAGCATTGTTGTTCAAAACAAAACTATTGAGCAATATAAATATACCGGTAAATTCAGGCAAAGCAGCGGAGTTGTTAATGCTCTCCGGTTATTGCAAAAAGACGCTCCGTTTACCATAGAGCAAGATGAAGAAAAACAAATAATCTATATCAAATGAGATTGAAGTAAATACTGAAAACACACTTATATTTTAAAAACTAAAATCTAATAACATGAAAACAACTTATTTGAACGTATGCGGTAGGCCGATTATTGGACGGTCTGTCGGGAGATTACTGAAGACTACATTGTTGCTCTTGTGTCTTTCATTCCATTCAATGTATGCACAAGCGGCAGATCGGACAGATATCACTATTTCATGTAAAAATGAAACACTTGAAAATGTGATTAATCTGATAGAACAGCAATCAAGTTATTTATTTGTCTTGAATGATAAGGTAAACACTAAACAAAAGATAAGTATAAAGGTAGAGAATAGCAATATTAATGCGATTCTCAATAAATTATTCCAGGGTACTAACATAACTTATCAGGTTGATGGTGATAATATCTTAATTTCTACTGCTGATAAAAAAGCTGCTTCGGAAGGAATCAAACAATCCAATATCATAAAAGGAAAGATTGTAGACAATACAGGTGAACCCATGATTGGAGTGAATGTATTGGTAAAAGGAACCACGAATGGCGCAATCACTGATTTTGATGGTAATTATTCGTTGGCTGATGTGAAAGATACGGATGTTTTAGTCGTTACCTATATTGGGTATTTAACCCAAGAAATAAAGGTGGGAAAGCAATCGGTTATTAATGTGGTAATGAAAGATGATACTCAATCTTTGGATGAAGTGGTTGTTGTGGGATATGGCGTTCAAAAGAAAAGTGATTTGACCGGTTCTATTTCATCTATAAAGCCGGCAGACATTACCTCTACACCGACAACGAATGCTCTGAAATCTTTGCAAGGTAAAGTTGCCGGGTTGGACATTACACAATCCAGCGGTCAACCCGGAGCTTCGGTCTCTTTGACTATGCGCGGAAACCGCTCTTTGAAAGCTGATAATAAACCCTTGGTGCTGGTTGATGGTATTGACTACGGTTCATTTGTTGATATTAATCCCACTGATATCGAGTCCATTGAAGTATTGAAGGATATTTCTTCTACAGCTATTTATGGTACAAAAGGTGCTAACGGCGTTATTATTATCACAACAAAATCGGGGGCTAAAGGACAAAAGACCAAGATAGATTTTAATGCCTATATATCTATTAAAAACAAGGCTAAATATCCCCGCATGATGAATGGAAATGAATATGCCCAGTTAAAGCGAGAGGCGTATAGAACGACTAATTCGGCTGCTCCTGATCAGTATATGGATGATGCATTAATCTTTAATGCCGAGGAATTGGAGTATTTGGATAAAGGCTATTGGGTGGATTGGCAAGACTTGCTATTAGGAACCGGGGTAACTCAGAATTATGAGATAAGCATGTCCGGCGGAACGGAAAAGACTTCCTTCTCTTTGTCGTTTGGGTTTCAGGATGACCAAGGTTTATTGAAGAATGATATTTTGAAACGTTACAATGGACGCGTAAGCCTTGATCATAAGATAAATAGCATATTCAATGTAGGTGTGAATGTTTCTTATACATTCAAGGATCAGGATAAACGACAAAACCCGCTGAATCTGGCAAATAAGATTCCTTGTATCGGTAGGGCTTATGATGATGATGGCAACTTTATATTAAATCCGGCTCCGGGCAACAGTTCGGCATTTAGTCCTCTGTGTGATGAGCAACCGGGTGCTTTTGAGGATAATATTCGCACCAAACGTATGTTTGCTTCCGGATATCTGAATGTGAACATCATGAAAGACCTGCTTTTTAAGTCTACAATAGGCATTGACATAACTGATAACCGTGAAGGTATTTATAAAGATAAGAATACAGTGGCCAATCTGGGGGTAAAATCCACCTCTTCGGTAAAGGCTGATAATAGTTGGCGATATACTTGGGAGAATATCATGAATTATTCTAAAACACTGGGGAAACACAGTTTAACTGCAATGGTGGGTAGTAGTACCACTGCATATGGTTATGATGATGTTATGGGTAGTGGAGCCAATCAGCCTTCTGCTTTAACTTCCTTCCATGATTTGGGTGCAAATGCAGACTCTAAAGAAACGACAAGCAAATTGACTGAAACGCAGATGGTTTCTTTCTTTGGAAGATTGAATTATAAATTTAATGAACGTTATTTATTCCAAGCTTCTCTGCGTGCTGACGGCTCTTCTGTTTTGGCAAAAGGTCATAAATGGGGATATTTTCCATCTGCATCTGCTGCATGGCGTATTTCCGAAGAAGGTTTTATGTCCGATCAGGATGTCTTTAGCAATTTGAAGCTACGTCTGAGTTGGGGTGTTGCCGGCAATAGTGCGATTGATGCTTATGCTACTTTAGGGGGACTTAAAAAGTCTGTGTATGCATTCGGCAATACTGTTTATGGTTATTATCCCAGTGAGATTTCAAATAAAGACTTGACTTGGGAGAAAACATCCACATGGAATCTGGGATTGGACTTTGCCATATTGAATAATCGGGTTTCCGGTACAGTTGATGCATACATTTCTAAGACTTCCGATTTACTGCTTCCCAGTTTGTTGCCAAGTTCTACCGGATACACATCTGTCATGCAGAATATAGGTAAAACAGAAAATAAAGGTATTGAAGTTACCTTGAATACTATCTGGTTCCAAAATAAAGATTTTACATGGAACACCGATTGGACTTATAGTTTGAATCGTGAAAAGATTAAAGCGCTGAATAGCGGTGTAACTCGTGATGAAGGTAACCTATGGTTTGTAGGTTCTCCTACTCAGGTCTTTTATGATTATAAGAAGATTGGTATTTGGCAACTGGGTGAGGAAGAACAGGCTAAAGCTTTTGGAGGATTCAAGCCCGGTGATATTAAGGTTGCAGATATGTCTCCGAAGGGATCGGAAGGAGAAGGTGTATTTTCAACAGACGACCGTGTGATTTTCTCTAAGGTTCCTAAGTACACATTTGGTATCACCAATAATATAACTTACAAGAATTTTGATTTGATGTTCTTCATCTATGGCCGTATCGGTCAATATGTGAAAGATGCTTATACTCAGTTGTACAAACCAAGTGCATTGGAAAATAGTGCTCCTGTAAATTACTGGACTCCGGAGAATCCTAGTAATGAATATCCTCGTCCTAATAGTGGTTATTCTACAAATAGTTATTTGCTGCAATCTTCCTTGGCATTCCGTAAGGCATCTTTTGTTAAGATCCGTGATATAACATTGGGATATACATTGCCGAAGGAATGGGCATCCAAAATGATGGTTCAGAAACTACGTATTTACTGTTCCTTGAACAACTTTATCACTTTCACGGATTTCCCCAATTATGATCCGGAAAGTAATGGAAGTATGGATTTCCCCTTGGCAAAGCAGGTATTATTCGGTATCAATCTTAGTTTGTAATATTAAAATCTGATCATTATGAAAACAAAAATATATTCTTATATCAGCATATTGTTTCTTGGCTTGTGCAGTGTTTCCTGTGAAGGTTTTCTGGAAGAAACAAATAAAAGCGGATTGACATCCGATCCGTTTATGACAACCAAAGTAGGTATAGAAAGTGCGTTGAACTCTTGTTATTCCGGTGCCAGAACTTATTATGGCCAGGAGGATGGATTTGGCATGACTGAATCCGGTACGGATTTATTTCTGCGTGGCGGAGATAATAAAGCTAACCAATTGGCAGATTACACGATTGATTTAAATGGCTCCCAATCAACAATTGGAAATGTGTGGAAGAATCTGTATCTGTCATTAAGTGCGTGTAATCAGGCCATTTCTTTGTTACCCAATGATGTTTTGACGGAAGCAGAGAATAAATCATATGAAGGGCAGGCTAAGTTCTGGAGAGCTTTTTACTTGTGGCTGATTACGGAGACTTGGGGAGATGTTGTGCTGAATACGGAACCGATAATCGGAGCAGTCACTGAGGCGCACCGTTCATCAGTCGAAGATTTCTACAAAGTCATTTTTGATGATTTGGACATAGCTATCAGTCAGTTGGCTCCCGGTAAATCTGTGGATGGTAGAATTACTCAAGATGTGGCGAAAGCATTTAAAGCCAGAGCATGCTTGACACGGGCTTGTGCAACAGGAGATGCGTCACTTTATTCAGAGGCTGCCACATTAGCAAAAGATATTATAAATAGCCAGCGTTATTCCTTCTATGATGATTATAATGATATGTGGGATATTGCCAACTGTGACGGAGGAACGAATAAAGAGGCTATTTTCTCTATAAATTATACAAATTCTGAATTATCAAACAATGCTTTTGATGCCACAGCTACAGGTTGCGGTAATAAAGGAATTGTAGACTTTGTGATGAAATATGATAAGGAAGCCGGCATGGAACGTGATATATTGAATGCACGTCCATTCCAGAGATATATGCCGTCCAGGTATCTTTTACAACTGTATAATGAGGAAATAGACCAACGCTATAAGGTGACATTTAAAGATGCATGGTATGCCAATAAAAACCCATTGTCGGAGAGCGATTTGAAAGTTTATCCTTTAATGGTTACAGGTGACACGGCTATTTATATAATGAAAACGGCTGCAACCGGTGCACAAAAAAACTGGGCATCCAAACGCTATCGTTTGCTGGATGTCAATGATGTATATACTTCAGATGGTCAGGCCATATTAAGATCCCAATATGTAGAGATGCATAAATTTGCTGATCCTACAGCTGTTTACAATCAGGATTGGTGCCAACGGGACGCTTTTGTGATTCGTTTGCCGGAAATGTATTTCATTGCTGCTGAGGCTTTGATGCAAACCAATAAGAAAGAAGCAGTAGATTTAATGAATGATTTCTTGATAAAGCGTGCTTTGCCGGGTAAGGAGAATGATATGAGAATTACTGAAGCGCAGTTGACTCTTGATTTTATTATGGATGAAAGAGCCAGAGAACTTTGTGGAGAGCAAATACGCTGGTTTGACTTGAAACGCACAAAAAAGTTGGTGGATTATGTGAAATTACATAATATGGATGCTAAAGATAATATCCAAGAATATCATATGCTGCGACCGATACCTCAAAATCAATTAGATGCGGTAACTAATAAAGAGGAATTTAAACAGAACCCGGGTTATACGAAATAATAATATAATTGTAAAAGGAGTATGCTATAAGAAGGATACTTCGATATACTCCTTTTGCACTATAAAACAATGAAAAACAGAGGCAAAATGAAGTTTACAATAAAAATAGTGCTCGTTTTAATAAGTTATCTATTATTGGCTATACCTTCCATAAAGGGGCAAAGAGCCAGTATTGATTTATCAAATAGTCCATGGAATATAACATTGGACCATTCTGCCACATGGCAGAATGATAAACTTCATCTCCCCCCGGTTGATAGGAGTGGGTTACCAGTCAATGAACCTACCGGCGGCTGGCAATTATTGGATACTCCGGATAAGAAGGGAGTAACGCTTCCGGCCACAGTAGAGCAGCATCTATGGGGATGGAATGGAGAAACATTCGGAGTGACCGGAAATTATGTTGGAGTCTCTTGGTTTGATACCAAGATAAATGTGCCTGCTGATTGGAAGAACAAGCGCATCGTGATGAATGTCGGTTCCGTCCGTTTCAGGGCAGAAATCTTTGTCAATAAAAAACTGGCGGGATATGATCTGGTGAACAGTACCCCATTTACCATTGATGTGACTCCATTTATAAACCCTGGTCAGGAAAATGTAATCGCTTTCCGCATCACCGATCCGAATGGAAACTTCAATTGGAAAGACTCCCAGGTTTATACTTGGGGAGAATATAGAACCAATCCGTCTCATGGTTTCGGCGGCATAACCGGGAAAGTGGAATTGCTTGCAACCGACAAACTGTATGTGGAAGATGTATTTGTAAAGAACCAGCCAAACCCTCATGCTATAGAGGTGGAAGTAACAGCTTGCAATAAAACCGGGAAGCCGGTAACAGATCAGAAAATCCTTTTGATAGTAAAAGAACATAAAGGCGATAAGATCCTCTATCAAAAAGCATATCCGGTTAAAAGTCTGGCTGTAGGAGATAATAAGCAAACCTATCGCATCCATCTGCCTTCTGCAAAATTATGGAGCGTAGACTCGCCTGATCTTTATGATTTATCAGTATCGCTGGATAAAGATAACTATACACAACGTTTCGGGTTCAGATGGTTTGAAGTAAAAGACACAAATGGAGATAAACAGTTCTTCCTGAATGGAAAAAGAATAGTTCTTCGTACAGCCATTTCATGGAGCTTCTGGCCGGATAATGGCATCACTCCATCGGATGAACTGGCGAAGCGGCAGGTAGAAATCGCTAAAAAACTGGGACTTAACATGTTGAATTTCCATCGCACCATCGGGCATACCAATGTATTGGATTATGCAGATGAATTAGGTCTATTGTATTTTGAAGAACCGGGAGGCAATCAGTATCCGGCCAATCATTTCGATGACAATAATATGCAAAGCAATTTCTATTTTGCCTATCGTAATGAGAAGCTGGCACGTATGGTCAAGCGTGACCGTAACCATCCTTCCCTGATAATCTATAATCTGCATAATGAACGCGGAGCATGGCCCCAGGCACAAGACTATGCACAGATGCGCATGGCCCATTCTTTAGATCCCACCCGTATTCTTACTTACAATTCCAGTAATGGAGAGAATCCGGAGAATGAAGCGAATGCCCGTTTCAAATTGCACTTAATGCCTAATGATACGACCTTCTATGATTACGGTTGGTATGACAGGCATCATGCTGGGGGACCGGGATGCTATCACGACAATCTGTATCTAGGTAAGGATAATTACCATCGCTTCTCGAATCATAAAGACGAGATTGTTTATTGGGGAGAAGACGGAGCCATTGGCACTCCTCCACGGTTGCAGTTGATCCGTGACGAAATACTGAAATCCGGTAAGACAACCGGATGGGAAGCCGATGACTATCTGAAATGGTATGATGCCTATGATTCGTTCCTGAAACAAAACGGGTTTGAAAAGGCATTCCCCACGGTGGATGATTTAACCCGTGCTATGGGAAATGTGTCATTCTACTATCAAGGCAGAATGATTGAGAATATTCGTATCAGCAATACGGTCGATGCCTATGCTGTAAATGGATGGGAAAGCATGAAGCTGGAAAACCACTCGGGAATAGTGGATAATTATCGCTACCCTAAAGGAGATGTGGAAGTGATGGCACGCTATAACCAACCCTTGTTTCTGGCAGTGAAAATGAATCGGAAAGTATTGAGTGCCGGAGATACCACTACGGTAGATACTTATATTGTCAATGAAAAGAACCTGCAAGGGGCTTATTCGCTTCATCTCACGGCTAAAGATGAGAAAGGAGTGACCTTGGCTACCCACACCGTCCGTGCACAGGTAAAAGGAGGGAATGTATACGGGCAATGCCTGCACGCCGGATGGAGTTTTGTTCCCCCGACAACAGGCTATATCACTGTTGAAGCCAAATTGATGAAAGGTAAGACTACTCTGGCTACAGGTGAAGATGCCTTGTTTGCCGTGGATTTGAATACACAAGGCATAACGGCCAATGGTTCTATTGCTGACACCACGGGTACCTTGTCCAACTTTATGAAAACAGTAGGTCTTGATATTCCTGTTTATGCAGGAGGAACTCCTGCCGGAGATTATCTGTTGGTCGGCGCTTATGAACCTACCCAGTGGGGAAGCGGAATGAGTGACATCATGGAGTGGGTTTACAAAGGTCATACACTAATCATAGTCGATAATGCCGAAAGATGGGCTGAGTTTCTGGCAGATAAAGAAGTCTTGGATTATCGCGGTTCCAAAAAGTTGGGTACATCCTGGTATGGCGGAAACTTCTTCAACCGAGAACATCGCATCTTCGAAGGTTTACCAGTGAATTGTGCCTTCAACTGGGAATATCAATGCTTTGCAACTTATAACCGGCATCGCGTAGGATTGCGCTGTTTCAATGGTGAAACGCTGGTGGGCTGTGTCTCGGATCATAAGAAAGAAGTGTATTCTGCCCTGAGTGTTATTCCTGCCGGAAGCGGAAAAGTAATTATTACCACATTGGATATACCTGCCTGCATAAAGGATGTCAAAGCTTATGTGGCTCCTGTGGATATGGATGGCATGAATGAATCCATGAATACTTTTAATACTAAGAGTGAGAACCGCGCCAATGTGGTAGGACAACAATTATTGTTGAATTTAGTAAAGGAAGCCAATAGATAAATTAAAAAATAACTAATACCATGAAGAAACTTGCCTTGTGTATAGGTTTATGCTTGTATTGTATAGGGATATGGGCTATTGATACTTCTTTTCAGAAGAAAGGAAATGAATTATTGTTTACGTTGCCGGAAGGCAGTGTGAAACTGGAGTTCTGTACGGATGACATGTTCCGTGTGCGCCACACTCAGGGAAAGGAATTTCCTGAGAATGAACAGTGGATGGTGCGCAAATATGATTTTGCCCCCGTAAATTATTCCGTAGAAGAAAAGACAGCGGAATGGGTGATTACAACTGATAAGCTGATTATAAAAGCATCAAAATCCCCATTTTGCCTCACTGTATCCGGGAAGGACGGTACTGTCCTGTATTCCGAACTGGCAGACCGGAAACTGTATGCAGACTCCGTAAAGACGAAAGTAGCTTTGCAGCCCGATGAACATTTCTTCGGATTCGGAGAGCGTATGGACTTTATGGATCAGAGAGGACGCAAGGTGTACTTGAATGTAGAGTTGGGCAGAGGAGTGAAACCCGCTGTAGGCGGAAAAGATATTCTGCGTGCCAATTATTGTCCGGTACCTTTTATGATGAGTACAAAGGGATACGGCGTATTCTTCCACACCGCATTTGCTACAGAGTGGAATATGGGATGGGACAGCAGCGAGTATTATTCATTCAAAGCTTTTGGAGGTGATTTGGACTACTATTTTATTTACGGTCCGGATTTTTATACCCTGATTGACCGTTACACGGATTTAACAGGAAAATCTCCTATGCTTCCCCGCTTTGCAATGGGGTTGCATGTAGGTACTTATGCCGGTGGCACTTGGAAAAATGAACAGATGACTTCCGATAAATATCCGCCTGCCCTGTGTAAACGCCTGCGTGAAGAGGGAGTTCCCTTTGACTTGCTTTGGCTGGACTCTACCTGGAGATTGTTCAATACCACTTACGGCAATGGCGGTTGCTGCTTTGAATGGCGTGAAACCTTCAAAGACCCGAAAGCCATGTTCGATGATTGCTATGCCCAGAATGTGAAGATGGTGGGATTGCATATCCGTTCCATATTGGATAATGGGCCTCAGTATCATTTGCTGGACAAAGCCCGCGAACAAGGGAATGTCTTATATCCCGGAGCAAAATCGGAAGGGTTGGTGAACTTCTTTGATCCGAAAGCTGTGGACTGGTGGTGGGAGAACGGAGTCATGAAAGTAGCCTCCATTGGCGCCAAATTCGTAAAGACAGATGTGGGTGGCACCATGGATCTGAAAGATCTGCATAATGTTTATCCTTTGGCATACGCTGAGGCTCCTTATCGCAAGTTTCAAGAGTATAATAATATGAGAGGGCTGACCCATACCCGTGAAGGATATGCCGGCATTCAGCGTTATCCTTATATCTGGGCAGGAGACTGGGGCAGTGAATGGCAATGGTTTGAACCGGTGATACGTGCCGGACTGAACATCGGCATGAGTGGCGTGGGCAACTGGACACATTGCATGGGAGGCTTTGAACAATATTCGCCCTATGACACGGAGTTGTACACCCGTTGGGTACAGTTTGGAATGTTGTCCCCCATTGCCATGGTATTCGGCATGGATCACCCCCGCTATCATGAACCGTGGACCTACGGGCCGGAGGCTTTGGCTAATTTCATAAAATATGATAGCCTGCGTTACACGCTGATACCTTATATCTATAGTAATGCCTACCAACTTCATAAGACAGCCCGCCCTATGATGACTCCACTGGTTATGGACTATCCCCAGGATGAAAACACCTATCAACTGACACGTCAATATATGTTCGGCCCGTGGATGATGGTTTGCCCGGTGACTACTAAGGGTGCACTGAGCCAGCATGTCTATTTCCCCGGAGGAGAATGGTTTGATTATGAAACAGGTGAACGCTATGAAGGACGTCAGTATAAGTCTTTCCTCACTCCCTTGGATGTGCTGCCTATCTATATAAAAGCGGGAGCCATTATTCCTATGCAGCCTGCTATGCAGTGGATAGACCAGAAGCCGGTGGATGTGATTACACTGGATGTTTACCCTTCGGGAACATCTTCTTATGAGATGTATGAAGATGATGGCATCTCTATGGATTATCAAAAAGAGATAAATGCCTTGACCCGTTTTACCAGCGTGCTGAATGACAACGATTGGACGTTTACAGCAGACTGTCCGGTGGGGAAATATGTACCTGCCCGCCATTCCTATCTGGTAAAAGCATATTTGCAGAATGCTCCCCGATCTGTAACAGAGAATGGCAAACCGCTTTCGCGATTGGCATCTATGGCCGATACGGATGTTAAAACCGGTTGGTTCTATGATGGCGAACACAAGCGCCTGTATGTAAAAACGGCAGGAGATAATCGACAGAAAGTAGAAATAATTGCCCGATAACTTTAATGACTGAAATGATGAAAAGAATAATAAATTTTCGCACATGGTGTGCCGGTTTGGGAATCTTGGCAAGTGTATGCACAGCATTCTCCCAAAACGAGTTCAGGGCATTGACCTGGAGCCAGAGCAATGCTTACAACTCTTATCTGATGCGTGATGTCCATCAACAGTTTGCTGATCGGCAGACGGCTATCCGCAAGGCATTTACATCTTCCGGAGAAATGCAGAAATACTTGGAAGGTTGCCGCGAGCGTTATAAAAAGATCGTAGGAGATTTCCCGGAGAAAGGTGACCTGAACCCGCAGATCGTGGGCAGGGTACAAGGTACAGGTTATCATATAGAGAAAATCATATTTGAAAGTAAGCCGGGGCGGTATGTTACGGCAAATCTCTATATGCCGGATCACGTACCCGCACCCGTTCCTGCCGCATTGGAACTTTGCGGACATGGATTGAACGGAAAAGGACCGTCTTCAAGTTCGGCCATCCTGATGGCAACCAACGGCATTGCCGTACTCGTTGTCGATCCGATAGGACAAGGGGAACGTCTGCAACTGATAGATGGAGAGGGAAAACCGCTGACCCGTGGAGCCACAACGGAACATACCTTGCTGAATGCAGGTTTCAATTTAGTTGGAACCAGCCTGGCGGCACAGGAATATTGGGATAACCATCGGGCTTTGGATTATCTGTTGACCCGCAGCGATATTGATCCAGATCATATCGGAATTTACGGCTCATCGGGAGGAGGCACGCAAACGGCCTATTATGTAGGACTGGACCCGCGTGTAAAAGTGGCAGCTATCTGTAGTTTCTTCTCCACCCGCGAGCGTACTCTTGAATTGCAAGGACCGTCGGATGGTTGCCAACACATTCCCTACGAAGGTCGTGAGCAACTGGAAGTTCCTGATTTTGCCATGATGATGGCACCTCGTCCTTTGCTGATCCTAAGTGGTAAATATGATTTTGTTGATCTATGGGGAGCCCAACAAGGCTTCGGTGAACTTCAGCAATGCTATAAGGTATTGGGATGTCCCGGGAAAGTGGATATGCTGACAGTAGAAACAGGACACGGACTGGGTGCGGAGAAGAAGCAAAAATTGGTAAGCTGGTTTAAACTTTGGCTGAAGAATGACAAGTCTCCGGTAAAAGAAGCGCCACAGGAGCGTTTCCAACTGGCAGATGTGCTTTGTACGGAAAAGGGTCAGGTAAATATTTCGCTTCCCTCTGCCATCAGTACGATGGAAGATAATGCCCGTTTGGTGAGTGGATGGGCTTCACAGCGCAAGGCTTTTCTTGCCAAGGGAAAGAAAGCAATACAGGCAAAAGTACTGGAACTACTAGGATTGAAAGGATTGCCTACTACTAAAATAAGAATAGAACCCACCGGACACAGTTCGATGAGGGAATATGAACAGTATAAATTCCAAATCATCAGAGAAGGAGAAATGCCTATTCCTTGTATCCTTATTGTTCCGGCGAAAGCCAATGCAGATTCTCCCGTCGTATTGCGATTGCAGGAAGAAGGAAAAGGTGCGTATTTAAGTGAATATACTAATATCACGGCAGCTTTGACGGAAGGAACAATCCTGTTGTTGGCAGATTTACGTGGAATGGGAGAAACAACCGATCCTGCTTTTTATAATGAATCCAAGTATTGGAACCGGGAATATCGTAATGCGATGATCAGTCTGCATACCGGGCGTCCTATTATGGGACAGCGTGTGGTAGATCTATTGACTTTGCTCGATTTCTGTTCGGAGCATGAGGCTTTGAAAGGACACCGGGTAAAGGTGTATGCTAATGGAATTTATGGACCGGCTGTTATCCATGCAGCCTACTTGGATCCTAGAATAAGCAGTGCGGATATTACAGGCAGTGTAAAGACGTGGAACGATTTCATTATGAATCCGATGCAACGGGATATGTACTCCAATGTTCTGTATGGTGTATTGAAATACTATGATTTACCGGATTTAATGCGGTTAAGCGGACGTGCTATTCGTTTTGTGGATTAAGAAATAACATCCACTTGTAGGGGCGGAACATTTTCCGCCCGAATACATTCACGAAAGTTATAAAATCTAGGCTTTATGTCATCGGGCGGAAAGTTTTCCGCCCCTACAGTGGGTGAAAGTATTTATTTCTTCTCCAAAAAATCAGCACGCATCGGACTGAAACAGTCAATCAGCATACCGGCTTCCAAACATACGCAACCGTGTTCGGCATCCGGCTCTTTATACAAGCAATCTCCTGCGGATACAATCTTCTTCACCCCTTTGATGGTAAACTCAAATTTTCCACTTTCCACATAAGTCACTTGTGAATGGATGTGGTGATGTACGGAGCCCACGGCACCTTTTTCAAATTTTACCTTAACGAGCATAATGTCGTCATTATATCCCATTATCTGGCGCACTACACCTTCGCCTGCCGGTTCCCATTCTTTGCCTTCCGCAAAGATGAAGTTTTCACTACCTGTTGTCATAACCTTCTTTTCTGTGTTTTGGTTTGTTTCTTCGGTACACTCCGTGTTACCCTCTTTTTTCTCACTTTGTGCATTGCAGCTTTGCAGCATCAACGGAGCCATCAAGGCGCAAGCATACAATGCGGTTCTTAATTTTCGATTCATAGTATATTGCTTTAAAAAATGAATAACTAAAACTTTTCTTCAAATATATATATAATATAAGGAGGATGTTTCACCGTGACTAAAATATACGAGGAAAAGACCAAATATTACAGCCCTATACCCCGGAAAATGGCTTATTTTGCTTCATAGTGAAATTCAAACTTAAATCAAAAACGCTAAAGTAACAATGAAAAACACATTAAAGAAAAATTGGGGAAAGGTTGCCCTTTGCCTTTGCATGGCAAACTTTGCTTGCTCGGGCATGGCCCAGACTAATAAAAAGTTGGATGAGCAAGTAGTAAAGACCATGAAGACTGCCACTCAGTTCATGATGGACAAGGTAAGCTACAACGGTGGTTTTGTTTGGAATTATTTGCCGGACATGTCGCGCTCATGGGGTGAAATGGAAGCGAAACGTACCATGGTATGGATTCAGCCGCCGGGAACTCCCTCTGTAGGACATTTGTTGCTCGATGCTTATCATGCAACCGGCGATGAATATTATTATGAGGCTGCCAAGAAGGTTGCCAACGCTTTAATCTGGGGACAACTGGAATGCGGAGGATGGAACTATGTATTCGACTTCGCCGGTGAAAATTCTCTGAAATCTTGGTATGATACGGTAGGAAAGAACGGCTGGCGCCTGGAAGAATTTCAGCACTATTACGGAAATGCCACTTATGATGATGCGGGAACCATGGAAGCTGCTAAATTCCTGCTTCGTATGTATGTGGAAAAGAATGATCCCACTTTTCGTCCGGCACTTGATAAAGTGATAAATTTCGTATTAGAGAGCCAATATCCGATAGGAGGATGGCCACAGCGCTATCCGCTGATGTACGATCATCCTTTCCAAGGCAAGAAAGACTATTCTTCTTTCATCACTCTGAATGATGATGTTATTCCTGATGCTACCGAGTTTCTGCTTCAATGTTATCAGTCTATGGGATTGCAGGGAGTAAAAGAGCCGGTGATGCGTGCCATGTACCTCATTATAACTCTGCAACAGGGCAAACCCTACGCCGGATGGTCAGACCAATATACGGTAGACGACTTGAAACCTGCACATGCCCGTTCCTATGAACCGCGTAGTGTCAATACGCGTACTACGGCAGATATGGTTTATAAATTGATGGATTATTATAAATTGACTGCCGATACCCGTTTCTTGGCAGGCATACCGGCAGCTATCGAATTTTTGGAATCCATGAAACTGCCCGAATCCGACGTAAAGAAGTGGAAACAACAGAGCAATAATCCGGAAGTGATTCTGGTTCCCCGTTTTGTAGATCCCGATGACGGCAAACCATTGTACGTGCATCGCAAAGGTACTAATGTGAAAAACGGTACCTATTATATTGATCAGGATATAGCAAATACAATAGGGCATTATAGTTCGGCAGCTTTCATTAATCCGTCCGAGTTGCGCCGCCGCTATGAACAGGTGAAGAAAATTCCTGTAGAAGAATTGGCCAAGGACTCGCCCCTGTTGCAAGATCATTTAGTACCTTTGCCTAAATATTACACTCGTTTGCGTGGCGAAGCATCGGCAGATGTGGCACAGGAACTGGTGAAGGCTTTATCGAAAGAGGGTTGCTGGCTCACTCCTCTCAAGACTACTTCCAATCCGTATAAACCTTATACCGTTTCCGGCCCGAGCAATGAAACCAAATATGTCAGCACTATGGTGGGAGATGATAATGATACATCGCCTTATCCGTGTACCACCGGAGAATTGTGCATTTCAGTGGGTGACTACATTAATAATATGATGAAATTGATTAATTACCTTGATAAATAAATAGGTATGGATATATGAAAAGAACCGTATGTAGTTTTTTGTTTTTGGGAATAACTCTCATAGCCTTTGCTCAAAAAGGCTATGAGATTCAAAATGATATGCCCCTTTTCTATCGGCAGTTGAAAGAAAGTCTCACTTATCCCATGGCATGGGGCAATTCTTCCATTAAAGATTTTAAAGAATGGCGTGCAGAGGCAAGAAAGACATTGCTGGATTGCATGCAACCTGCTCCTCCGGCAATTCCTTTTGATATGGAGGTGACCGCTACAGAGCAACGTCCCGGCTATACGGCAAAAAAGATCGTATTCAATGTATCGGGCTACTCCCGTGTGCCTGCCTACCTGTTGGTTCCTGAGGGCAAAGGGCCCTTTCCGGCAGTGTTGCTGCTTCACGATCACGGCGCACATTTCTCCATTGGGAAAGAAAAGATGGTCCGTCCTTTCGGAGTAGAGGACTCCGTACTGGCTGACGCTGATGAGTGGGCGGAAAAATGTTATGATCAGCAATATGTGGGCGATTACTTGGCTGCCAATGGATATGTGGTACTCTCTGTGGATGCATTATTCTGGGGAGAGCGCGGACGGACGGAAGGTGTACGTTATGATTCCCAGCAAGCATTGGCTGCCAATCTGTTACAGATGGGAATGTCATGGGGAGCTTTGATTGCCTGGGATGATATTCGCAGTGCGGAATTTCTAGCGGAACTTCCGGCAGTTGATAAGAATAAGGTAGGTGTAATGGGCTTCTCGATGGGAGCGCATCGTGCTTGGATGGTAAGTGCCGCTACGGATGTGGTAAAGGCAGGCGCGGCTGTTTGTTGGATGAACACCACGGACAGCCTGATGACACTGACCAATAACCAGAACAAAGGTGGTTCCGCTTATTCCATGATTATCCCCGGCATCCGCAACCGGATGGATTATCCGCATGTGGCATCCATCGCCTGTCCCAAACCGATGTTGTTTATCAATGGCTTGCGCGACAAGCTTTTTCCTGTTGATGGAGTGAAAAGTGCATTCTCTACTATGAATGATGTTTGGAAAAGCCAATCGGCAGAACAGGAATTGACCACTAAATTTTATGATTTGCCTCATTTCTGTAGTAAGGAGATACAGGCTGACGTGCTGGAATTCTTTAATAAAAAATTAAAATAGAAAGAGATGAAACTAAAGATGTTGATGGCATTGATTGCCATATTGTTATTTTCTGCATTTACCACCGACCGCACCCTTACTATCTTCATGATAGGCGACTCCACCATGGCGAACAAGTCATTGGGCGGAGGCAACCGGGAACGCGGCTGGGGACATGTGCTTGGCGGATACTTCAGTGAAGATGTCCGTGTGGAGAATCATGCAAAGAATGGCCGGAGTTCTAAAAGTTTTATTGATGAAGGCCTATGGGAAGTAGTTATAAACAGAGTGAAACCGGGCGATTATGTCTTTATCCAGTTCGGTCATAACGATGAAAAGGCGGATGAAAAACGCCATACGGATCCTGGGACGACTTTTGATGATAATTTGCGCCGTTTTGTGAAGGAAACACGGGCGAAGGGTGGTATTCCTGTATTGTTCAATGCTATTGTCCGTCGTAACTTTCGCGATAATAAGAATGCAGTGGCCGAGGATGATGTACGCAAGGATTTATCGAAAGATGCGGCTCCGAAAGATGGGGATGTCCTGATTGATACGCATGGAAAATACTTGGATTCTCCCCGCAATGTGGCAAAGGAATTGAATGTTCCCTTTGTGGATATGAACAAGATCACTCATGACTTGGTTGAAGGACTGGGTGCAGAGCCTTCAAAGAAACTCTTTATGTGGATTCCGGAAGGAGTTTGTGCCGCTTGCCCCAAAGGTCGTGAAGACAATACACACCTGAATGAGTATGGTGCACGCACTATTGCCGGATTGACGGTAGATGCTATTGCAAAGGAAGTACCTGCCTTGGCTCCGTTTGTCCGCCACTATGACTTTGTTGTGGCAAAAGATGGAAGCGGTGACTTCTTTACCATTCAGGAGGCGATCAATGCCGTTCCCGATTTTCGGAAAGCGGGACGTACTACAATCCTGGTTCGTAAGGGAGTCTATAAGGAAAAGGTTGTTGTACCCGAAAGCAAGATCAGTATTTCGCTGATTGGTGAGGACGGGGCTGTCTTGACTAATGATGATTATGCTTCCAGGAAGAACCGTTTCGGAGAAGAAATGTCTACCTCCGGTTCTTCTACCTGTTATATCTATGCTCCTGATTTCTATGCAGAGAATATTACTTTTGAGAACAGTGCAGGCAGGGTAGGTCAGGCTGTTGCTTGTTTCGTCAGCAGTGACCGTGCTTATTTCAAGAATTGCCGTTTCTTGGGTAATCAGGATACCTTATATACTTATGGAAAAAATAGCCGCCAGTTCTATGATCATTGCTATATAGAAGGAACGGTCGATTTTATCTTCGGTTGGTCTACGGCATTATTCAAGGATTGCACCATTCATAGTTTGGGTGACGGGTATGTCACGGCTCCATCTACAGACAAAGGGAAGAAATACGGATATGTCTTTATAAATTGCAAACTCACAGGTGCGGATGAGGCGCGGAAAGTCTATTTTTCCCGTCCTTGGCGTCCGTATGCGCAAGCCGTATTCATCCATTGTGATTTAGGAAAACATATTCTTCCGGCGGGTTGGAACAACTGGGGAAAAGCGGAAAATGAGAAAACAGTGTTCTATGCCGAATATCAGAATACGGGGGAAGGCGCCGATACCGGTGCCCGTGCCTCATTCGGAAAGCAACTGAAGGATACTAAGAATTACAGTGAGACTCAGATACTTGCCGGTGATGACGGCTGGAATCCTGTAAAGGATGGGAACGCATTGCTGCAAAATCTAAAGAGATAATGCATGGAAGGGGCAATTTAACGTTGCTCCTTTTATTTTTTTAGGAGCTTACGCTTCGGTATTCCTTGTATTTTGCCTACTTTTGTCATATCACTCACATGAAAATCTAGGATATGAAAAGACACATCATACTTATATTCTTTTTGCTGTTCTTCTTAGGTGTAAAAAGTCAGCCTAATTGTATCTTCACCCATTATTCTTCGGAAGACGGACTGTCCCAAAACTCTATCATGAGTATGGCGCAAGATCATAATGGCATTCTATGGTTCTCTACCTGGGATGGAATAAACCGGTTTAATGGATATGACTTTAAAGTTTACAAGGCAAGGCAGGGAAATAAAATTACGCTGACCAATAACCGTGTGGACTTATTGAAAGTAGACCAATACAATTATATCTGGATACAAACCTACGATAACCGCGTGTATCGTTTTGACCAAAAGACGGAGAAATTTGAGCAAGTCCCTGCCGAGGGGATGGAAGAAGGAATGCGGTGTTCCGACATTGAGATTCTTCCCAATGGAATCGTGTGGTTATTATCCGATACCGAAGGAGCTATCCGTGTAAAAACCGATCCGAAGGATTACTCCATCACCACCCGCGTATATGCCACTCGCGGACATGGAGGAAATGCTGCTCGTATCTATCATGTTTTCTGTGACAGCCACAATCAGGAATGGGTGCTTACCAACAACGGACTGTTGAAAATTGTAGATGATAAGGAAGAACCGGTATCTTATTTTGCAAATGTCAAACCCGGCAAAGATGAATCCGTACAGGCTTTTCATTCCTATTGCAGTTTTGGCGATGAGTTGTATTTTGGTTCGGATAAGGGACGTGTATGGTGCTACTCATTGAAAGATGAGGTGTTTCATCTTTGGGAACTTCCCGTAAAGGACAGGGTAGTAGCTATGAATGAAATCAAAGGAGTGGGCTTGTTGATAACCACTGCCCATGATGGTTTGATGTTATATGATCCGGCTACCAAAGAATGTAAAATCTATGATAAATCCAATTGTCCGGAATTTCCCTCGGATGCTTTCCATTCTGTATATGTAGACAGTAAACAGGAAGCTTGGTTTGAAATGACGGAATGGGGAAAAGTTTGCCATTTCAATCCGTTTACCGGAGTCTTTAAACAGGAAAAAATGCAGGTGGAACCTCGTGGTGCTGATCGTTCCTGGCCTAATTTTCATATATGTGAGGACTTGAACGGTAACTTATGGGTGCATCCGCAGGGGGGAGGGCTATCTTGGTATGACAGGGAACATAATAAGCTGCTCCCCTTCTATAATGACCCCAACTCTCCCGATTGGCGTTTTTCCAATAAACTACATTCCATGTTGTCCGACAAGCAGGGGAATCTATGGCTGTGTACCCACTCTAAGGGATTGGAGAAAATAACCTTCCTGGGCGGGCAGTTCCATATCTATCCCCGTTCCGGTCGTGGCTATGACTTGAACTCCAATACGGTACGCGCTCTTTTTGAAGATAGTGAACATCGCGTTTGGCTGGGAAAAAGAGACGGAAGGATTGAAATCTATACACATGATTTTGAATACTTGGGATTCCTGACAGAGAGTGGAGCGATTGCCAAAACCGGAAAACCGCTTTTGGGGGTTGCTTATCATATTATGCAGGATTCGCATGGGAATATCTGGATTGCTACGAAAGGAGACGGTGTCGTCTTGGCGGAAAAAGCAGGCGGGCAGTTCAAAATTACCCGTTTTGAATATGACGAGGATGATATTTATAGTTTGAGTCACAATAGCGTCTACTGGTTGCACGAAGATCATCATGGGCGTATCTGGGCTGCAACTTTTGGAGGAGGTTTGAATTATATCCAAAAGACTCCCGAAGGAAAATACACCTTTATCAACTACAGGAATAATTTGAAAGGTTTCCCATACGACCGTTGTTACCGCGTCCGCCATATTACTTCTGATAATAAAGGAAATATATGGGTGGGAAGCAGTGACGGGGCACTTTGCTTCAAAGAAGACTTCAAGGATCCCGAATCCATTGATTTCCATCTCTATGCGCGTATCCCCAATGATATGAATTGCCTGAGTAATAATAATGTATATCGCATAGTCACGACTTCTCAGGGAGATGTTTATCTGGCGACATTCGGAGGGGGATTGAATCAACTGGTTTCTATGGATGATCATGGAGAAGCGGTGTTCAAGTCATATACCCGGAACGATGGTTTGCCTTCTGATATCCTGTTGTCGGTAGAAGAAGATAACAGTGGCAATCTTTGGATGAGTACGGAAAACGGATTAAGCAAATTCATACCTTCCCAGCAGCGTTTTGAAAACTACAATGAACGTGACTTTGGCGATAAGATTCGTTTCGAGGAAGGAACTTCTTTGCATTTAAGTTCCAATACTATCTTATTGGGCACCAGCAGCGGGGTACTTTATTTTGATCCGGAAAACATAAAGAAAAGTAATTATGTACCGCCTATTATTCTGGGTAGCCTGAAGGTATCCAATCAGGAGGTGATTCCGGGAGTAACGGGCAGCCTGTTGGAACAATCCCTTAATAATACGAAGCATCTGGTATTATCTCATAAAGAGAATATTGTGACCTTATCCTTTGCTGCATTGGATATGGTGTATCCCGAGAATGTCCGTTATGCTTACCGGCTGGAAGGGTTTGATAAAACATGGAATTATATAGATAAACAGCGTACCGCCACTTATACCAATCTGCCGAAAGGAGAATATATTTTCAAAGTCCGGTCAACCAATAGTGATGGCGTGTGGGTGGAGAATGAGCGTAGCTTGAAGATTACCGTTCAGCCTTCATTTTGGGAAACCCCTATTGCGATGGTGCTTTATGTGCTGCTTTTCTTATGCATTCTGTTCGTGGGCGTTTATATCCTGTTTACTATCTATCGTTTGAAGCATGAGGTTTCCGTAGAGCAACAGGTTTCTGACATCAAACTGCGTTTCTTCACCAATATTTCCCATGAACTGCGCACTCCGTTGACATTGATAGCGGGTCCGGTGGAATATGTGTTGCAAAATAAGAACCTGCCCGATGATGCACGCGAGCAGTTACGGGTGGTGGAACGCAATACGGATCGTATGCTCCGCCTTGTCAATCAGATACTTGACTTCCGCAAGATACAGAAGAATAAGATGAAACTACGCATTGAGCAGATTGATATTGTTCCTTTTGTGCGTCATATCATGGATAACTTTGAGTCGCTGGCAGAGGAACACCGTATTGATTTTGTATTCGAGAGTGAAATACCCTCATTGAAGTTGTGGGTGGATGCTGATAAATTGGAGAAGATTGTGTTCAATCTGCTTTCCAATGCGTTTAAGTACACGCCTCAGGGCAAGATGATTACCCTGTTTATCCATGAAAATGAGAAGAATATAGCGATAGGTGTGCAAGATCAGGGCATCGGAATCTCCGAGAGCAAGAAAGCTTCTCTCTTTGTCCGTTTTGAAACTCTGCTGGATAAGAATCTGTTCAACCAGCAAAGCTCCGGCATCGGCCTTTCATTGGTGAAGGAGTTGGTGGAATTGCATCAGGCTACCATCCGTGTAGACAGCAAGGAGGGAGAGGGCAGTTGCTTTACTGTGGAATTTCTGAAAGGAAAAGATCATTATACAGAGAATGTGGAATTTATAATTTCCGATTCTGTTGAAGTGAAACCGGAGGAGTTAGGAGAAAATGTCCCGGAACAGGAAGAGAGGACTGGAGAAAGCAAGACCATGTTGCTGGTGGAAGATAACCTGGAACTTCGTTTCTTCCTGCGCAGTATCTTTATCTCGGACTTTAATGTGATAGAGGCTACTAACGGGGCGGAAGGTTTGGACAAGGCATCGAAGTTCGTTCCGGACATTATCATCAGCGATATTATGATGCCGGAAAAAGATGGTATTTCAATGACGCAAGACTTACGTGCCAATATGGTGACCAGTCATATCCCGGTGGTGTTGCTCACTGCCAAGACGGATATGGACAGCAAACTGAAAGGTATGGAGCTGGGTGTTGAGGACTACATTACCAAGCCGTTTAGTGCTACATATTTAAAGGCCAGAGTAGAAAACATCTTGGCTCAGCGTGTCAAATTGCAGCAGCTTTACTGTGAGAATCTGATGAATATCCAGCCTGTTCCGGAAGAGGAACAGCAATCACAGCCCGAAATGTCTTCCCATGACCGTAAGTTTATGGAGAAACTGACTGAGCTCATGGAAAAGAACATGGATAACGGAGATTTGATTGTGGATGATTTGGTGAAGGAATTGGCGGTGAGCCGTTCTGTCTTTTTCAAGAAGTTGAAAACACTGACGGGACTTGCACCTATCGAGTTTATCAAGGAAATGCGTGTGAAGCGTGCTGCCCAACTGATAGAGAGTGGGGACTTTAATATGACTCAAATATCCTATATGGTCGGTATCAATGACCCGCGTTATTTCAGCAAGTGTTTCAAACAGCGTTTTGGAATGACGCCTACTGAGTATAAGGAGAATACGATTGGAAAGCGATAATCCGTCAAGGGGATTTAATATTTATGGGACGGAGTACTGAAAATGATGAATTAAAAGAACAGGGCTCTATTGGACAACGAAAAATTTTAAAAATATAAAGCAAAAATATTGTTTTATTTCGACGAATTGCATTATATTTGCACCGATCTAGCATATGAGTTATTTCTACAAAGGAGTATTCTAATATAGAAGTAGGGCAAAATGCGGATCAAAATTGATGTTTTTTGTGCAGTTAAATGATCTTGTTATTAACGAAAGGTCATTTTCCCGCGAAGGAAGATAGGTCTAAAAAACAGACTCAATACTTCTTTAAAACAAAAAATAAAGGGAATAAAAAGTTTTCAGTTTTTTCCTTTTTGTAATCGTAAGTTGCTGTTTATTAGTCTATTATGAAATAGGGCTGATATGGCCGTGAATTACTTATACAAAAGGTTCCTTCTTTAAAATCCGGATGAAAAACGATTCTATTTTTCTTGACGAGTCGAAATCCGTCCCTAATATTCTGCCCCAATTGGAAAGTATGAAGAACAGCCGTGTCGTCCGATGGTACGTCATGGTGCTTCCTCCTTGCCACAGAGGTCCGGCTAAGGGATTGCAGCAGGAATTGGATCGTCGTATCAAGAACGGAGAAGCGCCATTTGAGTTCTTTGCCCCCTCGTATGTGGAGGTGAAACGTGTAAATGGTCAACTTGTCAATACCCACCGCACTTTGCTTTTTAATTATGTGTTTATCCACGCTTCGGAAAACGAGATCTTCCGTATGAAACGTCAATTACCTTGGTATAATTTTCTTCCCCGCATCAGGGATGGAAAGCAGGAATACTATCCTTTTCTTACGGATACCGCCATGAAGAATCTTCAATGGGTAGCTCGTTCTTATGCCAATGCCGTCCCCGTTTATGTACCCGAATCAGAGAAACTGAGAAAGGGAGACAGGGTGCGTATTACTGAAGGACAGTTCAATGGAGTGGAGGCGAGCGTTGTTGCCCTTCCCGGCGCCGGAAAGAAAGAGATTATGGTGAGTGTGGAAAACTGGATGTGGGTTCCGCTACTGCATGTGCTTCCCGGTCAATACGAAGTTATCGCCTTGAAAACGGAAAACAAGCATGTATATACCCGTTTGGATAATGACCGTATTTTGACCGGTTTGCATGAGGCTCTCCAAAGATATTACTCTAAAGAAGGGGTAAGTGAAGCCGATCGTAACCTGGCAACCCGCACTCTGAAAGAGTATGGCAATTTACGTATGGATACGGATGTAATGAGATGTAAACTTTACTCCATTCTGCTTCCTGCCTATACCATACTGGATATGAAAGAAGAAGCGGAGCAATTGATTGGAATTGTGCAGGGCATGCTTCCTCTTATCAAGGCGGAGCAGTCACTTGCGCTTATCCTCACTACGCTTTACGGGTGTACGGATAGCAGTATCTATTACGATATGGCTCATAAAATCATTGACCCGTGGAGAAAGGAAGCCGATCTCAAGAAAATCAAGCAGCAACTCATCAGCCGTTTGGTCGATTATGATAACTGGTTAGGGCACTAGAAAAATATATTGATAAAGAGGCTGCTTAAATTTTCATCAGTTTTGTCCCTCTGAATGAAATGAAAAATCCGAATACATTTACCCATCATTTGCCGATTGAAAAGTCCGGCGTCTGCTTGATGACCTTGATGCAGCACCATCTTGCTGATATTCTCAACAAAGAGAAAGGCAATGATAAGTTTATTCACCTATATAACACAGGCGTCTACTGGGTGGCATTCGAGCAATCCGCTTGTCAGTTGAGCCGTGTATATCCTCAGTGTGCTTTCTCCCTTTTTCGGGTTAAAGATGGTTCGGATTATATTGTAATGACTTCCATCCGTCAGGAAGATTTATTTTCTAGTTTTCGAAAACATATTGTTTGTAAGGATGAACAGGGATATAAAGTACTGATGGCCTCACCGCTTCCGGCCGGGGAGTTTCATCAGTGGCATATACAGGCGGTGAGGGACACCCTTTAAAGTTTCCCACTAAATATTTTCCAAGTTTTTGTTACTTATATCATATAAAGGAGCAGCCGGTCGTGCATTCAGCTAACTGTATCCGGAGAAATTGAATGCGATACATTAATCAAAAATTTTATTGTGCTATGAAACAAGTGAAAAAAATTACTTGCATTAATAATGCAGGTTTTGTTCAGAAATTTAAGGTGGTATGGAACGGTGGTCAAACAGGTTGGAGCGACACTTATCCTAACCCTCAATCAAAGTCCTTTGAGTTGGCAGAATATCGTGTTCCTGCTAATACGGAAGTGTGGATTGAAGTTGATGCTGTTTTGGGAAAGAAAAAAACAGCTAGTGATCATGTCATTTTTGTTCCGGAAAGTAATGATGCAGCTATTTATAGAACAACGGGTGCAACATTGACTTACAAAATTCATCTTGAAAACTAATTAACAGAGTTGTGGGAAGGTGGCATGGTCGCCTTCCCATCATGTTGAAGAGTTTTAGTCTTCAGTTTCAGACGCGCATTCTAGGTGGCTGGAATGTATAATCCATCATAAGATTTTTTTGCTTCTGGAATTTATTTGGAAGAATTATTACTAACATTAAATTTAAGAAATTATGAAACATGTATCAAGAATAAACTGCCTTAATAATGGTGGCTTTATTCAGGAAGTTAAAATTATTTGTAATGGTGACATTGTTTATAAAACCGATAAATACCCCAACCCTCAATCCCGTATTGTTAATTTGAATGATTTACATCTTCCTGAAGGTGCTGAAATTTGGGTTGAAGTTCATGCTATTCTTGGCAAGAACAAAGCATCATGGGAACATGTCATTTATTCGCGTACCAGTGAAGATACTGCTAACTATCGTGTTACCGGAACTATTTGGTCTGTTTCTGTGAGATTGGAAAATTAACTTTATCTTTTTATTCATTCAAAAAAACTGAAATTATGAAAGTTGGAGATATTATTACAATAGATCGCCTTATTCAAGGCGGTACCGGTTATTATCATTATCCGGTATTATTAACAGGTGGTGTAGCTTTGTTGGGTAGCAAGACAGAAGTTGAACGAGGTGACGACGATCAACTAAAGATTGGTGGTTTGGAAGGCCAGTATTTTTCTTTCCAATTCCTTCGTGCCGGAAAGGCCGAGGTTCAGTTAGCTCGTTTTCGCTCTTTTGAACCTGAAGATGCTATGTATGAACAAGTAATGACTTTTGATGTAGAACCTCAGGAAACAGAATTCTTGGGTAGCTGGACTCAGTTTGATGATTTGGAAGAACAAGATCAGGAAGTTTTTGATGCCGCAGTAACATTGATCGGAGTAACCTTTATACCCGAGAAAGTTTCTAAACAGATTGTGAATGGCACTAATTATCGTTTCTTCTGCTATGGTCGTCCGGCAGTGGTTGGGGAACATCGTTTTCCTGTAATCTTGAAGGTTTTTAAGGCTGCTGATGGTAAGGTGGAGTTGATGGGGATTGAAAGAGTTGTGTTGTAAGAATTGTGTATTCAACCCTCATCTTTGTTTTATGGGGTGAGGGTTGATTCTTCTTCTTCTCTTTAGACTTTTGTAATACATTTTTTTATAAGATTATGCTCAATCCCGGATGTTATGGCTGTGAAACTTTGTGTAATTTGTACCTTATAGTCTTGGAAAAATAGAAAAAAGAATGTTTCTTTGTAGAAAAGGAAGAGTAATGCGTTTGCAAGCAAAAGAAATACAGACTATTATACGAGTCGCTAAAGAAATTTACGGTGAAGGTGTAAAGGTGTATCTATTCGGCTCCCGATTAGATGACACCAAGCGTGGAGGTGACATTGATTTATTGGTTCGTACTACAGAAGAAAAAAAAGGCGTATTGGCTCGCATTCGTCTGATTTCACGGTTGAAAGAATATTTAGGAGATCAGAAAATAGATGTTATTGGAGACCATGAAGATTCCCCGGTTGTACGTGAGGCATTGAAGAAAGGAGTACAATTAGTATGACAGTTAGGAAACAAGAATTGATAGAACGGCTGTACCGCGAATTTGATATTTGCGATAAGCATATCATTCGTATTGATGAGGCTTTGAAGAGTCTTGGAGTCGATTTGCCCATGTCGGTCGATTGTTATGCAAATTTAAATTCGGAGCAGGTTCGTTGTATTGATCAGTTTATTTTCCGTTTTTCAAAATTGCAAGATGCAATGGGAGCCAAGATATTTCGTTATATATTGGAATACTTGGATGAAGATGTTTCTTCTTTGCCAATGCGTGACATTCTGAATCGTTTGGAACGTTATTCTATTCTTCCTAGTACCAGTGAATGGACTTACATACGCGAACTAAGGAATGAAATAGCCCATGATTATCCTTTATTGGAGAATGATGTAGTAACTATATTGAATGAATTGTTGGCGAAAGTCGAAGTGCTTTTGGGAATTTATGATAAGTTGAAGACTTGTTTTAAAAGCTAGTGTCCATAGCCTCTTGGGATTGACCAGTCTCAATACGCTTTTTAAAGAGAAATCAAATCGGAAAATTTAACGCTTGTGTGACTTGAAAGAACAGATAAAACTTGTATATACGCATGGTTCCAAGAGTCAGCAGAACCCGAGAACGAAAATCCATGGATTTATTTATAAGGCGGAGTCATTGGGAAACTGCTAATAAAGAATCCTAGAGCTTATCGCCAATAGACTACCCGATCTGTTTGCTTATTGGATGTGTGAATATATCTCAATTAGAAGGAAGTCAATTAAATAAATGAATAAGTTAACAGAAGAGTTGAATAATAAAAGCAATGTGAAGCGGAAGTTTCATACATGGGTTGTTGAGAAGTTTAGGAGGAAACTTCTCTTACTTACTCGGCAGAGCGGGTGAAAGTTCTTCTTTTATGCCCTCTTATTGGAAGATACTCGTTTTTTTATTTGGGATATGTCTGAATCTTTGAAAAAAAATATGCTGTATGCATTTGGTAGTCAATGTATGCAAATGTTGCAAAGTATTTTGGTATCACTTGTTTTACCCAAACTGCTGGGAGTAGAACAATTCGGATTCTGGCAACTTTTTATTTTTTATAGTCAATATGGAGGTTTTCTTCATCTTGGGCTAATAGATGGTATATATTTAAATAATGGAGGAAAAAGGTATGCAGACCTAAATTTTTCTTCATTGGCTGGGCAATTGAAACTTCTTGTAATATGGCAATTATTATTGTTAATCCCATTCATTATATTAGGTTTATATAGCGAAGACTCTAATAGAATTTTTGTTATCATAGCCAGTGCTATTTATATTTTCATATCTAATATTTACACCTATTTTTCTTATATTCTACAAAGCATAAATCACATCAAAGCTTTTTCTTGGGGTAGGATTATAAATATTCTTTTTTTTTCTTTTTCGCTAATAGTTCTGATTGTTTTTAAATCAGAAGTCTTTATTCCTTATGTAATTGTTTATATTATAGGTCAAATTTTTAGTTCTCTTTATTACATTATTAATCTAAAAGAATTGGCGTATTGCTTTCTTCTACCAATAAAAAGGTCTTATTTCTATGATGTACTAAATAACTTAAAAGTTGGTATCTTTCTATTAGTATCTAATCTGACAGGTATGTTGATTGTAGGTGTTGGACGTCTAGGAGTAGATATGAATTGGGGAATAGAAATGTTTAGTAAAGTATCTTTTATATTGGTGTTTGTTAACTTTTTTATGATGTTTATAAGCCAAGCCTCACTCGTTTTATTTCCCCATTTGAGAAGGAAAGAGGATTTTCGTGTTATTTCTGTCTATTATCGTTTGAATAAAGTGCTTTACTTTTTATTACCACTACTAATGATGTTGTATGTGCCAATAGTTATGTTTATAAAATATTGGTTGCCGGATTATTTGGATGCATCATACTATTTAATATATCTTTTGCCTCTCTGCTACTTTGAAATAAAGATGCAATTAGTTCACAATACAATATATAAAGTTTTTCGGTTAGAACGTAAATTGTTACAGTGTAATTGTATTGCATTTATGGTCTGCGTAATATTGACACTTATCTCTATTTATCTTTTTCATAGTTTAAATGCTGTTGTTGCATCAATGTCTATATCTATAGCTTTAAGAAACTATATAGCTGTATATTTGATAAAAGCTGAAGTTAAAGAAAGTGGTAGACAAATTGGGACTGTTATGATGTACGAAATGAGTATTATAGTAATATTTATCTTATTTAATTTGAAGGCGAATTTGCTTTTATTATAAAATTAGAGGACTTGCATTTATGATTATTTTGATAGTAAATTCTTTGTTTTATTGGGTTACATTTTTATATTTTTATCATAAATACAAATTTTCTTTATTGGGTTTCTTATGGCTGTATTATGCTATATTTTCAGTGTTTGCAGTATTCCTTCTTTGGGACAATCTATATTTTCGAGTAATGTATATTAGTGAAAGCAGTATCGAGAATATGACAATGTCGCCATATATAATATTATATCTGTCTTTTCTTTATATAACCATTCCGCTTAAAAGAATAAGATTCTCAAATTTTATAATAGATAATACTATTTATAGAAATAGGTCTATTCGGTATTTTTGCGTGAACTGCTATATAGTTGAATTTGTCTATATATTGATAAAGTTGTATCAGGCATACTTGGTTTCTCAAGTTGGTTTTGGCAGTATGCATGACATGGAAGATCCCGACAAGTTGTTGTATTCTGGTACATTTTCTTTTATAATAAAGTTCTTGAACTATCTAGGACGTTTCATAACCTTGGTTGTCATGCCTTTTGTTACTGTGTATATAATCAATGGTTTTCTGAAAAAATATATAAGAAGATCAGAATTGATTCGTTGCCTGTTCCTTTATATAAGTGCATCTCTTGCAGTAGGTATTGTGGGAGGAAGCCGTGCTCAGATGTTTTTTACTATTCTGCAATTGATATTCTTTTTTATACTGTTTAAGCATGAATTGCCTCATAAGCTTGTGCGTGTTATCTGCTTTTGGGGAACTGTATTCCTCATTCTTGTAATATCTGTTACATCTCAAATAACCAATGAAAGGTTTGAAAATTCTAAAACAATGACTCCTCTAGAAAGTGTATATCGGTATTTAGGGGAAATGTGGCTTAATTTAAGCATTGATGTTTGGGGGCAAGCAAGAATGCATCCTATGGGATTAAGAGTGTTTGGATATTTTTTTACGGATTCAGAACTTTATGATGCATACTGGTATTATAAGACAGATGTACACTACTGGTGGTTTAAAACATTTTTAGGAGATCTGTATTTTGAGTTTGGTGCATTTATTGCAATTATTGTGATTCTGTTAATGGGAGTTTGGATAAGGAAATCTCTCAAGAAATCCAACTATGAATTGTGTGATGTTGGGTATATATTTTTTATCTATATTGTATGTTTTACAAGCTTGTTTGATTTTGTAGCAATATATCAAACGAATTTAATGATTCTGCTGTTTACAGTGCTTTTTTCAAAACTGGTTAAACGATATACTGCTTTTCCTAGTAGATTAAATAATTAAATTATTATATATAATATGCAGTTTGCTAATGAAAAAGTTTGATTATGGTGTCGTAATATTAAATTATAATGTATCAAAAGATGCTATTTTAGCGGCACAAAGTGTGATAAACAATGCTGAAAGCCATCGTTTTATTATTTGCTTGGCTGACAATGCATCATCAAAGGAGGGGGAAGTGGCAAAGCTTGAAACTTTATGTTCGGATAGCTGCGAGGTATTATCTATTAAAAGTAATTGGGGATATGCTAGAGGCAATAATGAAGCTATTCGGTTTTTGCTCTCCAAGTATGATCTTAAATATATCATTGTCATGAATCCTGATGTATTAATTCTGAATTTTGGAACAATAGATCGTCTCTTGAATAGATTAGCAATGCTTCCAGAAAATTATTGTGGTATTCAACCATTAGTGTGGACACCTTATATGGGAGATGCTAGATGCCAGAATATCTGTCAAATGTCTGAAGACTATGGTGATATTTTGATAGGCCGACTCCGTTTATTAAAATTGATATTCAGAAAAAAATATAATAAAATGATCTTGGCTGAATATCGTCCTTATACACAGGAATTAGATTTTGAAACTCCTTGTGGTGCTTTTTTTATAATAAAAACAGATATTTTTCAAGAGTTGGAGTTATTTGATGAACGTACGTTTCTCTATGGAGAAGAGCGGATAATTGGATATAAGGTTAAAGAAAGAGGGTATAAATTTCTTCTTTTACCTTCAGAGAAGGTACAACATGAAGGCGGAAAATCTACAGGTTCTAATGCTAAATGTACCAAATGGCATGCTTTGAAAATAGACATGGAATCTGTAGAAGTTTATATTCGATATTATTTGCATCGAGGTACTTGTTCTGTTATCCTTTCTCATATTCTGACTATTTTTAATTGGGGCATTAAAAGGTTTTGCTTTTTATTTAAGAATCCATATAAGTAATTGTTTTAAATGATCGTTAGCGTCCAATTTTGCCGTCTATGAATTCCCCTAAATATAGTCTACTTTGTTACTTATAAATAAAACCCAATAGAGATTATATACAGTAACACCGACTTTGAACGTTTTTTTATCCGTTATAAAACGGAGTCCGTCCTGCAGGAGAACCAGCAGAGTCTTTCTGCCAACGCAACCAGATCCCTTATAATCTGTTTGAGAAATGGTATCGTGATACTCGTCACCAAATAGTTTCAGTCCAAGTGGATCTATCCTCCCAAGATGATCCTCTCTCCTGACTCTTCCGGTCCGGCTGTTTCCTCCTTGGATTCCGTCCGTATCGTGATAGACATCCCACTATAGCCGATTTTTGGGGAATTGAGAAGTATCATTCAGGGTTTACAGTACAAAGGGTATTTCATTGGTGCTAATCAATAGCTCTAAAGGTTATAATTGGGGGACGTGTGTGGAAGGTGAGTTTGATTTTCGAGAAAGTAAATTGGAATATGCAGTAGAAGGAAATCACAATCTGAAATCACTGACAAAAAGAGTGGATACTATTCGGAACCATATCTACGATAGAATAAACACATTAGAGGTAGAAGAGTTTTTTGCTACTCGTTTCCCTTTGCATCCGCCCCTGATTCAAAGAATCAAGGACGTGATGCCATGAGAATAAAGCTGTGGTCGAAAAAGATAAAAAAAAGGAGTGAAAGGTTAAAAGCTAGCTCCTTTCCAAATACCCAAACACCTTTTCCGTATCAAAACAAGGACAAGCTTTCGGAATACACCCCCGCATATCCCTGTGTCCCCGTATTCTTGCATCAGGAAAGACTTTCACAAGTCTCATCAGCAACAAAATAAACTGCTCCGTCTGCTCAGGCGTTCGAGTATCGCATGGACGTCCTTGTTCATCCAGCCCGCCTTCGTAGCAGATACCAATGCTGCACCGATTCCAAGGGCGGCAATGAGCACCCACTTCCAAGAGCTTCCGGTGCTGTGTCACAGTGCCATCGCGGCGGATATAGAAGTGATAACCGATCGTTCGGAACCCGCGCGCTTTGTGATCACGTAGCATCTGCTCCACCGTATAGTCCTGGTTGCTACGGGTGGCGGAACAGTGAAGGATGATATATTGCACCGATTTTGAGGAAGCCATCATCGGCCCATCCTCTTCGGCAAGGAGCTGGCGCTCATTGAGCACCTCCTCACCGCCGACCATCATAGGGAATGTTTCTTGTATCATAAGCTAGAATATTACGGGTGCACAACTGGTAACGCCAAGGGCGGTTAATGCAGCGATTGCTGCCTGAATGACGGCGTGCAGGATTTGCGCCCAGGTGATTTTCTTGGAATTGTTATTGGATTCGCTCATAATTGAATGTTTTTTTAATGGATTTAAATTACCGTAGGGGCGGAAAATCTTCCGCCTATGTGCATCGGGCAGATGTTATCGGGCGGACACACAGGTCCGCCCCTACGGTGAATGGTCCGCCTTTGAGGCGGTAGGACGCTACTCGGCAGACTCGGACGCTGCTGAGTCATAACCGGTGAGGTCAACGGTAGTCTGACCTGCCTTTACGGCTTTCACCACCAATGCGGCAGCTTTTCGGGTAGGCACCAGATTGAACTCGGCAGCCTCCAACAGGGTGCGGAAACGCTCGCCCGGTCGCCACGATACATTGAGCTCGGTGATGTGGGCAGCAGTGAACTCTGCCGGAGTATCGGCACCGTTGCTGCGGATGGTTACGGCAAACACGCCCAAATCACCAAGCTGGATGCGCTGGCCTGCCAGAAGCTGTTCACGCATGCAGTCCACCGCCAGAATGAGTACTGCCTGAATATCGGCACGTGAATAAACACTGCCGTGGGAGGCGATGTGCTCCGTGAACTTGTCCAGCGTCATCACTTGTGAATACTGGGCTGTGGCGAATGCCTTCTGTGGGGCATCCTTGAGTGTGGGATTCCCACGCATTGCAATACTGTAGTTTACCATAATTACATCAGGTTTTAAAAATGAATACTTAAACATACTTGTCACTGATTCGGAAACTGACACTTGCCTTACTCTTGGCCTGCACATTAGTAATGTGTGGGGCTTAACGTTAGTGATGTGTGAGGCTTTACATTATAATGTGTATGCCTTAAGATCAGTAATGTGTCGGCTTCCTTATCGTTGACATTGCAAAGATAGATTGCGTGAAATCCATGCTGACCCCTTATGACCCCTTGTGGCACCTTACGGGAAATGTGCCGGGATTTACCGCTTGTCAAAGCAGCCGGGGGTGCTTAATCGGATCAACCGGAAGTATCCGGCTCCGGTCAATCCGGAGTACCCGGCCTGCTTAATCCGGATTGCCCAAATGGTGGTATATCAGTATCACCTGCCGCACCGTGAACAGCTTTTGCAAGGGATCATATCCGGTCAGTTTCAGTTCCTCCATCAGAGGCTGGCATCCGTTTATCCATCGCATCAGGTGGCGGGTAGCCACCTTGGGGGTGGATTCGGGGAAGTAAAGGAGCGCTAATTCATTCTTTTTCATTGCTGTCGTTTTTATTAAATGGAGAATTGATGATAAATAAAACTTTCTTTCATACCCCTTCTCCCTTCACACGTATGCGCGAGGAGAATTGATATTGCCCCCTGCCGGTACACTCTATCACGCCTTTGTCGGTCATGCGTTTCAGCAGGGTGTCGAAGGTGCTTTCGGAAATGTCGTTCCGGTGTGCTATTTCCATGGCCTCCTTGCGGGTGAACTTCATGGGGAGCGATGACAGGAATACTTCCCGGGGTGAGGGCTGGCGTTTCTCCACCTCTGTGTTGGGAAGAAACATCAGCACATAGCACGAATGGCGGTAAAGCGGTTCTACAAGATTCAGTACCGCTTCGAAATCTTCCGGTGTGATGGTGAGGTTGAAGGAGGGTACCATGCCGTCAGTTATATTTTCTCGTGGAGTATCAGCGCAAGGAGCCAGACCGGGATATGCCAGCAGCTTCTTTGTCATGGAGGGTTGCAGACGCCCACCGTTTTCTTCTTTTGGTAAATCCGTGCGATCCATAGAAGAATCCGCAGGCAGCAGGTCTTCCAGCGAACGCATCAGGGCCACTACACACATCATTCGGCATACGTTGATGGCAATACGCGCCACCGTGCTCCGCATATGGCTGCCGTGGGCGATGCCTGCATGGCTGAATATCTGTGCCATGCGGCTGTTGAATTCCTCCTGTTGCCCTGTTGAAAGCTGAAGGCGGAAACCGCTTGCTTCGGCCTTTATGGCATAAAGAACGGATTTCCACTGCTCGCCCCATTGGCGGAACAAGCGGCTGTAGTCCTCACCCGTGAGGTTGAACTGGTTGACCCATTCCTGAATGGCGGGCATATAGTAAAATAACTGGCGGGAGAAGAGCCCGTTCTCGGGCGAAGGTATGAGCGGGCATAACTGGGCGGGCGTTCCACTGAGCAGTACGCTGAGCTGCAACTGCGTGCATTCGCGGTACTCATGGTTGGTGCGCCGGTTGTAAGACAGACGGTCGTGGTCGAACGCTTTTCGCAATGTGTGGCTCCAGTGACCGTAGTCGGTGCCTATGGCTGTGCTTACCGTATCGGCTTCGCTTTCACAAATCATTCCGGCGCCATCGCTGTCCATCAGGTTCTCCTGCATGCCGGTGCCCGAGTTGTCTCCGGCAATGAAGAACAGGTTCATCTTGGGCAGTTCGGGTTCGGGATACTTGGCCCGTTCCTTGCCCATGTAGTCCCATTTGGTTTTTTCCTGGCGATAGGCCTTCATCTTCTGCAGATAGGAAGAGAGCATTTCGTCGTGGATGGGCTCTGCCAGTTGGCGTGTCCATGCCAGGGCGCCTTTACCCGATGCCGGGAGAGCCAGAACGAAAGTTTGCAGACAAGGGTAATGGTCTTTATGACCATAGTTAAAACGAACCAGCTTGTTTAGCGTGGCACCCAATACGGTGATGGCACCCAGCAGCAAGATGTCGCGTTGCGGCTTGGATTCTCCGCAGTCAATGGCTTGTTGCAGGAAACGGGGCCATCGGTATTCGGGGAATGTGGGCGGCAGTGCTGCCTCATTCTTTTCGGCGGCGGAGGAAGGTTCCGGTGTCCCGTTGCCGGTGGTACCACTCTTTTTCGGCGCATTATAAGTATCACGCACGTGTGAAGGGAGAGAGGGGGTGAAAGAAAGTTTCTTCATGTTCACTCCCGCCATTTCTGCCAGGTGCCACACGGTGCCCAAGGTATTCTTGCCGTTGCTTTTCTGAATGGCGTTGGAATACATCTTTTCGGCATCGGCATGGTCATATTTTTCTGACTGGCGGCAGATGCGGTGAAAGAGTGTTCTTCCCGCTTCGCCACAATCATTGGCTATGGCAAAAGCCAGGGGCATGTACTCCAGGTAGGAGGGGGCGATGTTGGCTTCCGCACTCTCGATGGCATCGACTAGTTGTTCTAAGTTTTTAATGGAATCATTCATAATGGTATAAGTTTTTTGGGGTTATGGAAAATCATCTAAGTTTCGCCTCTTTATCATGACAAATGAAGCATGCTCGGCACAGGTCGATGTTTGACTCGTCAATCTTCAGTTCGTACTTCAACCGGAGATAGTCCCATGCGGTGTGCATGGCCATGTCGAAGGATTCCTCCACCGTCTTGTCCATATACAGGCGGTAGGGAATGAATAGCTTCACGCCTGTTCCGCTGGGTGATACGAAAGCGAGGTCGGGTATCAGGAATTCATCCTGAAACAAGCGGTCGCGCAAGTTCCGGGCCTCTTCGGGCGATGCCAGATGGTCGAGGTCGATTACAAAGTCACCGCTGGGAATCAGCAGGCTTTGTTCGCGGCAATAAGTGAACACTCCTGCGGGAGTGACATAAGGCAATAACTGCTGTTTTACCCGTCTGAATTGCTTGGGGTCAGACAGTTCCGTTCTCACCCGCTCGGTCTTCTCCGCCAGTTGTGGATTATTTACAATGTAGGCATGAAGCGCCTGAAGGCTGCACACGCTGCTTGGCACCTTGTTGGTGATGGGAGCGTTGAAAAAGGTAATGATACTTTGTCTCATAAACTATTTAGAAATTAAATTAATATATAAATCCGACGGCAAAACTAACATCTGCGCGTCACACACCCGATAGCGTTCTGAAATGAGCTGTTATCGGACAGAAAAGAACTGTTTTATTCAGGAATCATGGAAAATAAGAGAGAAAAGGCCACCTGTATATTCCATATCACAGGAGGCAACAACCAGATAATGCCCAACGCTACGGAGTCTGTTCAGAACTTCTATGGCGATGGTTTTGGCGGGGTTGCATTGAAAACCGGACATTCGGTAGGTAGTGGTACGAAGGTGCATTCATCGGAGGGTGAAGAATCGGATGATGAAGAGCCTGATAGCTTGATGATAGCCGAGGGTGAGCTTCGCATTTATTATCAGGATGGAGCTTTGCTTAAAGCTATCATTGTCCGTATCGGTAATTGCAAGGATGCTTCCGATCTGGCTAACCTGGTGGTAAATGATATGATGGAGCATACTATTTTGAATGATGGTATTGTGGTTAAAACTCACTTCATAGATGCCCTCCGGGTCTTCATCCGGTTTACGAAAGGCAGCAGCACGAGCAATATTCGCCAACATATCAGGAAACAGATAGTGGAGGGGCATCAGAGAGGAAAGGAGATGTCGGATTCAATCCGCGGGAGATAATGGAGGTGCTGCACGAACAGGCGCGGGTGATCGATTTTTTGAAGGAGGAGAATGAGCGTCTGAGGCGGCAACTGGAGGAGTTTCAGAAGAATGAAAGGATTTGAGGTGATGGAATTTTCAAACGAAATATTAAAAAAACGATGAGATTAATATTGGAACATTTCTCTCTATCAGGAAATCGTCTGACCTCTGTGCGAAATCAAAAATGAGTCTGGAATAAATCAAATAAAATTATGAAAAGATTATTGAAGAAATTAATGTCACTTTTTCAAGAATTTGGTGACAAATGCCATTTCTTTAATCCATTTGATGCTCTTGTTTTTACTTTATCTCCCTATACAAGAATAGGTATGGAGAGAAAACATGAAGTTATCCTTAATAAATTAGAGAAAGGTTTTATGAATCAGTATACAAAAGTAAAATCTATGCCTGAAGCCAAATGCCAAGACATAGGAGGGGATGCACCTTTATGGGTGTGCTGGCTTCAAGGACGTGAACAGATGCCTCGGCTTGTGGATATATGTGTAAGGTCTATTGAAAGAAATGCGGGTGTTCATCCTGTGAATTTTATAAGTTTGGGAAATTTATCAAAGTTTGTCGATATTCCATCCTTTGTCATTCAAAAGCTGAACCAAGGTATCATTTCATATACACATTTTTCTGATATTATTCGTATGGCTCTCCTTAATAAATATGGTGGCATTTGGATAGATGCAACTATTTTTGTTACATCTGAAATTGGGGAATATAATCTCCCTTTTTATTCCATTAAACAGAGGACAGAAAATAAACGATTTGTCGAAAGGGGGGATAAATGGACTGCCTATTTTATTGCTAGTGGAAAGAATAATCCTGTAGTAAATACTATTTATAGATTCTTTATTTACTATTGGAGCGAATATAATTCTATGATAGATTACTTTTTGGTAGATTATGCCTTGGCATTAGCTTATAGGAATATCCCGGAATTCAAGGAGTGGATAGAGTGGATTCCTTTTGATAATGAACATGTTTATGAAATGTTCCAAAATTTGAATGCGCCATATTCTAAAGACTTAGAGATGAAACTATTTCAACAGCAATTCAATAAGCTGTCATGGAAGAGAAAACTTAATAATGGTGATACCATTGGTCAGAGTTTATTGAAAATAAATAGTTAGGAAATTGTGTGTTAATGAATAATCCTTTAATTTCAGTTATTGTCCCCTGCTATAATGTGGAGAAGTATCTGCCGAAGTGTGTGGAAAGTATTCTTTCGCAGACTTATAAGAATTTGGAAATAATTTTGGTAGATGACGGTAGTCCCGATAATTGTGGAAAGATATGTGATGATTATGCTGCTAGAGATAGTCGTATTAAGGTGATTCATAAGGAAAATGGAGGGCTGAGTGATGCGCGTAATGTGGCATTGGACATTATGAAAGGAGAGTATGTTACTTTTATAGATAGTGATGATTATGTGGCAAATGATTATGTGGAGTTCCTTTATAAACTCATAGCAAAGAATGATGTGCGGATGTCAGTTACTTGTCATCAGACCTTCGAAGAGGGTACTGAACCGGAAGTTTGCAACGGATCGGTGGTGGAGGATGTTTCTGATATGGGAAATGTTTTGACAGGGATGTTCTATCAACGGATGTTTGATACAACAGCATGGGCGAAGATGTATCATCGTTCATTGTTTGCCGATGGTATTTGTTATCCTAAAGGGTGGCTCTATGAGGATTTGTCTACCACATATCGCTTGATGATGAAATGTGACTATATAGCGTTCAGTAGTTATCGCAGCTATTTTTACTTGCTCCGTAGCACAAGTATAGAAGGTGCGCCATTCAAACCACAGAAATATGAAAGCTGTGTAAAGATAATCCGTCAACTTGAAGCGGATAGAGAAAAGATGCCCAAACAAGTGCAGCGGGCGTTGGATTGTCGCATAGTGAGTTTTGCTTTCCATATTTTGCTGGAGGTTCCGCAGGAAAGGGTAGATATGCATTGTCATCTGCTGAAGATAATAAGACAAAAGAGAGTGCAGGTGTTGCTTGACAAGCAGGCGAGGAAGAAAACTAGGGCGGCTTGCCTGTTGTCAATGGGAGGAATGTGGGTGATAAATATATTCACTGATCATGGCAAGTCGAGAAAATAATCTGACGGCAATTAATGATTGAAGACTATTGGTAAATGATATTACAGAAAATTTACTGGCATCTGCAAGCAATGATAAAACTTGCCTTTTATAAGATACTTTATGGAAAACGCTTGAAAGTAGGAAGAATCACCTTTAGGGAACGGTTCAATCTTACTATTTGCAAGGGTGAGATAAATATTAATAATGGTGTATTCTTTAACCATGATTGTTCGCTGACCAGTAACTGAAGATCAATAAGCATTGGTGAGGGTACTATCTTAAGTATTGTTTATTTGGGGAAAATGAATATCTAACCTTTTTACTTTTTAAATTGAAATTAATTTATATATTTATGAAAATTCTGCATATCGGTCAAATGATAGGTGGACTGAATGTTTATATCTCTAATTCTCTCTGTGAACATATTGCTTTCACACTTCAAGAAGGAAGGAGGGTAGTGGCATGATGAAGCTAATGCATATTGCAGAGCCATTTGCAACAGGAGTATTAAGTTTTCTTATAGACATAACCAAACGTCAAGTTGAAGAGTATGAAATCTATATATTGTATGGCATTCGTCCGTTGACTCCCCACAATGTGGAAAGCCTGTTTGACAAACGAATCCATCTGATAAAGATTAATTCTTTCAGAGGTGCGATTGGTACAGTGGTTAATCCCCAAGCATATAAAGACGTATACGGATGGTATAAAGAAATAAAGCCTGATATAGTGCACTTCCATTCTTCAGCTTCCGGATTTGTGGGACGATGGGCATTGCCTTGTGGTAAGATTCCTGCCTTCTACACTCCCCATGGCTATTCATTCTTAATGAAGGATGGAAGTAAGATAAAGAGGTTCATGTTTTGGTTGATAGAATATCTGTCTGCCCAACGTTCTGCCAAGACTATTGCTTGTAGTAAAGGTGAATATGAAGAGGCGGCTAAACTCTCGAAAAATTCTACCTTCGTAAACAATGGGATTGACACTTCAGAACTTCAATTTTTTGTCCGTCCGATAGATGGCATAAGGAAACCGTTGAAGATTTGCACTAGCGGACGAATACTTTGTCAAAAGAATCCTTCTCTATTCAATGAGATAGCCAAACTTCTTCCGGACGCTGAATTTATGTGGATTGGTGAGGGCGAATTAAGAACAGCACTCACTTCTCCAAATATCAAGGTAACGGGATGGATTAAGCGTGAAGAAGCTTTGAGCATAATTAAAGATGTAGATTTCTTTATATTGCCTTCGATGTGGGAAGGTCTTCCTATTTCATTACTTGAAGCAATGTACCTGAAAAAAATATGTTTGGTAAGCAATGTGATTGGAAATCGAGATGTGATACATAGCGGTGAGAATGGATTGATTTGTAATTCTGCAAGTGATTATGCTGATGCTATCAGAAAGATTGCTAATGGTGAGATTGACGGAAGATTGTTATCTGAAGCTGCATTTGAAGATGTTGTCAACAACTATAATATTGATTTGATGGCGCAAAAGTACAGCAAAATCTATAAGGAAGAATTTAAATCAAAATTATCTTAATCAAAAGAGCATATTCATAATGAACTATTTTATTACTGGTGGTACCGGTTTTATCGGTACTCATCTTACGAACTTATTGAAAGAAAAGCACCCGGAATGTAATGTATATAATCTCGACATCGTATCTCCCGGGACTCCGTTGCCAACAGTGAAGGATTATGAACCTGCTCTGCGTGATGGACAGAAACTGGCTTCTACCTTTATCCGCTGTGATGTTCGCCAACCGATTTTTCTTGATGGGATAAGTGTTACCCCTAACGACATAATTTTCAACTTTGCGGCAGTGCATCGCACTCCCGGTCATTTTGATCATGAGTACTTTGAAACTAATATTCGTGGAGCAGAAAATGTGTGTGCTTTTGCCGAAAGACATGGAATAAAGAAAATTGTTTTCACTTCATCTATTGCTCCTTATGGTGCGGCAGAGGAGGAAAAGTTTGAAACGACATTGCCCACTCCCAATACAGCTTATGGAATATCAAAGTTGGTGGCAGAGAAGATTCACATGATATGGCAGGCAAAGAATCCGGTAGAAAGACAATTGATAATTGTTCGTCCCGGTGTGGTGTTTGGTAAAGGAGAGAATGGCAATTTTACTCGTTTATATTGGGGAATTCGTGGGCACAAGTTTATGTATCCTGGTAGAAAAGATACTATTAAAGCCTGTATTTATGTAAAAGAGTTGGTTCGTTTTATGCTATACAAGTTGGAACATCACGGGCAAGGAGTAGAACTGTATAACTGTACTTTTGAACCTGCTTATACCATTGAACAGATTGTGGAGACCATGAAGAAGGTGACAGGAATTAAGCATTCTGTTCCTCTGATTCCTGCATGGATATTAATGTCAGCAGCAGCCGTGGTGGGGTGTCTAGGTGCACCGATGGGGATTTGTCCTGCACGCGTAAAGAAGTTAATGATTTCTACCAATATTTGTGGTAAAAAGCTTTCTGATTCGGGCTATAAATTTCATTATACTTTTGAAGAGGCTATAGCCGATTGGTCTAAGGATAATGATAATCAGTATTTGAAATGAGAAAAACTTTATTGTTCTTTCTCTTGGTTCTTTGCTTGGCAAGTACGGTAAAATCTCAAATCAACTACGGCACCACCGGATTAATGAACATGCCCACCGCCGATATGCAGCGAGATAAAACCTTCATGATTGGAGCCAATTGGCTGAATCATCATGCTACTGTTCCCCGTTGGTGGTATGATACATGGAATTATAGTATCAATATAACTATTTTCCCATGGCTGGAAGCAGGTTATCTGTGTATGGGGCATAAAGCCGTACCTACAGATTATGGCAACCGCTCCGGTTATTGGGTACCGTCTACTTATGGCAAATTCATCAACCAAGATCGTTCCTTTCATTTTCGCCTCAGAGCATGGAAAGAAGGCTGGTGGAAAGTATGGACTCCACAAATCGTTATAGGAGCTAATGATGGACTTGGCGATTCGTGGAATGGTGGATCACTATCAAAGCCTTCGGAGTTGAATTATGGTAATGGTTTCTTGAACCGCTATTATCTGGCAGTGACTAAACACTTTGAGTTCGATAATTTAGGCACGTTAGGCGTGCATCTTTCTTGGATATACAGCGAACGTTTTGATAATAAAGTGAATAATCCTGCGTTGGGTGCTAATTTTCGTTTTAAATTAAAAGAGGATGGTTCTTTGGTAAATAAGGCAGTGAATAGCATTAACCTGATGGCAGAAATAGTCCCCGGATATACGGATGTAAGGGAGGATTTGACATTTAATCCTGATGGGGCAAAATATCAGATGAATATCGGTATGGAATATAGCTTTTGGCAAGATTATATCAATGCAGTGATTGAACTTAACCGCTGCCAATACTTTTCCGCTGGTCTCATTTTTAAAGTCCATTTGAAATAAAAGATAATTGATCATGTTACACAAGATTGCTTCCTAAATATATTTATCACCATAGACTTACAGCAAACAGATATGATATTGAAAGATTATCGTAACATAAGAGCCCACAGAGCATTCCAGGCCCATAAATGGACAAAGTGATATATAGAAAGGACAAAGTGGTACATGCAAACATCTTAAATCTTTTGATCTGATTCTTTTTTCCCATACCTTTGCAAAAATATTTCTTCTGTTGAAGATCGGGAAGAAAGAGGATATTTGTATAAACAATTGATATAATGATTATTATGTACTGTTTTTCCAGATAAATATAGAACTCTATATATCAATAATTAAAAAATCAACAAAAATGAAACGACAAATTGTATTTTGTTTGATGATGGGCATACTGTTAATGCCCGGCTTCTTATCCGTATCGCTGCAAGCACAAGAGACTACAGATGCACAACCACCTATTACCCAACGTAAAATTGATGTTTACAATGTAAAAGAATTAGTGGCAAATCAATATAATGACCCGCAAGTATGGATGGATCATTTGGAGAATGATTTGATGAAATTCTGGGGTAATAAAGCAAATACGGTAGGTAAGAGTGACTTTTTCCCTACTTTCAGAGCTAATGACGGTACAGTGGTGTCAGGAAAAGCAGCTGACTGGCCTCAGGAATATCAAGATGCCCTTTATGATGAGGAAACAAATGGTTTGGTAGCCGATGCAGGCATCTATAATTATATCCGTGCCCATTCACGCCAGACTTTTGCCTATGGCATCGCTTTTAATATGACAGGTAAGGTGGATTACCTGAAAAAATGTCGCCAAGGTGCAATGGCTATTTTAAAAGCAATGGATGAAAATAACGGTTTGTATAACAAGCAGGAAATTAGTAGCGGCAAGTGGATGGATGCAAGAAATGAACGCAACAGCCAAGACTTGGCCTATGGTATTACCGGATTGGGATTTTATTATTATCTGACGCATGACCAATCTGTACTGGAACAATTGCTGGCTGCACGCAAGTATATCTTTGATACTTATTTTGACCCGGGAAAGGACTTCCTGACTTGGTTGCCGAAAGATGTTAAGAAGAATAATAAGAATGTGGAGATCGTTTCCCAACTGGATCAGCTCTATGCTTATATGTTATGGGTGACTCCCGCTTTGCCGGAACCTTATCAGGCAGAATGGAAAGCTGACCTGAAGAAACTTGCCAACGTGATGATCAATCACTTCTATAGCGCACGTTATGGTACTTTCTGGGGAAGTGCAACTGATGATTTTTCTAAGGAATTGGGTACGGATCATACTGACTTTGGCCACTCTGTAAAAGCCATGTGGGTGATTTATGAAATAGGCAAGATAACAGATGATTTGACTTATGTGGATTTTGCCCGTGAAAAGATAAAGGTGATTCTGAACCGTGCCTATATTAAGAAAAATGGTACATGGGCACGCCGCTACAACCAAGATGGTTCGTTGGACATTGATAAAGAATGGTGGGGATTGGCCGAACTGGATCAGGCTGCTGCTATCCTGTCACTGAATGACCCTTCTTATTTGCGTTTCACTAATACCACTTATAAATATTGGTTTGATGTGATGATAGACAAACAATATGGTGAAATTTGGCACATGGTGGATGGAAAAACGAATAAGCCGGTACTGAAGTTCCCCAAAGTACATGCATGGAAGACATCTTTGCATAGCTTTGAGCATTGTTTCTTGGGCTATATGATTTCAAGCTACCATCGTGATATGCCTTTCCATTTGTATTATGCATTTATGGATAATGAACAGGTGTCTCACAAGAATGTGAATCCTTATTTTTTGCGCGGAAGTATTGAAGAAGTCAAAAAAGGAGAGCCGGTGATGTTGAATGAAGATGAACAGGGACGTAGAATTTGGGATATTACATTTGACTATTTGCATTAATATCAAGACTTTACTGATTTATCTATTATAATGTGATTTTTTTAAGAGCGGCAATCGTTATCGTAAGGATAGGGTTGCTGCTTTTGCTTTTGTATAATGAATATATTCTGCCTCTGAAATACATAGCAGTGAATCTGTGGCGTATGGCAAGGTGGCAAACACGCAATAAACGCAAATCTTTTTGTTCGTATAATATTGTTAAATGAAGTTTTTTGCGTATGTTTGTCTTCAATAAACACGATATAAAATCTAAAGTATGAGAAAAATGCTATTCATCACCCTTTTGATGGGTGGGCTGTGCGTGACAAACCATGCCGTAAAAGCGCAAGAACGCTTGCCGGAATACTTGCAGGCAGAGAAGTACACGCAGCAGAAATTGAACACCATGCTGTTTTCAACAGTAGTAGATCCCCACTGGTTCCAAAAAGGAAATAACTTTTGGTTCGAGTACAAAACGAGTGAAGGAACCTTCTGGTATGTAGTCGATCCGGCTGCCAGAAGCAAGAGACTTCTGTTTGACCGTGATGAAATAGCTGCTCAACTGACCGAAATAGTCAAAGACCCATTCGAAGCACAACATCTGCCCATTGCCAACCTGAAGGCGAAGGAAGACGGACGTACATTTACGTTCGAGGTAACATCTACGCAAGATGCAAAACCCAAGAAGGACGATAAGGATAAGAAAGACAAAAAGAATGAAAAAGAGATCTTTTACTTTTCTTATGATTACCCCACTCGCAAACTTACGCACCTGAAGGATAAAGAGAAAGAACCGAAGAAACTGCGCTGGGGTTCTATCTCTCCCGATGGCAAGACTGTGGTGTATGCCAAGGATTTGAACCTGTATCGCATGAGCCGTGAAGACTATGAAAAGGCGAAGAAAGACGAAAAAGACAGCACGATTGTCGAAATCCAGTTGACCACGGACGGTATGAAGGACTTTGGTTATGGCATTCCCCACAATATGCTGAATACCGATACTCTATGCAATGGCAAGCGTCGTGGTGCTTGGGGATTATGGTCACCGGATTCACGTTATTTTGCCATGACTGTTTCTGATAACCGTGCCGTAAAGGAATTGTGGGTTATCAACTCGATGGCTCAGCCCCGTCCCACTTTAGAGACTTATAAATATCAGATGCCTGGAGAAAAGGAATCTCCGGTAGAACATCTGTACCTGTTTGATATGGCAAACAATAGCCGCAAGGAGATAAAGGTTGCCGCTTATAAAGATCAGGGAATAGGCATAGAATATAAACCGATGTTGCAAAAGCAACGCGATATGGAGGAACAAGCTGTTGTTTGGCAAGGTGATAACAACCGTTTCTTTGTGACTCGCAGCAGTCGTGACTTGTATCGCATAGACGTTTGTTCTTATACGATAGGGCAGGATTCTATCGTACCTATTATTAAAGAAAGAATGAACACGTATCAGGAAACCCGTCCTTTGCAAGTACTGAACGGTGGAAAAGAAATTATTCAATGGAGTGAACGTGACGGATGGGCACACCTTTATTTATATGATGATCAGGGGAATCTGAAAAACAGGATTACTAAAGGCCCTTGGCACGTACAGGAAGTGCTGAAAGTAGACGAAAAGGCACGTGCTATTTATTTCGTAGCCAATGCCATGGATCCGAAGGAACATCCTTACTATGAACACTTGTACCGGGTGAATCTGGATGGAAGCGGTTTGAAACTCCTGACAAAGGGGGATTATTTCCATCGCGTAGAGGTGGATGATGATGCACGCTTTGTAGTTGATAACTATTCACGTGTGAATACCGTTCCCAATGCTACTTTGTTGGATACCAACGGAAATAAGGTAATGGATCTTCAGGAGAGTGATTTCTCGCAACTTTTTGCTGCCGGATACAAGTTCCCGGAAATATTTAAAGTAAAGGCTGCCGATGGAGTGACTGATCTTTACGGAGTAATGTATAAGCCGTTTAATTTTGATTCTACCAAGGTTTATCCTATTGTAGATTATGTCTATCCGGGTCCGCAGGTAGAAGGCACTTACTATCCGTTTACCCGTATGAGCCCCCGTACAGACCGTTTGGCTCAGGCAGGATTTGTGGTTATTTCTGTGGGACAGCGTGGCGGACATCCCAGCCGTTCTAAGTGGTATCATAATTATGGGTATGGAAATATGCGTGATTATCCGTTGGCGGATCATAAGTATGCCATTGAGCAGTTGGCACAGCGCTATAACTTTATTGATATAGATAAGGTGGGAATTCATGGACACTCTGGTGGCGGATTTATGAGTACTGCTGCTATTTGCCAGTATCCTGATTTCTTTAAGGTAGCGGTGTCTTGTGCCGGAAATCACGATAATAACATCTATAACCGTTGGTGGAGTGAAACACATCATGGTGTGAAGGAAGTAGTCAGTGAAAAGGGAGATACGACCTTTGTTTATAAGATTGCTACCAATCCGCAGATTGCGAAACAACTGAAAGGACATTTATTGTTGATTCATGGAGATATTGATAATAATGTGCATCCGGGAAATACACTTCGAGTGGTTGATGCGTTGATTCGTGCAGGGAAACGCTTTGATATGTTGATTCTTCCGCAACAGCGTCACGGATTTGGTGATATGAATGAGTATTTCTATTGGAGATTGGTGGATTACTTCTCGGAACACCTGAAAGGGAAGAGTGAGAAGTTTGTAGATATACCGAAACGATAATATTAAAATGATCCACTGTAGGGGCAGATTGAATCTGCCCGATTACATTCTGAAAAATGTATTTGTGTATGTATTCGGGCGGATTCAATCCGCCCCTACGGTGGGTATTATGTATTACAATAAGCTATTGATATAAGCCTTCATCTCAGGAATGGCAGCCTTAGCTTCCTGATAAAGTTTATATTGCGCCTTGGTACGCACCAAGTTCTGTCCGTCATAAGTAGTGCGATAGTAAGTATCCCCATTGATATAATCAGCAAGGAAACGCACCGCCTGCATATAAGGGAACAAAGTAGCAGCATAAGGCAAATGCTCAATTTCTATCGGAGTAAGGAATGTACGTGCCGACTGGATATACCCTTTAGCAAACGGCTTGAATATCTCCATATTGAAGCGTACATTATTCAAATCCTGCTCATCTTCTTTCCCTGTATTGGCTGCCGAACGGAGGAAATCTCCGAAATCAGAGAATACAAAGCTTGGCATAGTCGTATCCAAGTCAATGACACAAAGCACTTCTCCATTTTCATCAAACAACATATTGCTGACTTTCGTATCGCAGTGGCAGATACGTTTGGGCAATTTCCCTTCGCGATACAATCGCTCTGCACAACACATTTCATCTGCATCCTTCTCGATAGCATCCACAATATCTTGCACTTCACTCAGCCTGCCGCTGGCATTGGCTGCAACCGCTTCACGCAACTGCTTCATGCGGAATTCCATATTGTGGAAATCAACAATCGTTTCTCCCAACTGCTGAGGCACATCTGCCAGCATAGCTTGGAACTCGCCGAATTTCAGTCCTACCAAGTAAGAAGATTCAGGTGTAACAGCCTCCAATGTCTCGGAGCGCGGAATGAAAACGGAAACGCGCCAATAGCTCTCTCCATCGTAATAATAAGTCTTTCCATCTGTAGCAGCCAGGAAACGGAGAACCTTGCGGTCAATATCCTGTTCTTGCTGAGCTTCCAGTTTCTGGCGGATATGGTTTGTCACTACCTCTATATTATGCTGTAGCATTTCTATATCCGGAAATACCTGATGATTGATACGCTGCAACACATAGTCACATTCTTCGGGATTGACTGTTTTTACTAAATACGTTTGATTAATCCAACCGGAGGTTAGAGGTTTTGTCTCCTGCACTTCGCCCACTTCGGGGAACTGCTTGATAATTTGATTGAGGTCTTTCATAGGTTTATTTAAATTATATAATGACAAAGATAACTTCTTTCCTCCAAACAGAGAAAAGAAGTTATCATAAAAAACCTTTTTCGGCGATATAAAGCTTTTTATTTTGTCAAGTCGCTTTGGAACATACGTCCCGCGCGGAGCAAATGTCTCCAGGTGGAAACCAATTCTTGTGACTCCTGCAAGATGTTCAGATAGACCATAGAAGTCTTGATATTCGTATCTTTTTCTTGAATGCGGTTCATCTGACTCTTTCTCAGGATAGAGATTTTCTCTTTCAATCGGTCACCTTCTTTCAGAATCGCATCGGCCTTTTCATAATCACCGTTTGCCAATACCTCGCGGGCTTCTCCCATCAGGGTGGTCAATTCATCACGTACGGGAAGGAATTCCTCTATGGCACGTGCTGACAAAGGGTTGAAGTTATTGTCCACATGCTCCTTGCAAGGCTCGCAGATACGTTTCAAACAGTATAACATCTGCTCGCAACTGTTACTTCCCAAGTGGAACCAGGTATTTTTCTCGATGGCGATGTTATTGTCAATGCGGCGCAGGCCTAAAATCTCTTTACGGCGCAGCTTCTTTAATTGTTCTTTTCGATTGTCGGTCTTGTAAACCACCTTGCGCAAGCTTTTCAGGTCTTCATTAATGAACCCGTTGGTCACTTTGTTGTAAGCATCGATGGTATAATCCATAGAGTTGACCAAAGTATTGTTGACGTGCTGGCGAAGCAATGCCCAACGTTCGTCTTTGTCTTTGCTTGCAATGAGGCGGGCAAATAAATCGTCTTTGGTCTTGTCCTTTTTCAGTTTCTTGTTATAACTGATATTGCTGCGCACTAATAAGAATATAGCCAGTGCAATCATTGCCAGCATGGCGATAGTGCCTCCGTAATACATGATCAGTGTAACCACAAAACAGATGGTAAAGGCAGCACCCGCAGTGATAAACCAGCCACCGATAACCGAAAGTACACCGGTGATGCGGAACACAGCACTGTCACGACTCCAGGCACGGTCGGCAAGGGAAGACCCCATGGCAACCATAAATGCCACATAAGTAGTGGAGAGAGGCAACTTGAGAGAAGTACCCAAAGCAATCAACAGACCGGCCAATACCAGATTGACGGAAGCGCGTACAAGGTCGAATGCCGCACCGTTTTCCATGATCATCACATCTTTGTTAAAACGGCTGTCCACCCATCGCTTGACACCTACCGGAATCACTTTGGCAATGCTGGAAGATGCATTCATGGTAGAGCGTACAATGCTTCTTGCCACAGCCGATGAACCAAACATTTCATCCCCCTCGTCCTGACGGGAAAGGTCTACCGAAGTCTTTACTACATTTTGTGCTTTCTTGGAAGTCATTAGGGCAACCACCATAATAATTCCGGATGCCATCAGGAACAGGAAAGGAGTCTTGGCAGGTTCATTTAGTGCCCCCATTAGATAGCCCATTGTGTCCCCGTTGCCATTTGCCATGAAATCAGTATAGGATGATAATCCCGCCAAAGGAACACCGACAAAGTTTACAAGGTCATTACCGGCAAATGCCATAGCCAATGCAAAGGTTCCCAAAAGCACAATGACTTTGAAAACATTCACTTTACACCAATGTAACACTTGCATCAAAACGGTGAAGAACACGAAGCAGATACCTACCAGCATCAATGTGTTGTCCTGTACCCAATGTTTGTTGTCGGCAGTCATGAACGAGGAGTCTTTGACCCCCTTTATCAACATGAAGTAAATGATGGCAGTAGCAGCTATACCGCCAAACAAGGCGATTGTATATTTCAGTTTCTTGGTATAGTTGAAAGTAAAGATCAGTCGTGAAATGTATTGCACCAGTGTTCCGAAGAAGAAGGCAACAGCAACCGAGAGGAAGATACCCAGAATGACGGACAATGCTTTTTCCGTATTCAGAAGATCGGCAAAGCTCAGTAACCCCGTTTCGTCTCCTGCTATTTTGATAAGGGCGATTACAAACGTACCTCCCAACAGTTCGAATACCATGGATACGGTGGTCGAGGTAGGCATCCCCAGTGTATTGAAGATGTCGAGCAGAACGACATCCGTCACCATGACGGCAAGGAAAATACACATCAGCTCCTGGAAATAAAACTGTTCCGGCCGGAAGATTCCGTGGCGGGCTATTTCCATCATGCCATTACTCATGGTGGCACCACAGAAGATGCCGATGGCTGCAATGGCGATAATTAGTTTGAAAGAAGCAGCTTTGGCACCGATTGCAGAATTTAGAAAATTCACTGCGTCATTGCTGACGCCTACTACCAAGTCAAAGATGGCTAGCAGAAAAAGGAATATGATAATTCCTAAAAACATTGTTTCCATATAATTTTGTCTCTCTATTTTTATGGCTGCGAAAGTAAGGGAAGCATATTATGATAGAATGTCATATGTGTTACATTTGTGTTACATGCTCGAAATAGCATAAATATTAAGGGATAAATAATATTTCACGTTTATGTGTGGAATTTATAGGCTGAAAATATATACCTTTGTAGCCCAAATACTTAATCTATAAAAAATGTCAGAGGCTAAGAGAATAAAAACCGCATTGGTGTCGGTTTATCACAAGGAAGGTTTGGATGAAATTATAACCAAACTACACGAAGAAGGAGTAGAGTTCCTGTCAACAGGAGGTACACGACAGTTCATTGAATCTTTAGGTTTCCCGTGCAAGGCGGTGGAAGACCTTACTACTTATCCTTCCATTTTGGGCGGACGTGTGAAGACATTGCACCCCAAGATCTTCGGAGGTATTCTTTGCCGTCGTGGTTTAGAGCAGGATATGCAACAGATAGAGAAGTATGAAATTCCGGAAATAGACTTGGTGATTGTCGATCTGTACCCGTTTGAAGCAACTGTTGCTTCGGGTGCTGAAGAACAGGCTATCATCGAAAAGATAGATATAGGTGGTATTTCGCTGATTCGTGCGGCTGCCAAGAACTTTAATGATGTAGTAATCATTGCCAGCCAGGCACAATATAAACCGTTCCGCGATATGTTGCTGGAACACGGCGCTACCACTTCACGCGAAGAACGCCGCTGGTTTGCCAAAGAAGCCTTTGCAGTATCTTCTCATTATGATTCTGCTATTTTCAACTATTTCGATGGTGGCGAAGGCTCGGCATTCCGTTGCGCTATGGAAGACCAGAAGCAACTTCGTTATGGCGAGAACCCTCATCAGAAAGGTTATTTTTATGGAAATCTGGATAACATGTTCGACCAGATTCACGGAAAAGAAATATCATACAACAACCTGTTGGACATCAACGCAGCAGTCGATTTGATTGATGAATTTGATGATATTACATTCGCTATCCTGAAACACAACAATGCCTGCGGATTGGCTTCACGTCCTACCGTACTGGAAGCATGGAAAGATGCATTGGCAGGTGATCCGGTTTCGGCTTTCGGCGGTGTACTCATTACCAATGCTGTGATTGACAAGGAAACTGCGGAAGAAATCAATAAATTATTCTTTGAGGTAATCATTGCTCCGGATTACGATGTGGATGCATTGGAAATCCTGGGACAGAAGAAAAACCGTATCATCCTGGTTCGCAAAGAAGCCAAATTGCCTAAAAAGCAGTTCCGTTCTTTGCTGAATGGCGTATTGGTTCAGGAAAAGGATTTGGATGTGGAAACTTCTGCCGACTTGAAACAAGTAACCGAAAAAGCTCCTACGGCAGAGGAAGTGGAAGATATGTTGTTTGCAAACAAGATTGTGAAGAACAGCAAGAGCAACGCTATCGTACTGGCAAAGAACAAGCAGTTATTGGCCAGCGGCGTAGGTCAGACTTCACGCGTAGATGCTTTGAAGCAGGCTATTGAAAAAGCTAAATCATTCGAGTTCGATTTGAATGGTGCCGTTATGGCAAGTGATGCTTTCTTCCCATTCCCCGACTGTGTGGAAATAGCAGACAAGGAAGGTGTGAAAGCAGTTATCCAGCCGGGAGGCTCTGTAAAAGACGAGTTGACATTCCAATACTGCAATGAACATGGCGTGGCTATGGTTATTACAGGGATCCGTCACTTTAAACATTAAAATAGTAAATCGTTAATATAGTAAAATAGATGGGATTATTCTCCTTTACACAAGAGATTGCGATGGACCTTGGCACTGCCAATACCATCATAATAAATAATGGAAAGATTGTAGTGGACGAACCTTCGGTCGTTGCACTCGACCGCCGCACTGACAAGATGATTGCCGTAGGCGAGCGGGCTAAAATGATGTATGAAAAAGAAAATCCGAATATCCGTACTGTCCGTCCGTTGCGCGACGGCGTGATTGCTGACTTTAACGCCTGCGAACAAATGATGCGCGGGCTCATCAAGAAGGTGAACATGGGTAATCGTTTCTTCTCTCCTTCTTTGCGTATGGTGATCGGTGTTCCTTCGGGCAGTACCGAAGTAGAGCTTCGTGCGGTGCGTGACAGTGCCGAACATGCCGGAGGTCGCGACGTATATTTGATTTTCGAACCTATGGCTGCTGCTATCGGTATCGGTATTGATGTAGAGGCTCCCGAAGGTAATATGATTGTGGATATAGGTGGTGGTTCTACTGAAATTGCCGTTATCTCATTAGGCGGTATCGTGTCCAACAACTCTATCCGTATTGCCGGTGATGATTTGACTGCTGATATTCAGGAATATATGAGCCGTCAGCACAATGTAAAAGTCAGTGAGCGTATGGCGGAACGTATTAAGATCCACGTGGGCGCTGCCTTGACCGACTTGGGTGATGATGCTCCCGAAGATTACATTGTACGCGGACCTAACCGTATCACGGCGCTTCCGATGGAAGTTCCCGTATGCTATCAGGAAATAGCGCACTGTCTGGAAAAGAGTATTGCCAAGGTGGAAACAGCTATCTTGAGCGCTTTGGAACAGACACCTCCCGAATTGTATGCTGATATTGTACTGAATGGTATTTATCTGGCAGGTGGCGGTGCGTTGCTGCGTGGTTTGGATAAGCGTTTGACGGACAAGATCAATATTCCGTTCCATATTGCTGAAGATCCCTTGCTGAGTGTAGCGAAAGGAACAGGTATTGCGTTGAAGAATGTGGATCGTTTCTCGTTCTTGATGCGATAAGTGATATTATATTATGGGGGTGTGTCAAAACTCCGAAGCAACTATCAAATGGTCGCTGGTAGGGGCAGGGTTTGCCTGCCCGAATACACAAGGCGAACTGTTTTCGGGCGGGCAGACCCCGCCCCTACAATAAAACGATAGCAAATTCTAGTTTTGACACAGCCTCAATGCGAAAAATGAATTAGGTAATGCGAAATCTGCTGAATTTCTTTTTAAAGTATAACTACTGGTTCCTCTTTGTCTTACTAGAGGTAATCAGTTTTGCTTTATTATTCCGTTTCAACAGTTACCAGGGAAGCGCCTTCTTTACATCCGCCAATTTCGTATCGGGCGCCATGTATGATGTAGCCAATAACGTGACCGGTTATTTTCATCTGAAAACAATCAATAACGAATTGGTAGAGAAGAATGTAGAACTGGAGCTGCAAGTGGAAAGCCTGCGCAAGGCCCTCTCCGAAGTGACGGAAGACAGCACCGGAATAGAGCAGATAAAGCAGGAGGCACTGGCGGGCTATGACATTTTCAGGGCCAGCGTGATAAACAACAGTGTGACCCATGCCAACAACTACATTACCCTAGATAAAGGAGAAGCGGACGGCATCCGTAGTGAAATGGGAGTAGTGAACGGAAGCGGTGTAGTGGGTATTGTCTACCTCACCTCTCCACATTATTCTATCGTCATTCCGGTGCTGAACTCCAAGAGCAGCATTAGCTGCAAAATAAAACGGAGTGACTATTTCGGCTTCTTGAAATGGGACGGAGGTTCATCCGAATACGCTTTTGTAAAGGATATGCCCCGCCATTCCTTATTTTCTTTAGGAGACACGATTGTGACCAGCGGACATAGCGCCGTTTTCCCTTCCGGCATCCCGGTGGGTACGGTAGATGATATTGCGGACAGTCACGATGGTTTGTCTTATTTGCTGCGGGTAAAACTATTCACGGACTTTGCCCGTCTGAATGATGTACGTGTGATTGCTCAAAAAGGGCAGGAAGAACAACAGGAGTTAGAAAAACAGGTAAAAACGACTAAGTAAAAGAAGGCTGATGTTGACTTATCTACAAAGAATAGAGTGGTTTATCGGACTGGTGCTGTTGCAAGTGCTGGTTTTGAATCATATGCATATCAACGGGTATGCCACTCCTTTCTTTTTCATCTATTTCATTCTGAAATATAATTCGGGAGTAAGCCGTAATGTCTTGATGATATGGGCTTTCCTTATAGGATTGTCCGTTGATATATTCGGCAATACTCCGGGGATGAATGCGGCGGCAGCCACAGCACTGGCATTTATGCGTGGACCCATACTGCGACTGGTGACCCTTCGCGATAGCGCCGAGGACTTTGAACCAAGTATCAAGACAATGGGCTTTTCACCTTTCTTCCGGTATATATTATTGTGTACATTCTTGTTTTGTACCATTTTACTGGTCATTGATACCTTTTCCTTCTTTAACCTGCCTGTTTTATTATTGAAAATATTGACAGATGCCTCTATTACAATCGTTTGCATATTATGTGCTGAGGCAATCAGGAGGAAAACATAGTGGAAAGAGATTATAATCTGGAGAAGCGGAAATATGTGATTGGTGGGTCGGTCATTGTTATCGTGCTGATTTACCTGATACGTCTTTTTACCTTGCAGATTATGAGCGAGGATTATAAAAAGAATGCGGACAGTAATGCTTTTCTGAATAAAACACAATATCCCAGCCGTGGAGTGATGTATGACCGCAATGGCAATTTGCTGGTGTACAATCAGCCTGCCTATGATGTCACCATGGTGATGAAAGAGGTGCAAAACCTTGATACGCTGGATCTGTGCCGCACATTGAATATTACCCCCGAATACTTCAAAAAGCGTATCCGCGAAATAAGGGACAGGCGTTCCAATCCGGGATATTCGCCCTATACCCATCAGGTCTTTATGACCCAGCTTTCGGCAGAGGAATGCGGAGTCTTTCAGGAAAAGCTTTTCAAGTTTCCCGGCTTTTATATTCAGCGGCGTACCATCCGGCAGTATAATTATAATTCGGCAGCCCATGTGTTGGGAGATATAGCCGAGGTGTCCAAAGGAGATATAGAAGCCGATGACTACTATGTGCGCGGCGACTTTATAGGCAAACAAGGCGTGGAGCGCTCTTATGAAAAGGAGTTGAGAGGGGAGAAGGGGGTGGAAATTCTGCTTCGCGATGCCCGTGGACGTATTCAAGGCCGTTACATGGACGGCAAATACGATAAGACTCCCGTACCGGGCAAGAATCTGAAACTGGGTATTGATATAGAACTCCAAATGTTGGGAGAGCGTCTGCTGGAGGGGAAAATAGGTAGCATTGTTGCCATTGAGCCTGCCACGGGAGAGGTGCTTTGCATGGTATCGGCTCCTACTTATGACCCGCACATGATGGTGGGGCGCCAGCGTGGTAAAAATCATTTGGAATTATCGCGTGACAACTGGAAACCGTTATTGAACCGTTCCATCATGGGTGCCTATCCTCCCGGGTCTACTTTCAAGACCACTCAGGCTTTGACTTTTTTGGAAGAAGGGATTATAGTGCCCGAAACTTCTTATCCTTGTTATCACGGTTTTGTCTATGCAGGACTTCGCGTAGGTTGCCACTCGCATCCTTCTCCGTTGCCTTTGGTTCCGGCTATCGCTACTTCTTGTAACGGATATTTCTGTTGGGGGCTTTACCACATGATAGGTGCAAAAAAGAAATACGGTTCGGTGCAAAAGGCCATGACTACCTGGCGCGACTACATGGTTTCCATGGGGTTCGGTTATCCGCTGGGAGTGGATCTTCCGGGTGAAAAGCGCGGTATGATACCGAATGCGGAATATTATGATAAGAACTATCGGGGATCTTGGAACGGGCTGACCATTATCTCTATCGCCATAGGGCAGGGAGAAGTTACGGCAACGCCTTTGCAAATTGCCAACCTGGGGGCGACCATTGCCAATCGTGGTTATTACATTACTCCCCATGTGGTAAAGGAAGTGGAAGATGAAGCGCTGGATACCCTGTATACCACCAAGCATTATACAAAAGTAAGCCGCCAGCATTATGAAACCGTGGTAAGCGGTATGCGCTCGGCAGTGACAGGCGGAACTTGCCGTGCGGCGAATATTCCCGGCATTGAAGTATGCGGAAAGACGGGAACGGCCCAGAACCGTGGTAAAGACCACTCGGCATTTATGGGATTTGCACCGATGAATGATCCGAAGATAGCCGTTTTGGTTTATGTGGAAAACGGCGGTTGGGGAGCAACGTATGGTGTGCCTATCGGTGCATTGATTATGGAAAAATACCTGAAAGGAGAACTTTCGCCGGAGAGCGAGGCGAAAGCAGCGGACATTCAAAGCAGACGAATAGATTATGGCGTACACGAACGATAGTATATGGAAATCAGTGGATTGGATAACGATCTGCATTTATCTGATGCTGGTTATCTTTGGATGGTTCAGCGTGTGCGGAGCCAGTTATGATTACGGTGAAATGGATTTCTTCAGTTTCGACACACGTGCCGGCAAGCAGTTCATTTGGATTTGCTGTTCGCTGGGGTTGGGTTTTATCCTGATGATGCTGGAGGACAAACTCTATGATATGTTTGCCTACATTCTTTATGGGGCAATGATGCTGCTATTGCTTGCCACGCCGTTTCTGGCTGTAGACACGAAAGGTTCTTATTCGTGGATCAAGTTTGGTCCGGTGAGCTTGCAGCCTGCGGAGTTTGCCAAGTTTGCCACAGCACTGGCATTGGCGAAGTTCATGAATGTGTATGGGTTCACGATGGGCAAGCTGAAATATTCGTTGCCTACGGTGGGAATTGTGCTATTGCCTATGTTGCTCATTGTGTTGCAACGCGAGACGGGGTCGGCCTTGGTGTATCTTGCTTTCTTCTTTATGCTTTACAGGGAAGGTATGCCCGGTTCCATTTTGTTTGCCGGGATTTGTGCGGTGGTTTATTTTGTGGTCGGTATTCGTTTCAGCCAGGAGATGATGGCGGACGATCTCACTTCCATCGGTGAGTTTTCGGTGTTGTTGCTCATTGTGATTCTCTCGGCGTTGCTGGTCAATAGTTATTGCAAGAAGAAGTCGGTGGTGTGGTATATACTGGGGATTGGCGGAGGCGGTACTTTGCTGGCTTTGCTGTTTTCTTACTATGTTATTCCTTTTGATATTACCTGGTTTCAGTACGGGTTGTGTGTGGCTTTGGTATTCTATCTTATATTCCTGTCCATGCGCGAGCGTTTGCGCAATTATTTTTATATCGCTTTGTTTGCTGTGGGCTCTGTGGGGTTCTTGTTTTCTGCCGATTATGTGTTCGAGAATGTGTTGGAACCGCATCAGCAGATACGAATCAAGGTGGTGCTTGGCATGGAGGAGGATTTGGCGGGAGCCGGATACAATGTGAATCAGAGTAAGATTGCTATCGGTTCCGGCGGATTGCTGGGAAAAGGTTTTCTGAATGGCACGCAGACTAAATTGAAGTATGTGCCCGAACAGGATACGGACTTTATCTTCTGTACGGTAGGTGAGGAGGAAGGGTTTGTAGGTTCGGCGGCGGTGCTGCTTCTTTTCACAGGGCTGATTTTGCGTTTGATTGCGGTTGCAGAACGTCAGCATACTCGTTTTGCACGGGTATATGGGTATTCGGTGCTGAGTATTTTTCTGTTTCACCTCTTTATTAATATAGGTATGGTGCTGGGGTTGACGCCTGTTATTGGTATTCCATTGCCTTTCTTTAGTTATGGAGGGTCTTCTTTATGGGGATTTACCATTCTGCTTTTTGTATTTCTAAGGATTGATGCGGGGCGGGGGAAGCACTAACTAGCAATAGTCTAGGGTTAACATACACCGTAGGGGCGACGTTTGGTCGCCCGATGACAGCTTGCTTTGTGTATTCGGGCAGGCAAACCCTGCCCCTACGGTAGGTGTTAACGTTATGGGGAACTTATTTTGCTGGCTTTTGAATCTGAATCCCAATATCACTAATCCCTTTCAACGCATCATCCTTCATAATCTGAACAATGCGGAAACTGCGTGTATTCCCTTCCTGCTTTATCTTAAAAGCCGTCTTATAAGGCAAACTGCATTGATATAGCCCTCCGGGTCCATTCCCTATCTTATTCCCTTCCTCATCTGCCAAGAACAGTTGCAATGTATCCGTGGTATAAACCAATGTATCTTGCATATTCTGGCTAATCCCCAGCCATATGTCCCGATAAGGATAACATTCCTGATAGCGAATACCGATTTCCACCTCATACTCTCCCGCCGGGATAGAAGCGGGAAGGGCATAAACAATAGTATCACTCTTTGCCCAACCGGTGAGAGGTATGGACTGGTAAGAGTGATAGGCAGTATTACTTTGACAGGCTGCCAATAACATGATTGGCAGCCATGCCCATTTATTCTTTATTTGGTGCAGGAGCTTGCGGTTTCTCATTCGGAGCAGAGTTGTTATTTCCGTTGTTGTTACCGTTGTTTTCATTGCTGCCGGCGTTGCTGTTAGTGTTTACGCTGCCATTGTTATCTCCACCATTGTTTCCGCCATTTCCTGCGGCATTTCCGGCATTGGGACGGCGATTGTTACGATTACGGTTATTGCGTCCTCCGTCTTCACGATTACTACGGTCTTCACGATTGCCACGTTCCTCGCGGTTACTACGTTCTTCGCGATTGTTATTGCGTTCCTCTCTGCTGCGTCCTTCCTCGCGATTGCGGTTTCCACCTTCCTCCCGTGGCTGCTGAGGTCTGTTTTCCCTCGGCTGTCTGGGCTGTTGAGGACGGTTTTCTCCTCTTGGCGGACGGTTCTCTCTCGGTTCCCTAGGTTCCCTTTGCTCCCTCAGTTCTCTAGCCTCTCTTGGCTCTCTCGTTTCCCTCTGCTCTCTTGGTTGCTGCGGGCGGTTTTCCCTCGGTTCCCTTGGTTCACGCGGCTCTCTAGCCTCCCTCGGTTGCTGCGGACGATTCTCTCTTTGCTCACGTGGACGTCTGTTTTCATTCGGAGCGCCACCTTCGCCATTATTCCCTCCGTTAGCACCGCCATTACCTTCCGGTTTCCGTTTCTTCTTGCGGTTGGCATTATTGCCTTTGCGCTTGTCAAAGCGGGTCAGACTTTCCTGCTCCACCAAGTCCACAGGCTTTTGAGGCTCATTCTTCTTAGCTGATTCAACCAGGCTTTCGGGCTTTTCGCCACGCTTGTTCATATTGACCACCTCGAATGCACGGCGGGCGGTAATTGTTACCGCATTGGCTATGAAGTTCTTATCGGTAGAATACATGATCGTGCCTTTCAGTATATCCGCTTTGAAGAAGTAGAATGTTCCATCTACGGTTTCCAAAGGAATCTCCCGGCTCGGCAATCGTTTCTGTGATTCCACATACGCATCCACCTCATAGTTGAGGCAACATTTCAGCTTGGCGCATTGCCCGGCAAGTTTTTGGGGATTCAGGGAAATATCCTGATAACGGGCGGCGCTGGTAGATACGGATACAAAATTAGTCATCCAGGTAGCACAACACAATTCGCGTCCGCAAGGACCGATACCGCCTATGCGTCCGGCTTCCTGACGTGCACCGATCTGCTTCATTTCGATACGCACGCGGAAAGCCTCTGCCAATACTTTAATCAGTTGGCGGAAGTCCACACGCTCATCGGCAATGTAGTAGAAGATGGCTTTATTGCCGTCTCCCTGATACTCCACGTCGCCAATCTTCATATCCAAGTTCAGATTCTTGGCTATCTGGCGCGAGCGAATCATGGTATCGTGTTCCTTTCCCTTGGCTTCTTCGTATTTCTCCATATCTACGGGCTTTGCCTTTCGATAGATACGCTTGATTTCTGCATCGGGCTTGATGTTTGCCTTGCGCATTTGCAGGGGAACCAGTCTTCCGGTCAGGGTCACTGTGCCGATGTCATGTCCCGGACTCGCTTCTACGGCCACCGTGTCACCCTTGTCCAGTTTCAGTTTGTTGCTGTTTTTGTAATATCCTTTGCGGGTATTCTTGAACTGAACTTCGACCATCTCCTGTTCCTCGGCATTGCCGGGGATGTCAGCCAGCCAGTCGTAAGTATTCAGTTGTCTATCCTGTCGTCCGCAGCCTTTGCAACACATACAGCCGCTTCCGTTCTTTAGTTTAAATTCATTGTCCATAATTAGGTATTATATATTATTTCTGCACCAGCAACACGATCATTTTCAGAGAGAAGTCAAAGAACACCATCTTGGCGTTCACGTTCTGCCCTATGTGCAACTGTGCTTCACTAAGTTCATCCATAATGCCCATCACATTTCGCTCGTTGATGAACGGGGCGAAGCGGGTGGAAAAGTTTTGTTCTTCGGGATTCATGTACACCAGGTCGCGCTGGTGGAAATTGTACATGAAGTTTTCGCGTATCATACGCTGGCAATAAGCCAGAAAGTTCTTTTGGCGCTCACGTCCCATGGAGGCGACCGCCTCGCTCCATTGTTTCATTTCGCGTATCTTCCGTTGATAGGAAAGGCGCATCAGATTGACGAACAGCTCGAAGAAAAGTTTGTTTTCTTCGCTCAGGTGAATGGTTTCCAAGGCTTTCAGGAAGTTGCCTTCCGAGCGATGGGCTATGTCGTCGGCGTCTTGCGGTTGCAATCCGTATTTGGTTTGCAGCACTTTAGATATTTCGCTTTCTTCGATGCCGTGAATGTTAAACCGTTGCGTGCGGCTCTGAATGGTTTGCAGAATGGCGTCCGGTTCTTCCGATACGAGCAGGAAGATGGTCATGGCGGGTGGTTCTTCCAGTAACTTCAGCAGTTTGTTGCTGCATTCCACATTCATCTTTTCGGGCAGCCAGATAATCATGATCTTGTATCCGCCCTGGCTGGACTTCAGGCTGAGTTTCCGTACAATCTCGTCGCTCTCTTTGACGAAGATTTGTGCCTGTTGGTTTTCCGCCCCCATTTCTTTCAGCCAATGGTTTAGGTTGAAGTAGAGAGTTTGCAGGACAAAGTTGCGCCAGTCCGAGATGAAATCATCGCACACGGTGTCTTTGCCGGCTTTCTTCTTGATAACGGGGAATACGAAGTGCAAGTCAGGGTGTGCCAGTTTGTTGAACTTCACACAAGTGGGGCATACTCCGCACGCATCGTGCTCGCCGCGGTTTTCGCAACAAATGTAACGGGCGTAGGCTATCGCCAAAGGCAACTTTCCTGTGCCTTCGGGACCGCAAATCAGTTGTGCATGAGGGATTCTTCCTTCTTTTACTTCGGCTATCAACCGCTGCTTTGCTTCTTCTTGTCCTATTACATCTTTAAAAAACATTCTTTTTTAGTGGTTAGTGGTTAATGATTAGTGGTTCATAGTGGATGGCATTCATCACTAACCGCTAATCACTAACCATTATTTAATAAATCGCTTTCGCCACCTCTTTCACACTATCTACCGCGCTTACTGTATAGAAATGAATGCTCGGCACACCATACTCTATCAGCTCCCGGCACTGGTGAATGCACCATTCTATGCCTAGGGCGGTAGCTTCTTCATCATTCTGACACTTCACGGCTTCGGCTGCCAGCTCTTGCGGCAGGTCAATCTTGAAGGTCTTTGGTATCATACTCAGTTGTGACAGTTTGCGGAAAGGTTTGATTCCGGGGATGATAGGCACATGGATGCCCTCCTTCCGTACCCGTTCCACAAACTCAAAGTACTTGCGGTTGTCGTAGAACATTTGCGTTACAGCATATTCGGCGCCAGCCTCAATTTTCTTTCTCAACCAGTAAATATCTTGTTCCATGTTAGGCGATTCCTCATGCTTCTCGGGGTAGCAAGCCACTCCGTAGCTGAACGGGGTTCCCGTTACCTTGATGGGCGAACCGTCTACAAAGACACCCTTGTTAAAGTCATTTATCTGTTCTTCCAGTTCCAAGGCGTGGGTGTAACCATTGCCTGCGGGTACGAAACTTGATTCGTACTTGGCTTTGTCACCGCGCAACACCAACAGGTCGGTGATGCCCAGAAACTGAAGATCCAGCAATATGTATTCCGTATCCTCGCGGGTAAAGTCGCTGCACAGGATATGAGGTACGGTAGTTATATTGTATTTGTTTTGCAATGCGGCAGCTACGGCAACCGTCCCGGGACGGCGGCGCACGCGTTCACGTTGATACAACCCGTTGCCCAGGTCTTTATATACATATTCGCTGCGGTGGGTAGTGATATTGATATATTTGGGATCAAACTCGCGCAGCGTGTCAATCGTTTTATATAGTTTATCAATACCTGTTCCTTTCAGCGGAGGAAGAATCTCAAAAGAAAAAGCCGTTTTCTCTGTGCTTTTTATTAAATCAACTACTCTCATTGTTCTATCTCGTTCTCTTGTGCCTTCTTTGGCGAAAATACATATTTGGGCAAAAATAAGAAAAATATTGTAGTTTGTGGGGATGAAAGGGGAATTTATTTTCTTTTCCGGTGTATAAAAAGGGAGATGATACGGTCAGGAAACTACTTTTGAACCGTTACGAATGGCTCCCCACGGTTATGGAGAGCGCTCCCCATAGCCGTGGAGAGCGCTCCTCACGGCCGTGGGCAGCGCTCCTCATAGCTGTGGGGAGCCATTCGTGACGGCTCAGACAGGCTTCTTTGTCCCTATGTATCGTGTTTTTTGTAGGGGAGGAATATTTTAAATAGCTATCCTTTAGCTGTAGGGGCGGATTGAATCCGCCCGATAACACTTCGAAAGGTGTATTTGTGGATGTATCCGGGCGGAAGCATTCCGCCCCTACAGTGGATGGAAACCTTAGTTTGATGGCTATGAGGCAACCCCTGCCCCTATGGTGGGTGAAGGTATTAAAGGAAACTGTCCGAAGGGAAGGAAAATCGCTCCTTTCGATTTACAAAAACGGCGTAAACAAATTTGCAAACCATCCCACGAATCGTTTCCAGCCGGAACGTTTTTTGTATTCCTCTTTAGTCAGCAACGTACTATCCAGCTTATCATGCTCAAACATTGTGCTTAACTCGTGAGTTGTCTCTTTGTCAAAAATGAATGCATTGACCTCATAGTCATACCTCAGACTGCGGCTGTTCAGATTCGTACTTCCCACCGTGCAAAACAAACTATCCACCATCATAATCTTGGAATGATGGAACCCACCGTTGTACACATAAATCTCTGCTCCTTTCTTACGCAATTTGTTGGACGTATAGAAAGCCGCATCGGGCGTAAAAGGAATATCCGATTTTCCGGGAATCATGATTTCCACATCCACTCCACGTTTCAAAGCACGCTTTATCGCTTTCTTGATGCTCGCGGTAGGAGTGAAGTAAGGATTGACTATCTGTATCTTGTCCTGCGCCGCATCAATGGACTTGATATAGACTTGTCTCATTATTTTCGGCGCCTTCTTGGGAACCCGGTCTACTATGGCCACATTCTTGTTTCCTCTATCGGTGGAGTCATTTCGGAACGGGTAGTATTGTGCACCTCCGATGTGCTGCTTGGTGCTTTTGTTCCACATAGTCAGGAAGATATCCTGCAATTCGCTCACGGCTTCCCCCTCTATGCGCACGTGCATATCGCGCCAATCGCCTATCTCCGGCAAGCCTTTTATATAGTAATTGGCTATGTTCATTCCACCGGTATATCCCACTTTTCCGTCGATAACCACAATTTTGCGGTGGTCGCGGTGCAAGGCATGGTTGATGTACGGGAATTTAAACGGGTCAAACTTCACAATCTCAATGCCTTTGGCGCGGATTGCTTTCAGGTGTTTCTTCTTTAACGGCTTGTTGTTGGACAAGTTGCCGAAAGCATCGAACATGGCACGTACTTCTACACCTTCTTTTACTTTCTCGCCCAGCAGGTCGAACAGCGCATTGGCAATGGAGTCGTTGCGGAAGTTGAAGTATTCCAAGTGAATATGATGTTTCGCCTGGCGTATTTCCTCAAATAAATCGATGAATTTGGCACGGCCGCTTTTCAACAATTTAATTTCGCTATTCCGGGTAATAGGGATGCCGGACTCTTTCAGAAAGTCAATAACGATGGAATCGCTGGTATAAGTTTGTATCGTATCTGTAGTAATAACTGCCCGGATACTGTCCGGCTCTCCTGCTTGTATGGTCTCTATGGATAGAGATAAAATAAACAGGAGCGTCAGATATATATATTTGCTTATATGAAAATTCATTGTTTTTTAAATTAAGGTTGCAAAGGTATTTATTATTGAAGACACGAGCAAGCTATCGGCATTATTTATGCTTAAAAGACCATGATTGCAAACTTTGCAGGAGTCGCTTTATGTCTATTGAGATAATGTCTTCATTCCTTACTTTATACTTCTGAGGTGAACCATTTGCTGGAATAGAAACAACGTTTTGTTCAAGTATTTGTTTCGTTTGACCGGAAGATAGTGAAAAATATCTTCTGAGTAGCGACGTTAGTTTAAGGCTGAATGCATACTCGCATTTTATCCGGACTTTGATAAGCTGGTCTGCACTATGGAGAAGTTCTTCCTTTGAAATGGGGCTGACGATTTCATAATCAACGCCGGAAAAGTCTAATGTTGCGTTGTTCATTCTTTCCAGCTCGGGCGAGAAGGCATACTTCCAAGCCGTTTCGGTATCATTTATAGAAAAACAATGAAACAGGTCTTTGTCTATCAAGTCCGTTTTCTTTCGCGATAATAGAGTAAGATTGCAGGTGTTGTCGCATTTCACGCATCTGTAAATGAGCCATACGTCTATGTCCTTTTTCTGCGCATTCATTCTGAACTTGTCACTGCAATAGAATCTGGTACTGTCGCAATGACTACATTTTTTTACTAGTAAAGGCGTATTCTTAACCTTTATCTCCCATGTGAGTATTGTATTCATCATTATAAAAAGCTAATATTTTCTTTGTTGCTTAATTTTCTGCAAAGTTGGATATTAGCCATTTGTGTTTTTCACAAGATGTCACAAGGTGCGGTCATTATTTGTCCAGTTCATCCATCATTTTGGTTATTTTCTCCCTTAGTTTATCAAGAAATTGCGTTCTGTTCTTTTTCCTGTTTCTTATTTCAAGGAATATTCTGTAGAAGTCGCCAATCTCGATATGAAAAAGGATTTCGCAACAGAAAGCGATGTCTTTTAGATTGGTGTTTCCATTGTTGAAGCATTTGCCTGCATACAGTGCATAGATGAATTCTACCAGCGCCACTTTACTCTCTGTCCATTGCAACCATTTCTTTTCTATGATGGATGCGACCTTGAGGTGTGATTTTTCAGAAAGCATCTGTATCTCATTGGATAGGTATTGGGATAAATGCTCTTTTGCCAGAATGCGGGCAACACTGGAATCATGCATCGTAGAGAAAGAGGTGTCCGTGTTCAGGGAATAGCATTGGGCATCGGAGTAAATATCATACTGTCCTCTGATGAAATAAAGATGATCAAGTTCTGTTCTTCCTGCTTGGTAATAGTTATAAAAACCGGTATCCGAAGAATCTTTTTGCAGACTCTCATATTCTGTTTTAAGATATTTGAGTTGAACGGCGGGAGACTGCTCCGTGCGGTTCTTTTCTATCTGATACAGGCGGACATAAAATATGAACAGGCTGAATACTTGTGGTTTCCAAACTTTAAAGAAAAGAATTTCTTCTTGTGGACTCTCAAACTGATACTCTGAAACTTCTTGTTTTAACAGGGCGAGTGAAGATTGTATAAAATCAACGATCTGTTTTATTTTATCAAGAGTATCAATCTGTTGCTGCTCAATTCTTTTAATTTCTATATCTATGCTTTGCTTAATGTTCTTTACGAAATTTTCCATTTGCATTTGAGCCACCTGGCTCTTAAACGGTAACAATAAGTCCGTTTAATAAGCCGGATAGCAGAGGTAATTGTCCTGACGGGCAATATGGTTAATAGTAAAAATGATAAAATGAAAAACCTGTTCAAGTAGGGTTACTTAAACGAAAGAAATTAGCCTGTGGTTTGTGAGGCTAATATTAAGCTATAACAAATTTAAGAATTGTGCCCAAAATGTTTGTTTTATGGTTTCGGTGGCAAATATAGTTCTTTTCTGGCAATATCCTTTGCTGATTGCTCAAAAAAGAAACTCCCTGATAATACTTGATTATCGAGGAGCTGTTTTCTTTAAGTGATCCGCCTGGGGCTCGAACCCAGGACCCCAACATTAAAAGTGTTGTGCTCTACCTGCTGAGCTAGCGAATCAATCCTTATGTGCTATTCTTCCGAATTGCGAGTGCAAAGGTAGGCGTTTTTAAGTAAACCTGCAAGTATATCGCCTACTTTTTTCTATTTATTTTTCGTTGATTCAGTTTGTCTCTTGATTATCAGCTACTTCTATGTCATGAGAAAATTCTTTTTCCTTTATCCGGATGTAGCGTTGATAGTAAGAAAGCATCAAACTGGTGCAGGGCAAGGCAATGATCATACCCACAATTCCCATCAAGGCTCCCCATACAGAAAGGGACAATAAGATGATGGCGGGGTTCAATCCGGTGATTTTTCCCATCACTTTGGGCACAATCAAGGCGTCCTGTATGGCTTGCACCACGCAGAATACAAGAAATGCGCAGAATAATATCCACCAAAAGTTCTCGCCGGTGTCTGCCGCTTTCAGCAATGCCAATAGGATAGTGGGAATAAACGCTATTAATTGCAGATAAGGCACCATATTAAGAAGTCCGATGAACAGTCCGAAGCCGATGGCTAACGGGAAGTCGATAATAAGGAAACCTATACTGAATAAAATCCCTACGCAGAAAGCTACAAATGCCTGACCGCGAAAATATTTGTTCATTCCTTCTTGCACATCACCAACAATGCGCACAGTCATTTCACGCTGCTTAATGGGAACCAGTTTAATCCATCCTCGTGCAATGGCTTCATAATCCAATAATATAAAGAAGGTATAAAGCAAAATAATGAACGAAGTGAATACACTTACCACAATATTGACCGATTGCGTGAGTAACGCCCATACCTGCGGAAGTACATTGCGCAATGTATTTGTGATATTGTCCTCGTTCAACGCTTCGTGTATTTTCAGCATATCAATATGCTCTTTAATGAAATTAGCCACCGTGCCGGGTATGGCTGCCTGCTTGGAACCTTCTACAAAATAATCAGTAAGTAATTCTTTCAGTTTGCTGAATTCCTCAAGAATAGGAGGGACCAACCCGATGAATGCCAAGGTAATGATGCATAGCAGTACCAGCATAACGGCGAAGATGGAAACCACCCTGTTCTTGAAATGCAATTTATATTGGAAGAAAGTAACCATCGGATAAATAAGGTAGGCGATAAGCCATGCCACAAAAAAGGGAAGTAAAACCCCACTGAGTAGATTGACCAAATACAGTATTCCGACAATGACGGCTCCCGTCAATATTCCGCGGATAAAACTGTCGAATGTTATTTTCTTCTGCAACATAAGCCGTATATTATTGATTATCTGTTTCTTCTTTCAAGGCTTGCATGTAGCATTCGCGGCAGAGTGGCTCATAATCGTCCTTTTCGCCCAGCAACACACGCTTCTCGCTCTTTGTGATGCGGTGGGAGGCATAAGCCAGATTACCGCACTTTACACAAATGGCATGTACCTTTGTCACTTCATCGGCTATGGCGCAAAGGGCGGGGATAGGACCAAAGGGAACTCTTTTAAAGTCCATGTCCAGTCCGGCTACAATAACACGTACACCACTGTCTGCCAACTGGTTACATATATCTACCAGACCTTCGTCAAAAAACTGAGCCTCGTCTATTCCTACCACATCTTTATCTGATGAGAATAGCAATATGCTGGCCGAAGAATCGATAGGAGTGGATGCGATGGAAGTGCTGTCATGCGACACTACTTCTTCTTCGGAATAGCGGGTGTCCATTGCCGGTTTGAATATCTCTACCCGTTGGCGGGCAAACTTCGCTCTTTTCAAACGGCGGATCAATTCCTCCGTTTTTCCCGAGAACATAGAGCCGCATATCACTTCTATTCTTCCTCTTCTGCGCGTTTCCTGAATGTGGTCTTCTGAAAAAACTACCATAATTTTTTATATAATATATAGATTAAGTTTGATTGCAAATGTACGACTTGTCGCCCAAAAAAGGGCTATAATCCCTCATAAAATTATTAATAAAAGATATAATGATAAACTAAAGTGCAACATCTGTTAAATAATGGAGACAATTAACTTTATGCATTTAATTTCTTTCTACATTTGTTCCGTTATAACAGAATGCGATTACTTTATGGGAAAACTGTATGTTGTGCCTACTCCTGTAGGAAACTTGGAAGATATGACTTTCCGCGCCATTCGCGTGTTGAAGGAAGCTGATTTGATATTGGCTGAAGACACACGTACCTCGGGCATTCTCCTGAAACATTATGAGATAAAGAATGCCATGCAGTCCCATCATAAATTCAATGAGCATAAAACTGTGGAAGGCATCGTGAACCGCATTAAGGCGGGCGAAACGGTAGCTTTGATTTCTGATGCCGGAACTCCCGGTATTTCTGACCCCGGATTCTTGATTGTTCGTGAATGCGTAAAGAACGATATTGAAGTACAATGTCTGCCGGGTGCTACTGCTTTTGTTCCGGCACTGGTTGCCTCGGGACTGCCCGATGAGCGCTTCTGTTTTGAAGGATTCCTGCCACAGAAAAAAGGACGAGTAACCCGCTTGACTTCTTTACAAGAGGAAAAGCGGACAATGATATTTTACGAGTCACCTTACCGTTTAGTGAAAACCTTAACGCAATTTGCCGAGTTTTTCGGTGCCGACAGGCCTGTTTCCGTATGCCGTGAGATTTCAAAAATCCACGAGGAGAGTGTGCGGGGCACATTAACTGAAGTTATAGCGCATTTCACTCAGAACGAACCGCGAGGTGAAATTGTTATAATACTCGGAGGGAAAGAGGACTAAAAATGAATAAACTTAAAAAGTAAAGCAAATGAAAAAATTAGTATTTTTATCACTGTTGTCTGTTGCTTTGTTGACCTCATGTGGCAATGGAGCTCAGAAAGATGCCTTGAAGGCTCAAAATGACTCTTTGATGGTGGAACTGTCAAACAGAAATGCTGAATTAGACGAAATCATGGGTGCATTCAATGATGTGCAGGAAGGTTTCCGTCAGATAAACGAGGCCGAAAACCGTGTGGACTTGCAGAGTGGCTCTATCCGTGAGAACAATGCAGATAAGATAAAGGACGATATTCGCTTTATCAGCGAAAAACTGCAATCTAACCGCGAACAGATCGCTAAATTGGAAAAGCAGTTGAAGAACAGCCAGTACAATTCTGCACAGATGAAGAAAGCGATTGCCAATTTGACTAAGGAGCTGGAAATTAAACAACAGCAGATTGAAACTTTGCAAGCTGAACTGGCTTCAAAGAATATCCGTATTGCAGAACTGGATGATGCTGTAGCCGGATTGAACCAGAACGTAAGTGAACTGACTGCCGAAAATGAAGCAAAGGCTGCTACGGTAGCCAGTCAGGATAAAGCGCTGAATGCAGCTTGGTTTGTATTCGGAACAAAATCTGAGTTGAAAGACCAAAAGATTCTTGAAAAAGGTGATGTGCTGAAGAGTGCAGACTTTAACAAGGATTACTTTACCCAGATTGACATCCGCACAGACAAGGAAATCAAGTTATATTCTAAGCGTGCCGATTTGTTGACTACTCATCCGGCAGGTTCTTATGAACTGGTGAAGGATGCAAAAGGTCAGTTGACTTTGAAGATTACTAATCCTACTGAATTTTGGAGTGTATCTCGCTATCTTGTTATTCAGGTGAAATAAGAAATTAAATAATAATTCTATAGAAGGGGTTGCGTCTTTTGATTGGCACAACCCCTTTTTTAATCTGTGTTGCGTATATGTATAAAAGTATATTTATTGATTTGGATGATACGGTCTGGGCTTTTTCCGAGAATGCCCGTGATACGTTTCAGGATATGTATGATAAATACCATTTTGACCGTTACTTCCGTTCTTTCGACCATTTCTATACCTTATATTATAAGAAGAATTTAGAATTATGGGCCGATTATGGTGAGAGGAAAATCACTAAGGATGAATTGAATGAACGGCGTTTCTCTTATCCTTTGCAGCAAGTGGGGGTGGATGATAAGGCATTGGTGAAAGCTTATTCTGATAATTTCTTTGCTGAGATTATGTATAAGAAGAAGTTGATGCCTCATGCAAGAGAGGCATTGGAGTATTTGGCATCCAAATATAATTTATATATCCTTTCGAATGGATTTAGGGAATTGCAGGAGCAAAAGATGCGCTCTGCCGGAGTGGAAGGTTATTTTAAGAAAGTGATATTGTCTGAAGATATAGGGGTGCATAAACCTTATCCGGAGATTTTTCATTTTGCAATGTCGGCTACTCAGTCCGAACTCAAGACTTCATTGATGATAGGTGATAACTGGGAAAATGATGTAGCAGGCGCAAAAGGAGTGGGGATGGGAAATGTTTATTATAATATAAGGAGAGAGGGGCATTTGCCTTTTAAACCGGATTTTGATATGAAGGATTGGAAGGAAGTGAAATCTTTTCTATAATCATGCATAAAAGGATATGCGGCAAAATCATTTTTGGGTTTTATTGGTGGGAACTCCTGAGGCTTTCATGGAAACGTCAGAAATCTGAAAATAAAAGAATTAAGTTCCCAATTAGAGGAAAGAGTTCGGCATTTCACCGGACTCTTTCCTATTAACTGGATACAGTTTAATCCATCTGACTTCTCAAGGTCACTTCATGTTCCCCCTATCAATATTGAGGATTTTGAATTAAAGCACTGTTTAAGTCTATTTCGCGTTGAGGAATAGGCATGATAGTACGATAATCATTGTAATTAATCACATCTGTAATCATGGACGGAGTGATGCTTTTCTTATTTCTCCAATATGCGAATGTCGTCTGGTTCTCGGCAAACAATTCTTTTTCATACTCAAAAAGAATATCCTCTAATGTTACACTGGTTACATCTTCATAACCTTCGATACGGTTCTTCCGGATAGCATTCAGGTAAGTTGCGGCAGCATCCCCTCCAGATAAATGATAAGCGGCTTCTGCAGCGATCAGATAGATTTCGGACAATCGGATAATTTTAGGATTGTTCACGTAAATGCTACCGTTACGGCCCGGGTATTTGGCAGGATAATATCCTGCAGAAGTTTTGTATGAAGCCGCAGTTTGATCTTTGATCAGGTTGCTACGAATGTCTTGAGGATTGTTTTTTAGATACTTGAATAATTCACTGTCTGTATTGAAACCGCATTCCGGATAGCCTGTGGCATCAGTATAATATCCTAATGAATTACGTTGCGCATTGTAATTATCTGTAATCAACAGCTCGAATATTGATTCGGCCGTACCTTCCTGTACCCATACATTGGGGTATTCAGCTCTGGAATACAAATTGTATGCGCTGCTTTCGATAATTGTTTTTGCATCGGCTAAAGCCAGATCGTTCTTGCCATAATATAGGTAAGCGCGTGCTCTTAATGCTAAGGCACCATAATAATTGAGATAACCGGTGTTTTTAGATTTAGACAACAGAGGCAGGGCGTCTGTCAAGTCTTGGATAATTTGGTCATAAGTCTGCTTCAAAGTAGAACGGCTTCCTTTGTAATCGGCTGCGAATGTCTCGGTTGACAGTACCAGACCAGAGTTGGCTTCATCAAGATTGGATACCGTAGTTGGGATATGACAGAACATTCTTGCCAAATCAAAGTGAAGCAGTCCTCTCCATGCCAATAGTTGCCCGTGCAGATTTTTGATCTGAGTTTCATCACCTGTTACATTGTCCAAATAGCTCAATGCCTTGTTCGCATTGGCCAAAGCTTTATAATAGTAATAATAACCCAAGTCGGGCAATGCATCGTTTTTGGTCATTGTATAGTAAGATATGGGGCTTGCCTGTCCGTAATCTCTGATTACTTTGAAATTGCCGGACATCAAGTCCGCATAGATTCCAAATTCGGCGCTATAAGTCATTCTGCCTTCCGAGACGATATAGCCGACACCGTTTACAGCGTTCTGTAAATCGAACACAGAAGTAATAGCTCCTTCAGACGGAAGGGCCGATCCTGGAGCCTTGTCTAGAAAGTCACTGCAGGAAGAGAATGCAATTCCGACAGTTAATCCTATAATTAAATATATATTTTTCATTTTGTGTATTCCTTTAAATTATAATTCGAAATTCAATCCAAACATAAACGCTTTTGTGGGCGGAGTATCAGTCTGACGATACCCATTGATATCCACATCCGGATCTATGTCCTTTGTAGCGCAATAAATCAAGAACGGGTTTGTTGCCTTGAAATAAACTCTCAGGTTATTGATGTATTTCTTTGAAACAGGAATCTTATAACCAAAGGTGATATCGCGCATACGGATATTGTCTGTAGAACGTATGGTTCTAGAAGAGAACCGGTCTGAACGATAAGGGTTGTTATAGATAGGCTTGGGATTATCTACTTTATCACCCGGTTTGGTCCAGTAATTTCCTGTTACATCAGCGGTCATGTTGAAACTGCCTATACGTACACCGTCACTGTAGGTAAGGAAATATCCGGGATAGTCAAACAGGCTTGCGCCAGTCTGGAATGAAATCATGAATGACAAATCAAAATTCTTATAAGTAAATCGGTTGGTCATACCACCCATCCAGTCGGGGACGGCTTTTCCTACAATACCTTTTCCGGCTTTGCTGTAATAGTTGGTAACTCCTTTGGAATGATCGTCCGGGTCAATCCAGAATTCTCCCAAACCGGTTTCAGAGTTAACTCCGATATATTCGGGCAAGTAGAATGAGTGCATGGATTCACCTTCGCGAAGCAAATACATATTTCCGTCACCATATTGAACATCTGCTCCGTCGGGCAACTCCTTAATTTTAATGCTTTGGCGGGTCAAGTTTAAGTCTGTGGTCCATGTGAAGTTTTCTGTAACCACGTTTTGAGAGCTGATAGTGAACTCAAGACCTTGGTTCTTCATTTTACCCAGATTTTGCCATTGGCTCGAGAAACCAGTCACATAGGATGTAGGTGTCTGGAACAGCAAGTCTGTGGTCAGCTTGGAATAATATTCTACTGTCAGGTTGACGCGGTTGTACAGATTCCAATCCACACCCACGTTGAAATTTTGAGATTTTTCCCAGCCTAGTTTCGCATTTCCGGCATTTCCCCAATAAATAGCTGGACTGCTTCCATAACCTCCGTTGGTGGAATAAGTATCCATATAGCCAAAATAGTCACCCGGCAGGTTACCGTTCGTACCATAAGAAACACGCAGTTTCAAGTCTGTGAATAATGGGTTGTCCTGCAAGAAGCTTTCCCCACTCAGTCTCCATGCTCCAGATACAGACCAAAAGTTTGCCCAGCGGTTGTCTGCTGCCAAACGTGAAGAACCATCCCGGCGGAAACTGGCGGACAAATAGTATTTATTGTCGAAGTCATAATTGATATTGCCGAAATAAGACATGATCGCAGCCTCATATACATTGCTTGAAGTTGAGTAGCTTTGTCCGTTGGCCAAATCGGGCAATTTATCAGTAGCGTACGATTTTGCACTTGCATACAGATAGTTCAAAGACCGGTCTTCCACTTCATAACCGATCAATGCGTTTACATTGTGTCTATCAAATGAGTTGCGATAGTTCAGGGTTGTAGAAGAAGTGAGGGTCTTGTTGGTGTAATCATAACGTGTACCTAGTCCACCTAATGATTCTCCATTCACACTTTCCGGTGCCCAGAACTCACGTTCTTTGTTATTCATATAGTCATATCCCAATACAGTGCGGGCTGTGAAATTATAAGGCAGCGTTACTTCTGCTTCGAAGTTGGTCATACTACGCATCAAGTCCGAAGCTACCGTTTCAGCTCTTGGTCCGGTCTTTTGTCCTAACATCAGATTGGGATTCGAGATTTTAGAGCTGAAAGAAGCGTTTGGATTATACGAACCGTCTTCCAGTTTTACAGGCGCAGTAGGGTCCATAGAAAACATGATGGACAATGGAGAGGTTGTCCCAAAGCCTTGTGCCTGATCATTTTGGTCACGGAATCCTTCAGTAGAAGAGAACGAAATCATTTGTTTGGCCGAAACTCTAAGCCAGTTTGTTACTTTATGATCCAAGTTCAAACGACCGCTATAGCGTTCGAATTCACTGCCTTTTACTATACCTTTTACCTTGTTGTATCCAAAACTGGTATAAAAACGAGTCTTTTCATTACCACCGTTAATAGCAACCTGGTGATTTGTGTTCAATCCGTTTTTATATACTTCCTTTTTCCAGTCGGTATTGGTATTGCTATTATAGTTATAGAACCAACCGGGCACTTCTTCATTGGCTGCTGAGGCTGCTGCCGCTTCATCCATACCGGCATATTCTATAAAATAGTTTTTGATGGCATGCCAATAATAGTCTTTTGTATCCTTAGCGTTCATCATATTATATTGGTTGCGGACAGCCATGTTGGTCCAGCCTGTTTCCATGTCATAGCTGACACGGGTTTTTCCTTCTTTACCTTGTTTGGTTGTAATGATGACAACACCATTGGCGGCACGGGAGCCATACAATGAAGCTGCTGCCGCATCTTTCAAGATAGTCATGCTGGCAATGTCATCAGGGTTGATGGAAGATAATACTGATTGAGATTTCAGACCTGAACTCATGTCATCATTCACAACCGGAACTCCATCTACAACATATAAAGGCTGTGTAGAGCCGTTGATTGAGCCAATACCACGAATTAGAATTTTTTGATCTGAACCGGGATCACCAGTAGAACCACCTACACGTACTCCGGCGACTTTACCTTCCAATGACTTCACTAAAGATTCTTTTTGTGTACTGATTTCACCTGCTTTCATAACAGAAGCGGATCCCGTAAATGAAGCCTTTTTGGCTGTGCCGTATGCCACAACCATTACTTCATCAAGTACTTCAGTATCAGCTTTTAAAGATATCTGTAAATTGGATTTGATACCCACTTCCTGGGTAGCCATACCAATAAACGAAACCACCAAAGTCTTTGCAGAACTAGCAGAATGGTTAA
>CABMPB010000011.1 GCA_902388365.1 uncultured Bacteroides sp. | reverse complement strand
CGAAATCAAACCCCGTTCCCAAAAGGAATGGGGTAAAAAAAGCTCTAATCGAAAGATTTTTAACTTTATTTCAATGTTAATGGGCTTAGCCTGACGGCTATGGGATTCAATCCGCCCCTACAAGTGGATGTATTCTATTAGATAGAAAGCTCATGCAGTACATTCACTAATTCTCTGTCAATAGGTTTATCGTTCTTAATTGCTTTTGCAAAAGGAACATAAACTATTTTGTCGTCATCAATTCCAATCATCACGTTGCGTTGGCCTTCCAATAGGGCTTGGATACTGGCTACACCCATGCGGCTGGCAATGATACGGTCGTGTGCAGTGGGGCGTCCGCCACGTTGCAAGTGTCCCAGGATAGTTACACGTACATCATATTGTGGATACTCATTTTTCACACGGTCGGCATAATGCATGGCGCCTCCGGTCAGTTCGCTTTCGGCCACTAATACAATACTGCTACTCTTTGATTTGCGGAAACCGTGTTCAATGAATTCTTCCAACTGGTCTACTTCTGTGCTGAATTCCGGAATAATGGCTGCTTCGGCACCTGCGGCGATAGCACCGTTCAAGGCAAGGAAACCGGCATCACGTCCCATTACTTCTACAAAGAACAAGCGTTCATGAGAAGTAGCCGTATCGCGTATTTTATCGACTGCTTCCAGAATAGTGTTCAAAGCTGTATCGTAACCGATTGTTGTATCAGTGCCATACAAGTCATTGTCGATAGTACCGGGCAAACCGATACAAGGAACATCATATTCCTGTGCGAAGATACGTGCACCGGTCAGTGAACCGTCACCTCCGATAATAACCAAAGCATCGATCTCGTGCTTTTTCATGTTTTCGTAGGCTTGTGCCCGTCCTTCGGGAGTCGTAAATTCTTTGCAACGGGCGGTTTTCAGAATGGTACCTCCCATTTGTATGATGTTGCTGACATTCTGGCTTTTGAATTCCTGAATTTCATCTGTTACCAAACCTTTGTATCCTCTATAAACGCCGTAAACTTTCAGACCGTTATAGATAGCAGAACGTGTTACTGCCCTGATGGCAGCGTTCATGCCCGGGGCATCACCTCCGGACGTTAAAATACCAATGCTTTTGATCGTTCCCATAAATACCCATTTTAATATTTTTATGGCGCAAAGTTAGCAAATTATCAGCTTGATGACGATAATTTTCTGTTTTTTATTGGTCTATTTTTCGTTTAAGATTGCTTTTTTACACTCTTCCATCAACCACTTGGGTGTAGAGGTGGCTCCGCAAATGCCAATGGAATGTACATTGGCCAGTAAGCTGCGATCTATTTCCTCGGGCTGGTCGATGAGGAAGGTGTTTGGGTTTACCTTTTTACATTCTTGAAACAAAATCTTCCCGTTAGAACTTTTTCGCCCGCAGACAAAGAATATCAAGTCGTGGGCAGCTGCAAATTTGCGGATATTCGGCATACGGTTGGCTACCTGGCGGCAGATGGTATCGTAATACTCGAAAGTGGCATCGGGTGAGATGTGTTCTTTGATGTACTCTACTATTTGCCAGAATTCTTCCAAGGACTTGGTGGTCTGTGAGTACAGACGTATGTCTTTGTTGGAGTCAAGGTTGGCAGCTTCGGCAGGTGTTTCTATGACAATGGCTTTTCCGTGGGTCTGTCCCACCAGGCCCAGCACTTCGGCGTGTCCGTTCTTGCCATATATCACAATCTGTGTGTCGTCATTGATCGGAGCATTGTCATATTCCTGTTTGATGCGCTTTTGCAGGCGAAGTACCACCGGGCACGTGGCATCAATAATTTCAATGTTATTGGCCTGTGCCATAGCATAAGTTTCGGGAGGTTCTCCATGTGCGCGAAGCAGGACTTTGGCATTGTGCAGCCGGGCAAATTCTTCGTGGTTAATGGTGATGAGGCCCAGCTTTTTCAGGCGTTCGCATTCCTGTCCGTTGTGCACAATGTCTCCCAGGCAATAAAGAGTATTTCCTTTTGCCAGTTCTTCTTCTGCCTTACGGATGGCGGTGGTGACTCCGAAGCAGAAGCCTGAACCTTCATCTATTTCTATATTAACCATTGATTACTTTTTGGAATTTTTGGGCCAGCCATTGTTTTTGCTCGGCAATGGTCAGGTGGCTGTTGTCTAACAAAATAGCATCATCGGCTTTGCGCAATGGGCTTACTTCACGGTTTTGGTCTATATAGTCGCGCTCTTTGACGTTTGCCAGTATTTCTTCAAATGAGGCATCTTGTCCTTTGCCTTTCAATTCGTCATAACGGCGCTGGGCGCGGATTTCGGCTGATGCTGTCACAAAGATTTTGAGTTCGGCATCCGGAAAAACCACTGTTCCTATATCTCTGCCGTCCATTACGATGCCTTTGGCTTTCCCCATTTCCTGTTGCTGTTTTACTAAAGCTTCGCGCACAAAGCCTAAGGTGGCGATAGGGCTTACATGGGAAGAAACTTCCATTGTGCGAATTTCTTCTTCTACATTCTCACCATTCAGAAAAGTCATGGGACGTTGAGTCTCCGGATTCAGTTGGAAAGAAATGTGTATGTGTGGCATAGCGGCTTTCAGTGCCTCGGTATTGATACCTTGCTCTGTAAAGAAACCGTTTTTGAGACTGTAAAGAGTGACTGCGCGATACATAGCACCGCTATCAATGTAGATATAACCTATTTCGCGTGCCAAGTCTTTCGCCATAGTGCTTTTCCCACAAGATGAATAACCGTCGATGGCAATAGTAATTTTCTTCATATATATAATAATGTATATAGTGACTAAATTTAAAACGGTTCAAAGATAGGGAAAAGTTAGGTGTCCGACTATGAAATAGAGTGAAAATAAAATGAATTAGCAAATTTTTCATCTGAAAATACTTTTATTTTAAAAGAAATGTACTACATTTGCCCTCAGTGAGAAACACTTAATTTTTAAAACACATTTTATGGAAATTAAAAAATCGCCCAAAGCAGATCTTGAAGGTAAGAAGACCACTTGGCTGCTTCTCGGTTACGTGTTTATCTTAGCTCTGATGTTTGTAGCTTTCGAATGGACTGATCGCGACAAACAAGTGACTACGGATACAGGTATAACCGATGTCGTTTTTGAAGAAGAAATTATCCCTATCACGGAACAGGAACAGAAACAAGCTCCTCCTCCTCCCGAAGCTCCGAAAGTTGAAGAAGTGCTTCAGATCGTAGAAAACGATGCTAAGGTGGAAGAAAGTACTATTCAGAACTCTGAAGAAACCGGTCAGGCTGTAGAAGTTAAATACGTTCCGGTACAGGTTGAAGAAGAAGAACCAGAAGAACAACAAATTTTCCAGGTAGTAGAAGAAATGCCTGAATTCCCCGGTGGTATGGGTGAATGTTTGAAGTTCTTAGGAAAGAATATTAAATACCCCACTATTTCTCAGGAAAACGGTGTACAAGGTAAAGTAATCGTTCAGTTCGTTGTAAACAAGGACGGTTCTATCGTTGACCCGGTGGTTGTACGTAGTGTAGACCCCTACTTGGATAAGGAGGCCCTCCGCGTAATCAAGACCATGCCGAAATGGAAACCTGGAAAGCAACGTGGTAAAGCTGTACGTGTAAAATATACCGTACCTGTAACCTTCAAGTTACAGTAATAAAGAAATTCAATTTTCTAATGGAAAGGCTGCTTTTGGGCAGCCTTTTTTTCTAATAATCCCTTAATAAATAGATCTTATGACTTTTTCTGCTGCTCAATTATCGGATAAGATGAATGCTTATCTTTCTACAATGCCCTATATGCGTGAACCGAAAGGACTATATACTCCTATAGAATATGTCCTTTCATTGGGAGGAAAACGTATCCGTCCTGTATTGATGTTACTTGCTTATCATTTATATGAGGAAGATGTGGATTCCATTTTGTCGCAAGCGGCCGGTATAGAAACTTATCATAATTATACCCTGTTGCACGATGACTTGATGGACAGGGCGGATATGCGTAGAAATAAGCCTACGGTTCATAAGGTATGGGATGATAATACAGCTATTCTTTCGGGAGATGCCATGTTGGTGTTGGCTTATCAGTTGATGGGTAACTGTCCGGAAGGGTATTTAAAGAAGGTGATGGACATCTTTACCCAAACTGCTTTGGAAATTTGCGAAGGTCAGCAATGGGATGTGGAGTTTGAAACCCGCAATGATGTGACTGTGCCCGAATATATAGAAATGATCCGCCTGAAAACATCCGTACTTTTGGCAGCGGCCTTAAAAATAGGTGCTGTGCTGGGAGATGCTCCGACAGAAGATACGCAGAAGCTATATGATTTTGGAATTAAGATGGGGTTGGCTTTCCAGTTGCAAGATGACTTCTTGGATGTATATGGTGATCCTAAAGTATTTGGGAAGAATATTGGCGGAGACATTTTATGCAATAAGAAGACATTTATGCTGATCAATGCTTTGTCTCTGGCTAATGAAGAACAGAAAGCTGAATTAGAAAGATGGATTTCGAACACTGACTTCTGCCCGGAGGAAAAGATCAAGGCTGTGACTGAGCTTTATAATCAGATTGGGATAGGCAGGGTATGTGAAGAAAAGATAAATGAGTATTATGCCGAAGGGCTTTCTTTATTGGAAAGTGTGTCTCTTCCGGCTGAAAAGAAAGAAGAATTAAGAACCTTTGTTTGCCATTTAATGAATAGAAAAGTGTAACATGATTGACACACATTCTCATTTGTTTGTTGAAGAATTTGCAGAGGACTTGCCTGCGGTAATAGAACGTGCCCGGACGGCCGGAGTTACCAAAGTCTTTATGCCGAATATAGATGATACCACAGTGGAGGCTATGCTGAAAGTCTGTGCCGATTATGAAGGCTACTGTTATCCGATGCTTGGTTTTCATCCTACTTCTGTCGATGCGGATTCGGCTTCCCGTGTCCATGCAATGAAAGAATTGCTGTCCGGTAACCATTCTTATATAGCTATCGGCGAAGTAGGGATGGATTTGTATTGGGACAAGACTTATCTGAAAGAACAGCAAAGGGTTCTGGATGAACAGATTCAGTGGGCTTTGGAGTATGATTTGCCATTGGTGATACATTGCCGGGAGGCTTTCCCTGAATTATTTGAAGTGATGGCACCCTATAAGAGCACGTCTCTGAGTGGCATCTTCCATAGTTTTACAGGGACGGCGGAAGAAGCGCAGCAAGTATTGGATTATTCCCGTTTTATGCTTGGAATAAACGGAGTGGTTACTTTTAAAAAAAGTACCTTACCCGAAATCTTAACACAGGTACCCCTTGGAAGAATCGTACTGGAAACAGATTCCCCTTATCTGGCTCCTGTTCCTTTTCGGGGAAAGCGAAATGAGTCTTCTTATATAAGGAATGTAGCTCTTAAACTTACTGAAATTTATGGATTGGACTTTGAAAAGGTAAGTCGCATAACCACCGATAATGCTTTAAAAGTGTTCAAAATGCTCGAATAAGTTTTTAAAGTTTATTAATTTTGAGGAGTAATTCCAATATTGCTGGTGCTAATTCGACGTAAGACGAAAAAAAAGAATACATTTGTAGCTGAAATCGCTTGCAATTCCCAATTTTCTTTGTAATTTGCAGCCGATTTTGAAAGAAGATGCTAATGCTTGCCCAAAAGGAGAGATGCTCGAGTGGTTGAAGAGGCACGCCTGGAAAGCGTGTATACGCCAAAAGTGTATCGCGGGTTCGAATCCCGCTCTCTCCGCTTTGCTATGAAAAGCTGTGGGCGTTGAAAGACAATTAAAACAAATAAATAACAATTAATTAATTAATCTTAAAAATTAGACACACAATGAAAAAGTTATTTGCAATTCTTGCAGTGATGGGAGTCCTTACTTTGGGATCAGTTCAGCCTATTATGGCTCAAGACGAAGCTCCGGCTCAAACAGAACAAACAGCAGTTGTTGAGGACGGTGGTGGTCTTCACAAAGAGTTAAAAACTAAATTTATCGAAGGTTCTGCAGACTTTATGTCTTTGGTAGCAATCGCATTGGTTTTGGGTTTAGCTTTCTGTATTGAACGTATCATTTACTTAAGCTTGGCTGAAGTTAACACAAAGAAGTTGATGGCTAACATCGAAGCTGCTTTGGAAAAAGGTGATGTAGAAGCTGCTAAAACAGTATGTCGTAACACTCGTGGTCCTGTTGCTTCTATTTGCTATCAGGGTTTGATGAGAATCGACGAAGGTGTTGACGTAGTTGAACGTTCTGTAGTATCTTACGGTGGTGTTCAGGCTGGTTACCTTGAAAAAGGATGCTCTTGGATCACATTGTTCATCGCGATGGCTCCGTCTTTGGGATTCTTGGGTACTGTAATCGGTATGGTTATGGCGTTCGATAAGATCCAGCAGGCTGGTGATATTTCTCCGACAGTTGTAGCAGGTGGTATGAAAGTGGCTTTGATCACTACTATCTTCGGTTTGGTTGTAGCATTGATCCTTCAGGTATTCTATAACTACATCCTTTCTAAGATTGAAGCTATCACAAGCCAGATGGAAGATTCTTCTATCACTTTGCTTGACATGATCATGAAATATAACTTGAAATACAAAAAATAATTAGAACAATGGCTAAGTTATCATATAGAATGTCCTACTATGCATTATATGTCTGCATTGCACTTATTTTAGTGGTGCTGGGCATGTTCTACTTCGTAGGATATAATAATCCTGTTGGCGAATACAATGAGCCGGCACATACAGAAACATTGATATACTTAATGTATGCTATGTTTGGTATTTGCGTCGCTGTGACTCTGATTGGTGCTATCGCACAGTTTGGTGCAGCGTTGAGAGATAATCCTAAAAGTGCAATTAAATCTTTGCTCGGTATCGTATTATTAGTTATTGTATTGGTAGTATCTTACTCTATTGGTTCTGATGCTACTGTAATGACTGGTACCGGTGCTTACACTGATGCTTTCTGGTTGAAAATTACTGATATGTTGATTTACTCTATCTACTTTTTGTTGGGAGTTGCAGCTGTCGGTACTTTGATTAACCTGAGTGGTATTTGCAAGAGATAATATTATCAACATTGATTTAACAATTAAAAAACGAAGTAAGTAAAATGGCAAGAAAAAAAAGAGGTGTACCTGGAATCAATTCCAGTTCAACTGCCGATATTGCCTTTATGTTGCTTATTTTCTTCCTGATTACAACATCAATGGATACTGACCGTGGTTTGGCGAGACGACTTCCGCCTCCTCCCGAAAACAAGGATCAGAAACAAGATGATATTATTGTAAAGGAACGTAATGTACTCCAAGTTCGTTTGAATAAGGATGACCAACTGATGTGTGGTCAGGACTACATTGACATTAAGCAATTAAGAGAAAAGGCAAAAGAATTTATAGCCAATCCGTATGACGATGAAAAATTACCTGAAAAGCATAGAAAGAATATTCCTTTGCTGGGTGATCAAATGGTAACGGAAAAGCATGTAATCTCTGTTCAGAATGACGTTGGTACTAGCTACAAAGCATATATTGATGTTCAAAATGAACTAGTTGCTGCGTATAATGAATTGCGTGATGAACTGGCGAAAGCTAAGTTTGGCGGTAAAACCTATGCTCAATGTAACGAAGACGAGCAAAAAGCAATTCGTGAATTTTATCCGCAGAAGATTTCTGAGGCTGAACCTAAAAAGTATGGAGGTAAGTAATGGGAAAATTTAATAAAACAGGTAAACGTGGAATGCCTGAGTTGAATACCTCTTCATTGCCTGACCTTATCTTTACCATGTTGTTCTTCTTTATGATTGTAACAACAATGCGTGAGGTTACATTGAAGGTTCAATTTCAGGTTCCTCAAGGAACAGAGTTGGAAAAGTTGGAAAAGAAGTCTTTGGTTTCCTTTATTTATGTAGGTAAGCCGTTGCCGGAATTCCAAAAGAAAATGGGTGCTGAAAGCCGTATTCAGTTGAACGATAAGTTTGCTGAAGTATCAGAAGTTCAGGACTACATTACTCAAGAGCGTTTGAATATGAAAGAAGAAGACCAACCGTTTATGACCGTTTCTTTGAAAGTCGATAAAGACACAAAGATGGGTATCGTAACCGATGTGAAGCAGGCTCTTCGTCAGGCTTACGCCTTGAAGATTAACTACTCAGCTACTCAACGCCAGTAATAGTTAATAATATAAATGATAAAAAGGAAGTTGTTTTCAAAACAGCTTCCTTTTTTTATTTTGCACCCGTAGGGGCGGATCCATGTGTCCGCCCGAAAGCATACAGCGAGCTGTTTTGGGCAGACACATGGGTCTGCCCCTACGGTGGAAAAGGAAATGGATTATTGCCCGTACACCTCTTTATATAGAGCGTTTTTAACTCTCTCAAAATCATGATCCATATCCAGTTCACCACAGCTCATTAAGAACATAGGCAAACCGGAATCTCCTTTGCGGTATGGAGGTTGCATATAAGGCTTTTCATGCAGGGTAAAGCCCAGCCGTTTGTAGAAATTGATGCGGCGTGTACTCATCTCATCATTCGGTTCTTCTACTTCCAATACGATAGGACCTTGTAGTTGTTCTTTAACAGCCTCCAATACACGCTTTCCATAACCACCATTCCTGAGGGTAGGATCAATGGCAAAATGTTCGATATAGAAGAAATCTCCCATATTCCAGTAACTGATCATTCCTATCTGTTTGCCATCCTCCAGGATGATATTGTTGCAGAATAACGGATTCATATCCGAATATTCCCGTTGCTGCAACGTATCACGGCGTTCCTCTTGGGGGAACGCCGTATGCATTAATTGTTCCACAAAGGCATAATCCGCCTCTTGTTGTGTCTTTACCTGTTTAATTTCAATCATTTTTTCGTCTTTGTTTAGTTAAGTAAGTCCGGTGTCATAACCTATTTCTCAGTATAAAAGTTTATCAATCTTTCTAGTGCACGCTGGCAGACCGGGCAGAACACAGGCGCTTCGTTTATTTTCATTCTACATTCTGTGGTAGGACGATAAATGCCTTTTTGGGTATAACCGGCACCTTCGTACACGCCAACTTTGGTGTAAAGATCAGCTTCTTTCGTCTCTACCGGAGTAGGGATGGCAGTACCTGCCGGAACCATGTCTTTCCACTTGCTATCAAAGTCTACCAATGTACTAATATTAGGTTCCCACGGTTCAATATCATAGGGATATTGAGGGCTGGGTTCCTCTGTATAAGCATATTCGTCTGCCAAGCCTCCGAAGCTATGGCCAAATTCGTGCACAACTACCGGTCTGAAATTAGGATGGTGGGCAGTGGTAAGCGTGTAAGAGTTATAAATACCGCCCCCTCCGTAGGTATCCGTATTTGCCAATATAATAATGTGTTCATAAGGAATACCTGCCAGCCAGTTATGAATACTCTTTACCCGGCTGGTAGTGAGATACCGGTCGGAATAAAATGTGTTGAAATGTGATCCGACAGCAGTAGACTTCCATTCTCCTTTTCCCGGAATGCTGACTCCACTATCTTGTGAAGGACTGGCTACAGCCACGATATTGAATCTATTTTTCAACTTCTTGAAAGGCTCGTGGTCAAAAAGCGCCTCACAAGCTATCTGGGCATCTTTATAAAAAAGATCCATTTCCTGTTCCGTGTATCCTTCCGCCATGATAGCCACATCTATGCAATCTTCCGTGCTTCCACTCTGTAAAAGAAACCGGTGCGGAGTGATGCGGCTTGTCCCCCGTTGATGAATCAGAATATCGTCGGGTTTCACTTCGTGGGTCAGTGAAGCATTTACATTATGGCGCACATCTTTAAGCGAGATTGTCACTATTGCTTCTTTCTTGGGGTAAGGCAACAGGAACGAATTTTCAAATCCTTTCTTCACGCGGGTTGCTTCTTCTTCGCTCACCCATTCCTGAAAAAGGCTGGAGAAAGAGGTGCGATAAATTATTTCTCCCGTAGCTTTGTCCTTCATGGTAATTTCTCCATTACCCGCCAAGGGAAGTTCAGCCAAATGGTGCTTTCGTCCTGCCCACTGTGGAAGGCTGGATAATTCATCCAAGTACACCTCTTGTTTATTAGCATCTCCGGTGAAAATGTAGTCTACGCGAAGGGTTTTATCTTCAAAATAATCACTAAAGTTTTGTGCATTTGCAGCTATGTTCAGCAAACAGCATAGGGTAATAATAAGTGTCTTTTTCATTGTTATTTCATTTTGCACAAAGATAAGATATTCTACTAAATTATAGGTGTTTATACAATAAAACTTATGAATTGCACAAATATTGTCGATAAAAATTATATCTTTGCAGAAAATTAAAGTAAAAAGAATGGGACATCATCAATTAGACAGTTTAGATGAACAAATTTTGAGGTTGATAGCCAGCAATGCCCGTATTCCTTTTTTGGAAGTAGCGCGTGCTTGCAATGTATCCGGTGCAGCCATTCATCAGCGCATTCAGAAATTGACCAACTTAGGTATTCTGAAAGGCTCTGAGTATGTCATTGATCCGGAGAAGATAGGATATGAAACGTGTGCATATATCGGTCTTTATTTAAAAGACCCTGAACAGTTTGATTCGGTAACCGAGTCATTGAAGGGGATTCCCGAAGTAGTAGAATGTCATTTCACTACCGGGCAATATGATATGTTTATCAAGATATATGCTAAGAACAATCATCATTTGCTTAGCATTATTCATGACAAGTTACAACCGTTGGGACTATCCCGCTCGGAAACAATCATATCTTTTAATGAAGCCATTAAGCGGCAAATGCCAATTCTTGATTTAGCCGATGAAGATTGATTCTTATTTTATTCGTCTATAATCAATAAAGCTATACGGGTAGAGATGTTTTTCATCAGTCTGATGATCTTCTCTACCTGTTTCTTTCCACTCCTCTTTATTTATTTCCGGAAAGTAAGCATCCGCTTCTTTGGATGCGTCATCAATAAAGGTAATGTATAGTTGGTTTGCCAGGGGCATTGCTTCCCGGTACACACTGGAACCGCCAATGATGAATACTTCTTTATCCTCCTTGCAATGGCTTAATGCGGCTTCCAATGAAGGAAAGCATTCCGCTCCGTCAAATGTTGCTCCCTCCTGACGGGTCAATACAATATTTCTGCGGTTGGGCAGTGCTCCTTTAGGGAGTGATTCAAAGGTTTTGCGACCCATGATGATGGTGCTTCCGGTGGTCAAAGCCTTGAAGCGCTTCAAATCATTGGGAAGCCAATACAATAATTTATTCTCAAATCCGATGCCGTAGTTACGTGCTATCGCTACTATAATGGAAAGATTTTGCATGATAGTGATTAATGATTAGTGGTTAATGGTTAGTGATTAGTGGTTAATGGTTAATAACCTTGCGAAGCCTATTAACCACTCACCACTAATCACTAACCACTCTATACGGATACTTTGCCGGCAATGTGCGGCCATGGATCATAATTTACCAATTCAAAATCCTCAAATTTGAAGCTGAATATATCTTTTACATCCGGGTTTATTTTCATCTGTGGCAACGGGCGAGGCTCGCGGGTCAACTGGAGTTTCACTTGTTCCAGATGGTTTAAGTAAATATGGGTATCGCCTAAAGTGTGAATGAAATCTCCTGCTTTCAGTCCGGTGACTTGTGCCATCATTTGGAGCAGTAAAGCATAAGAAGCAATGTTAAACGGAACTCCCAGGAATGTGTCCGCACTACGCTGATAAAGTTGCAGGCTCAAACGTCCGTTGGCAACATAGAACTGAAAGAAGGCGTGGCAAGGAGGAAGATTCATATTTCTGAGATCGGCCACATTCCATGCGCTGACAATGATGCGGCGTGAATCGGGATTATGCTTGATGGTATCTACCGCTTCGGTAATCTGGTCTACAAAACCTCCTGTATAGTCGGGCCATGAACGCCATTGATAACCATAGATATGACCAAGATCGCCATTCTCATCCGCCCATTCATTCCAAATACGCACTCCATTGTCTTGCAGGTATTTCACATTTGTGTCACCTTGCAGGAACCAGAGAAGTTCGTGAATAATTGATTTTAAATGCAGTTTCTTTGTTGTGACACAGGGGAAGCCTTCCTCCATGTTGAAGCGCATCTGATGGCCGAATACGCTGATCGTTCCTGTTCCGGTACGGTCTTCCTTGTGAACACCTTCGGTCAGGATACGGTTTAATAGGTCTAAATATTGTTTCATGCTCGGAATTTCATTTTATAGATTGCAAAAATACGCAATTTCTTTGTTTTTCCGAGCACGAATGCAAATATAACTTTTCTTACCACTTCAAACTACACACCCGCTGCACCCCGATAACAACCAGCACGATAGTAGCAATAACCAACGATTGGAAATTGCTCTCAGTAATCAAATGATAGGACTGTGCGGTAATGAGTTCATAAATCGTTTGGAAAAGGATCTCGAAACCATTGTACACATAGAACAATACACAGCAAATTATGGTACAAGCCACACTCAGCATATCCGACAACCACTTTGCCCGTTGGGGTAGATGGCGGATCACCCGGCGTGAGAATCCATTGTCTGCTATCTCATGCTTATGGGTAAGCATGAAACTTTCAATTAATTTATCATCATTATCCATCATAACCATTCTGTTTTAAGAAAGTTGAAAGTTTGTCTTTTCCGCGTGATAAGTGGGATTTGATAGTGCCCGCAGGCATTCCCGTCACCACTGCAATCTTGTCTATCGGCAGGTCTTCCATATAAAATAAGGTGATGCAAGTGCGTTCCGCCTCTTTTAGTTGGCTCAGTCCCCGATATATATCCATTTGTTCGCCCACCTGCCGTTGTTCGGTGTGGTAGGCGGAGTCAATTTCCCAGGTTTCCAGTCCTGCCGTTTCTTTCTTGCTGCGAATATAGTCATAAAATATATTATAAGCAATACGGTAAAGCCAGGTTGAAAAGCTGGACAGGTTCTTGAATGAAGCCAGATTGGTGTATGCCTTTATAAATGTTTCTTGCGCCAAATCGTCACTGAGCTCCGTGTCGCCCAGTGTCTGATGCAGGAAAAAACGCCTGATGGGCGATTGATACTTCTTGACCAAAGTATCAAACGCCCGGGTGTTTTTAAAGACCACCACTTGTGCTACCAACGCTATGTCGTTGAGTTGACTCATTCTTTTTCGTCGTTGTGTGGTGTCTTTTTAGTTTTTGAAGATGTGGTGTAAGCTATCAGCACTTGCCCCAGTCCCATACAGAAAATCAGGAATCCGATAGCTGCCAAACCTTCTTCTCCGGTCAATACCCAAAGGAATACCCCCAAACCGATCCCCAAGAAAATATTCTTAATTCCTTTGTTCAATACGCTATGATCCTCTTGCTCCAAGTCATTAAATAGTTCCTTTGGTATTGTTTGTCCTGCCGCCAAGGCTTCTGCCGCCAGTTTGTACTTTGCTTGCTTATTCTTGTATCTGAACCAAAGCACGATGGCTACGATGAAGAATGGAAGCCCGCAAACGATGATGATGGAAATAATGGCTACACTGGTAGGGATTCCAAGTGAGTTGTCATCATCAAAAGGGCTATAGCTGCTATGTGCATCTGCCACATCATTTTCCGCATCCTGTATTTCACTCACTACCACTGTATCCATCTTGGTAGTGTCGTTTGCCGATGGTACTAGTTTTATGGTTTCAGCTTGGGCGGCTATGCAGCTCCCCATCAAAAAGGCTAAGATTAAAAGTAACTGTCTCATAGTTTTATATCTTTTATTATTGTTTTCTGCTAGTTAGACGGAACCAATCCTTTAATTGGTTGCAAATAGACGGAAAATATTTCATATAATCCCGAAATATCGTTGTATTTTTGTCTTTAAATAAAGAGAAAGACATGAATTTACCAGCAGAATTTGTAGAAAGAACCCGGAAGTTGATGGGGGAGAAGGCATATAATGAGTTGGAAACAGCTTTGCAGGGAGATGCGCCCGTCAGCATCCGTGTGAACCGTGCCAAGTGTTTAGAGGGCGGTGAAGGAAAGAGCAATCACGATACTTCTTTGGTAGCCGATGCTGAATCTGTGCCTTGGTCATCAATGGGTGTGTACCTGTCCCGTCGTCCTACGTTTACTTTCGACCCGTTGTTTCATGCCGGGTGTTACTATGTGCAAGAGGCTTCTTCCATGTTTGTGGAGCAGGTGTTGCGCACGTATATTTCGGAACCGGCGGTGATGCTCGATTTGTGTGCGGCTCCCGGAGGGAAGTCCACTCATGCACGTTCTGTATTGCCGGAAGGGAGTTTGCTGATTGCCAATGAGGTGATGCGGAACCGTTCTCAGGTGTTGGCGGAAAATTTAATAAAGTGGGGGGATGCAGATGTGGTGGTGACAAACAATGATCCGGCGGATTTCAGTGGATTGACGGATTTGTTTGATGTTATTTTGACGGATGTACCCTGTTCTGGTGAAGGTATGTTCCGCAAAGACCCTGTGGCGGTGGATGAGTGGAGCGTGGATAATGTGCAGGTATGTTGGCAGCGTCAGCGCAGGATATTGACAGATATATGGCCGACTTTAAAGTCCGGTGGGTTGCTTATTTATAGCACGTGTACCTATAATAAGGAAGAAGATGAAGAAAATGTGGCATGGATAGCACATGAGTTGGGCGCTGAAATATTGGAAGTTCCTGTATCTCCGGAGTGGGGGATTACGGGGAATTTAATAGGAGGGGAGTTCCCGGTTTATCGCTTTTTACCTCATAAGACGAAAGGAGAAGGGTTCTTCCTGGCGGTTCTAAGGAAAAGAGAGGATGGCAAAACTGATGACAGGGCAGATAACAAGAAATATAAGCAGAAAGGCGCGAAAGGCAAACAACCGCAAGCACTTCCTGTCCCCAAAGAAGCAAAAGAATGGTTGCAGCACGCTGACGATTTCATGTTTGAGGTAAGGGGAACGAAGGTCGTGGCATTCCCTAAAGCCTATATTTCGGAATATGCATTGTTGCAACAGAACTTGCGGGTGATTCATGCCGGGGTAACGATAGGAGAGATAAAAGGGAAAGATTTGATTCCCGATCATTCTTTGGCTATGAGCACAGTACTGAACAAGAATATATTCCCTCAGGCTGAATTGACTTATGAACAGGCTATTGCCTATTTGCGCAAAGAGGCGGTGGTGCTAGATGCTTCCGTACCTCGTGGCTATGTGCTTCTGAGTTATAAAGGTGCTCCGCTGGGCTTTGCAAAGAATATTGGTAATCGTGCCAATAATCTTTATCCCCAAGAATGGAGAATTAGGAGTGGCTATTTGCCTGAAGAACTTTCTTTCGTGTGGTAAACATTCACCGTAGGGGCGAGGTCTGCCCGCCCGAATACATAAGACAAACCGTTTTCGGGCGGGCAAACCCCGCCCCTACAGCGAAATGATAACACTATTGGAAATGTTAAATAAGATGTGTGGAAAAACTTGTTCAAAGGGGGGAGGCTGCGCAATGCCTTAGCAATTTCAATCAGAACGGCTTCCGAAATGTACAACCATTTTTCCATTCGGAACAGCCATAGGCCGCTTTCCCTTTTATAATAATCCCTTTTCCACATAGCGGGCATGACTTTCCTACCCATTCATCTACAGCTTCGGATTGCGCCACCTGTTGCGGCACTTCATTTACTACTTCCGTCTTATCCGCTTTATCCTTTTCCGGGCTTTCTTCAGCCTTCGCCGCTTTCCCGGCTTTTGGCTTCCTCGGTGTACTCGTTTTCTTTTTTGGTTGCTTGGCAGTAGTGGAAGAAGCAGAAGCTTTTTCCTTCACCGCTTCCTCCATAGTCGTAACCCGTCTATTCGTATTATCACTGAGTACGCTATGCACAATTTCAGCCACCATCTGCTTCAATTCATCCAAGAAGGTAGTCGCATCATAACTCTTTTTCTCTATCTCGCGCAACTTCTTTTCCCAGATACCCGTCAACTCTGCCGATTTCAGCAACTCCTCATGAATCAACCCTATCAGTTCCATTCCGGTAGGAGTCGCAATCAGATTCTTTCGTTCTTTGCGAATATAATGGCGTTTGAACAACGTCTCTATAATGGCGGCACGCGTAGACGGGCGCCCGATGCCATTCTCTTTCAGTGCATCGCGCAACTCATCATTGTCCACCAACTTTCCTGCCGTTTCCATGGCACGCAGCAAGGTCGCTTCTGTGTACGGACGGGGCGGTTGCGTCCATTTTTCATCCAATTTCGGTTCATGAGGGCCGCTCTCTCCCTTCACAAAAGCAGGCAACGTCCGTTCCTCATCGCCTTCACGCGGCTCTGCATCGGGATCATTCATACCTTCGGGCAGATTGGTTTGCGGCTTGGCAAAGATGACGCGCCATCCCGGTTCCAATATCTGTTTTCCTGTTACTTTGAACTCTATTCCGTCCGCCTCACCTATCACCGTAGTGGTAGCAAACTTACAATCGGGATAGAACACGGCGATAAAGCGGCGTGCAACAAGATCGAATACCCGTTTCTCCATATCTGTCAGATTCACAGGAGGTTGCCCGGTGGGGATGATGGCATGGTGATCAGTTACTTTCGAGTTATCGAATACTTTCTTTGATTTAATCAGTTTTTGTCCGGTCAAGGGGGCGGTAAATGCCGCATAAGGTGTTAATCCCGCCAGTATATTGGGACATTTGGGGTATATATCATCACTCAGGAAAGTGGTATCTACACGCGGATAGGTAGTTACCTTCTTCTCATAAAGTGACTGAATCAATTTCAATGTTTCGTCTGCCGAGTAGGCAAACTTCTTGTTACACTCTACCTGCAAAGAGGTCAAGTCGAAAAGGCGGGGCGGGGCTTCCGTTCCCTGTTTCTTGGTGACTTCCGTCACGGTGAAAGGGACGCTCTTGATGCGCTCCATCAACGCCTCTCCGGTGGAAAGGTCGGTGATGGGAGGGATGCCCCGGTTCTCCTCAGGCTTCTTTGCCTTCTTGGGGTTTTCTTTTGCATCACTTTCCTCCTGCGCCAATTCTTCATCGTTCTTGCGGATGATGGCAGAGAAAGTAGTATCCCGATACACGGTGGCGAGTACCCAGTATTGTTGCGGGGTAAAGTTTTCTATTTCCAGTTGGCGCTTTACAATCAGTGCCAAGGTAGGGGTTTGCACACGTCCGATGGATAACACTTGTCGGTTTTGTCCATACTTTAAGGTATAGAGGCGTGTGGCGTTCATTCCCAATACCCAGTCGCCGATGGCACGGCTCAGTCCGGCTTCATACAAGGGTTGAAATTCCTTTTGGTCTTTCAACTTGTTGAAACCTTCTCGTATGGCTTCCTCCGTCAGTGACGAAATCCATAGGCGCTTTACCGGGCAGCGGGCGCCTGCTTTCTGCATCACCCATCGCTGAATCAGTTCTCCTTCCTGGCCGGCATCACCGCAGTTTATTATTTCGTCTGCGTTCTGCATCAGTCCTTCCACAATGTGGAATTGTTTCTCGATGCCCGGATCGCTGATTATCTTGATGCCGAAACGCGGCGGTATCATGGGAAGGCTGGACAAACTCCATGCTTTCCATGAAGGAGTGTACTCATGCGGCTCCTTCAGGGTACAGAGATGTCCGAATGTCCAGGTCACCTGGTATCCGTTTCCTTCTATGTATCCGTCTTTTCTGGTCTTTGCTCCCAATACGTCCGCTATGTCGCGGGCTACGGAAGGTTTTTCGGCAATGCAAACTATCATATTTCTTTCTTTTTCTATCCAATTAAGGAATGCAAAGGTAACAATAAAAAGTGGAATTGGGCGAAACGGGGGAAAGAGAATTAAAAACGGAGGGAAGGCTAAAGTGTTTCTTACTATAAGCTAAGGTCTTTTAATAGGCAGACTATTATAGCCCGCTATAGCAGGCTGTATAGCCTACTATAGTCGGCTGTATAGTCCATTATAGTCGGCTGTACAGCCGACTGTGGGCGGCTATAGTAATCTGCCTATTAAAAGACCTTAATCTAAAGGCTGAAAATGCTTAGTCTGACTGATAAGATGACTTAGTCTGTAAAGGGAATAAGGGAGATGTGAGTATATGGTTAGGCAACTCCGGATATTCGAAAAAAGAAGAATAAATAAAACGATATGCTTTCTTAACAAAGGAAATAAAAACGTGCAAATAATGCCATTACTGGAAAGAATTTAGTACGTTTGTGTATGCTAAAGTAAAGCATATATAAACGGAAACAATAAAAGAAACGAATATGAGAAAACTGGTATTTATGATCGTTGCATGGATGGTATGCCACACCATGCAGGCACAGTATTTCTGCACCAACCAGGGAACAGAACTATCTTATGTGACTTATGATGAAGCGGGACAAAGCATCTCGAATGAAACTGTGACTGTAACCAATGTGAAGAAGCAGGATGGCAAGACCTTTGCAACGTATTTTACAAAAATAGTAGTGAACAAAACGAAAAACAATACCAGCTATACCCTGTATAATTGGTATTATGACGGTGAAAACTCCGTATGTGCCGAAGACTTGATGTATGGACCTTACATTGCTTCGGACTCCGATCCGGCAATGTATAATGATGACATCCGTCAGGCTCTGATGGTGGATAAGAAATTCAAAGGCGATAACTCATTGACATTGGCAGACCATGCCAAAGCCGGCGAGTCAATACCGGATCATATTTATTCCTATCTGAACGGGATGTTGAAGAACGAGGTTACTATTTCAGGAGGTGCTTACATGGGCAAGGAACAAGTAAGCACCACAGCCGGAAAATTTGAATGTATGAAGATTTCTTACCTGAAACGCACCAAGGCTGTACTGAAAACTACCACCCTGCGCGTTACCGAGTGGTATGCCAAAGGGGTAGGTCTGGTAAAATCGGAAGCTTATGATATGAAAGGAAAACTGGACGGGAAAGTACTGCTGGTAAAGATGGAGGAGAAATAATGCATGGACTCCGATCTGTGGGTTAGTGAAGTGTGATGGAAGCAAATGAAATGTATCTTTCACATTGAACCGTTTAATACTCAATAGCTTAATTCTATGAAACGTGTGAAACCTACTTTGATCGGGATTCTTTTCCACTTTAAGTGGTATATAGTAATAACAGGAATCATCATCCTGTTATTACTATATAATAGGCAAATTATACTACAAACAGACAGAGGCAATGAGACTCAATATCATAGCAATGACTCAATAATGAAACCCATGACAATTGATACGTATGAAGCTATGAAAATAATTGCATGCTGGCAACAATGGTTGGCAGAGCGCGGTATTGCTGCTGGAATTTCAGAGGAAGGATTCACTTCTCATAATAAGTCACTGGAAGTTTTAGGTTGTGAGGGAACTTGCCAGACATTGATTATGTATATTGATAATCAAGAGGTTGATGTTCTATGTTTCCCTGATACTTCTACAGCCCAAGAAACATTTGAAGAAGTCGTTCATATATGTGAGTGCATTGATATACTTCCGGGAATGATTTGTTATGAATCCTTTGGCGTTTATGGGAATTTTATGATCATGCTTCCTATAAATGAAAGCAGCGGGAAAATAGAACCGCTTATTACAGGCTTTTGGGACGAAATAACTTCAATCAAGTAAAGATTTAAAATATGGAAAGTCTGCTTTTTTTTACGTTTTTCATAGCGTTAATTCCCTTGCTTCTTGTTGTTCCCCAGGTTTTCGCTCACATGAAACCGGGAAGGAGGCTTATTATTTTGCTTAACTTGTTGGTGTGGGGGTATGAAGTTTTCTTTTTTATAGCGGTCTGTGGAGTGATACCTCATACAGATGTGCACTTTGGAGGCGGTTTGGGGGATTTATTATATGTGCTCACCTTAATAGGGCTGATTATAAGTCATATAATCGCATTAAGCATTATGGTTTTCAAAGTATCAAAAACTGTCCACTTCCTGATACCTCTTGTTGTTGTCGGCATTCCAATGATTGATATGCACTTCACAGCTGCCAAGGGAAATAAATCAAATGATTATATGGTAATGGGTAGTCTTGCTGGATTATATTATGATGCGGAGAAAATCCGTTTGGACAGGGAACAACAACGAAAAATGGAGGAAGATTCAAAACCTCGGAAGCCGGAATTTGCTACGGAATTTGAGTCTGTGCTTTATGACGCAGAACATGGAGATGCGTGGGCAATGAATCATATCGGAATATGCTATATGAATGGTGAAGGCATTGAAAAGAATGATACATTGGGCGTAAAGTGGTTTCGTATGGCGGCAGAAAAAGGATCTATTATGGGAAAATGGAATTTGGGCGGTTGCTATTATAATGGTGAGGGGGGGCTTGAAGTTGATTATGTAGAAGCTGCAAAATGGTTTCGCAAGGCAGCCGAAGGCGGACTGGAGGATGCTCAATATCAACTGGGAGTCTGCTACTTAAGAGGTATAGGGGTGGAGCAGAGTAATGAGGAGGCTTTCAAATGGTTACGCAAGGCGGCTCGGGAAGAACATCGGAAAGCTCAAGAACTTCTGAAAGAAAATAAACAGACTTGGTAGATGTTATTCTATTAAGATGTTATCAGAATGTAAATCTCATGCCAATCTGTCCTCTCCAGCGGGAGTAATAATCATTGTAAGAATTCAATTTATAATCGGCGTCGTGAAGAAACTGGAAATAGCCATTTCCGTTGTAAGTCACGGGATTATAATAGCCGTTGGAAGCAGATGCGCGTCCCCAATTTTTATTTAGCAGATTGCCAATGTTTATAATATCCAATGAGATTTCTAATCCACGCATACTTTTCCCAATCATGAAGTTGACCTTATGAGATAAATGAAAGTCGAAATGATGTTCGAACTTTTCATTGTCTATATTACGTTTGAAGTACTCGCCGCGATGTTTTTTCATGTAATCGTCATTTGCAAGCCAAGCTTTGAAATTTTCTCTTTGTTGCTCTGATGTGTAGGACGAGGTTGCGGTAAAATTCATTTGGTCTGCTTCTGTATCTGTAGGAATATATATCAAGTCGTTGTAGCCGGTATCACCGTTCAAATCACCATTATAGCAAACACAATAGGATATGCCGCTACTGCCGTTGTATATTAAGCCGACGGTTGTGGCTTGATTTGCTTTCCATTGCTTGGTATAGAAAGCAGATGCACGGATACTATGAGGTATATTGAATGAAGAATTTGCCAACTCATCCGAGTTCGGGTTCCCGAAAGTATAGTTATATTGCCAGGTGGATTGGGCAACTGACGAAGTTCCGTTGTTATGCGCTTTGGATTTCATATAAGTATAAGATGCCATGATGTCCAGACCAAAATCAAAACTCTTTTTTCCTGTCAATGACAAATTGTATGTGTATCCTCTGCTGGTGTTGGAAAGGGCATAGATACCGCTATAAGTTTCTGCTCCGGCAATCTTGCTCAACATAGGGCGCTGGTCAAAACTCAGATTGGGAATTATTTCTCCAAGGGTCTTTCCTGTCAAATCTACTGCCAAATTCTGATAGGCGATATCATTCAGTGTCTTTGAATAGATGGCTTCTGCTGTCCATTCAATACCGCCCAGTTCAAAATCGACGGCGAGATTGGCACGCAGGCTTTGGGGAAATTTAAAGTCTTTATTGAAAACATTGATTGTCTGAGACCCACTGGCTGTCAGCTTGTCGGCGTTTTGAGATTGTTTTGTCGGATCAAGGATAATAGACAAATCTTTGGTAGCATCCGGATTATTGGAATCCACACTGACACTGTAAGCTGATAGCTGAATGCCGGTATTGGAGAAATTGTTGCTTAACCAAACAAAGGGAATACGTCCGGTGAAGATCCCTACACCACCTCGTAGTATGTACCTGCCCGTATCATTCATGTTCCATCGGAAACCAAAGCGGGGAGAGAACAAGGGAGTGCTACCCAACTTGGAGTTAGTTTTATATTTCCACCCTTTGGATGCCATAAATTCATTGAATGGGGCATTTCCAACCGGGGTATCAAAGAAAAGAGGAATATCCATGCGGACTCCCAAAGTCAAATCCAGATTATCCGTTGCACTGAAATTATCCTGTGCATAAAATCCAAGCGTACCGGCACTGAAGGCGGCTGCCCAGCGAGGATTACCCGTTATTGCTACATTGGCTTCTGCAAAGCGATATTGCTTGATGTTGCCGGCATAGAAGTCATCCGGACTGCCGAAAAAGTAGGAACCATAAGCATCCTGAATGAATAAATTGGAGAACTTATAAAATTCATTGTGTGTGCCGAGGATAAATGTATGCCTGCCGGTGTACCACGTGAGATTGTCGGTAAACGACCATATGTCTTCATTCAGTGAATTTGCCATAGAAGAACGGTCATTGCCGAGGTTCAACGTCCCATCACCCACATTGCTAACCTGAATCATGAGGAAGGGGGCGCCCGGTTGGCGTTTGTCACGTACCCGTACGTAAGAGGCACGCATTTCATTATTCAAGTTATCGTACAAACGGCTCTGTAACTCACCTACAAACGAGTTGGTCTTGGATATAAAGTCGTAACTGTAATCGGACGAATTAAGGTAAGTTGCCGAACTAGCACTGCTGACTTGCCTGGCCGAAACAAGACTCCAACGGAATGAAGCCTTGTGTTTGCCGTTCATATTCCAATCTAATTTAAAGCCTGCTTTGTCCGATTTCGCATAAACATCTGTGTCACTTAGTCTTCCGCTGTAAGTTATTCCTTGTTCTGCAGCCATATTCTGCAATTTTTGAAGAATGGCGGTAGCTGTCGTTGCGTCGATTCGGGAGGCTGAATTACCGATAGCATAAGGATTATGGAAAGTCTTGCGGGCTTTCTCATAATTGGCAAAGAAGAATAGTTTGTTTTTGATGATCGGACCACCCAGTGTTACTCCGGCTTGGTATTCATGTTGAGCCGGATACTTTTCGCTGATTTTTCCGTCCATCATGCGGTATTTGCGACCAATGAGGCTCTTATTGTTACCAAAACCGTAGATTGTACCGTGAAACTCATTGGTACCGGATTTGGTAATGGCATTAATTGAACCACCGGTAAAACCTGATTGCCGGATGTCAAACGGAGCAACATTTATCTGGATCTGCTCGATGGTTTCCATTGATACTGGTTGTGTGCCGGCCTGCCCGCCATTAGAGCCATTGGCAGCCAGCCCATATACATCATTATTCATGACACCGTCAATCTGAAAACTATTATAACGATTGTTCATACCAAGGAAATGCATAGCACCGTCGTTTGCAACCCGTACCTGCGGATTCATACGGATTGCATCCGCAATGCCATGAGTAATGGATGGCATGCGGTTTATTTCGGCGGAAGTGATATTCATTGCCGCACCGGTCTTGGTGGCATCGATACCTGCTTTTCCGATGATGACAATTTCATTGAGCAGTTCTGTTGATTCCATTAACTCTACATCATGCCTGAAAGCCTCTCCTAGTTGAAGGATGATGCCTTTGGTTTCATTAGAATTCATACTAATGAATGAAACTATGACTCTATAAGGCCCTCCTGAGCGCATTCCTTGAATGGTATATCGTCCTTCAGCATTAGTTATTGCCCCATATTGAGTGCCGGATGGTTCGTGGATAGCTAGGATATTGGCACCGATGACAGGCTCTTTATTGACATCAGTTACCTTACCTCTTATAGTAGCAGTGGTGACTTGCGCATCCAGTCCGGTAACGAGAGCCGATAGTATAACTGTAATAAACAGTTTTTGTATATATGTTTTCATAGTTCAAATATATCGTATTAAAATATTACGATACTGCCGGAAGCACTATCGTGAAACGGCTTCCTTTGCCTTCTTCCGACTCTACTTCTATTTTCCCGTTCATCCGGTCTGTAATGCTGCGACTGATGGAGAGTCCCAGACCGGTACCTTGGGCAAATTCGTCATGTTTGTAGAAACGGGAAAAAATCATTTCCAGTTCATCGGCAGGCATACCTATCCCGGAATCTTCCACGAAGATGTGTACCACGTTCTTGTCCGGGAAGTAACGGTAGCCGATCTTTATGTAGCCTGTTGAGGTGAATTTGTTGGCATTGGTCAGGAAGTTCGTGATGACTTGCTGCAAACGCATTGTATCCACGCGAATGGTGACATCTTCTTTCGGAAAGTCCTGGAGAAACTCCAAAGAAGGTTTGATTTGTACGCTAAAAGTCTGATAGCAAGCACGCACAACTGTACGTACATCCGCTTCATTCAGAACGAAAGGAACTGCCCCTGAATCGATTCTCGACATTTCCAAAATATCGTTTATCAGATTAAGCAACAGGTCATTATTGAGGTTGATGATATCTAAAAATTCCTGTTTTTCTTCTTCTGCCAAGTTAGGCTCATTGATTAATATGTTTGAGAAGCCGACAATGGCGTTGAGCGGAGTACGTATTTCATGGCTCATGTTGTTGAGGAAGGATTGTTTCAACTCTGCACGTTCGGCAAGGAAACGGGCTTGTATCAATTCCGCTTCACGATCTTTTATCTCCTGTATGTTTTGCAACAGACCGGTCACAACAAAAGAATTGTCACTATTGTTGATATAGCTGTAACGGAATTCCCACCATTCGTATCCTCCGCTGAATTTACAACGGTATTCTTCTTTATAATTAGAATCCTTATGGTCTTGTAGAAAGCCGGTGCGAAAACGTTCTTGATCATCGGGATGTACGAAGGTAAGAATTTGCTCCAGCGTGATGAATGTATGCGGATAGGCTATCAGTTTATAGAAATGGGAATCGAAACTAAGATTGCCTTTCACTTTTCGCCAAGCAAATGTTGTGCCTCCTTCGATGGCTAATTTGAGTGTCTTGTGTTCATAAAGTAGGTTGCGCAAAGCTTCTTTCTTCCGCTTGCGCTCGCGTATGAAACCATATGTCAAGGAAACAATAATTAATACTACGGACATTCCTCCCAAAATGATACCTGTGAGTATATAACATCGGTAGCGTACCGAGAATGGAATATACATCACTTGATATTCAGGGAGTAAATTCCGATCAGAAATATTGTAATGTTGCATTACATTCCAGTTCAGTACATATTGCTTTTGACTTTGAGTAATCTGCTGTTCGGGCATTTTGTCTTGCAGGCGTAGACTGATACTCTTTGCCATGTCTTTTAACTGAGTTTCAAGAGTGGTGAAATACCCACCCAGCATCTTGTCATTAGCTCCAAACCCTTCATTGATAACAGCAAAAGAAGGGTTTGAAAAGAAATCCGGTGCATTCTGAGAATTATAGGTACGCGAAGTTAATAGCAGAAAGGTTTCGGAACCGCGTGCCACTTGCTGAATAGTACGGAGAGGCATCGTCTCGCTCATCAGGCGCATTACAATCGTAGTATCTATCTTTTCATTATAGAATGATTCTTTCTTCTCTTTGTAAGCATCTTTGATGACACGATGGGTAAGAATATGCTGAAATATATCTCCCTCAAAAGTTTCTATCTTTGCATTATGGCATTGCTCTTTCATATTCGTCCACATTTGACTATCGATCATACCACTGCCGCTCATTACTACAATGCGTGACTTTCCCATAATATGTTCTATCATGCGTATGGCGCTGGTATAATCGGGGATATCAACGTAACCGGTGACGTTAGGATATTCACGAATCAAGTCTATATCAGGATGATATACGCCGCTGAATACGACTGGTATATGGCGCAGCTTAGGATTCCCGCACTTCAGTAGAGAATAAGTCGCTTGATTGTTGAATATGCCAATAGCATCAACTCCCCATTTATCCAATTCATCGATAAAAAAAGAGGCGCGTGCCATTTCATCATGGTAAAGCAGTTCATCACTATTCATGAACAATTCTTTCATTTCGAATGACACTCCATTGGCTTTCAGCTCTTTTTCCAGAATATGACGGTATCGGTCGGCATCATAATAGTTTTTCTCATAGGAATGTATGATGGCTATTTTGTAGCGGTGGGCTGCATGGATAGATAGTGTTGCACACAGAAAACTGGACAAAAAAACAAATGTGCGAATGAATATTTTCATTCGTAGTATGTTCTTCATATTTATATCACTTTTAGTATAATACATCTTTTAAGCTATTTGTCCGTTTCAACTTTGTGAAGGCTGTTTGTGTTTGGATGAAATAATTTCACCATGTTTTATGAAAAGGAAACTGCCATTAGGATATCTGAAGCCTCACAGTAAGCATTTCTTCTATTTTCTTGAACAGCAAGTCAGGGTTAATTGGTTTGGCTATATATCCATCGAATCCCGATTTTAAGATTTCTTGTTCATCTGAAGCAAAAGCATATGCTGTTACGGCAATTATCGGAACATCAGGTGATAAGTTGCGAATGCCATCCTTGGCTCCATAACCATCCAAAACAGGCATGTTGATGTCCATTAGAATAAGGTGGGGGGTATGTGCTTTGTAAAGTTCAATAGCCTCTTGTCCGTCCCAGGCGTGCAGAATATTATATTCTTTTTTCAGAACGGCGTTCATAAACTTGAAATTGCTGGGATTATCTTCTGCAATGAGAATTGTGATATCTTTTTTTTGTATATGTGCACGTTCTTGTTCGAGAATCGGCTTTTTGATCTTCTTCACTTTTCGGTTCGGGACAGTAAACCAAAAAGTTGCTCCATTGCCCACTTCAGACTCTACACCAATTTCTCCTCCCATCCGCTCTACAATGGTCTGACAGATGGGGAGTCCCAACCCGGTACCCTGTACAAAACGGTTGAGTTTGATAAATCGGGTGAAAATATCTTTCTGTTTGTCTTCAGGAATACCACATCCGGTATCGGAAACGTAAAATCGAAGCATATTGTCGGGCTGTAATGTATAGCCGATTGTGATCGCGCCACCGTCGGTAAATTTGAGTGCATTGGTCATAAGATTAGTCATCACCTGATGCAGACGGTTGCGGTCAGTGAGAATACAACACTCCGGCAAATAGTCTTTAAACTGCACCGACACTCCTTTAGGTTCGGCCCGCAAGGTCATTGCATGAGTAATTTCTTCCAGCATTTCATTTACATCTACCGGTGCCTCAATGAATTCCATTGTTCCGGTTTCAATCTTCGACAGGTCTAGTATATCGCTAATCAGTTGGAGTAACAGATCATTGTTGTTCTCTATGATTTGAATATACTCCTCTTTTTCATTTTCATCTTCCACTGTTGCGAGTAACCTCGAAAAGCCGACAATAGCATTAAGCGGCGTACGTATTTCATGACTCATATTTGCAAGAAACACGGATTTAAGGCGGTTCGATTCTTCAGCCTGCTCTTTGGTTTCAATTAATTCCTGTTCCATCTGCTTACGCTTGGTGATAATGTGCAGAGAACCGATCAGCATTAGTGGAGTACCGTCTTCGGAACGACCTTTTACGGCAGCCTGTACTTCCACCCAGTCAACTTGGGAATTGGAAGCAGAAGAACCTAAGATCCGAAATTCCTCATGAAATTTCTGGGTGTTATTCTTTAGAACCTCATGAAATGTCTGTTGCACTCGCTTCAAGTCCTTTTCATGAATTCTCTCAAAACACTCCTTTAAAGATATTGCAGATGTACCAATCTCCGGAATTGCCGTTGTACTGCTCAACTTTAATGGAGGATTAGCATCCCAGTAGATCATTTTTTCATGCAGATTCATATGCCAGGGAATGGTATTGGATACACCGAGGGCTAACTCCAGTTTGTGGCTGGTTTCAACCTGCCCTTGTTGGGCCTTATTAAGTGTTTTGAGAGAGTAGATGTAGTTACGTATGAAGAATGCGACCAATAGTATTGCTACTGTTATTCCACTGAACAACAACAGATATTTGTGTTGCTGCCAGAAACTCTGCGGACGTCCTAGGAATACGCTGCCGGCAGGACAATCTTCTACCGCGAAGTTACGCTGCAACAACGATGGGTAGTTAAATGTAGGAACTGGTTTTTCGGGAATAAAAAATGGAATATTCCGCGGTTGTATACCAGAGCGAATTTGCGTAAAGACTTGTTGCAAACGGGTCAGCAGTTCCGGTTCATCATAGATGCAGCCGCCTACCATACCGCTATTTTCCATTACAGCTTGTTTGAAAGCGAAAATCGGTATAGGGATATTGGCAATCACCCGAAACGAGTAGGTCTCCAGTATGGTAGCCCCTCCGACATTAGAAACACAAGACCAGGAAGAAAAAAGAACGCCTGTGGTATTCGTATCAATGGTATTCAGCCTTGCCAGCAATTCTTCGGTAGTAATATCGGCAGCTGAAATGAATTCATATTCCAGATTGGGATATTGCTCTGTCATCATATGCTTTATATCATAATGAAGCTGTTGATTTACGTAACAACCGTCGCCAAGTAGCAAGACCTTTTTAAGAGCCGGAATCATGTGCTTCAACAGTTCAATATTATCACGTGGGAACAATTTGCTTTGAAGAAAAGTGAGGTTGTATTTGTTGGCTAGCTCTGATATAGGCACACGCTTCTTTTCGGGAATTGCCGTTGTCTGTAGGTTTGCCATATCTGATGATACAAAATCCATTTCAGCAGTTGCTATAATTGGTATGTCACCCCAACGAGTACGGATATCGTCTAAAAGAATCAATACAGGGTTACCAATTAATAATACTATCTTCGGTGCTCCCGTTGCATATTTAGTAAAGATATCCTGTTTGACTTTATTGAATTCTTTTTGGTTATCAATTAGCAGTGTATTTAGATGCTCAACATAGACAGCCGTTGTATTATCTGTCGACAGGCGTTTTTGTACCGAATTAATTATAGCATTACTACACGGGGCATTTGATGAATAAGTGTTGATGATCAACAAATAGTCGTTTTTAAAACCGGAAGCATTCTCCGAGTGGGCATGAACAGTAATATCGAATAATAATCCGAACAGTAATACTATATAACTTTTCCAGTATACAAAGATGTTGAGCATGCAATATTGTCTCATAGAATTAATAAATATCATATATTAATATGCAAAGTTATGTATTTAAATTTTTTATTTTCAAATACGCGAAGTAATCTAACAAACATTAACAGATGATTTTGCTGTGAATTGCATGTATATAATTTTTAGATTGATTTAAGCCAAAACAATTTAATGGATGAATTATATGCAGATTAATAGAATTTTAATATGAAAGATTGAGAAAGGATTAGAGTACCGGATAATATTTGTTGTACATTAATATAGTATAATCTGATCATTCAAAGTGGCAAATAGTGCACTAATACGGACTATATTATCTATTGATATAAACTGATTATAGTCAAATGCTTAAGAAGAAAGCGTATGTATATCTTTACATTCAGACTACATACGCTTTTTTCTATATATCTATATACATTTAAAATCTGCTTTTCATTACAGAAGAGCTTTATTTCAAGCACTTTAAGTACCAACAAAAATTGCACATTTTCGCAATAATACTAAAAACACCAAATTTGCCTTCATGTAGGCTCTTGTGTCAGTTCTTGCGTTTTCGGTTCAAAGTAATACTTAAAATACCAAGAAATTTTGCGAATGAGGGTATTCCAATATGAATCTACCCTCATTATTATATAATACCAAGAATATTATTCTTCATCCAGCAGAATTTCCATTACCTGGCAAGCCGCTTTAGCAACGGAAGTACCGGGACCGAAGATAGCTACAACGCCTGCTTTGTACAGGAAGTCGTAATCCTGTGCAGGGATAACACCACCGGCAAATACCAGAATGTCTTCACGACCCAACTTCTTCAATTCTTCCATAATCTGCGGAATCAAAGTCTTGTGTCCGGCAGCCAGTGAAGAAACGCCTACTGCGTGAACGTCGTTTTCTACAGCATCACGGGCAGCTTCGGCAGGAGTCTGGAACAAGGGTCCCATGTCTACGTCGAAACCACAGTCTGCATAACCTGTAGCAACTACTTTTGCACCACGGTCGTGTCCATCCTGACCCATCTTGGCAATCATGATACGTGGACGGCGACCTTCCTTCTTCGCAAATTTCTCGGTCAGTTCGCAAGCTCTTACGAAATCTGAGTCCTTCTTACTTTCTGATGAATACACGCCTGATATAGTTCTGATTACTGCTTTATAACGTCCTACGATTGTTTCGCAAGCATCTGAAATCTCGCCTAATGTAGCGCGGACATGAGCTGCTTCTACGGCCAGTTCCAACAGGTTGCCCTTGCCGGTCTTCACACATTCGGTGATAGCTGCCAGTGCTTTATCCACTTCTGCCTGGTTGCGGCCTTCTTTCAGACGTTTCAGGTTCTCGATTTGTTCCAGACGCACAGCCGTGTTGTCTACTTCGAGGATGTCGATAGGATCTTCTTTTTCCAAACGATACTTGTTAGTACCTACGATAGTCTGAGCACCGGAGTCGATACGTGCCTGAGTACGTGCGGCTGCTTCTTCGATACGCATCTTGGGCACACCGGTTTCAATAGCTTTCGCCATACCGCCCAGGCTTTCGATTTCCTGAATGTGTTCCCAAGCCTTGTGAGCCAGTTCGTTAGTCAGAGATTCTACATAGTAGGAACCGCCCCATGGGTCAACGTTCTTGCAGATGTTGGTTTCTTCCTGAATATAGATCTGAGTATTACGTGCGATACGTGCAGAGAAGTCGGTAGGCAGGGCGATAGCTTCATCCAATGCATTGGTGTGCAAGGATTGGGTGTGTCCCAGTGCGGCAGCCATGGCTTCGATACAGGTACGTCCTACGTTGTTGAACGGATCTTGTTCGGTGAGTGACCAACCTGAAGTTTGTGAGTGGGTACGGAGTGCCAGTGATTTCGGGTTCTTCGGGTTGAACTGTTTCACGATCTTTGCCCACAACATACGTGCAGCACGCATCTTGGCAATTTCCATAAAGTGGTTCATACCGATAGCCCAGAAGAAGGACAGACGCGGTGCGAATGCGTCAATATCAATACCTGCGGCAACTCCGGCACGGAGGTATTCCAAACCGTCGGCCAGTGTGTAAGCCAATTCAATATCTGCCGTAGCACCTGCTTCCTGCATGTGGTAACCGGAGATAGAGATAGAATTGAACTTAGGCATCTTCTGTGAAGTGTATTCAAAGATGTCAGAGATGATCTTCATAGAGAAGGCGGGCGGATAGATATAAGTGTTACGCACCATGAACTCTTTCAGAATATCGTTCTGGATAGTTCCTGCCATTTCATCTAATTTAGCTCCCTGTTCCAGTCCGGCATTGATGTAGAATGCAAGGATAGGAAGTACGGCGCCGTTCATGGTCATGGAAACAGACATTTTGTTCAAAGGAATACCGTCGAACAATACTTTCATGTTTTCCAGTGAGCAGATAGATACACCTGCTTTACCTACGTCGCCCACTACACGTTCGTGGTCGGGGTCGTAACCGCGGTGCGTGGGAAGGTCGAATGCTACAGACAAACCTTTCTGACCGGATGCCAGGTTACGGCGATAGAATGCGTTACTTTCTTCGGCAGTAGAGAAACCTGCGTACTGGCGGATAGTCCAGGGGCGCAAGGTGTACATTACTGAGTACGGGCCACGAAGATAGGGAGGGATACCGGCGGGATAGTCCAGATGTTCCATTCCTTCCAGGTCTTCTTTGGTATATACGGGCTTCACATTAATGTGTTCCGGCGTTTTCCAGTCGGCGGCAATGCCGTTGGACTTTTGCCATTCCATACCGTTCTGCGGTTGGAATCCGGCATAAATATCTATGTTTTTAAAATTCGGTTTCATTGTTCTTCCTTACTTAATTCCTAACTTAGCGTTGTATTCTTTCAAAGTATCCAATACGTTGACACGTACATGGATGAAGTTTTCGATGCCTGCAGCTTTCAGATCGTCCATGCAAGCGGGAGCACCTGCCACGATAAACATGGCGCGTCCGTTCACTGCCTGGAATGCCGGAACAGCATATTCTGCATATTCGTCATCGCTGGAGCAAAGTACCACAATGTCTGCACCTGCCTTCATGGCTGCTTCTACACCTTCTTCTACAGTGGGGAAGCCCAGGTTGTCAATTACTTGATAACCGGCACAAGCCAGGAAGTTACAAGCAAACTGCGCACGTGCCTGGCGCATAGCCAAGTTACCGATAGTGAGCATGAATGCTTTCGGGCGTTTGCCTGATGCTTCGGTCTGCAAGCGGAGTGCTTCGAACTGGCTGGCTGCACGGTCAAAGTTCAATGTAGCAAATGGTTTTTCGCAACTGTCGTGACCACCGCAGCAGCATTTTGCTTCGACAGGAGATTTCTCGCCTGCTTGTTCGTTGAAGTTGGGGAACTGGTTAGTACCCAGCAGCACTTCTTTGCGTTTTGAAACTGCTTCGTGGCGAGCCTTGTTGCTGGCGTTTACGGCTTCCTGTACCTTGCCTGCCTTTACTGCTTCCAGCATACCGCCTTCATCTTCTACCTGCAAGAACAAATCCCATGCTTGTTTTGCGATAGAAACAGTCAGGTTTTCAATGTAATAAGAACCGGCTGCAGGGTCTACTACCTTATTAAGATGTGCTTCTTCTTTCAACAACAACTGTTGGTTGCGGGCGATGCGTTCTGAGAAGTCGTCCGGAGTTTCGTAAGTCTTGTCGAATGGAGTGACAGTCATTGAGTTTACACCTGCCAATGCAGCACTCATAGCTTCGGTTTGAGTACGGAGCAAGTTAACGTGTGCATCAAACAAAGTGAGGTTGAATGTAGAAGTTTCTGCATGTGCTATCATTTTGCAAGCGCAAAGGCAAGTTCCGTCTTCTGCCTTGTTCGGGCATTCGGGCTGGCGATGGCATTCGGGCTTGTATTCTTTTACGATATTTGCCCACAGCATACGTCCGGCACGGAATTTAGCAATTTCCAGGAAGTAGTTGGAACTGATACCGAAGTTGAACTTGATTTTCTTGGCAGCCAATGCAGCAGGAACACCTGCTTCTACCAGCTTGCCCAGGTATTCGTTACCCCAAGCCAATGCGTATCCCAATTCTTGTGAGATGTAGGAACCTGCATTGTTCAATTCCACTGCATTTACAGTGATGCAACGGAACTTAGGCAGCGGAGCCAATACTTCTACCAGTTCTTTGGCAGTAGCAATGAAGTCGCTCAAGTCTTTTCCTTTTGCCATCATTTTGCCCATCGGGTCATAGTTTACAGAACCCTGCAGCTTAGTGAGGTCGTAACCTTTCTTTTGGAAGTAGCTGACCAGTAACTTTGCCAATTCTACGGTGTGTCCCTGGCAAGTAGAGAAGTTCAGTTCTACGCATTCTGCACAAATGTCATTCAGTAAAGTTTCGATGTATTCGGCACTTAAATCTTTAGCTTTCAGGTTGAAGCCAAGAGAGTCTACACCTTTGTTCAGGATGTCCAGCGCTTTAGCATTTGCTTCTTTGGGGCATTCTACTTTGATGTCTTGGCGCACAAACCATGTGTTGTCGTCTTTCTTTGTACCTCTTACGTACGGAAATTCTCCGGGTAAGCCTTCGGTTGTTTTCAAACCTTCCAGGTCTTCTTGACGGTAGAACGGTTTCACTTTAAAACCTTCATTGGTTCTCCAAACCAATTTCTTTTCAAAATCAGCGCCCTTCAGGTCGGCTGTAATCTTTTCCATCCACTGTTCCGTAGAGACGGCCGGGAAGTCTGAAAAGAGTTTTTCTTTACTATCTGCCATAGTTTATTCAGTATTAATATTTAGGAATTATATCATATGCATTTTTCAATAGTACGGGCAAATATACTAAAACCTTTTAAATAGATTCTCTTTTTTACTTATTTTCATAGAACAGAAAGACAGGTTTCTATCATTTTGTTAAGTCGCTAAAACAAAAGATGTTCTTATTGCAAAGTGGATATTGCAAAATAAATAGGAATTGCAGAATAATTGTTTTCAATTTGTTGGGCTGAGTGAGGGGAATTCACTAATTTTGCGGCAATTTTATAAAAAACATAAGTATATCATGGATTGGTTACAAAATCTATTATTTGATGAAAACTCGATAGCACATATTGTGCTGCTCTATTCTTTTGTGATTGCAGTAGGTGTGTTGCTGGGGAAAATTAAGTTTTTCGGAGTATCGTTGGGTGTGACCTTTGTATTGTTTGCCGGTATTGTCTGCGGGCATTTCGGTTTTACGGGGAATACACAGATACTTACATTCTTGCAGGATTTCGGATTGATATTGTTCGTGTTCTGCATTGGTCTTCAGGTAGGTCCTTCTTTCTTTTCTTCTTTTAAGAAGGGCGGTATTGCAATGAACTTAGTGGCAATTGGCATTGTGGCTTTGAACATTGCTGTGGCGCTGGTGTTGTATTATGGTTTGAACGGGCGTATTGAATTGCCGATGATGGTGGGCATCCTTTGCGGTGCTGTAACCAATACACCGGGACTGGGTGCTGCCAATGAAGCGTTGAGCCAGTTGAACTACAATGGTCCGCAGATTGCAATGGGATATGCTTGTGCTTATCCGCTGGGCGTGATCGGTATCATTGGTTCTATTATTGCCATTCGTTACATCTGCCGTGTAAATCTGAAGAAAGAAGAAGAAGATATAGCACAGCAGGAAGCTGCTAATCCGCATTTGAAGCCTCACATGATGCATTTGGAGGTGCACAATGAGGCATTGGCCGGAAAGACGTTGCTGCAAGTTAAGGAGTTTATGGGACGTGAGTTTGTATGCTCCCGCATTTTGCAGCATGGTCATGTCAGCATTCCTATGCGCGATACTATATTTAATGTAGGCGATCAGTTGTTTATCGTTTGTGCCGAAGATGATGCTGAGGCTATCATTGCTTTTATCGGTCCTAAGATTGAAGTGGATTGGGAGAAGCAGGATACTCCGATGGTTTCCCGCCGCATCTTGATTACACAGCCTAAGATGAATGGCAAGCAACTGGGCGAGCTTCATTTCAGCAGCATGTATAATGTGAATGTGACTCGTGTCAACCGTTCGGGTATGGACATCTTTGCTTCGCGCAACTTGACTTTGCAGGTGGGCGACCGTGTAATGGTGGTTGGTCCTCAGGATGCTGTGGAGCGTGTGGCTGCTTTGATGGGTAACTCGTTGAAACGTCTGGATCATCCTAATATTGTGACTATCTTTGTGGGTATCTTCCTGGGTATTTTCTTTGGTAGTCTGCCTATTGCTTTTCCGGGTATTCCTACTCCGGTGAAGTTGGGTTTGGCGGGTGGCCCGTTGATTGTATCCATTTTAATCGGGCGATTCGGATATAAGTTGAAGTTGGTGACTTACACCACGATGAGTGCGAACCTGATGTTGCGCGAGATTGGTATTGCATTGTTCCTTGCCAGTGTGGGTATCAAGGCGGGTGCAAACTTTGTGAGGACGGTGGTAGATGGTGATGGATTGCTGTATGTAGGTTGCGGTTTCCTTATCACGGTCATACCTTTATTAATAATGGGAGCTGTGGCGCGCTGGCATTATAAGATGAACTATTTCATGCTGATGGGTCTTATTGCGGGTAGTAACACGGATCCTCCTGCTTTGGCTTATGCCAATCAGACGGCTGGGAATAATGCTCCGGCGGTAGGTTATTCTACGGTATATCCGGTATCTATGTTCCTTCGTATCCTGACAGCGCAGTTGTTGATCTTGATATTGGCAAGTTGAATTTGATTATAAAAGAAATGTATAACTTGTAGGGGCGAACCCATGTGTTCGCCCGAATACATAAACTTTGTGTGTTCGGGCGGACACATGGATCCGCCCCTACTGCTAAAAGAATAAATATGATTTCAGTAGATGGCTTGACCGTAGAATTTGGCGGTACCACCTTGTTTAGTGATATATCTTTTCAGATAAACGAGAAAGACCGTATTGCCCTGATGGGAAAGAACGGTGCGGGTAAATCCACCTTATTAAAGATATTGGCAGGTGTACGCCAACCAAGTCGTGGAAAGGTATCAGCACCTAAGGATTGTGTAATTGCTTATCTTCCTCAGCACTTGATGACAGAAGACGGTCGCACCGTGTTTGAGGAGGCTTCTCAGGCATTTGCTTATCTTCACGAGATGGAGGCGGAGATAGAGGCTATTAACAAGGAGTTGGAAACACGTACCGATTACGAAAGTGATTCATACATGGAACTGATTGAAAAGGTTTCTTCTATGAGCGAGAAGTTCTATGCCATAGATTTGACCCACTTTGAGGAAGATGTGGAAAAGGCTTTGCTCGGTCTGGGTTTCTTGCGTGAGGATTTCAATAAACAGACCAGTGAATTTAGCGGTGGTTGGCGTATGCGTATTGAATTAGCCAAACTGTTGCTTCAGAATCCGGATGTATTGTTGCTGGATGAGCCTACCAATCACCTGGATATTGAGTCTATCCAGTGGTTGGAAGATTTCTTGATAAGCAGTGCAAAAGCAGTAATTGTAATCAGCCACGACCGTAAGTTTGTAGATAACATCACTACCCGCACCATCGAAGTGACCATGGGGCGTATTTATGATTATAAAGTAAACTATTCCCAGTACCTGACTTTGCGTAAAGAGCGCCGTGAACAGCAGATGAAGCAGTATGAAGAACAGCAGAAGATGATTCAGGAAACGAAAGACTTTATAGAACGCTTCAAAGGTACGTATAGTAAGACTTTGCAAGTGCAGAGCCGTGTGAAGATGCTGGAAAAGCTGGAACTGATTGAGGTGGATGAAGAAGATACGTCAGCCTTGCGACTCAAATTCCCGCCTTCTCCGCGTAGTGGAAACTATCCCGTAACTATGGACAGGGTAGGGAAGGCTTATGGCGACCATGTGGTTTTCAAAGATGCTTCGTTGACTATTGAAAGAGGGGATAAAGTGGCTTTTGTGGGTAAGAACGGTGAAGGTAAGTCTACTTTGGTGAAATGTATCATGAATGAGATAGATCACGAGGGAACTTTAACACTGGGACACAATGTGCAGATAGGTTATTTTGCTCAGAATCAAGCTTCTTTATTGGATGAAAATCTGACTGTTTTTCAAACGATAGATGATGTGGCTAAAGGCGAGATACGTAATAAAATACGAGACTTGTTGGGAGCGTTTATGTTTGGTGGTCCTGAGGCATCTATGAAGAAAGTAAAGGTACTAAGTGGTGGTGAGCGTACCCGCTTGGCAATGGTTAAACTGTTATTGGAGCCTGTGAATCTGCTTATTTTGGATGAGCCTACCAATCACTTGGATATGAAAACCAAAGATATTCTGAAGCAAGCATTGGTGGACTTTGATGGAACCCTGATTGTTGTATCTCATGATCGTGACTTTTTGGACGGATTAGTGACGAAAGTGTATGAATTTGGGAACAAAAAGGTGAAAGAACATCTCTGCGGTATCTATGAGTTCCTTGAAACAAAGAAATTGGAAAGCTTGCAGGAGTTGGAAAAATAAGCTAGTTTTGTGTCTGTTAACTTTAAGAAAGAGGAAAGATGCAGGCTGCTAACATAGATATAAATAAGATACAAAAAGGAGACGAGACCGAGTTTCGTCTTCTTTTTAATCTTTTCTATCCCCGCCTGATGTCTGTTGCCTGTCGTTTTGTTTCTGATGCTGTGGCCGAAGATATAGTGCAAAGTGTTTTTGTGATGTATTGGGAACAAAAAGCGACTTTGATTCCTGATGCTATTCATTCCTACCTTTATAAATGTACCCAGAATAACTGCTTGAATTACCTGAAACATCAGGCCATAGTGCTTGGGCATGAAGAAGAAGTGCGCTTGGCAGAAGAACGTATTGCTTTTCAGTCGGAAAGATCGGATGCCAATGAATTATGGAATGAAGTGGTAGAACGTGACATCCGGAAACTGCTGGAAGATTCTATAGCCAAATTACCTCCCAAATGTCGTCAGGCTTTTGAACTCTCCTATTTTAAAGAGATGACTTATAAAGAAATAGCAGAGGCTATGCACATCTCACCCCGCACCGTGGAAGAACATGTTCAGAAAGCTACTAAATTCCTAAGAACAGAATTGAAAGACATCCTGTTTTGTCTGTTATTTCTGCTCCGCTAGTCCTCTGTTTTATAGTCTTAAAAACCTTTTTGAAAGGGAGGAAAGAAGAAAATTCAAGAAAAAGTATTTTTTTTCTCTTTTTAACCCCGTAGTCTTTGTTCGTTGAGTTGTCTTAATTATGTAAGTCAATAAAAAGAAGCATAATTTTAAGGTGAATGGAAGACGAAATTTTAATAAGATATATAGGTAAGCGTTGTTCTACAGAAGAAGAAAAACAGGTGCGTGAATGGTTGTCGGACAGGGAAAACCGTCGGCATTTATTTGAATTGGAACAAGTGTGGGGGCTGAAAACAGAAATGCGTTTTTCTGAAAGTAAGCACATAAATCAAGCTTATCAGCGGTTAAGTGGACAACTGGGATTTGAGAAGAAGGAAGTGAAGAATGCAAAGCGGGTATGGAGAATAACGGCAAGAGAATGGTTGAAGTATGCAGCTATATTGGTTGTTGTTTCTTTGTTTGCGGCGAACCTGTTCTATATCACTAAAGAAGATCCGGTGGCATATAATACGGTTGTAGTGCCCAAAGGACAAAGAGTTTCTTTATTGTTGAGCGATGGAAGCACCGTATGGCTGAATGCAGAAAGCCGCTTCTCTTATCCGGCTAAGTTTTCGGAGAAATATAGAACAGTGAAATTGGAAGGAGAAGGTTATTTTGAAGTAGCTCATAATCCCAAATCTCCGTTTACGGTTGTATTGCCCATGCTAAATGTGCGTGTGTTGGGAACTAAATTTAATGCTAAAGCATATTTGGATGAGCCTAGCTGGATAACCTTGAAAGAGGGTTCGGTGGAAGTTTCCACATTAGATAATAAGAGTAAGGAAAGGATGATTCCCAATGATCAGGTCTATTATACGATGAGTGATGGATTGGTCTTGATAAGAGGTACGGAAGCCTCAAGTGTAGATACTTGGACCACAGGAGATCTAAGATTTGAGAATAAGACGCTGAAAGAGATGGCAAAAGCGATAGAACGCCGGTATGATATGAAAATCAAAATAATGGATAGTTCTTTGGTGGAAGAATATTTCACTTGCCATTTCAGGAAAGACTTGACCATAGAACAAGCTATGGAGTTGCTGAAAGAAACAAGGCGCGTAAATTATAAAATAGAGAAAAAGACGGTATACCTTTATAAAAAATGATAGTATGTGAAACCTTAAAATAATTAATGCCTATGGAGTAAATGCCTTTGGAAAAAGAAGGGCCGAAGATGCACCACCATCTTTCGACCCGGACTAATGAGTAACCTTATAATTTATTACAAACTAATCAATTACAAATGTATGGATAATATTATGAAATGCACGCCATTTGGTGAGCAAAAATCACTATGGTCTCGAAAAACATTGTTAATTATGAAATTCTTTGTACTTTTTCTATTGCTGGGAACTATCCCGTGTCTGGCTGGTGTTGCCTATTCACAGAACGTGAAGATGTCCTTGAATATGGAAAATACTACGGTACATGATGTCATTGCTGCCATTGAAAAACAGGGCGATTTCTATTTTACCTATAATTTGAATCAAATTAATGTCAATAGAAAAGTCTCGATTAAGGTAGAGAATAAGACGGTCAATCAGATATTGGATCAATTATTCTCGGAATATGGTATTGACTATAAGATTGAAAATCGTCATATTGTATTATATAAGAAGGCGGCTGAAGGAGTGGCAGCCGTGAAACAACAGAAAACAATTCAAGGTACTATTGTTGACGACCAAGGTGAGCCTATTATTGGCGCCAGTGTCTTGGAGAAGGGTACTACTAACGGTACGATTACTGATTTTGACGGACACTTTTCTTTGCCTATCAGTAGTGGTACGGAGTTGATTGTTTCTTATGTAGGTTATACTACAAAGACTGTTAAGATAGGGAATCAATCTATTATTAAAATTGTGTTGGTGGAAGATACCAAGACATTGGACGAAGTGGTTGTTATCGGTTATGGTACACAGAAGAAGTCTGACGTGTCCGGTTCTGTAACAACTGTATCCGGTGAAAAACTGACTAAGATGCCGACTGCCAATGCCGAAGCTGCTTTGCAGGGTATGGCTCCGGGATTATCTGTCAACTTTGGTAGTGGTGCTCCAGGTACAGCGGCAACATTGCAGGTTCGTGGTATTACAACGTGGGGAACAGATAATTCTCCGCTGGTTATTATTGATGGAGTACCGGGAGATATGTCTTATTTGAATCCTGAAGACATAAAATCAATGTCTGTCCTAAAAGATGCTGCAACTGCTGCTATTTATGGTGCACGTGCTGCTGCAGGTGTTATTTTAATAGAGACACATAGAGGTGGTATGCAGGCTCCAAAGATTCAATTCTCTGCTTATGTAGGTATGGATGATTTGCCTAAACGCATGGAAGTCTGTAATTCAGCAGAATTTATTCAGGTACGTAAAATGGCTTTGAGTAATGCCGGATATTCACCTGAGGAATGGCCTAGATATATTGCTGCATATGAGAAAGATCCATCTCAGTTTGCTGATACAGACTGGCAAGATGAATATTACCGTCGTGCATTGACCCAAAAATATACGATTGGTTACACAGCTGGTAATGAAATAATGAATGTTGCTCTTTCAGGTTTTTATTCAGGAACGGATGGTATAGTTATAGGTACTGATGAAAAGAAATATGGATTCCGTCTTAACTCAGATGTAACTCGTGGTAAATTTAAAATGGGTGAATCAATTAGCTATAGTCGTTGGGAAGCTACTCCTGAGGTGGATACTGGATTTCCGGGAATGTTTCAAACTACCAATATTGAACCTTTAGTTTCTGTTTATGATGAAAGAAATGAAGGAGGATTTGGAGGAGCAATTGCAGGTATGGATATGTCAGATGCTGCTAATCCTGTTGCTTTTAATAAATTAATTCGTACGGACTCTGCCAATGATTATCTTTCGGCTTCTGGTTATATCCAGTATGAACCGATTAAGAATTTGATTTTTAAATTCCGCGCAAGCCGTAGTATTTATTGGGGTAGTTATAAACAGTTTATACCTACTTATGAAGTGGGAGTTTTGAAAAAGAATACAAAGGCTTCTTTGTACGAACAGCGTAAAAAAACGATGAATGACTTGATGGAATTTACTGCGAATTGGGACAAATCTTTTAAGGATCATAATATTCAAGCTCTTTTCGGATTATCTCAAGAAGAGAATAAGTATGATGATCTTAGTGCGACAGGTAAAAAGTTTGAAAATAACGATATGGATCTGATGGGACATGCGCAGCAAGATTTTTCAGCAGGAGGTGCATTCACTCGTAGTGGTTTACGTTCTGTTTTTGGGCGTGTAAGTTATAACTATAAGTATCGCTATATGATAATGGCGTCTTGTCGTTACGATGGATCTTCTCGTTTTGCTGATGGTAATAAATGGGGCTTCTTTCCATCTGTATCTCTTGGGTGGAATATCGCTAATGAGGATTTTTGGGAAAATTTGAAGGAAACCGTTTCCACGTTCAAGTTACGTTTGAGCTATGGCGGATTAGGTAATCAGTCGATAGGTGTTTATAAATATATTCCGACATTGAATTCAGATGCTACATCATTGAACTATGCACTGAATGGAAAAGATATTTCATTAGGATATGGTATTACAGGATTACCATCTGCCAATATTAAATGGGAAACTACTATCTATAAGAATATTGGTATAGATCTTGGTTTATGGAATAATAAACTTGAATTATCCGCAGAAGCTTATATTAAGGATACCCGTGATATGCTTTCAAGCAAGAATATCAGTTTATGTACTGGTTTTGGATCATTAGTAGTTAATGATGGTAAATTGCGTACAACTGGTTTTGAAATGCAAGCTATATATCATGGAAGAGTAGGAGGAGTGAAATATGATTTGGATATGAATCTCTCTCATTATAAAAGTGTACTGAAAGCTATGGCTGACCCTAACTATCAATATGAATATGGACCGGCACGAACTTATGTAGGGGGTGAGATTGGAGAATTTTGGGTCTTGAGGACTGCCGGCATATTCCAGTCACAGGCAGAGGTTGATGAATGGAATAAAGCTCATGGTCATGAGGATAAAAATGGTAATTGGATACCTTTACAACCATCTGCAAAACCTGGAGATATTCGTTTCATTGATCAGAATGGCGATGGCTTGCTTGATTCTGGTGATAAGGAAAAAGTGGGTAGCGGTAATCCGAAAGTCGTTTTAGGTTTTAATGTAAATCTTGCTTATAAGAATTTTGATTTAGTCGCTAATTTCTATGGTAACTTTGGGGTTAAACGCTATAATTATATGAAATTGCAACTTCAGCGCATGGACAAGAACTTTAATTACGGTAAGGATGCCTTGAAAGCTTGGACTCCTGAAAATCCGAATACAGATGTTCCACGTGCGGTACAGGGAGATCCAAATAAGAATAATGCAGTATCCGACCGATTTGTTGAAAATGGAAATTTCTTACGGTTAAATAACTTACAAATAGGATATAATCTACCTAACAGAGCTTGTAAGCAGTTGGGAATTGCTAATTTACGTCTTTATATTGGTGGAAGTCGTTTGTTTACTATTACCAGTTATAAAGGCTATGATCCGGCTGTCGGAGCAGAGGCCGGCAAGATGGGTGCCGATTATGCTTTATATCCATTGAGCCGTAGTTATATGGTTGGACTTAAATTTGGTTTCTAATTAATGTAAAACTTGAAGATTATGAAAATAAAAAATATATTTTTATCAGCTTTAATTCTGGGAACTTTATCTACTTCTTGCACAGGTAATTTTCTAGATGAGGAACGTAATCCTAATTCGCTTTCTCCAAGTATTTTTTGGAAAAACGAGGCAGATATCTTAAAAGGGTTGACGAGTGTATATGGTGCGTTGCAAGGCAGTGGTGGATGGGCAGCTTCTTATGAACGCTATATTGTAGTGGACAATTATCGTAGTGATGAAGTTGTTTTTAGACCTGATGTTAGTAGTTGGGATAATATAGCATCTTTTGTAAATGATCCTAATAATGGTACTACGGAAACAGAATGGACTCAATTATATAGAGGTATTAATATGGCTAATCAGTGCTTGGATAATATTCCTAATGTACCGGGTGAGACAGATGCTTTGCTAAAGCTAAAGAAAACGGCAATGGCTGAGGCGCGTTTTTTAAGAGCCTATTATTATTATCGTCTATACTTAAACTATGGTGAAAGAGTTCCCATTTATTTAAAGCAATTAGAGGGAAAAGATGAGGAGTTCTATCCAAAACAAGCTGAACCAGGTGAGTTGATATCATTGATTGAAACTGAATTGTCAGAGGTACAGAAAGAACTGCCTACAGAATATGATGCAGCAGGTAAAGGGCGTGTAACAACTTATGCAGCAGCTGCAATTCTAGGCAAATTTTATATGTTCCGACATGAACTGGGGAAAGCAGAAAAAGAATTCGAGAAATTGATTGGAAAATTTGAATTAGTTGATAATTATGAAGATAATTTTGATGGACTTCATAAAAATAATCGTGAATCAATTTTTGAAGTTCAGTATTCAGGCGATAGAACAGGAGGCCGAAAAGAATACAGTAACATTGCAGAGCATCTTGTGTCTGGTAATGTTGGAGGATACGAAGAAGCATTTCCGTCCAATTGGCTGTTTGATTTATTAAAGAAAGATCTGACGGTAGACGGGAAATATAGTATGCGTTTATATGGAACAATTTTGTTTGATGATCCCAATACTAAAATGTGGTATATTGGTGAAGGCGAACATTTTTCAGATTATGATGGCCCCAATAAGTTGTTGTGGAAGAAGTTTGCCACTTGGGATGAATCATTAAGCAGTGATTGGTGGGCTAGTGCTTTCAATATTCCCATTGTGCGTTATGCTGATGTATTATTGCTTTATGCAGAATGTTTAAATGATAGAGGTGATACTTCTTCAGCAATAGATCGTATAAATGAGGTACGTAGGCGTGCTCGTGTTCCTGAATTGAATAAGACGATGACAAAAGAAGAAGTCCTGGCTCATCTACAGAATGTGGAACGCCCGTGTGAGCTTGCTTTTGAAGGATCTCGTTGGTATGATTTGATTCGATGGGGAATTGTTGAAACTACGTTAAAAGCGAATGGTAAGAAGTTTGCTGAAAACTATGTTGATACCAAACATAAATTGTTCCCTATACCTCGTGCTGAATTCCTAATGAATCCTACATGGGAGCAGAATCCGAACTTCAGTAAATAATCAATTCTTTTATTATTAGGTCTTTATCCGGAGAGAATATTCTCTCCGGAAGAAATCTCTTTAACTCAATAGTGTATGAAAAAGATAGTTAGAATGCTTTCTCTTTCCGGAGCCGTATTGTGTATTCTGAATGCATGTACCTCGCCTTCGGGACAAACTCAAGTAGGAAATTTACTTTCTCAGCAGAGTGATTTTTGTAATTTGATCAATATAAAGAATGTACCTCAACAGGAACGGTTCTATGATGCATATGTATTTTCGGATTTAGGTGCATGGTCAGCCTATGCTTTGCCGGAGAATGAGAGTAATCAGTATGCCGGAGCATTTATCGGTCCTATGACTATGACCGGTCGTGGATGGATTGCCGGTAGTTTGGCAGAACCTAAGTTGAAAGTGAATGGTGAACCATATAGTTTGGTGCGTAATGTGCAGACGGTAAAGTATCTGCCGGGACGTTTGGTGCAAGAATTCAATGACGAACAATTGAATTTTGTAACAGAACTCTGTTTCGGAACTTCTCGTACAGCAGTGGTTCGTTCTATCATAAAGAATGTAAGCCAGGAACCTGTCACGGTTTCTTTGTCCTGGAACGGAGGTGTCTTTGATAAAGCCTCTGTACTAAGTGTGGCAGACAAGAATGTTTCAGTTCTTCGCTTGGCAGATTCTACTTGTACGGTGATGCGCTTCTGTACGGCAGATCAGGTAATGTTGGTAAATAAAGATAGTTTGCAAGCCATAGAAAAATCAGAATTGGTTCTGCAACCGAATGCTACCTATCAATCGGAATATACACAGACTATGATGTTGCGTGGAGAGGATGTTCAGAAGGAACTTGCATCGCTTACCACTTTGGATATAAATGCCTGCTTTGATGCCAATAAGCAGCGTTGGAACCAGAATATTGCTTCCTTGTTGACCGGTGACAGTAAATATTTGAATGATAATAAATATCGCAGGGTTCTTGTGAAAGCAATGATGACGTTGAACAGTAACTGGCGTTCTGCTGCCGGTGATATTCTGCATGCCGGCAGTAATCCGTCTTATAATGGTTTTATTAATGGCATTTGGTCATGGGATTCTTGGAAAATAGCTTCGGGCAACGCATTATATAATCCTGAAATGGCAAAAGATGAGATGCGCACTTTATTTGATTATCAGGCTGAGAATGGCATGGTTCCCGATTTCATCAGTTATAATAAGAAACGTAATAACTGGCGTGACTCTAAGCCTCCTGTAGCTGCGTGGGGAGCAATGAACGTTTATAAAGCAACCGGAGACCGTGCATTCCTGGAAGAGATGTTTGATAAGTTATATAAATTCCATCAGTGGTGGTACACAGACCGGGATCATGATCATAACGGCATCTGCGAATATGGCTCTACCGATGGTACTTTGATTGCAGCAGCTTGGGAAAGCGGTATGGACAATGGAGTTCGATTTGATGATGCTGTGATGCTGAAGAATGGAGAAAATGCATGGTCTATGAATCAGGAGAATATTTGTTTGAACTCCTTCCTTTATGCAGAAAAGAATATTTTGGCAGAAATGGCTACCATTTTAGGGAAGAAAGAACTGGCAGACCAGTTGATTGCCGATGCCCAGAAAATAAAAGAGCATATCCAAACGAAGATGTTCGATAAAGAAACAGGTTTCTTCTATGATACCCGCATAGAGACTGGAGAATTTATAAAAGTAATGGGTGCTGAATGCTGGTTGCCGTTATGGGCAGGTGTTGCTACTCCGGAACAAGCTGAACAGGTAATGAAGAAAATGATGGACCCAACTAAATTTAATTCCACTCTTCCATTGGGTACACTGGATATTAGCCATCCTCGTCTTCGTCCTATCCGTGGATATTGGAGAGGCCCTGTTTGGGTAGACCAGGTTTATTTCGGCATTACCGGACTTCGTAATTATGGTTATGATAAGGAAGCCGATTTTCTGCTTGAGAAGTTCATAGATAATGCACAGGGATTGACTACAGACGGTCCTATCCACGAAAATTATAATCCTTTGACGGGAGAAACTTTGAACAGCCCGAATTTTGGCTGGTCTTCTGCTTTAATCATCAAAATGTTATTGAATAAGTAAATGATAAATTTATGAGAAAATTAAATATAGCTTTAAGTCTGGCACTTTTGTTTCCGCTTGCGGCATTGGCGCAATATGATGGTGCACCGATGCAGAAAACTCAGGAGGCAAAGAAAGTGGAACAGACTGTCCGCAGAGATAAATATCCTCATTCGGATAATGATTGGGAAAATTTTGATGTACTTCATATCAACCGTTTACCTTCTGCTGCTAACTTTATGGGCTACCCCACTAAGGATATGGCAATGCAGGGAGATAAGGCACAATCTCCTTATTTCCAATCCTTAAACGGTACATGGAAATTTCATTTTGTACCTCGTTCCGACCAACGTCCATTGGATTTCTTTCAAAAAGGATTTGACGTTTCAGGTTGGAATGATATAAAAGTTCCTTCCAACTGGGAGTTACAGGGCTTTGGCTATCCTTTCTATGTGGGTAGTGGGTATGGCATAAAGAAGAATCCGCCGTTAATTGCGGTTGAGAATAGTCCGGTTGGTTCTTATAAGCGTACCTTTACCGTTCCGGCAAACTGGAATAAACGCCAGATTATCCTTTACTTTGGCGGGGTAGCTTCTGCTTTTTATGTATGGATAAATGGTGAGAAAGTGGGATATTCCCAAGATTCCAAAACTCCATCAGAGTTTGATATCACTCCCTATGTGAAACAAGGAGAGAATGAGATAGCCGTACAAGTATTTAAGTTCAGTGACGGATATTATCTGGAAGATCAGGACTATTGGCGTTTTGCCGGCATCCAGCGGGATGTGTATGTCTATGCCCGCCCCGAAATTCATGTACGTGACTATGAAGTGGTGACCGATCTGGATGGAGAATATAAGAATGCAGACTTTAATCTTTATCTTGAATTGGGTAAGACAAAAGAAGGAAAGATTAAGGGTGCTGAAGTGGAAGTGAGCTTACTGGACAAAGCAGGTAAGAGCATCTATAGTGAGCGCAAGCGCTGGAATAGTGCCGATAAGGAACTGCATTTTAAGAAAGAAATAATAGAACCTTTGTTGTGGAGTGCGGAAAAGCCGAACCTTTACCGCCTGTTACTTACTTTACGTGTGAATGGCAAACCGGAACAATACATTTGCCAGAATATCGGTTTCCGTAAATCAGAAATTAAACATGCACAGTTGTTGGTAAATGGCAAACCGATTTATATAAAAGGTGTAAATAGGCACGAGCACGATCCTTATAACGGTCATGTGGTAGATGAGGCATCCATGCTGCGTGATATTCAATTAATGAAAGAGAATAATATAAATAGTGTACGCACATCCCATTATCCCAATGATCCCAGATGGTATGAATTGTGTGATATTTATGGCCTGTATGTAGTCAATGAAGCCAATATTGAAAGCCACGGCATGGGATATAAACCCGACCAATGTTTGGCTAATCAACCGGAGTGGGAAAAAGCATTTGTTGACCGCACGGAACGTATGTTTGAGCGTGATAAGAATCATCCTTGTGTTATCATTTGGTCATTGGGAAATGAAACGGGTGAGGGGTGTAACTTTGCAACGACTTATAAATGGATACATGCCAATGACCGCTCACAACGTCCCGTACATTCGGAAGATGGTATCAAGGGTCCGTATACTGATATTTTCTGTCCGATGTATAAAAAGATAGATGTACTGATTAATCATTGCCTTTATCTTCCTACCAAACCGCTTATTCTTTGTGAATATGCCCATGCTATGGGTAACAGTGAAGGAAACCTTCAGGATTATTGGGATGTAATCGAGAAATATCCTTCTTTGCAAGGCGGACATATCTGGGACTGGGTGGATCAAGGTCTGTATGCGAAGACTCCTGATGGTAAATTCTATTGGGCATACGGAGGTGATTTAGCTCCGAAAGGTACTCCTAGTACGGCTAACTTCTGTATGAATGGTTTGATTGCTGCGGATCGCACATTGAAACCACATATTCATGAAGTGAAGAAAGTTTATCAAAACATCACTTTCTCCTTACTTGATTATCATGAAGGCTTGGTAGAATTGCATAATAAGTATTTCTTTACAGATCTGAGTGATTTCAACTTCACATGGAGATTGGAAGGCAATGGAGAAACCCTTGCTACGGGTACTATTGATAATGTTTCTTTGGCTCCCTTGCATACGGGTATGTTTAAGACTTCGTTCCCTGAAATACAGGCTAAGCCGGGAGTTGAGTATTTCTTGAATTTCTATGCCTCTTTAAAGCAAGAGGGAGGTTTATTGCAAGCAGGAACGGAACTGGCGGATGCACAGGTAAAACTTCCATTCTATCAACCTTTTGTATCAAATGTTCAATCTTCACCGGTAGCGGTTGATGATGCGGCTTCCATCCTGACATTAAGAGCGGGAAATTTGAGTGTGGGCTTTGATAAAGCGACGGGAGCTTTGACTTCTTATAAAGAAGGAAGTACTGAATTGATAAAAGAAGCATTACGCCCTAATTTCTGGCGTCCTGTAACAGATAATGATATGGGAAATGATATGAATGTAACTTTACGTCCATGGCGTGAAGCCGGACGACAGGCAAAATTGGTTTCAATGGAACAGAAAGCATTGGGCGGTGATGCTTATGAAGTGACTTCCCATTATAAGCTGCCGGTAGCGGAATCGGATTTCATTGTAAACTATCATTTCTCAGGAAAAGGATACCTGGATGTAAATTGTACCTTTATTCCGGGCAACGATACTTTACCTTTCTTGCCTCGTATGGGAGTGAGTATTACGTTGAACAAGCAATTTGACCAGATGGAATGGCTGGGACGCGGTCCTCATGAGAATTATATAGACCGTAATACTTCTTCGTATGTAGGTTTGTATAAAGGTAGTGTAGCCGATCAATACTTTCCTTATGACCGTCCTCAGGAAAACGGAAATAAAACAGAAGTTCGTTGGATGAGTTTGACAGATGGCGACGGACAAGGATTAATGGCGATTGGGCAGCCATATATCAGCACCAGTGCTTATTTATTCCCTACGGAAGATCTGGATGAACCGGGAATACGCAAGTCGCAGCGTCATCTATCTGATATTCAGTTTAAGGATATGGTTACTTGGAATATTGATTTGAAACAGATGGGTGTCGGTGGTGATACCAGTTGGGGGGCATATCCTCATCAACCCTATTTGATTCCGGCAGAGCGTATGTCTTTCTCATTCCGTTTTTGTCCTGTTCGGCAAGGTGGAGTATCCGGTAATCAGCAATATCTTAATTTGAAATAATGGGTTTATATAGATAATTGAGGACTTGACTTATTAAAGAACTCTCATAATGTTGAGTCCTTTTTGTGAATAAATAAGGTTGAAGAGGGGATGGTTCAGTGATGAAGTGTCCCCTCAAAAAAACAGCTTGAATGAAAGATCTCATTCAAGCTGTTTTTGATTAATAAGAATAGTTCTTTATCAGTTATATTTAGTTATAAGCTTTGTTTTGAGTGATAACGGTGGGGTTTTGACTAATGACTTCCAATGGAACCGGCAACAAGAGTTCGTCCTCTGTGATTGTTACATTCTTAGAGCTGTTTTTAAGTACAGTGATAGCCCTGCCTGTGCGTATCAAGTCAAACCAACGATGGAATTCTAATGCAAATTCTACTTGACGTTCATGTTCGCATGCTAATGCTACCGTATTATATTGAGTAGGATAACCTGAAGCACCATAATGAGGCAGTCCGACTCTGTCACGCACTTCATTCATATATTTAGCATCACCGGTAGCTTCTGTCAACATTAATAATACGTCAGCATAACGTAATATAATGAAATTATTATCGGCGGCTTCTCTCAATCCATTCACTTCTGCGTTTTCATCTTTCCATTTTATACTATATTTTACAGATACCAGTTCTCCGCTGGCTGTTGTATATCCATTTTGAATAGAAATATCGCGTCGAGAGTCATTGGGTTCGTATGCATTCCACAAATCATCTGATACTTGATTCATACCACCTCCCCATGCTGTAATGATTCGATTGTCGAGTGGGGTAAACATCGCCCAATAAGAGCTATATGGGTTAGACTTACCACCTTTATACTGTATCTCAAAAATAGATTCTGCTCCATTCTTTTTATTCAAATCCCATAAATCGGCATAAGGAACCAGACTAAATTTTCCGTACACTTTTTTTAGTGCCTTTTCTGCTTCACTTTTATTGCCTACCGTCAGGTATACTTTGCCTAATAATGTATTAGCTGCATCTGCATTTGCTGCTCCGGTAAAGCGCTCTTTGCTTTTTGCCGGAAGATTTTCTGCTGCAAATAGTAAATCATCAATGATGGCATCATATACTTGAGTTTGCGGTGTACGAGGTTGTTGCAAAGATTCGCTAACACTAAGTGGCGTAAGAACCAACGGGATATCTCCCCATGCCCGGGTCATATCAAAATAGTATAAAGCGCGTAGGAAACGAGCTTCTGCTTGTAAAGATGCTTTGGAACTAAAATCTGCTCCTGTACTCTTAGATAGTATATTGTTGATGATAAAAATTGATTTATAATAATTGTTCCAATAACCTAATACAAGGGTATTGTTCGGGTCCATTCCAATATGCGTGTCAAATGCTTCGTAATCTTTCACATTACCGGCTGTATTGTCATTGTAGGCATTATCAGACATCAATTCTCCAAAAAAAGATGGCAAACTTTCCGGCCCATAAAGGGTGTAGAGGCTATTATAAGCAGCTGTCATAGCAACTTCAAAATCACTTTCAGTCTTGTAGAAAGCATTTTCATTTGCATTTGAAATAGGGGAACGATCTAGGAAATCGTCACATCCTGCCAACATCAGTATCGAGGATAATACTATAATATATTTAAACTTATTCATTTCTTTATTATTTTGAGTTATACTACATTGTGTCATAATAGGATTAAAAACCAATATTGATACCGGCAGTAGCTGTAAACGGATTAGGATAAGAACCATAATCGTATCCTACACGATATCCGGATTGGAATGTACTGCCTTCCGGATCATAGTTGGAATAATCAGAAAAGACATAAACATTTTCAAGGTTTACATATAACTTTAAGTTAGACAGTCTCAATCGCTTAGTTACTGAAGCCGGGAAATTATATCCTAAACGGATATTTTTAATGCGGACAAAAGATCCGTCTTCTACCCAGTAAGTTGAGCTTTGAGCTTGTACCGTATTTTGTGTAACACGTGGCTTAAATATATGTCCATCTCCAGGATTTTCATCAGATCTCCAATAATTGGTTACAGACTGATAAGCATTTCGATTGCCATTAAATGATTTCAGGAAGCGGGAATGTTGGTTCATTATTTCTCCACCTTGGGAACCAGTCAACATAACTGACAACTCGATTCCTTTATAGGAGAAATTGTTAGTCATACCCCATGTAAAATCAGGTTGGTAATTACCAATGATTGTCCGGTCATTAGAATCAATAATTCCCTCTCCGGTTACATCTCTCACTTTGGGGTCGCCTGCTTCACTGCCGGGATATACGGGAACTCCATTATCAATGTCCTTCTGGCTTAATACACCATCGAATATGTATCCGTAATAATTACCGATAGGTTGGCCTACTTCGGTTTTTGAGATTGCATCATTGGTTGTTACCATAATGGGAGCATCATTGGCGCCTAATTTTAATACTTTGTTGCGGTTTGCTGAAATATTGAAATCTGTTGTCCAGGTAAACGCACCATCCAGATTTCGGGTGGAAATAAAGAATTCCACACCTTTGTTTTCTAGTTTGCCTATATTGGTTAAAGTAGACTGGAATCCTGTCAAGACAGGCACAGGTACATCCAATAACAAATCATGAGTTCTGGAGTAATAGAGGTCTAATGAAAGGTTGATACGGTTGTTGAATAGCCCGGCATCTAAACCGAAATTGACCTGTCCTGTCTTCTCCCACTTTAATTCAGGATCGGGCAATGTGTTGGTATAAAGTCCTTGGGTTACAGTTCCGCTTTGTACATAAGATGAATAGCCTAATAAGCCGATAGCACCGTAATTCGGTATCTGATTGTTTCCGGTAACACCATAACTAAGTCTCAATTTCAAGTTATTCAGCCAATTTATATCTTTCATAAATTCTTCTTCTGAAACTCTCCATGCTATAGATGCTGACGGGAAATATCCCCAACGATTATTCTTTCCGAAGCGTGAACATCCATCTGTACGAAGAGCTGCGGAAGCCAAGTATTTACCTTTATAAGAATAAGTGGCACGGGCGAGGAAAGAAATTAAGGCCCATTCTGTTTCAGAAGTCGATCCGCGGGTTACTTTACCTGCATTGATGGTATGAACCAGATCATTAGGAAATGATCCACCGGTCATTTCACTGTATTCCAGAGTTTGTTCCTGCATGGTGTAGCCCACCAAGCCGGTAACCGAATGATCGTTATTAAATGTTTTGTTATAATTTAAAGTGTTTTCCCATACCCAGTTGGTGGATCGCATAGTTACAAAATTGGCTTCAGCATCTACCCATCCTGAATATCCCCAGTCTTGCCCTGCATTCCAATATGATTTATAATGAGAGTCTTCCGTATTGGCATTGAAAGACATTTTGAAATTAAGCCCGTCTAGAATTTTGTAATCAATAAAACTGTTGACCAATACCATATCTGTTGTCTTCTTTTTAGACATTTCGCGGGTCAATGAGTAGGGATGCCATAATTGGAAACCATATTTAACGAAAGTATTCCAAATAGATTCCGGATCTTTGAATCCCAAGCTCCCTGTTTCTACGCGGAGAGGGAAGATAGGATCACTTTGCACCGCCAGACTGACAGCATCAGATTTGCCTGCTGTGCCGTAAGAGGAATCATTAGTACGGGTCAGACCAATTTTTAGTCCGGCGCTCAATCGGTCATTGAACTTATGATTAATATTACTACGGATCGAAAGTCGGTCATAATTATTCTGATCTACTACTCCTTCTTGAGTCAGATATCCTGCTGAAAACATGAATTGAGTCTTTTCGGAACCACCTGAAGCAGATACTTGTGCATTATGAGTGAATGCAGTTCTGAATAATACATCTTGCCAGTCCGTTCCATTTCCTATTCTAGCCAGCCATTCGGGATCAGAGAATTCCTCTGGAATGACGGTATCCATACCACGTACAGCATTGGGATTGTTTTTTAAGGTTGTAGCCCATGTATTATTACGGGCGGCAGTTTCAAAATCAATCCATTCCTTGGCATCCATTACATCAATACGGCGATTCACTCTGGAAATTCCAAATTCATAGCTGGCATCCACTTTTGTTTTACCGGCTTTTCCTTGCTTGGTGGTAACTAAGACAACGCCGTTGGCGCCTCGTGAACCATAAATTGCCGCTGACGAGGCATCTTTCAGGATTTCTATGGATTCAATATCATTCGGATTAATATTATTCAATGGATTTCTATTGAATGACATATTGCTGGAACTGCCGTTACTGCCATCTGAAACTGTATTGTCCTCCAATGGTATGCCATCAATGACATAAAGTGGAGAAGTTCCTGCATTGATGGAAGAAGAACCACGGACTTTGATAGTCGGCGCCATACCTGGAGCTCCCTGCGTTTGGGTAATTTGTACGCCTGATACTTGTCCAGCCATGGATTGTAAGGCATTGCCAAATGAGCGTTCCTTTAGTTTGTCAGATCCGATAGATGAAACCGAACCGGTAAGATCGCGTTTCTTCACAGTGCCATACCCTACGACAACAACTTCTTCCAAACTTTGTGAATCGTCTTTCATTATAACATTGATTACAGACTGTTTCTTTACCTGCACTTCTTTATCAGTGTAGCCGATATAGGTAAACAGTAACGTTGCATCGGAGGAAGCATTAATCTCATAAGTACCGTTTATATCCGTAATTGTTCCATTAGTAGTTCCTTTAATTAGGATGTTTACACCAATTAACGGTTCGCCGTTTTCATCTGAAACCGTTCCTTTGACTTTGTTTTGTGCAAATGCACTCTGAGTACTTATGGCTATCATGCATAATAAGCAGAGCCACATTCGGCATCTTGTTGTCTGTCTCTTAAAATCAAAGGCAGAAACTTGTTTTTCTTTTCGTGTCGTTTTCATAAATTGATTATTACTTTTAGTAATTAGAAATTTAAGGATTGCAAATATAGTTAGTTGTGATGCGTATTATTATCTTTTTATTGTTTTGTTCTTTTGTTTTGTGTTTTGTTTGTTTGTGAATACAAAGATAAACGAAAGAAATTAGAAATAAAAGAAAATAATATGTGTTATTAAGCATAACCTGTAGAATCTTTTAAAGTTATCTGTAATAAAGGGATATTTATCTTTAATGAAGGAAATATGATTGGTAGGGATACAAAAAAGCAGTCCGGATAAAAAAGATCTCTCTTCTTATCCGGACTGTTATAAAATTATAAAAGACTATTTCTTATCTATTCTTATACATTCTTTCGTAATACCCCTGATAATCACCACTGGTTACATCTTCTACCCAAGCTTGATTCTCCAGATACCATTTGATAGTCTTCACGATACCCACTTCAAACTTAGTTTCAGGATACCATCCCAATTCGTTCGTAATCTTTTCAGGATCAATAGCATAGCGTTGGTCATGTCCCAAACGGTCTTTTACGAATGTTATCAGTGATTCATTGATCCAATCAATACTGATTTCACCATTCTCGTTCAGTTCCTTTTTCTTCAGAATTTCACGGTATTCGGGATGCTCCGTCATCATTTGGTGGATGGTGGCGATGGTCAGCTTCACAATTTCGATGTTCTGTTTCTCGTTGTGGCCGCCTACATTATATACTTCGCCGTTACGTCCTTTGCGCACTACCAAGTCGATAGCCTTGCAATGGTCTTCCACATACAACCAGTCGCGTACATTCTTGCCATCACCATAAACAGGAAGTTTCTTGCCTTCCAATATATTCTTGATGATCAGTGGAATCAACTTTTCGGGGAAGTGGTAAGGGCCGTAATTGTTGGAGCAACGGGTGATGGTAACAGGCATCTTATATGTATCATGGTAAGCCATTACGAACATATCGGCACTGGTCTTAGATGCACTATACGGGCTGTGGGGACACAATGGAGTAGTTTCGGTAAAGAAACCTTCCGCTCCCAAACTGCCATACACTTCATCGGTAGATACCTGATGATAGCGTACATCCTTGCGCCATGTGGGATAGCCGTTTTCATCTTTGCCGGTCACCCATGCACGGCGGGCGGCATCCAGCAGGTTCTGAGTTCCCAGAATATTGGTTTGCAGGAACAACTGAGGGTTTTCAATGCTCCGGTCTACATGGCTTTCGGCTGCAAAGTTCACGATATAATCGAATTTGTACTCGGCAAACAGTCGGTCGGCAAGATCATGGTCGCATATATCTCCCTTTACGAAGAAGCAACGTTCATTATCAATATCCGATGCAATGGTACCCAGGTTACCTGCATAAGTTAACGCATCCAGCACCACCACCTTAATATCATCGTGCTTGGCCAAGATGTATTTCAAATAATTAGCTCCGATAAATCCGGCAGCTCCTGTAACGAGATAAGTCTTCATATTGTTTTGGAATTAGTCTGTGCAAAGGTCGGAAAGTTTTTTTAATCTTACAACTTATCCGCCAGTTCTATCACCTCTAAATCTTTAAATTCTCCATTATCGACGACAAAACGCACCAATGTCCTCACTTTATGGAAGCCGGAGATACCCGCAGCTCCTGGATTGATGTGCAACATGCCCAAGGTTTTGTCATACTTCACCTTTAATATATGCGAGTGCCCGCTGATAAACAACCTGGGAGGTTTCACCAACAGGCTTCCACGGATGGAAGGATCATAGTTGCCCGGATAACCGCCGATATGTTTTATCAACACTTCAGCTCCATCTACCGTAAAACGGTTTATTTGGGGATAAAGTTTGCGGATCTCTTGTCCGTCTATATTCCCATATACGGCGCGGAACGGGCGGAAAGAGGCCAGTTTCTGGGCAACTTCCAGCGAGCCTATGTCTCCGGCATGCCATATTTCATCGCAATTCTCAAAGTATTTCAGGTATTTATCGTCCCAATATGCATGAGTATCCGATAATAATCCAACTCTTGTCATAGTTTTTTTGTTTATTATGAACAAAGATACTATATTTGGGACAAATCTAAGCATAATATGGAGAGCAAATATCATTATTTTAAGCGTGACATCAGTTGGTTGTCCTTCAACTACCGGGTATTGTTGGAGGCAGATGATGACTCCCTTCCGTTGTTTGAACGGATTAATTTTATCTCTATTTATTCTTCTAACCTGGAGGAGTTTTATAAAATACGTGTGGCTGAGCATAAAGCCATCGCTTCCGGCGGACAGAGTGACGACATGACGCAGGAGGAAGCCCGATGCCTGATCCATCAGATAACCGAAGTGGTGAATAACCAGATGGAAGACCGCATCCGCATCTATGAACGTAAGATTATTCCGGCCTTGCGCCAGCATCATATTATTTTCTATCAGAGCAAGCAAGAGGTGGAACCTTTCCATCAGGAGTTTATCAGCAATTTCTTTAAGGAAGAGATTTTCCCTTATCTGCAACCTGTCCCGGTGTGCAAGAACCGCATTAAAACCTTCCTTCGCGACAATCGCCTTTATCTTTCGGTCCGTGTCACGCGCCGGGACACGGGCGAAAAAGAATATTATATCATCAAACTACCTTATAGCAAGGTTCCCCGTTTCATAGAACTACCCCGGCAGGGAGAGAATTTCTATCTGATGTACATGGAAGACATCATCAAAGCGAATATCAACCGTATGTTTCCGGGGTATGAGTTGGATTGCAGCTATTGTTGCAAGATCTCCCGCGATGCGGATATTTTTGTGGATGATGCCGCCAGTTCGGAAGTGATGGTGGAGCAACTGAAAAAGAAAGTGAAGAAACGCAAGATAGGCGCCGTATGCCGTTTTGTATATGACCGCAAGATGCCCGATGATTATCTGGAATTTCTGGTAGATGCTTTCAATATAAACAGGGATGAGTTGGTGCCGGGTGACAAGCATTTGAATCTGGAAGACTTGTCTCATCTGCCCAACCCCAATAAGGAACTGTATGCCCAGTTGAAGCCTTGTCCCATGAAGCTGAACTGCCTGGACGAGAAAGAATCCATCTTCCGCTATGTGAACAAGAAGGACTTGTTGCTGCATTTCCCTTACCATTCCTTCGAGCATTTCATTCACTTCCTGTATGAGGCGGTGCATGATCCTTCCTGCCGCGAGATTATGATTACCCAATACCGCGTGGCGGAAAACTCTGTAGTCATTAATACCCTGATTGCGGCGGCGCAAAATGGTAAGAAGGTGACGGTATTTGTAGAACTGAAAGCGCGTTTCGACGAGGAGAACAATCTGGCTACCGCCGAGATGATGAAGCGTGCCGGCATACATATTATATTCAGCATACCGGGTCTGAAGGTGCATGCCAAGGTGGCACTCGTGTTGCGTTATAATAAGGAAGGGAAGCAGACCCGAAGCTATGCTTACATCAGCACCGGAAATTTCAATGAGAAGACGGCGCGGATCTATGCGGACTCCGGTTTGTTTACTTCCAATGAGACGATAGTGAATGACTTACATACTTTATTCCGGGTGTTGCAGAAGGAGGTGACCGAACCGAAGTTCAAGCGTTTGTTGGTAGCGCGATTCAATTTGTTGCCTGAGTTGAGAAGACGGATCGGGCAGGAGATCAATATGGCGAAAGCGGGAAAGGAAGCGCGTATTATTCTAAAGATGAATGCTTTGCAAGATCCTTCTATGATAAATGAACTTTATAAGGCGAGTGAGGCAGGGGTACAGATTGACCTGATAGTGCGAGGGATTTGTTGCCTGATTCCTAATCAGCCTTATAGCAAGAATATACGGATAACGCGTATTGTGGATAGTTTCCTGGAACATGCACGTGTGTGGTATTTCCACAATGGCGGCAAGCCACTCCTTTTCATGGGGTCACCGGACTGGATGCGGCGCAATTTGTATCGCCGGATAGAGGCTGTGACGCCTATCTTGGATGAGGATTTGAAACAGCAATTGATTGATATGCTTACTATTCAATTAAAGGATAATAGGAAAGCCGGTTGGGTGGATGAGAATTTGAATAATGTGTTGAAACGGGAACCGGAGGCGGAACCGGTGCGGTCGCAGTATGCTTTTTATGAGTATTTGAAGGAAAAAAATGCAAGATAATGATCCACCGTAGGGGCAGATTGAATCTGCCCGATAACATCCGAAAGGTGTATCTGTGGATGCATTCGGGCGGATTCAATCCGCCCCTACGGTGGATGTTACCCTTTCCACAATGAACTGACCCTCTTATGGCAATCAGAGCATCCATATACCACCTTTCTGAACCAAGGATAATTCAACCAAACATACTCATACCACCTCACCAGCCTTCTTCTCCACTTTTTGCTCCAAGGATACAACTCCCACCACTTTAACTGAAAATCCGCTTTCTTCATAAACTCAGGAGTAGGAAACAGCGTGAGCGCTATCCCCTTTATCCATAACCTTTTCATCTGATTCGGCCAATACTGCATCACCCCGAACCCCGGCTCCCAAATAATAAACCTCCCCTCATGAATGCCATAGCACACCACATACCCCGGCACCTCAAAATCATTCATCGCAAAAAGAATAATGGGAAGCCTTCGCAAAGTCAACTGTTCCATGTCCTGCAAGCAAAGCTCCGCCTGCATCCCTGCACGGATCGCTGCATCCCTCATTCCCATCAGCGTCAGTTTTCCATCCACTGTGCACCATTCAGTCAGTGTATGCGCATCCTCCCGCCCTCCATAATATTTCATTACGCTGAGCAGGCATGCCACTTCCATAGGACATTCCTCACCAGAACGCACAAAAGTCTTCTTTATTTTGTCCAGTTCATCTTCAGTCATAATCCAATTTGTTTTTCATGGGTGGGGCATAGGCACAACGCGGATCGGGAAAGTCCCAGTGCTCTGCGCCGTATGCCTTTATAATATCACTCCAACAACGATTTTGGTAACTGTAGCAATCCTCGAAAAGGCTGCATTCCTTGCACGCACTTTGCTCGCTTATCTCACAGCGTGGCAGGGCGCAAAGCTGCATGGCGCGGGGCGAATCCCATACCTCTTTCAACCCCTGCATGGTGACATCGCCTATGATGAACCGCGGATGCCAGTACAGTTGTTCGCAAGCGGTCACCTTCCCATCGGGCAATATAAACATATGGGTGGTAAGGGCGGAGCATTCGCTACCCTTAAAATTGCGGCTGCCTCCCCATGTGTCCCTATATTGCTTCCTGATAGCGGCATCGCCCAAAATCACCGGAAACGGGGCATTGGCAATAAGCGGATATAGTTCATTGAATGTTTCCGTAATCTGAGCCTTCGATGGTTTCAGTTGCGAAAATTCCTTGTAATCTTTGCTGCCGGAATTGCTGGCGGGAATGATGCGCCAATCCCGGATGTGCTTCAGTGCAGATAGTTGGTGATATAACTCCGCTAGTGGCACTACATCGCAATTATAACGGGTCAGTACAGACGAAACCTGATAATTCAATCCGCTTTCGTCCAGCAGGTGAAGCCCTTTCAGTACTTCCGAGTTGTATTTCTCCTTTACTCCCAGTGAGTCTGCCAGTATGCGGGGATTATAGGCATCCAGTGATACTTGTATGATGCCTTGGTAGCCTGTTTCCAGCAGGTCTTTCAGCAGGCTGTGGGTTACGGGCATTTTGGTTGATATAAATTCGGGGCCGATGTTCCGTTTTACCAGTTCGGCGAGGATCATTTTCCAGTCTTTATGCAGGAATATTTCGCCGCCTATCAGGTTTATCTGTTGCACTTGCAGGCGCGAGGCTTCCTCTATCAGTTCCATGATGCGGGCGGTGGGTAGGGGAGATATTACCGGTGTGGATGTATCGGCATAGCAATATTTGCAACGGGTGACACATCGGTTGGTCAGCATGAAGGTGAGGAGTAGAGGGCCTGAGTATAATCTTCTGGTTGTCAGGTCCAGTTTTTTCCAGATAAAGGAGTTGGGCTCCAGTTGGTCAAAGCGTAGGGCGCTGCCTGCCTCTTCGGCTTCTATCAGTATCCGTTTGGGGAAGTAGACTTTCCCTTGCTGTGATGAGGTATAAACGGGGGTGGGGTTGTTGATGAATTCGGATACTGATTCCAGCATTTCTTCTGCGCTGCGGCAGAAGAAATCGCACAGCAAGGGAAGGGTTTCCTGCAAGGGCCTGTCATACGTGAAGAAGCTCAGCATGACGGCTTGCAGGGGATGAATAAAGGTATGCCAGTTCCGCGAGCAGTCGGTATCGGCTGCTCCGGTGCTGGAGAATAATGCTACCCTGTGTATGTCATGACGCAGATGATAGTGAGGGTTCAGCACATATACTTTATTCATTTGAGGTGTTTTCATCCTGTGTTCGTGTTGGGTCTACAAATCCGCCGGTGTAACATCCCAAGCCGCATTTGGCCAATTCATTGTCATCTATGCCGCCTTGCACGTCCATCAGTTCGTCCAGGTTCAGCACTTGTTCTTCTTCGGAGTACTTGGTGTATTCCGGTTGCTTGTCTTTTGATTCTTCTTTTTTCATACTGTTCTTTTTTTATTGGTTAAACTTTTATTTATTTCTCCCTGAACAACTCATATATCGGCGCAAATATCCTGCTCAATATACTCCTGCTGGAAGTAATGATTTCGGCTTTTCCACTCATATCTATTTCATATTTTATTTCCTTCTTGCTGGTTGTCACCAATCCTTCGGGAAAGTCCACCTCCACCGCATAACTCTTATTATAAGGGATAAATGAAATAGAAGCTACTCTTCCCGGCAATATACCATAAGAATGAGTAGGATATTTATTCAGCTCGATATTTACCTTATCACCTACCGCTATTTCTGCCACCTCATCCTGCGATAACTTAATATGTCCCAGCGGATTTCCTTTTTGTTTTGAAATAACTGTGCAAAGGGTATCCCCTTCATTCACCCTGTTACTCATGCCCCAGCTTTTTCCCCATACCACAATACCATCATGCCGGCTCTTTATCAAATATTTATTATCCCATGTCTTCAAGCTGTTTACCATATTCTCATAAGCCAGTTCCAGCATTCTGCGGTTTTTCCCAGTTTCCATCTTATGGTTTATTTCTAACTCGAACAATTCGCGTTTCACATTCAGAATGGCAAGCGCATCTGTTTTGCCTGTGTTCAGTATTTTTAGTTCTTCATCCAGATACCTCTTTTTTTGCGGGTATAGGTCAAATTCCTGATACATGCTACACGTGCGCACGGCTTGGGTAAACTGTTCGTAAGCGCCGGACATTTCTCCCATAATCAGGTCAAAAGGATAATCCTGCAAGTAGCTGATGTCATTTGTGCGATAATACCATTCTATATTGGACAATACCCGGCAAAACCTCTTGACATCTCTTAGTGAAGCTGCGTTTTTCAGTATTCCCAATGTATCATTCTGTTTTACCTGTGACTGGTTTTCTATAAAAAAGCGGTCTATCATTCCTGTATGATTGGCGGTAATCCATTCCACATTTCCCATATCGTCTATGGCAATGCTTTTTTTTATCGTGTCAGGGTACTTAAATAATGCTGTTCCGGCAATTAAAAGCACGATGAGCCCATATACAATATAGCTTCCGGTATGTATCAGCCATTCGGGCATGTCGCCCAGCATGTCATTATTCTCCCGGCTATAGATTTCTACCTTTTCGGTGTCCTCGGCATCAGGTTTATAGATTTCCTCCATACCTCATTACTATTTTTTTAAATTCTCAATTTTCAATTCTCAATTCCTTACGCATTCAGTTCCAGTTGATTTTTTACCAACCGGTAGTAGTCTCCCCGTTGGGAAATCAATTCCTCATGTGTCCCCCTTTCGGTTATGTCTCCTTCTTTCAATACCACTATTTGGTCGGCATTTTTTACGGTGCTCAGTCGGTGGGCCACAATGACTACCGTCCTGTCTTTAAAGAACTTCTCCAGATTTCCCTGTATCACTCTTTCATTGTCCGTATCGAGGGCATTCGTTGCTTCGTCAAAGAACAAGTAATCGGGATTGCGATAGATAGCACGTGCTATCAATATGCGTTGCTTCTGTCCCTGACTCAATCCCTGACCGGTATTTCCTATTTTAGTATTATATTTTAAGGGTAATGACTCTACAAACTCCCGTATATTCGCCATTTCTACGGCATATAGCATACGTTTTTTGTCTATCACATTCCCATCCGGAGCAATATTGTTGGCTATAGTGTCTCCAAATATGTATCCTTCCTGCATTACCACTCCGCAATGCTTGCGCCATTCCTTGAAACTGATTTTTTGCAATGACTGTTTTCCTATGTTGACTGCCCCTCCGGTGGGAGGATAAAATCCAAGCATCAGTTTAATCAGAGTTGTTTTGCCACTGCCGCTGAGGCCCACTATGGCAGTGGTTTTTCCGGCGGGAATATCCAGTGACAGTCCTTTGATAATCTGTTTCGACTTCTCTGAACCGTATGTGAAGATAACATTTTGCAGTTGAATGGAATCTTTGCCTGATATCTGGGTGTCTTGTTCCATTCCTTCCGTTTCCTCATCTGCTTTCCCATGAATTTCTCCCAAGCGTTCCAAGCTTAATTGTGCATCTTGCGTATCCTGCATAAATGAAACAAACTGGCTGACAGGCCCTTGCATCTGTCCGATGATATATTGTATGGAAAGCATTACACCCAGTGAAATACTGCCATGCAATACGGCAGTGGCAGAGAGGACTGTTATCAGTACATTTTTTACTTCGTTGATGAGCACAGCTCCTACCTGTTGCGTCTGTCCCAGGTTGAGGGAACTCATATTGATGCGGAAAAGTGATGCCTGTATATTCTCCCATTCCCAGCGTTTTTGTTGTTCGCAGCCCAGCAATTTAATGTCCTGCATTCCATAAATAAGCTGCATCAGGTTATTTTGATTGACAGACATTTGCTCAAAATTCTTTCGGTTCAGATCGGCACGCTTGTGCATAAACAATTTTACCCATCCTATATATGCTGCACTGAATAGCAGGAAGATAAGAAATATTTCCCAACTATAGATAGCCAGAACTATACTGAAAATGATAACAGTCAGTGAGGAAAACAGGATATTGAGTACCGATTGCGTAAGAAAAGTTTCTATACGGTTATGGTCTTCAATGCGGCGTATCAGGTCGCCTGCCAGTTTGCTGTCAAAGAACCTCATGGGCAGCCGCATCAACTTAGAGAGGAAATCCGAGATGAGCGACACGTTAACGCGCGTACTGATGTGGAGCAGTATGCAACGGCGGATTACCTCAATAAGTGTGCGGCTGAATACCAACATGAGTTGGGCAACCAGAATCAATTGAATGAAATTCAGATTCCGGTGTCCTATACCTTGGTCTACAATAGTCTGTGTGAGAAATGGAAAAACCAGTTGCAATACACTGCCTGCTAATAGTCCCAATACCAATTGCATCATTGCTTTTTTGTAAGGGCGCACGTAGTGAAACAGATACCACAAGGACAGTTTTTCATATTTAATGGGTTCTGCTTCATAAAATTGCGGAGTGACGTCCAACAGCATTGCAATTCCTTTTTCTACTCCCCCTTGTGTGGTGCTGATCCAGCATTTCTTTAGTTCCTGTTCTTCATACTTCAATAGTCCGTAGGCAGGATCGGCAATGTAGAACCAAGTCTTTCCCCGTTTCTTCTCTATCTTGTAGAGCACCACGAAGTGCTCTTGGTTCCAGTGAATGATGCAGGGCAACTTAGATTGTTGTTTCAGCTTCTCCATAGAGGTGCGTATGCCGGTGGCACGCAGACCTATGCTGGCGGCTGCTTCGCTGATGCCCAGCAGGTTTACTCCGGTGCGCTGAATGTAGGACTGTTCGCGCAGTTGTTGCACAGAGAATGTCTTGCCATAATATTTGGCTATCATTCTGAGGCAGGTAGGGCCGCAGTCCATGCCGTCCAGTTGTTTGTAGAATGGGAATTTGCTCATAATTGTCTTGTTTTATTATATCTGTTGCGCTCTGCTCTTTCTATCAGCACGTCTGCTATCTGATCTATATTTTGGTTTTCGCGTTCAAAGAAGTTGCACAGCTCTTTAGCCTTTTCTAGCAGTATCACTTTATTTTGTAATACACGGGTAATCTGTTTTTCCAGTTTTCCGGGAGTTATATTCATCATTTCTTTTGGCGAATAGGTCAGCACCGGTACGTGGGCAAAGGTACAATCCAGCCAGGCATCGGGATGCCGGGCGGTTAGCGCAAGATTGCATAAAGGCAATATCATATCCAGATTCAAAATACGGAATACTTCCATATTCTGTGGTAAATTGAATAGCAGACCTACTGTTTCCAAACTGTCAGTCAGTAATATAAAGTGATATTGAGGATTCCCCATACAGGTTTTTTTTATTACTTTATAAAATTCCACAAGTCCTTTTTTACTATCATTGCCATTTTCCATTAGTCCGATAATGATATTCCTGTCTGCCTCTTTTTTGATGCCTCTCAGTCTTTCTGCCAGTTCTTCCATTCGTGGGTTCGTATCGGGTGACTTCGAAAAAGACGGTGGCAGATAGAGTATAGGTACATCTGCATTCAGATTGTTTTGCCTTCGCGGTAACTGCATGGCTACAAAAATGTAATCCATATCCCGTTGCCGATAGAACGGTGCACGGACTGCCTGTTGGCAGTCCAGCAACGTAAGGTCGGGACTGAGCCAGTTGAGATCATCGGGGTAAAGAACGCAGTTTCCTATTCCTTTATGATATAATGCGGACGTAAAAGCATGATTGGAAGTTTTGGTGTAATACACCTCCTGCTTCTTTTCTTGCAATGTTTCCGCCAATCCTACGGTTATCAGTAGATGGCTTCTGCCCGGCTCTATATCTAAAAGGAAATCTAGCATCAGGGGTGCTCCTTTCTTATACCTATTTTTATGATAGGGCTTGATAACTTATTCCAAGTACACTGCATAGGTTATTACCATCATAATAATAGTTCTCTGTATATCTGTTGTATTGGATATTCAGCATCAGTTCATCGCGCATATAAGCTATATATTCAAAAAACGTAGAACGTGAAATTTCCAACTTTTTTGCAAACTCTGTTGGTGACCCGGTATTTCTACGCTGAATCATGGAATCCATTCGGATAATCTTTTTTAGGTCAATGTGTTTCATGATTTTCTATTTTTTATATGTGAATAATAATTAGTTTTTAGTGAAATCGCCACTTAAATATCCCATAGGTGAACCTATAATTTCTATTTGATATGTTCCGGAGGGGTAACTTGCTATCGGGATAGTGATAAAGGCAGTTTGTACATAGGGCATGGTTTCTTCATGGCTGATGTTTCCTGTTCTTTCATTTGTGATGCGAATTGTAATATCACGGTCGGGAGATTCATTTTGGATATAAATGAAACTTCCATCGGTAAGAACTGTTATGGGGCAATCAGAGATCAAGCTTCTATTCTCTGCGGGCCATTGACCATCTGTTTCGATTACTACTGTTCTACTATCTATGGCATAACTTGCTTGTACTGATAATACATTCATTAATATGGCTATTATTGCAACCATATATAAACTCCATTTCTTTTTCATTAGACTTTTTGACTTCATGATTTTATTTTTTATTGTTTTGTTTGATGCAAAGTTATGGGATAATTGTGGGAAAAGTAAGAAAAGTCTATAGACATGATATAGACAATGGAGAAAAAAAGAAGAAAGGTAATATGCTGATAAATAGTATATTACCTTTCTTCTGAAAAAACAGATATGGACAATTGCTTCCTTAGTATTCCATAAGCCATAAATCTAAGCTTTGATTTTCGCCTAATGAACCAATTCCTTGCAGAATGCGATCTTTCAATCTTAGTTTTCTTTTAGAGACCGAAGTTGATGATATAGCCAGTATATTAGCTATATCACTATTGCTGAAACGCAGCTTTATCAGACAACATATTTGAATGTCACTTTCAGTCAATGATGGAATCTGACGATGTAGTCGGTTCGTATAATCATTGAATAATAGATTCACATTTTCTTTTATATCTTTCCACAATGCATCATCTATATACTTCATAGTCCTTATTTTATTAAACAATTCTGTCTTCTTTATAAGCTGATTACACAAAAAGGCTTCACGTTGGTGCAAATACTTATTCTCTTCTGATAAATGACTAAGCATATTCAGCTCTTTTGATTTTTCATTTAGTGACAGACTATAATCACCTATATTTTTTTGCAATTCTTGGTTTTCCTGTTTCAATGCTTCATTTTGCTGTTGCATTTCTTGCAGTGTCTTCTGTTGTTCTTCCCAAAGTTCTTGCACTCCCTTATTGTCTTCCATTTGTGCTGTCAGTTCTTCCATTCGTATTTGATTGCGACTTATTGTTTTTTCATTATCATATAATCTAAGCATAAATGAGCGTATCTTTTCTTCCTTTTCTGATAATTCTTGTTTTTGGCGGAATACTTTTCGCTGGTAACAATAGATAGTGACTAATATTATAACAAGCAATATACTTAAAGCAATAAGGGCATTGCGCACAGCCTGGTCTTTTTCTATTTTTAATAGATTCTTTTCATTAATAATTTTTTGCTGGTTATATTTTTCTTGCATTTCTATCAATGCTTTATTTCGTTCTGTCTTTCGTATGGAATCCTGATAAAACCATAGCTTTTCACTGTATTCTACAGTTTTTTTATAGTCTTTTTTTGCTATATTCATATAATATAAAGCTTGATAAGCACAACGCGCAGTATGGATATTAGATGATTTGGATGCTTGATTTAAATAATAATGGGCAGAATCATATTGATGCAAATGACGATATATATCTCCTAGCGTAAGTTTATTTTGATCTGTCCTTTTTATTTTCATTGCTTCTTGTATATAGTAAAGTGCTTTCTCATTATTACCATTGCTATTGTATAGAGAACTAATTTCACTTAAAACATCGGCTAGTGGAATAGATAGATTATTTTCTTTTCCAATTTTGATTGCTTTATTATAATATTCTATTGCTTTATCTGTTTCTCCTTTTAAATTATATGCTCTGGCGATATATGTATAAGAATAGACTATATAATCCTGATACTTTGATAATATAGCATAGTGATTCGCTTTTTCAAAGTATTCCTTTGCATAATCACTCAAATTGCGGTAAGCATATATCATTCCTATACTCATATCTATGAGATAAGCTAATCGGTAATCTTTTATTTTTTCAATTTCTTTAGCTGCCCCTAGATAATAATGCAATGCTTCTTCCGCATTATATTTTTCTTTATATAATACACCTTTATAATATAACGCCATAGCCCTTCTTTGCACATCCTCTTTATCCATAAAATAATTATAGGCAATATTTATTAATGAATCAGACTGCTCTAAATTACTTTTATACTTAGCTTGTGTCATTAGCAATGCCCACGTAGCATTCTGTAGCTTATCAGATGGCGTAGGAAGTTGCATATTCTGCAATATATGTAGTGCACTGTCAGGATACTCATAAATAATGCTTTCTGCTTGTATCAGCTGAGGTAATAATGTTTTTATAGCATTTTCTTTTTGCATACAGGCTGATAAACTACTAATAGCAATTATCAGTATTAATATGAAGTGTGTCTTTTTCATTTTCTACCTTTTATAGTGTGATTTTCGCAAAAGTAAGGAATAAATGTTATAATAAAAATAAAACCAGGAGAAAAATGATAGAATATTTCGTTTTATAGAAAAAATAAGGAATAGTGTAATAGGTAGATTATTATTGGCTTATATCATACTTCTTCATGATATGCCTAGATTAATTATTAAATAAGATTTGGCTACATCTTTTTTTATCCAGTCCGAAATCTTCGGACTGGATGGCTATATCTTTGCCGCAATTTTGAATTTAGTGAAGTAAATATAGCTCATTCAGTATATATCAAAAAGTAATTTGATGATAAAGAACAGATATTTGGTTTAATCTAAAATCAATTTGGCTTAAGCATTGGCAATTTTGCTCTTCTTGGAAAATTTTCAGCCTGAAAAATGATCATTTCATTCTTCTTGGTGAATATTGGGCTTGAAAAACGATCATTTCATTCTTCTTGGCGAATATTTGGCTTGAAGAACGATTATTTTGAGGCATTTTTGTTTTAAGACGGACTGAATTTTGACAAAATGAGGCTTACCTAAAAACAAATTGAATTGAAATTGTACAACTTTTAACTAAAAGAAAATGAAAGGATATAAAATGGGTAAAACATAAGAACAAAGTAAACCAAAAGAGATATAAAATTCACGTATGTTGAGATAATCTGTCTTCAATCAGATTAAAAAAGAGGAAAACTTGATACAGGTTATAATCAGACTGACATAAAGTGAAACAGGTTTAAGCGAAAGTAATTACAGAATTAAACAAAAAAAAAGAATTTAAGAGTATGGTTAATTTAAACGAATTGGTGAATGAGCATTTGCTTGTTCTGTCCGAGAGTTATGAATATATGTCAAACTGGCTAGGCTGCTATGAAAAGTATGCCGACATGCTGAAAGGCGGCGATGGTTCTCCTTCCGAAAAAGAATCATTCAAGGTAGTAGAATCGCAAGGTGATAAAGTAGACCTTACTAACAAGGATGCGCAGCTTAAGATGCTGCTGGATGAGTTTTGCGAAAAATTGAAACGTCGTGGCAGTACTATTTCTGAAACGATGAGCCTGACGGATGCTCACAATACCCGTCATGATCATTTTAGCTCTTTGCAAATGAACATCAAGAGCAAGCTTAAATTTGGTTCCAATGAAAGCAAGTTCGCAGCCAATAACATTGTGACCCAGACAATTAAATTTAGAGTGGGATCCATAAAGACCCGTCATGATATGGGTGCCAGCATATCCGGCTATATTGCCATTTTGCGTAAAAGCAAAAATGCTTCTGACGTGGCTTTGCTCAATATAGACGAACGCATAAAGGAGCTGGAGGCTTCAAACAAGGCATATATTGATTTGGAAGCGAAGCGAGGTGTGATTAAGACCGAAAAAGGCCGTTCTGCCTCTGTGGTATATCGTGACTGTTACAAGGCCTTCAATCAGCTGCTGTATTTACTGAGAGCCACCTTCTATTTTTATGATAATGACCAATTCGTAGCTTTTGCCACTGAATTGAACGGAATAACCGAAGGCTATCAGCTGACTATCAATAAGCGAAAGGCTGATATCAAGCGCAAAAAGGAAAGTCAGGGCATAAAATCATCATATAGTGATGAAGATGATGCGATTATGTGATAACTGATATCCCTGAAATGTTAAATATTGGTTTTAGTGGAAAGTTTTTTGGGCAGTCCGGAATGGCTGGACTGGGTTGGCTTACATTTGCAATGTGATAAAGAGATCACAATAGTTTATTAATTTATTAATTTAAAAAAATTACGATCATGAAGAACGAAGAATTAAAAAAACAGGAAGTGGTAAATGATCAAGAAGAAATTTTAAATCCTCAAGAGTCAGCAGTTGTTGAGGGTGGAAATGAAAGTCCAGAATCGGTTGTATCTGATGAAAAACTTGATCTTTCAGATTTGCAGAATATAGAAGGTGGTATAAAAGAGAATGATAAAATACAGGATTTAGATTCTGGTAGTTGGGGCGTTGGTTGCAGTTGCTAATAGCATTTTAATACCTCTCTGTAATTGTATCAGAAGCAATATCTTGTATTTATTGAATATTGTCTTCTGATACTTGTTTATATAATTTTCACGATACGATTAATACTTGCTATATGAATTTAGAAAAAATACACCTAATAGAAAGTAAAGATATGTGCTTGTCTTATTATTATCCAACAGCAGATATAAGGATATTAAATAGGACTACATATAATATATTATCGGCATTAAAGGCAGGTAAAGAAATTCATGAACTCTTAGAATCTTGCAAAGAAAAAGAACAAACTGTTTCATTGATAAAGTCTATATTTGATTCTGATAATAATTGTAAGGGAAACAATATTGATAGTAGGCATAAGAGAAAGGTGATAAGACGAATTACTTTACATGTTTCAAATGATTGTAATTTAAGGTGCAAGTATTGTTTTGGCAATGGAGGAAGTTATAATCAAGAACGTAAGTTAATGACAGAACAAACAGCAAGAGAGTTTGTAGATTTCTGCGTAAATCAATTTGAAAGAATTGAAAAGATTGTCTTTTTTGGAGGAGAACCTATGCTTAACCTTAAAGTCATGGAATTAGTATGTGCTCGTTTTAAGTACTACAAAGAAGAAAGGAAAATAAAAACTCTGCCTAAATTCATAATTATTACCAATGGCACAATATTAACAGATAGAATGTTAGCATTCATCAAAGAAAATATTTCTATAATAACCGTTAGCATAGATGGGCCTAAGGAGATAAATGATATTCAAAGGATATATAAAGATGGTAAAGGAAGCTATGAAAAAATAGCTAGATTTATTAGCACTATACAACAGGAAACAAATGTAAAAATGCAGTATGAAGCAACATATACACAACTGCATATTGACTATAATTATAGTCATGAAGATATTTCAAGATTCTTAGATGAGACTTTTGGTATTAGTGGGGTTATAATTAATGAACAAGGACTTAGTCCGCAATTATTGCTTGATTTTTGGAATACTGTTGATTTAGAATATCTGAGGAGAACAAAACTTAAATATTTACCTAAAGATTTTTGGGTGCTATTATATACTATTATTCGTAATACAGTTAATCCTATATGTTCTGTCATAGAAGAATCTTTTGCTGTAAGTAGTAGCGGAACTATATATGCATGTCACATAATAAATGGCACAACAGGATGTGAATTAGGAGCGATTAATGGTAAGAATGTTTATAATCATTCTGAAGAATATAAGCCATTTGATCATGAAATAGATTTTAGGTCAAATGATATGTGTAAAAATTGCTGGATGATAAAACTATGTGGTGGATGTAGCATGTCTTATTTTTTTAATCGTAAGACAAATCAATTTGAAATGTATCCCAATGAAGAATTATGTAAAATCACACGTCTCTATGCTGAAAGAATATTATTATTAATTGCTTCTATTCGTAAGGATACTCAATTATGGTCTTTAGTAGTTCAGAAATTGAATGATTAAAATTATATATTTATGAAAAAGTTACTTTATATCATATTAATTTGGGTAGTTTCAGCTACTTCTATATACTCTCAGGCAATTACCGGAAAAATTGTAGATGAGAATAGTCAACCAGTTGAATTTGCTAATATCATATATTTATCATTGCCGGATTCTGCTTTTATATATGGGACTATTAGTGATCAGGACGGAAAATTTACTATATTAGAAAATTCTAAAAAAGGGATACTACGTATCTCGTCTATAGGCTATACCACTATTTGTACAGAATGTAAGAGTGAAAATATGGGCACCATCTTACTGTATTCAGATACTCAACTGCTAGGTGAAGTAGTAGTAAAAGGCAATTTACCTATAACTCGTATGAAAGGCGATGCACTGATAACAAGTGTGCAGAACAGCGTATTGGCAAAGGCAGGATCAGCAAATGATGTACTGGGAAAAGTGCCTGGTATATTAAAGGATAAAGATTCTTTTGAAGTATTTGGCAAAGGGGTACCTCTTATATATATTAATGGTCGGGAAATACGCGATCAATCTGAATTAGAGCAACTCAGTTCGGAAGATATTAAGCACGTAGAGTTAATAACTAATCCCGGTGCACGCTATGATGCCACGGTAAATGCTGTAGTGCGTATTCAGACTATCCGTCGCACAGGTGATGGATTCGGGTTCAATCTGAATTCTAGTTATTATCAAAGCGAAAATGTCGATTTAGTGGAACAAGCAGATATGAACTATCGTCATAATGGGCTGGATATGTTTGCTATGTTCAGGTATGATAAAGAAGAATATTGTGAACGTAGCAATGTACATCAGATTTTAATTTCAGAGAAACAGCTAGACTTGGAAAATCAATTGAAATATAATAGTAATAAGCAATGGCTGCGAGGAAATCTCGGAATAAACTATATGTTCAATGAAAATAATTCTATCGGAGTAAAATATTCCCTTCAAGGAAGCCCACAATATGATAATAAGCTTTATACAGGAAGTAAGGTCAGCTTAGATGGCAGGGTGTTTGATCGTTTGCAGAATTTTACTAGCTCAGAAACAGATAATGACTTAAATCATCAATTGAATGCTTACTATACGGGACGCGTGGGTAATCTGGAAATAGATTTTAATGCCGACTATTATCAAAGTGGCTATTTGCAGGAAGACATTACTGACGAACAAAGTGAAACGCAGGAGGACCGGGATGTACATGCTGCAAGTGATGTGGCAAATAATTTGGGTGCAGCCAAACTGGTGTTGTCTTATCCTGTGTGGAAAGGAAAGTTTTCAGTAGGCGGAGAATGGACTTATACCCATCGCAAAGACAATTATCTGAATGTTGAAAATTATGTGCCTTCATCCAACAGCAAGATGAATGAAATGAATATAACGGCTTTTGCCGAATATAGCAGATCTGTTTCCATAGGCGACTTTATACTTGGTGCGCGCTATGAACGGATAAAATTTGATTATTATAAGGATGATCTGCATATAGATGACCAGAGCCGTAGCTATGATAATATCTATCCGAATATTTCCTTCAATACCCGAATTGGAAAGGTCAAGACGCAAATTAGTTATACGGTAAAAACGCAACGCCCTTCATACAGGCTGTTGAGCAATAGCTCATTATATATAGACCGTTTCAGTATACAGCAGGGAAATCCTACATTGAAGTCCGAAATCACTCATAATCTTAACTGGATTGCTTCTTGGAAGTTCCTGCAACTCAGCTTGGGTTATCAGCAGACTAAAAATGCTATAATCTATTGGGGGGAGCCATTGAATCCGGATGAATACACCATTTTATTGAAAAGTATTAATTTGAATAAAAGTCTGCCTATGCTGAATGCCTTTATTTCGGCATCGCCTCATATTGGTATATGGGAGCCCCGTTTAAGTCTTGGAGTGACAAAACAATGGCTGACTATTGATAGTGATGGTCAACAATTAAAATTAAATGAACCCAGATTTACGGGCATGCTGTCTAATTCATTCACATTGCCGGAAAATTTCCTTCTTAGCCTGGATATGCAATTCAGGAGTAAGGGGGATTTGCGCAATGTATACTCTGATCGTTTTAAGGGTTATGTTGATATTTCACTGCGAAAATCATTCTTGAATGATGCTTTGAGTATAGAGGTAAGGGGAGATGATTTGTTTCGTCAGCAAAAAAGTAAAACGCTTCTTCGCAGTGGAGCATATTCTTTCTCAAAAGATCATAGATATGACTCGCGTGAGTTCTCTATTTCATTGCGCTATAGGTTTAATACAACAAAGAGCAAGTATAAAGGTACAGGGGCGGCTAATGATGAGTTGAGGCGTTTGTAAGATGGCTCTTATTTCTTTTATTGGTAAATGAATGTTAAATCGAAAAACTTTTTTATTTAGTCCGGAATGGCTGGACTTAGTAGGCTTACATTAGCAATGTAATAAATAACAAGATTTTTAATTTTAAAAATTATTCAATTATGAAAGACGAAAAAAAAGAGGAGATAGCTCAGGCATTAAAAGCTACTCTTGAAAATGAATTGAAAGGTGAAAACTTAGATTTATCAGATTTGGAGGAAGTAGAAGGTGGAATTGATGTAGGATGTAGTGCTGTCTTTTCTGGCGGTTGTAGTACTACACCAACACAACCTGTAAAAACAAACTAATCTTAACTCTTATCAATTTTGATTCTATAAATTAAGGGGATAATTGGGAATAATATATTCTTTTATCCCCTTAATTTGTGATATTTGAATAGCAATCGATTAAATAATACTAATATGAGTATAGAAGAATTACATCTTATGCGAGATGATAGAATGGCTTTTGCCTATTATGGCTCTACTCTGACTTTGATTTCAATTAGTATCTTGGCTTATAATGTATTAGAATCATTGAAGAGAAAAGAAACTATAGAAGATATTGCCGAAAGATATGATTTGGTAGCAGATGATATACAGGCAATGCTTCATTCTATGAATATCTCATTAGTAGAAGAAAATAAGGATACAATAAGTTCACTTCCCCAAAAAACTGGGGTGATAGACAGAATAACTCTTCATATATCAAATGATTGTAATTTAAGATGCAAATATTGTTATGCCAATGGTGGCAATTACTCTTTGCCACGTGGCATAATGTCTATAGAAACTGCAGAATTGTTTGTCCAATTCTGCATAGATTCTTTTACCAGTATTGGAAGTATTGTTTTTTTTGGTGGAGAACCAATGCTGAATGTACCGGTAATGGAGCATATATGCACTCTTTTTAAGAAGTATTATAAAGAAGGGAAAATCTTGTTTTTGCCTTCATTCGCAATAGTTACCAATGGAACTATCCTGAATGAGGATGTTTTGAGTTTTATAAATGAACATATTTCATATATAACCGTCAGTGTTGACGGTTTGAAAAATATGAATGATATAAACCGGGTATTTGCTAATGGTACGGGAAGTTATGATAAAATAGAGCATTTTATACGGACTGTATTAGCCAAAACAAAGGCAGTTGTTCATTATGAGGCTACTCTTACTCAGGCTCATTTAGATGAGCATTATAATCGTAGTGACATTGCACAGGCGTTAGAATCTGAGTTTGGCATTAAAGGAACTGTAGTGCCGGAATTTAATACTAATTACAATAAAGCCGAAGATTATATCACGGAGAGTCATAATTTATTAGAAACCGATATGAAAGATTTGCCGTTTGGTTTTGAAGCTATATTAATGGCATTGGCAAAGAAAAGGCCCATTCGGATGTGTGCTGTTTCCAAAAGTATTTTTGCTATAGCTACTGATGGAGAAATCTATCCATGCCATATCAATACGGGAGAAGAACAGAATAGTTTAGGAAATATCGGAGGAGACAATATATTTAATAATTCTTCTTTTTTGAAACGAAAATCATCTGTTTATACATTGAAAGACAATAGTAAATGTAATACCTGTTGGGCTAACAACCTATGTGGTGGCTGTGCAAGACAATGGTTCTATAATGAAAAGACAAAAACTTATCTGGAATACCCTGATGATGAATTGTGCCAAATAAATAAAAAACGTATTGAACAGATTCTGATTTATATTGGATATATACGGAAAGATCCCAAGAGATGGGAGCTTTTCAGAGAAAAATATGCAAAGTAAGTGTATTATAGCTATCTTTGCGCCGTTTATTCGTTCTTTCAAATTAAAGTAATATGAATAAGTTTTTATGTATAGCATTATGCTTTTGGGTAATTAAAACGACTTTAATAGCCCAGAACATTACAGGAAAAGTTGTGGATGAGAAACTGCAACCTTTAGAGTTCGCTAATGTAGTTCTGCTCTCTTTGCCCGATTCAGCTTTTGTTGAAGGAACTATCAGTAATCAAGCCGGAGACTTTATTTTGGCAACGAATGGTAAAAAAGGAGTGATTCGCGTTTCATCCGTAGGATATGCCACTGCATATAAGGTCTATAACGGTGGAGAAAATATTGGAACCGTTCAATTAAATTCGGATACGCAACTGCTGGGAGAAGTAATAGTGAAAGGCGATTTACCAACAACCCGCATGAAAGGCGATGCACTGGTAACAAGCGTGCAGAACAGCGTCCTTTCAAAGGCCGGAACGGCAAATGATGTATTGAGCAAAGTGCCCGGCATTATTAAAAAGAAAGATTCATTTGAAGTCTTTGGCAAGGGTGCGCCACTCATCTATATAAACGGACGGCAGGTGCGCGACCAATCGGAATTGGATCAGTTGAACTCAGATGATATAAAGAATGTGGAAGTGATAAGCAATCCCGGTGCACGCTATGACGCTACAGTGAAAGCAGTAGTACGTATACAGACCGTTCGCCGCAAAGGAGATGGATTTGGCTTCGATGTACGTTCCAGCTATTATCAGAGTGAGAATGTGGATTTGATAGAGCAGGTAAATATGAATTACCGCCATGATAATCTTGATGTTTTCGGTACATTGGAATATGACCGCGTGGCATGGGCACAGCGCAACCAAATGGGGACGACTATTTTTGCTCCGGACACATTATGGATACAGAAAAACCCGCACCGGGAAGACGGAGTATCTCATAATTTGCGTGGCTTGCTGGGAGTTAATTATATGATTGGCGAGAATCACTCAATAGGTGCACGTTATTCCATAACCGCCAATCCCAAACAATATAATGACCACACTACCAATAGCGATGTTACTGCAAATGGCAAACTGTATGACCGGGTGGAAAGTGTATCGCACGTGGACTATGACAATAGACCGGCTCATCAGTTAAGTGCCTATTATAATGGAAAAATAGGACAGTTGGACATTGATTTTAATGCGGACTATTACACCAATGAAAATCGCAGTACCAGCCGCACGGTTGAAAATAGCCAGGAAATGGAAGACAGGGAGGTGAATACTTTCAGCAAAATAGCAAATAAGCTGACTGCTGCCCGATTGATACTTTCCTATCCCGTGTGGGGCGGTACTCTTTCCGTAGGTGGGGAATACAGCCATACCAGCCGTGATGATGACTATGTGAACAAGGAGAATTATACACCTACCATTTATAGCACGCTGAAAGAAACCGATAAGAATGCTTTTGCGGAATATACTCATGCAGTTTCTATCGGACAGTTGGCAGTAGGGGTGCGCTATGAAAATATAGTTTTTGATTATTATGAAGATGGCAAACATATAGACGGGCAAAGCCGCAAGTTTGATAACTGGTTTCCCAGCCTGTCATTCAGTACACAGATAGGTAAGGTGAATGCGCAATTAAGCTATACGGCAAAGACGCAGCGCCCTTCGTATAGTCAGTTGAGCAATAACTTGTTCTATATGAATCGTTTCTCCATGCAGACCGGTACTCCGACACTGAAATCTACTGTTATTCATGATGTGTCCCTGTCCGGCACATGGAAGTTCCTGCAACTGATGATGAGCTATCAGCGAATGAATGATCCTATTATTTACTGGAGTGAGTTGATGGAAAACAATACTTCGGTTTCTGTCTTCCGCTTTGTCAATCTGGATAAGCAGTCCAGTTTCAGTTCGTTTATATCTGCCATGCCCAAAGTGGGTTGTTGGTCGCCGCAAATTAGTTTTGGGGTAACCAAACAATGGCTGACTGTAATGAGCAATGGTGAAAAGGTGAAGCTGGATACTCCTATGTTAATGGGAACATTTAATAATACTTTCAGCCTTCCAAAAGATTTTCTGTTAAGTTTGGATTTTACATGGCAAGGTAAGGGAAATACGGATAATTATTATCTGGATAAGGATTTGTATATTTGTGGGGTATCTATCCGGAAGTCATTCTTGAAAGATGCTTTAAGTATAGAAGCCAAAGGAAGTGATTTATTTCATGGGCTGGTTTATCGTGGACAGATTTACGTAGGTAATTCTTATTTTTTCCCGAACAATAGTAATGACTCGCGTGAGTTTGTCTTGACTCTGCGTTATAAGTTTAATACAACAAGGAACAAGTATAAAGGCACAGGGGCGGCTAATGATGAGTTGAGACGTTTGTAGGGTGACTATATTTATAGTATGAAATGCAGAGTAAAATTAGATTCTGACTCTAATTTTACTCTGCATTTTTTCTCCTTTTCTCAGAAAAGACATACTAGATTATTCTTATAAGAAGCTTAAAATTGAAAGGCGTGTCCGCTTAAATCGGACAACTGTTCGGAAGCGGACACTGCTCTGCTTTGTAAATCTGTTGATTTACAGTGAATTATGCATTTGGCACAGCTATTGAGTATATATAGTCGAAGGCGGTTGACAACCAAACCTCTTCAGAATCAAAGCAAATAGTAACAATAAAAAAATAACGATTATGAAGACAAATGTAATCCTTAAGGCAGTGGCAATGGTAGCAGTAGTAATGGCAAGCGTAATGAACTTCTCGGCAAATGCAGTGAATCCTACCAGTTATGTGAGAAACGAAGAAATGAGTGGTAATGTGATGACAGCCCGTACAATCTTTGTCAATGAAGGTGGTTATCTTTATCGTCATCTTCGTTATACCTTTACTTATGATCATGAGAATAGGGTGGTGAACAAAGAAGCTTTCAAGTGGGATACCACGAAAGAGGCTTGGGTTCCTTATTTCAATATGGATGTGGAATATAGAGATAATGAAGTGGTAGTGAACTATGCACGTTGGAATTCCCGGAGCAATAGCTATAATAGTAATGTGGAACAGAACGTATATCAATTAAATGATAGCAATACTATTTTATTGGCAAGTGTAAAATAGAGATCTTATTCTGAATAAAGCATAAAACAGGCGGACATGATGGGAGGTAGACTATCATGTTCCGCCTGTATCATGCTTTAGAGGTTCTTTATTTCATCTGATGAAAGTCCTGTTATTGTTTCTATCTTAGGTATGGGAAGTCCGGCTTTTATTAGGTTTCGGGCAATGGTTCTTTTTTCTTCCAGTCTCCCTTCCAGTCTTCCTTCCAATCTTCCTTCTTCTTTTCCTCTCGCTTCTCCTTTCTTTATAGCTGTATCAATAACATTGTTCCAGTCTCTATACACTTTCAAACTTTCCTCATATTCATAGAGCTTCTTAGGGGAGAACTTCGCAATTTCCGCAGCTTCAAACAGGCGTGTAAATACTCTTTCTTGCAGTGCAGCGGGGCGTTCCATCAAACGAGACAGGTTTTTAAGCACAAACATCCATTTGTCGAACAGAGTTTCCAGTTCTTGCTCCGTTTTATTGAATTTGGGCATTTCGAGGTAAACAAAAGTCAATTTGTCATAGAAGACTTCGTGTGTATGAGTATCTATGAGTTTTACTTCATGATGAAAATAGTCCGGTCTTGTATCATCAAACGTAAAATTTAGAATGCCAATGACATATACTGCTTTCAGCTCATAGCTCCATTTATCACCTTTAATGGCTTGTTCACGTATGGGGAAGGTTGAATAGAAGATACTTCTATCTTTGAAGAACTGTTGTTCTGCCTTCTGCATTTCAATCAGTATCTTTTCTCCTTTTTCATTTTCGCAATATACATCGAATACGGCTCTTCTATCAAGTTCCCTGCTTCCAAGATGTTCTGTGTTCAGGTAAGTCACTTCCTTTATCACTTGCTTTCCATAAAACAATGCATTTAGGAAACCAATTAGAATCTCCTTATTTAGATCCGTGCCGAATAGCAATTTGAATGCGAAGTCGGTATAGGGATTTATGTATCTGGCTTGTAATCCTTCACTTCCCATAATTGTTTGGTTTTTAAATGTTTTATGTCTCCGTAATTAAATCCCCAGTTTCAGCTTAATGAACTGTTTAATGAATTCTGTAGTCCCATCAATTCCCAATGCCGATGAGTCTATGCATAGATGATAAGTCTCGGCAGCTCCCCAAGTCTTGTAACTATAATAATTATAGTAGGCAGAACGTTTCTTGTCAGCTTTCGCCATCAGTTCTTCCGCAGCTTCGGCAGAAATATGGTGAATATGCATCAGCCTTTCCATTCGCGCCTCTTTGGAAGCAGAGACAAAGATGTTCACACAGCGAGGATGCTCGCGCAGGATATAGTCGGCACATCGTCCTACAAACAGGCACGATTGTTTCTCTGCCAGTTCGCGTATCACGTCACTTTGTATCTTGAACAGTGCGTCATTGCTCAGGCAACTGCCGTAAGGAATAGCCCCGTCACTGATAAACGGAAACCGCGTGCCAAATAATCCGCCGATAATGCCTTGCGAAGCCTTTTCATCGGCTTTCTCGAAGAACTCCTTGCACAAACCGCTTTCTTCGGAAGCCAGCTTGATTAATTCTTTATCATAAAAGGCAATGCCGAACTCACGTGCCAGCTTTTCGCCTATCTCTTTTCCGCCACTGCCCAGTTGACGTCCCAGGTTGATAACATAATGCTCGTTCATAGTCGTAACAAATTAGTCTATAATGGCAAATATAAGAATTAAATTTATATTTGTTGATGCGCATGCGCCTTAAATATTTTGAACTGGCGGTAAAGCATGATACCTGCCACAATACTTGCCGCCAAATCGGAGATGGGCATACTTATCCAAATGCCCGTAGAGCCCCAGAAGTGGGGAAGGACAAGCAGGCAGGGAACCAGAAACAACAACTGCCGGGTGAGGGACAGGAAGATGGCTTTGCTGGCCATGCCGATGCTTTGGAAGAAATTGGAAGTCACCATCTGGAAACCGATAATAGGGAAGAACATCACCACGATGCGCAATCCCTTGGCAGACAGTTGCAACAATCCTTCGTGGGTAGTGAAGATGGAAACGGCAAGTTCCGGCATCAATTCGCCGATCAGGAATCCGGTAACAGTTACTGCGGTAGCCCCGTAGATGGTAAGTTTCAGCACCCGGTCTACCCGGTGGAACTGCTGTGCGCCGAAGTTATATCCGGCAATGGGCTGCATGCCTTGGTTCAGCCCCATCACAATCATGATGAACAGGAAGACGATGCGGTTCACAATGCCGAATGCACCGATGGCGAGGTCGCCGTCATATTCTTTCAGCCCTTTATTGATAAGGATCACGATGAAACATGCCGCCAGGTTCATCAGGAATGGAGACATACCGATGGCAAGGGTGTTTTTTACAATCTTGCTACGCAGTTTGTAGATGCCCCGGCGAAGATGAATCAATTCGCTCTTATTGGTAAAGGTCTTGAACTGCCACACCAGCGAAATGATCTGTGCCAGAATGGTGGCAATGGCTGCACCTTGTATCCCCCATCCGAAACTGTAAATAAAGATAGGGTCGAGGATGGTGTTGATAATCACCGTGGTAATGGTGGCTATCATGGCTTTCTGCGGATGTCCCGATGCACGCAGCAAGGCATTCAGTCCCAGATACATATGGGTCACTACATTGCCCAGCAGGATAATCACCATATAATCCCGTGCATACGGAATGGTGTCTTCGCTTGCTCCGAAGAAATAAAGGATAGGATCAAGGAAAAGCAACGTAAGGATGCTGAAGCCTATACCTATAATAAGGTTCAGTGTAACCACATTGCCCAGAATGTTTTGAGCCGTATCATAATCCTTCTGTCCCAGTTTTACCGAAACCAGCGTGGAGGCTCCTACACCCACCAGGGAACCGAATGCTGCCGCAAGGTTCATTAGCGGAAAGGTGATAGCCAGTCCCGAAATAGCCAATGGCCCCACGCCGTGGCCGATAAAGATGCTGTCCACCATATTATATAGTGAAGACGCCGTCATTGCAATAATGGCGGGTATCGCATACTGTAGTAATAGTTTTCCGATGGGTTGTGTACCTAGTTCTGTGGGTGTTCCTGTTTTTGCCATACTTTATTCTCTCTCTCTTTTACCTATTTAACCTGAATTTTGGCTGCAAAGGTACGCAAAAATTAAGTGGGAGGGAAAAAGTTTGTGTATCTTTGCGCATAAAAACAAAGTAAATAGATAAAATGAACATTTATAAAGGAGCATTGGGATGCTTGCTATTGGCATGTACTTTGCAAATATCGGCACAGAAAACATATAAATACCGCATTAATCTTCGTGATAAGGCGGCAACTACTTATTCATTGAGTGATCCGCAGGCTTATTTGTCCGAACGTGCCTTGGAACGGCGCATGAAACAAGTTTTGCCGATTGATTCCACAGACCTCCCCGTATGCCAAAGCTATATAGATGCATTGACCGCCAAAGGAGCCGAAGTGGTGACAAAGAGTAAGTGGAACAACACGGTAGTGGTGCAGGTTGCCGATACTTCTTTGATTGCCAAACTGGCGAGTTTGCCTTTTGTCATGGCTACCCGAAAGGTATGGACGGCTCCCGACAGCATTCCGCCCCGCAATGCGGAACGAAAGAAGGAAGTGACTAATAAAGTGACCAAAGGCGAAAATTATTACGGAGATGCCTACCGCCAAATCTCCGTCCATCATGGCGACAGCCTTCATGCAGCCGGTTTCCGTGGAAAAGGGATGCAGATAGCAGTGATTGATGCCGGATTCTATAACGCCGATGAAATCAGTGTGTTCAAGAAGATGGACTTACTGGGCACGCGTGACTTTGTAAATCCGCATTCGGATATTTATGCCGAGAACTATCACGGCATGAAAGTGTTATCGTGTATGGCGGCCAACAAGCCTCATGTACTGGTAGGAACGGCTCCCGAAGCCTCTTATTGGTTGCTCCGCAGTGAAGACGATGATACGGAACAGCCGGTGGAAGAAGATTACTGGGCTGCCGCACTGGAGTTTGCCGATAGTGTAGGGGTGGATGTAGTCAATACTTCACTGGGCTATTATGAGTTTGATGATAAAGCCATGAGTTATCGTTACCGGGACTTGAACGGTCATTCATCCTTGATGTCCCATTCGGCATCATTGGCTGCCGATAAAGGGCTGGTAGTGGTGTGCAGTGCCGGTAATTCCGGTCGCGGGGCTTGGAAAAAGATAACTCCTCCGGGAGATGCAAAGAACATTCTCACAGTGGGGGCAATGAACCGCGATTTGGTTAATGCCGATTTTTCTTCTGTGGGGAATACGACGGACGGACGTATCAAGCCCGATGTGATGGCGGTAGGCGTTTCTTCTGCCGTGGCGGGTAATGACGGAACTGTTTCTCATGCCAATGGGACTTCATTTGCTTCGCCTACCTTTTGCGGATTGGTGGCGTGTTTTTGGCAGGCATGTCCCTGGCTGACTGCCAAGCAAGTGATAAAAGCCATACAGAATGCAGGAGATCGCAAAGATTATCCGGATAACATATTCGGTTACGGCATCCCCGACATCTGGAAAGCATATCAAACGGAATTAAAGAAAAGATAAACCTGTAGGGTACTGTGTTGAAAGTGTTTTTTTGTTATCATTTAGCTGTAGGGGCAGATTGAATCTGCCCGATAACAGTTTGCTTTTATGCATACGGGCGGATTCAATCCGCCCCTACAAGTTAACGATTTGATAAAATGATAGCCCAATTTACTTCTAACACGGCCTCCTACAGAAAAAGCAGAAAATCATGGAAGAACATCCTCTCTCCTTATATGAACTGAATGCACTGGTAAAGCGCAGCATCACCACCTGCCTGCCCGATACCTACTGGGTACAGGCAGAACTAAGCGACGTGCGTTCCAACTACTCCGGCCATTGTTACCTGGAATTCGTTCAGAAAGAACCCAGAGGAAATAACTTGATAGCTAAAGCAAGAGGAACCATCTGGAGCAATGTCTACCGTCTGCTGAAACCTTATTTTGAAGAAGAAACCGGGCAGGCTTTCGTCTCCGGCATCAAAGTCCTGGTAAAAGTATCCGTAGAATTTCATGAATTATACGGATACTCATTGACAGTGCAGGACATTGATCCTACCTATACATTAGGAGATATGGCACGCCGTCGTCGCGAAATCCTGAAACAACTGGAAGAAGAAGGCGTCCTCACCCTGAACAAAGAATTGGAACTCCCTCTGCTTTCCCAGCGCATAGCCGTTATTTCCTCTGCCACAGCCGCCGGATACGGTGACTTCTGCAACCAACTGGAACAGAATCCGTATGGTTTCGTCTTCTACCCCCGACTGTTCCCCGCCATCATGCAGGGAGAGAGGGTAGAGCAGTCCATCATATCCGCCCTGGATGCAATCAATGCCCAGCGCGATAATTGGGATGTAGTAGTAATTATTCGCGGTGGAGGTGCAACATCGGATCTTTCCGGCTTTGATACCTACGAACTGGCGGCAAACTGTGCCCAGTTCCCTATACCTATAATAACAGGCATCGGACATGAACGTGATGATACTGTGCTGGACAGCGTATCCCATACCCGTGTAAAAACTCCCACTGCCGCCGCCGAGTTCCTGATAAACCATCTCCATGATACGGCAGAGGTGTTGGAAGATTATGCATCCTCCATCCTTCAGGCGGTTTCTACCCGGATGATAAGGGAAGAGACCCGTCTCTCCCGATTGGTAGAGCGCATACCGATGCAAACCCTGATGAGGCTGAAAGACGAGCATTATCGTCAGGAACGAGTCGTGAAACAGCTGGAAACCGCTTTGCAGTCTCGCTTGACCAAGGAAAAGCATCATCTGCAAATGATGGAAACTCAGATAGGTATCGCTTCGCAGCGCCGCTTGGTAAAGGAGAATCATCGCCTTCAACTGTTGGAACAGCAATTGAAAGCCGCTTCTCCGGAACATCTGTTGAAGCGAGGCTATAGCATAACGCTGAAAAACGGCAAGGCAGTGACCGATGCTTCCGTCCTTCAGCCGGGTGATGAACTCACCACCCGATTTGCCAAAGGAGAAATAAAGAGTGTAGTAACCCCAAAATAGAAAAAGAATGGCACCCAAGAAACAAACTTATGAACAGGCTATGAAACGCTTGGAAGAAATAGTATCACGCATAGACAGCAATGAGTTGGATATAGACAGCCTGGGCGACAACCTGAAAGAAGCGCAGGAATTAATCAAGTTTTGCCGTGATAAACTCTATAAAGCTGATGAGGAAATAAAGAAGATGTTGGAGGAAGATGAATGATCGGTTCGTGGTGTTCATCTTTGTTCCTTTCGTATTCGTTTTGAATCAATTGTTTAAGGTAAACCTCCACCGTAGGGGCAGATTGAATCTGCCCGATAACACCCGAATGGTGTATCTGTGGATGTATTCGGGCGGATTCAATCCGCCCCTACGGTGGATAATTTGATTCATTTCCTACTAGTATGCAAACAAAAAACCTTTTTTGGTTGGAATTTGCGAATATAAAACGTAATTTTGCTCTCATTCGTAAATAATAACATAAATAAGATAATAATGAAAGAGATTGATTGGGCAAATCTGTCCTTTGGATACATGAAGACAGATTATAATGTACGTTGTTACTATCGTGACGGTGCATGGGGAGAACTGGAACTTTGTTCGGAAGAAACGCTGAATATCCACATGGCTGCCACCTGTCTGCACTATGGACAGGAAGCATTCGAAGGACTGAAAGCATATCGCGGAAAAGACGGTAAGATCCGCATTTTCCGTCCCGAAGCCAATGCCCAGCGTTTGCAAAGCACCTGCAATGGCATCTTGATGCCGGAACTTCCTACAGAAGTATTCGTAGCGGCCGTTAAGAAAGTAGTAAAGGCAAACGAGCGCTTTATCCCTCCTTATGAGAGCGGAGCAGCCCTTTATATCCGTCCGTTACTGATCGGTACAGGTGCACAGGTAGGCGTTCATCCTGCCAACGAATATATGTTTGTAGTATTCGTAACTCCGGTAGGTCCTTACTTTAAAGGTGGCTTCTCTACCAATCCATACGTTATCATTCGCGAATTCGACCGCGCTGCTCCACACGGAACAGGTATATATAAGGTAGGAGGTAACTACGCAGCCAGCTTGCGTGCCAATAAAATGGCTCACGATTTGGGCTACTCTTGTGAATTCTATCTGGATGCCAAAGAAAAGAAATATATCGACGAATGTGGCGCTGCCAATTTCTTCGGTATCAAGAATAATACATACATCACTCCCAAGTCATCTTCTATTCTGCCCTCTATCACCAATAAGTGCCTGATGCAGTTGGCAGAAGATCTGGGTATAAAGGTAGAATGCCGTCCCGTTCCCGAAGAAGAACTGGAAACATTCGAAGAAGCCGGCGCTTGCGGTACAGCAGCCGTTATCAGTCCCATCCAGCGTATTGACGACTTAGAGAACAAGAAATCATACGTCATTTCAAAAGATGGAAAACCGGGACCTGTTTGTACTAAGCTTTACAATAAGTTGCGTGCCATCCAGTATGGTGACGAGCCGGATACTCACAACTGGGTAACTATTTTAGATTAATACAAATACAAAAGATGATGAAATTAAATTCAGAATTACGCCGTCAGGCAGCAGATGCGCTGGCTGGCAATTGGGGATTGGCTGCCATTATTACATTGGTTTATGGTGCGTTGACTAGTGGGGTATCTACGTCAGCCCAGTACATTAACCCTTCTATTGGAATCATTTCCATCTTGTTAATTCCTTTGCATTATGGTTTTGCCATATTGTTTTTGGATTTGCTGAGAGGAATCAAACTTGATTTCGGACGACTGTTCGATGGTTACAAAGACTTCGGCCGTATCTTGGGAACAGGACTGTTACAGGGTATTTATACCATGTTGTGGACGCTGTTACTGATTGTACCCGGTATTATCAAGTCTTATTCTTATGCCATGACTTCATTCATATTGAAAGACCATCCCGAATTGCAATATGATGCAGCCATCAACAAGAGCATGGAGATGATGTCCGGTTACAAGATGAAGTTGTTTTTGATGGATTTGAGCTTCATCGGTTGGGCTATATTATGCTGTTTCACTTTGGGTATCGGTTTCTTATTCTTGAGTCCGTACGTAGAGGCATCACATGCTGCATTTTACGAAGACCTGAAGAAAGAACTGTATGGTGATGGTGAGCACATCGAAGTAATTTCTGAATAAATCAAATCCTTTCCAGACTCTCTGCCTTGTCCGGAAATGGCAACGCTTATTTAGAGAATAGAACGGAAGAACATTATAAAAGTAGACCTGCAAACGAATTGCAGGTCTATTTTTTTTCTCTTTCTCAGATATTCCCTACCTTTGCCGATGAAACAAATTAATGATAGAATATTCTCATGGGAAAAGGAAAACTAGAGAAATTTGCTGATATGCGGAACTATCCGCACGTGTTTGAATACCCTTACTCGGTAGCCGATAACGTTCCGTTTGATATGAAAGGGAACTGGAATCGTGACTTTTTCAAGAACGACCATCCGATAGTGCTGGAACTGGGTTGTGGTCGTGGCGAGTACACCGTCGGCTTGGGGCGAATGTATCCCGACAAGAATTTCATAGGAGTAGATATAAAAGGTGCACGTATGTGGACCGGTGCCACGGAAGCGCTGAAAGACGGAATGAAGAATGTGGCTTTTCTGCGTACCAATATCGAGATTATAGAGCGCTTCTTTGCTCCGGGTGAAGTGAGCGAAATATGGTTGACCTTCTCTGATCCGCAGATGAAGAAGGCTACCAAGCGGTTGACTTCCACTTATTTCATGAACCGTTACCGCAAGTTCTTGACTGCCAACGGATTGATTCATTTGAAGACGGATAGTAACTTTATGTTTACCTACACTCGCTACATGGTGGAAGAAAATAAACTTCCGGTAGAGTTTATGACCGAGGACTTGTATCATTCCGGTTTGGTGGATGACATCTTGGGCATCCGCACTTACTATGAACAACAATGGTTGGATCGCGGTTTAAATATAAAGTATATGAAGTTCCGTCTGCCGCAAGAAGGTGAGTTGCGTGAACCGGATGTGGAGATAGAACTGGATGAGTATCGCAGCTATAATCGCAGTAAACGGAGTGGATTGCGGACTAGCAAATAGCAATAGTAACTTCATCCCCTCTTGGGGGACTTTTTTACACATCGTGTTAATATTTACTGTAGGGGCGGGGTTTGCCCGCCCGAAAACATACACGATGACACCATTCGGAGTATTATCGGGCGGGCAAACCCCGCCCCTACAGTGGATAACAACGTTATTGGAAATATTAACAAAGACATATAGAAAGCGTAACTTCAAAAGAGGAAATTTATGCAATGTATCATTAAATAAAACTCAAAAAACAATATAATTATGACACTATACCCTAAATTAATCCTGGACGCCTTGGCAACAGTGCGTTATCCCGGAACAGGAAAGAACTTGATAGAAGCAGAAATGGTTGCCGACAATCTTCGCATTGACGGCATGTCCGTCAGCTTCTCTTTAATATTCGAGAAGCCGACTGACCCTTTCATGAAATCGATCTTGAAGTCTGCCGAAGCAGCTATCCACATGCATGTATCTCCTGAGGTGAAAGTTACCATCTCTACCGAAAGCCGCCAGGCAGCACGCCCCGAACCGGGCAAGATGCTTCCTTTGGTGAAGAACGTAATCGCCGTATCTTCCGGTAAAGGCGGAGTAGGTAAGTCTACCGTAGCGGCAAACTTGGCAGTAGCTTTAGCAAAGCTAGGCTATAAAGTAGGTTTGCTGGATGCTGACATCTTCGGCCCTTCCGTTCCCAAGATGTTTCAGGTAGAAGATGCCCGTCCCTATGCCGAACAGATAGATGGCCGTGACCTGATAATCCCGGTTGAAAAGTATGGAATTAAGTTACTGTCTATCGGTTTCTTTGTAGATCCCGACCAGGCAACTCTGTGGCGCGGCGGCATGGCTAGCAATGCATTGAAGCAACTGATAGGTGATGCTCAATGGGGAGAATTGGATTATTTTATCCTCGATACCCCTCCGGGAACCAGCGATATTCACTTGACACTGGTGCAGACTCTTGCCATTACGGGAGCAGTGATTGTCAGCACTCCGCAGCAGGTAGCCTTGGCAGATGCTCGCAAGGGTATCAATATGTACACCAATGATAAAGTGGACGTACCCATCTTGGGACTGGTAGAAAATATGTCTTGGTTTACTCCTGCCGAATTGCCCGAAAACAAATATTACATCTTTGGAAAAGAAGGAGCAAAGCAGTTGGCAGAAGAAATGAACGTTCCTTTGCTGGGACAAATTCCTATTGTCCAAAGCATCTGTGAGAATGGTGACAAAGGAACTCCGGCTGCATTAAGTGAGGACACCATAACCGGCCGTGCCTTCCTGGAACTGGCAGAGAACGTGGTGAAGCAGACCGAGAAGCGCAATGCCGAACAGGCACCGACACATATTGTGGAAATGCATAAATAACCTGTTGGTGGGTTCAGAAATGCAGATTTATTCAATGAAAAAGGGGATTCTTGCCGGAATCCCCTTTTCGCATATTACTATGAATTATAAGAAAAAGCAAAACTACGTTTCATCTCCTTTCATCACGTTTCATTGTAAATGAAAGGTCACAGGCAGCGTATATTTGCAGCGTACCGCTTTTCCTTTAAGCTTTCCGGGAGTCCATGTCGGCATTGTTTTTACCACCCGTATTGCCTCGTCATCTACGTCTTGGCGGACGCTGCGCACAATGCGCACGTTACTCAGCGTACCATCTTTCTCCACTATGAATTGTACAATAACTCTCCCTTGTATGCCATCTTTATGGGCAGTAGCCGGGTATTGAGTGTTTTTGCCGATGAAATCCAAGCAAGCCTGCATTCCTCCGGGATATTGGGGCATATCTTCTACCACCGTGTACACTCCGTTGGCATCCGGACCGGTGATACGTGGATCTTCTTCATTGGTTGATGCTTTTTTATTGTTCCCTTTCAGCTTGAAAGTCACAGGCAGTGAATATCTTACCCGCACTGCTTTTCCCCTTTGCATCCCCGGTTTCCATTTGGGCATGGTGCTTACTACACGTATTGCCTCTTGGTCCAGTTCCGGACTTACGCTTCGTGCTACTTTTATATCACTCAGCGTGCCGTCTTTTTCAATAGTGCATTGCACTATGACTTTTCCTTCTCTTTTGAGGACTTCCGCCTTTGCCGGGTACTTGACGTTGTTCTTTATGAATTCTATGCATGCACCCATTCCTCCGGGATATTCGGGCATATATTCCACTACTTGGAACACCGGATCATCTTGTGGCGGCGTAACTTCCTGTGCAATAGCAGGATCGGTGGCAGTGGCGGAGACAGTGGTAGCATCTGTCACCTTATCGGCGAAGTGTTCCGCCGTCCGGGCCACAGCCTCAATGTTGCTGACCAAGAGTAGAGCAGCGGCCAGCGGTGCAAACAGGGCATATTTGATACGCCCTGTTGTGCGGGTTCTTTTTTTGTTCATCATCATAATTCTGTTTTTTAAGTGTGATAAGTTGAAATTATTATATAAACCGGTTTGTTTACTTTGATTGGCCAGTCCCAGCAGGTGGTACTGGTATTGGCGGGTGTCGGTTACGGACTCCATCACCGTATGGTCGGCAAGATATTCCAGATTCAGCCTTATTTCTGCTTTCAGCAACCACATGAAAGGGTTCATCCAGCAAACTATATTGACTATTTCACTGAGAATCACATCTATAGAATGCCATTGCCGCACATGGGTCAACTCGTGCGTCATGATCTCCTTTCTTTCATCTTCTTTCAGTCCCGGCAGATAAATAAACACCCATTGCCAGAATGAGAAAGGATTTTCCGGATCGGAAAGGCTTCGTACCCGAACATTGTCTATGGTCACTTCCTTGCTTTTCAATACCAGGCGGAAGATGCTGAGCAACTGGATGATAAAGCGTACACTCAGAATCAGGACACCGCAGACGTAAACGATAATCAGCAAAGACATTAAATCGGGTACAGGCAGTGTGGCGGCTGTTTCTGTGGCTGCGTTTGTATTTGCCGTGGCAGTATCCGTCATCATCAGTAAGGCATAATAGTCTGCCAGCTCATTGATAACCGGTTGTTCCTTCACCCAAGCCTGTATGTTCAGCAACGGATATAGAAAAGAGAGTGTAAGAAAGCTCAGCAATGTGATGCGGCGCCATTGAAAGAAGGTGTCGCGGCAGCAAAACAACTTGTAGAAAGCATAAAACAAGGCGATACCTATGTTTACTTTCAGCATATAGATCAGTTCGGGTGCCATAGTTACAGTATTAGCAGGGTTAATGGGGAATTATTTTTCTTTTCCTTTCTCTATCAGGTCGATGATGTCTTTCAAGTCGTCGGCAGAGATTTTCTGTTCTTTGGCGAAGAAAGATACCATTTCCTTGTAGGAATTGGCAAAGTAGTTTTGTACCACTCCTCCTACAAAGGTGCGTTTGTACTCACTTTGCTTTATCAGCGGAGAGTACTGATAGGTGTTTCCGAAACGTCGTGCGGCAACATAGCCTTTTCGTTTCAGGTTGTTCACAATAGATGCCACGGTGGTGTACGGTGGCTGGGGTTCGGGGAATCTTGCTACAATGTCTTTCACGAAGCACTCTCCCATACTCCAGATGTGGAGCATTACTTCTTCTTCTTGTATCGTTAACTTTTCCATATGATTATGAGTTTATTACGATGTTTTCGCAAATCTACGAAATATTCGTAATAAGTAGTATCTTTGGCGGTTAATTAGTGTGAAATCATTGTTTTTTTAGTATGTGCTTCTGTTTTTCCCAACCCATTAATGCTTCTTTAGTGTATGGGTATTCCTTTTTCTATATATGGTTAAGGCTTTATATACTGATAGGTTCTATATCCCAAGCCTTGGGAGTTAACTCCATAGCTTTGGGATTTAAATCTCTGCACTTGGGATTTAAATCCCAAGGCTTGGGATATAGAAGTTAACGGTTTAAAAGGGCTTACTTAAAAGGAAAGGATGCCTTAGTTATAGGGGAAGGAGGTACTAAATAATAAAGGTAACAAAATGATGAAGGGGCTGTGTCAAAACTAGAATTTGCTATCGTTTTGTTGTAGGGGCAGGGTTTGCCCGCCCGAAAATAGTTCGCCTTGTGTATTCGGGCAGGCAAACCCTGCCCCTACTAGTGACCATTTGATAGCTGCTTCGGAGTTACCCCCTCTTTATTATCTTTATTTATAGCTCTTTATCGCATCTGCTGCATATCGCATAGCCTCTTGTAATATCCGTCCAGTGCCAGCAACTCGTCATGCTTGCCGCGCTCTACGATTCGGCCTTCGTGCAGCACACAAATTTCATCGGCATTGCGGATGGTAGAAAGGCGGTGGGCAATAGCAATGGTAGTGCGGTTCTTCATCAGCTTCTCCAAGGCATCCTGCACCATGCGTTCACTTTCCGTGTCGAGGGCCGAAGTCGCTTCGTCCAGAATAAGGATAGGAGGATTCTTTAATATGGCACGGGCAATGCTGATGCGCTGGCGTTGTCCGCCGGAAAGTTTGCCGCCACGGTCGCCGATCATGGTGTCGTAGCCATTCTCGCTAGCCATGATAAAGTCGTGGGCATTGGCTATCTTGGCAGCTTCCATCACTTGTTCCATCGTTGCATTCTCTACGCCGAAAGAAATATTGTTGAAGAAAGTATCATTGAACAAGATGGCTTCTTGGTTTACATTACCCATAATGCTGCGCAAATCGAACAAAGTGGTGTCCTTTATATTCACTCCGTCAATCAATATCTCACCCTCCTGTACATCATAGTAGCGGGGAAGGAGGTCTACCATCGTAGACTTTCCGGAACCGGACTGTCCTACCAATGCAACGGTCTTTCCTTTTTGGATGGTAAGGTTGATGTCCTGCAATACCCATTGGTTTTCGTACTTGAAAGATACATTGCGGTATTCTATCTTATCTTTCAATGGGCCGATATGTACGGGATTCGGGATAATCTTCATTTTGTTTTCCGCCAGCAGAATCTTATCCACACGTTCCATGCTGGCAAGTCCCTTCGGTATGTTGTATCCGGCTTTTGAGAATTCCTTCAACGGATTGATAACGCTGTAAAGAATCACCAGATAGAAGATAAAGGAGGGGGCGGTGATGGAACTGTTGTTGTTCAATATCAATGTACCGCCAAACCATAGGACAATGACAATCAGCACCGTACCCAGGAACTCGCTCATGGGGTGTGCCAACTGTTGGCGGGTATTTACCTTGTTTATCGTGTTACGGAAGATGTTGTTTGAGTCGAGGAAGCGGGTGTTCATCTTCTTTTCTGCATTAAAGGCTTTGATGATGCGCAGTCCGCCCAATGTTTCTTCCAGTTGGGACATCAGGTCGCTCCACATGCCTTGTGCCACAAGGGATCTTCTTTTCAGCTTTTTGCCCACCTGTCCCATGATCCAACCCATCAGCGGGAGGATGGCAAGGGTGAACAGCGTGAGTTGCCAACTGATAACGACCAGTGTACCAAAGTAGAACAGGATAAGAATGGGGTTCTTGAATAACATATCTAGAGAGGACATGATGCTGTTTTCTATTTCGCCTACGTCGCCACTCATGCGGGCAATGATGTCTCCTTTGCGTTCTTCGGAGAAGAAGCCCATGGGCAGGCTGAGTAGTTTTCTGTAGAGTTGTACGCGGATGTCTCTTACAATGCCTGTGCGGATGGGGATCAGTGTGGCGGAGGACATGAAGTAGCACATGGTTTTCATGAAAGTCATAACGGCAAGGAAAAGACCTAATATTAGTAGGGTGGTGCTGGCGCCGCGCAGTTCTATTTGTTGGGTTACGTAGTAGTAGAAGTTGTTGATTACTATGTCTTTCAGTGATTGGTCGGCATCCCAGGGGATGAAGGAGTAACTGGCTTCCTGCATCTTGAAAAGTATTTGCAGGATGGGTATGATGAGACTGAAAGAGAATATATTCAAAATGGCTGATAGGATATTGAATATGGTACTCAGTATGAGGTACTTCTTATATGGGGGAACGAAACGGCGTAAGATGCGTATAAATTCTTTCATGCTTAAGTTGTTGACATTTGGGCGCAAAGGTAAGAAAAAGCTGCGAATAAAACATTGAAAGCTGTAAAATATGAGAGAGAAAGAGAAGAAAAGGACAGGAAAGGAGGGGAAAAGATAGGGGAAGTCGACTTTTCTGTATATCATTCGTTAATGATAGTCTAATGTAACTTCATCCCCTCTTGAGAGGGGTGGGGGTGTGTTAGAATACATAAACAAATACATAAGCTGATGTATTTCACACACCCCCTACCCCCTCTCAAGAGGGGATGAAGTTACTTTTACTTGATGATACTTTACTATACGGATTTTTGGGAGAGATGCTTCTTCTGCATCTCTTTCAGCCGCTCATACACATGTTTGCGGCTCATCGTTATCTGATGGCGATAAACCACGCAGGTGGTAATGAAGTAGACCAGAGTCTGTATCCACAACGCCTTGTACTCTGTTGCCACATCTGCAAGGACAGCCCCCATATTATTGATCCGCACAAATCCGTTGATGCCGAAAGTGGAAGGGAATATCCACGAAATAACCTCCCAAAACTGGGGAACAGCCGCACCGGGCCATGAAATGCCCGAAATGAATAACAGTGGTAGCGAAGTAAAGACATAAATCATCATACACGATTCCCGGTGATGAATAAAGATGGAACAAGTCATCGCAAAGAAAATACATGCTAATAAATAAGGTAGCATAAATGCCAGCAAGGTGCTTGCTTGTGCAATCTGTACCAGACTGAACATCTTGGGAACCAAGCAAAGCATATAGGTAGTCATGATAGCATATATCATAAAGTAAGTGAGCGACTTGCCCAGCACGATGCGCAATGTGCCGTGATAGTGTCGGCTCATGGGAACCAGGTCGCGGAAGCGGTTGTTTTCGCGGGCAGTTCCGGCGGACAGTCCGATACCCAGCAGCAAGGTTTGCTGAATAATCAGTATCAGTACGGCAGGAATCAGGAAGCTGGCGAAACCGTTTTGAGGATTGAAGATGGAAATGTCTTCATACTCAATGGGAGTAGTGCTTACTTCGTCCTGGCGGTCGGTCGTGTTGCCGGCTCGCTCTATCTTTATCTGCTTGTTCATCATGAGCGAAGCGTTGGTATTGGAGGTCAGCATGGCCTTGTAGTACAGCATTCCACTCATGTCGCAGTATAGGGTGACGTGGGTTTGTATTCCTTTGGAAATATCGCGGCTGAAACTTTCCGGGATATAAATGATGCCATATACTTTGCCGTCTTTCAGCAGGGTCTTTGCTTCCTCGAGGTCGCTGCAATGGGATACGATTTGCAGGTCGGCTCCCGCATCTACCAGTCGCAGGTATTCGCGGCTGAGGCTGGAACGGTTGTTGTCCACTACGGCGGCGGGGACTTCGCGCACCGTTTCATTGGTATATATAAAGGTGTAGAGCAACGGGTAGCCCAGCGGAACCACGATAAAGAAAATAAGCACACCTTGATCCTTTACCGCCGCTTTCAGTTCTTGCCACCAAATGTAGAAAAGGTCGGTAATGCCTTGTGAAACAATATCTTTGAATTTCTGATCTTTCATAACCGCTTATCGTTTAGGGGATATATACATATTGTAACAACACTGTGCGCAGTCTTTTCAGTACAAAGAAAGGCAGTAGCATGAACAACATCAGTGCCACCAGGGAATGCCATGCATAGATCAACGGGTATCCATTGAGTGCCACGTCTACATAAATAAGGAAGTAGTGGCGCAGCGGATAGAGGTTTGCCAATGCTTGCAACACGGGGTGCATAGCCATCACCGGGAAACTCATGCCGGAGATGGAGAAGGAAATGACTCCCCACAAGGAGGCGGCGCTCAGTGCCAGGCGGACGGTGGTGAACAGTCCGAACAGGAAAATTCCGAAGGCTTGTGAGGATAGTACCAGCAGCAGTCCGGCAATGAGCATCGGCAGGATGCCGCTGTTGCACGGATAATGCAGGAAGCCATACAGATATACATTATAAAAGGTGGTCATGATGAAGAACACGATGGTTTGCGGCAACAGTTTGCCGGTCAGCGCCAAAGTGATGGAATTGTTTGCCATGCCCATCCATTCCTTTTGGGTGTTGGTCTTCATTTCGCTGCCGATGGTGTAGACGGTGGTCATGAAGATGAGCAGCATCAGGATACCCGGTATGATGGTGTTGCTGAGGTAGACGGAATAGTTGAGCCACGGGTTGTTCAGCACATGGGTATCAATGACGATGGGTTGCAGGAATGCCATGGCTTGGTCTTCGGTGGCTCCCTTGGCGTACAAGGTGGCGCGGGTGATGGCGCCGCCTGCCAGTTCGGACATGGTGCGTTGGTCTTTATAGAGTAAAGATCCGGCTACCAGATAGGAATAGTTGATATAGAAAGAAACTTTGGGCTGGCGGCTGGATAATGCTTTCTCCGTGGTTTCCCGGGGAATGTAGTAGAAAGCGTAAATCTTTCCTTGCTGCATTGCCTTTCGGGCATCGGCAAAACTGGCGTAGTGTGCTACGACTTTGGTTTGCTGAAAAGCGTCCAGGTTGCGGATGATGCTGCGGGTGGTGGCTGTGTTATCTAAGTCTACTACTCCTGCGGGTAAGTCCGTGGGAAGTCCGTTCCACATCAACGTAGTGAAGAAGATGTAGCAAAACAAGGGGGCTATGATCATGCAGAACAGGTATAGCGGCCTTGTGGCGATGCGGAAAACTTCGCGTCGGGCTATCTGGAGGATGATATGGATGTAACTTTTTGTCATTTATTTCTCTATAATGGCGCTCATTCCCGGGCGTAATCCTTCTACTGTTTCTGTGGGAACAGCTTTTACTTCAAATGTCTTTAAGTCAAACTGTCCGGTTGTCTTTGTGGCTTTCCAGGCGGCATATGTGCCCAAGTCCTTCATGTAAGTCACCTTGAACTTCACCTCTTTATCAAATGCAGGGATAAATGCACTGATTTCACTTCCTACGGTAAAGTCTTTCAGGAAGTCTTCACGCACATTGAAGGTGACCCACATATCATTCAGTCGGGCTATGTTCATGATCGGTGCTCCGGTTCCTACCAGCTCGCCTGCTTTGGGGAAGATTTCGGTTACTTCTCCATCGGTGGCAGCCGTCAGAATCGTTTCGTCTATGTAAGAAGAAACTTCGGCAACGGCTCCTTTGGCGCGTTCCACTTGTGCGGCGGCAGCGTCCTTGTCCTCGCGTTGCGCACCGTTCTTTGCCATTTCGTATTGTGAACGGGCTGCTTTTTCGGTGGCGGTCATGGCGTCAAACTGCGCTTTGGCTTCATCACGCTTTTGTGCAGACATTACGCCTTGCTGGAAAAGGTTGTTTACGCGTTTGTAGGATACTTCGGCTATCTCTACTCCGGCTTTTGCTTTCTGCCACATTTCGTAGGCGGCTTGCAGTTGTTCCTGGCGCGTGCCGCGTTGTGCCTTTTCACTCATTGCCTGTGCCGCTTGTTCGGCTGCTTGTGCCTGAGATAGTTTTGCCATTACATCGGGAGCCTCAAGAATCACCAGTGTATCACCGGCTTTTACTTTGTCTCCTTCTTTCACTCTAAATTCCAAAATGCGTCCCGGCACTTTACTGGATACGCGATATTCATCGGCTTCTGCTTGTCCCTGAATGATCTCAGGACCTTTGCCCAGTGTAAAGAAACCAATCAGTGACACGATTACAATGACTGCCGTCAAAGAAATAAATGCCAGCAAAATATTGCTGCGTTGTGTTCTTTCTGCCATATCTTGTTTTTATTTTAATGTTCCCATTGATTTGCGTAAATAAACTTCGGTCAGCTTCACATCAATTTGTGCGTCTATCTTGTCCGACTGTGCCGATAGCCAGGCGGTCTGTGCTTCCAGTACATTGCTGGTAGGAATCACACCTTCTGTAAATCCCAGTCTGGCATAGCGCAGGTTTTCATTGGCTTTTTCCATGTTCTTGTCTGCCATGGTCAGTCGTTTTGCTGCTTCATTTACTTTATAAGATGCCTGGTTCACTTGCAGTTCTACCTTCTCGCGTACATCTGCCAGTTGGTAACGGGCTATGTTGGCTTCCGCTTTTGCCGCTTTTACCTTATACATGCCTTCGCCCCAGTTCCAGATAGGGATCTGCACCATAGCGCCTACTGCCCACATGCCCCGGAACTTCCGTTCAAAACCATTCACCATTGAAGGATTGGTAACCATATAATTGGCGGTCAGGGCAACTGAGGGGAGGAAGTCGGCACGGGTTACGTTTACTTTCTGGTCATAAATCTTTGTAGCTAAGTTCAGGCTTCGCAGTTCTTCACGGTTGGCAAGGGCGGTCGCTACATTGCTTTCCGTCTCTGTTGCGGGGAGTGTCAAGTCCTTTATATTTTCGTCTGCCAATATTATTTCTGAGTCTAATGGCAATCCGCAAAGTTGGCACAGCACCATCTTGGAAAGGCTGAGTCCGTTTTCCACTTGCGTCAAGGTCATTTCGGCCTCGTTCACTTTTACTTTTACGCTTAGGCCATCGGCTTTGGTTGCCACTCCTTCGGCAATCATCTTGTCTACATCGCTATCCAGTTGTTGCACCAGTTGCAGGAAACTTTCTGCCAGTTTCTTTTTGTTGACCAATGAAATAACTTGCCAATATGCTTTGTCGGTGTTCAAAATAAGATCTTGCATACCGGTGGCATGTTGTGATTCGGCCAGTTGCTCGGCATATTTGGTGATTTTGTTGTAGGCAACAATTTTGCCTCCCATGTAGATGGGTTGGGTGAGGGTAATGGCTCCTGCATACATATTGCGGGTATCAGTGTGCAAGGCATCTACCAATCCTTGCCCCACGCCGTTCAGTGTGCTTCCTATCCCCGGAATCATGGGGGCGAGCGGTTCCAGTAGTTGCGCCCATGCGGGATTGGATGCCGCCAGTTGTTGAAAAGTCTCTTGTATGGAACCTTGTGCCACCGTTCCTATATTGCTGATGGCTCCTTTCTGTTCGTCGCTTAATAAAGATATTTCTTTTTCGGTGCGCATATAGGTTCCCATTGCCGAGATCTTGGGTAGGAAGTTGGTGAATGCGGCTTTTTTCTCATAATGCGCTGCATTGATCTTTTCAGAAGACATATGCAACTCCTTATTGTTTGTTAGTGCCAAAGCACGACAACTATCCAGACTTAGCACATTTTGGGCCGTAACCCCTAACGAACTCCCTATAAATAGGATAAAACCGAATATTTTCTTCATTGTTGTGTTGATACTTTGAGTGATTACAGTTGCTTATGCAACGATGCAAATATACGACTTAAATGCGAAACCGCAAGAATAGAGGAGTGAAAAGATACAAAAAAGGAGAAACTGACCATTCAGCTTCTCCTTTGGGGCATAAGATATTACAAATAATTATTTCATGCTGAATGCTTGTTGTCCTATCATTGTACCATCGGCAAAGATGTACACATGGTAAGTTCCGGCAGGCAGGTATTCTTCTACATCCCAATATACGGTTACATTTTGCTCCTCTCCGGTGTATTCTATGTATTTCTTGATAGAATAGGCCAAGTCGCGGTTTTCGTATGGGAAGGTGTTTGAAGCACTCTTGGTCAATACATCGTTGTCCGGTTTGGCTATGCGTATATATAAGGTGCGCTCACCTGTCTTGGCGGTGATGTTCTTGACGATGGTGAATGAAATGGCTATCTTCTTCACGTCCTTCACTTTCTTGGCAGATTTGCCGCGTTTGTTTCTGGGGTCGATGCTGATGCCGGTTGCATCCAGTTGGGAAGCAAGGGTAACCTTTTCATTCAGATTCTTCTTCTCTTGGGACAAGTTACTGATTTGGCGGGTAGCCTGCGTATATTTTTGCTTCACTTCCTGGTTTTCTTCTGCCAACGCCTGGTTCAGTTTGTTCAGTGAGTCTATTTGTATCACATAGGTGCGCAGTACGGCACGAACCGTTTTCAACTCTTTCTTCAAGCGCATTATTTCGGCGGCATTGCTGGTCTTTACCTGGCGCAATTCCTCCAGCAACCGTTGTGTTTTCAGTTTTTCACTCTCTAACCTCTCGCGCAGCGAGTCGTTGTTTATCTGTACCTGGAGTTCATCATATTGGGTGGCGAAAGTAGTGTACTCATTCTCCATTTCCAGTTTTTCAACGGCAAACAGTTCACTCATTTCTTTATTCTCTTTTGCTTGATGGAAAGCATAAAAAGAAACTCCGCCGATGATAACGATCAGCAGAATAATGACAATAATCAGTTTTTTGCTCTTATCCATAGTGTTATATTCAATTTTGGGCAAAAGTACAATAATTTATGTAGACTGCCCGAAAAATATTACGGAAATTTTTCTTTAATTCGGAATATCATTGTAACTTTGCGGTGCTTTTAAGAAGACGATTTTATTATCAACTTTAAATAAATTATAGAGATTATGTCAAAAGTAACCGTAGTAGGCGCAGGTAACGTAGGTGCTACATGTGCAAATGTACTTGCTTTTAACGAAGTGGCAGACGAAGTAGTAATGCTGGACGTTAAAGAAGGTGTATCAGAAGGTAAAGCAATGGATATGATGCAGACAGCTCAGCTGTTGGGTTTCGACACAACTGTGGTAGGCTGCACTAACGATTATGAAAAAACTGCTAACTCTGACGTTGTAGTAATCACTTCAGGTATTCCTCGCAAGCCGGGTATGACTCGTGAAGAACTGATTGGTGTAAACGCCGGAATCGTAAAATCAGTTGCTCAGAACATATTGAAATATTCTCCTAATGCTATCATCGTAGTTATCTCTAACCCGATGGATACAATGACTTACCTGTCATTGAAGGCTTTAGGTTTGCCGAAGAACAGAATCATCGGTATGGGTGGTGCTTTGGATAGCTCACGTTTCAAATATTTCTTGTCTCAGGCTTTGGGTTGCAATGCAAACGAAGTAGAAGGTATGGTGATCGGTGGTCACGGTGATACTACTATGATTCCTTTGACTCGCTTTGCTACATACAAAGGTATGCCTGTAACTAACTTCCTGTCTGCTGAAGCTTTGGAAAAAGTTGCTGCTGACACTATGGTTGGTGGTGCTACCCTGACTAAGTTGCTGGGTACTTCTGCATGGTATGCTCCGGGTGCTGCTGGTGCATTCGTTGTTGAATCTATCCTTCACGATCAGAAGAAGATGGTTCCTTGCTCTGTAGCTTTGGAAGGTGAATATGGTGAATCAGACATCTGCTGTGGTGTTCCTGTAATCTTGGGTAAGAACGGTATCGAAAAGATCGTTGAATTGCCTTTGAACGAAGAAGAAAAAGCTAAATTTGCTACAAGTGCTGCTGCTGTTCGCAAGACTAACGCTGCTTTGCACGAAGTAGGTGCTCTTTAATCAGTACAATAAAAAATAAAAAGAGCCGCCTTTCGATCTTTCGAGGGCGGCTCTTTCTTTTGATTAGTTTTTAATCTTGAGGTATGCTGAACTCCTTGTCTGCAAAAAGTTCCATTAATCCGGATATTTGTTTGAGTCGTAATAACTCATCGGCATCCATACCTATATTCTTTTTAATCCATTCGTCGCTCATGCCTGCTTTGGTCAGTTCGGCAACAATATCTACCATCAGTTCTATGCTGTGTGTACCACGGGCGCGATTGTGACGGATGGTACTTGCCATTCGGTTTGATAAGTCTTTTTGAATGATAACGACCGGCAACAGGCCTTTCTCTCTTTCGAATATTCGTTTTGAGGTTTTAAGTACACAGTAACGATGGTAACCATCCACCAACTCGTATATATCTTCCTCCGGAATATAATAGCATACACATGGCATGGTGTATCCATCTTCCCATATACTTAATTCCAGCAACTTCATTTCGGGAGCTGCTACGTGGTTCGGGTTATAACTGTTGGCACGTACTTTTTCTACCGGTATACGGTGTACGTGATATACGGGACTTTCGTATTCTTCTTTCATCTGATAATATTTTTATATTTCTGCATCACTCTGTCTCTTCTCAATTTTTCTTTCTTGGTTAGGGCAAATCCCATGTATTTACATATATGGTCATTCTTCAGAATACATATGCACATACGTTTGTAAGTCGGTATTTCCTTGAACTCTGAAATGTCAATATCATCCAGATAGTCCATTTGTACGGGAAGTTTGTCCGTCTTGTAATTAGTCTTTTTCTGCACATAGAATTTTACACCCAGGTCGGTCAGTTTGCGGATGGTTGATAAATCCAGGCACCCGCCTTTGTATTTCCAGAACTCCCTGCTCACTCTTAGTTTCTCCAGATAGGCTTGCTTGGTTTCTTCCGGCAGTGTATCCAGCAGGAAATACATATATTCTTTCCATGTATATCCTTCCGGTAACTTGATATTCTGCCATCCCATAGCTCTGGTTCCACCATATATTCCGGTGAAGTTTACTCCGTTTACACGTCCCAGTAGTCTTCCCCAGGTATTGGGGTCGATAACTTTATATAGTTTGAGGGTTTCTTGGGCTGTACTCAGGAACGGGCTTGCTACGCGTTGTCTGTCCAAAGGTACTCCGGCTTTATAATAAAGCTCGTACATTTGATTGAAAGACCATTTAAACCGGGCATTGGCAGTCCATATATCTTCCGTTGTCCAGTCATAAATGGGGTAGGCATTGTACAAGTCATATCCCAGGCGTCTGGTCCACATCAGATTGTGGTAACTGTTCAGACGGTTATTCCCATGAATCGTTCTCCATCGGTCCAAACTTTCCTGTGTGCGGATGCCCACCAGGCAGCAGGTACGCACTGCATCATTCTTTTTGTGATACCATTCTGCAAATGAAGTTTGGAATGTGTAATCCCACATTTCATTATTAAAGAACGGAAAGTCTTCTTTGGTATAACAATTCTTGGGCATAGGGCGTACCCAGTGTGCATGCATATCTTCGTCCCACGGACGCCAATAGGTCTGGAACATGGAAGCGCAAGTCACTACTTTGAAAGGTACACAGACGTGATAGATATCAAGAATATCCAGGTTTTCTCTGAAAGTCTGTTCTACATAGTCGGTTGTCATTTGATATTGTGCTTCATAATCCATATGGAACACACCGATTTTTCTATCCAAATTGTTTTCTCTAATGTATTGGATACATAGATTTAGTAAGACACCGCTATCTTTTCCACCGGAAAACGAAACATATATATTATCAAACTCATTAAATAAAAATTTGAGCCGTCTTTGTATTAGTTGATAGACATTCTCTCCTTTAGGTCTTTTATTATTCATTTTTTGTCTGCGCTGTATATCATTTTTATATAGTTAGTCCACCGATGTTCTATCTGAAAACCACAATTAGCAAACGCTTGTTCGTGCTTGGTTTGTACGATAGCATATAAATTATTCTTTGGCTTTACTGCTCTCAGCAGCTCCTTTAGCACCTCTGAATTATCATCATAAACATAATAGTTGTTTATAACGAAGCTATCACCTTTTTTTTCTACGGGGATAAATCCAATTACGTTCTCATCGCTGATAGCGACATACCACTGGAAACGTGCCGTAGTCTTAAATGGATAATTATTATTAGCTTTCAGAACTTTAGGGTTCATAGCCAATGGTCCAATTAAGGTGAATAATTGAGGTTCAAGACCATCTAGTTGTAATATTTCCATCACTGTTTTTTTATGTGAATTAAGTTACAGCTACAAATGTATAAAAAAAGATTGGATATATCATAAAAAAACGCTGCCATACCTTCACAGGCGGGCAGCGCAAGCTACAATACAAAATACAAATACAACTAAACGAGATATTTTTTATGCCAATAGACTACTTTTTATACAACTCCTTGAGCCATCATTGCATGAGCCACTTTCATGAAGCCTGCAATATTTGCTCCTTTTACGTAGTTGATGTATCCATCAGCTTCTGTACCATATTTAACACACTGTTCGTGGATTCCCATCATAATACCATAGAGCTTTTCGTCTACTTCAGGGGCTGTCCAACTGAGGTGCATTGCATTTTGGCTCATTTCCAAACCTGATGTTGCAACACCACCTGCATTTACTGCTTTACCCGGAGCATACATTATCTTATTTTCGATAAATGCATCAATTGCTTCGGGGGTGCAACCCATATTGGAAATTTCTCCGATGCAAAGAACGGAATTTTTTATTAAATAACAAGCATCTTCGCCATTTAATTCATTCTGAGTTGCACAAGGAAGTGCAATATCTACCTTAACTTCCCATGGACGGCGTCCCGGAACGAACTTGGCATTGGGATATTTTTCTGCATAAGGAGCTACGATGTCGTTGCCTGATGCACGTAATTCCAACATATAATCTATCTTGTCGCCGCTGATTCCATCCGGATCATATATATATCCGTCCGGACCGGAGATGGTAACGACTTTGGCACCCAATTGAGTTGCTTTAGTTACTGCACCCCAAGCTACGTTGCCGAAACCGGAAACTGCTATAGTCTTATCTTTAATGTCGATACCTTTAGCTTTCAACATTTGGTTAACGAAGTACAGACCGCCGAAACCAGTTGCTTCGGGACGGATCAATGAACCGCCGAATTCCAAGCCTTTACCGGTAAATGTACCTGTAAATTCACGGGTCAACTTCTTATACATACCAAACATATAGCCTACTTCGCGACCACCCACACCGATGTCACCGGCAGGTACGTCCATATCAGGACCTACATGGCGCCACAATTCCAGCATGAATGCCTGGCAGAAGCGCATGATTTCAGCATCGCTCTTACCGCGCGGAGAGAAGTCGGAACCACCTTTACCACCACCCATAGGCAATGTAGTAAGGGCATTCTTGAATGTTTGTTCAAATCCTAAGAATTTCAGGATAGAGAGGTTTACAGAAGCATGGAAACGGATACCGCCTTTGTACGGGCCGATGGCGTTGTTAAACTGAACGCGGTAACCCAAGTTTACCTGCACTTTACCTTTATCATCTACCCAAGGCACCTTAAATGTAAAGATACGATCCGGTTCAACCAGTCGTTCAATTAAGGACGCTTTCTCAAATTCTGGGTGTTGATTATAAATATCTTCGATAGAAAGCAGGACTTCTTTTACAGCCTGCAAGTACTCTGATTCACCAGGGTGTTTTGCCTCAAGAGAGGACATGATTTGATTAATATCCATAATTTATTAAGCATTTAAGGTTTTGACAAAATGAAAATGTTTTCTGCTGCAAAGGTATGTTTTTAAATGAATTGGCAAAATATTTTAGATGAAATTTTAGGGTAGGAGTGATAAAAAGTTAATCTTCCACATGGAAGGCCTATACCCAAAAGTTCTTTTTTCTTGCGAATAAGTTGCATAAAACAATATTATTGACGTATTTTGCTATTACATTAACTGCGTAAATCTAATAATCATGCTCAGCAAGTTAAAATTAAATCAGTTATATTTCAAGGACACTTCGTTTGTAAACCTCATGACCAAGCGAATCTTTAATGTCCTGCTGGTAGCAAATCCGTATGATGCTTTCATGTTGGAGGACGACGGACGTATTGATGAGAAGATCTTCAATGAGTATATGAACCTTAGTCTCCGTTATCCGCCTCGTTTTACGCAGGTGTCTACGGAGGAAGCCGCATGGAAGCAGTTGGAAAATACTACTTTTGACTTGGTGATCTGTATGCCGGGATCTGATAATAATGACACTTTTGATATTGCGCGGGGCATTAAGGAAAAGTACACCCATATACCGTTGGTGGTGCTGACCCCGTTTTCACATGGCATCACGGCACGTATGGAGCATGAGGATCTGAGTATCTTTGAATATGTGTTCTGTTGGCTGGGAAATACGGACTTGTTGGTTTCTATCATAAAATTGATAGAGGACAAGATGAATCTGGAGCATGATATAAAAGAGGTAGGCGTGCAGATGATTCTGCTGGTCGAAGATTCCATCCGCTTTTATTCCTCCGTATTGCCTAATTTATATAAGTTCGTTTTGCAGCAGAGCCAGGAGTTTGCCACCGAGGCATTGAATGCCCACCAGCGCACGTTGCGTATGAGGGGGCGTCCCAAGATTGTACTGGCGCGTACCTATGAAGAAGCGATGGACTTATATAATAAGTATGCGAATAACGTGCTGGGTGTTATTACCGATGCCCGTTATCCGCGTGCAGGTGAGGTAGATCCTATGGCAGGTATCAAACTGCTTGCCGAGATTCGTTCCCGTGATCCGTTCATACCTCTCATCCTGCAATCGGCGGAAGTAGATAATAAGGTATATGCTTCCCGTTATGGAGCCAGCTTTGTGGACAAGAACTCTAAAAAGATGAATATTGACTTGCGCGAGATTGTTTCTGATGACTTCGGCTTCGGAGATTTTATCTTCCGTAATCCCGATACGCTGGAAGAAGTGGCTCGTGTGCGGAATTTGAAAGAATTACAGAATGTAATCTTTGCCATTCCCAAAGAATCCTTCTTGTATCATATCAGTCGTAACCACGTTTCGCGCTGGCTGTATTCCCGGGCCATGTTTCCGCCTGCCGAGTTCTTGAAGCAGATAACTTGGGAGTCCTTGCAAGATATTGATGCCCATCGCCGGATTATCTTCGAGGCGATAGTGAAATATCGTAAGATGAAGAATCAAGGTGTGGTTGCCGTATTCCAGCGTGACCGTTTCGACCGCTATTCCAACTTTGCCCGCATTGGTGAGGGTTCGTTGGGAGGAAAAGGGCGTGGTCTGGCATTTATAGATAATATGGTAAAGCACCATATTGAATTTGACGAGTTTGAGAATGCCACTGTGGTTATTCCCAAGACGGTAGTCCTTTGTACCGACATCTTCGATGAATTTATGGATACCAACGGACTTTACCAGGTTGCCCTGAGTGATGCCGACGATGATACGATATTGAAATCCTTCCTCCGTGCCAAGTTGCCGGACAGGTTGGTGGAAGACTTCTTTGCATTCTTTGATGTAGTGAAATCTCCTATAGCCATCCGTTCCTCCAGTTTGTTGGAAGATTCGCACTATCAGCCTTTTGCAGGTATCTATTCCACTTATATGATACCTTATCTGGATGATAAGTATGAGATGCTCCGTATGCTGAGTGATGCTATAAAGGGAGTATATGCTTCTGTGTATTACAGGGATAGTAAGGCATATATGCAGGCCACCAGCAATGTGATAGATCAGGAAAAAATGGCTGTCATTTTGCAGGAAGTAGTCGGCACGCAATATGGAGATCGTTTCTATCCTTCCATTTCGGGTGTGGCCCGTTCGCTCAATTATTATCCCATAGGAGATGAAAGAGCGGAAGAAGGAACGGTGAGCCTTGCCTTGGGATTGGGTAAGTATATTGTAGACGGAGGATTGACGTTGAGGGTTTGCCCGTACCATCCCAATCAGGTGTTGCAGACCAGTGAAATGGAAATTGCGCTTCGTGAAACCCAAACCCAGTTCTATGCACTCGATTTAAAGAATACCGGTCAGAATTTCTCGCTGGATGATGGTTTCAATTTGTTGAAACTTCCGGTGAAGGAAGCGGATAATGACGGAGCGTTGACTTTCATCGCATCTACTTATGATCCTTATGACATGGTGATTCGTGACGGTATTTATCCCGGTGGGCGCAAGGTGATTACTTTTGCCAATGTGCTTCAGCATGATGTGTTCCCTTTGCCTCGCATCCTTCAGTTGGTGCAGGAATATGGTCAGAGTGAGATGCGTCGTCCTGTCGAAATAGAGTTTGCCGTGACTTTAAATCCGCAGAAGAAGAATGGCACTTTCTACCTGTTGCAGATTCGTCCGATGGTAGATGTAAAAGCAAATTTAGAGGAAGATTTGAACCTTATTAAGGATGAAGATGTTATATTAAGAAGTTATAATTCATTGGGACATGGCATTATGGAAGATATCTATGATGTAATCTATGTAAAGACAGATGGTTACACCGCTTCCAATAATCCTACCATTGCTTACGAAATAGAAAAAATGAATCGTAAATTTTTGGATGAGGGAAAGCACTACATATTGGTAGGTCCGGGTCGCTGGGGAAGTAGTGACTCGTGGCTAGGTATTCCTGTGAAGTGGCCTCATATTTCGGCGGCTCGTGTTATTGTGGAGGCAGGTCTGACCAATTATAGGGTAGACCCTAGTCAGGGAACACATTTCTTTCAGAATCTTACTTCTTTTGGAGTCGGTTATTTCACCATTAATGCTTATATGAAAGATGGAGTTTACGATCAGGAACTGCTGAATGCACAACCTGCCGTAGAGGAAACTAAGTTTATCAGACACGTGAGATTTGATAAGCCATTGATTGTGAAGATGGATGGAAAAAAGAAACTGGGGGTAGTAATGCAACCGGAATGATGTTCCATTTTACGCAAAATGTGTTCTAATTCTCAATAAAAAGAGAAAGCAATTTAACTTTTTGTTATCTTTGTACGATTTTTCGAGTATAAATTTAAAATTTAACTAGACAATGAAAAAGAATCTCTTTTATTATTTGTTTGCCGTAATATGTTCGGTAGGCGTATTTACATCTTGTAGTGATGATGATGATCCGGATTTCTCTCAAGCTATTGAACAAGAAATTGCTGGTACTTATAAAGGTACTCTTGATATTTCTTTAGATGCAGTTGTTGTAGGAAAGGATTTACCTAAAAATATAGCAATATCAAAGGCTGGTAATAGTTCTATAAATCTAGAGTTGAAAGATTTTATTTTTAATGGAATGAATTTAGGTACTATTCAAATTATGAACTGTACTTTGGCACAAAATGGTAGCAGTTATACTTTTACAGGTTCTCAAACTTTGAATCTGACAGGTGTTGGAGAATGTGCTGTAACTGTTGAAAATAGTACAATAGCTGGTGGTAAAGCCACTGTTAATCTGAATATTGATGTAAAGCAATTAAAGCAAACAGTAAAAGTGCTTTATGTGGGAACCCGCTTGAAGGGTACCGAAAGTAATGCAGCTCAAATTACCAGCTTTACTTTTGATAAAGAGGTCGCTGCTGTTGATTCTCTGGTTATTGGTACTCCGGTTATTGACGAGGCTGATAAAACCATTACGTTTGTTATTGCCGATACAGCAAAGGCTGAACATTTAAAGATGCTGGTTCCAACGATTACTGTTTCTGACAAAGCTATTGTGACTCCAGGTAGTGGCATTGCCCAAAACTTTAATTCAGCAGTAAAATATACTGTGATTGCAGAAGATGGAACTGAAAATGTTTATACAGTTTCTGTTTCTGCTGTAGGGCCTACTCATGACTTTGAGGAATGGTCTAATAAGGGAGAAATGTATGACGATATATATAATCCTATCGGTTGGGCTACTTGCAATAGTGCAGTTGCTTTAATTAAAAATATGGGTCCTATTTTGGGTGGTGGTCTTACATATGAAGGTGAATATCCTGTTCGTCCTACCTCTGATTGCGTATCAGGTGAAAATGCTATTCTTATGGAATCTGTGGATACAAAGGGAGGAAGCCTGCTGGGACAAAAGATTCCTAAAGTAACAGCTGGAACAGCTTTTTTGGGTAGCTTTAATGCGATGGCAGCTATACAAGATCCGATGGCTACTACTTCCTTTGGTGTAAAGTATAACAGAAAACCGTTGGAGGTAACCGGTTATTTCAAGTATACGGCTGGGGCAGATTTTTATAATGAGAAAGGTGAAAAAACCGATGATAAAGATGAATGTGCAATTTCTGCTGTATTATATGAAGTGGAGAATGATGCAGAAACATTGAATGGTACTACTATTTATACTTCAGATAAGATTGTAGCTTCTGCCATGTTTACTAATGGTGGAACGAAAGAGTATACTCCGTTTAAATTGGAACTGAAATATATAAAAGACTACGATGCTACTAAGAAATATAAATTGGCTGTAATTTTTGCGGCAAGTAAAGAGGGAGCTGCCTACAGAGCTGCTGTCGGTAGTACTCTGTGTGTAGATAAAGTAATAATTGTGAATGAGTAATCGTATCTTGATATGATTCTTTAAGTGTTAATTAATAAATAAGAAAACAATGAAAAAGAGTATTTTTTATTATTTGTTTGCTGTGGTATGCACGGTCTGTCTTTTCACTGCTTGTAGCGATGACGATGATGATGACAACAAGCAGTCTTTGACAGTTGACAACATTGTGGGGACTTATAATGGTGCAATGAATGTATCTGTTGCATCTGCACCGGTGGTTAAGGATAAAGCAACATCAATAAGTGTTGTAAAATCTGATGATGGTGTAAAAGTGGTTTTGAGTAACTTTTCGATTGAAGGCGTTTTACCAACTCCAATAACTATTGAAGCACCATGTACAGTGAAGGCTTCAGGTGATAAATTGGAATTGAAGGGAACTGCAACAGTCGATTTGTCTGCTTTGGGTATGGGAGAACTGGAAGCTTCTGTTTCAGGTGATGCTGATGGCAAAAATCTTACTTTGAAGATTGATGTTACTAAGATGTTAGTTGTAGTAGACTACGTAGGAACAAAATAATATCTAATAAATGAGGAGTGGGGGCTATCATTACATAGTCCCCACTTTTTTATCTCCTTTATATTATCTATTTTTAAGGGGTAAATTACAAATTTGACGCAGAACTCATTATCAACAACTTACAAACAATTCATTTTCTCAGAAGCCTCAGAACGGCGATTCGTGAAAAGTTGTAACACGACTTTTCCCTTCGTCCTTTGCGAATTTGACGCACTTTTTTCATCAAGTTCTTTACAAATCCTTTTCTTGCAACAGAATTAAGAGTTTCATAGAAGAAGGCACTATGCGCTTTGAACGAGACACTTAGAACGCATATCCAAATCCAAGATTCAAATAAACCGCATACATATCAAAAGTTATTGTCTTAAAATCCTTTTTGAAGATATCGTTCATTCCCCAATTTAAGTCTGCATAAACTTTCAAGTGCTTGAATGCTTTCCAGTCAGCACCCAGCTGCACTCCCCACTGGAACTTGCGTAGATCTGTAGAGAAATCGTAAGTCGCAATTTTGCCATTATTAAATTCTACCTTAGGTCCTGTAGGATCATTTTCACGCAAATATCCTTCGTACACATGCCCTGAGAAATCTCCATCCATTAAATAAGAGAAGTATGGCCCTGCTTTCAGATTCCACCGTGGGGTCAGTTTGTAAGCAGCAAGAATCGGAATAGTCAAATAAGAATTCTGTACTTTGGTGCGTACACCTCCCGTCCAGTGTCCGGCAACCTTTTCTCCACCATCACCAATAATTTCCATGCTATAATCTTTCACGGTGGCCTTGGTGCGCATACCTTTATTCTCTAGCTTTAGACCGGTTATCACTCCCCATTTCTGCGTTTCTCCCAACCATTTGGTTACATTCCCTTCTATAGTGATAGACAGGGTAGGGTTGTAAGCATCTATCGAGCGTATTTCTGCGGGAAAAGGAATGGGCAATGTACCACCGATATTGAATCCGGCTTTTATTTCATATTCCAAACCGTGCAATGAAGACCAGATAATAGTCTTTGTTCTTTCACGTTGCGCCTCTATGGGCAAAGTTGCCAATAACAGGCAAACCGTTGCAATGATATATTTCTTCATTTCTTCTTTTTTTACTTTTCATAAGATAGTTCTACTTCATCCAGCCATAGCGTGCTGCCGGGTGCACCTTCAAATACATCCCCGTCTATACTGGATGAAAAGACGATAGCGATGTTATATCTGCCGTCCTCCAACTTTTCCATATCTACCTCTTTCCCATAGTTATACTTAAATGGCAACTCAAAACGAGTCCATGTTGATGTTTCGATAGGGTTATTGATAATTGCCAGTGCCACCAGATTGGGGTTTGCATAGCCATCGGCTTTGAAATAGCCGTCCAAAGTTCTTGTATCATTATCAGTTTCATAAAACATAGCATAGATATTGAAAATATCCTTTTTATTGGGTACGACTTGTCCGTTTGACATGAACTTTTCACCGGAAGTGAACTTATAATATCCCGAAAGCTTAATAGGCTTATGGTAGAAAGGATACCCAAACTGAGTAGATTTCAATGCGTCTGTTAAGGCGGAAGCCAGGTTGAATGTTCCCATAAAGAGGTTTCCGGCTGCAATAGGCATTCCTAATTTAGCTCCGAAAGAACCGGTCTCACGGGTTATTAACTTAACACATTTTCCTGAGTATCCATTATCGTCTTGTACGGTGGGATAGTCATAGGCACTCCCTGCCACACCTGTCAGGCGGAATCCCGGGTTTCCACTTGCCCAATCCATTAGACTTCCCTTATTGTTTTTATCGGCAAAGATAAAATAGTTGCCTTTACTTTCACCGGTCACTAGCGTGTCCTCAAATGCATAGTAAGTGGGAATCTCATCTATAGTGTAGGTTACGGTATAGGTCTTTTTCCACTTGCCGCTTTCTGAGGTCACAACATACTTTTGTGGATCTGTAAAATCCAGTTCCGTGCCACTGGGGGGAGTGATAGTAGCTCCTTCAGTCAGAGTAAATTCAGGTGCTTGATGCTTGATATCTGTAGTTGGCTTCACCATCAGAGTAATACTATTATTTTGAATAATAGGTTCTCGTTTTAGAATTTCTACCGGCACTTTACAACTAAGAATATCCGCTTCCGCATTAGGCGCTTCATCCTTGATGCACGATGTGCAAAGAAGTATTCCTGTCCCCGCGCAGGCTAGTAAGGCTTTTAGTTTCATGAATTTGTTGTTTAATTAGTATATTGAAATTAAAACGTGCATAAATAAGTCACAAAGTTACTACTTTTTGGTGACATCTCTCGAATCTTACTATTAAAAAGCGCTGTTCTCTTTTTCATATTTAATAGTACTATTTTTATATACAACATATTTTTAGTGCTTTTGGATTCGGATTGCAAGATATAAATGTAGTTATTCTTTGACTTTTCCGTTCCTCATCCCTTCGAAGTATCATCGGCGACCTGACAAGTTTGCTTAGTCACGGCTGTGATTAAGTCTAATCACAATCGTGATTAAAGTTAGTCACAACCGTGATTAGAGTTAGTCACAGCTGTGACTAAGCAAATTTGACTGGTCGTGAATGGAATATCAAACAGACGAAGGACGAAAAACATACGATGAAAATGCAATCTTGCAGGCATGATAGCTTCTTACTGCACGATGGCAAGCATCAAAGAATGCCGATATTTGCATTTATATGGAGTGAAAATGCAGAAAAATGCAGGGGCTATGGAAATGCGGTATATATGCAGATAATGGGGCATTATGTTATGAATCAGAATGTTATGATAATGAAAAAGTAAATCAATAGTGAGACCGTGAGGGTAACTACTCTCGCTCTATTTTTGCCACCACCACTAAATAGCCTCTCATAATGAGCAAGTTATCTCCATAGTGAGACCGTGAAGGTGGAATTTGTTTAAAAACTATATTAGTTTTTGCATTTCATGAGCTTTCATGTAACAAAAGTAAGTATTTTCTTTTAAGTACCTATTAAAAGCCTTGAGTTGCAAATCCGGAGAGTGTGGAAAACAAGACCAATGTTTTCTTTCAAATAAATTCTCTACTTCTACATTGGGATTATTCAAAAAAGATATTACCTTTGTGATGTCTAACCATTCTCAACGAAGTAGTGAACCTGCTTCTATTTCAGTAGCGGGCATTTTTATGCTCGCTGCTGATGCATGATACGCGGTTCCGTACCCCCGCGGGAAGCATTAATGTGCTCCCAGCTTCGTTGAGGTGTTAGACAGCGGGTTAGGGCGGAACCGTTTTCTTTTTCTCCCTACTTTATACTTAATACTATGTGTACAGAACAAGAAGAACATTCCGTAGCCAATTCTACGGAAATCATGGAGCAGGTATCCGAACATTTTACAACAGAAGAAATGGAACAACTGAAATCCTTTTTCGACAGGCAGACTGAGATGGTGGTGACCTCTTTTGGCGAGAAAGTAGAAGATGTGAATGATCCGGATAGTTATCTGCTCTCGAAATTGAAAGGTATAAAAAGATTATTCACAAAATTGCAATTCCCATGGGATGAGCATATCCCATTCTTATATCAATCTTTTGCTCAATATGTTGCCGGAATAGAAGACAGTAGTGCACGGAAACGAGCATTGCAACAAAGTTCAGAGATTATGGCCGTCGTTTTCTTTCTGTTCCTGAACCGGCCTTTTATTGATAGAACAAGCAATCTTTATGACAAACAAATCCAAATATTGAAAAAGTGGATAAAGGAAAATAAGGCTTCCAAAGACGCATAAAAATGGTATCTTTGCAAAGAGCATATATTGCACGGGTAGAATGATTTTTCTGGCATAAACAGAATTCAAATTGCATTGTTACTTAAATATAATATGCTGTTTTAAAGATTATCTGACTATATAAAACAAAAAACGAATGATATGAAAAAAGCATTATTCCTTGACATTGATGGCGTGCTGCAGCCTTGTGGAGAGCAGGAACGATTCCGGCACATGAATGAAATTCCGGACATTTGTGCCCATCTGAACGAGACGATAGATACCGATTTTGATTACGAGGCTTACGCGAATTATTCCTATTCCAACAAATGTGATATTGGAGCCGTATATTTTGACTGGGACAAAGATGCAGTAGAGCGTCTGCGCCGCATTCTTGATGCGACAGGTGCCCGCATCGTCCTTTCGTCCGACTGGCGCGAGGGAGGGATGGGGCGCATGAGAGGATTCCTGGCCATTTATGGCTTGGATAAATATTTGGAAGATGCGACTTTCTGCATCCTGGATTCCGAAAGACACAACCTAAATGATTATACTGCTCTTAATAAAAAGATTGAAGACTGGCGGAATATCAGCCAACAGATTGACAAAAGAATGCGTGAACTATATCCGGGAGATCCGAATAGATGGTTTGATTTCGTTGATTCCCGTACCTCGGAGATTCGTGAATATTTGGACCGTCATCCGGAGATTACCTCCTTTATTGCCTTGGACGATAGAAACCTGACAAGGGGCTTGGATGGTCATTTTATTCAAACAAAGAATCGTATTTTAGAGGAATATGTAGAGCCTGCCATTGAAATTCTGAACCGTGAAGACGGGCCTTTCTTCTTCGATGAAAGCATACATACTCCGGAATTGGAGGAATGGAGGAGAAAGTATATCAAATAAGAGAATAGTTGAAAGGAATGGTTCTTCTTTTCTTGTATAGACATTGAGTATTAGAGCTCTTACTGCTTTTGTAATGCTATTTGTTTGGATGAAAGAAGAACTGTTCCTAAAAGGATTATTATGTCAAACTAATCAAGTCAAAAAACATTAGGCGTGTGTTAAGATGTGCATCTATCAGAACTGCGGGATAACGGCGCATTTGTTTGGAATGAGGTATTTCTTTTTGGACTTTCTTTTCACGACTATTAGGCAGCATATCCACTCGAATGCTGTCATTGGAAACGGTAAAGGCGCAAACAATGATATGTGGGTCTTCATCTAAACGAAAACAATAACTTTTCCCTAATAATTGTTGGCTATAAAGTGGAGCGTCATGCTGAAAGAATTCATCCAAGTCGTCATTTTCACATGAGAATGAATGGCTTTCATTGATTGTGTCTACATCTAAAATACTAAAAGTGCACTTTTCAAATAGAAAGCTCATGGTTATATCATCTTGGCTTTCTTTAATACAGAACGGGCTTCGCGAATATGTTTGCTGAAGTCAATCTTTCCTCTATTCTGGAAAGCTTTATCTGCTTCTTTGGCGAAGCGTTCAGCTTCTTTCCCTTTTAATGTTGGAATTGATTTAATTTCTATTGCCATTGCTGTATCTCTTAATTATTTAATTATGATGCAAAGGTAGTGTAATTATGGGGTTCAACAAACTTATTTTTCTTTTTTTTATAGTTCATGATGTATTACAAGTAAAAGGGTGCAGAAAATAAATTCTCCGCACCCTTTTCTACAATATGATATAATATAAAGGAATGGTCTTATTTATACAATACCCTGCGCCATCATGGCTTTGGCAACCTTCATGAAACCTGCTACGTTAGCACCTTTCACATAGTTCACGTAACCATCGGCTTCTGTACCATACTGTACGCAAGCCTGATGAATGTTCTTCATGATGCTCTTTAACTTTTCGTCTACTTCCTCTGCGCTCCAGCCCAGTTTGATAGAGTTTTGAGTCATTTCCAATCCGGATACTGATACACCACCTGCATTGGCTGCTTTACCCGGAGCATACAGAATCTTAGCATCTTGGAATACGCGGATGGCTTCGGGAGTAGAAGGCATGTTTGCACCTTCGCTTACTGCCATTACGCCATTGGCAACCAATGTCTTAGCTTCGTCTCCGTTCAATTCGTTCTGAGTAGCGGAAGGCAATGCAATGTCTGCCTTTTCACCCCAAGGACGAGCGCCGGCTACATACTTGCAACCATATTTCTCTGCATATTCGCGGATACGTCCACGATACAGATTCTTCAGTTCCATGATGAAGTCCAGTTTTTCGCGGTCGATACCGTCCGGATCATAGATGTAGCCGTCTGAGTCTGACATGGTAACTACTTTACCACCCAGTTCGATTACTTTTTCTACGGTGTACTGTGCTACGTTACCCGAACCTGATACCAAGCAAGTTTTGCCTTTCAAGTCAGTGCCCTTGGTTTTCAGCATTTCCATCAGGAAGTAAATGTTACCATAACCTGTAGCTTCGGGACGAATCAGTGAACCACCGAATTCGCGGCCTTTACCGGTCAATACGCCGGAGAATTCATGAGAAAGTTTCTTGTACATACCGAACATGAAACCTACTTCACGACCACCTACACCGATGTCACCTGCCGGTACATCTGTCTCGGGACCAATGTGACGCCACAATTCCAGCATGAAAGCCTGGCAGAAACGCATTACTTCGGCATTGGACTTGCCACGGGGAGAGAAGTCTGAACCACCTTTACCACCACCCATCGGGAGAGTAGTCAGTGAGTTCTTGAATGTCTGTTCGAAAGCAAGGAACTTCAAAATTCCCAGGTTTACAGAAGAGTGGAAACGAATACCGCCTTTGTACGGGCCGATGGCATTGTTATGTTGTACGCGGTAACCCATGTTGGTCTGGATGTTACCTTTATCGTCCATCCAGGTTACACGGAATTGATATACGCGGTCGGGGATACACAAACGTTCAATCAAATTAGCCTTATCAAATTCGGGGTGCTTGTTGTATTCTTCTTCAATAGTACCAAGTACCTCTTCTACTGCCTGATGATATTCAGGTTCGTTGGGGAATCTTCTTTTCAGATCTTCTAATACCTTAGCTGCATTCATAATCTATTTCTTTTTTATGTGATTGTTGATTAATTCTTTTTGTTGTTGTTTTGACGATGCAAAAATATAGATAAGAATTGAATTGTGCAACAAATTATAAAGAAAATGCGCTAAAAAATATCAGATTGTACAAAATGTAAGCAGGAAAGCGAATAAAAGGTTATTTTCCTCTGTTCTTTAAATATTTTAGTAATGGAATAAAGACTAAAACTCCCGAAATGATAATGGAAAGGATTAAAGGTCCATCAATATGTTCGGTTCCGGTGAGGATGATATAACAAATAGCAACCCAAAGGAGGGCTAAGATGACGATTTGCGGGAGGGATAATGGGCGTTTACTCATGGTTTAGTATCTTAATTTATAGTCAGGGGTAATTTAATGGAGTGGCATTAAAAATGATTTTCATTATCATTTTACTGTAGGGGCAGATTGAATCTGCCCGATAACACTTAGAATGATGTATTCGGGCGGATTCAATCCGCCCCTACAGTGAATGCTATGTTTTATTTTCCTTTCTTTTTCTTCTCTACAATAGCGTCAATTACTGCCACGGCAGTGATATTTACGATATCGCGCACAGAAGCTTCACAGTCCGTAAAGTGGATAGGCTTATTCAGTCCCATCTGAATCGGGCCGATTACCTCTGTCTCATTACTCATTGACTGAATCAGTTGGTAGGTAGCATTGGCTGAACTCAGGTTGGGGAATACCAATGTATTTACTTCTTTACCTTTCAGGCGTGTGAACGGGTATTTCTCGTCACGCAACTTGGTGTTCAATGCAAAGTTTACTTGCATTTCGCCATCTATAGCCAATTCCGGATATTCTTTTTGCATATGCTCTACTGCCGTGTGCACCTTTGCGGGGCTTCCGGCTGTATCCGAACCGAAGTTAGAATAAGAAAGCATAGCCATTACCGGAGTGTGGTTGAAAAACTCGACGGTCTTCTTTGACAATTTGGCAATATCCGTCAATGTATCAGCGTCCGGATGGCGGTTAATCAATGTATCGGCAACAAAGTAAGTACCCTTTTTGGAGTTCAGGATGTGCATCGTTCCAAAGTGGTTGTACTCCGGTTGGATGCCGATTACTTCTTTAGCTACCTTGATGGTATTGGAATACTTGGTGTACAGACCGGTGATGAATGCATCCGCTTCTCCGGTTTCCACCATCATCATACCAAAGTAGTTGCGCTCAAACATCTTATCATTTGCTTCCTGGAAGTTAGCGCCTTGGCGGGCACGTTTTTCTGCCAGGATGCAAGCGTAACGCTCGCGGCGTTCTGATTCGCGGTCGTGGCGCAAGTTGATGATCTCAATGCCTTCCAAACTCAGGTCAAGTTCTTTTGCCAGTTTTTCTATGCGTTCGTCATTACCTAATAAGATAGGATGGCAGATACCTTCTGCTTTCGCTTCCACAGCAGCTTTCAGCATAGTGGGATGGATACCTTCGGCAAATACCACACGTTGCGGATCGCGACGGGCTGTTTCATACAGTTGGCGGGTGAGCTTACTTTCCTGTCCCATCAACTCGCGCAGGCGGGTTTTGTATGCTTCCCAGTCGGTGATGTGCTTGCGGGCTACACCCGAGTCCATTGCTGCTTTGGCTACCGCCATGGATACTTCGGTTATCAAGCGCGGATCAACCGGTTTCGGAATGAAATATTCGGGACCAAAGGTGAAGTTATTTACATGATATGCCTCATTCACTACATCGGGAACCGGTTGTTTTGCCAAGTCGGCGATGGCATGAACGGCTGCCAGTTTCATTTCTTCGTTGATGGCTTTGGCCTGAGTGTCCAAGGCTCCACGGAAGATATACGGGAAACCTATTACATTATTTATCTGATTAGGATAGTCCGAGCGTCCGGTAGCCATCAGTACGTCGGGGCGGGATGCCATTGCATCTTCGTAAGAGATTTCGGGAGTGGGGTTGGCCAGTGCGAACACGATGGGATGGGCCGCCATGCTGCGAACCATATCCTGTGTCAGTACGTTACCCTTAGACAAGCCGAGGAATACATCTGCACCCTTGATGGCTTCTTCCAGTGTATGTACGTCGCGACGGTCTGTTGCGAAAAATTGCTTGGTTTCGGTCAGGTTGGGACGGTCGCTGGTGATTACTCCCTTGCTATCTACCATCAGGATGTTTTCTTTACGTGCACCCAGTGATACGTATAATTTGGTACAAGATATGGCTGAGGCTCCGGCGCCGTTTACTACAATTTTTACTTCTTCTATCTTTTTGCCTGCTACTTCCAAAGCATTCAGCAGTCCGGCAGAAGAAATGATCGCTGTGCCGTGCTGGTCATCGTGCATTACCGGAATATCCAGTTCGGCTTTCAGGCGTTGCTCTATTTCAAAGCATTCGGGCGCTTTTATATCTTCCAGGTTGATACCTCCGAAGGTGGGGGCAATGGCTTTTACTGCCTGAATAAACTTCTCCGGATCTTTTTCGTTGACTTCAATATCGAATACATCAATACCTGCATAGATCTTGAATAACAGTCCCTTACCTTCCATTACAGGTTTTCCGCTGAGGGCGCCTATGTCGCCCAGTCCCAATACGGCGGTACCATTGGAAATAACGGCTACCAAGTTGCCTTTCGCTGTATAATCATAAGCAGTTTGCGGGTCTTTTTCTATTTCCAGACAGGGTTCGGCTACTCCGGGCGAGTAGGCGAGTGAGAGGTCTGTCTGCGTGCTGTACGGTTTTGTCGGTACAACTTCAATCTTTCCGGGCTTGCCTTGTGAGTGATATAGCAAGGCAGCTTCTTTGGTAATTTTGACCATAATCTTTTCTCTTGTTATTTAGTATAATGTTTTAAATTGCTGGCAAAAATACAAATAAAATTATAAATTGAAGCCTGTATGCTATAAAATGATGTCGGATTGATGATTTTTAATTTTATATCGGGGAAGCTCCTACGTGTACGCACGTTATTTATAGTTAAAGCTCAGATACTAAGCAAACAAATGAGAAAAAAATGACTACTTTTGCGGCTGTAAAAACTGAATGGGGTCTAAAAGTTTTCTAAAAACCTCGATAGAATCGACAAAATAAGTAGTAAAGTTCAATAATATTAGTTATGAAGATGACAGTAAACGGAATGAAATGTTTTTCATTGGGCCGCTTGGCTATGTTTTCGGCGGCAATAGCTATGCTCACCAGCTGTGGAGGCGGTCAGGGCGGTATGAAGCTGGGAGATGATGAGTTCACGGTAGTGGCGGTACAGTCCACAGCCAGTCAGCAATCTACTTCTTATCCAGCTACCATCAAGGGTATTCAGGATATCGAAGTGCGTCCTCAGGTATCGGGTTTCATCGTGAAGCTTTGTGTGGACGAAGGTGCAACGGTAAAAAAAGGACAAGCATTGTTCCAGATTGATCCTACACAGTATGCGGCGGCAGAACGTCAGGCTAAGGCAGCGGTGGAAATGGCTAAATCGAATGTCAACACATTGACACTGAACGAACAGCAGAAGAAAAACCTGTATGACAAAAAAATCATCAGCGACTTTGAATATCAGAGTGCGGTAGACCAGTTGCTTTCGGCAAAGGCCAGTTTGGCACAGGCGCAGGCGCAGTTGACCAGTGCCAGCCAGAATTTAGGTTTCTGCACAGTGACCAGCCCGTCAAATGGCGTAGTTGGTACATTCCCTTATCGTGTAGGTAGCTTGGTAAGCCCATCGGTGGCTCAGCCTTTGACTACGGTGAGTGAGATAGGAACTGTGTATGTGTATTTCTCTATGACTGAAAAACAGTTGTTGGAGATGACCAAGGCAGGCGGTACGCTGAAAGAGCAGTTGGAAAAAATGCCGGCAGTGGAATTGCAGTTGGCAGACGGAACTACTTATAATGAAAAAGGACGCATTGATGCTGTAAGTGGTGTGATTGAACAATCAACCGGTTCGGTAAGTATGCGTGCCGTGTTCCCTAATACAAATAATATCTTGCGTAGCGGCGGTACAGGAAACGTAGTGTTCCCTTATACCATGAATGATGTGATTCTGATTCCTCAGACAGCAACTCAGGAAATTCAGGATAAGAAGTTTGTGTATGTAGTAGGAGCAGATAATAAGGTGAAACACACTGAGATAACCGTATCTCCATTGGATAACGGTAAGCAGTATATTGTGACCGGAGGGTTGAAAGCCGGTGACCGGATTGTTGTTGAAGGTGTGCAGATATTGAAGGATGGTCAGGAAATTAAACCGATTACTCCGGCTGAGAAGACTGCAAAGTTTGAACAAGCATTGAAAGACCAGCACGACGGAAATCTGGCAACTGCTTTTAATTAATGAGTGATTAATGAATAAAGTTGTTTTCTCACTGTAGGGGCAGATTGAATCTGCCCGATAACATATTAATGGTGTATCTGTGGATGCATTCGGGCGGATTCAATCCGCCCCTACGGTGGAGGTTTATATTAGACAATTTATTCAAAACCGATTAAATAAGAATATATGAAACTAGATAGATTTATTAATCGTCCGGTGCTATCAACGGTGATCTCCATCGTTATTGTCATCTTGGGTGTATTGGGATTGTTCTCCCTTCCTATTACCCAATATCCGGACATTGCACCTCCTACCGTTTCGGTACGTGCCACCTATACCGGTGCCAACGCTAATACGGTGTTGAATAGTGTGGTTGCCCCACTGGAAGACCAGATCAATGGTGTGGAAAACATGATGTATATGTCTTCTACCGCTTCCAATACAGGTGAGGCTAATATCTCCATTTATTTTAAACAAGGTACTGACCCCGATATGGCGGCGGTAAACGTACAGAACCGTGTGTCTATGGCACAAGGTCTGTTGCCTGCCGAAGTAACTCGTGTAGGTGTTACCACACAGAAACGCCAGAACTCCATGTTGATGGTATTCTCTGTTTATGATAGCGAAGATAAATACGGAACAGAGTTTATTGAAAACTATGCCAAGATCAACCTTATCCCGCAGGTGCAACGTGTACCCGGTGTAGGTGAAGCGATGGTGATGGGGCAGGACTACTCCATGCGTATCTGGTTGAAGCCGGATGTGATGGCACAGTATAAACTGATGCCCAGCGATGTGTCCGAAGCCTTGGCGGAACAGAATATTGAGGCTGCTCCGGGTTCATTTGGTGAACGTGGAAAGCAGACTTTCCAATACACCATCCGTTATAGAGGACGTTTGCAGACTCCTGATGAATTTGAAGAAATCGTAATCAAGGCATTGCCCAACGGACAAGTGTTGAGATTGAAAGATATTGCCGATGTGGAAATGGGACGTTTGACTTATGCCTTTACTAATAAGGTAGACGGTCACGACGGTGTAACCTGTATCGTATTCCAGATGGCAGGATCAAATGCAACCGAAACGATTTCAGACATCGAAAAGTTATTAAAGGATGCCGAGACTAGTATGCCGACAGGTATGAAAGTCAGTACTTCACTGAATGCCAACGACTTCTTGTTCGCATCTATCCATGAAGTGCTCAAGACTTTGATAGAAGCATTTATCCTGGTATTTATCGTGGTATATGTCTTCTTGCAGGACTTCCGTTCTACATTGATTCCGGCTATTGCCATTCCGGTGGCATTGGTGGGTACGTTCTTCGTGCTTTATCTGATCGGATTCAGTATCAACTTGCTGACGCTGTGTGCCATGGTGCTCGCCATTGCGATTGTGGTCGATGATGCGATTGTGGTCGTCGAGGGTGTGCACGCTAAGTTGGACCAAGGATATAAATCGGCCAAAGAGGCTTCCATTGATGCCATGAGTGAGTTGGGTGGCGCTATCGTATCTATTACTTTGGTGATGATGTCCGTGTTTATTCCGGTATCATTCATGAGTGGTACGGCAGGTACATTCTATCGCCAGTTCGGTTTGACCATGGCTATCGCTATTGCCCTTTCGGCTATCAATGCGTTGACTCTGTCACCTGCACTGTGTGCCTTGTTGCTGAAACCGCATGATGAAGACGGACACCAGAAGAAATCATCATTCATTGATCGCTTCCATACAGCTTTCAATGTTCATTATGATCATTTGGTGAAGAAATATAAGAAGCAGGTTGTGTTCTTTATCCATAAAAAATGGTTGGCATTCGGCTTGGTAGGCGCATCTATTGTGTTGCTGGTTATATTTATGAAGATAACGCCGACCGGTATGGTGCCTAATGAAGATACGGGTACTATCATGGGTGCTGTGACATTGCCTCCGGGTACTTCTCAGGACCGTGCCGAAGAAATATTCATGCGTGTAGACAGCTTGGTGGCTGCCGATCCCGCTGTGGCTACCCGTACCATTATTTCCGGTTATAGCTTTATTGGTGGTCAGGGACCTTCTTACGGTTCATTGATTGTAAAACTGAAACCGTGGGAAGAACGCGGATTGACACAAAGTTCGGATATTGTTTATGCATCCCTCTTTATGCGTGCGCAGAAAGTGGTGAAAGATGCCCAGGTGTTGTTCTTTACTCCGCCTATGATTCCGGGTTACTCTGCATCAAGTGATATTGAGTTGAATATGCAGGATAAGACCGGTGGCGACTTGAACAAGTTCTTTGATGTAACCAATGAATACATTGCGGCATTGACGGCACGCCCCGAAATCAAATCGGCTCAGACTACTTTTAACCCGAATTTCCCGCAATATATGATTGATATTGATGCGGCTGCTTGTAAGAAAGTAGGTATCAGCCCCAGTACTATTCTTACTACCTTGCAAGGATATTACGGTGGTTTGTATGCATCCAACTTCAACCGTTTCGGTAAGATGTATCGTGTAATGGTGCAGGCTTCTCCCGATGAACGTGCCAATCTGGAATCTTTGAAGAACATCAAGGTGCGCAATGGTAGCGAGATGGCTCCTATTACCCAATTCATTACAATGAAGAAGGTATATGGCCCCGACTTGATCAGCCGTTTTAATATGTACACAGCTATGAAGGTGATGGTTGCTCCTGCCGAAGGATATACTTCCGGTCAGGCATTGGCTGCCATTGCAGAAGTGTCACAGAAGAACCTGCCTGCCGGTTACGGTTACGAATTGGGAGGTATGGCACGTGAAGAAGCTGAAAGTAGCGGCAGTACCACAGGTATCATCTTTGTACTCTGTCTGGTATTCGTTTACTTGTTGCTGAGTGCACAGTATGAAAGTTATATTCTGCCATTCGCCGTATTGCTTTCTATTCCGTTCGGTCTGCTCGGTAGCTTCCTGTTCGTACAGGCATTTGGCGCACTGGGTAATATTCCGGCTTTGAAGATGGTGCTGGGTACGATGTCAAACAATATCTATATGCAGATTGCGTTGATCATGTTGATGGGTCTGTTGGCTAAGAACGCCATCTTGATTGTAGAATTTGCGCTAGATCGTCGTAAGCAGGGAATGAGTATCAGTTGGGCTGCCGTGCTGGGTGCCGCTGCCCGTCTGCGACCTATCTTGATGACTTCATTGGCGATGATTGTCGGCTTGATTCCGTTGATGCTGGCAATGGGTGCCGGTGCACATGGTAACCGCACCTTGGGTACTGCGACTATCGGTGGTATGTTGATTGGTATGATTTGCCAGATCTTCATTGTACCGGTGCTGTATGTAGTCTTCCAATGGTTGCAGGAAAAAGTGAAACCGATAGAGTGGGAAGATATGGACAACAGTGAGGTTGAACCTGAAATTGAACAATACACCCGCAAATAAGATTATATATGAAGAAAATAATAGGATTATGTTGTGCAACGCTTTTGTTGAGTAGTTGCCACATTTATAAATCATATGATCGTCCCGAGTCGATAGATGCCAATGGCATCTATCGTGACCCGGCTTCGGCCAACGATACATTGGCTGTCGCTGATACTACCAATATGGGCAACCTGTCATGGCAGGAAGTTTTCCGTGATCCGAAGTTGCAGGCCTTGATTGAAGAAGGCTTGGCAAACAATGTGGATATGCAGGCTGCCATCCTGCGTGTAAAGGAGGCAAAAGCCATGTTGACATCCGCCCGTTTGTCTTATCTGCCGTCACTGGCTCTTGCTCCGCAAGGTTCGTTGACCAGTACGGATAAGGCTTCTCCCGTAAAGAATTATATGTTGCCTGCATCTGCAAGCTGGGAAGTGGATTTATTCGGTAAGTTGCTGAATGCCCACCGGGGTCAGAAAGCATCTTATTTGCAAAGCAAGGCTTATCAACAGGCTGTACGTTCACAGTTGATTGGCGGTATTGCGAATGCTTATTATTCTTTATTGATGCTAGACCGCCAGGTGAGTGTAACCGAGCAGAATGTGGCATTGATGAAAGAAACCGTCCGCACGATGGAAGCCATGAAAGAGGCAGGTATGACTACCGAAGCTGCCGTAGCACAAAGCAAGGGAGCCTATCATCAGACAGAAGCTTCACTGGCTGACCTGAAACGCCAGGTGCGCGAAACAGAGAACTCTATTTCTGTTCTGCTTGCTAAAGCTCCCCAGAACATAGACCGTGGTACATTGGCAGAACAAGTGATGCCCACAGAATTGGCTGTAGGCGTTCCTTTGCAGTTGCTTGAAAACCGCCCGGATGTGAAAGCGGCGGAATTAGCTCTGGCAAGTGCCTATTATACTACTAATCAAGCACGTTCCGCTTTCTATCCCGGTATTACTCTGACAGGTACTGCGGGATGGACAAACGGTTCTAACGGAGCTGTCATTTCAAATCCGGCTGTATTTCTTTGGCAGGCACTAGGTTCATTGACTCAGCCTATCTTCCAGCGCGGCAAACTGATAGCCAACCTGAAAGTATCAAAGGCTGAAGAACAGATTGCCAAGATGAACTATCAGCAGACTATTCTGGAAGCCGGTAAGGAAGTAAGCGATGCTTTGTTCCTATATGATACGGCAGATAAGAAATTAAGCGAGCACCAGTCACAGGTATCAGAAATGCAAAGAGCTGTGGAGATGAACAAAGACTTGTTCCAGGCAGGAAAAGCTACCTATCTGGAAATCATCACTGCACAGCAGTCATTGCTGAGTGCCCAGTTGAACGAAGTATCCGATACCTTCCAGCGTATGCAGGCTGTCATCAATCTGTATAGTGCATTGGGCGGTGGACGCGAGTAATAATCTTAAAAACAATACGAATATGATTAGTCCGTTAGCTTATGTAGACCCGTCGGCAAAGATCGGGAAAAACGTAACGATTCATCCGTTTGCCTACATTGACAAGAATGTGGAAATAGGTGATGATAATGTCATCATGCCCAACGCCAGCATTATGAGTGGCGCGCGCATCGGTAACGGAAATACCATTTACAATGGGGCTGTGATTGCAGCTACTCCACAGGACTTCAAATATACGGGTGATGAAACCATTGCCCGTATAGGAGATAATAATACCATCCGCGAGAATGCAGTAATCATCCGTGCCACTTTTGCAGGAGATGAGACTGTGGTGGGAAGCAATAACTTCATTATGCAGGGAGCCCGTATCTCACATGATGTGACTATAGGCAATAATTGCATTATCGGTAATGGTTCGCAGGTATCAGGTTGTTGCGTTGTAGAAGATCATGCCATCTTGACTTCCAATGTGTTGATGCAGGGAAAAACCCGTTTGGGAGCCTATTCGGCAGTGCAGGGCGGATGTCGTTTCACCAAAGACATTCCTCCGTATTGCGTGGCAGCTCACGAACCGACTTCTTTCTATAGTGTCAATACAACCGTGTTGCAGCACGAAGGTTTTCCGGAAACGGTTATTAAGCATATTGCACATGCCTTCCGTATCTTGTATAAGGTAAATACTTCTATTGAAGACGCATTACGTCGCATTGAGGAACAAGTGCCTTCAAGCCCCGAAATTGTACATTTAGTAGAATTTGTTAGAGCTTCTAAGCTGGGTATTATAAAATAAGTGTATCTTTACCCCCTGTATCAAGATGGATAGCATAAAGAAGAAAAGAACAGATAAAGCGGTAATGAAAGAACAGATTGTTTTGGCGGCCTCAAAGGCTTTTATGCAGAAAGGCGTCAAAATGGTAAGAATGGACGATATTGCCGCCGGTCTGTCCATGTCAAAAAGAACACTTTATGAGCTGTTCCATGATAAAGAGGACTTGTTGCTCGACGTCATGAAGCTTCACCGGGATGAAATGCATGAATATATGGCAGAAGTTGCTTCCAAGGCTGAAAATGTCTTGGAAGTAATCTTGAAGTTCTACCAAAGAAGTGCACAGGATTTTCAGAAGACAAACCGGAAATTCTTTGAAGACATGGAGAAGTATCCCAAAGCGAGGAACTACATAGCCGAAAGCAGGAAAGAGAACTTGGATGCGGCAATGGAGTTCTATCACAAAGGAGTGGAACAGGGCATCTTTAGAGAAGATGTGAATTATGATATTGTGCGTGCAATGGTATGTGAACAGATGGATTTATTGATTCGTTCCGAAGTATGCCAGGATTATTCGCTTGCCGAAATTTATGAGACACTTGTCTTTATGCACATGCGCGGTATCTCCACGAAGAAGGGATTAGAGATTGTGGATAATTTTTTATTGGGCCTAAAAGGCAATGAACATAACAAAAACGGTTAGAAACTAAATTAGTCACTAATATAATAAAGAGTAATAGTTAATGAAATTCGTTTTAAAATCTACATTAACCTTGCTATTGCTGATTAATGCGGCAATGCAAAGTGCACAAGCACAAGACACATTACGGATTACCTTGCAGGACGCAGTCCGGATAGCATTGAGCGACAATCCTACCATTAAAGTCGCCGGTCAGGAAATCCAGTTAAAGAAAGAAGCCCGTCGGGAAGCCTATGCAGGTCTGTTCCCCGAAGCTAATCTAGTGGGTAGTTATTCACGGGCCATAAAGAAACAATCCATTGCCATGAGGGGCGAGGTGTTTGAAATGGGTACGAATAATACCTATAACGGTGGTCTGTCCATCAGCCTTCCTGTTTTTGCTCCGGCTCTCTATAAGAGCATCAGCCTGACAAAGACGGATGTAGACTTGGCGGTAGAACAGGCGCGTTCTTCCCGTCAGGATATGGTAAACCAGGTAACCAAAGCTTTTTATCAGTTGCTTTTGGCGCAGGATAGTTATGAAGTTTTGCTTAAAAGCTATAAGCAGAGCGAAGATAACTATAACATTGTGAAAGCCAAGTACGAGCAAGGCTCTGTAAGTGAATACGATAAAATCAGTGCGGAGGTACAGATGCGCAGTTTGAAACCAACGGTTGTTTCTGCCCGTAACGGTGTAAACCTGGCTACTCTCCAACTGAAAGTGCTGATGGGTATGGAAGCGGAAGTGAATGTGGCAGTGGAAGGTAACCTGAAAGACTATGAAATGTCTATGTTTACCCGCCAGGCAATGCCCCAGCCCAATAACCTGATAAACAACAGTACCTTGAAGCAGTTGGAGCTGAATGCTTTGCAGTTGAAACAAAACCTGAAGTTGCAATATACCAATTTCATGCCTACGCTTTCTGCCAGTTTCCAATATATGTACACAGCCATGGATGAGACTTTCAAGTTCAGAAACTATGACTGGCGACCCTATTCTACGCTTGGCTTGAATCTTACTATTCCTTTGTTTAAGGGAAGTAACTTCACTAAGTTGAAACAAACCCGTATCCAGATGAAGCAGTTGGAAGAAAACCGTATCAATACGGAACGCCAGCTCACCATGCAGGCTACCAGCTATCTGGACAACATGGCAGCCAGTACGGAATCAGTGGTAAGTAACAAGGAAGCTGTATTTCAGGCAGAGAAAGGACGTACCATTGCCGAAAAAAGATATGAGGTAGGTAAAGGTACTATCTTGGAACTGAACAGTTCGGAAGTGGCTTTGACAGAAGCGCAACTGACTTACAATCAATCTATTTACGATTATCTGGTAGCTAAGGCTGATTTGGATTTAGTACTAGGTGTGGACGAAGTAACAGAATAATAACACAATAACATAAAGATAACAGTATGAGAAAATGTTTTCAAATCGCAGCTTTGCTGGTTGTGGCTATGCTAAGTGCGTGTTCGGGTGGAGCAGAGAAGAAAGAAACTGCCAATGCCCCTGCGGAAGATAAGCCGGTAGTAAAACTTGCTTCCGTAACCTCCCGTGATGTAGATCAAATAGAGGAATATACAGCAACCGTTGAAGCTGAAGCAAAGAATAATATAGCTCCGACCTCGGCGGGACGTATCGACCGCATTTTTGTAGAAGTGGGAGATCATGTATCCAAAGGACAGAAATTGGTACAGATGGATGCCGCAAGCCTGAAACAGATGAAACTACAACTTGAGAATGAAGAAACAGAGTTCAAACGTATGGACGAACTGTATAAAGTAGGTGGTGCTTCCAAGTCGGAATGGGATGCAGCTAAGACTACTTTGGATGTACGCCGTACTTCGTATAATAACCTGTTGGAGAATACACAGTTGTTAAGCCCCATTAATGGTGTGATTACAGCGCGTAACTTTGATAACGGTGATTTGTATTCTTCGGCTACTACTCCTGTGTTGGTAGTGGAACAAATCACTCCGGTGAAATTGTTGATCAATGTATCCGAACCTTATTTCCCGAAAGTAGCCAAAGGCATGTCTGTTACAGTGAAATTTGATGTGTATGGCGACGAAGAATTTGAAGGTAAAGTGAGTCTGGTTTATCCCACGATTGATGCTACCACCCACACTTTCCCTGTAGAGATCAAGTTGCCTAATACCAATCAGCGTGTACGTCCGGGTATGTTCGGCCGTGTAACGATGAGCTTTGGTACATTGAAACACGTTGTTGTTCCCGATCAGGCTGTAGTGAAACGTGCCGGTTCGGGCGACCGTTATGTATATGTGTACAAGGATGGTAAAGTTTCATATAATAAAGTGGACTTGGGACGCCGCATGGGTACCGAGTACGAATTAATTTCCGGTGTGGATGATAATTCACAGGTAGTGATTGCAGGTCAGACCCGCCTTGCCGACGGAGTAGAAGTTGAAGTCGCTAACCACTAATCACTAACCATTAATCATTAATAAAGATGAGTTTATACGAAGGTGCGGTTAAGAAACCGATTATGACCTCGCTATGCTTTCTTGCCGTAGCGATCTTTGGTCTGTTCTCACTGTCCAGACTTCCGGTAGACTTGTATCCGGATATTGATACCAATACCATTATGGTAATGACATCTTATCAGGGTGCCAGTGCTTCCGATATAGAGAACAACGTAACCCGTCCGTTGGAGAATACGTTGAACTCAGTTAGTAACTTGAAACACATTACGTCCAAGTCTTCTGAAAATATTTCAGTCATTACCTTGGAGTTTGAGTATGGCTATGATATTGACGTGTTGACAAATGACGTGCGCGATAAGCTGGATATGGTAAGTTCCCAGTTGCCCGACGAAGTCAATACTCCGATTATCTTTAAGTTCAGTACGGATATGATTCCTATCCTGCTGCTGTCCGTTCAGGCGGAAGAAAGCCAGCCGGCTCTTTACAAGATATTGGATGATAATGTAGTGAACCCGTTGGCACGTGTTCCCGGTGTGGGTACGGTGTCCATCAGTGGTGCGCCCAAACGTGAGGTGAACATTTATTGCGACCCCAACAAGCTGGATGCGTATGATTTGACCATCGAAACCATCAGTTCTGTTGTCGGAGCAGAGAACAAGAATGTTCCGGGCGGTACGTTTGATGTGGGTAGTAACACCTATTCATTGCGTGTGGAAGGTGAGTTCAAAGAACCGAAAGAAATGGAAAACATTGTAGTTGGCACTCACAATGGAGCTTCCGTTTATTTGCGCGATGTGGCTACCGTGGTAGACTCGGTAGAGGAACGTGCGCAGAAAACCTATAATAATGGTGTGCAAGGCGCAATGATTGTTGTTCAGAAGCAGTCAGGTGCCAACTCGGTGAATATTTCAAAGAAAGTAATGGATCAGCTACCCAAATTGCAGAAGTCACTTCCCAGTGATGTGAAATTGGGTGTCATTGTCAATACCTCGGATAATATCTTGAATACTATCGACAGTTTGACGGAAACCATTATGTATGCCATCATATTTGTTGTCTTGGTGGTGTTCATCTTCTTGGGACGTTGGCGTGCTACGGTGATTATCTGTATCACCATCCCCATGTCATTGATTGCTTCCTTTATCTATCTGGCCATTACGGATGGCGGTTCATTGAATATCATCTCCCTGTCCTGTCTCTCTATTGCGATTGGTAATGTGGTGGATGATGCCATCGTAGTTTTGGAAAATGTGACGACGCATATTGAGCGTGGCGCGGAACCCAAACAGGCGGCTATTCACGGTACGAATGAGGTGGCTATCTCCGTTATTGCATCTACCTTGACCATGATTGCGGTATTCTTCCCGTTGACTATGGTTAGCGGTATGTCCGGTGTATTGTTCCGCCAGTTGGGTTGGATGATGTGTGTTATTATGACTATCTCTACCATTTCGGCGTTGTCATTTACTCCGATGATGTGTGCCCAGATGCTTCGTTTGCAGAAAAAACAAAGCAAGATCTTCCTGGCATTCTATAAACCGATAGAACATTCATTGGATGGATTGGATAACTGGTACCAGAAACGTCTGAATTGGGCGGTTCGTCATCGTAAGACTATCGTCGTGGCTTGTTTCGGATTCTTTGTGCTTAGTTTGATTTGCGCGAAGGGTATCGGTACAGAGTTTTTCCCGTCGCAAGATAACAGCCGTATCTCGGTGAAACTCCAGTTGCCTATCGGTGCCCGTGTGGAGCGTGCGCAGGCATTGGCTCAGGAGTTGACGGATAAATGGCTGAAGAAGTACGAAGGAGTGATGCGTGTATGTAACTACACGGTGGGACAGGCCGATTCAGATAACACATGGGCTTCTATTCAGGATAATGGTAGCCATATCATTTCCTTCAATGTGAACCTTTATAATCCCAGCGAGCGTAGCATTACGCTGGCAGAAGTCTGCGACGGTATGCGTGAAGACTTGAAAGCATATCCCGAACTGGATAAAGCTCAGGTAATCCTAGGTGGTAGCAGTGGCGGTATGGGTGGACAGGCCACAGCCGACTTTGAAATCTATGGTTACAGTTTTGATGAAACAGATAAGGCGGCTGCTTCTTTGAAAGAAGCCTTGTTGAAAGTGGACGGTGTATCCGAAGTAAATATCAGTCGTCAGGACTATCAGCCGGAGTATCAGGTAGACTTTGACCGTGAGAAACTGGCATTGCATGGACTGAACCTTTCTACGGCAGCTATGTACCTGCGTAACCGTGTCAATGGTGCTTTGTCCTCTTACTATCGCGAAGATGGTGATGAGTATGACATCAAGGTGCGTTATGCTCCCCAGTTCCGTACCAGCATTGAGGATTTGGAAAATATCCTGATCTATACCAATGAAGGTAAGGCGGTGCGTGTGAAAGATATAGGTAAGGTGGTGGAACGTTCTGCTCCTCCTACCATCGAGCGTAAAGACCGTGAACGTATCGTAACGGTATCTGCCGTTATATCCGGTGCTCCGTTGGGTAGTGTGGTAGCATCCGGTGAGGCTATTATTGATAAAATGGACTTACCTAGTGGTATCAGTATTCAGGTTGCCGGTTCTTATGAAGACCAGCAGGATTCATTTAGTGATTTGGGTACGCTGGCAGTCTTGATTATCGTTTTGGTATTTATTGTGATGGCGGCGCAGTTTGAATCATTGACTTATCCGTTCATTATCATGTTCTCCATTCCGTTTGCGTTCAGTGGTGTATTGATGGCGCTGTATGGCACGGGAACTACGTTGAACGTAATGAGTTTGCTGGGAGGTATCATGTTGATTGGTATTGTAGTAAAGAATGGTATTGTGCTTATTGACTACATTACGCTGTGTCGTGAACGCGGCATGTCCGTTATCCATTCGGTGGTAACTGCAGGCCGTAGCCGTTTGCGCCCGGTATTGATGACCACGCTTACTACTATCCTCGGTATGGTGCCTATGGCTATCGGTGGTGGTGAAGGTTCTGAAATGTGGCGTCCGTTGGGTGTATCCGTTATCGGTGGTCTTACGGTGTCTACCATCCTTACGTTGATTCTGGTTCCGGTACTTTACTGTTCGTTTGCAGGTACGGGCATCAAGCGTAGTCGTAAGAAGATGAAGACAGCGCGTGAACTGAACGATTACTATCAGTCACACAAAGAAGCAATGACTAAGAGTAAAAAAGAGTAATTAATAGTTCTGTCATTCTGAACGCTAGTGAAGAATCTGTATACATTCACTTGGTGTAAACAGATTCTTTGCAAAGCTCAGAATGACAATACTTAAAATAAATAGATAAATAATGAAATCAGTATTCATAACTTTCGATCAGGCTTTTTATGAGCGCATCATGGCTTTGCTGGATCGTCAGAACTGTCGTGGCTTCAGTTATTGGCAGCAAGTACAGGGACGTGGCTCGGTAAAAGGTGAACCGCATTATGGCAGTCATGCCTGGCCCAGTATGTGTTCGGCCATCATCACGATAGTAGATGATGCGAAGGTAGATCCATTGCTGGACGCTCTGCACAAAATGGATAAGGAAACAGAACAATTAGGTCTCCGTGCCTTTGTCTGGAATATAGAAAAGACCATTTAAAGCCATACCATTAATGATAACATCCACTGTAGGGGCAGACCTATGTGTCTGCCCGATGACATAAAACAGACGAGCTTAAAGCATTCGGGCGGACACATGGGTCCGCCCCTACAGTGGGTGTTATCATTATCTTTTTTCTTTTTTTAGCCTCCATCATACCATCCCCCGTCTAAAAAATCACTACTTTTGCGGCTGATTTACAAATAAAACAGTATGAAAAACTATACATCAGCCACCTTCCTTCTCACCCTTCTTGTTGTAGGCGTGTTAATGGGGCTGTATTTTCTTCCACCCATGACCGTAGACGGCAAGCCACTTCGAAAAGTAGACTTGCTGGCAGACATCCGTCCCGATGTGGAAGAAGAAGTGTGTGATTCCGATACCATCATTCTCCCACCTCCCGTCAAACCTATTTTTGTAGATACTTGCAAAACGGGTATGACCTGCATTGAAGACTATTCAGACTCTACCATGCGGGGAATGAAGCATTTCTACGAAGCCCTTTCACAGATAAAGACCATGAAACGCCCCGTGCGTATCGCCTACTTTGGCGATTCCTTTATCGAGGCTGACATCTTTACGGCAGATTTACGCGAAATGCTGCAAAACGAATTTGGTGGTTGCGGAGTGGGATATGTACCTGTTACTTCTTCTATCAACGGTTATCGCCCCACGGTGCGCCATAGTTTTGAAGGCTGGCGCAGTCATTCTTCCAATGATTCCATCGGATTTGATAAAACTCAACAAGATATTTCCGGTCATTACTTCTTCCCCCGTGAAGGTGCCTATGTGCAGTTGAAAGGGCAGAGCAAATATGCTTCCCGTCTGGACACTTGCGAGGTCTCTACTTTCTATTTCCTGAATAAAGGTTTTGCTGCCGTCCGTTCCACAGTGAATGGCAGGGGAGAAGGAGAACTGCATGAAGAAGTGGGCGATGGCAGAATGCAAGCCGTTTCTGTGGAAGGCAGGATAGGGCAGGTACGTTGGAGTGTGGAGCAATCCGATTCCGCTACTTTCTATGGAGTGGCGATGGATGGAAAACGAGGCATATGTGTGGATAATTTCAGCGTGCGAGGCAGTAGCGGATTGCATTTGCGCAGTATTCCTTTGCAGACGTTACGTGACTTCCAGCGTCTCCGTACCTATGATTTAATTGTTATCCAGTATGGACTGAACGTAGCAACAGAACGCGGAGTGAAATATGATGGTTATAAAAAAGGAATGCTCACTGTCATAGACCATTTGAAAACAGCTTTTCCCGAAACCGGTATTCTATTGGTCAGTGTGGGCGACCGTGAATCAAAGAATGAGAATGGAGACCTGCGCACCATGCCTGGTGTAAAGAATCTGATTCGCTATCAACAGTCCATTGCCGCCGATAGCCATATTGCTTTCTGGAATATGTATGATGCTATGGGAGGACAAGGAAGTATCGTAGACATGATAGACCGGAAAATGGCCAATCTGGATTATACCCATATCAATTTTAAGGGAGGCAAGCACTTGGCAGGAATTTTGTTCGAGACATTGATGTATGGCAAAGAGCAATACGAAAAACGGAAAGAGTATGAGGAAGAATAACAGCTTTCTTGGTTTATTCGGCATGGCGATGGCATTTCTATTTCTGTCGCTTCCGTGCCTTTATGCCCAGGATGTTCTTCCGGCATTGTCCCGCCCGTTGGAACCACTCCGCATACCCGGCGAAACAAAAGAAATGCACCGTTCCATGCGCCTGATTGTCGTACACGATTCGCTTCCGGCTACTTTTACGCATCCCGGCGAGAATCGAATTGAAGACGAAACTCATTCCCTCACGCCCTTCTTGCAGAAGCTGAATGAACTGAACGGTCCGGTACGGGTGGTACACATAGGCGATTCCCATGTACGCGGACATCTTTACCCTTTGGTAACCCGTCGTTCCCTGGAAAGTGATTTCGGTGCTGAGGCTGTATATCCTGATACTATTTCATACCGCACCTCCGGTCTTGCCCGCGAGACGGGGGAGCCGGGTATTGTTTATCATATGTTGGGCATCAATGGAGCTACTTCGGTTACTTTCTCCAATGAGGCGAAAGTGCAGGAGATAGCAGACTTGAAACCCGACTTGATTATTGTTTCTTTTGGAACCAACGAAGCGCATAGCCGCCGTTATCTGCCCCAGGCGCATAAGTTACAGATGGATCATTTTCTGACTATGCTGAAAACGGCCTGTCCCGATGCGGTCTTCCTGCTTACCACTCCTCCCGGAGCATACGTGGGACGTCGTCGCGCCCGTACCATCAATCCCAGGACGGTAACGGTTGCCCGCATGATAAAGGAATATGCGCAGGAACATGATATGGCAGTTTGGGATATGTATAATGTAGTAGGAGGGAAGACTGATGCCTGCCGCAACTGGACAAAGCACCATATGCTTCGTGCGGATGGCATTCATTTCACTCCCGAAGGGTATCGTTTACAAGGTAATTTATTGCATCAGGCACTGATTAAAGCGTACAATGAATATGTGGCAACTGGATTGGAGTAAACTGGCGGAGGTCTTTACCTATAATGCCAAGCAACCGATGATATTTAGCAGCGGCTTGTTTTTGTTTCTGTTTTTGGGCTTTAGCCTCATTTATATGTTATTGCAGAAAAAGGACACGGCACGCATTCTGTTCGTAACTCTGTTTTCTTATTATTTCTATTATAAAAGCAGCGGTTTTTATTTCTTCCTGTTGGGAGTGGTGACCGTTACGGATTTTCTGTTGGCAGGACGAATGGAGCGCACCGAGACTCCTTGGAAACGGAAACTGTTGTTGCTCACCAGCCTGGGGGTGAACTTGGGGTTGTTGTGTTACTTTAAATACACCAATTTTTTTTATGAGATGCTGGCTCCCTTGTGGGATGGCAAGTTCCAGCCGTTGGACATCTTCCTGCCTGTAGGTATTTCATTCTTTACTTTCCAGTCTTTAAGTTATACCATAGATGTCTACCGCCGTCAGTTACAACCGTTGATCCGGTTGCTGGACTATGTGTTTTATGTTTCCTTCTTTCCGCAGTTGGTGGCAGGACCCATTGTGCGTGCCCGTGACTTTATTCCCCAGATTCGTCAACCGCTATTCGTTTCCCGGGAAATGTTTGGTACCGGTGTCTTTTTCGTTATCAGTGGATTGTTCAAGAAGGCAGTGGTTTCCGATTATATCAGTGTGAACTTTGTAGAGCGTATCTTTGATAATCCGGCTCTTTATTCGGGCGTGGAGAATCTGTTTGGCGTTTATGGGTATGCGTTGCAAATCTATTGCGACTTCTCGGGCTATAGCGATATGGCTATCGGTATTGCCCTGTTGCTGGGTTTCCGTTTCCCTATGAACTTTAACTCGCCTTATAAAGCCGATAGCATTACGGATTTCTGGCATCGCTGGCATATTTCCCTTTCTACCTGGTTGCGCGATTATCTTTATATCTCATTGGGAGGTAACCGTAAAGGCAAGATCCGTACCTATATCAATCTATTCCTCACCATGGTGTTGGGCGGACTGTGGCATGGCGCTTCCTGGAATTTCGTGATATGGGGAAGTTTTCATGGCGTGGCACTGGCGATGCATAAATTCTGGCGCAATTTGCTGGGCAAACCAAAGACGGCAACCAGTCATGGCATCCGTAAATTCTTTGCTGTCCTCATCACCTTCAACTTCGTGTGTCTCTGCTGGATTTTCTTCCGCAACAGTACTTTCGAAGCATCCATCGTTATGCTGAAACAGATCTTTACGGCATTCCATCCCGAGGTGTTTATGCAGCTTATAGAAGGATATTGGAAGGTCTTTGTCCTGATGGGAGTAGGATACTTGCTTCATTTCTCTCCGGATAACTGGCAGAATGCTTGTTGCAGGGGAGTGGTGAAATTGCCTTTGTTGGGGAAAGCATTCCTGCTGGTGGCATTGGTCTATCTGGTTATTCAGATTAAGAGTAGTGATATTCAGCCGTTTATTTACTTCCAGTTCTAAATTCCTCCACAATGCATTCAGCCATCTTGGAGAATATTTCCTCAGAAAGTAGATAGAACGGTGTATCTTCCTTTGTGCCTTTAAAACGTATAAAGAGGTGTTTGATTCCCCGGGCTTCCGAGTATTCATACGCCTCTATTCTTTCTATATTTATTTCTTCTTCTTGCAATTGTTCAAGTATGTGCTTCCATTGCCGTTTGGATAGTAGTCGGCATATGTCATACAGGGAGAGTGATTTCCCGTCTGCAGTTGTTATGATCGTAGAGGTGATATTCATTTTAATCGTTTGATGGGGCAAATATACGAATAAAAGATTATCTTTGAAGTGTTCTAACTTATAAATTAAAATACAAACTCTATGGGAACACAACGTAAATTAGGTACGCACAACTCTATGACCTATCTTTCTCCTAATAAAGAAAAACCGTGGATGCTACTTGCATGGCCATTAGCTAAATGCCAGGATTTGACCTATCAACAACAATATGCATTCGGAGTACGGGCATTTGATCTGCGTGTCCGTTTCAATGAAGAAACGCATACACTGGTGTTTGCACATGGCATTGTAGATTTCAGTGGTGTATATCCAAAAGAAGTATTGGATTTTCTGGAGGAGAAAGCAGACTGTGTAGTAAATATGGTATTGGAAAATACTTCCTCCATCGGAAGAACTCAGGATGAACAGTTTATAGCTTTCTGCAAACAGTGCGAAGAAACCTACAAGCATATACAGTTCAAGGGGGGATGGGCTAAGTTCCCGGATAATGATCCCCATGTTCCGGGAGGACATCCCGTCATTTATAGCTTCAAAGGGACAAGTCTGCGTATAGAAGAAAAGTATAAGCAATTCACGGAACTCAATGAAATGCTGAATGAAATACGGCAGGGGGAAAAGGTGGATTTGAATAAATTATGGGAGGCTATAAAGGTCTTTGTCAATGCTCCGCTAGGTGCGGCACAAAAAGATAATAAAGGTTATTGGGACGAATGGCTGGGGAATTCAGAAAAAGAAAGTGTTTGTTTGATGATGGATTTTGTAGAGATTGGTGCCCCTGACTCTTGGAAGGTGGGGCATTCTTATAAGTAATATTTATTGGAGCCTATTTTAGTTAGATTTTGATTTCCAAATATCCTCGTTTTCCCAACTATCAGGAAAGCCCATTGCTCCGGCATCAATGTTAGGATAAGCAACTAATAATGCCTTTAGCTTATCCTCGAATGTATTGTTGGGTGATACGGTAAAAAGGAAGTATTGTATCATACAGATACGGTAATATATTCTGCGTTTGTCCGTCAGTGCAGAATTTATCCAACTGAATTTTGTTCGGTGGGGGGCGGTTGTGATAACCGCCAATTCCCTGTTCTATGTTCGGCAATGGTGGCAACACATATTACGCAAACCTGCCAAAATTACGATCCATGAACTGAACACAGGGACTTGTAAACCGAAGTGTTGTTGATCACATTGTCCTTTAAATAGGTATAGATACGGCAAAGCATACCTAATGGCAATATCTCAGCGATTATCCATGCAGGCTAAAATCTTCTTTCGATTTCTTCAGTTCGGCATCTTAAAAAAAACGACCCGCCTATTTGAGTCTTGTTAAGAGGCTTGGCAGGTTCTATTGGTTGCAAATCTAGAACTTTATTCTAAAACTATAAAATATATTCCAGAATCATTTTAGCATCTTTCCCATATAGAATTGGAGTGTTTTTTATCGGTTTTGTTATTTTATAAATCTTAATATTTGTGCAAAGTCACAAATCCATTTTTGGCTCTTCTAAATTATTCATGAATTTACTTGTTGGCATTTATGCTACAAATCTACTATTTTTATTTTAAATCGTAGAACTCAACCAATGCAAATATTTCTCCGGCGGTCTTATTTTCAAAGTCCACCTAAAATAACTTCCTCAACCCCCTCACCCTTGTTTTATCCCCATTATTTCGTATATTTGCGTTGAAAGGATCATTTATTCTCCGCATATCACCTCTCCAAGTGGCTTTATTCTTATACGTACATGACCTCTCATCGGGAATGATGCTTCCCTCCTAAAAGTTAAATCCTTCATTATGATTAGAAAAAGAAGGGGACAATGTAATGCAGATAGTCAGAAAAGTGCTATTTTTGTGAAAACAACAAAATATATAGATATGAGAATTTCGTATTCGGATGCAGCCCAAATGGAGTTGCTTTATGCTATAAAGAATATTCGTACGGAAAGTGAACTAAAGGAGTTGAAGCTGGCTCTTTCCCGTTTCTTTGCCGATAAGGCGCAAAAGGAACTGGATGAGTTATGGGATTCAGGTGTGTTGGATCAGAAGAAATTAGATGAATTGAGAAAACAGCATCTTAGAACTCCTTATCGGTCATGAAACGGTTAGTAGTCTTGGATACGAATTGCTTGGTGCAGTCGCTTCCTGCAAAGAGTCCATATCACAAAATTTGGGAGGACTTTCTGCAAGGAAAGTTTATATTATGCGTATCCAATGAGATACTTAATGAATATGAAGAGATTTTAGAGCGTTACTCTTCAGCTACTATAGCACAGAATGTTATAAGTGCTATAGTCCATAGCCCTTATACACTTTATAAAGAGGCTTTTTTCAAGTTCAATTTGATAGAGGCGGATGTGGACGACAATAAATTTGTAGATTGTGCTGTTACTGCAAATGCAGAATATATAGTATCTGAAGATGCACATTTCCGTGTATTGGCAACGTTTCCTTTTCCTAGAGTAAAAGTTATAGGGCTAGATGAGTTCTTTGCCGACTTATCTGTCTGTATCTAAAAAGATAGTGATCTTATTCTCCGCATATCACCCCTCCAAGTCAACAATTTGTTGATCATTCATGAGCTCTACTTTAGCTTTTTCCTTAAATTTGCTTCATTAGCTTCATGTTGATATTTAAGCCGTTGTTAATGAAATAGTTATATTCTTATTTTCCTTCAGTATTGCTTCACTAATGCTTCATTTTGCTTCAGCGGAGTGGCAACGTTTTCAGTTCGGAACTATAGAATGTGACAACTTATTTAGTAACTACTCTCGAATAGTAACAACCATTCTAGGTATAAGTCAAATGCTTTAGCTTCCCTTCAGGTAAATCCAGTATTTCCGGCAAAGTACTCCCGTACTTCCGGCTTGGTACTCCAGTACCTCCAGCATGGTACTCCAATACTCACAGTTCAATACTTTAGTATCTCCTTGGAAGTACTAAACTATTGACTGTAAGGTATTGGCTGAAAGTAAGGATGAAATGTCCGTTACCAAAGGTAATCCTCCTCATACCCATCGAAAATAAACTCACCTTGGAATCCTTTGTTTCGGGCTATGCGTATAATTAACTCCTGCTCCTTGGGCGTGAGGGAGATGGCGCCGCGGCGCATCATAAAATACTTGTTGCGCGGATAAATCGCGATCAGCTGGTCGCGGAAAGCATCCAGCACGCCCACCGGAAATGTTTTCAGCACATGGGTAAATCCGCGGGCATAACGTGCTTTGGCATTGGAACGATAGTAGGCACAATTACCGCCAGCGTCCGTAATGCACTTTTGCGGAAGCAGGATGTTGGCAAAATCCTGGCTTTCGGGCAACGCGGCAACAGCCAGATGGCGCAAACAGGTATCTGCCAGCGGGCAGTCACTCTTTAGGCAGAGCCCATACTGAAAGGGAATATCTTCAAATCTAATCATTATTTCTTACTGTTTTTATTTGTTTTTAGGATTGAGCCTCACTACACGGTAAAAGTTACCGTTCGCGCGGTGTACACAGGGAATATGCAGCTTGGTAAGGCGGCGGCTGAAGTTGTCCTGCACTCTTTTGCCAAACTTCACGCCGTAATAATGTTCCACTTCTACCAATAACTCGGCAGCACGCATTTCTTCGCACTCTTCTCCCGTGCGGGCGGCACGGAACAGTGAGCAGAAAAGTTGTTCCTCGCTCGGTTCTTTTTCAAAACGGGAATTCTCTTGGCGTATGATTTCTTCCTCCTCTTTTGTAAACCAATATTGTTCACCGCTACGAAGCAGGCGATACGCCTGTGCGTAGAGTTGCTGATAATTCACGGGTGAGGTATCAATCTGCCCCGTCACCTCCACGCACAGGTAGCGGCGGGAACCTGAGGGATCGGTCAGCACATCGCGTATATTGCTGGTGGCGATGAAGGAGGCATAGCGGCGGAAGGTCTTTACCTGGCTCTGATAGGGAGCATTGTCCTTTACGTCGGGCATCTGGAGGAAATTCTTCAGGAAAGCCTGCTTTGATGCAGCTATCTGGTCAAACTCGTCAATGTTGATCAGCCCGAAACGTCCCAGCATACGGGTGGCGCTTTTCAGACTGCTGAGATCGAGATGGTCCGTGTAATATTCGCGCAGTTCGGGCGGCATAATCATGCGGCAGAAAGTGGACTTGCGCTCGCCCGGTCCGCCCAGCAGTTGCGGGGTGACGGAGTTGGCGTGTTCGCTGTCCATCCCTATCCAGTGCGCCACGAGCGAGAGGAACCAGCGGCGGAACAGTGCGGGCCAGTGCGGATGGTTGGTGGGTATGCGGCGGGCAAGGTTGCCTATGTAGTCGTCCCCGTCCCAGCGCGGAGTGTCTATCACGTAGTCCTGCAGGGGATTGAACGGACGGGCGAAGTGGGAACCGATGAGGCGGCGCACGTCTTTGTCCCACACGGGTACGCCTTCCTCTTGGGCGGTGAAGCAGATGTCGTTGATCACGCGCTCGTCCACCGACTGGAACTCCGTGCCGGGGGCGCGGCGGGAGATGTATTCCACACATTGCTTCAGGTCATTGTAACGTAATTCGTAATGGCGGGTGACAAAATCTTTCAGTTGCCATGCCAGCTTTTGTTCTTTGGTGATGCAAGGACGCATTCCCGGTTCTCCTTTTTCGTAACTGTAGATGTTGTTCACGATTTTCGATACGCGGGCTTGTTGCGGGTGGAGGCTCATAGTGATGATGGTCCATTTGATGCAATCCGCTTCGGGGATGCCCGACTGATAGCACCGGCGGGCAAGTGCGGACAGAAATTCGTGCAGGTCTTCGTCACGGCCGGGACGTTGAAGTGTGGCAACGGTGTCGCCAAAGCAGTTGTCGAACAGGTCGGAAAGGATCATGTCCCTTCGGTAACCCGGGCGAAGGGCTTGGATGGGATCGGATTTTTCGTCCAGTGATTCCACATAGCCGGGGCTGGTGCCGGGCATGGTGAGGGGCTGTTCCATTGGGGTACATTCCGCTTCCGGATTATAGTAGAGATGTTCGTCGCAGGCAAACCGGTGCCATTCGGTCAGGGTGGGTGGCTGGAAATAGAGCGGTTGTTTCAGCAACTTCTGATAATACTTGCGGGCGTCATTGTAGGCGTGGGCGTGGAAAAGCAGTGCCGTTTCGGGAGTGGCGGGCAGTTGTGCTTCTTCGGTAGTATCTCCGGGCAGGGTGTAGCGGCACACGAAGTGGATGCTGCGTTGTGACAAGCCTTTATAGGATAGCAGTGTGCGGGCGGAGGCATTGATTTGTTCCTGCAACTGTTCGGCTTCTTGGGTGGAGTCGATGTTGCGGATATATAAGTGTATCAGTCCGTTATACTTTGCCGGTTGACCTGTGTGGTCTACCTCGTTCATGCAGAATGTGGGGATTTGATCTATGTATTTGGGTCTTGGCAAATGTTGTCCATATCCTATCCAGTTTCTGTATCTGTCTATCAATGTGATGTATTTTCCTTGTTTCATTTGGTCTGTCAGTACTTTCAGGCTCAGGCTTTGCAAGGTTCCTTTTTGAGTGTTCCGTAGAGTGATGTTCATTATTTTATTCTCGTAAATAGTTAATCTTGCAAAGGTACGGAAACAATCTGCTGAAAACAACTAATCGCAGGGGGAATTGTTGGCGATGAAGGGTTCTGAAAGAGTTCTGAAGGAAAGCTGAAGGAAAATGAAGCATTAATGAAGGAAAGCTGAAGGAGTTTAATTCCTGATTCCCTTTATTCATCGGCATTCCGGAAGATTCCTGAAGGAATGAAGGATATTATGATGAAATTTGCATAGTATGTATTTATGATAACCACAGTCGATAGTAACTTCCTTCCCTTTCAAGAGCTACTCTTTCTACACATCTCCGTTAACATTTACCGTAATGTTTTCATCCACCGTAGGGGCAGATTGAATCTGCCCGAAAACGATTTACTTTATGCATTACTCCCAAGGTCGTGACCGTTGGTTCGGGCGGATTCAATCCGCCCCTACGGTAAATGTTAACGAGATGTGTAGAAAGAGTAGCTCTTGAAAGGGGAGGAAGTTACTATAGACTAATGGCATATGCGCGCGCATAATATATAATAATGTGTATTCCCTTTAGCTTCATTTTCGTTTTCCGCAAAAGTCCTCCTTCTAACCTGCCTATAAATCAACACATTACAAATTAGTTTCAAAAAAGTTCAGAAAAAGAGTGTGATATGTTTGGCTGGTATTCATAAATCGTGTACTTTTGCATCCGCTTTCGAGAGAGAACGGGAGCTTAAGTGAA